>CAJINA010000212.1 GCA_905176665.1 Olavius algarvensis Delta 4 endosymbiont | reverse complement strand
TCTCTGCCTCCTTTCTACATTAAGTAGAAAAATCAGACAGATGATGACCTATTGCGAATCTCAGGTCAAATCGTCATCTCGTTACGTCTAGTTGGCAATCTTCCGCTGTCCAGATATTCTCATCATATCAAAACCCTACCAGACCCCATAAAATTGTAAATATCACAAGTTTTTGATAAGAGGGATATGTTGGTCCTCTGGCAAGTTATCTCCAAAAAGCAATTTTTTACTCCGAATCGACCTATTAGAGGTAATGAATATGAAAATACTCAAAACAGCCCTCTATGTGCTCCTTATTTTCATTTTTTCCCATACTGCCTTTTTGCAAATATCAGCAGCGAGCCAAAAGTCTGGGGATGAAAATATTAGGATAACTTTATTATACGATAATTATAAGCACGCGCCAAACACACAGGTGGGTTTTGGATTTGCCTGCTTGGTCGAAATTAATTCCAAAATGATACTTTTCGATACGGGTAGCGAACCCGATATTTTAATAAACAACGCTAAAGCATTAAACAAAGATTTAAAGCGAGTCACCATTGTCGTCATTTCTCACAACCATTTCGATCATACCGGCAGTCTTCTGAAGGTATTAGATATCGCGGACACGTTGACAGTATATTTACCGCAATCTTTTAAAGATACTTATGACGCCAGAAAAGCAATAGAAACTGGCAGTCAGGTGGTTTTCGTAAAAGCGTCAACGCAAATATCTGAAAATTGCTACTCTACTGGTGAATTAGGCGGCGATATAAAGGAACAATCGCTTATCTTGGATAGTAAATATGGTTTGGTGGTAATTGCGGGCTGTGCGCACCCGGGCATAACAAATATTATCAAAACAGCAAAAGAAATTCTGGAAAAGGAGGTTTACCTGGTCATGGGCGGGTTTCATTTGGTGGAGCATCCTCTTGGATTTCAACAAGAAATTGTTTCGGAAGTAAAATCTTTGGGAGTTAAAAAGTGCGGACCGTCACATTGTAGCGGTAACCTTGAATCATTTAAACAGACTTTCGGAAGCAATTATATCAAAATGGGCACCGGTCAGGTTGTTGAAATAAAGGGGCACTAGTTGAGATATTTTCTAAATTCCAAAGCATTGAAGCCCTGCCTGATATGTTATTTGGCAAGAAAACACCACTTTTGACAAGTCCGAAATTCTTAAGATAGTAGCGTCATGTCTCCAGCCACCGCTTATTATCTCCAAATTAGTGTGCTTCAATAGAAACCTCCATAATCACGTTCATACGTGACAAAAGAAGAACGTGTAATATTTTGGCCCAAATTTACGATTTGGTTACTCCAAAAAAATCATCAACATTGCCACGTAGTAGGAACCTGTGCCAGCCTTTGGCGTTTGAGGATATGTATGATTCCATGGAAACTGTTGAGCAGCAACAAAACCCCTGACACAAAAAGTGTGCTAGAACTCTATCAGCGGGATGCGGAATATTCCATCCGCGTGAACGGACTGGAGTTGATGAACAGCAGAATGTCCGGTTCTGAAAAAATGTTGGCCGAGTTGTCCTGTGGTGAGATTGCCGATCGGAAAAACGCCTGTGTCCTGATTGGGGGGCTTGGTATGGGGTACACACTTTCAGCCACGCTGCGATCACTTCATGACGATGCGGATGTGCTTCTTGTTGAGCTTGTTCCGGCAGTGGTTGAATGGAACCGGGGTGTATTGGGAACGCTAGCCGATTATCCCCTTGAGGATTCCCGAGTCACGGTGCGTGTTGACGATGTGGTGAATGTTATCATGCCCGAAAAATCTACCTTTGATGCCATTCTTCTTGATATAGACAATGGTCCGGACAGTTTTACTCAGGATGATAATGCTACGCTGTACAGTCTGTCAGGACTTTCCATGATACACCGTGCGTTGCGACCAGGTGGTGTGGTGGCAGTCTGGTCAGCGTCGCCAGACGCAGGCTTCAAAAAGAAACTGAAGCAGTCGTCATTTCATGTGATCGAAAAGAAAGTTCGGGGCAGAACACGGAAAAAAGGTCCCGTGCATACAATCTGGATCGCCAAGAAATCATGTTAATGATGATAGGACTTTTTATATACAGAAAAGAATCGACGAATTTCGTCATGGGCATAAGACCTTTTCCGATACGATCAAAGGGTATTAGGCGATAATCTAAATATTCAATTTCAGATATGTGGCGAAATAAGGGTTGTAAAACACGGGGTGGCTGACAAGGCCTTCAAGCCACGATAAAAGCTGCCGTGCTTTAAGCCCGGAGCTACCGCCATATCGGGCCGATGTAAGGTCTTGTGATATCAACGAAAACTCACAATCGCCCACCCAGCATCGACACTGCATAATACGACCTTTGGTTTTCAGTAACATGGATAAAAAAAAGACGCGGACTGCTTGACACAGTCCGCGCCTGTCACTACCTGGTTTAGAACAAGCATACTTTTTTCTATCGCTACAGGGCTCGCATGACCTCGGCGGCTGCATTTACAGTTGTCTCTATGTCCGCTGCGCTGTGGGCGGCTGAAACGAAAGCCGCCTCGAACTGGGAGGGCGCCAGATAGATGCCCCGTTCCAGCATCCCCTTGTAATACGCGGTGAACCGTTCCAGGTCGCTGGTTTTGGCATCCTCAAAATCTTTGACCGGCTGGTCCGTAAAGTACATGCCCAGCATGGAGCCTTCCCGGTCAATTTGCACCGGGATACCGGCATCCGCCGCTGCCTTGGTCAGGCCTTCCACCAGCGTGGCGGTTGTGGTGTCCAGCGCTTCATAAAATCCCGGGGCCTTCAATTCGTTGAGGGTGGCGATCCCGGCGGCCATGGCCAGGGGGTTTCCGGAAAGGGTACCAGCCTGGTAAACGGGGCCCTGGGGTGCGATCTGCTCCATGATCTCCCGTTTCCCACCATAAGCACCCACCGGCAGGCCTCCGCCGATAACCTTGGCCAGACAGGTCAGATCCGGGGTAATACCATACAGGGATTGAGCCCCGCCGAAAGCTACCCGGAAGCCGGTCATCACCTCATCAAAGATAAGCAGACTACCCGCTGTGGATGTCAACTCGCGCAGGGTCTCTAAAAAGCCCTCTGCCGGACGCACCAGTCCCATGTTACCGGCGACAGGCTCCACGATGACACAGGCAATCCGGTCTCCTTTTTCTTTAAAAACGGCCTGAACGGCTTCGATGCCGTTGAACGGCAGGGAAAGCGTTCCGGCTGCCACAGACTCCGGCACGCCCGGGCTGCCCGGGATACCCAGGGTTGCCACGCCCGATCCGGCTGCTACCAGCAGGGTGTCAGCATGGCCATGATAACAGCCGTCAAACTTGATCACCAGATCGCGGCCGGTCACCCCGCGGGCCAGCCGGATGGCGCTCATGGTCGCCTCCGTCCCGGAATTCACCATGCGGACCACTTCGATGGACGGCACGGCTGCACAGACCAGGCGGGCCAACTCAATTTCCAGGTCGGTCGGCGCCCCAAAACTGGTGCCCCGTGCCAGGACATCGGCCACCGCGTTCAATACGGCCGGCGGCCGATGCCCCAGGATCATGGGACCCCAGGACCCGATATAGTCGATAAACCGGTTTGCATCCGCATCAAATATGTAGGCTCCATCAGCCCTATCTATAAACAGAGGATCGGTCCCCACCGAACGGCAGGCCCGGACCGGGCTGTTGACGCCCCCCGGTATCAGTGCGGTGGCCTGTTCGAACAACTTTTTTGAAATGTCTTTTTTCATGGCTGGTATCTCTTCTAATTGTAAAGGTCGCTAAAGTTGGCAATCGGTTTGATGAACCCCCCGGGAACCACCTGGGTAAAAAACACATCGTTTACACCCTGATGATTATCCGGGCGGAAAGTGATTTTTATACCGCCCAGGTCAGTTTCTCTCTGGCTTTCAGCCGCCGTGATAAAGCCGTCGCGGGTAATGGGGTTTCCCATGCTTTTTAAAATGGTACAGAGGGCTTTGGCGGCCATGAATCCCTCCAGACCCACAAACCCGGTCTCGGTCTCCTCCCCAAACTCTCCGGTTAGCGTTTGGTATTCAGCCACCAGCGGTACCCGCCGGTCATAGGGAAAAGGAACGACCTGGCTGATGGTGACCCCCAGTCCCTTATTGGCTAATTGTATCCCCAACGCCTCGGACCCGACCGAAGACGTTGCGGCAAACACGGCATCGCTGCCCCAGTTGCGCATCATAATGATCAACTTGGCACAGGGCGCGGCTGCCCCTATCAACAGCACCGTATCCGGCTGCACGGCCAGCAGTTCCTGACCGGCGGGTTCTACCGCCAGTGTGTTGGAGGCATAGTTGACGGTGCTGACGAGTTCCTGGCCCTGCCGCTGCAAAGCCGCGCGAATAATTTTCAAACCGGCCTGACCCACAGGGTTGTCTGCATAAAAGGCGGCAAACTTGCCGGCCCCCCGCTCTTGAACGAGTTTTTGGATCAACGCTTCGATTTCACGGGCATCGCTGGCCCGCAGATTGAACATATAACGGTTTACGGGTTCACGTAGAAAGGCGGCCCCACTCATAGACCCGAAAAAGGGCACGCTGTTTTCCTGGGCGATCTCAAGCGCGGCCTTGGAGGGGGCCGCACCGACATAGCCAAACAGTAAAAAAACGTTTTCGTCTTCGATGAGCCTTTTGGTGTTGACGATACTGGCATTGGACGCATGCCCGTCATCCATCGTGATCAAGCGGATTTTGCGTCCATTGATCCCGCCGGCGGCATTGACCTGCCGGAAATAGACCCGGGCCCCGTCCCGCATACCTTTGCCCAGCAACTGGGCCTGCCCGGTAAGCGCGCATGATTGCCCGATCCGTATTTCCGTATCTGAAACCCCCGCTGACTGGGCCATCGCTCCCGGTTTGGCCAGGACCAGGGTTATGATTATCAGGGGCAAAGCCACCATACAGCTGTGGGCATGCGTACGCAGGGTAGCCATCAGGTTCTCCTTGGAATTTTCCATCCAAATATCAGCGAAGGCGCCCAATCTCATAAAACCGCAACCGCTATTGTTACTATTTAATCCGATAATTTGTCAACCATTCTCATGGTTGCCAAAGGTTGTTTTTATTGAGTATTAACAGTCAGGTAAGGAAAGTCGGCCAATGCAGCGGTCTTGGTGGTACGCAATAAATAGAGGCAGTTTCAAAACCTTCAATCGGGCTCAAGGTCAAGGCGGGCGTGTAGTTCAAACCGCAGGTGCCAGCGAAGCCAATGCCTTGCGTGGTAAATACTTCCAGTATTTCGAGGATTTGAACTGTACGCCCAACACAGGGATTGAGTTCGAGGGGAGGCTTAGAAGCCGCCTCTAAACAAACAGCACCAAGCTGATGGCCATCACTGCCATACCGGCAACGACCCCGTACATGGCCACGTGATGTTCACCATATTTTTCAGCCGTCGGCAAGAGTTCATCCAGGGAGATAAAGACCATAATACCGGCTACGGACGCAAACAAAAGCCCGAAAACAAAATCGTTGAAATACTTGAACAGTAGAAAATAACCAACCAGGGCACCGACCGGTTCCGACAACCCTGAGAGAAAAGACAGCCCAAAGGCCTTTTTCCGGCTGCCGGTGGCATAGTAGAGCGGTACGGACACCGCGATCCCTTCCGGGATGTTGTGAATGGCAATGGCCACTGCAATACTCATTCCCAGGGCCGGGTCCTGCAACCCGCCGACGAACGTGGCCAATCCCTCCGGGAAATTGTGAATGGCAATCGCCAGGGCCGAAAACATACCCATGCGGTGCAGGTTTTGCCGCCGCGCCTCTTCGGCGGCAGCACTCGACATCTCTTCGACTCCCTTGATCTCGTGGGGGTTTTCAAAAGAAGGAACCAGTTTGTCGATCAAGGCGATCAGCAGGGTACCGCTGAAAAAAGCCAGCGTGGTATACAAATACCCCAGCGAGGGACCGGCGGCCGCCGACAAGGCATCTCGTGCTTTTACAAAAATCTCGACCATGGAGACATAGATCATCACCCCGGCTGAAAAACCCAGGGAGGCCGTCAGAAAACGGGTATTCGTACTCTTCGCAAAAAAGGCCAAGGCGCTGCCGATACCGGTGGATAGACCGGCGAAAACGGTTAGGCCCAGGGCAAACAGCACATCTTTGGATTCATATACCATCTCGTTCTCCCGGGGTATGGTGGTCATCCCGCGCACATTGCGGATCGTGAGACATCTGGGTGTCTGACAACCCCTCTACCTGGATGGTGGCATGTTCGATGCCGCATTGGTCATGCAGATGCGCCTGGATATCTTCCAGAAAATCGTTTCGAATCGTATCCTGGTTCACAACGATATGGACGGAAAGGGCTGTCTCGGTTGTACTCAAAGCCCACACGTGCAGGTCGTGAAAGCTGCAGACGGTTGCGAGGCTCGCAAAGTAGGCCCCGATACTCTCAATGTCCATGTGCCGGGGGACCGCATCGATGGAGAGGTTGAACGAATCGCGGAGGAGCCCGAAGGTCCCCACAAATATGATCAGCGCGATGGCGATACTGATGACCGGATCCACGATAAACCAGCCGGTCTGCATGATCACCAGGCCGGCCAGAACCACCCCGAGTGACACGGCGGCATCGGCAGCCATGTGCAGAAAGGCACCCTTTATGTTCAGGTCATGTTTCTGCCCGGAAAGAAACATGAGCGCGGTGAGGGTGTTGATAAACACCCCGATGGCCGCAACGGTGATGACGACGCCCCCTTCAACCGGTTGGGGCATTGCCATTCTTTTGATCGCTTCCCAGGCGATCCCGCCCAACGCCACCAATAGGGTGATAGCGCTGATCAGGGAGGCCATGACGGTGATCTTGCGAAAGCCATACGTTCTTCGCCGGGTCTCGGAGCGTCGGGCCAGCACGCTGGCACCCCACGCCAGCACCAGACTCAGCACATCGCTCAGGTTGTGACCGGCATCGGCCAGCAGCGCCAGCGACCCGGCAACAAACCCGTATCCGGCTTCCACAGCCACGAAGACGACATTCAGGAAAATGCCGACGGCAAATGCCCGATCGTAGTTTTTTACTTCATGGTCATGGTGGTGATGATGATTGGGTGACATATCTGCAACCATAGATCCGCGGAGTGACTTGTTGATGTGCTATTAAAACACCAACCTGTCGTTTTATCAACGCAAGTTTTAGGTAGTCTGCACCCTTTTCAGCAAACGGCCTGGCACTGCCCGTAGTTATCGACATCGGCTGTAGTAGCAAATACCGGCATAAAAATTTGCTGAATCGCGATTATCTGGTTGTCATCCGGCATTCGTTTTGAAGACGATATACGAAGATTGCTCTAATCTCTACTATGGGTACGGATGCTCGCAAAGCAAGCTGGGATTCTCTTCCCCTAATATCGATGCTCACAAACATTGCTAATTGCGGGACTCACGGGCGCGTAATCATATTTTCTAATAGGCGCAGACTACTGATAGGTCGGGTAGGCAGCACCTGGGACTACATCTCGATCGTTTCCCCTTTTGCCTGCAGGAATTCAGAAAAACTCTCTCTGCGCGGAAGGTTAAAGGGGACATCATCCAGATTCGCGGCGATGGGCAGTTGCCCGAAGGTATGGCAGGCCGCCACGGCAGCATGAATATGCTCAGTCGGGGTATCGGCGGGTATCTGGTTGAGATGAACCATGCAACGTTCATCGCGTGCCAACCGGTCGATATAGAATTTGATTCGCTCAACTATGGCTTCAACCGGCCTATCTTTCAATAATGTCGCATCGACCCCGGCTGCGACCGCGACGTCATTTTTTTCAGCAAACGCTTTCACTCGGTCCGGGCCGACTTCATACAAGTCGGGATCAAGCACGCTCAGGACCCCCGGGCTGCACTGGAGCTTCTGTGCAAAAAACCGTTCCGGATCACGGCTTTTAGCATCCCCCCAATTTCCACGCGTTATCACCTGGTCTCCCAGCCTGGAACGCAGGCGCTGGGTGTAGGCGACAACGTATTCATCCATCATGTCGAGTGTGATCATTGGCGGCGATGCCCAGGCATCCCGTCCATCCATGAAAAGGTCAGGCACCGCGATTGCAGTGCGTAGCGCCTCAATGTGCGGCAAGAGGACTTCATCACATAAAAATTTGAAAAGCTGATGAGCGAAACCGGGGCGCGCATACATGTCGCTGACGAGGTTTTCATACCCCCTGATATTGGCTGCCAGGCTAAACGGAGAAGTGAAATAGACCCTTTCAAGTTTACCGGTCATTTCGAGATAGAGTTTATTGACCTGATGAATCCAGGGCAGCCGGCCCGCGGTATAAGGGTCAGGCGGGGCTATCCGGTCCAGATCCGCGGGTTCCGCGATCAAAGGCTTTGTCCGGTCGACATCCGGGATCCCTTCCGGTGGATAGACCAGCGTTTGCCCCATTGCCTCGGCTTCCACGTTGTAGACATCCCAGAAATTACTGGGCACATCGAATCGATAGTACTCGGTAACGAGCAGTTGCACTTTTGTAAAGGTATAAGCGTCTGTAAAAAACTGCCGGGAAGAGACACCGGCCAGGTGGGCGGAATGATCATTGCTCTGAGCCCCGACTAAAATGCAGGGGTTCTCCTCGGACGGTGACATAGTTCCTTTTCTGTCAACAACTTATTGATATCAATTGTTTTTCTGTCTTCATACCGATCTGGCCATGTTCTACCGGATGGCCCTCTCGGCTGGTCATCTCTACTTCAAGCCCATGAAAAAAGCAATAACAGCCTCTCCCGTTCCGGCATACTTCGCTGATGCATCCTCAAAACCCCGCAACGCAACAAACCGACTGGACGACGGGTTTTGATAATCAGCAGACAGATTGGCCGGCTTCACGGGCGGTCAGGGTGTCGTGGAGAAAGACCGCCGAAAGTGCAGAGTCCAGTTTGAACTTGCCGTACGACGCGGCAAATGATAGTTTCACACTGTTTTATTCTGGCCCCACAAAAAATGGAACGCATCCGCAAAGATATACCATGCCAAACAAAGGTATCCACACAACACTGGTAAACAGCGGCTCCCACACCCTTGACCAAAACGGGGTCACGGTTAAAACCATCAACCCGCCCGTACACCACGCGTCCACGGTGCTTTTCGAAAGCTACACCGACCTGCAGGCCGCTGCCCGGGGCGAATACCGCGGCGTCAGCTACGGCACCGCCGGCCTCCCGGTCCAACGTGCTTTTGAAGGAGCCATGACTGCCCTGGAGGGCGGCGCGTACACCAAAGCCTTTCAATCCGGGATCAACGCTATCACTACTGCGCTGATGGCATTTACCCGCAGCGGTGATCACATTTTGGTTGTGGACAACGTGTACGGACCGACCCGGCGTTTTTGTGATCAGACCCTGGCTAAATTCGGCGTCCGAACCGAATACCTGCCGTCGGCGGTCAGTGCCGATGTACAAGATTACATCAAGCCGGAAACGCGTTTGATTTTCCTGGAATCGCCGGGATCAAACACCTTCGAGATTCAGGATATTCCCGCCATTACCGCCCTTGCCCGAGAAAATGACATTATCACGATCATGGATAATACCTGGGCAACACCGCTGTACTTGAAGCCGTTTGACCTGGGGGTGGACGTTATCATCCAGTCGGTCACCAAGTATATATCCGGGCACTCGGACGTTCTCCTGGGTACCGTGACTGTCCAGGCGGACCGCGTGGACACCTTCAAGAGATTTTGCTGGACCATGGAGCTGTACGCTTCTCCGGATGATTGCTATCTCGCCCTGCGTGGCCTGAAAACCCTGGCCCTCAGGCTCAGGCACCACGAGGCCGCGGCCCGGGAAGTGGCGGCCTGGCTGGCCGGACTGGATATCGTGGAGGCCGTTCTCCACCCGGCCCTGCCCGGACACCCGCAACACCAGTTGTGGAAGCGGGATTTCACCGGCTCAACCGGGCTCTTCGGTTTCGTGTTCAAGCAGGAATACCCTGATCAAGCGGTGGCCGCTTTTATTGACGCGCTGGAACTCTTCGGACTCGGATTCAGCTGGGGTGGCTATAAAAGCCTGATGACCGTGGGCCAATACAGACGGACCGCTGCGTCCAAATACAAAGCGCGGACGGTATTCCGGGTGAATATCGGTATGGAAGATGCTCGGGATTTGATTGCAGATCTTAAAAATGGACTGAAACATCTCAACGGCCACCGGGAAACCGCCGATGCCTGAAACGTACGACTATACCCGCCCGGATTATGCTTCGGTCGCCCCGGTAATCATCGACACCCAGGCCGCGACCCTGGATGGTCGCCCAATGGAAATTCCGGGAACCGCCGCTGCCCTGCCCGCCATGGGCCGCTTGGCCGCGGCCTTCCGCCAGGCCGGCAAGCCCATTGTTCACATTGTCCGCATTTACCAGCCCGATGGCCGGAACGTGGATCTCTGCCGCCGGTCCGCAGTCGAATGCGGAGCCGAGCTAATCCTGGAAAATACTGCCGATTGCCAGATAGCCGACGACCTGCTGCCCGCAGAGTCTGCGCCGCTGGATTGCGCCGGGCTGCTGTCCGGGAAAATCCAGACGCTGATCGCCAATGAAGTGGTTATCTATAAGCCCCGCTGGGGCGCTTTTTACAATACCCCTCTCAATAAGCATTTGCAGGCTTGTGGGGTAAACACGATAGTCTTTGCCGGTTGTAACTTTTCCAACTGTCCGCGCACCTCCATCTACGAAGCCAGCGAGCGGGACTATCGCATCATTGTGGCGCGCGACGCCCTCTCGGGCCTTTATGAACGCGGGATCAGCGAACTGCAAAACATCGGTGTCCGCTTTTTGACGGTTGCGGCCTTGATCGACCAGCTGAATAAACAGACCTCCGGAGAAACATATGATCAAACGGGTTAACCAGACGTTCATCGTTGCCCTGGTCCTAACTATCAGCCTTTGCCCGGCCCTGGCCCGGGCAGATTCTGAGCCGGTGCAGGTCAATCTGCTGGCCGGCGAAGAGTATGTCGGTACCATTGATCACAAAGCGACCCGCTATTTGAAAGTTACCCTGCAGAACCTTGCAGAGGAGGCCGCAACCTGCCTGATCGCTTTTTACAAAGAGCGGATCGAACTGAGTACGGATCGCATGGGGCCGGTTGAATTTCGGACCTTCACCCTCGAAAAAGAAGGGGACCGCCAGGCACGTGTCTGGACCACGCTGAACTTTGACGAATTCACCCTGAATGTTACCGCTGGCCACATTCAGGTAACCATCGAAAAACCCATGCAAATGAGGTGATGGCCGGACCCATGTCCTCATCCTATTCTTCAGAAAAACAGCGCGTCATCGATCAATTCCGCCGGCACGTAAACTCGGCCAAAGCCGATTTCTGGGAAGACGTCGACATGCCGCTAGTACTCGGCAGGCGGGAAGGCCCATTCGTCTGGGATGTAGATGGTAAAAAGCGGATTTTCAATCTCCACACCAACGGCGGCACGTTTAATCTGGGCCACCGCAACCCGGATATCATCGCCGCCCTGACAGATGCCCTGCTGGAAACCGATATCGGCAACGGCCATCTCATCAGTCACAACCGCGCCCGCCTGGGGGCCCGCCTGGCCGAGCTCATGCCTGGCGACCTCGATTATACCGTGTTCGGCGTCGGCGGCGGGGAGGCGGTTGATCTGGCCTTCAAAGTGGCGCGGGCTTACACCGGCCGTTCGTCAATACTGTCCGCTCGGGGCGGTTACCACGGGCATACCGGACTGGCCATGGCTGCCGGCGACGAAAAATACAGGGTACCGTTCGGCCCCCAGCCCCCGGGATTCGCCCAGGTTCCCTTTGGCGATGCTGCGGCCCTTGAACAAGCCCTGGGACCGGAGACAGCTGCGGTCATCCTGGAAACTGTCCCGGCCACCTTGGGCATGCCCCTGCCTCCGGACGGGTATCTCGCAGGGGTCCGGGAACTGTGTGACCGCTGTGGTGCGCTGTTGATCATGGATGAGGTTCAAACCGGGCTGGGCAGAACCGGCAAACTCTGGGGATTCGAACATTTTGACATCCTGCCCGACATGGTGATTCTTGGCAAGGGGCTGTCCGGCGGGATCTACCCCATCACAGCCACCGTGCTGCGCACCCCATTGGAAGCAGTATTCCACGCCGATCCCCATATCCATGTTTCCACTTTCGGTGGGGCCGAACCCGGCTGTGCGGTTGCCCTGAAGGTGCTGGATATATCGGCTGCACCGGCATTTCTCGAACATGTCAATCAACTGGCAGATCGCTTCCAAGCCGGCATTGCCGGCTTAACGGCCAAACATGATATCCTTGAAAACCTACGTCAATTGGGCCTGTTTATGGGCCTGAAAATGAAAACCACCGACTGTGGTCCGCTGCTGTCCCTGGCGGCCTATAAACATGATCTTCTGGTCGTGTACGCCAACAACGACAAATCCGTGGCCCAATTGTTGCCGCCGCTGGTGATCGATCTCGAGCAGGTTGACTGGGTTATCGATCGCCTGGACCGCGCCCTGGAGGACGTACAACGTTTTTTTTAGGGGCCGAGGGGATGTGCCGAAGGGGTATCTATCGATCAGGTCAGGCCATGCATTACTGTCTATTGCAAAACCGGGGTTAAAACCTGGTTCTCAGGGAGTTGGAACTTCGGTGTAAGCGGTATTTGCCTTGCCCCCTGGAACCCTATTCAATGGTCCTGTTCAAATATAGTTATTCCAAGCCCGATAATTGTCCCCTGCTATCTGCAAGTGTGAGGAAAAATGGATATTGATAGCGACCTTTTGGAACATTTCGAAGCGGGCCTGGACCCGCAACGACTGAACCAGTCGAAAATCCCGGCCCGCCTCATTGGATTCGGCGAAATCTCGGCCATTTTCCAGATCGCCGATGATGCCGACCGGGCCTATAAAAGAATGCCGCTGTTCGAATCGATCCCGGAAGCTGAAAAGTACGCCGCCATGTATCACACCTACTGCCGCCGGCTGACGCAGGCCGGGCTGAACCTGCCGGACAGCGATACCCACATTGTGGCCCTCCCCCGCCGTCCGGTCGTTTTGTATATCACCCAGGCCCAAATACCGGCCGAACGTATTGCCAATCGATTGATCCAGGATCTGGATGAAGCGGGGTTCGAAATCCTGCTGAAAAAAATTATGGGGACCCTGGCCGGATTTTGGAATTACAGCGATTCCCTCCAGCCGGAGGTGGAACTGGCCATCGACGGCCAGATCTCCAACTGGGCCTTGACACCAGCCGGCGCTGGAGAGAAACTTTACTATATCGATACCAGCACGCCGTTTATCCGGGAACACGGGGTCGAGCAGCTCGATCCCGAGCTCCTCCTGCAGGCCGCCCCCTCCTTTTTGCGCTGGCTGATCCGGTGGCTTTTCGTCGCCGACGTCATGAACCGGTATTACGATCCCCGCCAGGTGCTGATCGATCTGGCGGCCAACCTGATCAAGGAGCAGCGGCCGGACTTGATCGGTCCTGCGGTCCGGATGGTCAATGCGTACCTGCCGGCCGAACAGCCGCAGGTAACCACGGCCCAAGTAGAGCGCTATTATCGGGAGGACAAGTTCATCTGGACCATTTTTCTGGCTTTCCGCAAGCTCGACCGCACCCTGACCACCTGCTTTACCCGTAAACGCTACGAATTCATCCTGCCCGGAAAAATCAAACGGTAGACACCCGGTCATTTCTCTGGTATGGCACTACACCATTAACGTAAACGTCAACTTGTCCGACTGCCGGGGGCTGGTTCCAATAGCCTTTGATTTCAATGGGTAATTCATATTCCGACAGACAGACCTTAAACCAGGGCAGCACCGGCCGTGACACCACCAGAGGTGCTCTAAGAGTAGCATCTCGCCAGCAAGGCTTCATATTGGGGAAAGGGGGAAGCATGCAATTTACAGATTACCGCAACATCAATCACATGCTCAAAGAGACGGTGGATCGTCACTTTGACAAACCAGCCTACAGGTGGTTCGTAGAACCCGGTGTCAGGGAGGCTGTCAGTTGGGGCGTGTTCCACGACCAGGTCAAAGGCGTGTCCAAAAGCCTCATGGCCCTGGGCGTTGAAAAGGGCGACAAGGTCAACATCCTCAGCTACAGCTGCTACCGGTGGGTGCTGTGCGACATGGGGATCACCAGCATCGGGGCCGTCACGGTGGGGATCTATCAGTCCAATCTGGCCAAGGATTGCCAATATATCATTGACCATTCCGACGCCGTCGTGGTTTTCGCGGAAAACGATGCGCAATTGGCCAAGCTCAACGAGATCAAGGACAGTATTCCCGATGTACGCAAAGTCATTCTTTTCAACGGCGATGCCCGCGGGGATGACTGGGTTCTCAACTTCGAGGATTTCCTCGCCCTGGGCCGGGATATTTCCGACGAGGACTACCAGCAAAGAGTCGACGCGGTAACCCCGCAAGACACCGCCGGCATCGTGTACACCTCGGGAACCACCGGCGTACCCAAAGGGGCGGTGCTTACCCACGACAATGTCACCTTTACCGCCCAGTCGGTAGAGGGCAGTACGACGATCATGGAAGGTGACGAAGTCTTTCTCTTCCTGCCGCTGGCCCATGTATTTGCCCGGACCTGCACCTATGCCAGCCTGTTGGCCGGCGCGGCCACCACGTTTACCCGCAGTATGGAAACGATTGTCGAAGATATCGCGGCCGCCCGCCCACACTGGTTTGCCAGCGTGCCCCGCATCTATGAAAAGATCTACTCGAAGATTTTCAGTGGTGCCGAGGCCAAAGGAGGCGCCGCTTTAAAAATTTTCAACTGGGCCTGCGAGGTCGGCAACCAGGTCAGCGACTGCAAATTGAATGGTCAGCCGATTCCGTTTGGTCTGAACCTCAAGTATTCCCTGGCCACGAAACTGGTTTTCAGCAAGGTCCAGGCGGCTCTTGGCGGCCGGGTGCGCTGGTGCATCAGCGGCGCCGCGCCGATCAACCCGGACATTGCGAAATTTTTTCACGCCGCCGGGATCCTGGTACTGGAAGGCATCGGCATGACCGAAAATACGTCGTTTACCAATTTGAACCGCTTTGACAACTACCGGTTTGGATGGGTTGGTCAGCCCGGGCCGGGCATCGAACAGAAAATCGATGCGGATGGTGAAGTTCTTTTCCGCGGCCGCAACGTCATGCAGGCCTACTATAAGATGCCGGAAGAGACAGCGGCCACCATTTCAGCCGATGGCTGGCAGAAAACCGGGGACCTGGGTGAAATCGACGATGAA
Organism: Olavius algarvensis Delta 4 endosymbiont; assembly: GCA_905176665.1. Lineage (GTDB taxonomy): Bacteria > Desulfobacterota > Desulfobacteria > Desulfobacterales > CAJINA01 > CAJINA01. The sequence continues at coordinate 62,896 of CAJINA010000212.1, read as the reverse complement.
AACTTTCTGCGAATCACCGGCCGTAAGAAAGACCTGATCATCACGGCCGGCGGCAAGAATATTGCCCCGTCCGCCATTGAAGGCGTCATTGCCACCTCCAAGTTCGTCAACCAGGTCTGCGTTATCGGGGACCAGCGTAAATTTCTATCCGCCATCGTGACCGTGGATACTGAAAATGTGCAGGACTGGGCCAGGCAGCAAGGGATTGCCTTTAACGGCATCGAAGATCTGATTGCCAACGAGCGCCTCATCCAGCACGTCGAAGACCAGGTCGCGGCGAAAAACAAGGAATTCGCTTCCTTCGAGACCATCAAAAAGATCACCCTGGGACCGGAATTCACGATCGAAAACGGACTGCTGACCCCGACCCTGAAGGTGAAGAAAAACGTGGTCATGGATCAGTACCAGGATCAGATCGATAGCATGTACCCGGATGATTAGACCGAGTCTGAACCCCCATCCACAGGCATAAAGAAAACCGGCCGTCGGGTCTACCGACGGCCGGTTTGGCGTTGCATTTCAGATTGGCGGCGTGTCTGCAGGCTGGACTGCGGCGCTTAAACCAGTTCCGACAATTTCCCGGCCACCGCGGTAAAGGCCTTGGCCACCGGAGAATCGGTGTGCTTGGCCTGGATGGCCTCACCCGAATCGCCGCACGCTACCACACTTGGGTCGAAGGGCACCCGGCCCAGGAAATTCAGACCGGCATCCGCGGCAGTCTTCTCGCCCCCGCCGGTCCCGAAAGGATCGATCACCTCTCCACGGTGTGGGCAGGAAAATCCACTCATATTTTCCACGATACCGAAAATGTCCATATCGACGGTTTTGCAGAAATTGATCGATTTGCGGACATCCGCCAGGGAGATCTCCTGGGGGGTGGTCACGATCACGGCCTTGGCGTCTGAAATAGTCTGGGCCACGGTCAGTGGTTCATCCCCGGTTCCGGGAGGAGCGTCAATGACCAGAAAATCAAGATCCCCCCAGTCTACATCCCCGATGAACTGCTGGATCGCGGAATACTTGACCGGCCCCCGCCAGATAATGGCATCATCCTTACCCGGCGTAAGGGATTCAATGGAAATTACCGAAAGGTTTTCGGAGTATTTAACCGGGCCCAGCTTGCCGTTGTCACTGAGATCCGGCATCTGGTCCAGACCCAGCATCCGCGGTACATCCGGCCCATGGAGATCGACGTCCATAAGGCCGACCTGATACCCTTTCTGGGCCAGGGCTACGGAGAGGTTGACCGAGGTACTGGTTTTCCCCACACCGCCTTTGCCGCTCATGACAAGTATCTTATTTTTAATTCTGCCCAGGGCCTGCCCCACGGCCGCATCCCGGGCGGCTTGCTGTTCTTGCGGGTTCTGCTGCTTGGGCATGTTGTCTTGAATCTGTACCATGTTTTCTAGCTCCCTTACCTTTCAGATTAGTCCTGTGTTGATATCCGTTTAAAACTGTCACCGTCGCATTCCGGGCAGCCCTCCGGCCGGCCCTTCTCCGGAGGGGCCACCCAGTTGTGACCACAGCCCCTGCATGCGAACCGCTTGTCAGGATCGGCCAGCCGGTAATTGCCTCCCTCGACATTAATGGCTTTGCCATTGATCAATGCATCGGCCACCGCATAACGAGCCCGCTGGACAATGCGGCCGAAAGTTGCGCGCGATACGCCCATCTGCCGGCCGGCTTCCTCGTGGGACAGCCCCTGTAAATCCGCCAGCCGGATAGCCTCGCGTTCATCGACCGTCAAGCCGACCTCGTCCAATTCCAGCAGCGGTATGCCGCGCGGTTTGAAATAGCTGACGTTGGGGTTAAAAGCAACGATGCGATCCTTCTGTGGTCGTGCCATACGGCCCCTCCTTATGAGCATATACTCAGCAGGCGACAACATAATGATTCTCAATTCTATTGTCAAGCCAGAGCGTCGTGCAGAAGAAGGCTCGCGGGCGGTGCCGGCCGGGCAATCTGCCGCTCAGCTGTCCCCCGAATATTCTACTGAAGCAGTCTATCTAGAAAAGCGGTGCGTTCGGCCTGGCCCAGCACGTCATGGTTGTTGACCCGCACGGAATGAATCTTCAGCCCCACCAGGTAGGACGGCAGGCCGGCTAAATTTTGTTCCAGGGTCCAGACGGCGTGGGAAAGAATATGAACCTCGTCTTCGGCGGAAAAAGTCACCAGCATGTCGGTGGATGGTTTGATAAGCTTGGGAAGGCTGATGCGCAGCCCCTCGATACTGATATCGACCAAAAGGCCATCTACGGTTTCAGTCCCGATGCTGACCTTCACCGCAATATTGACGGCATATCGCGGATGGGCGCGGCGTTCGGAGCGGTCTTCCAGTACCTCTTTGGCCATCAATGCCTCCCGGGGAGCTATATTACCAAGCTGAAACTGGAGCGTATCCGAAGACACTTAACCTGTCAAATTTCTTTTCAAACCGGCACTTTCAGCGTCGCCAGGCTATCCTCGCTGTACACGGCAACACCGTGGGTTGCCAACAGGGCTGCGGTGACACCCTGTCCGGCAACCTGGCAGCCTCTAAAACGCCCGTCATAAATGCGGGTCGTCCCGCAGGAAGGGCTACCGTCCTTCAGCACGGCCAAATGCAGTTTGAAATGCCGGCAGGCGTCCAGGGCAAGTCGGGCGCCATCCACAAACGCAGTGGTTACATCGCGGCCCGCGCGCGTATACACCCTCGCGTTCCCGGTCAACACGGTCTGCCCCGCGCCGCCGGCAATTTCCGCCGGGGACCTGGGAACCGTCAGACCCCCGGCCGTTTCCGGGCAAAACGGCAAAACCAAGCCGGCCGCAACCCATCGCACCAGCCGTTCGTCTACGGCCTCGATAATCGTGTCATCGTACCTTGCCCGGCAGCCGACCAGGCAGGCACTCACCAGGATGACCGGTCGTTCGGCAGGTGCTATCACTTTTCCTGTTGCTCCAGGGCCCGGTTTAAACTGCCCTGAACATAACCTTCCAGGTCAAGGCAGATGTGATCATAACCCAACGCTTTCAGCCCGGCAACCAGGCCTTCCCGGGCTGGCCCGGACACCAGCCGGGAAAACTCGGCCGGATCAACCTCGATCCGGGCCAGGTTTCCGTGATGCCGAACGCGGCATGTGGCCAGGCCCAGGTCATACAGGTGATTCTCGGCTTGGGCGATTTTTTCCAGGATAGTTTTCGTCAGAGGCATTCCATACGGTACCCGGGAAGCCAGACAGGCCATGGCCGGCCGGTTCCAGGTCGGCAGACCCATTTCCCGCGACAGGCGGCGGATCTCGGCTTTGGTCAAACCGGCGTCTATAAGCGGGGCTTTGATGTCGAGTTCTTTGGCCGCTTTGAAGCCGGGGCGGTAATCATCGAGGTCATCCAGGTTCGCACCGTGGGCAATATGGGTAAACCCCAATTTTTCAGCCTGGGCCGCCATCAGGGATATCAGGTACTGTTTGCACAGATAGCAGCGGTCTGCAGGATTATCAACAAAGCCGGGCACACCCAATTCATCGGTGGAGATTACTTTTAACGGCAAGTCGAAGGTTTCGGCGAACTGCAGCGCTGCCTGGTGCTCCCGCCCGGAATGTATCGGGGAGACGGCTTTCAAAGCAATCATGCGGTCTTCGAGAATCTGCCTGGCCATGACGGCCAGAAAGGCGCTGTCCACACCGCCGGAAAAAGCCACCGCTACTGACTGCAGTGCTTTCAGGCGGACGGTCAATTTTTCTTTTTTGGCGCTTAACGTCTCAGTTGGCATAGGATCTATTTTCCTTTCGGCGCCGGCCGGTGTCAATCAAATAAGTGTTTACAAATAATACCTTATTCGATATGTGAGTTATTTGCATGTAATTACAGCCTATATTCCAATTTCATTCATTTTCAAAGGGGTTTTTTATGGGAAAAAAGAGCCTGATTAAATCGACCTCAAAAAAGAAAAGTGCCGCCAAAAAGTCGGCTCCGGCCAAGAAAGCCGCCGCTAAAAAGGCCGCCGCAAAAAAGACCGCCAAGAAGAAAGCCGCAAAAAAGAAGGCTGCCCCCAAGAAAGCCGCACCGAAAAAAAAGGCTGCTCCCAAGAAAAAGGCCGCGCCGAAGAAAAAAGCTGCACCGCGGAAAAAGGCCGCACCGAAGAAAAAAGCCGCCAAGAAGACGGTAGCCAAAACCGTTGCCGCCAAGAAAGCAGCACCTAAAAAAGCACCCGCTAAAAAACTGACCGGCAAAGCACTGCTCCATCAGCAATTCGATTGGCCCAAAACTGAAAAAATCGTCAAGGCCTCCCGGGCAAAGGTAAAGTTTCCGGACCCGCCGCCGTTTATCGCCAGCACGGATAAAAAGGAAATCGAAAGCATCAAGGCCGTCCTGCGGCGCCGCTTCGATACGGCCGCCATCCAGGAGGCCGGCCGCAAGGCCGCTGCCGCCCAGGCCGACCAGGCAAAAGCCGCGACCGAGAAAGCGGCCGCCGAAAAGGCTGTCGCCGAAAAAACGGCTGCTGAAAAAGTCCAAGTGTCCTACGCCGAACCGGCCGTGTCCGCGGCACCCCCTGCACCACCGGTCGACCGCACGGGGCAGTACTTCACGTTCGGTGCCGCCGGCATCGCCCTCCTGCTCTTTTTTCTGGTTATCGGCGCCTCCATGAACAACGCCGGCACGTACTATGTCAAACCCGCCGAGGGTGCGATCGAAATCTGGCAGGGCAAATTCGCGCCGCTGGGTTCCCGGCTGCTGGTCACCCTCCCCGGGGTTCCAACCCCGGCGGAGATCCAGCCCGCGTACGATAAAGCTGCTGTATTCCCGCTGATCTACGCCCACTATCTCGATAAGGCCGATGCCCTTTTGGCGGCGCCCGGTTTCCCGGACTTCGACGGTATCAAGCAATACCTGGAAAAGGCGCTTAAGTTTGCCCATACCCGGGATCTGCGCAAGGCTGTCTATGCCCGCATCGACGGTATCGAAATTGCCATTTACTTGTACAAAGCCAATGTAGCGGCGAGCCGCGGAACAGCCGAAGACCTGGAAATCGCTCTGGATCACCTGGCGTCTGCCGCCGCCCTGAACCCGGACGAGAACCTGCACAAGTTGATTGAACAGAAGAAAGCGCTATTCACTGAAACACTTGCTGCAAACCAGGCCCGCGCCGAAGAAGAAGCACGCGCAGCGGAAGAAGCCCTGGCCGCCCAGCAGGAAGCGGCTACAGAAGAAGCCGCCCAGACGGCTACGCCGGAACTTGCGCCGATGGAGAAATAACCGGCCAAGGGCCATTAGGTCGAACCCTCAAGGTAGTGCCCGTCCGAACCCAACCCCCGTTCGGATGGGCACCCCATCGCCCGTGAGGTGCCGCCCGTTTCGATCCACACGACCCTTTAAGCAAAATGACCACACGACGCGCCCTCATTATCGTTCCCGTTATTGTCGTCCTTTTTCTACTGCAATCGTATTTCTGGGTGCCCACCTATGAAGAGCAGACGCGCGGCAACCCGGACCGCTTGAATCAGTTCATTACGGCCACAAGCGGCGATGCCAGCCTGCTGAATCCAATCCTGAATGCCGACAGCGCCAGCAGCCAAATTACGTCAATGGTATTCGAGGGTCTCATCGACCGGGACGAAAACCTGCAGTTCAGAGGCCGCATCGCTCGTGAATGGAACATTTCCGAGGTCGCCTATTTCTATCTAAACCATGCGGCGCCCGACCCAACTGGTAAAGGTGTAAGTGGGCAAAATCTACTGGCATGGCTACGCGCCAAACAGAAAGCCGGAGAACCGATCTTGGCCAATGTCTCCAATATTGATCTGCTACCCCCTAAACAATCAGTTGTAACGAAAACTATATCCGTAGCTGGCCAAAATATGCCGGTTAAGCTCAGGATCGACGCGCCCGCGCGCCTGAGATTGGTCTTAAACAGGGTTGACCAGCATCTTTTTGGACGTCTGGAGAGTTTGCTTGGCGAAAGTTATTTTTCTTCATTCAAAGCGCTGTCATATTTATCAACACAGTCTAAATTGCCTGATGAGCAGCTTGCGAATCTGGCATCCGAGTTACTGCCCGCCATAGAGCATAACCCCGTCATTGTCTTTAAGCTGCGCCCCGGTATCCTTTTCCACGATGGCCATGAACTTGATGCCGAAGATGTAAAATTCACTTATGAAGCCATTGTCGATCCCCGTAACCGCTCGCCGCGCATCCCGGATTTCGAGCCGGTCAAGATATTCACCGTCATCGATCCGCTAACGATAAAGATCACCTACAAGCGTCTTTACTCACCGGCATTGGGCACCTGGGGGATGGGTATATTGCCAGCGCACCTTCTGGATAGAAAAACCCTAAAAGCGGAAGCCAAGATGACCGGCAAAGAACCGTCCACCTTCACGATACGCCAGAGCAGTTTCAATCAGAGGCCGGTAGGTTCTGGTCCTTTTACCTTTAAGGAATGGAAATCGGACCAGTACATCAAATTGCAACGCTTTGAGGGCTATTGGGAGGGAACGCCGAACTACGATCGCTATGTGATGCGTATTATTCCTGATCCTTTGACACAGGAAATGGAATTTTACGCCGGGACAGTAGACGACTACAATGTGCTGCCTCACCAGGTGGCCAGATTGAAAAGCAATACGCGCTTTCGGAATTTTTCCGGGTTATCTTTCGGATATTCATATATTGCTTACAATCTGCGTCGGAAGCCGTTCGACGACCCTAAAGTCCGTCGTGCCCTCGGGATGGCTATCGACACAGGAAAAATCATCCGCTATGTGCTATACGGCCAGGCTGAACCTATTACCGGGCCGTTTGTCAAGCAGACGGATTACTACAACCAGGATATCAAACCGTTGCCCTATGACCCCGAAGGTGCCCTGGAATTGCTTGCCAAAGCCGGCTGGCATCGCAACTCGGAGGGCTGGCTTGAGAAAGACGGCCGCCGGATGCAGTTCACCCTGATAACGAATAATGGCAATAATCTGCGCAAAGCCATCTTGGCCATTGCCCAGGATGCCTGGAAACGGATTGGTGTAGACGTTCGCACAGATCAAATCGAGTGGTCGGTGTTCATCCAAAAACGGGTCAACCAGCTGGATTTCGATGCTCTGATCCTGGGATGGTCCATGGGCATCGAACCGGATCTATACCAGATCTGGCACTCTAGCCAGACCGGGAAATACCAGCTCAACTTCGCAGGTTTTAACAATCCCGAGGCTGACGATTTGATCGTAAAGATCCGCCGGGAATATAACCATGCCCAACAGGTCGCCGATTGCCACCGATTGCATGAAATCATCGCAGCGGAGCAACCTTATACCTTCCTATATGTGGGGCGCTGGACTGCCCTGCTCGACAAACGCATCGTTCGGCAGGTGCTGGACAATAATGGCAACCCGGTTTATCTTCCGATCGTGCCAACTAAATCGGGTTCATATCTGTATCATTTCAATCAGTGGATAAAAAAAGGCAATGTGCCTGCCCTGACCGACAGAGGATAGCTCAGCATGCTGTCATTCATTGGAAGAAGCCTGGTTCAAAAACTTATCACCCTGTTTTTCGTGGCCGTGGTATCGTTTCTGATCATCCATTTGGCCCCCGGCGAACCCAGTGAAATCGATCCACTGAATCCAAAATTCACACCCGAAATCATGGAGCGAATGCGCCAGGAACTGAATCTGGACAAGCCTTACCACATTCAGTTCTACCTGTTTTACAGAGATCTTTTCACCGGCAAGACCGTATCGTGGAAGGATCAGCGGCCGGTCATGGCTAAAATATGGGAGCGTTTTCTCAACAGCCTGCCCCTGTTTATCATCGGTACCCTGCTGACGTGGACTTTCTCATTTCCGCTGGGTATCGGCTCAGCTATAAATCGCGGCAGTCCGCTGGACAAGTCAACTACCTTTTTTGCTTACATGCTGATTTCAATCCCCGGATTTTTCTTTGCCTACATCCTTATCATTCTATTTGTGAATTGGCTGCACGTGCCGGTTATTGGTATGGAAACATTCGGCTTTTCGAATGCGCCGCCGCTTTTTCAGATCATGGACCGAACTTGGCATACGGTCCTCCCCTCCATCCTCGGCGCAACCGCCGGTATTGCAGTATTATCCCGGTACGTCCGCAGCCAGATGCTGGAGATCATCAATCAGGACTATGTACGAACCGCCCGGGCCAAAGGGCTGCCTACGGAAACTGTTTACTACCGTCACGCCCTGCGCAATGCGCTGCTGCCTTTTGTGACCATGTTCGGCCTGATCCTGCCGGGTCTGATCGGCGGGTCAGTCATCATCGAGTCAATTTTCGCATGGCCCGGCATGGGTCGAATGGCCTACGAAGCCATCCTGGCGAGGGATTATCCGGTCATCTTGACCGTCAATTTCATCTCCGCCGTGCTGGTGCTGGTCGGTACGTTCATATCTGACATACTCTACATGGTGGTTGACCCGAGGATAAAACTCTAATGGCTGAAACGCAGACCAACCAACTATCAGCGACCGGAGATAGCGCCTTACTACCGCCGCCGCGTTCTCCGCGCAGCGAATTCTGGGCTCTGCTGCGCAAGAATCGTCTGGCGCTCTCCGGCTTGATTGTCTTCGGTCTGTTCTTTTTAGTGGCCCTCATCGGTCTGATTCTCACAACCGGCGTCGACCCCGTGGTGGATCCTTCCACGGTCAGACTGCAGGAAAAGTTACGCTCGCCGTTGTCCAAAGCCAACATTTCTTCCCTGCGACCGGAAGAGATCCCCTTCATGGGCGTGTACTTGCTGGGCACCGACGATTTGGGCCGCGATGTTTTTGCACGGATGCTGCAGGGGGCCTGGGTGTCGTTGACGGTTGGATTCGTGGCCGTCGGTATTTCTGTGTTCATCGGCATTATCCTGGGCGGCATTGCCGGCTACTACGGCAAGCTGCATATCCGACTAGATAATCTGCTGTTTTTCGGGCTGCTGGCCGCGGTGCCCCTGGCCACACTATCTGGAAATATCCCTGCGGCTGTCCTGGCATTCATACTGGCCCTGCCGCTTATAGGCTGGCTCCGGCGCCAGTCTGATCAAGCTACGGTTCCCAGCCCCCGGAACCAGTTTGCATACCTGCTGCGCACCCGGGTTTTTTCTGTGGATACCCTGATCATGCGGATGGTGGACATTATGCTATGCTTCCCCACGTTCTTTTTGATCCTTACCGTGGTGGCCCTGCTGCCGGCCAGCTTGTATAACATCATGATTGTTATCGGCCTGACCAGCTGGATGGGCACCACGCGGTTTGTCCGGGCCGAATTCCTGTCGCTCCGCGAACAGGATTTTGTAGCTGCCGCCCGGGTCCTCGGTTTGAGCGATGCACGGATCATATTCCGCCACATGATGCCCAACGCCATCGCCCCGGTGCTCGTGTCGGCCACCCTGGGCATTGCCTCGGCCATTTTAACCGAGGCCGGCCTGAGTTTCCTGGGCTTTGGCGTGCCGCCGCCGCATGCCACCTGGGGCAATATCCTCTCCGACGGCAAGGCATTCATTTTCGATGCCCCCTGGCTGACGTTCGCTCCGGGCATCGTTATCCTGATTGTGGTCTTGGCTTTCAACCTGTTCGGTGAGGGCCTGCGGGATATATTTAACCCGAAACTAAGGGAACGCAATTAGCAGCGATCTCCAAATGGACATACAGACCGACAACATCCTCTTAGACGTGCGTGACCTGCAGGTGTTCTTCAGGGGAGATCGTACCATCGCGCGCGCGGTAGACGGCGTCAGCTTTCAGGTCCGTCGCCAGGAAACGGTCTGCATCGTCGGTGAATCCGGCTGTGGCAAGACGGTGACGGCCCTGGCCCTGCTGGGCTTGCTGCCATCACCCCCGGCCGAAATAGCCGGCGGCCAGGCCCTATTCAACGGCCGGGACTTGCTCACGCTGGAGGAAGCGGCCCTGCAATCCATCCGCGGGCGCAAGATCGCCATGGTCTTCCAGGAGCCGATGACGTCCCTGAACCCCCTGTTTACAATCGGCAACCAAATTGAGGAAGCCATCCGTATCCATAACCGCTTGGCACTTGCAGAAATCCAGGAGCGCTGCATCCAGCTATTGACCGATGTGGGCATACGCGATGCCCACCGCCGGTTGGCGGACTATCCGCATCAATTGAGCGGCGGTCAACGCCAGCGCGTCATGATTGCCATGGCGCTGGCCTGTGAACCGGACCTGGTCATCGCCGATGAGCCCACCACCGCTCTCGATGTGACGGTACAGTCCCGCATTTTAAAACTCCTGCGGGACCTGAAAGAGCGCCACCACATGGCCATACAATACATCACCCACGATCTGGGGGTGGTCTCGTCCATCGCCGACCGGGTGTATGTGATGTACGCCGGCATGGTCGTTGAGGAGGCGACCGCAGGTGAACTGTTCAACCAACCGGGGCATCCCTACACCCAGGCCCTTCTGGCCGCCCTGCCTACCAGGGAAAAACGCGGCCAACGGCTCTATAACATTGCCGGGAATGTTCCGCATCCGGCTTATAAGCCCGCAGGGTGCCCCTTTCATCCACGCTGCCGGTATCGCATCACAACGTGCGAAACAGACCTGCCGGACATGGTTGATCATGGCAACGGGCACCTGGTCCGCTGTCCGGTTGTCGACTACCCGCTGGAGGAATTGTAACCAATGAACAGGGGCACCGGACAAGATACACCCTTGCTGCAGGTTCGGGGGCTGAAAAAATACTTCCCCATCCGCCGGGGCATGCTGCAAAAAGCCGTTTCAAACATGAAGGCGGTAGACGGGGTTGACTTCGATATCGTCCAGGGCCAGACCCTGGGACTGGTGGGTGAAAGCGGCTGCGGCAAAACGACCGTGGCACGCCTGCTCCTGCACCTGTTAACTGCCGACGCGGGCGAAATTCGCTATAAGAATCAAAATCTGGTCAACCTAACCGAGCGCCAGTTCAAACCGCTGCGCAGGGAGATCCAAATCGTCTTCCAGGATCCCTACAGTTCCCTGAACCCGCGGATGACCGTGGGTGCCTCCATCGGCGAAGGGGTCCGTATCGCCGGCACTGTCGACCGGAACGCGCGTCAAAAACGTATTGGCCAGTTGCTGGACATGGTCGGTATGCCCACCGCTTCGGCTGATCGTTACCCACACGAATTCAGCGGTGGGCAGCGCCAGCGGGTGGGGATCGCCCGGGCCTTGAGTGTTGATCCGTCTCTAATCATCTGCGATGAACCGGTGTCGGCCCTGGATGTTTCCATCCAGGCCCAGATCATCAACCTCCTCAAAGACCTCCAGGCCGAACTGGGTTTGAGCTACCTCTTCATTTCTCACGACTTGAATGTGGTCAGCTATCTTTGCAACCGCGTATGTGTCATGTATCAAGGAAAAATCGTTGAATCGGCACCGGCGGCCGACCTGTTTGACCAGCCTCGACATCCCTACACCCACGCCCTACTCGCTTCGATTCTTGAACCGGGGTCTGAAGCGGCCGACACCGAGCAAACCGCGACACCTGAGGATAGTCGGACCCCGGACAGCCCCGCAGCCTGCGCTTATTACGCTCATTGTCCGGAGAGCACCGCCCACTGTGCCCAATCCAGCGGCAGTCTGGTCCGCGTAGCCGAGGACCACTATGTGCGCTGCCAGCCAACTGAAACAGAGTAAAAAAATGGAACCAACCGAATTACAACAGACCCCGTTGTCGGAATTAGAGCATCGCATTCAGGCGTTGCAGACGAAAATGGCGGCTGATGACCTGGACGGGATCCTGGTGATCCAGAACTCGGACCTGTTTTATTTCGCGGGGACGGCTCAACAGGCCCACCTTTACATCCCGGCCGACGGACAGCCGATTGTCATGGTTCGCAAAGACCTGGCCCGGGCCCGCGCCGAATCTCCCCTGGAAAGAATCGTACCCCTGTCCAGTCCACGGCAGATTCCGGAAATCCTGAATGAATACGAGTACCCCCAGCCTGCTTCCCTGGGCCTGGAAAGTGATGTGTTGCCGGTAAATTTGTACTTCGCCTATCAGAAAATTTTCAGCGCCTGCCGGATCAGGGACGCGTCAACCCTGATCCGCATGACACGGGCCGTCAAATCAGCATACGAGATTGAGCTGATTACCGAGGCGGCCAGGCGGGCGGACCAAGTCGCCGGCAGCATGGGTGCGCTGTTGGAGCCCGGCCTGACCGAAATCGAGTTGGCCGGTCTGGTCGAAGCCCGGGCCCGGGCGCTGGGTCACCAGGGGTTTGTGCGCATGCGCTTGTGGGGCAGTGAAATGTTCTACGGGCACCTCATGTCGGGACCCGCCGCAGCGGCTCCCAGTTACCTGGCATCCCCCACCGGGGGAACCGGCACATCGCCGGCTTTTGCCCAGGGGCCGGGGTTTCGGAAGATTGGCCGCAATGAAACCGTGCTCCTGGATTATGTCTTTGCCTGGCAAGGGTACCTGGCCGACCATACCCGTATTTTTGCCACCGGTGAATTGCCCGATGAACTGAAACAGGCCCATGCGGCCATGCTTGATATCCAGGAAATGATCAAGACAGCCGCCCGACCAGGCGTGCCAGCTGGAGAACTGTACGCGCTGGCCCTGGCCCGGGCCACTGAACAGGGACTGGACGCATTCTTTATGGGCGCCGGTGACCAGCGCGTCCGTTTTATCGGCCACGGCATCGGCGTCGAATTGGACGAGTTCCCTTTCCTGGCCAAAGGGCAGAAACTGCCCCTGGCCGCCGGGATGGTCATCGCCCTGGAACCAAAAGTGGTGATGCCCGGCAAAGGCGTGGTCGGCATAGAAAATACCCATGTGGTGGAAGCGAATGGGCTGCGGCAGCTAACGGTATTCGAAGAAGCGATTACGTTCGTGTAACTCAGACCGGGATAGTGAGTGGCAGAGAGAGGCTACAGCTATAATACATTGAAAAAACTATGCATCGCGCCGAGGCGCAGAGACGCAGCGAAAACCAAGAATATGTCCGGCTTCGCCGGAAAACCCAATGAGCCTTTCCAACTTAAAGCTTGAAATGGTTTTTCGCACGAAAGTGCGACGAAAACTTGTTTTTGCTTTCCCGACTTCGCTGGACTGTGCATTGATTTATAGTTTAAGGAGGACGTCTCAGCGTCTCTGCGCCTCTGCGCGAGAATCGTGTTTTTACGGCATAGCCGGAGACCTCAGGCCTGGCCTCAGATTGCAGGTTCTAAAAGACTGAATAAACAAAAAAAGGAGCACCGGATTTCCATCCGTGCTCCTTCTTTGATTCTGTATGGAAACGAATTTTAACGTTTCGAGAACTGGAACCTTGCCCGGGCCCCTTTCTGCCCGTACTTCTTTCTTTCCTTGACCCGCGGGTCCCGTTTAACGAAACCGGCTTTTTTAAGAGGGCCCCTGTAATCCGGATTGACAAGAATCAGGGCTTTGGTAATACCGTGTCGGATGGCATTGGCCTGGCCGGTCACACCGCCGCCCAGCACCTTGACTTTCACGTCGTATTCCCCGCTTGTGTTGGTGATGGCGAAAGGCTGTGCCAGCAGCATTTTAGCGGTCTCCACCCTGAAATATTCATCCAGCGGTTTTTTGTTGACCGTAATCTGGCCGTTACCCGGTGTCAGCCATGTCTTGGCGATGGCGGATTTTCTTTTGCCTGTTGCGTAAAACGTGTTCTGATTATCCATTGAATCCCTCGGTCGTGCGCGGCATTAAACCGCGGCTGGTTTAGTTGGCCATTGCCTCCGGCTGCTGGGCCTTGTGCGGATGGGTATTGCCGGTATAAACCTTGAGCTTTTTGAAAAGCTTCCGGCCCAGTTTATTTTTCGGCAGCATACCTTTGACGGCATGCCGGATCAGTTCCTCAGGGCGCTTTTCAAGCAGTTTTTCTGCGGTAATTTTCGTGAGTCCTCCGATATAGCCACTATGCCGGTAGTAAATCTTTTTCTGGAGCTTCTTGCCGGTCAGGACAATTTTATCGGCATTGATCACCACAACGGCGTCCCCCGTGTCTACATGCGGCGTAAAAGCCGGGTTGTGCTTTCCGCGGAGCCTTGCAGCGATGGCAGTTGCCAGGCGCCCCAATACCTGCCCTTCAGCGTCAACGACCCACCAATTCTCTTTATGTTCACCTTTTTTCGCGCTTTGCGTATATTTTTTCACCGTTCTTTCTCCTCTGTGTATCTCAGAATCTGGGATAATTATATAAAAACTATAGTCTTGTCAAGCCTAATTTAGAAAAATAACTTAAAAATCTCGGCACTGCCCTTGGTGCTGTCATTTTAAAAACCTCTGTGATATAAAGCCGTTATGCAATAACAAGCTGCCAATACCCTGTGGGCGAGCCATTAAAACGATAGCGGATGCCATGGAGAACCTGGAAATCGAAGTAAAATTTTTTCTCGAAGACCCCGCTGCCGTCCGGACAGCCATCCTGGGCCTGGGCGCGCGGTCACGCGGCCGGGTTTTCGAATCAAACCATATCCTCGACCAGCCCGGGTTGACCCTGTTCCGGAAAGGTGCCCTGCTGCGCCTCAGGCAGGCGGATGGAGCCCTGCTTACATTTAAGTCCCCGCCCGAGACCCCCGACCGGGAATTCAAGGTTCGCCGGGAAATCGAGGTGCAGGTATCGGATTTCACCGACACCAGGCAAATCATGGCCGCGTTGGGTTATACCACCATGCGCATCTATGAAAAATGGCGCGAAACCTTCATCTTGGACGGCACCCATTTGTGCCTGGATACCCTGCCCTACGGATATTTTCTGGAAATAGAGGGTCGCACGGAAAATATACGGGATCTTTCAAAAAAGATGGGCTTTGCCTGGGAACACCGCAGTGTGTTGACCTATCACGAACTATTCGAACTGGTTAAAGAGGCCTACCAGCTCGACTTCTCAGATATCACCTTTGCCAATTTTGAAGGTCTGGCATTGGACCTGGCCAGACTTAAAACCCGGTTTGAATCCGGTGATTGAAATAATCACCCCCTGTGTTTGCTGTTTATGATAGAAGCTATCGCAAGAATGGATTCTTGAGATAGCTTCTAAAGGAAACGATTCGGCTTTGTATCACCCGACTTGATACAGGTAACCTGGGCGTTGAGCACCCCGCCGGCTTCCACGACAAAATCCTTGCACTCTACGTGTCCGGAGCAATTGCCGGTCGAAAGAATTATCAACTCCTTGGAGGCGTGGATTTCTCCTTCGAAGGTGCCGCCGATGGTCATACTGGCAACCTTGGTATCGGCATAGACCGAGCCTTCTTTGGCAATCACCACGGTATCGCCTTCCAGCGCGCCCTTGACGGTCCCCTTGATAACCAGCCTTCCCTGCGTCGTCAGTGTACCGTCCACCGTTAACGCCTTGTCAATTATGGAAAAATCTTTGGGGTTTCTTTTCACATCTCTTCCTTGCTGTTGGGGTAATTCTGTTGAGGGGTTTATATTGATAAAGCCCAAGGAGACCTTGCCCCGGCGTACGTCCAACCGGTAGGTATTATCGGCCGGGGTCGCCCTTGGCAGTGCTTGATCTTTGAACAGCGGTGTCTTAATTTTGATCCGCCGGGGCTTGACGCCGGGACCGGAAAGATAGGCCCGGACGCCGGAATTCTGGTTGATGTTGGTTGCCAGAGCCACCAGTTGCGGCGGCGCATCCGGACTGACGTCCATGGTGCTGCCCGGGATGAAACAACGCAGGGAGCCGTCGGCAAAGCCGAAAATAGCGTGCTTGAATTCCGGCTCAGCCAAATCAATAAACAGTTTGCCGACTTCCTCATCCTCCAGGGTGACAATGACCTGGTACTTGCGGCCCTTCTTTTTCAGGGAGTAGCGTTTCCACAAGTCCTTGCCGGAGTTTATCCGATAGCCACGATCCTCCCCGGTATTCTGGGATCGCTGGCCCACAAACCCTTTTAGATTAACGACCAGGTCGGAGGGGTCCGCCAGGGTCGTCACCACGTCCACGATTTCAAAAATATCACCGCGAATGATCTTGAAGCGGCCGTAGTTGTTGTAATACTCGGTGATACCGTTGCGCTTCAATTTGAAAAAGAGGGGCCCCGACTGTTGGGCTGCCTGCGCCGGCGGTGCGGCGGCAGCCACAGTTGCCGTCGGGGCCGGCGGACCGATGTCGATGTAAACACTGCCGCACGGATAGTAGTCCTTGCGCACAACGATGCGGGTGGGCGCTCTGATCGCGATCGGTTTGCGCAGATCATTGATCGTGCCCAGACCGACCAGGTCGGCACTGAGGCCGCGTTCGTAATTTGCCTCAATATGCGAGATGGTCACCTTGTCGCCCTGGTTAATTCGCAGGGTCTGCTGGTTTTTGAGCACAACCGGCAGGGTGTCGTTCACCGAAAGGACCAGATAGTCAAGCAGGGGCTTTTCCAGGTTCATACGCGGTGTTTGCGGCACGACATCCAAAAGCTCCATAAAGGCGTTAACGGCCAGATTATGATGCAGAACCTTCAATTCCAGTGAGAGTGACTTGCTGGTCTCAATCCCAAAGGCCGGAATATCGTAGCGCGTCAAAGCATAGTAGGTTGCCGAACCGCGCTGTTCTTTATGCTGTGAATTTTTTTCCGCCGTCCGGTGATTATTGAAGCGAAAAAAATGGTCCGGGTCTTCAATATGGATGTTCATCCGGCGGCACACTTCCCGGGCCATTTCACCCAGTTCAATCTTTACATTGCTTTGGCGCGAGGTATAGGTATCCGCATCGGCAATAATGGATTGTCCGTATTTTTTAGGATTCCGGTTGGGATTTACCCAGGTCTCCGCAAAAAAACCGGAACCGTCATGCATGTTGAGCAGGCAGTCACTTTCGGCAATCAACTTTTTGAGGATAGCCACGACCTCTGTTTCATACCCCTTCTTTTTACTGGCGCCGAACTTCCGGTTCATATCTTCATTGATCTGCCGCCGCCGGAGCACGATCGAATGAAAATTTGCCCGGGGTACGACGATCAGGTTGCCCTTGGCCAGGCTGATGTCCGCATACAGGGCAACCGATAGAAAGCCGCCCGGCTCATCCCCCTGAATCCCGCCGATCAGTAGAATCGTTTTGCCCGGCTGCTGGCCGTAGATCCGGTACACATTGAGTTCGTGGTCGGTTCCCTCAAAGAAAACAGTATGCACGCGCTCTTGAGCTGCGACGGGGTAAGATCCGGCAACCAACAACCAGACCAGGGCTATTAATGCCAGGAAAGTATGTTTAAATCTTGAAATCACGTGTTATGACCCTTACCGGTACGAAGACAAACACCGGATCAGTTGTTCAAAATGGTATTGGGCGGTTCGAAACCTTCCTGCGCAGCACCGGGTTCTGCGGCTTCTTCAGGCCGTTGATCATAGCCGGTCGCCGCCGGCGCCACCGTTTCAATAAAGGGATTTTCGATTGTAAAATGCTTCTCCAGCAGCAAATCCCCGGCACCCGAATACACAAATACCGTAGCGTTGTCCAATACTTGCGGTGACGTCTCATAAGCCTTTTTGAACTTTACGATATTGAATCTTGAAATTGAGAAGTAGCGTCCCCGGTGGATACGGGCCGGTTTGCCATCGACTAGCCGGGCTTGCGGAATGGTCAGGATTCCGCTATCCGCGCCCTGGTCGTTTTTCAGGACAACAAACGTCCGGCCGGAGACAGCCCCGGCTTCCACATTCACGTTTTTCAACCGGAACTGAACGTTTAGTAGCTTCTGTTCCGGTTCATGGCGTACTTGAAAATTCAGTACATCCACTTTAATTTCCGGTTTTACTTCCTCAGGCGTCTCGGTCGGCGGAGCTTCTTTTCTCACCGGCGATTCAGGTTCTGCCGGGAGGCTGGGCGCAGCCGGCCCAACCGCCGCCCCGGCAGATTCGAGGGGTGCCGCAACCGCCGGTGCGTCCACCGGTATACTTTCTTGTTCGCCGGCTGCCGCAGCCTGCTCCGCTGCCACCTGAGTCTTTTTCAGCTTGGATTCCGCTATCCCCAGCCGGGTCAGCAGCAGATCCCGCTCTTCCCCCAGCATCCGGATCTGCCCACCAACCCTGGACAGTTCAGCTTCGAGCCGCCGATTTTCCTCAAAGGGCTTTTTATACAACATATAGATACTGGCGGCCGCTGAAAGGGCCACCACCATGATAAAAACCGCCAGCAGCATCAACCCTTTGAACTTTCGAATTGTGATCACTTCCCCCTGATCACCTACGAACAACAGTGTCCAATGCCCGGATTTACGGTTTTTTTTCGGCGCCTTGTAACTGTCTAATTCTTTTTGAACGTCTCTCGGAATATCTTCCATTTTCCGTCTTCCAGTCTTAGGCTCAAAGTTTTTATGCCTTTGGCCTTAATTGCATTGGATGCGTAAGTTTGATGAAGCGTCACGGTGGCTTTGTCCTGCTCCCGTACGATTTTAATATTGTCCCCGCTTACATGTATGTAGCTGTAGGTCTTGTTCAGCCGATTCTTGTAGGTTAGCCAGGTCTGCTTGTCCATCCGCTTGGACCGAAAATGTTTCGAATAGCAATCGCCATAAGCGTTGATATCTTTTCCCGACCAAGCTGCCAGCCACCGGTCAACCAAACTCGCAATGGCCGCATCGCCGGAATGTCGGGATCGGAGTGTCCGGGCCGCCGACAAGAGCGGATAACCGACAGCCCCCCCGGGCTGGGCATCGCCGGACGCCATGAACGCATCTCCCACAATGCGCGGGTCGCCGTCAATGTCGGCTATAAAGATCTTCCGGCGGCCGGCCAGGGCCTCAATGTCACCCACCGCGAGCCGCTGGTCAAACATGGCGACATAGAGTTCCCGGTGTTTATAGATACCCAGGCAATCCAACCGGGTGGCAATCACACCCGCGGCAGGCGGCCTTGGATTACGGGCCTGGAGCCATTGCATCCACCAGGAAATATCCGGCAGGTATTGAGAATCGTAGTGGGCCAGATAGTCATGGTAAGTGCCGGTTGCCAGGGCTTTGTTCCAAGCGGCCAGGAATGAACGAATGGCGGCATCCTCCGATTGCGCCTGGGTGTAGGGCTTATAATCGATTTTCTCAGCAATCAGGATCGGGGTATCCTTCAACGCGATATAATCGGATAGTTTGTCGATATCGTTATTCACGAGTGCGATGCAGCCGTTTGAATCCCGATCCTTAAGGGGGCGATTGGTGCCGTGCATCCAGATGGCGTATCCGTTGCGTCCCTCGCGCCGGTCCATCAAGTTGGGATAGTCGATCGGAAAAGCACGGGTGCCGTATAATGGTGCCAGTTCCTGGTCACTGAACTCCCGGGTAAAAAAGTAGGCCCCCACCGGCGTTTTTTTATCCCCGCTGATCTTTTTGTCACCGCGCGCTTTACCGGTTGAGCATTTCATGGTTTTGACCACTTCGTACTGGCCGTCATACTTGAAAAGGGTAATCTGCTGAGATTTTTTCTCTACGACCAGGGCATAGGCGGGACGTTCACTAGCAGGCATCGACACAAACAGATCGGGGATCAACCTGGGCCTGCCCGACTCTGCAGACGCAGCAGCACCGGCCGGTACTGTCAGCAGGACCAGTAATGTCGCAAGCAACATCCATCCATTTATTTTAAGACTATCCAAACAACGAACCTCCTAACTTTAACGGCTATCATTTTTCATCGGCATTATATAGGATTACCATTGAATGTCAAATAGTTAGTAATCGGCATGCTCTTTAGATCCGGTGGGGCCGGCGGTAATATCACCCTGTTTTATCCACCGGGCGTTACCCGGGCCTGGCAATGATCACCCGATCGCCGCAGGCCACGTGCAGTGCCTGGCAGGCATCCCGGCCGAAGATGGCAATCTCTAACAAACCCATGCTGCCGAATATCGCCAGGGGCTGACCCGGGAGCCCCTGCAGGTAGGATTGCTGTAGACCCGCGATGCAGTGCTCCCCGAGCCGTATCTCAGGCCGGCAGTTACCATTGGTTTGTAAAAAGGCGTCCAGGGCCGATTTATCGATATTGGTGATGATATTGCCGAAATGATCAATGAGGATCACCTCACCGCGCAGTTCGCCGGACGGGGCCTGGGAAGGTTCCGGCAGTTCCAGGCTTACCAGGTCGGCGGCCGGGACGACAGCCCCGGTCGATTCGATATCATGCGTAAGTGACAGGTGCGCCCCGACCGGAGCCAGGATATCCCGGCCATGAAAGGTCTTGCTGATTACATCCAGACAAAGATCGTGATTGTCCAGAAACCGAATCTCATTCGGATGGTGATCGGCTTTCAGTACGGCTGACAGCACGCCGTTGTCGGGGGCCACAAAGAATTGATCGCCCAGCCGGGCACAGATGATTGCCCGGTCACTGCCGACACCCGGATCCACGACAATCACATGGACCGTGTCACGGGGAAAATAGGAATAGGCAGCGGCCAGCTTCCAGGCAGCCGTCCGCGTATCCTGCGGCGGAATCTGATGGGTGATATCCACGATGCGGGCATCCGGATTGATCCCCAGGATGACCCCCTTCATCATACCAACCCAGGCGTCTGCCAGTCCAAAATCTGTCAGTAATGTAACGGTTCCCACGTTTCAACCCCGGTCAAACAAACGGCCCTGAGCCTTGATTCCCAGATGGCGGTAGGCGGCTTCGGAAGCCTTGCGCCCGGAAGAGGTCCGCATGATCATTCCGATTTTCAATAAATACGGTTCGACTACGTCAACCAGGGTGTCGGTCTCTTCCTGCAATGTGGCGGCGACCGCTTCAATGCCGACCGGGCCGCCTTGGTAGAACTCAATGATGGTCCTCAAATAGCGCCTGTCGAGCACCGTCAATCCCTGCGAATCGACCCCTTCCAGGTCCAAGGCCGCTGCGACGGTCTCCCGGTTGATTTGACCATCGGCCCGGACCTGGGCGAAATCGCGGACCCGCTTCAACAAGCGGTTTACAATCCGCGGCGTCCCCCGCGAGCGCATGGAGAGCTCCGCGGCACCGTCCGGGTCAATGGGCATCTCCAGCAAAGATGCGGAGCGCTCGGTTATTTTGACCAGGTCGTCCTTTGAGTAGAAATCCAAATTCCGGAATATCCCGAATCGATCGCGCAGCGGTGCAGACAGCAGGCCTACCCGGGTGGTAGCGCCTACCAGGGTAAAGCGTTTCAGGCGAAAGCGGTGACTGCGGGCGTGGATGCCCTTGTCGAAGACAAAATCGACGGCGAAATCTTCCATGGCCGGGTACAGGAACTCTTCAACCACCTTGGGAATGCGGTGGATTTCGTCCACGAAGAGGATATCCCCGGCCTGCAGGTGGGTCAATATCCCCAGCAGGTCGCCCCTTTTGTCCAGGGCCGGTCCCGAGGTGACGGTCAACTGGCCGCCCATTTCGTTGGCGATGATATGGGCCAGGGTGGTTTTACCCAGACCCGGCGGCCCGTGAAACAGGATGTGATCCAGCGGCTCTTCCCGCAAGTGTGCCGCTTCTATGGCAATGTTCAGGGTTTCCACCACCTCCCGTTGACCGATATACTCGGTCAGCTTGCCCGGCCGCAGGGACAACATGTCGAGTTCGCGATCCACCGGCAGGCTCGTCGGTGACAAGGCGTTGGAAATATCGGATCTATGGGTCAAGATGTCATTGGTCATGGGAGGTTTCACCCCGGTAGACTTCGTCAAATAGTTCTTCCGCCGTGGAAATCCGTTCTTTGCGCTGCAGGGCCTCCGCTATCATCTGTCGGGCATCCGCCGGTCGATGCCCCAACTGGTTGGTCATGACCTCCAGGACTTGCTGGGCGATGTCTTCGGCCTGGGCCGGTACCTTGCGGACCGGCTCGGCTGCGAGCAGGAACTGGTCCAACTTACCTTCCAGGGTGGCGATAATCTTTTGTGCAGTACGGCTGCCGATACCTTCCAGTTGCTTCAAAGCGGCCGCGTCCCGAGCTTCAATGGCACGGGCGATCTCCCCCACCGGCAGGGTCATCGCCTTGGCGGCCTTCAGGGGACCAATGGCCGCCACGGAAATGAAAAGTTGAAAAAAGTCCTTTTCCAATTTCCGATTGAAACCGATCAGCACCGGCTTCGGCTGCCGTTCGGTCTGCTGGTAGTAGATGTACAGCGCCACTTCATCGCCAACGTCTTTATCGTGCAAGGATGCCATGACGATGGCGGGCAGCAGGATTTCATAACCGACCTGGTTGGCCAGCACCAGGAGTCGCTCGTTTTCTTTTTCGAGCAGTTTACCCTCGATGTAACCGATCATATCTGTAAAGTCCTATTATGGCCAGGCCAATGGCATCGGATGCATGGTAGGGCCGGATGGGTTCCGGCGCACAGACAATGCGCCGAACCGCCTGCTCGAGCTGCTCCTTATCGGCATTCCCGCTGCCGGTCAGAATCTTTTTGGCTCCACGCACCGCCAGTTCGACAACCGGCAGGCCGGCCCGGCTGCCGGCCAGCAGGATCACCCCGGTCACCTTGCCGAGATCGATGCCCGACTTTGGATATTTATGCAGCGAAAAAACGTCCTCGACTACCATGAGGTCCGGTTTTTCATCCGCGAGCAGCTGCGAGAGCCGGGTATAGATACAGTCCAGGCGGGCGGGGGTTTTGTCCTGACTCGGGGTTTTGATACATCCGTATGAATATCCGCAGAGGTGGGTATCCTCCCCCTGGACCAGTCCGATCCCGGTGGCCGCCAGTCCGGGGTCTATGCCGATAACTTTTACCATACGCAGATGACGGACGCTATTTGAGTTTCTTCAACTTCTTTGCCGCGATTTTGGCCTCATTTGACTGCGGGTGCTTTTTGATCAGCTCCTGCAGGATAAGCCGGGCATTGGTTTTGTCGCCGAGGTTGGAAAAAGCCAGCCCCTGTTTGAGCCGGGAAGCCGGAACCTTGTTACCTTTGGGATATTTTTCAATTACTTTCTGGTATTCCAGAATAGCTTTCTCAAACCACTTTTCCCGGTAGTAGGTTTCCCCAATCCAGAATTGGGCGTTGTCCGCGTTTTTGGATTTGGGATGCTGTTTGAGCAGATCCATGAACCCCTGCCGCGCGTCTTCCAGGTTGCCGCTGTCGTATGCTTTTTTAGCCTGTCCGTACAATTCCCTGTCCGACAGGCTGACCGCCGCAGGCGCCGTTTCGGGTTGGGTTGCCCCGGCTTCACCGCTACCCGCTAAATTGAGGTATTGTAATATACGGTCAATCTTTTGATTGGCCGCCACCAGCTGCGCTTCGAGGCGTTCCAATTCCATTTTACGCTTTGCCTCGACATCATCACCGGCACTCAGTTTCTTCGCGACCTGGTGCTCGGTCACTTCCAGGTTGCCGCGCATCAGTTCGAGTTCTTCCCGGAGTCTTTCGAGATCGGCCGCCGTGCCGGCCACCTGTCTGCGAATATCGCGCACCTGCTTGTCGTTGGCATCCAACCTGGCATCCTGCCCGACCACCCGGGCGGACTGCTTTTCCAGCGCTGCCACCCGCCCATCCAGTACCGTGACCTCCTGCTGGGCCATACAGCCCGTCAGCAACCACACGATTCCCAGGATATACACTAGCGTGCTTTTCATGGCGCAACCTTCCTGATATTCAGCTTTGGGCGCTGTCTTTTTTGCCGTGTTTCTATTGCGATGTGGGGCCTTCACACGCAAAGTCGGCACGCACGCCCAAGGGGCGGTGGGAAAACCGCAGGCGAATCGGCCCAAAGGCGTTATTGAGATGGGTTCTAAACAACTTGCCCGCCAAAAAGGCGGGCAAGCAGATCATTTAGCTGTAGGTCTGGTAAAATTCCGGGTGAGCACCATCGGAACCAGGCGGTCTTATCTATTCGATAAGGAACTTGGCTCTTCTGTTTTTCGCCCAGGCTTCTTCACCATGACCTGCATCAACCGGGTTCTCTTCGCCGTAACTGACCGTGGTAAAACGGGAGGAATCGATGCCCATGTTGACGAGAAAGTTTTTGGCGCTCTCGGCCCGCCGATCACCCAGGGCCAGGTTGTACTCGGGGGTACCCCGTTCATCGCAGTGACCTTCGATAATCACCTGGGAACCGGGATTGTCGCGGAGATAATCCGCCTTGCCGGTCAGAACACCCTGAGCTACCGGGGACAGGGCGGAACTGTCAAATTCAAAATAGACGCTCTCACTTTCGAACATGTTCTTTTGAATCATCATATCGCGCTGTGCAGTTTCCTCGGCGATCTGGGCAGAGGCTTCAGCAGCCGCCTGCTGTTCCCGCTCCTGCTGGGCCTGGGTGGCGGCCTCTTCGGTTTGTCTCTGTTCTTCTGCGGTCGTTGCTGACATGTCAGACTTGACGGTTTTCTTGGCACATGAAGCTGTAAACAGCAATCCGGGTATAACCAGCAACAAAGCTAAATGGATCCAAAATTTTTTCCGCATTTTTCCTCCTTTTTAAGAACCCGATAACACTTTTGTATAGATGCCGTTTGAGGACCAGGCCGGGCTGGACTGCTCTCCCGGCATGGACAGCAACCTTCGCTGGTCAGTGCCGTAGGCAGTCATTACATATATCCTGGATGGTCCCTCGCGGGTTGAACTGAAAGCGATGAGACTTCCGTCCGGTGCCCAGGACGGGGCCTCATTATCTCCTGAATTCTCTGTCATCTTTACCGGGTCGCTACTATCCAGACCGATGGTGAATATATCGCTTTGACCGCCGCGCATGGCCGTATAAGCGATCCGGTCACCTTTGGGCGACCAGTCCGGCTGGGTGTTGTAGCGCCCTTCGAAAGTCAAGCGCTCAACGGCTCCGCTAGCTACGGTCATGATGTAGATTTGCGGGGAGCCGGAGCGCTTGGACACGAACGCCATTTTTTTGCCGTCCGGGGACCAAGTCGGTGAGACGTCGATACCCCGTCTATGGGTCAATCTTTTAATAATTTTCCCGGTTCCGGTCAATAGATAAATTTCCTGATCGCCGGAAAAGCTAAGGGTAGCAGCCAGTTCAAACCGTCCCGGCACCCAGGCCGGGTTGGTATTGATACCTTTTTTATCCAAAAGGTACCCCCGTTTGCGGGTGACACTTTTGATGTACAAATTCGGTTTGCCGGCGTTGAAAGCGGTGTAGGCAATCCATTTGCGGTCCGAAGACCAGGCGGGGAACAGGGTGATGGCCCGGTTTTTGGTAAACTGGCGGGGGTTGAACCCGTCAAAATCACAGATAAACACCTCTTTTTTTCCAGACCCGTTTGAAATAAAGGCAATATCGCTGTCAAAATATCCCCGGCTGCCGGTCAGATTGAACAGGATCGCACTGCAAAATCGGCGCACCACCCGGCGCAGGTCCCGCGGCAGTGCCCGGTATTTTTTGCCCACCAGCAGCTGCTGTTTAAACGTATCGAACAGCCGCAGTTCCACCTCGACCAGGCCGTTGCGCACATGCAGCCCCCCGGTCACCAGCAGTTCGGCGCCGATGCCGGTCCAGTTGGCAAATTCGATATTGGGCCTGATAATCGGCGGATTATGAACGTCCACCAGGAATGCTTCCGGGTTGATTATCTCAAAATATCCTGTAAATTCTAATGTTTCTGAAATAAGCCCAGCTGCCTCCACAGCTGCTTTTTCGTTTTGCGGGAGTCGTTCGGAAAGTTTGAAGGGCTGCACAGCCAACGGCATTTTCCGTAAGAAAGGATTGGTGATATCGATGTAATCGTAGTCGGCATAACTGACACCCTGCAGGAGACCGGATAGAAAAATTGCTGCCCAGATTACCAGCAACCGCAATGAACGGGCTGGCAAGCTGCTGCATTGGTCGGAGATTGGTTGGACTTGGGTCTTGTAATACAATATGGTCACCCTATTTGACTCCCTCAGGGGTAACCCTGAGACCGACATTAATGAATGGTTTGGACACCCCTTTAGGGTGCGGATTTACAGGATTTGTTTTCATAATGGCTTTCCGAGCCGATTCGTCCAGATAAGCGTTCCCGGATCTCTTATCAAACCAGATATCCCGTATTTCACCGTCCGGCATCACTTTAAACACAACAAACGCGGTAAGGTCTTTGGCGCCGCCGGCCAGGGATTGGGAGAAGGCCCAGTTCCTTTCTACCTTAAAGGCGATTTCAACCCTGTAAATATCTATAATTTCAACGATTTCCTTACTATCCACCTTAATTTTGCCCGGGATCCCGACCTGTTTTTTGGCCGTGGCCCGGGGGGCATCCGGCCCCGGTTGTTCCTGTACCTTGCTCCGGAGACGATCAATAGCGGCCTGCACGGCATTGGCCTGCTCGGCTTCGACGGATTTTTCGATACGGGTCAAAGCGCTCTCTACAACCTTGGAAGGCTTGAAGGTTTTCTTCTTTAACGACTTGATAACTTTAGGTTTATCATCTGGATTGGCTGATTTGGTAGGCGCCAGGCTGATATCGGCTTTCTTCACCGACCGGCTTTTCTTTTTGGCGGTGGTCCGTTTGCTGCCGACCGGCGTCGGCACCGGGTCGGCCGCCGTGGGGAGGGTCACCATGGTGACGCTGATCACCGGCGGCATCAGCAGCTTGCGGGGACTGCCGGAAGGCGTAAAGATAAACAGGACGATCAAAAGGGCATGCGCCGCGAAGGAAACCGAGAAAGGCAGCGCGAATTCCTTTTTTTCTCCCATATAGCCATACGGCATATAGACATTTGCAGTCATAGGCAACCTTTGCCGGGTCCTACCGGTCCGCCGGGGTCTCGTCGATCGGGACGGTGACCATGCCCAGCTTTTCGACGCCGGCGGCCTTGATTTCCGCCATCACTTTGACCACGTTGCCGTAAGGAATTTTCTTGTCTGCCCGCAGGTACACCTCACGGTCGGAACGCCCTTCCAGGATCTTGGACAGTTTGTGCCGCAGCGATTCCATGGCAACCGGGTAATTGCTGATATGGACCTGCCCTTTTTGATCGATGGTGACGATCAAATGCTCCTTTTCCGAAGGCAGGGGCTGGGCCGTGGTCTCCGGCAAGGACACGTTGACGCCCTGTACCATCATGGGGGCCGTCACCATGAAAATGATCAAAAGAACCAGCATGACATCCACGAACGGCGTCACGTTGATATCCGACATGAGTCGTTTATTTGAACTGCCGATCATCATTTTCGGCTCCCTCCGGTCATCAGGATATCGCGTTCGACAATATTCAGAAAATCGTTGGAAAAGTTATTCAACTCGGTTTCCAGCATACCAATCCGGTTGGAAAAGTGGTTGAAAGCAATTACCGCCGGGATCGCGGCGGCCAATCCGGCGGCCGTGGCCACCAGGGCCTCGGAGATGCCCGGCGCAACCACCGCCAGGCTCGCCGATCCGGTCAGCCCGATGCCGTGGAACGAGTTCATAATTCCCCAAACGGTGCCAAAAAGGCCAATAAAAGGGGTCGTGTTGCCCGTGGTCGCCAGAAAGGGCACCATTTGGGTCATCCGGGTCATTTCCGCATTGGTGGCCCGCCGCAGGGCGCGCTTGACGTTGTCTGTGCCCAGGTTTTTTCCGTTGATGGTACCGGTCTTTGCCCCCCTCGGTCGGACGGCACTTTTCGCCCCGTCACGACCGAGCCGGCTGACCTTGTTGAGTTCGACATAGCCTACCCGAAAGATTCTGGCAACCGGGCTGGAAGCGAGTTTTTTCGCCATGGAAAAGGCGTCCGACAAATCCCGGCATTTCCAGAAAAATTCTACAAACTGGGAAGATTGCTTAAAGGCACGTTTCAGATAGCGATACTTTATTATAATGATCGCCCAGGAAGTAATTGAAAAAAACAGCAGCAGCAGCATCACCATTTGAACGACAAACCCAGCGTTGCTGATCATGTGCACCAGATCGAGATTTAAAGACATTCGCTGTAACTCCGTTAAAGGTCTCAAATGCAACTTATATAAAAAAAACAGCCGCTTTTACGTCCGGGAAAATAGCCGAACCCATCTGGAATGTCAAGCGATTCCACCAGCTCCCCCTAAATCAATCCCGGGACCAACGGGGCCCGGCGTCCGGCAATCATATAATGGCCCGGGCGGTCAACTCGCTGCGGCCGAGCTATGAATTTTCGGTTGCATTTCACCCTGACAGTTTCTACACAGGAAACAAGCGTTGTCTCAAAATGGAACCCCGCGGCCGGTGATCGTATTGTGATCGTCCTGGCCGCGTCGGAATCAAAGCCGCGGCGATTTGTCTGTTTAACACTTTTATTGAATTATAACGGATCCCTAAGTTGTTAGGCCCCGGGAACCTTCCATAAGCGATATACGACTTGTACGGAAAATGAACCAAAGGAGACCAGCAGATGAACATGCAGCGCATCGTTGACCTACTGTTTGAAGCCCTCATGCTCAATCGAATTCCGCGGTCCGGCTACAGTTTTCTAGGGGCCGGCCACGAGAGCGTCGCCGAGCACAGTTTTAACACAACTTTTATCGCTCTGGTGCTCTCGAAGCTGGAACCGGATATCGATGCCGCCCGCCTGATGTCCATGTGCCTCGTGCACGACCTGCCGGAAGCGCGGATCGGCGATTTGAACTACGTTCAGAAACAGTATGTCCAGGCGGACGAGGCCGGCGCCGTGGGTCACACCGTGGCCGGATTGCCTTTCGGGTCTGAATTCGAGACCCTTATAACTGAATTCAATGCGGGTGAAACCAGAGAGGCCCGGTTGGCGCGGGATGCCGATCAGCTTTCCCTGCTCCTGCAATTAAAAGCCCTGCAGGACATCGGTTACCGGCCACCCGACAAGTGGATCCCCCACGTTAAAAATCGTCTCCAAACGGCCACCGGGAAAAAAGTCATGGCGGCCATCCTCACGCGTGATCGTGATTCATGGTGGCTGGAACATTATGAGGATAACAATGTTACAAAGCCCTCCGACTAGCTCAACAATTAGTATAAAACCGTTATTTCGGGGAATGATATTGAATCAGGTTGATAATTCTATTGACAGGCAAGGTGATAGAATTTAAGTAATGTTCGACATGAGATAACATTGTTACCACTAAAAAATAAGACGGGAGCAAAAGCATGGACTGGGTAATAAGGACATTGGGCACGGCAGTGGGCAAAAAGCTGCTGATGGCAGTGACGGGTCTTTCGTTTTGCGGGTTTTTAGGCGCGCACCTGGCCGGTAACCTGACCTTGTACGGGGGGGCGGACGCATTCAACAGCTATGCTGCGCACCTGCACAGCCTGGGGCCGCTTTTAACGGTAGCCGAGCTGGGTCTTCTGGCCCTGTTTGTGGTGCATGTCGTGACCGGGCTGGTGCTGTTTTTGCAGAACCTCAAGGCCCGTCCCCAGCGTTACGCGGTGGACCGCAGCGCGGGCGGCCGGACTCTGGGCAGCCGGACCATGCCGTACACCGGCGCACTAATATTTCTGTTCATCATCTACCATCTGATGAACTTTCATTTCGTGGATAAAAGCCACGCCACGATATTTGCGATCGTCGCGGGCACGTTTGCCAACCCGGTGCAGATGGCCTTGTACATCACGGCGATGGTGGTGGTGGCGGTACACGTGAGCCACGGGTTCTGGAGTCTGTTCCAGACCCTGGGGGCCAACCATCCCAAGTACATGCCGGCGATCAAAATCCTGGGCCTGTTGTTTGCCCTCGTGGTGGGGGTGGGGTTCGGGTTTATTCCCATCTATGTCGGTATGCTTTAAGGCCGGCGTACCCAATTGAGTGAAAGACCGTCGCCGCACCCTGCCGGCGACATTGCATACAGGAGGAAAACGATGTCATTAGACGCAAAGATACCCGGCGGCCCGTTAGCCGACAAGTGGGACCGGCACAAGTTCGAGCTCAAGCTGGTCAACCCGGCCAACAAGCGCAAGTTCAACATCATCGTGGTGGGTACGGGTCTGGCGGGCGGCAGTGCGGCAGCCAGCCTGGCGGAACTGGGTTACGACGTGAAGAGTTTTTGCATCCAGGACACGCCGCGGCGGGCGCATTCGATTGCGGCCCAGGGCGGCATCAACGCGTCGAAGAACTACCAGAACGACGGCGACAGCACGTGGCGCTTGTTTTACGACACGATCAAGGGCGGGGACTTTCGGGCCCGGGAAGCCAACGTGTACCGTCTGGCACAGGTGAGCGGGAACATCATCGACCAGTGCGTGGCCCAGGGGGTGCCGTTTGCGCGCGAGTACGGCGGGACCCTGGCCAACCGCAGTTTCGGGGGAGCGCAGGTGTCGCGGACGTTTTATGCCCGGGGCCAGACAGGCCAGCAGCTGCTGTTGGGAGCCTACAGCGCCCTGAGCCGGCAGATCGCAGCCGGCAAGGTGACCATGTACCCACGGCGAGAGATGCTGGATCTGGTGGTCAGCGGGGGCAAGGCCCGGGGCATCGTGGTGCGCAACCTGATCACCGGGAAAATCGAAAAGCATGCCGCCGACGCAGTGGTGCTGTGCACGGGCGGCTACGGGAACGTTTTCTTCCTGTCGACCAACGCCATGGCCAGCAATGTGACGGCGGCCTTCAGGGCGCACAAGCGCGGGGCCTATTTTGCCAACCCATGCTACACGCAGATCCACCCCACCTGCATCCCGGTGCACGGGACCTACCAGAGCAAGCTGACGCTGATGAGCGAGAGTTTGCGCAATGACGGCCGGGTGTGGGTACCCAAACAGGCCGGGGACACGCGGCCGCCGAGCCAGATCCCCGAGTCCGAACGCAGCTATTACCTGGAAGAAAAATATCCCAGCTTCGGGAACCTGGTGCCCCGGGACGTGGCTTCGCGCAATGCCAAGGAGCAGTGCGATGGCGGCCGGGGCGTGGGCGATACCGGGCTGGCGGTCTACCTGGATTTTGCCGATGCCATTAAGCGCGACGGCCGGGAGGTCATTGCCAAAAAGTACGGCAACCTGTTCGAGATGTACGATAAGATCGTGGCCGACGATCCCTATCAGACGCCCATGATGATCTACCCGGCGGTGCACTACACCATGGGCGGGCTGTGGGTGGACTACAACCTAATGAGCAACCTGGACGGGTTGTTTGTCCTGGGCGAAGCCAACTTTAGCGACCACGGGGCCAACCGTCTGGGGGCCAGCGCCCTAATGCAGGGTCTGGCCGACGGCTACTTCGTACTGCCTTACACCATCGGTGGATACCTGTCCGGTGTTACGCCGGGCGAGGTGGGCGTCGACAACCAGGCCTTCGACCAGGTCGCCACGGACGCGGCCGGGCGCATTGACCGGCTGCTGTCTGTGGACGGCAACCGGACCGTGGACGACTTTCACCGGCAGCTGGGCCTGGTCATGTGGGACCACTGCGGCATGGCCAGAAACGACGCCGGCCTGGAAAAAGCCATCGGTCAGATTGCCGAGTTGCGCGGCGAGTTCTGGGAGAACGTGACCGTGCCCGGCTCGGCCGGGGATTTCAACCAGAGCCTGGAGCGGGCCGGCCGGGTGGCCGACTTTCTGGAGTTTGCCGAACTGATGTGCACCGACGCCCTGCATCGCAAGGAGTCGTGCGGGGGGCATTTCAACGAAGCCTACCAGACCGAAGAGCACGAAGCCCTGCGCGACGACGAGAACTTCTGCTACGTGGCGGCCTGGAATCACACCGGGGAGGACAGCGCGCCGGACCTGCACAAGGAGCCGCTGGTCTTTGAAAACGTTAAGCTTACCCAAAGGAGTTACAAGTGACGACCAAATCCATCGATATCACCCTGAAAGTCTGGCGGCAAAAGGGGCCCGGGCACAAAGGCCGCCTGGAGACCTACCGGGCCGACAATATCTCCACGGACATGTCGTTTCTGGAGATGCTCGACGTGATCAATGAACAGCTGACCCTGGACGGCCGTGAACCGATTGCCTTCGACCACGACTGCCGCGAGGGCATCTGCGGCCAGTGCGGTTCAGTGGTCAACGGCCGGCCCCACGGACCCGAACAGGGCACTACCTTGTGCCAGCTGCACATGCGCCATTTCAACTCGGGTGACACCCTGGTAATCGAACCGTTTCGAGCACGGGCCTTTAAAGTCGTCAAGGATCTGGCCGTAGACAGAAGCCCCTTGGACAAGATCATCCAGGCCGGCGGGTATGTGTCGGTGAACACCGGCGGGACCCCGGACGCCAATAGCATCCCCATCTCGGCGGACATCGCCGAAGAGGCCATGGACGCGGCCGCCTGCATCGGCTGCGGGGCCTGCGTGGCTGCCTGTCCCAATGCCTCGGCCATGCTGTTCATGAGCGCCAAGGTCTCCCAGTTGGCCCTGTTGCCCCAGGGACGGCCCGAAGCCGCCAAACGCGCGCTGGCCATGGTTCGCCAGATGGATGCCTGCGGGTTCGGCAACTGCTCCAACGAACGCGAGTGCGAAGCCGAGTGCCCCAAACAGATCTCTATTACCCACATTGCCCGGCTCAACCGGGAATTTATCAAGGCGGGGATCGGCTCCAGCGTTTTTTAAGCCAGGCCTTTTGAGGAAGAGCAGGCCTTTCAATATAGATTAAGAGGCGGATATGAGCAGTATAAAGGCCCAACTGGATAAAGTCTCGGAGGTATACCACCGCCTGGAAGCGGCCTTTCACACCGACATCCCCCTGGTGGATCAGTTGATCAACACCGTGCTGGCCCTGATTTTATTTTATGTCGCCTGGCTGGTGATCAAGCGGATAACATCTACCGCTGAAAAACGTGCTGCGCGCTACGAGGTCTTCAAGCAGAACCCCGGGCTATTCATCGCCATTCAAAAAATGCTGCGCTATGCCCTGATCATGGCCGCGGGGGCCTACCTGATCAAGCCTTACGACATCCTTCTGGTTCAAAACCTTTTCTACGCCCTGGTGGTGATGCTGATCGCCACTCCGGCGAAAGAGTTTATGATCCTGGCCCTGAAATATGCCGAGTCGAACATAGCCAAAAAAACCGAAACCCAGGTCGACGATATTGTGTTCGACCTGCTTAACAAGTTTGCCGGCGCCATCGTCTATGTCTCGGCCGCGGTGATCGCCCTGGACATTCTGGGTATCAACGTCATGCCGTTTATCGCTGGCGCCGGTGTGGCCGGCGTGGCCATCGGTTTCGCAGCCAAGGACACACTCTCCAACCTTATTGCGGGCGTCCTTCTGATTGTGGACCGCCCTTTTGAGATCGGCGACCGGATCGAGGTCTGGGATGCCCCCCGCGGCAGCGCGACCTGGGGGGACGTCATCGATATCGGCCTGCGGGCGACCAAGATCAGGACCACTGACAACATCGTCATTGTGATCCCCAACAACAAGATCATGACCCGGGACATCATCAACTACACCCTGCTCAGCGAGAGTATCCGGGTCCGCATCAATGTGGGCATTGCCTATGATGCCGACGTCCAGAAAGCCAGTGCTATCCTGGTGGGCCTGGCCGAAGACGTTCCCTGGATATCCCAATATCCTCCTCCGAAAGTAGTCGTACGCAATTTCGGAGATTCAGCGGTCGATTTGCAGC
Organism: Olavius algarvensis Delta 4 endosymbiont; assembly: GCA_905176665.1. Classification (GTDB taxonomy): domain Bacteria; phylum Desulfobacterota; class Desulfobacteria; order Desulfobacterales; family CAJINA01; genus CAJINA01. The sequence continues at coordinate 29,599 of CAJINA010000212.1, read as the reverse complement.
TGCGGGTCTGGATCGATGACGCCCGCCAGCGGATGAACACCATATCTACAATCACGGACCAAACCAAAACCGCGTTTGATGCAGCCGGCATCGAAATTCCTTTTCCCAAGCGCGATATCACCATTACCCAAACGGAAGCAAACCCACCCGGTTGACGGTAAAATAACCGGATACTGCCCATAGACCGGCCCGACACCGGCACCGCGACTGTAAAATTTACCGGCCGATAAATCCCCTTGCCTTGCACCTTGGTTTTGTATTATGTTTTTTGTTTAACTTTTCGAACTTATTTGAAAACGCCAAATATCTTCAACCCATGAAACTGGATATAAACGACATCGCCCGCAGCCTTGATCTGCCTGTCAACACCCTGGATCGCTGGGTCCGGCAGGGACGGATACCCGTGCAAAAAAGCGGGGCGAACTGGTCATTTGACGTCCAGGTTTTAAAGAAATGGGCGGCGGCCCGCAACCTGCCGTTTACCCTTCCGAAAACCGGGCCGGCCGCCGCCGACGAAAATCCGACCCCGGAAACCTTGTTGTCGGCCATGCGCCGGGGCGGTGCGTACACCGGCCTTTCCGGCGTTACCGTGGAAGATATCCTGGCGTCTGCGGCCGAATGCGTCCCCGGACTCGCAGCCCCTGAAAAGTCGGAACTGCACGACACGCTCATCGAACGAGAAAGGCTGACATCCACCGGCATGGGCAAAGGGGTAGCCATCCCCCACCCCCGGACGCCCTTACGGGCCGGTCTTGCCCAGCCGCTGATCGTCACCTGTTTTCCCCAAAAGCCCATTGATTATAATGCCATCGACGCCCGCCCCGTATTTGTACTCTTTCTACTGCTGAGCACGTCGGTGAAAATCCATCTGCACCTTCTGTCAAAACTGGCTTTTTGCATACGGGACGATGAATTTGTCCGTTTCCTGCAAGGGATGCCAGCGGCTGAAAGGCTCTTTTCAGAAATCAACGAGCTTGAACGCAAGCTCGACCAGAGTGAACTCCTTTAGCGGGGATGATGGCCATGAACCTTTCCAAACTGTGGCGCTACCCGTCAAACTGGAACATCTTCCGATCGGATGATCGTCTGTTGCTCATCCTGATAGCCGTGATTGTAGGCACCTGCAGCGGCCTGGCGGCGCTGGCGCTGAACCGATCGCTGATTGCCCTGTTCGAATGGCTGCACCATCTGCGCATCTACTGGTGGGCGTTTTTACTCCCGGCCGTGGGTGCCGCCCTCTCCTCTTTATTCCTTGAAAAAGTTGTCAATGAGGCCGCCGGGCATGGTGTTCCCGAGGTCATTTACAGTGTTTCCCGCTATGGGGGCTTGCTGCGTCTGCGTTCCAGTTTCTCCCGTCTGATCTCAAGCTGTCTCACCATCGGTACCGGGGGCTCGGCCGGCCCCGAAGCCCCCGTGGTCATGAGCGGGGCCGCCATCGGGTCGAATATCGCCAAGTTCTTCGCTCTAAATGACCGCCAGCGGGTAACCCTGGTCGGTTGCGGCGCAGCCGGCGCTATTTCCTCGATATTCAATGCGCCGATTGCCGGCATGGTCTTCACGATCGAGGTCATCCTGGGTGAATGGTCAGCGGTCAATATCATCCCGATCGCCATCGCCTCCGTGGCCGGGACAGAAATAAGCCGCCTGCTCCAGGGCAATCAAATCGTGTTTGAGCATGTCCAGTTCAATATCGCCTTTATCGATATCATGGCCTGTATCGGTCTGGCGGTATTGTGCGCCGGGGCCTCGGTCCTGCTCACCCGTTTGCTCAAAGGTATGGGGCGAACGGCCGGCCGGGTAAAGGCGCCGCTATGGCTGAAAGCAGCCGGGGGGGGCTGTGTGGTCGGCCTCATCGGCATGCTTATGCCGGTTGTGCTCGGTGAAGGGTATCATTCGATTCAAGCCATGATCGGCGGGACCTTCTCCACCGGACTGGCTTTCGTGGCCATCGCCGTCCTCGCCAAAATGGCAGCCACCGCGTTCACCCTGGGGTGGGGCGGCTCCGGCGGCATATTCGCACCCTGCCTGGTGATCGGCAGCTTGACCGGTCTGGTCTACCACCGGGCCCTGCTGACAATCTGGCCGCAGGTTCCCTGGGCTGGGGAGGGCTGTTTCGCCCTGCTGGGCATGGCCGGCCTGGTCAGCGGGATCCTGCAGGCACCACTGACAGCTATTTTTCTGGTTGTCGAAATCTCGGGTGGTTACGAAGTCATCCTGCCGCTTATTCTGGTGTCCGCCGTATCGACCACCCTGTGCCACTATCTCGAACCGGCCTCGTTTTATTTTAAGGAACTGGTGGAAAGGGGGCACCTGCTGCGACCGGGAACCGATGCCCGGGTCCTCACCGACCTGAGTGTTTCTGAACTGTTGGAAACCGACTGTGTCTGTGTCCGGCAGGACATGGTCCTGCGGGACTTCATTCAGATTCTAAAACGGTCGCACCGGAATCACTTCCCGGTCGAAGATTCGCAAACCGGGCAATTTCTGGGAATGATACACCTTGATGATCTGCGCCCTTACCTGTTTAATCCGGCTATCTATGATGCTGTCTTTCTGGACCAGGTCATGGACCGGTCGGTGCTAACGGTGAACCTCGATGACGACGTGTCCGAAATACTGCGCCAGATGGATGTCTACAACCTGTTCTCCATGCCGGTGCTGTCGCAGGGAAGATATGTCGGCATGGTGTCAAAGGCCGCATTTCTTGACAAATATCGGAAAGAACTTATGGTGCAGTCAACCCAATAGCGTAGAAACCGGCCCCAGAATGTCTTTGTGATGGTATCCAGGCAACCATTATATAGGGCGACAACGAGGAGACGTCCATGAACAAGCAGCTATTTCACATCTTCAGAAACACACCGCTCGGTCGGGAAACATTTTTGCAGTCACTTTACTTTTGCAGCCAGACCGGCGTCTCCCCGGTTGTTTACATCCCCGAACACACGAAGTTTCTGATGTATTTTGAAAACGATGTTGTCCAGGTCGATCTGGACGACTCCTACCTGAACAGTCCGGAAACAGCCGAAAGCCATGCTACGGAGCTGTTGTCCGCCGCGGGTATCACGGTCCGCTTTCTGAAACCCAAACACTTTACCGCCTCCACCCTGCCCGATATAAAAACCGATTTTGATTTCATGTGCTGCCCCCGGAGTATCAGTGATCTCTCCTCAAAAATCGGCCTGGGTTATATCGGGCCGCGGGTGAGAAGAATTGTCCAGTCCGCGCGCTTTCCGGTACTGCTGACCAGCCCGGTGTACAAACCCTGGAATAGTATCACGGTCTTCTTCGGCGGCTCCCAGAATGCGGTCAACGCCTTCCGGCTCGGCCTGCGTATCAGCCGGGCGTCCGGCCGGCCCATCGATATTTTTACCCGGATCGAATCGGGAACCGAAGCAGACTATCGGAAGCTATTGGAGGCGGCCGGCCTCGGTCAAGAAGTGGCGGAAACGGTTCGCGCGTGGCATTTTTACGATACCGGGCGCTTTGAGGACAACCTGTACGAGGTGCCGCATGACGCGCTGATCGTCCTGGGCGCCTACGGCCATGGCTTGATACGGGATTTTGTCTTTGGCAACAAAATGGAGAGGATTCAGTCCACCATTTCCAACAATATGCTGATTGCGGGGCCCAAATATACCGCGACCCTATAAAGATGACGACCCCGCTTGCCGGCCCGGCAAACGGGCCCGGCGCATTGCTCCGTATTCAATCCGAATTGATGGTTGTGTTTGCGAACTGCGCCCGCTATAAACTGTATGATGGGTGTACGGGCGCTAAAAGCCTTCCATGCGGGCGAACGCCTTAAAGGATCGTGAAGTCCAAGTCGCAAACGCTAAATATCCTGGAGAACCCCATGGTCGATCAGCATCAACCCCCGGCAATGAGTCAGAAGATATTCAACCTGAATCTTTCCACGGAAACTATTTCGGTCTACCTGATGTGCTGTGGACTGACCGATGCCGGCGCAACGCTCTCTAACGCGAATATGCTTGAAATTTGGAACGGCAGCCGAGCCGACCTGGAGACCGGGTTGCACACCCTGGAAAAGAAGCAGATCATAAAGAAGATCATTTCCGACCAGGACACGAAGGCTATTTTTGTCCTGACCAACACGGCCGACTGGGAAGAAGCTTAGAAGCGGTTTCAAAACCTCCTCACAAACTCAGTCTCTATGTTGGGTGTGTAGTTCAAATCCTTAAAATACTGGGAGTATTTACCACGCAAGGCACTGGCTTCGCGGGCGCCTCCGGGTTGAACCACTCACCCGCCTTGACCTTGAGCCCAATTGAAGGTCCTGAAACCGCTTCTAAATACTATCTTGATCGATTCTTAATTTCCCGCCGGACACCCGCGCGGATACAATCATCATCCAAATCGGTCCGCATGCCCGGGCAGGCACGGGCCATGGCATGCCAGTTGCTCACGTCCACAAGAATGCTGTGAAGATAGGGCCAGGCCCGGCACATATTCGGTTTCACTACCTGAATACCGCAGGCGCCGTCCCGGCAAAAGACGCAATACCCATCCGCCGCCTGGGCCAGAACCGGTCGGTCACCGGACAGCTGGCAATACGTGTCGACAAAGCCGTCCGAATCCACTTCCAGGTAAGCGCTGATCGCGATCACATCCTCCGGTGTCACATACGTACCGCCGTACCCATGACAGCAGTCACCGCACAGCCGGCACTCAAACAATTTCAGCGGATCACGCGACATCACGCCTGCTCTCCATGGCTCGCTTGAGGGTCACCTGGTCTACGAATTTGAGATCGCCGCCGACCGGAACCCCCGACGCGATGCGGGTAACCCGCACGTCGCGCCGGGCAAGCTGGCCGGACAGATAATCTGCGGTGGCTTCACCCTCAACACTGGTACTGGTCGCAATCACCACCTCGCCGACCGCTTCTGTTTCGACCCGGGTCAAGAGTTCACGGACCCGGATTTTATCAGGTCCGACACCATCCATCGGCGACAATACACCACCCAGGATATGGTAGAGGCCCCTAAACGCCCCTGATTTTTCCAGGGCCACCATATCGGCCGGCTGCTCTACCACGCACAACTGGGTGCTGTCCCGCTGCGGATCGCCGCATATCCGGCACAGCGACCCATCACTCAATGAATAGCACCGGCTGCACAACCTGGTTTTTGCCTTGAGATCGAGGATCGCCCTGGCCAGCTGTTCGGCTTCCTGCCCGGGCGCGCGCAGGATGTGCAGGGCCAGACGTTCAGCTGTTTTCTCACCAATTCCCGGCAGCCTGGAAATCCGGCGGATGAGGTTCAATATGGAGTCAGGGTAGTGCTGCATGATTTAGATTAATCCCGGTATGTTCATGCCGCCGGTGAGTTTGCCCATCTCGGCCTGGACCATCTCCTGGGATTTGGTAAGGGCATCGTTTACCGCCGCCAGCACGAGATCCTGGAGCATTTCCACATCCTCCGGGTCGACTACTTCCCGCTCGATCTCGAGAGATACAATCTGCTGTTTGCCGTTGGCCACCACCTTGATCATACCGCCGCCAGCCGTTGTTTCCACCGTTTTTTCAGCAAGTTCGGCCTGCATTTTCATCATTTTAGATTGTAATTTCTGGACCTGCTTCATCATGTTGCCCATGCCCTTCATGCCTTTCATGCGTATATCCTCCAAAAAATTTTCATTAGCGGTTTCAACGTGTACGAAAGGTTTGGAGCCCCTCTCACCTAAAAATGTTCACGTGGGCTCTATTTTTTACCGTTCAGAGAACGAACCTCCACCACCTCACCCTCAAAGATCTCAATCGCGTCCTCGATCAAGGGATGACTCAATACATCCTGTTTGTGTTTATTGTCCAGTTTTTTTTGATCGTTGTTTGCCTGCTGCCCGGCGACATCGGCCCTGATGACCACGGTCACCGGCCGATCGAGAAAATCACTGCAGATTTTCTCCAACCGGACGCTGTTGTCTTTCTTTCTCAGGCGGTTGATATTGAATGGGCTGCCGGGTACTTCCAAAACGACCTGGGCGGTGGTTACCTCCAGCAGTTTGGCATTCGCCAGGGCCCCACCCAGGGCCGGATGTTCGCGGGCGATGCTATCCAGCAGCGGTTTCCAGAGGGAACCCGGGTTTTCGGCATCCGTGGTCGGACCTGCCAAGGAACTTGTGGCGGGTGGCGGAGCCGACTCAAAGCCCGTGGTCGGCTCCTTAATCGCGGGCGCACCCGGGGCTGCCTGTGCGAGCGTCTGGGCCGGTGTGGAAGACGCCGGTGCCGCCCCGGTTATGCCGGACGCAAAATCCTCCCGGAGAAGTTCCAGCTTTTCGATCAGCGTATCCACCGGTAGCGACGGCTGCGTCTCGAGTATCCGCAACAGGACCGTCTCAAAAGCCAATTTCGGGCTAGCGGCAAATTTGAGGGTGGGCAGCTCGGCGGCCAGGATCTTGAAAGTATGACTAAAAACCGCCCCCCCTGCTCCCCGGGCCTGCTGGGCCAGGCGCTCGCGTTCATGGTCGGGTGCATCGATAAGCTTTTCACTCCGGTTCCCCAGGCCGGCTACGATCAGGTTTCGGAAATGTTCGACCAGATCCGCGTAAAGCCTCCGGATATCCACGCCGCGGTTATAGGCGGTGTCCAGGCAGTCGAGCAGGTTGGGCAGATCCCGGTTCATGATACCGTCGGCCAGCTCAAACAACAGGGTGCGGTCAACGGCCCCCAACATATCCAACAGCTGTTCATGCTCAACAGGACCGGACGTACTGGAAATGACCTGATCCAGAAGGCTCAAGGCATCGCGCATGCTGCCCCCGGCTTCGCGGGCAGTGACCCCCAGACTCTCCAGGGACACCTCGCGGTCCTCCCGATGACAGAGCATTTTCATGTGGGCGATCAGGGCCTGGGCATCGATCCGGCGTAAATCGTGTCGCTGGCAGCGTGAATGGATGGTGATCGGTATCTTGTGCGGCTCCGTCGTCGCGAACAGGAACAGGACATGTTCGGGGGGTTCTTCCAATGTTTTCAAAAGTGCGTTGAAAGCCGCCACACTGAGCATGTGGACTTCGTCGATGATATAGATTTTGAACTTGCTGTGGGCGGGCATGTACTTGATGTTCTCGCGCAGTTCCCGCACCTGGTCGACACTGTTGTTGGATGCCCCATCGATTTCAAATACATCCGCACTGCTGCCGGCGGTAATTTCCGTGCACGACTGACAGGCATTACAGGGCGTGGGCAGCGGTCCCTGGATGCAATTCATGGCCTTGGCCAAAATACGGGCAATGGTCGTCTTGCCGGTACCGCGGGGCCCGGCGAAAAGAATGGCATGGGCCACCCGGTCGGCCGCAATGGCATTGGTCAGCGTGGTGGTTACATGCGTCTGCTGCACAACCTCTTCAAAGGTCTGGGGTCGATATTTTCTGGCCAGCACGAGATAAGACATGCGCTTTAGTTAACATGAACGGATTGATACGGCAAGGCTGTATGAAGGTGACGGCAGGTCCTGTGAACCCTGCCTTTTTTGTAATATTTGGTATAGCGCTTACGCTTATCTGAATTGAGCAATTAGCTGTTTGCTATTAGCCGTTAGCGAACCCCTTATAGGCATATAGGGTCGCCAAAACCTGCCCCTGGGCAAAGGTCCCAATCAGGGACACGCAAAGGCCGAAATCCAACAGCTGAAGGCTGATGGCCAATTGCTCAAATGAGGCGAGAAAAATGGAAAATTTATCTTCATGCTACTGGTGGGTCAGGGACCGGAGTGGTCGCAGGTAAGAAATAAAAATGGCGGAGAGAGAGGGATTCGAACCCTCGGTGCCGCTTTAAACGACACACACGATTTCCAGTCGTGCTCCTTCAGCCAGCTCGGACATCTCTCCACATTTTATACCTACCCGCACCTGGGGGCGGGTGTCGGCAGGCGGCCCCTATATGAATCATCCGGTCGGAAAAATCAAGCAAAATATAACCTGTTTCCGGGGCGCTGCACATAAGTGGCGGAGAGGGCGAGATTCGAACTCGCGGAGGACAAAGCCCTCAGTAGTTTTCGAGACTACCGCCTTCAGCCGCTCGGCCACCTCTCCTTCAAGTTTCGGTTTCTGATAGTATTTTTACTATTTCATGTCAATGCCGACAGGCCCAAAAATACGAATTCAACGCATTCGTGTTCAAAATTCAATGTTTATCGTAAAAAGGCGCGGGCAACCTCGGGCGTATAGCGACCGTCCGCCTGGTAGATCACCAATGGCGGTTCGACCGTCAGACCGGGCCGGCCGCCTTTTACCGCGGTAAGCAGAACCAACCGGGCGCCCGCCTCTCTTTTCGAGTGGACCAGGCACAATCTTTTCGGCTCCAGGTTGGCCCGCCGCATCCGGTCCATCAAATCGGTTAGCCGCTCGGCTGGATATACGCAACTCAATCGCCCGGACAGCTGCAACAGGCGGGCTGCCGTCTCCACGAAATCGGCCAGTCGGGCGAAGATTTCATGGCGGGCACCGGCCCTCCCCCGGTCGGGGTTGACCCGACCGGATTTGATCTGTCGATAGGGCGGATTACAAACCACCTGGTGGACCAGATCGGGTAACTGCCGAACGTGCAGCTCTTTTATATCCTGATGCAGAATACAGATGCGTTCTGCCAGTCGATTCGCACGGACATTGGCTGCGGCAACGCGGGCCAGCTTGTCCTGTATCTCCACGCCTACCAGACGAACGCCCGGGGTACCGGGACGCCAGCATAAGTGCAATGATACCACAACCGGTGCCCAGGTCGATGATCATCTGGCCCTCTTTACACTGCACGAAGTCAGCCAGTAAGATTGCATCAATGGAAAATCGATAGCCGTCCCGGGGCTGGTTTACCGTCAGGCGGCCGTTTAAAAAGGTATCGTCCGTGATGGTTTCCAAGGAAAACCTTTCTTTTAGGGATCTACACCGGCGGTCTCAAGGGATCGACCCGTCCTCCTGTTCGAGCGGGCCGATTTTAAAGGTAATGTCGGCAACCAGAAGTCGGTCGGCGGCGGCATTCACCTTGTCAATCATATCCTGCTTCACAAACTGCAGCTGGTGCAGCCAAACGCTGCTGGACACGTGGACAAGCAAAAGTCGCCCTTTGAAAGCCGCCGGCTGGGTATTTTCGGCAATAGCGGCATCAACGACTGTTTTCCAGATCTCCCCAACCACGGTCAGGTCGGCAGCCTTCTCCCGGCGGCATTTGTCAAGGACATCGGGCAGGATGCGGCCGATGGGCAGGACCGGGGACTTTTCCGTTTTCTTTTTCTTCATGATCGAAACCTAATCGCCGCGGCAGAAGCTTGTCAAGCGCAATCCGACTGTTGGTGGGCGTTAGGGGGGATATCGACCCATTTTTACTTGACTTGGTAATATCGGTACCTTACATTGTGCCCACACAACAAAATGTGCCCCGCGCAACCGTTTCCGATAGGGCACCAAATCATTGCCAAATGGTGAAAGGATAATGAATGAGTTGGGATTGGGAAAAATTGAAGGAACAGCAACAGCACCAGCGACCCGGCAGCGGCGGCCCAGGTAACATTCCGCCCCAGGTCGACGACCTGGTGAAGCAGTTCAAGAATATGAAAATCCCCGGGGGGCCGCTGATTGCCATCTTAGTCGTCCTGCTTCTGTTTATCGGGTATTCCATCTTCTTCACCATCGAATCTGGATCGGTGGGTGTGGTCCAGCGATTTGGAAAATTCGTCCGCATCGCCCAGCCGGGCCCGAACTTCAAACTGCCTTTTGGCATTGAGAAAGTAACCAAAGTACGGCAGGACCGGATTTACAAGGAAGAATTCGGTTTCCGGTCAGGCCAGCAGGACGCCCGGGCCCGGTATGCCAACCGGCAGGATACCTCCAGCACATCACTGATGTTGACCGGCGACCTGAACGTGGCTGTGGTGCCCTGGATCGTGCAGTACCGCATTAATGAGCCCTACAACTTTTTGTTCAAGGTCAACGATGTGCGCAAACTGCTGATTGACCTGGCTGAAGCCAGCATGCGTCTGGTCGTCGGCGACCGGAGTATCAACGAGGTGATCAGCAAGCGGGATGAAATCGCGGTTGAATCCCAGCGGGTCCTGCAGATCGAACTGGATAAGGCGGAAACCGGCATCAAAATTGTAACCGTTGAAATGAAACGAACGAACGTGCCCGGTCCGGTGCAGCCCTCTTTCAACGAAGTCAACCAGGCCACTCAGGAAAAAGAAAAAATGATTTACGAGGCCCGTGAAGATTACAATAAAGCCATCCCGGCCGCAAAGGGTGAAGCCGAACGGACCATCAAGGCCGCCGAGGGTTATGCACTCGACCGGGTCAACCGCGCCAAGGGTGATGCCTCCCGTTTTACACAGGTCTATCTGGAATACGCCAAAGCCAAGGATATAACCAAGCGCCGCCTCTACCTGGAAACCATGAAAGACGTCCTTCCAAAGATGGGCAACAAGTATATCGTTGATAAAAACCAGAAAAATCTTCTACCCTTGCTTAACCTTGGAAAACAGGACGGTGTCATCAAATGAAACTAAAAATCAGCATACTCGTTATCGTCCTCCTCGTTCTCGGGGCCTACGTGTCCGCCTACACCGTGGATGAGACTGAGCAGGTCCTGGTGACCCGCTTTGACAAGGTCAGTCGCACAGCCTTGACGCCGGGACTGCATTTCAAGATTCCCTTCATTGAAAAGGCGCTCTATTATCCACGCAATCTGCAGGAATGGGACGGTGACCCCGGCCAAATCCCCACCAAGGACAAAACCTATATCTGGGTGGACACCTTCGCCCGCTGGAAAATAGTGGATCCGGTTATCTTTTTCAAAACGATCGGGTTCGTGGAAAGGGCCCAGAACCGGCTTGATGAAATCATCGACCCGGCCGTGCGCAACTTCGTCACCTCCAGCCGTCTGATCGATGCCGTCCGCAACAGTAATCGCGAGCTGGACACCTTTGATGAAGAGGATGATGCAAAGGTCCATTCGACGTTTGAGGTCACCACCGGGCGTGAAGAGATCAACAAGGGAATTCTGGTTCAAGCCCGGCCGAAGCTGACCAATTTCGGTATCGAGCTTGAAGATGTGAAGATCAAAAGGATCAATTACGTTGAGGAAGTCCGCAAATCGGTTTACAGCCGGATGATCGCCGAGCGCCGGCAGATTGCCGAAAAATTCCGCTCTGAGGGCAAAGGTGAGGCCCGTAAAATTCTGGGTGAAAAGGAACGGGAGCTTAAACGCATCACATCGGAGGCTTACAAAATAGCCCAGGAAATAAAAGGTAAGGCCGATGCGGAATCAACCCGGCTTTACGCCGACGCATTCGGGGTCGACCCGGAATTTTACTCTTTCACCAAAACCTTGGATATATACAGCCAGACGATCGACAAAGAGAGCTCAGCGGTCGTATCGACCGATTCCGAGTTTTTCAAGTATCTTGACGGGTATCAACAATAGGTTGGACAAATGAAACGCAGGAAAGGCGCCCTGCAAACGCCAGGCGTTGCAACGGGGCCTTTCCTGTATACAGGGAAGCCAAGGATCCTAAAATATAACCAACTGGTTTATTTGCCCTTTCTTCTCTGATGACGTGTCCGGGCCAACAGCTTTCGGTGTTTGTGCTTTCTCATCTTTTTTCTTCGTTTTTTCACTACACTACCCAACAGATCACCCCCATTCATTATTTATTTGATATGAAAAAAAAATACTGGTAACACTCTTTTTATCACTTTGTCCACAGTTTTTTAACTTGATGGGCCTAAAATATGTAGGAGCTTTCTCAAAAAAAATATTTTTGTTCAAGGTCAAGGCGGGTGCTACATTCAATCTGGAGGAATACCATCGTATTTCGAGGATTTGAATTCAGCATTCAACGCCGAGATTGGGCAAAAGACTTTTTTTGAGATAGCTTCCAGTTCATGCGGAGCTGATCCCTTGCAGGAATTTAAAAGCGAACAACTCAACACCGTAAACAACGCTGTGGCCATGGCCGAAGAGCTGGTGAGTAACGCTTACAAGATGTCCGAAAATCAGTGGCTGCGCCGACGGTATGACGTGAGTACGCTGGCGGAACTGGACGCTGAGGAGGTCGTGGACGGCCCCTTCGCCCAGGTCATACGCTTTTCAGGTCGCTTAAAGGGGACCTCCCTGGGGTCGTCCGCGTACGATTATTACAAGATCTGCCTCCAGGACCATTCCATCCTGGCTGCGCTGCACGACACCCCCGGCATGCGGCTCTTTCCGCTGGTCCTGTATATCACCACCCATGAACTCATCCACATTGTACGCTTCAGCAAATTTTTGCAGAGTTTCGATGCCACCCCGGAGGAGACCCTGGTCGAGGAAAAACGGGTGCATGCCAAAACCCGTAAGATCCTCGACCCGGTGAGTGTCAGCGGGCTGAACAATGTCCTTGAATTCTATGGCAAATGGCACGAACCCATAGAAGGCATCCGGGCATCGTAAGATGCTTGACAACCGCCAATCCTTACCTATATTAGCACTAACAAAAGAAACGTCACCTGCTGACCACTTACAGTGTAGAGGGACGCCATGCCGATTTATGAATATGAATGCGCTGCTTGCGGCCGGATCGAGGAAGCCATCCAGAGGTTCTCGGACCGGCCGTTGACCAAGTGTGGCCACTGTTCCGGGAAACTGCACCGACTCATCTCCCAAAGTGCCTTCCATCTGAAAGGTTCCGGGTGGTATGCGGACGGCTATGCCGACAAACCTCACAAAAAATCCAAAACATCTCAAGGTGATAAACCGGCAGCCGATGCTGGCGGCAAGTCCGGCGAATCATCTTCTGTAAAGAAACAGAAAGCCGATTGATCCGGCCTTGCTGAAGTGCTAAAAAAAACGATTCCGGATCTTTACAAATCGGAAACTGTGATTATTGTTTTGAAAAATGAAGAAATCCGGCGGACACGCGCGGTGCGAGAAGGACAGCCGGTAAAAATCTTCTTAACAAGACGGAGCAAGCTACCCGGGTCGGCTGGAGAGCCGATTCCAGGCGTTTGTCCGTCCAAAAGGTTTAAAACACACAATAAAAAGGAGAATCTGAACCATGAAACTGAGACCATTACATGATCGAATTTTGGTAGAGCGTCTGGAAGAAGCTGAAAAGACCAAGGGCGGCATCATCATTCCCGATTCGGCCAAGGAAAAACCGGCCGAAGGTAAAGTGATCGCGGTCGGCAAAGGCCGCATCGGCGACGACGGCAAGCCGGTCAAACTGGATGTCAAAAAAGGCGACCGCATTCTTTTCGGCAAATACGGCGGTACCGAAGTGAAGATCGATGGTGAAGAGTACCTGATCATGCGTGAAGATGACGTTCTCGGCGTAATCGAATAATATTTTTATAATTCAGTATACGGAGGAAACACCAAAATGGCTAAACAGATCAAATTCGACATGAAAGCGCGTGAGTCGATGCTCGCCGGCGTTCAGGCTCTCGCCGACGCGGTTGTAGTGACTCTCGGTCCTAAAGGCAGAAACGTAGTGATCGATAAATCTTGGGGTTCCCCCACGGTCACCAAAGACGGCGTCACCGTCGCCAAGGAGATCGAACTGGAAGACAAGTTCGAAAACATGGGCGCCCAGATGGTCAAGGAAGTTGCCAGCAAAACCAGTGACATGGCGGGTGACGGCACCACCACGGCCACCGTCCTGGCACGCTCCATCTACGAAGAGGGCCAGAAACTCGTCGCTGCCGGGAACAATCCCATGGCCATCAAACGCGGCATCGACAAGGCCGTTGAAGTGGCTGTCAAGGAACTGCACGATCTCTCCAAACCGACCAAGGACCAGCGTGAGATTGCCCAGGTCGGCACCATTTCCGCCAACAACGACAGCACCATCGGCAACATCATTGCCGAGGCCATGAACAAGGTCGGCAAGGAAGGCGTGATCACAGTTGAGGAAGCCAAGGCCATGGAGACCACCCTGGACGTGGTCGAAGGTATGCAGTTTGACCGCGGGTACCTCTCCCCCTACTTCGTCACAGACTCCGAGAAGATGGTCGTCTCCCTGGACGACCCCTATATACTGATCAACGAAAAGAAGATCAGCAACATGAAAGACCTGCTGCCGGTTCTCGAGCAGGTTGCCAAAATGGGCAAACCGCTCCTAATCGTCGCCGAAGACGTTGATGGCGAAGCCCTGGCGACCCTGGTCGTCAATAAACTGCGCGGCACCCTGAATGTGGCGGCCGTGAAAGCGCCGGGCTTTGGTGATCGCCGCAAGGCCATGCTCGAAGATATCGCCATTCTGACCGGCGGCCAGGTGGTATCCGAAGACCTCGGCATCAAACTGGAAAACCTGACCCCCCAGGATCTTGGTAAAGCCAAACGCGTGAGTATCGACAAAGACAACTCCACCATCGTGGACGGCGCCGGTTCCCGGGCCTCCCTCGAAGGCCGGGTCAAGCAGATTCGGGCCCAGATCGAAGAGACCTCTTCCGACTACGACCGTGAAAAACTACAGGAACGGCTGGCCAAGCTGATCGGCGGCGTGGCCGTCATTAACGTCGGCGCAGCCACCGAAACTGAGATGAAAGAGAAAAAAGCCCGCGTGGAAGATGCCCTCAACGCGACCCGGGCGGCGGTTGAGGAAGGTATTGTCCCCGGCGGCGGTGTCGCCCTGGTCCGTTGCATCGACGCCCTTGAAAAGATCAAGATCAAGGCCGACCAGAAACTGGGCGTCAAGGTCGTCATACGCGCCATCGAAGAGCCCTTGCGCCAGATCGCCAACAACGCCGGTTTCGAAGGCTCCGTGGTCATCGACAAGGTCAAGCAGTCCAAAGGCGCCGATGGCTACAATGCCGAGACCAACAAGTACGAAAACCTGATCGAAGCCGGTGTTATCGACCCCACCAAGGTGGTTCGCTACGCCCTCCAAAACGCAGGCAGCGTGGCCGGCCTGCTGCTAACCACCGAGGCCATGATCGCTGACAAGCCTGATGAGAAAGAGGCGGCCATGCCGGCTATGCCTCCGGGCGGCGGTATGGGCGGCATGGGCGGCATGGGCGGCATGATGTAAGCCGCACTGCAAAAATTCCGACCCTCTAGACCGACAAAACCCCCGTGCATCAGCACGGGGGTTTTTTTGTGCGGCCTTAGCTTAGTTGGCGCTCAGCATCTTGCGGGCCTTTTCCAGATTCTGCCGGGCTTCGGCGTAGTCCGGATTGACTTTCAGGGCGGCCTTGAAGTGCTCTATCGCCCTTTCCAGCTGGTTTTGGCGCGCCAGCGCACTGCCCAGGTTGTTTTGGGCCACGGCATCCCGCCCACGGCTCTTTACGACGGCCTGCTGAAAGGCTGCGGCCGCTTCTGCGGTCTTTTCCTGATTGATTAAGGCCACCCCCAGATAACGGTGCAGGGTTGCATCGTTCGGGGCCAGCTCAATCGCCCTGCGAAAATGCTCTGCGGCCGTTGCGGCTTGGCCGCGGTCAAGGGCGATGAGGCCGAGCCGGGCCGCTGCCTCCACCTGCTCAGGATCAAGTTCAGCCCAGCGGGTGTAAACCGGCACCGCCTCTTCGAAGCGTTTGTGGGCATACAGCAATTGGCCCAGCCATTGATAATGGCTTTCCACGCCCGGTGACAGGGTAATCGCACGGCCATAGGCCGCGATGGCATCTTCCAACCGGTTGTTGGCCTGGTGGACTACTCCCAACAGGCCATACAGCTTGCCGCTTTGCGGTATGACGTTCAGACCCTTGCGAATGGCTGCTTCAGCATCTGCAAAGCGCTTTTGATTGATGCGGGCCACGGCCTGATGATAAATGTTCAACGGGGCGTGGGGAAAAACCCGATCGATGCGTTCGAACAGGGCGTCAGCCCGGGTATAATCCTGCTGGCGCACGTACACCCGGCTCAGGGAGCGTAAGATCGCCCCGCGCGCAGGGTTGTGGACCAGCGCCTGCTCCCCTAATTTGGCGGCCCGGTCGTAGTCGCCGCTTAGAAAAGCAACCACATGCCGGCGATAATAGTGATCCGCCCAGGACCAGTGGTAGGTGGTGCCCCCCCACCCAATCAAAAGGATGCTGAACACGCCGGCCAGAATCAACGCGGCTTTGTATCCGAGGGCCTTGGCGGCCGGATGCGGAACCCCCTGTTCTGCCGCCAGGGCCGCTGTCTTGAAGAATAATCCCAGGTAAACCGCCAGCAAAAGGGGCGGCAGCGCCCGATTGAAGGGAAAACTGAAAATCGCATTCACCGCTGCGCCGGCCATTGCACTCAGGCAAATCAAGGCCGGCGGCAACCAGGCGGCGCCATCCGGGTTGCGCAGCAGGGCAACGCCCCCCCGGATGATTAAAAACCACAACCAGCCGAATATCAGCAGGGCCGGCAGTCCGAGTTCCGCAACCATTTGCAGGTAGTCGTTGTGGACGCGTTGGGTATGCAGGGACAGGCGGTGGTGGCGCTTTTCGGGAGCCGTCGGATAGTGCACCTGTACATTCCGAATACCCACCCCGGCAAGGGGATGTTGGGCGATAATCGTCAGGGTATTCTTCCAGAGCACCAGGCGATGCCGGCCGGAGGCCAGATCCAGGTTTTCACCCACCTTTTTGGTTGCCGGTGGTGACACGGTTCCCGCCGAAGAGGGTGCCAGTGCATTCGGGCCCAGCTGCATGCCGACCACCAGAAGGGACACCGCCGTGACCAGGGCCAGGAGTCGATTTTTACCAAAGGCCGGTTCAGTCCCGGATTTCCGTCGATAAAGCCACACCCCGCCCACGATCAATATCGTCTCGACCAGCGCACCCAACCAGGCAGCCCGGCTGCGGGTATAGAAAAGAAACAAGGCGGTCAGGGCGGTGATCAGGGCGTATACCCAGGTCAATTTGCGGCTGGCCGCGGTGGCGGCCATTACAAAACCCACCGGAAAAGCCAGGACCATGACCTGGGCGGCCATATTTTTATTATTGAACGTCGCGGCCGGTACGACCTGCTGGGGCACCCAATCCAACCCGAACAGGTACTGCAGGATACCAAGCAGCGCGGCCAAAGCGGTCGTGGCCATCACCACGTGGAGGGTGCCATCGACAGCCCTGCGGTTCGCATGCAGGTTGTAGACGATCAGGTAAAACAGCCCGCAGGCTGCCCAGTGCACCCATTGGCTGAAAGCGCCATACCGGTAAGTTGACCAGGCCAGCGATAGCAGCGCCCAGCCAAACAGCACCGCCAGCGGCCCAAGAGCCGGCCCTCCGGCCATATAAAAACTCCGTTGCCGGCTCTGACGCAGAAACCACAGGGCCGGGATGCAAAGCGCACCGGCCTGGATCAACAAACTCCGGGGAAGATTTTCGAACTCGTAAAAGGCGGTTGAAAAAATAAGCGGGCTGAAAAAAACGACTATTAAAAACGCGATATAGAAAGGATCGAAAGCGTTTTGGGGGCCATGGTGTCCGGGCACCGTGTAGCCGTTCTCCAACTGCGCGGTAACCAGATCCAGGGGAACTTTCAAGTGGGCGGCCATCTGGGACGGTTCCTGCTTGCCGACATTGCGCCGGATATACTTCAGCTTGTTTTTTGAAAGCCGCGTCGCCATGGTTTCAGAGGTATGCCAGAGCCAAGAATTCGCTGTTCCCCGCCGCAGCGCCTAACGACGGTCTTTGGACGGTGCGCCCGAGCATAAGGAGACGGGGGTGGCTTGTCAAGGTTAAACCCCGGACGGCAGGGCGGCCGCGGCCCCCGGAAACACGATCGCGCAACTTGGTACCGCTGCCATGGGGAAGAGCGCCGGCTTAGACGGGAAGATCGTCTTAATCATTGAAACTCTTGACAAAACACCGCTATCCAGAGTATTAGATTCTAAACTGACCGTTTTTCATATCAACGCCAAAAAAATCGGGGCCCATGATGAAACAGACACCTATTTTGAGATCTGTTGCAAAAAGCTTGACCCGCCTGCGCAATCATACCGGGCAGACCCTGGTGCCGGCCATACTGGCGGTTGTCTTTTTGACGGTTGCCGTCGCCTTTCCGGTTGCAATCGCTTCCGCCCAGGACAGCGAGACCGTGGAACATGGGGCCGGCTTTTACTACACAGTGAAAAAGGGGGATACCCTGTGGGATCTTTCCCAGCGGTTCGCTGATTCGCCCTGGCTGTGGCCGGACCTGTGGCAGCGCAACGGGCAGATAGCCAGCCCCCACCGGATTTTCCCGGGTGAACGCATCCGAATCTATCACAAAGACTGGATTGAGAGAATGCGCAAGCAGCCGGAACCCGAGCCGGAGCCCGAACCGGTTGAGGTGGTAAAGGCCCCGGAACCGGAGCCGGAAGAGATCCCCACTGAAACGATCACCTACGCCGCAATCGACAGTGTCGGCTTTATTCGCCAGTATAAAGCCGGTTCTTTCGGAAAGATCTTCAAATCAGAGGATGACAAGTGGCTGATCAGCCAGGGCGACCTGGTCTATATCACCCCTGAAGCAGGTGAACTTGAAATAGGCTCCCACTAATAGGCTCCCACTATACGATCTTCAGGACGCTGGACCCCTTGCGTGATAAAAAGACCAACGCCATGATCGGCTACCAGCACTATCTGCTGGGAATCGTGGAAATTACCGATATCCGCGACGAATTCGCCCTGGGTGAAATCTTCCGGTCGTTTGAGTCCATCAAAGTCGGCGACCAGTTGATGAACTATATTCCCGCTGATCCCGATATCAGTTTGACAGGGAACGTTAAAGGCCTGACAGGTAAAATCATCGCTGCCCGGGAGGGTGAAAAGCTAATTGGGGAGCATATGCTTGTTTTCCTGGATAAAGGCAGCGACGACGGGGTGACCCGCGGCCAGCGTTACCTGGTCTATGAAGAACGCACCGGTAAGCTCAGTGCCAAAAGCAAAAAGGTTCTCAACCTGCCCCCGGTGGATTTCGGAACGCTGTTGATCCTGCATGTCGAAGACACCACGGCAACCGCCCTGGTAACGACCTCCGACAAGACTATCGCCCCCGGAGATTCCTTCCGCGCCCCGTAACATTCGCCACAGCGTAGAAAACAACAACGGCGTTGAATCAAAAAGATTCAGCGCCGTTCTTTTTAAACGCAACTATAAGCTGCCAATTAGCTTATCAATACAGAATCTTTAAAACTAATTATCGCGCAGAGACGCAGAGGCGCAGAGAAAACCACTTTTTTCCAGCTTCGCCGGTAAGGACCGCTTTTGCGCACGCAGTGCGCCCAAATCCTGGTTTTGGTTTTCTCTGCGCCTCTGCGTCTTTGCGCGATGCTTGGTTTTGGTCCTCTTGGTGTGCGAATTAGGCCCCGAGCGCTATGCTCTCGCCCACCTGCCTGGGATTTATATCGTTTCCCACGTTACCCGCTGCACATCCTGATAGGTTGTAATCCCCTGCAGCATCTTGGTAATGGCACTTTCCCGCAGGGTGGTCATCCCCTCCTTGATAGCCTGGTTGCGGATGGTCTCAATATCGGCGGTCGCCGCGGTCAACTTGCGCAGGGATTCGGTGTAAGGAATGACCTCGTAGATGCCGGTCCGTCCGCGGTAGCCCGTGTTACGACAATTCGGGCAGCCGATCCCATGCCGCAAGGACAACTCGTCATCCGTCCCCACCTCAAGGCCCATCGTTCGGAGCTTACTGCCCTTGATCGCAAGCGGCTCCACACAATAGCTGCAAATCGTGCGTACCAGCCGCTGGGCCTGTATACCGGCCAGGGTGGCTTGAATCAGGAAGGAATGCACGCCCAGGTCCAGCAGGCGGGTAATGGCCGTAGGGGCATCGTTGGTATGCAAGGTGGAGAGTACCAGGTGGCCGGTCAAGGCCGCCTGGATGGCATTCTGGGCCGTTTCCAGGTCGCGCATCTCCCCAACCATGATAATATCCGGATCCTGCCGCAGGATTGTCCGCAAGATGGTATCGAACGTCACCCCGGCCGAAGGCATGATGCCGATCTGGTTGAAGTCTTCGTGGACCATCTCGATGGGATCTTCGACCGTAATGACGTTGTTCTGGGGCGTGGACAACTGTCGCAGGGTGGAATAGAGCGTGGTGGACTTGCCACTGCCGGTGGGGCCGCAAACCAGCGCCATGCCATGCGGCAGGTTGATGTAGCTGTTGTAGCGCTCTTTGTCATGATCGGAAAAACCCAACCCGGCGAGATCCTGGAACAGCACTTCGGGATCCATGACCCGCATCACCACTTTTTCACCAAAGGCAGTGGGCACCATTGAGATCCGGATTTCGATTTCCGCATCCCCGCGGTCGGTTTTTATCCGGCCGTCCTGGGGTTTGCGCTTTTCAGCCATGTTCAGGCGGCTCAGGGCCTTGATCCGGGTTACCACGGCGTTGTGAACCTTTTTCGGCACCTTGTAGACGGTGTGCAGGACACCGTCTATGCGCATGCGTACGCGGGTTTCCTCTCGCTTGGGTTCGATGTGAATGTCACTCGCGCGCTGGTCGAACGCATACAGGAACACATGGTTGACCGCATTGACGATATGCTGGTCATTGGAGGTTAAATCACCGTCCGATTTGATCTTGACGTATTGTTCCAGGTTGCCGAGGTCGATGCCCGTGGTGGCAAACAGGTCTTCCGCAGCGGCAATGGAGCGCTTGAAGCCGAAGAACTCATCGATCAGCTTGATAATGTCGCCCTTGGAACTGATCACGATCGAGATCTGCATATTGGTAACGCGGGTGATGTCTTCCATCACTTCCCGGTTGAAGGGATCCGGGGTGGCCACCGTCAGGGTGCCCTTGGCGATATGAATGGGCAGGACCAGATGCTTTAGAGCAAAATTTCGCGGGATGGTGGTGGTTACCAGGTTCAGGTTGAGCTTCAGCGGATCGATCTTCTTATAGGGGTGGCCCCACTTTTCGGCCAGCGTCTGAAAAATGATGTCTTCGTCCAGGACCCGCGTTTCATGATCCGCCCGGACGAGTTCCATGGAGACGATCACGTCCACGCTGGTGATGGGGTTGACGATCTCGCGGGTGCGATCGCTGCCTTTCTGCTTCGCCCGTTCATCTTCAAGTTTTTTATGGATGCGTTCTTCCTGGCTGAGGATAGACTTGGCCTGGCCACGCTTGATCAAGCCCTTTTTCAACAGGCTCTGGCAGATGGTCTTGATGGCAAATGGGTCGGTGTTCTCGGCCGGCGTTTTCACTGGATGCGGGTCCTAAAGCGAAAACCTGCTGCCGGTTTATCCGGCAGGCAGGCTTCGTGGATATGGCGACTGCGGTCGAATTCTCTGACCGGGCCGCCCAGGCCAGTTTTTACTGTGCGGGTCTGGCCTTGGCATTGAAACTTTTTATCTCTTCTTCGTATTTATTGCGACGATCTTCGTACTCGATGATCCGCTTGTTGAGTTCGTTAACCTTCTTTTTATAGGCCATCTGTTTTTCCTGGGTATCAGCCTGCGCTTTTTCTTTTTCGAGCGCTTTCTTCTCGCGGATCAGTTCGCCGTATTCGTTGTCCAGCTGCGTGCGCACCTTGTTGAGATCCATGCGCCTTTCCTGCTGGGCTTCAAAGCTGCCCTCTTTCGTTTTTTTGGCGGCCAGTTCCGCTTCCCGACGCGCCTTTTCAGCCCGCTGGCGCTTCTGGGCGTGGGTCAGGTAGTCATCGGCTTCCTTGTAGCTTTTGGCTTTGGGGCGTTGGTCCGGTGGAACTTCCGCCAGGTTGTCGGTGAACCGCAGCACCCCGTTGCTATCCCTATACTTGAAGAACTCTCCCAGGGCTGGATTGGCAAATAAAAGCACCGCCAGACACAGCCCGACAAGCATGCACGCGCGCTTCACGTTTTACCCCCCTTCTTTCCAGACTGATTTTATAATATTATCAGTGTATAACATAAACCACACCCGGGTGCCAACAGGAAAATCATTCGCTGACGTGGAACTGCCGTCCAGGTACTTGTAGGACATGGAACCAGAAAGACGATAGGTAGCGTCGTCGATCACAATTTCCTGGGCGGTGATCATATCGATGACGCCGTACCCATCAAATTCACCCTCTTTCAAATCTGGTTCTTTCTGGATTTCTCCTGGTTTCGACATGGGCGGTTTAAGATCGAGGATATCCGGATCCCCGGCATACAGAGGGCCTGCCAGAATCATCAACACGGCGGCCATCAATAGACTATATACAGTAGGTTTTTGCATGATCGACTCCTTTACCTATTGAATTTCACGCCAGTAGAACATCCCGACCTTTTCCGCTTCCACCCTCTGCAGCTGGACATTACCTTGGGACGTGCTGAAGTACATGACGTCGGTATCGCTGTCCTGGATTGCCAGCACCGCCGGCGTATACCACATGGCATCCTTTTTCAGGCCGGTGGGGGCTACCCACCGCGGGTTGTCCGGCGTACCGATGTTGACCAGGTCGTGCTCGTCGATCACGCCGTCCGGCACGCCCTCGGGGCCGGAGATGTCAAAGACCGCCGTCAGGGTGCGTCCGCACGGGCATCGGCCGTCACCGTGGTGGAGGTAATGAACTCACCGTTCTGGAACTGCGCTACGCTGAGATTGATCAGTTTCAATGTGCCGGCGGTATCACTGATATCCTCGATCTCCTCGATAACCCCGGTTGCGCCGGAGGAAAAGCCCGTGACGGTCTGTCCCACGGCAAAGTCGTCGTCGACCGGCTTGTTGGTGTAGCTAAGCCGTCCGAACAGCGGATCACCGGTGGCCACCGGGCCGAAGTCGCCGTAGTACTTGTCGGGCGACGTGCTGCCGGCAACCTCCCAGGTCTTCTGCCAGTCCCAGATTCCGTATATGGTCTGGATGCTGTTTTCACCGAAGTCGGCGTTGCCGAGGTAACGACCGGTACCGAAAATCACCATGTAGCCACCCAGGCTGGCGTCGGGATGGGCCATGACGTCCGGCTTGGTGGTGATCGGCTGGCGGTGGCCTTGCTTGTTCTTGGCCTGGAACATCGGCATCGCCGTACCAAGACCGTCTGATTGTGTATTATAAGCGATTTTCCAGTCAGAGATGCTGTTCCCCCGCAGGTCAAACTTCCACATGTTCCCCAGCAGGTCGCCGGCGTAGGCGAAGTCCGCCACGCCGTCGAAATCAGGATCGATCAGGACCGGCACCGACAGGCCGTTGCACTCGGCTGGAGACCCGACGCCCGTATCGAGTTTGCCCAGCAGGGTACCGGTGTGGGCATCCAGGACGTAGAGCATCGCCTTGCCGTTGGCACTCTGGTAGCCGTTGCCTATAATCGTCACGTAACGGGTGGCACTGCCGCCGTCATCCAGGTGTGAGTTGACGGTGAAGGCCCGCCCATAACCGTAACCCAGATCGAAATCCGATCCCGGTGTGGTCGGGTATTCCCATTTGACCAGGGCCTTGGCATCCGCTTCGGTAGACGGGTTCGACGAGCTGATATCCAGCGCGTAGACCCCCTGGCCGCCGCGGCCCAGGGTGCCGACCAACAGCGTCGTTGAGTTGCCGCCGCTGTCAGTGATCACCTGGCTGAAGGGCGAGTTGTCCACGTAGAAGTTGTGCTGGTAGGACTGCCCGGCCAAGTCGTCCAGGTCGTCGTAGATCAGGTTGGGCACATAGGCCCAGAGCTCTTCACCGGTGGTATCGTCAAAGGCGTGGAGCATGCCGTCGTTGCCGCCGACGTACACCACATTCCCGACATGCAGCGGCGCGGAGTGAACGATGTCGCCCAGGACACCGATATCGGTCGTGCCGTCCTTGCGGGCCCGCTGCCGGAAAGTGCCGCCGGTGGTACCTTCATTGGTGCCATCGCCCCGCAGGTAATCGACGAGGTTTTCCAGATCGGTCTCTTCCCCCGCGGTGAGCGGCGTCGTCGTCAGGTCACGCGCTTCGGCCAGATTCAACAGTTTCTTGATCTGGGCATCGGTAAGCTCGCTCGTGTAGGTCGTGGTGTCGAACCGGAAATGTTTCCCCACGGTTCCGTTGTACGTAACGATCTTGCGGGTATCGTGGGTCTTGCTGAACAGCTGTTCGGCCGCGGACCACAGCGTGTCTACGATCTCACCACTATTGGGATCGAGGGTCTTGGCCTGCATATCGCCCCGCCAACTGCCGGTCTCGTAGGAGGCCTGGAACAGGAGGGTGCCCTCCTTGAGCTCCTGGGCGTTGATGGATACCGAAGCCCCGGTCCCGGTTTTGTCGGCCACATCCTCGATGATCTCCTTGAGGGCCTCCACCAGTTCCCCGGGGTTGGCCGCGTTGAGGTACTTGCCGCGCCCGTTGACCGAGGCATGGTACAGGTCATCGATCTTGCGGGCATTGCTGTCCGGCGTGGGCCAGGACGGACAACTGGCCGCCGTTTCAGTAGGCGGCGTGTCCGGCAGACAGTTGGGATAAGTCGCCGGGTCCAAAGTACCCTTGACACCGAAAGAGACGCCATAGGTCACCATGTGCTGGTGGTCGGCCAGGTCGTAGTTGACCGGTGCTATATCGTTGGCCAGACCGCCGTGCAGGTCTTTTTCGTAGTAGTACATGGCCACGTCACCCAAGGTGTTGCTTCCGGTGCCGGCGTAGAAATTGCTGTCATAGGTCGAGCCGCCGATGCCATTTGCATTGGTCCCGGAAGGCCGGTTGCCGTCGGAGTCCTCGTTGCCCACGCTCGGGCTCGGGTCGGACCCGTTGTAGTAACCGTCCGTCATCAGGATGGCAAAGGCCCGCTGGCAGCCGCCACCGTCGGCCGCGGACGCCCACGGGGCGACGGAGTTGAGGCCGCCGGTAGCCCCGCTGTCCTCATGGTCGAAGTACTTGCCGGCATTCTGGAGGCCGCGCCGCAGGGGCGTGCCGCTGGAGGAGTTGACCTGGTACAGCTCATTGAGGATGTACGGTGTCTGGTTTACGTTCACCGTAGCCCCGGTCGAGGCAAACCGGACCGCATCGGCATTGGTCGAACTGCCGTTGCTGCCGGCATGCCGGGCCACTTCCACGTACTGTCCGCCGGATTCGTCAAACAAGTGAATCCCCAGCTCGACCCACTGGCCGCACTGGGAGGTGGTCAGGCCGGAGCGCTGATCCTTGAGATAATCCGTGGAGCCGTCTTTGTCGACCACGGTGTACTTGGCAAATTCGTCACGGTTACTGAAACAGTTCCACCAGGCGTAGACCCTGAAAGCCCCCGCTTCACCGGCGGTAAACGTCGGTGTCCACCGGGCGGTGTCACCCGAGTTAGACGTAAAGAAAGAACTGCCGCTGAATTCGTTGGGCGACCCGGATTCGCTCCAGCTACCGGTATCGGAATAGGAAGCGTCCTGGTTGTCGAGGGTCTTGACCAGCGTACTCTCTACCCCGATGGGCACCAGCTCTTCTTCGATACGGCCATTAATCCCCATGATACCGATATGCATACCCTCGGTCCCGCTGATGGTCCGGCCGATGGCCGCCTTGGCAGTCAGCTCGCGCCGCCGGTAGAAACTCCACCAGTTGGCGATGTTCTGGCGCTCTTCGGTCGGGGTCCGCAGGGTGCCGCCCTCGGTGCGCGGCTGGATGGCGTCAAATGCAGGCCCTGAAGTGACCGGCCCTATCAGCTCGCCGTCTTCCACCACATTATCACCATCATCATTGAACTGGTAGAAATCCATCGTGTAGGTTCCGGCGCTGCCGCCCAAATTCACCAGGTAGACCTCACCGGCATCGATGGTGTCGTCGGTGTCGGCATCATACCAGGTGAAGTAATGCGCGTTCTTCACCTCTATAGCGCCGGGGTTCGTGTTGTCTTGCTGGGCAAACGTCACACCGGTGGCCAGCTGCACCCAGGAGTCGCCATTGAGTCTTTGGTTCACATCGTATGTAACGGTGCTCCCACCATTGTTGCTGACAACCGTGTACCGGGCATTCCTATCCCGCTGGTTGTATTCGTTCCAGCGCGCATAGACATCATAGGTGCCGGCAATGGGAACACTGAAACGCCAGACAGCGGAGTTGTTACCGGTGGTATACCGGGCGTTTTCATCCCACGGGTTGGGCGAGCCGGAGGTACTCCAGTTGCCATTCTCGATAAAGGTATGATCGGCCTGGTCGGGCTCGTTGTCCACGATCAGGTTGTTGTTGGCCAGGACCGCCGCGTCGGAGGCGAAGGTGTCGGGGTCGCCGGCATAACCGGTACCGACCAGCTTCACGGCATCCGCCAGCGTGCTGTTACCGTCGCTGCCGCCGTGCCGCTCAACCGAGATCCACTGGTTGATGGCCGTAGCAGGGAGCACGCTGAAGAAGGTCGTATCCATGTTGAGGGTCCAGTCATCCCGGACCGGGTTGGACCGCGGGTCGTCAAGATCGGCATCGATTGGCGGCGCTGCCCCGCCGTCCTTGATCTTGGTGCCGGTAGTACCTTCGGTGTCATCCGAGGTATTCCACTGCGGCCAGGGTACGTAGTCCGTGTTGGGGTTGTAGTACATAAAGTTGTAGGCGTAGTACTGCGACCGCCACTCTTTGCGCTCGCTGGCGCTGAGCACCTGGGAGTACTGGTTGTCGCCGACGGACCAGACGTAACGTTCGTCGTCGAACAAGCCGTCGCTCTCTTCGGTCATCATGGTCCAGTCCATACTGCCCGAGTCGTCCAGGACAAACATGACCATGGGGGCCGCCGACTGGGCCTGGGTCTCCAGGGGCCGCTCGGCGTAGTCGGAACAGATTACCTCGGTACCGTAGTCCCGCGGACCGTCGTAACAGTCTTCGTCCACGGCATTGCCGCAGATCTCCGTGGCATCAGGGTTGATGGCGGCGTTGCTGTCGTTGCAGTCGCCCTGGTTTTCAGTATAGCCGTCGCCGTCATCGTCGGCATCGGGCCCGACGCAAACCGGGTCGCCGCCGGTGCAGTCCTGGTCGATCCCGTCGCCGCAGAGCTCGGTGGCATCCGGATGCACGGTCGCATCGGTATCGTCGCAGTCGAGGCCGGCTTCGTAGCCGTCTCCATCGTTGTCGACACCCGGCAGGCCGAAGACCGCCGTGACCGTTTTGTCGGCATCCATCAAGACCGTGGTGCTGGAGGCAAATTCATCGGCCACCGGCCCGATCCACCGCAGGAAGATCGTCTCGGAACCGACTACAACCGAAGAGTTGGCCGTCAAGGTAACGGTCTCATTGTCAACCAACAGGTAGGTCTGGGTGCCGGGTCCGCCTTCGTCGGTACCGGTCGGATCCACGTCAATGGTTTCACTGCCGGTTCCGCCGCTTTCCGACAGGGTCAGTTTAACCGTCTTGGATACATACGTGCCGGTGGCGGTAAAATTCGCGCCGGCGGCCGGTGGAATACTGTAATTGACCGTGGCCGGTTTAAACCATCCGGAGACTTCCTTGTATTCAAGGTCATACCCGGACTGATCGCAGGGTATAACGACCGTGTCGCCATGGTTTAACCAGGCGGCCGTGGGATCAGCCGTGGTCGGGAATCCGGCCCCGGGCAGAATGTAAACGTTGTTGGTGGTATCCTTGAGCCGCCAGCGCCCATAGGTTCTGGCACCCAACGGTTCAATATTGGTGGTAAACTGGATCTCGCTCCGGAAGGACGCCACGATCGTGGTCGGGTCATTCTGGATATTGGTTGCCGTATAGGGATAGGGACTGATTGGTACGATCCCGCCCAGTACAGAGCTGCCGTCGCGCGTGACATCGGCAATACAGTATCCGCTGTCGGCCGTGACGGTATAGACGGAAGAATCACTGCTGCGTTCAATGATCTCCGTGATCGTCAGTGAATCCGGCGGGATGTCATCCGGATCGGCACAGGTCGCACCTCTACAGATGTCGCCTGGATTGTTGACGGCATCCACGGAAGCGACAACCTCATATTCATTATCGACGATGGTGCCGAGACCGGTGCTGTCATCTATCTGGGCATTGATCGAACCAGCCGAGATGTTGACGTAGTAGTATTCAAGGTCGACATCCAGCGCTTCATTCAGAACGGTAACATCTATGGTTTTAGACGTATCGGTGGCATTAAAATTAACCGTCGACAATGCGATAGCGGTGTAGTCCGTACCGGCCACCGCGATGGGCGATTCCGTGTGTCCCGCCTCTGTGGCGGTGCCGCTGGTTTGGTAACCAACCGTAACGACCTGCCCGGCCAGGACAGCCTGGTGCAGGGATATGGTAAAGGTCGCCGGTGTGGTGGCGGCCGCTCCGTCCGGTTCATCGACACTCACATCATCGATCGTCACGCGATACTTGTTGTCGCTGAGAATGCTGCCGGCGCCGGTCGCATCGCTGAAGATCACGTTCTTGCCGCTCGCGGCAATATTGCTCAAGTTCACGAAGAAGGTTTCGTCGTATTCTACCTCATCATCACCGTTAACGGTCACATCGAGGGTCTGGGTTTCGCCATCGGTACCGGCAAAATTCAGCGTGCCGCCGGCCGACAGGAAGTCGGTGTCTGAAATAGCACTGGCATCGGCCGTGGCCCAATCTACGGTAAAGGCCTGATCCACATCACCGGTCAAGGTTACCGTGAAGGTATAGGTGGTGGTGGTGGTGTCCGCGCCTTCACTGGCAATGACATCGTCGATGGCCAGGGTCGCCTGGTCGTCGTTGGTGATCGTACCCACTGCACGACTGTTCGGAAGCGCCTGTACGATGGTGTTACCGGAGGCCGTGGTAAGGTCTACAAAAAAGACCTCGTCGTTTTCAACAAGCGTGTCTTCAAGTACCTCTACGTTGAAGGTTTCACTTTGTTCGGTATCGGCTACAGCCACGTTGAAATTAGACAGCGCGGTATAATCGCTGCCGGCCGTCGCCGTGTCATCCGACGTGGTGACCCGCAGGTTAATGTCGCTGCCCGACTTGTTGGGCCGGTCGAGGTTGACGGTAAAGGTCAGGACAGTGTTGTCTGCCGGGAGATGGACTTCGGCAACAGTAATGTCCGCTCCCATGAACGCTTCGTAGTCATCGTAAACAATGGTACCGTTGCCCACAGCCCCGGTGGTGATGTCATCGGCAGCGGTGGGATCGATATTGGACAGGGCGCCCAACGTCACCGTAAAGGTTTCATCATCCTCGCTCACATCGTCGGCCACGACGGCCACCCGAATGGTCTGCGTTTCACCGGCTGTTCCAAAGAAGGCTACCGGGCTGGTGGTGACAACGTCAAAGTCGTCAGCATCCGTAGCCGTACCGTCATTAACCGTGAAGGCCAGGCTGAATCCGTCCTGCACCTCCACCGGTGAAGTCACCGTAAAATCGAAGTTGGTGAATCCGCCGCCGCTGCCTTCTGCCAGGCTCACGTCCGTGATGGTGAGGGTGGCGGTGTCGTCATTGACAATTTCGCCGATGCCCGTATCGGTCAGGTCGTTGGTCCGCCCGCCCACGGGTGTCCCGGCATTAATGGTCAGACTGGCGGTAAAAGACTCGTCCGCTTCAATCACGGCATCGTCCGTAACTGCTACCGTCGCGGTCTGTCCCGCCGCGCTGCCGGCCGGGAACGTCACCGTGTCAATAGCGTGATCGAAGTCACCGGCGGCGGTGGTCACATCCGTGTAGCTGACATCCACGTCTACATCGATATCCACCGGGTTGCTAAGGCTTACTGTAAAGTCCAGGGTACCGGCCGATTCATTGACCGATACATCGTTGATCGTGAACGTGGCGGTATCGTTGTCGCTGGTAATCGTGCCCGTACCCGTGTCGGTCAGGTCCACGCTGCGCGCGCCCACCGGGGTACCG
>CAJINA010000211.1 GCA_905176665.1 Olavius algarvensis Delta 4 endosymbiont | reverse complement strand
GGACGACCGCGCGCCATACCCTGGTCTTCTTTTGGGGCCAGGGATGGCGCTTATCGTCTATCTCAAACTGTTTGGGAAGATCTTAACTTTTTCATCTTATCAAAATGTTTTGCTATATTGATATTTTACAGACTAAGGCAAATTGAGGTAATGTTATAGGGTCAAAACGGGTCACATTTAAAATGTGATCTGATTTACGGTTGTCTTAGGAGGGCCTCAAGCGGTCTCGGTGTTTGTAGATTTGTGTGCGAAAAATTCCAAAATCAGCAAAAATTACACGGAACTTAATAAGATTGCAAAAACTGAAAAGGCTGATATCGTAAATAGTTATTTAATTTCAGAGGGTTAAAGGACTCGGTCATTCTTCGCTTCGAATCCTGCTGGGCGTACCAATGATTTCAGGGGGATAGCCATTATAGGCTTTCCCCCATTTTCGTCAGGGTACGGATACGGTGCGTCGGGGTGCATCATATCAATTATCATCCAGTCTATCGACTGCTGACTTACCCATTTGAAGAGAGAGCAGTTGGATGTTGGTCGATGTCGGGTTTAGGACCCGCTACATCTTGGTGAAAAAGTTAAGATCTTCCCAAACAGTTTGAGATAGACGATAAGCGCCATCCCTGGCCCCAAAAGAAGACCAGGGTATGGCGCGCGGTCGTCCTCT
>CAJINA010000210.1 GCA_905176665.1 Olavius algarvensis Delta 4 endosymbiont | reverse complement strand
CAACTATTCTAGGCCGCATAGCTGAATAACAAAACCATGTATAACAAATCGCTGGAGAGGACGCGCAAAAACCGCGCGCGTCTCAGCTCAACCGTTATAATTCAAAATGAAAAAAGCACACTTCTACATATACTTTCTGCTTGTTTTCGGAATTTCACAGATTTGCCTTGCTACAGAGGCCACAAAAACTCTGCAATATACCAAGAATATCAGTTCTGGTCATGAAAAGGTCCAGTTACGAATTGAACTTAGAAAATATGACCCTGCTCGAAAAGATGATTCGAAGATTCCTTGTCCATACTTTGGTGACATACCCCCAACAAAACCTCAATATATAATCAAGAGTTTCAATGTCAGGTGGAATGACAATCCAATAAATGTCCCAAAAAAAATGTATTATGATCTTTATGATCCGGTGCTCAGGGAAAGATTAGGATTTTGGGATGATATGTACGGAGTATTTGCATCTCTTGGGTCTGGTAGTGAGTCGCTACTAATAGAGATGAATTCGATAAGTAAAGGGTGCAGAAATTATAAAGTATGGATAGTTATTCGTAAAGACGGCAACCATACAAGATTCATGGATAACAGTTTACCGTAACAAGAATTATAACATATCACTTAAGGGGGACGCCAAAGACCGCGGCGCCTCTTAGTTCAAACGTTATGCGTAATAGATTATGAATATCCTGAAAGAAATTAAAGATTCATGGGGTTGGGTAGGCATTGATCCAGAAGAAGTCGTTGGTGAGAATGACTTTGGGTGAAAAAGTTAAGATCTTCCCAAACAGTTTGAGATAGACGATAAGCGCCATCCCTGGCCCCAAAAGAAGACCAGGGTATGGCGCGCGGTCGTCCTCT
>CAJINA010000209.1 GCA_905176665.1 Olavius algarvensis Delta 4 endosymbiont | reverse complement strand
CTTGGTAAAAAACGTCGAGAAGAATTGTCAAAGGAGGCCGCCTAATAATCACTGACCCGAGAGGGCTGACTGTCCGGGAGGTCTTTGACTTTTACAAGTTGTGTCAGTTTGAGCATTATTGGGAAAATTTTTTTCCCTTTCCCCAAGCAAATGCCCATTCGTAGGTTACATATTCTGATTTTCGAGCATCTGGTGTCATCACAGCAATCAATGCAATCGCATTTTCGATACCTTTATCAATTTCTTCTCTCCAGTCTTGGCCAATCTTAAGTCGCTCGCTGTCTATCCATGAACTTATGCCTTGTTTTTCTAACTTCATCTTTAATAGTTCTGCAAAATCAGCATCATCGTGATCATGCGAGATGAAAACCATATTAGTACCTACTGAAGGTGTAGTTGCGGGCTTATCTATATCATTTGCTTGTTTAGCATTATGCGCTAATATAATGTCTTTGATGTTGGTACGTAATCTATTTAGTATTCTATCCTGATCATTAGCTGATAACTCGGACAACGGCTGTGCATTTTCTGGTATTAATTTACTTCTTACTATCCAATTAAACCCCCCCCATTCAGACGGATTCAATAGAATTGGGAAGAAATATTTGTTGTCGCTATCAATAATTTGATCAAAAGCCATCCCGATTGCATCTGAAATATACCCCAAATACGAAGATGATAGGATTGGAATAACAATATCAGCATTTTTAACTGCTCCAATAGTTAATCCTTCCCAATTTACAGCTTCGTCATCGCTAATATCCGTGTAGGACGAAATGCTAAAAACACCTTTGATGCTCTTAAGACGATCTTTTATTCTGGATACAAATGCTTGATCGGCATCGTCACCAGTATGATCAATAAAAATTGATATTTTTTTCATTACAGACTCCTTGTGTGGAGTAGTGGAACTTGGAAAATTGAATTTTGGATTGGAAATTTGAATAGACGCTAAAATCTGCCACGTTGGTCCGGAGTTTGTCAAGCGCCTTATCTGAGTTAAGTTTTGAAGGTGCATCTATCAGGTGTTTGACACAGTTGCGCCACTTAGGTATTATCCAACCAATCCCATCCAAATTTCAGACTGATGAGGCCTCAAAATGCGCAAATTTACTATCATTTTAGTAATTTGCACCTTAATCGCTTTGCCTGCGGTTGGTTTTAGTGCCCCAGAGCAAAGGGTTGCTTTGGTCATCGGCAACAGCGCTTATAGAAACGCCCCCCTCATAAACCCGGCTAATGATGCTACAGACATCAGTCATGCCCTGAAAAGGCTTGGTTTCAAGGTGACCGTGCTTCGGGATGCCAGTCAAAGGGCTATGGAAGACTCAATACGCAAGTTCGGCAAACGGCTTTCAAAGGGCGGTGTAGGCCTGTTTTATTACGCAGGTCACGGTATGCAGGTTGACGGTCGGAACTACCTTATTCCGGTGGATGCACGGATTGAATCGCCGTCAGATGTAAAATATGAAGCCTTGGATGCCGGTCGTGTATTAGGCAAGATGGAAGATGCCGGTAACGATATGAACATTGTGATTCTTGATGCCTGCCGTGACAACCCATTTAGCCGTAGTTGGCGGTCAGGTCAGAAAGGTCTGGCTCGTATGGATGCCCCTAAAGGGTCTTATATTGCCTACGCCACGGCACCCGGTAGTGTTGCGGCTGATGGTTCGGGGCGTAACGGCACATACACAAATGCTCTCTTGCGTCATATTGATGTGCCGGGACTTACCCTTGAAAGCATGATGAAGCGGGTCAGGAAGGACGTGATAGATGAAACGGGGAGCAAGCAGGTACCATGGGCCTCTAC
The DNA here is from genome assembly GCA_905176665.1 of Olavius algarvensis Delta 4 endosymbiont. Classification (GTDB taxonomy): domain Bacteria; phylum Desulfobacterota; class Desulfobacteria; order Desulfobacterales; family CAJINA01; genus CAJINA01. Next base: position 56,142 of record CAJINA010000209.1, on the reverse strand, counting down.
TTCATTGATAGGGGACTTCTACTTTAATTCAAAAAGGGGGATAGCTGTAGAAAAACGTCTCCCAATCAAACAACAAAAACCCGTTAAAGAAACTCAGAAACTTGCATCCATTAGCCCTGACATATCTAAGCAAATTATTGTAAATCATGACAGACACTTCATTAAGTATAAAAATGGAGTTGTTTACGATACCAAGACGGGTCTTGAATGGATGGTTGGGCCTACAGATCTCACGTGGGACCAGGCTCGTGATTGGGTGAGAGATCTAAATATGGCTGATCCTGGATGGCGAATGCCGAGACTTGATGAACTAAGAACACTTTATGAAAAGGGAATAGGTCCTCGCAATATGACTCCCTTGTTGAATACTTCCGTCTGGAGAATCTGGTCTGGAAAAATCGGGGTGCCGGGCAGTGGAACGATAAACTATTCATATGCATTTATCTATTATTTTGAAGATGACCGGGGTCCGGATTTTATGAAACGGGATCACTCTGAATACAACCTGGCTTTAGCAGTCCGAAAGAGAAAGTAACCTTCCCCTGGCACGATCTGTGCTCAGTCCTCCAGTAAACATTAAAGGAGGACTTGCCCATGGCCATCCCCAACAAGATCTGTATCCACCTGTTCAGCGACCTGTTCCCTTGCCCTTGGCTCAGGCATATCCCACAGCTTGAACGTGCCAGAAAGCGGCTACAGCAGGACATTAAGAGCATTAGAACCGCTCTACCGGAGTACCTGGCAGATACAATTGAGCTTTGCCAGGGCTGTACCCATTACGATCCTGTCGGGGTGCATTTGCGAAAGGGGTGATGCACTGAAAACTGTGCAGGGAGTGCAACGTGAACTGTGCAGGATGGCTTCAATTGGGGGGAAACGGTATGCTAAGATTGTGCTAAAACCTGCATATCATAATCGGCTGACTATCTGCGTCCGGTGGATGTATATAGCAGATGTCAAAAGTTTGGATAATGGCTGGTTCAGTTGCTTGGCATTTAAGCAAATAGAACACCACATTTTAAGTAGAGGATTATATTTGCATTTTCTGCTGGTGAATAACCCTATTGTGCGCCAAGTCTGCTACAACTGTTCGTTACACCTTTCGCCAAATTCGCCACATGTGAAATTTGTCATCATTGTGAGCATTTGCGTACGATGGTGCTTTAAGTTTATGTAAAAACAACTGCAGAAAAAACCGTCTACTCCAGTGTCTCGTCGGGATCTTCCGGAAGTTTTGCTAAGTCTGCGTTGATTGCATCATCGTCCATTGGATCAGGCTCGTCCTTACCTTCTTCAAAGAATGGTTTCACAGATTCTAAAAAGTGTTCCATTAATACACTCGAAACAGCCTGAAAATCCGTACCTCTACTGATGTTCGGTATACCCGGTTTGTCCTCCTCCCTCGTAGTGCCTGTGTAGTACTCTATACCGCCACCGCTCCGATGAACCTTCCCCTTCTCACGGTTTGACCATACTACTATACACCGTGGGCCTACTGTTTTTTCGTTTTCGTGTACCTCATAATTAAGTTTCGCCATGTGGTCGGCCATTGCGGTGGCTCGGATTTTTCCTCGGTCGTATGCATCTATCAGGCGTTGTAAAGGTCGCATCCAAGCATGGTCCCGTCGATTCAAAAGGTAATCCCCTCCCGACCCCGCTAGACCAAAGGGTGGTGGAGGCCCATCGGCCCGCAATACCCGCTTGATAGCTGTCGCGCCACTTGATGAAACGGAAACCTCGTATAGCATTGGTAGGTCGTTAACAAGCGCAGTAACCAACACGGCATGGTAGGGGAATCCTAATATGTGCCTCGTCATTTGCCGCTTCAGTGCACCTTCCAGCACTTGCATCATGGACTTGAGATCACCCTTTATACCGCGGAACACACGAGCCATCCAAGTTGATGGCTCCTCTCCCTTGGCTGTCTCCCCGAGTCCAGCGTATCCTAAAAATGCCTCGCCGTCGGTCGTACCGAGCTCCATGATTTTGACGGCGTCGTCTCTGCCCACTTTGGTTCCTTTGGTGAGACGCCGATCGGCTAGCATCCAGATCGAGCCAGGGCCATTTACGCTAAGTATGAGTGACATTCGTCCTCCTTCCCTAGCCTGCCATTATTTCCAAGGCCTGAGCGGATAATTTATCACCACATCTATTTAGGACTTATGCGAATGTGAGTACGCTACGCCATATATTCGGATACTGGTATTCGCAATCGGAGTAAGTCGAATCGCAATCTTAGGCGAAAAGGAAAGCCAATTTTTTCCCTTCTTTTCCTCTTGTTCTCTGGAATTGACAGCGATTAAATTATTACCTTCACACTTCGGCCGTGGCGAGGTGTCCCCTGATCTTTTTCCTACGGTAATTTTAAACTCAATAACGCCACGGCTGTTCTGATCGGTCCTGTTGTGATTATCTTCGGCACTCTTGTGCGACATAAACTAACTTCTTGAGGAAATATAGGAACATTTTCGATGATCCCAAAGACCTCATCAAGCAATTTTCCTCTCCTGACTAACAATAGTGATTTCGAACATGGAAAATCGGTATAACGTTCGAGCTTAGTGGCGCTGTCTTTTAGCGTCCACTGCAGCGACTTGTTAAATCATCACCTTAAATTGTAATTTCAAGTTGGCAATTTAATGGATCGTCACTTGAAAAGTGTGATGCTTTTTTGTCGCAATTTTTATACATGTCAAAGTAATCAAAATGAAGGTCCTTTTGATTAGGAGTTTCAATTTTTACAATAAATGATCGGTGATCGAATTTAACTGGAATGCACCAAAATAGAGCGAATGAGCCGCCACCTGTCTCGAGCCCTCCTTCAGCCATATGAGATATTTCGATAAACCCATCTGCATCAGATATTGGTTGTGACATGTCTGTAAATTCTTGAATCGGAAAATCGTAGGATATCGTTTTCTTGGTGCCAATAAGCCCATGTTTTTCAATTACTGATAACTTTGCTCCACTAACTGGTTTCCCCAGGTTATCAATTATTCTTAATTTGAATTTAGCAGATAGTATTACCCCATCCCAGGAACCAAATGTCGTAAAAAATGAGACAGCAGCCAATAAGAATATTGCTGTGCTTATTGAAATCCCGATAATTATATTTTTTTTCATCTATTGATTTAACATTATATATTGAGTGGAAATCTGCCTTTTGACACAAAAGGCATCGTTAGCCGCTATTTTATGATTAGATCGAAATTTGGAAGGACCAGACAGAGCCTACCATAACCCTCTGATAAGTCAATAGAATCAAGCCATTCCTAACTTCTTGGCTTCACTATTGCTTTTTTCTCGTTTTGCACCGTTATTCGCTGCTTATCAAGATTTCTCGATAAGTACAGGAATGGGATATCTTGCCAAAGGCCCAAATATCAGCCCTGCCAATTAGTAACAGCTATTTAACGTATATCACAATCCCCTTTTGTTTTTCGCCAGTAGAACGGGGCATGTAATAGTATGAACCCTGGGGGTGAAAATGGACCTGTACCCCCCCGGCGGTCCGATAATTTGAGATGCAAAAAGGTGCAAAAAAGGTGGAAATAAGATGCCGTGAGATGCATTTGAGATGCATTAAGACCCTATATTTCTGCATCTCAAAATGTGTAACATGCTGATATTATATGGTATGTCAAATCCGGCCTTCGGCACCACAATTATACAATGAAAAAAGGGACTTGCGATTATCGCGGTCCCTTTTTTTCGTTGGGTAGATGTTGGCCAAACTCAGTAACACCGCACGTTATCCCTATCGAACCTAATAAAACTGCAAACACTCACAATCTTTGCACAAAAAGTTACCGTATCAACGCTCAACTTAAGTACAATATTAGCCGCACTTCTGATAACGCTTTGATATCACAGGATTTGTTAGAAATGATAGTTTGGCTTTCAGTCAAGTAATCTGAATATATCCCGCCCGGCTGCATAAAAAACTGATCCCAAACCCCATTATTCGTGAAAATCTCTGGCATTGTCCATTGACATGGGCATATTGTATTTAATATCGGTTTTTATCATAATTGGGGAAAATGATATTTTTCTAATGACAACCTTATAATTACAGAGAGCTTCCTATGAGTGAACTTTACAAAACCATACTGCATCAACAACACGTAGAACTGGATGCCAAAATGGTTGAATTCGGTGGCTGGGACATGCCGATTCAATACCCAGACGGTATTATCAAAGAGCATATGGCCACGCGCAGGTCAGCGGGTATCTTTGATGTATCGCACATGGGCCGTCTCTACTTTAAAGGCAATGACGCACTGTCGTTTCTACAGTATGTCCTGACCAACAACGCCGCAGCTCTTGAGGTGGGTGAAAGCCAGTATACCCTGATCCAGAATGAGGCTGGAGGTGCGATTGATGACGCCTATCTCTACCGGTTTAAAGCAGATGAATTCCTGCTGGTGGTCAACGCTTCCAACCGCGAAAAAGACATAGCCCATTTTGAACAGCACCTGCCTAAATTCGGCGATATTGAAATGATCGACCGAACTATTGATGTAGCCATGATTTCCCTGCAGGGACCTGAATCCAGATCGATTATGGAAAACATTGTCACCGAAGGTTTTCTGCCTGAGCCTGCCCGTAACAATTTAAGCATTGCGCTGATTAACGGTGTTGAAGTCTGGATCGCCAGAACCGGCTACACCGGAGAGCCCTTAGGGTTTGAACTTTTCGTTGAAACCAGGGATGCGGTCGGCATCTGGAACCTGCTGCTAAAAAAGGATGCCAAGCCCATCGGTCTCGGTGCACGCGACACCTTACGGCTTGAAGCCGCACTTCCCTTATACGGTCATGAACTAGGCCTTGATCATGAGGACAAGGAAATTCCACTGTTTGCCTCCAAACTCTCCAAATTTGCCGTTAGTTTTTCCCCTCTTAAAAGCGAATTCATCGGGAAAAAAGCCCTGAAAAAACAATACCGCGCCTTTAAACATATCATCGATCAAAAATTCGAAGACCTTGAAGCCCTGCCAAGAATGGTCATGCCAATTGCCGTCACCGGAAAAGGCATTGCCAGGGAAGGGTACGGGGTGTTCAAAGGGGAAAAACAAGTAGGGTACATCACCTCCGGCACCATGATCCCTTTTCAGGAAGCTGACGGCAGCGGGCTTAACGCTGTTTTCAAAGAAGACCCCAAAAGGCGGGCCATTGCCCTTGCGCTAATAGACAGCAATATCCTTGAAGGTGATACCCTCGAAATTGAAATCCGTAAAAAGAGAGCAAAAGCTGTTGTGGTTCCCTACCACATGAGTTCCGAGGCTCCGCCGCATGTTCGTTCCATTCCCCATGACAGTCTAAAATCCACCAGCGACACCGAAAAAGGTGATGATTTTCTGGCCATGGCTTCTCAATTGGTTTCAAAAGCCGTCGACAACCATCAGTGGCGTCAGAACGAATGCATCAACCTGATCCCTTCTGAGATGAGCCAGTCATATATCACACGGTTGTTATCAATCAGTGACCCGGTGAACCGGTATGCGGAACACAAGGAAATCAAAGCTTTCTCCGGTGAAGATGTTTTTTATTACCAGGGAACGGGACTGATCCAGGAAATCGAAGACAAACTCAACGACCAGTTCCGGGCCTATTTTAATTGTGGCAATGTTGAATCCAGGGCGATCTCAGGCCAGATGGCCAATACAGCCTTTTACAGTGCTTTGGTTGATTTCTTGAATCGCGCCGACCGCAAGTCGGAACAGCGCCGGATCGGCAAGATCATGAACAACCACATTATCAAGGGTGGTCATTTAAGCGCCCAGCCCATGGGAGCGCTACGCGATTTTGTGGCCCGTGACCCCAAAACCGAACGACCGGCCGTGGTCAATTTTCCGGTCTTAAAAAACAATCCGTATAAAATGGACATTGATGCGTGCCGGGAAATCATAAAAGAACACCAGCCGGAGCTGGTTATCCTTGGCAAGAGTATGATCATTGAGAAGGAGCCGGTCAGCCAGATCCGGGTCCTGGTAGACGAATTTGCCCCACATTGTATCGTCATGTATGACATGGCCCATGTTTTGGGACTCTATGGCCCGCATTTCCAGGAACCCCTAAAGGAAGGAGCCCATGTCGTAACCGGTTCCACCCACAAGACCTACTTCGGTACCCAGCGTGGGGTGATTGCCTCCGATTTTGAAGAAACAGATCTTGAGTGGGGTCTCTGGGAGGCGATTCAAAGAAGAACATTTCCGGGCAGTGTCAGCAACCATCACCTGGGCACCATGACAGGCTTGCTGTTCGCAGCATATGAAATGAATCACTTCAAAGAAGAATACCAGGCCGCTGTTGTTAGGAATGCCAAGGCTTTTGCCATGGCACTAAAGGCCAACGGTCTTAAAGTAGCAGGAGATCAATCCATCTCACACACTGACACACATCAGGTCATTGTTAACGTTGGTTACGGAAGCGGTGCTTCGGTTGCACGCAAACTGGAAGAAAACAATATCATCGTCAACTACCAGGCCACACCGGTTGAAGAAGGTTTTACGGCCTCCGGGGCGCTGCGAATCGGTGTTTCCGAAATGACCCGTTTCGGCATGAATCCGGAAGGGTTTGAAACCCTTGCAGGCTTAATGGCCGATTTGATACTTAAAAATTCCAAAGTGAAAGACAAAGTAAAAACTTTGCGAAAAGATTACCTTGAAATGCGGTACTGTTTCAGTGAAGAAGAATTTGAACAAAGTCTTGGCTTAATAACTGAAGCTTTTAAATAGAGTTTTGCGTGAATAAAGACGTAAGCGGTATTTTTCGTCCCTTATGCTTTTTTTATATTGACTAGTGGGTCTCTCTTTTGTTTTCCTGTCGTTTTTAAGAAATTAATTTTCCCAACTTCATAAGCGCTAAAAATAATCTATAGATCGATTCATTTCTCGTTTACAAATGTGGTTCTACAAGGAGCGTTGAAAGTATTATGTGGAGACCGGGACGGCGTCAAACTTTCTTTTATAGGGCATTTCACATTGCCGGTCGCAATTTTGTATTGAATGATTGCACCACCATATCCGCATCCATTTCGTATGTATTTTTACTGGCAGTCATCCCGTTTTCAGCGCTGTTTCTCTTTATTTTCAGTGTGTTCCAGAGAACAGTTTTACACGGACTCTTTCCGGAAAACATGGTGGCGATCATGGTCGATAATATCAACCAGTTGATCCCCTTTGTATCCAAGACATGGGTTCAGACCCACCTGGTGGATTCAGTGGGGCTGGGGTCGTTTACCACCATCAACCTGATGATGCTGCCCATAATCAGCGGACTGCTGTTCAAATCCCTGGATCAGGCGTTCCGGAAAATCTTCAACCTGAACAGACGCAATCTGTTGGCCGGACAGGCCGCCTATGCCCTCATGAGCATCTTTGCCATTGTCTTTTTTTTCATGTTCAATTTTATCTGGACTTTGGCCTCGGATACCACCTGGCAGTTCCAGCAAGCCATCGAGCAGACAGCCTATCTCGGCGATCTGTACCTGACTGCTTCGGAATATTTTTCATTATCCCAAAGCAATATCGTTTCCTGGCTGATCCTGATGCTGTTTTTCATGACATCGGCCCGGATCTTCTTGCCTACCGATATCAAACTGCGCCATCGGCTGATGGCCGGCGGCCTTTTCGGCGTGCTCTGGATCTGCGCACGAGCCGCTTTCGGTATCTATGTCCAGAATGTTGCCAGCATCAATGTTCTTTTTGGCTCTCTGGGCTCGGTCTGCATCATCCTGCTTTGGATTTTTTATTCATCGATAGCATTACTTTATTCCGTCGAATTCCTGTATGCTCTGCACTGCGGGGCTTACAAGACGTGGGACTGGGAGGTCAAGTCCGGGACCATATACAGGGCCAGACGTACACACTAATAGTTCAACACGTATAGACTACACACTCTAAAAGCCGGGGGAGAAATATACCGATCCAGTACGATTATGCCACCAGGATCTTACAATTAGTGCGTTAGTGGTGCTTAATGACACTTGAAATTTTTCAACTTTTTGATTTAGTTGTAGAATTATGAAATACGACCTTTGGCACCACAATTCTGGAAGGAAGTTAAGGGCAATTCTCCCATTATTTGTCAATTTTGGGGTAATGACCCCAATCGGGTTTTATAAAAATCAACCCAGCCATCGGCACCACATTCACTAAAAATGTCGACTTCCTTGCAAAGATTTTTCTTTACTCCTGCCTGGTCTCCCTTAGCGCGACAAACTTCGGCATAAACTGAATAGTCCTGGCCGAGACACCATTTAGTATCGTTATGCTGGTCTGCAGCTATGGCTGACTGGACCAACGACTCCGCTTTGGGGATGTACGTATGGTCAATATTTATCAGTATATCGGCAGTGGTCGCATCAATTATACCGGCAGCCATCTTGTTTTTGTTTTTTTGTCGGCAACGTATCGGATCAAAGTCGGTTGCGGGGTGGCCGCCATCCGATATAATCGCCCTTTCCAGTGAGATTTTTAAATACGGCAGCCATTGTTGGAGCTGGCTGGTATTCGTCCAGGTGGCGACTGCCCTTTTGAAGAAGAGTATGGCCATCGTGTAGCGCTGGCTGTAATAATGAATATGCGCCAGCCATAACTCCACCCAGCCCATCAAAGCCAGGTGATTTGCTTTGAGACAAAAGTCAATCGAGTCCGACAGATAACGCTGGGCCTTGTCAAAATTTCCCTTAAAAAAGCAGGCGGCCCCATGAGCACCGTATGCAATCCCTTTTGTATGCGCATCCGCACATTCCTCCGCAGCCTGCAAAGCATCTTTGGAAAAGTTGTACGCATCGTCTACGCGACCGGTGAAAAGGCATGCGTAAGCAGTCATCGCTGCTTTGGCCGCGGAAAGTCCACGCAGGTGATTGCCCATTTCACTGAGAGCCATGGAAACGTTGTAGCATTCTGTGGCTTCGGCAAAACGGCATTCCGTCGAAAGGGCTGTTCCTAGGAAAAAATTGCTGAACCAAAGATAAATGAAATCCCCTGTATTTTCTGCCACTTCAACGGCCTTGCGCAGGTATTCCAGCGCCAGTGCTGAGCTCTGGTCAACCCAGTAGTAATAGCTGCCCAGCGCCACATAGATGCCCGGCAGTCTTTTCTGATAATCTAATTCAACAGCGATATCCACAATGGGCACTACCGCGTCTTTGGCCTTTGCATATAAGTCTAAAGATAAAAAATGGTTGGCAAGGACCGTGCGGGCATCGATGATCCGTCTCTGGTTGACTTGACTGACCGGTAGCTGTTCAAGTGCATGGACCTGGCTTTGCGAATGGGCGATTGCATTTAGATAGGCCCCGGACCGCATGGCTCTTTTCGCAGCCGCTTTCGCATAGACAGCCGCTTCTTCAAAAAAGCCGGCTTCAGAAAAATGTCTCGCCAGGGTGGCGCTGTATTCATCCAACCCCTCTGGATGCAGTGCCTCGATGGCCCTTGCCACGTTGCCGTGAATCTGCTGTTTCTGAGACGAAAGCAGGGACGCGTAAACCACTTCCATGGTGAGGGCATGGTTGAAATAGTAGGCGGCATCCGAACCGGCCCCTCGCTGGTAGATCAACTCGGCTTTCTTCAAAGCGGCTAAACCCGCTGCAAGACTCTCAGACTCCAGTCCAGCTGCCCTGCTGATCAGCGCGCGGCTGAATTCTCTTTCGATCACGGAGCCTGTCTTTATTATATGCCGGGCCGCCTCCGGCAAAATATCGACCCGTGCCATGATGATGTCCTGAATTGTAGAGGGAATGCGAAGGGCACCTTCGTCGGCACAGCCGGCCCCCTCATCATGTTTCCAGGCTATATTGAAATCCTTGAGAGAACGAACGAACTCTTCGATATAGAACGGAACGCCTTCGGTCTTCTCTATAATCTGCCGGGCGATATCGCTTCCGACAGCCTGGGTTTCAAGTAAGTGGCAAGCCATAGACAGGCTATTGTCCTCGGAAAGACGCCCCAGAACAATTTGGTGAAAGTTCGATTTTGTACTCCAATCCGGTACAAACTCAGGCCGATAGGTAAGCAGGAGCAATACCCGTTCCGCATGGATACTTTCCAACAACTCACTGATCGCCCCTCGGGAGGCCGTATCAACCCAGTGAAGGTCTTCAATGATAAAAATCAGAGGCTTTCGTTGGGACTGGGCAATCACCATGCTGATCAAAGCGGCATTGATCCACTCCCGGCGGGCCTCCGGGCTTGTTTTTACCATATCAATGCCGCTGTCTTTGACCGCCAGCAATTCCAGTAGATAGGGCAGCGAGCGACTCGAATCGATTTTAAGTGCTTCCAAGCCAGTGGCGAGCTTTTCTCTGATTTGAGCATCGGTCTGATTTTCATCAATATGAAATAACGATTTTAGTATATCGATGATAGGATGGTAGGTCACGGTGCGGCTGAAGGAGAGGCATTTACCCTCTAAAAAGAAAACATCTTCGTTGGTGATGGATTTACGAAATTCATAAAGCAGCCTGGATTTGCCAAGGCCGGGATTCGATGTAACGGCCACGGCGTGCCCGGCACCCTCTCTACTACTCTGGAATGCCTTAAAGATAACTTCCAGGTCACCCTGTCTACCCACAAAGGGGGTCAAGCCTCTCTCGGCATTCACATCGAAACGGGTACGATTACTACTTGATGAAATCGGCCTGTAAACGCCAACATCCATGACCCTGCCTTTGACCGTGTGCATGCCAAGGTACTCGAAACGGAGTAAGCCTTCAGCCAGCCTGAACGTGTTCTCGGTGGCATAGATGGTGCCCGGTTCGGCGAGTGCCTCCATCCGCGCGGCCAGATTGGCCGTGTCTCCCTGAGCCGTGTAGTCCATCCGGGATTGATTGCCGATGGCACCCACCACCACTGGGCCGGAATTGAGCCCGATACGCATGTTGAAGTTGATACCATAACGTCTCTTTAGCTCTTGCCTGAAGGGCGGCAGTGCTTTTTGAATCGCCAAGGCCGCCTGGCAAGCCCGCTGGGCATGATTCTCCTGGGCAACCGGCGCGCCGAACAATGCCATAATGCAGTCCCCGCGAAACTGGTTGACGGTGCCTTCGAACCGGTGGACCTGTTCTATCAGAATCCGGAAACACCCGTCCATGATCTCGTGCACGGTTTCGGGGTCGAGGTTCTCGAACAAGGCTGTAGAGCTCGCCACATCCGCAAATAAAATAGTGACGGTCTTGTACTCGCCTTCCGGGGTGGCGAGGCTGGTGAGAATTTCCTCAACCAGGTGTTTAGGTGTATAATTTTGGGGGTGGCTTGAATCGATGTGGTCGCTATGGGTTGACTTGCCTAAATCTTTGCCACAATAGAGACAAAACCGGCTTACGGGCGGTAGAACAACTTCACAGGCGGGGCAGACAACCTCAACACGCAGTCCGCACTGATTACAAAACTTGGCGCTGCCCGGCAGATCTGCACTACATTGCTGACATCTCATTGGTCTTCCCCAAGCCAATTAAGAAATTTAAATCAACTCACGTGCACAAGGTTACAACCGGTCAATTGATGTTTGCCATTGTCCGGGGTGTAATACCAGATACATTTTAATGCATTGCGCGGCCAGTTTGCATTCCAGGGTCGTAAGGAGGATAGCGGGTGTTATGGTGGACCAGTCAATTTTGCATTCTGATTTTATGGCGACGCCTCTCCATCAGTTAGATCCAACAACCAGTCGATTGCCTCCTGTCGAGTATTGAATGCTGCTACAATCCAGCCCTGGTTCGCAGCGATAGTGATGAAACTTTCCAAATCCTTCCGGGCCTGTCCGCCAGCGGCAGGCAACACCGTGGCCAGTTTTGCGTTCCGGGAGACTTCCGTAAGGTCAGCGAGTTTATCCATCAGGTTGTTAACCTGTTCAATGGGAAGCACCACCACCGACTCCGAATGGTCTGCCAAGTATAGCTTCACAGCGTGCTTGACAGCCATTTCAATTGCTTTGACCGAAGATTCTTGGGCCTCGGGGGGGGAAATGAAGCCGGAATACTTCAGGGCAATGAAACCGCGCTTATCATAGGTCAGGGTATAGGTCACTTTATTGTCTTTTTCAGGTAACCAGGATAATGACAAGTCCCAATGCTGCTGCAATCAAGATGGCGACGATCAGTTTTCGCTGACTTAGTTTGCCGGAGTCGACTGCTGGATTGTCGTGCTGTGGTTGAGGCTCCGGGTTTACCTCGTCCTGAGAATCCACAAGCGGCAATTGCTGGCCGCCGAAAAGTTCCCCGGCCGCACGTAGCTCGCGTTCTTTTTCCAGATTAAAGCGGGCCACGGTCTGCTCATGCAGCTTCTGGTTGATTTGGCGGGCCGGGGCGTGATTTCGCGGTTCACCCCATGCTTCGACAATCCATTTGACGTCGTTAACTCCCAGTATGTCCAGGTGCTCATAGCCGATCAGTTTGTAATCACATTTAATCCGGGGTATGAACCGGCCAACAACCTTGCAAGAAGTGCCCTGCTCTCTCAGACACAGGGCGTTGATATCCCCGAAGAAGTTCTCCCAGACCGCCGCGTGGTAGAGCTGCCGCAGCAGGTCATTGTAGCGCTTGTTGTCCTTGCGCCTTTCCCGAATCTGTTTGCGCAACGCGACGGCCATTTCGTTGAATGTACCGGGCAGGGGCAGGTTCTGTTTGGTAACCGCAACTATTTCAGCGTGTTTGCCGGTTCGTTTAAGCCGTTTGACTGTAACCGCCCAAAATTCTGTACCAAGCACCATAACGTTCACCTACTTCCAGAGGAGGTTGCGGGTCACGAATGTGGTCGAGGGTCTTAACCGCGAAATTGGGTCTGAAAAGCATTTCACGAAATGCAATGTAAAGAGGGGGCAAATCAACATAAACCGTTATCTCATTTACGCCGCCCGATTCTTCTCCCTGCCATTTGTATTAACCTTAAATGCAATCGATTGTCAATCTGTGCTTAAAAAAATTTCTTTATTTTCAACATCAAAACAATTACTTAGCCAGACAATCTGATACATAATCAAAAAATATTACATTTGCCGGTTGACAGGTATTCGGTACGGGCTTAATTTCATTTCGAAAGTTATCGAAATTTAAACATGAGGCAACCTGATATGAAAACAAAAAAGCTGGCCAAAGTCCTGAAGGCGCTTTCCCACCAGAAACGTCTTGAGATGTACCTGGAGGTTGCCAGGCACGCTGAGAAGGATTTCAAAGCCAGTGCCAGGGGATGCTTCGTTTCCGATATTATGGAATCGCTGAATATTGGAGCCCCAACCGTATCGCATCACCTGAAGGAACTGACCAATGCCGATCTGATTACCACCGAAAGGCGCGGTAAGTTCCTGGTCGCGAGGGCAAAAAAAGGAACGCTTAAGGAAGCCCGCAAGGTGTTCAGTATTATCGCGTAAGGTTTTCAAGAGCTGCCCGGCCAACAAACAGCAACTTTAGCGTTTCACCCTTCCCCGAGACGTTAACCTGAAAAAAATGGCTATTAGGCCTGGATAAGGAGTTAATCATGAATAAAATAACTAAAAAACAGCAATCGCCCTGGTCGGAATCCTGGCTTTTTCCCTGCTGGTCGGCAATGCCCTCTTTGCAGGCGAGGAAAACTCGGGACTCGGCGTGGTCGATGGTGCTGACGCTACATTCATCACTGATATATGGTCTGCCGGCTCCTCCGCGAGCACCAATGAAACCAGAGCATCCTGGGAGGTGATTTCGTCTGAGGATGTCGCGTTTGCCGCGAGTCCTTACAATGGCGCGCTGGTCGCTTCCGGATCGTTCTCTAAAGGAACAACCCAGAACGAGGTAAACACAGCGGATGCTAACTTTATACGTAACGGCGGGGTTGAGGCTTATCTCGCTTGCGTGGTCGACGGTGCGCAGGTCTCCGGGAAAGTATGCGTTAATTAACCAAGATTAACGGACCGGTCTCTGTATAAACGACCAGAACGATAAATATTTTACCGGGTAGTGATAGGTTGAAAAATCACTATCCGGTTTTTCATTTTTACCGCTCAACAACCCCAATAAGTCAAAAAACAATCCCACAATTGTATTTAGCAGTCTGTAATACCTCCGAACACAGCAGCAAATGCGGATGCACCTTGCTAAACACCTCTTGTTGAATACAGAATCCGCCCCATTGGGTAAATGAGCAGTAAACGACACCGGCGGATGTCTCCGTTAGTTCGATCCGGGGCTCCGGGTCAAGGGCCATGGCAATCTCGGCCTGCACCGGGTCGAACCGGACCGGACCTAGTTCGTCCAGAGTCGATACAATCTTGAAAATCTCTTCCTTGGCCGTGATGATGCGCAAGTCATTGTAGGCTGCATGCCAATAGAGATAAAATTGATTGGCCACCTCCCGAAAAACCACCAATTCAAAAAAGCTCTCGGCAGTGCCATCTGAAACCAGGAAATCAGACACGTTGTGTTTTCGTTCCCAGGCCGAATGTTCGGTCATGGTTTCAAAAGGGGCGTTATGCGTCGGGCGGGCGTAAAGGCAGGGATGGCCGCCCAGGCCTTCCTGGTAGTCGTACGTAAAATCAAGCGCGAATCCTTCCAAGAGTGACAGGTGGGTGAGAATATCCAGATAGGTGTTGGGATTGAACTCAGCGCCGGTTCTTTGCGGGGTGTTGCTGAGCAGGTTCCCCGGCAACGCCATGCCCTGTGCTGCCCGGATGTCCCGTATTAAATCTGAATAGTAGGTTTGGTTACCCATTGGATGTCTTCTTGCTTAAATTCAATCGAAAAGTTTTTTACAAGAGCGGCGGTTTGCCGTGATAACTGAGTCTGTGAATACTTGTTCGCGGCAAGCTGCCGCTCCCACAACTTGGAAACCCGCAAACTTTATAATGTTAACACTTCTGCAAAAGCCCCACAATCATCCGCGGTCAAACATAACCATATCAATGCAATGTTGCTTTCCGGATTTATATCCCAGTATGTCGGTACCGCATTTCTAAAGGCGGCCGCACAAACCTCTTTCGGAACGCCGAATATCCCGGTGCTGATTGCGGGGAACGCTACGGAAGTCCAGCCTTTTTTGTCGGCTACTTTTAAAACGTTGACGATGGTGGCCTCGATCCGCCATAGGGTAGCTTATAATATTTGCGGGCGAATGCCTTTATTGTAGCAGCACAGTCCGTGTCGTTCAGGATCCAATCTGCAACTGCAACTGTCAGCACCGTATCGTCCGTAAATTCGGAGACAACGGCATTGAAATCTTTGCTTTTCGTCGAGATACGCTCGTAGGGCGCCCCGATCATATCTCCGGCAATGGCCCCCAGCATCCAAAGCTCCCCTTGGGGTATAGAGAAACGAACTATAATTGTCCGGATGGTGTCATCACGGCCGAGTTTATCTGGCAATCCCTATCACGCCGCAGGCGAGCCGCGCACCGGCCTTACCGGTAGGCTGCGTCTTCATATCATCTGGATCTGCATGCACAATGACACTGCGGCCGATAATACTGTTAGTTCCTTTCAGGTCAGGTCCGGCAACAAGGATATCCAATTTACCTGCCCCGGATTCATCGGCCACAATATTGCCCAGGTCGCCAACATGGCGGGGATCGGCATTTGGGGCACCATGAGAACTATTATCCGGATTGAAATGACCACCAGCCGAGGAGCCGTCCGATGCCCGGCAGTCTCCGAACGCGTGGATATGGAATCCATGTGAACCGGGTGACAGGTTGGACACTTCGGCAATGACCCGCATAACCTGTCCTGTTTTAGCGAAAATGACAGAGCCTGAAATTGTATTTCCGGCCGTGGGCATCAGCACCGCAACGGCATCCGCTTTCGGTATGGGCTGATAGGCCTCTCCGCTGCAACTTACAATAAGCCCGCTAACGATAAACAACACTGCTATCAATAATAGGAGTTTTCTATACATGCGCCGTCTCCTTTTCGGGTTTTAATTAACAAGTATACGCAGATTCATTATTTTTTCACAAGATGGAAGGCTTCCCGTAAATAAATGCGGGGAATTGTCCCTCATTTAAGAGTCTGCCTATTTAGATTCGCTAACGACCCTTTAGCAAGCCTTTCTGGAACCTACTCATTAGCCCGTCGAACGCATGGTGGATTTTAGTGGTAAAACTGATTACTATTGCTAATCACCATAACCCATATAGCCGTCAGGAGTACTCGTATGCCACATGCTAATCTACAAACAACCATTACCGGCAGCCTGCCCAAACCCGCCTGGCTGTCTGAGCCTTTGAAACTCTGGTCTCCCTGGCGCTTGGAAGGGGCACTTTTGAAGGAAGGCCAGGAAGACGCTGTCCGCCTGGTATTGCGCGACCAGGAAATGGCCGGGATCGACATCGTGAGTGACGGCGAACAGACCCGCCGGCATTTTGTCACCACCTTTATTGAGCGCCTTGCCGGGGTAGATTTCCAACAGTCCCGCACCATGCGTATTCGCGACCGGTACGACGCCCAGGTACCGGTTGTTACCGGGGCGGTAGAACGCCAGGAACCGATCTATGTCGAAAACGCTCGTTTCCTGCGTTCTCAAACCCAACGGCAGACGAAATTCACTCTGCCCGGCCCCATGACCATGGTGGATACCCTCTACGATGATTATTACCACAGCCGTCCAAAACTCGCCGCTGCGTTCGCCAGGATTTTGAACGCGGAAGCGCGCGAGATCGCGGCAGCCGGCATCGATGTCATTCAGTTCGACGAACCGGCGTTCAATGTCTTTTTTGATGAGGTGCGGGACTACGGCATCGAAACCCTCGAGCGAGCAGCGGAAGGCCTGCCCTGCAAGACGGCCGTTCACATCTGCTATGGCTATGGTATCAAGCAGAATACCGAGTGGAAAAAGACCCTGGGGTCTGAGTGGCGTCAGTACGAGGAGACCTTCCCCCTCCTCCAGAAATCAAAAATCGACCAGGTATCCCTGGAGTGCCACAACTCCCAGGTACCCATCGAATTGATAGATCTGCTGAAAGGCAAAGACGTTCTGGTCGGCGCCATTGATGTCACCACCGACCAAATCGAAACCCCGGAGGAAGTGGCCGCCACTTTACACAAGGCGCTTGAGTATGTGCAGCCTGAAAAGCTCTTTCCCTGCACCAACTGCGGCATGGTTCCCCTGGGCCGCCAGGTAGCCGTTGAGAAACTAAAAGCCCTGAGCGCCGGGGCCGCCCTCGTCCGTCAAACAATGGCCTAGACGGGGTATTCCCCATTGCGGCTTCGCCGCTACCCGGCCCCAGCCAGAGTGCCTTTAAGGGGTGCAATTCCCATTCGAATGTATATATTATGGGCTACCGGTAGGTACACGATTCCGGGACCCCTGCATATCGCACGAGAAAACGTGAAAATAAGCGACGCTGCTATAAGCTAAGGAGGATTCCGATGAAAACTCATCTGATCATATACACCGTTGTTGGCCTGGCGATATTAACCTTGTTCGGAACGGCCGCTGCCCAGCAGCCGCAACTGGAAGAAGCCACCTTCTATGTCACCTGATATGATGTCGGTAAATCCGCCCTGGATGGACGGCCCGGCGTAAAAGAGGTTACCCGTGGGTTTCGTGGATTTAAAGAGATTAACACCGTGACCTACGACCCAAAGGTCATATCGGTGGATCAGATGGCCGAACATCTAAATGATGCCAGGACCTTGATCAAGAAGGCTGAATAGGATGGATAGCTTGCCCTGGTTTTGAGCGGGCGCGGCATGTCGGGACCCTTGCGATCCCCCCTGGGGGCTGGCATCATATCCGCATGGGTACCGGTAGACCATAGTAGCCGCCCCTGTCTGGGGCCGGCTGGACCCCCTGCAGCTTCTTTCGTTTCCGCTCGATATTAGGTCGTCAATCCCTGCGCTCGTCGGCGATCTGCGATCATAGAGGCTTTATTTTTCCGACCAGTCAAGAAATAAGTGGTCATCGGGCCGACACCTTTGACATGGACCTTTTTATTCCGTTGTTCAAGCACGAACTTGTCCTGTAAATATTTGCTGCTGGAGTGGGTGACATGAATCTGGTCCGGCAATCCATGGGACTCCATCCGGCTGGCAATGTTGACCGTATCCCCCCACAGGTCATAAGAAAACTTGCGGGTACCGATGATCCCCACCCGAACCGGCCCGGTGTTGATACCAATTCGCATAGAGATGGCTTTACCTGCCGAGGTGCGGTATTGTTTAAGGATCGCTTTCATTTCCAAAGCCATGTTGGCTATCGCCTCCGCGTGATAGTCGAAATGATCCGGTATGCCGCCGACCACCATGTATGAATCACCAATAGTTTTTATTTTCTCCAGGCCGTGCCTAAAGGTCAGTTCATCAAAACTGCTGTATATCGAGTGCAGGAGCTTTATCAACTCATCTTCAGGCAGGGCGGTGGACATCTTCGTGTAACCAACAATATCTGAAAACATGACCGTAACTTCGGAAAAATAGTCAACGATAATTCGCTGTCCCTTTTTCAACTTATCCGCGATGGCCTTCGGCATGATGCGCGTCAGCAACCGATCCGACATCTGCTTCTCTTCTTCTATTTTTCTTATGAACAGTTTCTCCTGTTCATGCAGTTTCTTCTTTTGGATGCAATTGTAAATCCTTGCTTTGAGGAGGGTTTTATTATGGGGCTTTATGAGGTAGTCTTCGGCACCGATCTCTATGCAGCGGGCAACATGCTCGGTATCGCTGATTGAAGTCATCATCAACACCGGCATGTAATTCAACCGCGGATTTGATCGAATGATTTCCAACACACGCGTGCCGTACATTCTCGGCATCACGATATCTAATAATACCAGGTCGAACGGTTCGGTATTTAAGATCTCCAAGGCCTCCATTCCATCTTCCACACAGCGGACAAAGAAGCCCATCTTCGTCAGGAATTTTTTGAGAATCTCCCTGTCCAATCTGACATCGTCGACTACCAGTATGGAATATCGGTCATCCGGCATATCGATACCTTAAGATACATAACACGGGTACGCTTAATCGGCAGTTGCCGCCTATGATAGCAGGCGGAGTAGCTGGAGGCAATAGCGGGTAAACCAAGCGATCCTATTTGAATGGTATATAACGGCTCTATCTCGACCGCTAGTGCCGATTAGATCTCTTTTTAAATTAGCAGGCCTGCAACTTTGGCCCGATAAACGCGGGGAAGATACAAGTCTCATAACATACTGAAACCTAATTAACAAAATGTTTTTGGAATGGGTGTACACCCGCATAAGGCCCCCGCCAAATCAGCGCGCTCACATCCATGCCGGAAAACGAGTAGAACCCAAATCATTATTAATTCAAAGTCGATTCATTGCCGGGTTCGGTGCTGCCCCCCAACCAAGCCCGTAGCCAAACCGATCCAAATGCTTATACTTTAGTTAAAGGGTATAGTTTGCAACAACCGATGCCGTGATGGATTTAATTAATTTTGTTTATTGGCACAATGCAAATCCGACCTCCGTTGGTGGGTAACTGGGAAGGCTGCCGGGTTAGCCGGATTTCAATTGCCGGCTTCATGTGAATAGCTGACTTATAAATAGTAAGGTTTGCATAAGGTTTACGACTACTAATTTGTCGAGCCTAAAAAAACTGGAGAGGTGATGGGTTCCAAGACTTATTTGCCCAACTTTCCCCGAAGGCAGGGTGTTATTCTGCTCGTCCTAATGCTCATGTCGATACTGGCAATTGGTCGTACTACATTGGCCGATGACCAATACGGCATACGTGGACGAACAGCTCCGGAACTCGAATTGGATGGCTGGATCGATGGTAATGGAAGAGACAGAACCCCGCTGAGATTCTCAGAGCTAAGGGGTAAGATTATCTACATGTATTTTTTCCAAGCGTGGTGTCCGGGCTGCCAGTCCCATGGTTTTCCTACCATCAAAGCCCTGACCGAGCGTTTTGGGGACAATCCGAATGTGGTTTTTGTGGCCATCCAGACAGTGTTTGAGGGCTTTCATATCAATACCCCCGGTAAACTGAGAGAAAGCCAGCGTAAGTACGGCCTTCGCATCCCCATGGCCCATGATGCAGGCAACCCGGCAACAAATCGCATACCAGCCACCATGCGCAATTATCGGTCCGGCGGAACACCCTGGACCGTCATCATTGACCATCACGGGACTGTGATTTACAATCAGTTTCATATCGAGGTGGAGCAGGCAACGGCCCTGATACAAGCGTTCCTGCAAAAGCGCAAAGAGCATCTTTATAAGGAAGAAAAAAATGGCTAATAAAACCGGAATCGTCATTCGCACCCTGCCCGGCAGCCGGGCTGACGTGGTGGCTGACAAACAAGGCGGCTGCGGCTCCTGTTCGTCTGCCAGCAGCTGCCACACCGCCCAAGCGCCCCAAAAATTAACCACGACCGTCATCAATCGGATTGGAGCCGAACCCGGTGATATCGTTGCCATAGATGTAAGTACTGGCAAACTGCTGGGCGGTTTGGCAGTCATCTACCTGCTGCCGGTGATCGGTCTCCTGGTGGGGGCTATCATAGGGGTCAATGTGAAAGAAATCGTGTCTATGTCCGAGACCGGCAGTGTGCTTTTATTTGGCGCAATCGGCCTAATGCTCGGCTTTGGTCTGGTCTTTACAATTTCGAAGCTGCTGGGCGCCAACGATGCGTTTACACCGGTTGCCAGCCGTATCGTCAGACAAGGCGCTGTTAAACTGGTTATCAGTGAAACTTCGGGAACAGTTCCCGCGGATTGTACCTGCATCAATCCGTGAATGAAATGCCTGCGTCCCCTTAAAATCCTTAAGGGACCAAATGTTCTGGTTCCTGTTGACCTTGTCAGTAGTCACCTTATCCCAACATTGGACTTGTCTTTAATTCCCTGTTCTTTTAAAGTCTGCCGTACTGAATTAAAAGTTATGAAGATATGCCTCTTACCAAAATCATATCCGGTGGATTGACGGACACGGAACGGACCGCATTGAAAGTTAGCCGCCATTCGGCTCTCGACTGTGAAGTGAGTATCGACCCGGTTGGTGACGCGGACGGTATCCTGATTATTACCACTGGTCCCTTCACCTTTCGATTGAAGAAAATCGGGGATGATTTCAAGCGTGGCAACAAGCCGATTCTGCACCTGAATCTGAAAGAGACCCCCGCCCACCTCGCCCCCTACGAGGTGAACCCCTGGCTTGAGAAGCATGCCATTCAGACCCTTTACGTCACCGGTCCCAACAAGTATGACACACCGGACATCGTGGAAGCCACCCGCCTGGTTCTCAACGGGCTTCTAATCGTCAGCGAACAACCGGACCCCGAAATAACCGCCGGCATAGCAGCCGAGATTCTGGCCGATCTGCCCTTGCGTGAGAAAAGCATCATCGCCAATATGAATGCCATCGAACTGGACACGCTCCAGTCCATTCTCGATCGTTACGTGGAGGGCAAAGGCATCAGCATTCGCGACGGCAAAGGGGTGATGCAGGCTGTTTGGTCACAGCTGCGCAAGAGCCATCGGATCAAACTGGTAAAAGAATAGAAGCTGAATTACGAGTTGATCCGGTCTACAGCAATGCTTCCTGGATATTTTCAAACCCAACCCGGTCCACGAAGCGGGCGGTACGCTCCTTTCGTTTGGCTTTTTCTCTATAATACTCGAGAAATTTTTTTGTCAGGGCAATGACCTGTTCCCCGGTCAGGTTGTCGACCAGGACGTCCCCGATGCGTGGCCGGCGGGCCGAGCTTCCGCCGATGGTCATGGTCCAGCCTTTCTTCTTACCGAACACGCCGATATCCCGGACAAAGCTTTCACCGCAGCAAAACGGACAGCCTGATATGCCGACCTTGACTTTGTGAGGAAGATCCATGCCTGCGAAAAAGCGTTCGATTTCAATGCCGAGCCCCAGTGAATCCTGAACGCCAAATTTACAAACCGCGGTTCCCGGACAGGCCTGAACATAATGGAGACAGAGCTCGGTTGCTTTGCCCACATCCATTTTGAGCTCTTTCCAGATATCTTCCACCTCTTCTTTTTGCATACCGACCAGGGCGAATCGTTGTCCGGAGGTGATTTTGATGAC
This sequence comes from Olavius algarvensis Delta 4 endosymbiont, assembly GCA_905176665.1. Lineage (GTDB taxonomy): Bacteria > Desulfobacterota > Desulfobacteria > Desulfobacterales > CAJINA01 > CAJINA01. Next base: position 34,158 of record CAJINA010000209.1, on the reverse strand, counting down.
GGGGACCTCGTATTTTCTGGCAACCCGGGCGATATTCTCCAAGTCTTCCGGTGTTACCATACCTACCGGTGTGCGCGGCACAATCGCATAGGTTTTCTTGTCGCGCTGTAAAATTGCGCCTTTCGGATGGTCTGACATGGCGCCCTCCTTGTTTAGGGTTAGAACCGGCTGCAAATGCATGATCGTCAATGGATCTGATGTGTGCCTGTGAACAGTTGACTGCCAAACGATCATAGCTGATTATGATCAAATTTCAAACAGCGGTGTTCGGTGCCCTCCCTGGGCAGCCTACAAACTGTTGAAAACTGTCTCTGGCGCGACGAAAACCTGTTATTGGAGACTGTTTAAGAAGTCCGTAAATAGCTGGTGTCTATACTGCCAGAGTGTGCTGCAGTTGCTGTATCATGAAGATAATTTTGGAATGGAGCCTGCGCAAAACAGCCTGGTTCGGTTTTTCCTGGATGGTATTGGTAAGCAGTGTGCTCGTATAGGTGTTTTTGAGCTGAAAGAGAAATTCACGCAGATAGTACCGGGTCCGCTTCGATTCCAGCGGATACCGGCATTCGATCAGATTGAACAGCGACCTCAGGGCAAAGAGAATTACACCCCACTGCTCTTCTACCCCCGGGGCCAATGGGGGCATTCAGGTGTCAGCCAGAAATACTGGACCGCACAATCGATGCCCTTGCAGCCATGCCGCAGGGATATGATAAAACGCGACAGGTCGGGAGTGCCCTCATCACCGTGCATCAGATCCGATTCCGACGGGAATATATGCGCTTTCCAATGTTCCATCTCCGCAATGGTCTTATCCAGATCATGACCGGATACTTTGGTCCGACAGCCCGAATGTTTGAGCCAGCTTAAAAAGTGTTCGAACAGGCGCACATCCTCGAACCCCCTGGGCGGTATCAGTAGGTTTCGCCAGTAATGTGCGCAGTAGCCTGCTGTTACCAGGCAGATGACCTTTTGCCGGGGATATTTTTCATCGGCGAACCGGATCGTGAAGTTGGCCATAAATTCAACGGCAATCCGGCTGAAAATGTGCAAGGCCTCTTCGTTGGTTTCAGTGGCAAGCAACGCCAGGTAGGCCGGCAGATAGTGGACATGTTCGCGCTGCAGGGCGGCGTATGCCCGCGGTAACACGATCCAGGGGGTGGTTATCTCATCTATCAACAGATGCAGGTTGGCAGGATCCATCGCGGCCTGCAACTGGTCATAAGTTTCCTGGGGGGTGAGAAAGACAGGGCCTGAGCGCAGGGCCATTTTCTTTTCTGACTGAATTAAAAGGCCCTCACGGACATCGGCAATGTCACGCTGCAAGTTGGGGTGCAGGTGAACGACCTTGTCCGAATCTATTTCCAGTTCTTGCCAGGCCTGTGAAGCCAGGCCGAAAAGAAGCATGCAAAAATCAGCATCAACACCGATTCTGGTCAGGACCGACAGGATGCGTTGCGCCGGAAAAGTGTCCTGACTGATAGTGGTTCTAATGAAATCCAGCTGACGCACATGACTCTGGTAGTCACGCCAGGCCCGCTTTTCAAACTCCCTTAACTTCGCCGGAGTATCTGGCCGCGTTGCCGGTGAATCACATCCGTATCCCGACACACTGTGAAGATGTTGATGCATGGTAGCCCCCCTGAGAATATCAATTCGGGGTGAGGACCCGGAACCAGATCCACTCGATCCCGGATTACAGCCCCATGGCAGCGCGAGGTCGCATCTTACGCCACCCCTCTGCCGAGAATCTCTTCTCGCGTTCAATGCCCCAGTTTTTCATGGCATTGATATAAGCTCGCAAGTCGGTTTTGGCCAGATGCTGTAATGCATCCCTTTCGCGGTTGCGCCGCTCGGTATCGTCCGGCGTAATGCCCACCCAAGTCGCATAGCCGGCATCAAACACCCACTCGGCGGTAACGCTATCCTTGGACATACCGAAAGTCCCGGCATGCGAGCGAATTATATCCAGATCCAGTTCAAGGGCCCAGCCATTGTCCCAGACGAAGGCTGGATCGCCGTCCTGACTCGCAGGGCTGCACTCAGGGTAATAGACAGCTGCTATGGCAGTTTCATCCAAAAGCATATTGCCGAAAAATATTTCGGCGGTGTTTCGGCCGCACTCACATTGGCGTTTATAACTTTGACACATGGTGTCCTCCCCGGGCAAATTTGTCCTTAGAGCCACTCTTCTTGTAAAATTTCGCCCTTGATGCCAACCACCAGGCTTTTTATCGGTACCTTGCGGCTGGATTCGGCGGCGGCTTGTTGGGCCAGATTTATAAGCCCCATACAGCAGGGTACCTGCATGATCATGACTGTGAGCGTATTTATCTTGGCATCTTCCAGCCAGGCTTTGATTTTCTGCTGATATACCTGCTGTTGGGAATCCAGCTTGGGACAGGCAATAGCCAGCGATTTGTCCTTAAGATGGTCGCGGTGGAAATCACCGACAGCATACGCAACGCAATCGGCCGCCAGGACCACATCCGCCCCTTGGTAATACGGTGCCTCGGAAGAAATCAAATGCAATTGGATAGGCCATTGTCTAAGTTGCGAGGCGATGGCTCCGGCCGGCTCAGATTCAGCGGCAGGAGTGTCACTCTGAAAATTCATCATCTGTGACCCTGGGCAACCGGTAAATCCTTTCATTTTGCTACCCCCATATCGATAAATTGGCTTTCCAGCCCGTCCACGAAGGCCTGGTACTTCTCCGGGTCAACGCCGGACTGGCTGTCCGCCGCTTTGAACTTCGTATACAGTTCACCTACCTGGCTGGTGGTGAGCTGTTCATCCAGCCAGGGAAACAAAATTTCATCTTCTTTCTTGATATGCTCGGTCAACAGGGCCCCATAGGCGGTCAGGTACTCGCCGATCGCCGGATGGTCACTAGTTTCCAATCCCGTGAGAATAGCCTGCACATGCTGGCGAGCCTGTCGGTGGTCCTCATAAATAACGGTAAATATTTCACTGGTGTCATCGAAATATTTAAAAAGGATATCCTCTTCCTTGCCGTGGTGGAATTTATCAGCGTACGAGCGAATCATATCGACACCTGCCCCCACGAGCTGCCGCCCCTTTTCAGGCCCGGCAGACAGCGCGTTCACAACATCCGGAATTCGTGCCAGCCAGCGTTTGATGAGCAAATGTTCATCCACCAGCATCTTCATCGGGGGCGAATATGTGCGGATGCGTTCCTTTGGCGCTGCGGGTGCCGCTGTGGTGGGTGCCGGAGATTGAACCTGATTTTCTCTACCAGGACAAATGGTACTTTCAATCCGGGCCATCAAGGCCTGCTCTTTTTCCGGCGGCAGCCGGTGGATCTCGACAATGTCCTTCAAGAGACAGGTCCCGACATTACAGGGGCCGCAGCCGATATCATATTCTGCCAGGATGCTTTCCAGGGCCGGAAACGCTTGGATGACATCTTTGATGCCCTGGTTCAGATATTTATCCATTTTGCTTTTCCTTGTTTCCAAAGCCGGTGGACGAAAGGCGAATGTTCAAGAATGTGAGGTATCGCGGGGCGAATCCTGCGGATCCGCAAAGAAGGCCGTTGAAATCAGACGCCATCGCATCCGGTTGAATCCGGTCTGCCAGTTTAATGTTAATTTACCTGGCTTGCGGTCTGTCCGCATTGACTTAGATCAATTAAATAAAATAAAAATGGCAGGATCGCTTATGATCCTGCCATTTTTCTTTCACTTTAGTAAGTTAGGTTGTTGGTTTACAATTCGATACCCAGCCGTTCCCAAACAGATTCACCGTCCTTGATTTCCGCGGATTTCAGGTGCGGAAAGGTCCGGATGAGAAAATAGGCCAGGGGCAGGACACCCAATACAATGATAATGGTGTCCGGAAGAGCCCGCCACGTCCCGAGAAAGACGACAAAATCTTTTTCGAAAAAGTCCGCGCTGCGGGCTACCCAGTAGCCTTCCTTAAATGCGATCCAGGTCTGCAGGGCCCCAACCGGCAGCAAGGTTGTAAAAGCCATGATGAACAGGCCGCCATTGAGGCCCCAGAAAGACAGCTTTAAAATGCCGTCGTTCCAGTGCGCTTTGTCGACCAGGCCACGCCAGGAAAAAAGCAGCAAGGCGACCGAGAGCATCCCGTAGGTTCCGAACATGGCCGTGTGACCGTGATGCATGGTCAGGTAGGTCCCGTGTTCGTAGAAGTTGATGATCGGCAGGTTGATCAGGAACCCAAAGATGCCGGCACCCAGGAAATTCCAGAAGGATGCGGCCACCAGGAAGTACATGGGCCATTTATAACTGAACTCCTTGCCCTGCTTCTGAATCTCCTTGTATTCCATGAGTCCGCGTACCACCAGGGTGATTAGGGGAACCGGCTCCATAGACGAAAAGATGGCTCCCCAGCCGACCCAGAAAGCGGCCCCGCCATACCAGTAGTAATGGTGAGCGGTGCCGACAATCCCGCTCAGGAATGTTAATGCGGCTGTAAAATAGGCTACCCGCAGGGCATTTTTGGCCGTCGCCAGTCCCATAGTAACCATCAGCAGGGCAATAACCGCGATACCGAAAAACTCGAAGATACTTTCTACCCAAAGATGCACCACGAACCAGCGCCAATAGTCCGCCATGGTCAGGTGCGATCCGCGGCCGTAGAACAGCCCGAAACCGAAAAAGGCCACTACCAGGACGGCACTGAATACATAAAACCAGATCAGGGCACTAAACTCGTCCTTGTGAGCTCTCAAGTGGTTACCGACTGCCCGGTATACGATCAGAAGCCAGAATATGAGCCCGCCGAACAACAGAATCTGCCAGAGGCGGCCCAGTTCCAGGAACTCCCAGCCCTGGTGTCCCAACCAGAACCACATATCGCCTAGCATCCCCTTGATGCCCAGCACTTCACCGGTCAGGCTGCCTACGGCCACCAGTAAAACGGCCACAAACAGAATCATAACCAGCATACCCTGCTTGACCGGCTCTCGGCCGCCGATAATAGGCGCCAGATAGATGGCCGAGGCGAGCCAGGTTGTGGCGATCCAGAATATCATCAGCTGCAGGTGCCAGGTCTTGGCCCAGGCATAAGGAATAAAGTCGGCGATGAAGGGCAGGAAAAAGCTGCCGGGATGGATGGTGTAATGGGCCAGCAGGCCGCCCATGGTGGTTTGCAGTAGAAATAACAAAATGACCACCACAAAGAATTTGGCGGCGTGGGTCTGACTTGGCGTCAGGGGCATCTCGATCAACTTTTCCGCCAGGGCCACGCCTTTGGGGGCGCCATACCAGAGCTTGTAGCGGTGGATCCAGTAGACGAATAGCCCTAAGACTACCAGGAGGGCCAGAATGCCGGCCACAGAGTAAAAATAGGTTTCGGTACTGGCCGTATTGCCCACGCGATTGTCCGGCGGCCAGTTGTTAGTATATGAATAATCTTCGCCCGGTCGCAAGGTGGAGGCTACCCAGGCGGTCCAGAAAAAAAACCGACCCAACTCAAGCCGCTGTTCGGCGGTTTTGACGGTGTCCGGTAGAATTCCAAACCCGGGATGGCCTTCGTTGAAAGTTTTCTCCCAGTGCTGAACAACCCTGTTCAGTGCTGCCACCTGGGCAGACGTGAGGGTAAGGGTATCGGTGGCCGGGTCATACCGATTGGGCTTGACTTCGTGCTTGGTCCGGACATCGATCATCCCCTGTTCGAGCTCACTCAGATCGGCATACGGCCGACCATATTCATTTTGGGCGAACGTGTCACCAACCGCCTCGGCGATCAGGTGCAAGGATGCAGCGGAAAATTCGGGCCCACGCTGAGACCCGTGGCCCCAGACAGCGCCATGGTCCATGAGCCCGTACCGCTGATAGACATCCTGGCCGGCGATGATGTTTTCTTTTTTGAATAAGACATTGCCCGCTTCGTCCACCACTTTTCCTGGGTAGGGCGGCAGTTCTTTGCGCATTGCCATGCCACCACCGAGCAAAATTGCCATGGCAACCACGAAGCAGATTATCGCGGACCACTTTAGAGTGTTTAAAGACATCCGGAACCTCCTTTTGTTTGATTTTATAATGATTTGTTCATCTTCTTATCAACTTTTATAGCAAAATTTGGCCCGATCCCCCCCCCCTTTGTTCGATCAGTTTTAAAAATTTAGATCAAAAGACCTGGTCGACGGTCGTATCGTGCAACAACTTTTCAAACTGTTCTGTAATAATTCGCCATCGCAGGTGAAGACCGCAGCTCCCATCGCAGGTCTTAAGTCCCATTAGACAATGCCGTGTGGCTTCAACTTTCATGAACAGTTCAACAACTTGTGCCAAATAGATGTCATTGCCCGCCTGTGCGAGTTTGACACCACCACCTCTGCCGCGCACAGCTGTAACCAGGCCGGCCTGGACCAGTCGATTGATGATTTTTGACAGGAAGTTGCGCGGAATGTTCATATCAGTTGCGATGGTAGAAGAAAGGATCGGGGTGTCGGGTTCCTGTTTGGCCAGAAACCCCATGGCCCGGACAGCGTATATAGCGGTTTGATTCAGCAATTCAACCCCCCGGCAGGAAAATGTGGGCAGTTATCGAACCTATTAAGATATGTTCATCCGGTTGTCAAGATTTATTTTAACTATTCAACCCTTTTGTTGTCATGCTTGCCGCTATTCCAGCCGGCCGCCACTTTCCCAGTTGCAATCCCATTGACTTTATAATAGAAACTGCCCGTCTCGATCCACTATTGATAACCTAACACAAGAAACGGAGACATGATGATGGCTAAAATTATACCTATCCTGCTCGTCGCTGCCGCCCTGCTCTGTTTTGCAGTCGCCGCCCAGGCAGAGGTCCCGGCTGAGATCCAAATGGAAGACCCGGAGCACCCCCTGGTCAAGATGACCACGGATAAGGGGGTCATCTACCTGGAATTGTATCCCGAGGTGGCCCCGATCCATGTCGACAATTTCCTGAGACTGATCAAAACCGACTTTTATAACGGCCTGCTCTTCCACCGGGTCGTACCGGGGCAGATCATTTAAGGCGGGTGTCCGGATGGAACCGGACGGGGCGGACCCGGTTATACCATCCCTGCCGAGTTTAACTTTCGCAAGCACAGAAAAGGAACCCTTTCCATGGCCCGCACCAGCCATCCCGATAGCGCGGGCAGCCAGTTTTACATCTGCCTTAAACGGATGGTCCAGTTGGATGGGAAGTACACGGTTTTCGGACAGGTGGTGAGAGGCCGGGAAGTGCCGGCAAAGATCAAGAAAGGCGACCGGATGCAGACAGTTGAAATTCTGCAGGATTTTTAGGGTTTGCGCCGTAGCATCCTTTTTGCCCGATATTCCATCACCGCTTCCCCGTTCTGATTGAGAACACGCTGGACAAACGTCACGATACCCCGATCCATTTTTGCGGTTTCCCGTTTGGCGACGACTTGGATCTTCACGGCAAGACTGTCCCCGATAAAAACCGGCTGGAGAACCTCCAGTTCAACGCCCAGGAAAGCCAGCCCGGTCTTATGCAGGATACCGGAGAGAATGGTCAGGCCCTCGGCGATCGCGAAGGTCAGTGCGCCCGGAACAAGCGGCTTTTTATAGGGCGTTTCGGAATCCACATAGGCTTGATCCACGAATAGGGGCTCTCTAAAACCGTAGGACGTCGTAAAATTGACCTGATCTTTCTCGGTAACTGTTCGCCGCCCGGTAGTGTATACGGTATCCAGCTGGAAATCTTCATAATATAGACCTATACGCGCCATTTTGACTCCCTATAGCATAAACGACCGAATGAATTCGCTTACCGCGTCCCGCCCTTCAATGATACCATAATGACCTTCCAGCAGCAGATCGGCATCCAGATCGAGCAGGGCCTGCAGTGACACCTGATAATCCGCCATGTCCGACAAAAGTGACGGGTGAATCGGACCATGCACGTCCTGGCCGAAAAGCACCAATTCCGCTCCAAGCCGCGTGGTCAGCACCATCGACCCAGGCGAGTGTCCCGGCCAGTGCAGAGCCATGAGCTCACCAGCACCAACGGATATGATATCTCGGGAACCTTATAGCTTGATGTCCACCGGCAGCGGCTCCAAATGTGAACCGTACCAGGAGGCGGCCGTTACTTCATCGTCCCCGGATTCGAGGTAAACCGCATCGAGGGCATGCGCCACAATCTTACATCCATATGTCGTCCTTATGGCCTCAGCCCCGCCCGTGTGATCATAATGGCAATGGGTGAGCACCGTGTATGCTAGAGACACGTCGGCGGGCAGGCTGGCGTCTATGTTGGCAGCCAGGTCCGTATGGCGGCCGCCGGTCCCGGCGTCTATCAAGACCGCCTCATCACCAAAGCGCATCAAGTAGGCGGCTGCGTCTCCGCCGCCGGTGATTCCATCGCCGCCAACCTGCCACAGATTTTTTCGAATTTGGGGGATCATCGGATGGGCTCCTTACCTACTGCCGGGGGTTTGATTTTCCTTGTTTTTAAGCCGCCGCTCATTTAATGTCAAACCGTAACGAGCCTGCCGATGCCCGTCGCCCAACAAGGGCGGCACCGACCATCGGTTGCCAATGTTTAGCCTTTGCAACGCAGCCGCTACCACCTGAAGGCTGCCAGGAGAGACCGATATGTCCAGACGAATTGTAATCGGCATCACCGGAGCCAGCGGCGTCATCTATGCCGTCCGGATGCTGCACCACTTGAAAGAGACCGCTTGCGAAACCCATCTGATCTTATCGGAAGCCGGGCGGCTCAATATCGAAATCGAAACCGACTATCGCACCCTCCAAGTGAAAGACATGGCCGATTACACCTACGATTACAGGGATATAGCAGCTGCACCGGCCTCCGGCACTTTCCTCACCGACGGCATGGTGGTCGCCCCCTGCACCATCAAAACCCTATCCGGGATCGCCAACTCCTATACCGAGAACCTGCTGGTCCGGGCCGCCGATGTCACCCTGAAAGAGAAACGCAAACTCGTCTTGATGGTCCGGGAAACACCCTTGCATAAGGGGCACCTGCAACTGATGACCCGGGCGGCCGACATGGGCGCCCACATCCTGCCCCCGGTCCCGGCCTTTTACCATAAGCCCAAGACCATCGAAGATATCATTGACCACACCATTGGCAAAGTGTTCGACTACCTGGGAATCGAACACGACCTGGCGCAACGCTGGGGCGGCCCGTGACATACTGCAGACCTTATCAATGCATATGCTGACGATTTCCTACCCATAAGCAAGGAGCATTATGACCGCAGCGATCTATGAAAAACTTACCGACAAAATCATGTTGACCGGCTCTAAGATCATCCCGCGCCTATTCGAGATGATAGCCACCCAGGACGAAGCCGCCTTACTACTGGCCATGCCCGGAACACCGGAAACCCTGGCCGAAAAAACAAACCGTCAGACGGATGCAGTGGAGCGGATGTGTCTGGAACTCTACCGTAAGGGGCTCTGTTTCAAATCTTTCAAAGGCGGCACGTTGGGCTACAAAATGTGCCGGGACATGATCCAGTTCCACGATGCCACTATTTTGTGGGATGCCGCGCCGCAGTCATACTTCGATCTCTGGCAGGAGTTCATGGAAACGGAATGGCCCGATTTCGCCCGTTTGGCCGAGCAGTTCTTTCCCAAGCCTTTTACCCGGGTCATACCGGTGAACAAATCGATCGAAACCGGTAAACAAAAAGTTCTGGATGCCGACAGTGTGGATAAAATCATAGCGGCAGCAGAAGTGATTGCCGTTACCAAGTGCACCTGCCGGGTCATCGCCCACAAGTGCGACCAGCCCCTGGAGGTCTGCCTGCAGGTAAACAATGCTGCCCGTTACACCCTGGATCGGGGCAGCGGCCGTGAAGTTTCCAAAGATGAGGCCTTGAAGATATTGCGCCAGTGCGAAGAGGACGGCCTGGTGCACGTCACTATGAACAAAATGCACGTGGGGCACTTTATCTGCAACTGCTGCGACTGCTGTTGCCAGGCCCTCCCCCTGGTGATCAAGGAGGGGCTGAAAATATGTGACCCCAGCCGGTTTGAAGCCGTGATCGACGCCGCTCTCTGCAGCGCATGTGAAACCTGTCTATATCGTTGTTACTTCAATGCAATTGAATCAATTGTGACGGAAGACGGCCGCGATGTTATGCGGGTGATCAGCGACAACTGCATGGGATGCGGTCTGTGCCAAATCAGCTGTCCGGAAGAGGCGATCAGTCTCAAGGAAGTCCGCGCCGAAGATTTCATCCCGGCCTAGGACAACTTAGATGCCGGACCATCAAAAATGATGGAAAAAAAATCAAAATGCGGGATTAATTATATATAATTAATTAAAATTTAAATAATATTAATATATATATTATTTCCTATTTATAACAATTTATATATTAATTTATTATTAATAAGTATATATAAAATCATATAATATTATTTTGTATTTAATTTATATATACTTATATCGGTCGCTTCAATACCAATGACACGGCAATCGTCCACATGACGGTACAGACCAGGCCGTCCAGAATCCGCCAGGCCAGGGGCTGTCTGAAAAGCGGCGCCAGCATCCGCCCGCCAAAACTCAGGGAAAAAAACCACAGGATAGACGCCGCTATGGCCCCGGCGGCGAACACTACCCGGCCGGTTTGATCATACTGCCCGCTGACACTGCCCAATAGAATGACCGTGTCCAGATAGACATGCGGGTTCAAAAGGGTCACCGCCAGGGTCGCTGCAACCGCCGCTTTCAAGGTGGGGGCGGCAGTTTTGTTGGCTTCCAGATGGCCTCCCCGCAGGGCCGACCTGAATGCGCGGAAACCGTACCAGAAAAGGAACGCCGCCCCGCCCCAGGTTGCCACCGAGGACAATCGCGGACTGGAGGCCACGACAGATCCGATTCCGGAAACCCCCACAGCTATCAAAGCCGCATCGCATACAATACAGATGAAGGGAATGATCAGGATATAATTGCGCCTGACCGCCTGACTGAGAACATAGGCGTTCTGGGCTCCGATTGCCACGATGAGACCGCCGCCCACTCCAAATCCCTGCGCAAATTGAATCAGCATGCTGCATTCCCTTCAATTTAGATTTCATCTTCCTGCTGTTCATAGCGGGCCGTGCAAATAAAGTAAAATTAATTCTTTTTTGTATTGATTAATTTTGCTAATATAAAAGCCATGTTCGATTACAAACTTATAGAGGCCATGGCTGTGGTCTACAATGAGGGCGGCTTCGACAAGGCCGCCCGGACTCTGCACCTGACCCAATCAGCCGTATCACAGCGCGTGAAACTGCTGGAGGACCTCGCCGGACAGGTGCTGCTCGTGCGTTCGACCCCGCCGGATGTCACCCCCGCCGGACGGCGCATGCTGCGTCATTACCTGAAAGTCAAGAAACTGGAAGACGATCTGCTGGACGATTTTTCAACCGACGCTGAAAAGCGTTTCGCTTCCCTGGCTATTGGCGTAAATGCCGACAGCCTGGCCACCTGGTTTCCCCAGGCGATCGGTTCATTTCTTGTTAATGAGAAAGTTACCCTGGACATCCGGACCGACGACCAGGAACAGACCCACCGGATGCTGAAGGACGGCGAGGTGGTGGGCTGCATCAGCAGTCGCAAGCAGCCCATGCAGGGCTGCCGAACGGCCTATCTCGGAAAAATGGACTATCGCCTGTTTGCCACTCCGGCTTTTGCGACAAAATGGTTTCCGGATGGATTCAATCTAGAAGCCGCTGCGGAAGCTCCGGCCCTGGTCTTTAACCGTAAGGACAACCTGCACAAGGAACTTTTCGAGCTGGCACTGGGTGAAATGCCCGCCCTTCTACCCTCACATTATATTCCCTCTTCGGAAAAATTCGCTTATTTCATTTCCTCCGGCTTGGCCTACGGTATGTTGCCGAGTCAGCAGAGCCAACAGCTCATAGATTCAGGCCAGATTATCAACCTGGCTCCCGGCTGCAGTGTTCCGGTGGCGCTTTACTGGCACTGCTGGAATCTTGAATCGCGACTGTTACGGGAATTGTCCTGTACCTTGACGGAAGGTGCCGCCCGCTTCCTTGAACAATAGCTGCCAACAGCGGCTTGAATAACAGTGGGCCTTATATTGACAAGTCTTGGCCCCCAGTGGTAGCAGCAGGAAAGATCAACCTCAATCGATAGGATTTACCGGCATGTCGATCCGACTCATTGCCCGCGAGCTATATCAGCTTCGCCAGAAAGTGGAAAAAATAGAAAAAGAAAGGGAAAGTGCGCCATTCGATCAACGTGTGGAGATGGACAGGCAGCTTCAAGAGGCCAGAGCGGATCTGCGGCAGATGCAGAAAATCCTGGACGGCCGGATAGATCGATAATTCCTCCCCGTTCAAATAGGCAAAACTCCCTATTTTACCATCACGAAATGCTGGGGGCCTTCTCCGCAAAAGCGCCCTAACTGCGAAATTCAAAAACAGCGTGAAAAAACCCCGAAAGTGCGCTATTATTTAGTTTCTTTAGTATTAACAGATTATTGCTGACCCGATCGACGGCCACATCCTTTGGGGCCGACATTGTAACAGGGAGATGAATAATGACCAAGGCTGGGACTTGCCAGGAGGCCTTACTCGGCAAGATTGAAGACAAAACCGCTGTAGTCGGCATCGTCGGCCTCGGGTATGTAGGGCTCCCCTTGGCGATCCATTTTTGCCAGGCTGGTTTCAAAGTTATTGGTTTTGACCTGGATGAAGAAAAGATAAACATGCTCAGGGCCGGCCAATCCTATATCCGTCATGTCCCGGCCGAGCCCATTGCGGTTCTGACGGCCGGCGGTCAAATCCAGCCGACCGTAGATTTCAGTCAACTGTCGAAAGCCGACTGTGTCCTGATCTGCGTGCCGACGCCCCTGACCGAAAAACTCGAACCGGATCTCAGCTATCTGATCTCGACGACGAAGACCGTTCAGCAATATTTACGCGCCGGCCAACTGGTCGTTCTGGAAAGCACCACCTATCCCGGCACGACCGACGAAATGCTGCTGCCCATGCTTACAGCGGGCGGGTTGGAAGCAGGCCGAGACTTTTTCCTGGCCTTTTCCCCGGAAAGGGAGGACCCGGGCAACAAACAGTTCGGGGCCGGCAACACCCCCAAGGTTGTGGGTGGGATCACCCCGGACTGCTTGGAAACGGCGTGCGCACTGTACAATGCCGTCACCACCACTGTTCCAGTGTCATCCACCCGCGCGGCCGAGTTGACCAAACTGCTGGAAAACACTTATCGTTCGGTAAATATCGCGCTGGTGAACGAAATCAAGATCCTGGCGCATAAAATGGGCATAGATCTATTTGAAGTGATCGACGCGGCCGCCACCAAACCGTTCGGCTACACGCCGTTCTACCCGGGTCCCGGTCTGGGGGGACACTGTATCCCCATCGACCCCTTTTACCTGGCCTGGAAGGCCAAGGAGTATGATTTTTCAGCCCGGTTCATCCACCTGGCCGGGGAGATCAATGTGGCCATGCCCTATTACGTTGTTGAAAAAACAGCTGGTGCACTCAACCAGCACCGCAAAAGCATCAATGGGAGCCGCATCCTGATATTGGGAATCGCCTACAAAAAAGATATCGACGATGACCGCGAATCGCCGGGCTATGCGATTATGGACATGCTCATGCAGAAAGGAGCCGCGGTATGCTACAACGACCCCTGGATTCCGGTCCTGAAACCGACCCGCAAATACGATTTCAAATTGAAATCGGAAACCCTTTCCCCGGAATTCCTGGCAAAGCTGGACGCCGTCATTATCGTGACGGATCACAGCGACTATGATATCGCCCAAATCGTGAAACACGCCAAGATTGTTGTGGACACCCGTAACGCAACGGCCGGCATCACGGCCGGCAAAGAGAAAATCGTCATGGCCTAACCAGCATGTGGCTCTGCGACTGCCTGGCAAGCAAGGATAGTAACTATGATCATACCCGTCATTCTCGCCGGAGGTTCGGGCACCCGACTTTGGCCACTCTCGCGTAAATTGCGCCCGAAACAGCTCATCGATCTAATCGATGAGCACACCTTGCTGCAAAATACCGTGCTGCGCCTGCAGGGCGCCCTGGATATGGCGCCCCCCCTTGTCCTCTGCAATGATGATCACCGTTTCATGGTTGCCGAACAACTGCGTTCCATCGGCCCTGAACCCGACGCGATCATACTCGAGCCGGTAGGACGCAACACCGCACCGGCCCTGGCAGTGGCCGCCTTGAAAGCCGTCGCCGCAGAGGCTGATCCGGTGCTGCTGGTCCTGCCCGCAGATCACTTTATCCGCGACCGCGACCTGTTTCACAGGACCCTGGCTGCCGGTGCCGAACTTGCTGAGAAAGGCTATCTCATAACCTTTGGCATTGTGCCCGCATCCCCGGAAACCGGCTATGGTTATATCAAGAAAGGCAACGCCATCGGCTCGGACAACGACCCGGCGGCCGACATCGAAGCGGCCGACATCGAAAAATTTGTGGAAAAACCTGATCTACAAACTGCAAAGCAGTATGTCCACTCCGGCAACTATTGCTGGAATAGCGGAATGTTCATGTTCAAGGCTTCCCGGGTGCTTTCGGAATTGGAAAAGTTCAACCCCGCCATCGTGACCGCCTGCCGCCAGGCCCTTGCCAGGGGTGTTTTCGACCTGGATTTTCTCAGGTTGGACCGCGATAGCTTTGCCGCCTGCCCAGCGGACTCGATCGATTATGCCGTCATGGAGAAAACCGATAAAGGTGCCATGATCATGTTCCGGGCCGGTTGGGATGATGTGGGTTCCTGGGAAGCCTTGTGGCAGGTGGGCGCTAAGGACACCAGCGGCAATATCACCAGCGGCGACGTGCTGACCCACGATGTTGCCGATTCCTATATCAATGCGGGCAGCCGCCTGGTGGCTGCGGTGGGCTTGAAGAACCATGTTGTGGTGGAAACCCCGGACGCGGTCATGATTTCCCCGCGTGAGCGGACCCAGGATGTCAAATACCTTGTCGAAAAACTCAAGGCTGCCGGACGGGAGGAAGTCAATTCTCACCGCAAACACTATCGCCCCTGGGGATGGACACTGCGGCTGGTCGATATGGCCGGTTATCGAGTGAACCAGATCCGGCTGCGCCCCGGAAAAAGCATTACCCTCCAGAAGCATCGCAACCGGGCGGAACACTGGATCGTCGTCGAAGGCACCGCGCGGGTAACCCGTGGGCTGGAGCAACTGACTCTGCAGGCGGATGAATCCACCTATATCACCAGGGGTATGGAGCATCGCCTGGAAAATCCCGGCAGCGCCCCCCTGGTAATTATAGAGGTCCAGACCGGAGAATTCCTGGAAGAAGATATCGAGCGGTTGAATGGAAGACCCAGAGGTCAGAGGTCAGAAGTCTGATGTCAGCAAGCCTCCCTCCCCTGGCGGGAGGGAATGAGGAGGGGGAACTTTCAAATCACCGCCAGGTTCCCAGGCAACAACAGTGGGCGGCCTTAAACCAAATCAATCGTCTCAAACGTACTCTCCAGCAGATCCACAAGCAGCATTCGGTTGCGCAACGGATTTCCGCGCCCCAGCAGAATCTTGACAGCCTCCGCGCACTCTATGTTCGCAATCATACCGACAATCGGAGCCAGGTTGCCCAGCCGCGTCTCGACCCCTTTTTCCGGCATTTCTCCCGGCACGCCATACACGGATTCGAAGCCAATATCGCCGGGAAAGAAAACGGTTACCTGCCCCGACAGGCCGGCTACGGCTGCCACCACCAGGGGTGCCCCTGCGTTGCGGCAGGCCACCGCCAGGAAGTAACGTGACTTTAGGCTGTCCAGACAGTCGACCACCACATCGGATCCAGCGATAAGTTTTGCGGCGTTTTGTTCATCCAGAAACAGTTGCTGGGTTGTAACCGATAGCCCCGGGTTGATCTGGGCCACCCTCTTTCGAGCGGTGTCAGCCTTGGAAAGGCCTACTTTGGCAGTGGTACTGGTTATCTGGCGATTCAGGTTGCTGTCCTCGAACACATCACCGTCAATCAGGTTTAGCCGTCCGATCCCAATGCGTGCCAGCATCTCCGTGACCGTCCCGCCCAGTCCGCCCAGGCCCACAATCGAAACGGTTGAATTCAGCAGTTTGACCTGCTCAGCCGCAGACAGGGACTTCATGTTGCGGGTGTAGCGTTCGGGGATAATGCCGATTTCCAGGGCCGCAACTTCTACCTCGCGGCCGGAGAGCCCGGCGGCTGCCGCTATCTTTTGGATTTCCGGGACGGCCAGGCTCCGGTAAGCATCACCATCCGGCCGCTTGAGGGTTTGAGATGCGGCCTGAATGTCATGGATTAACTGGTCTGACATAATGTTGCCTCACTATGTTTGGAAGTGGCTTCAAAGCCCGCAATCAGGTCCGCGGTCCAGCCTTCGCTTTTCAAGCCATCCCGGCAAAACGAGATGGCTGCGCCTTTCAAGTCGCAGGCCTGCCGTGGGGGTATTACGAAGATATAGAAAAGCGCCCAAAGACGATATTAAACCTGCGGAAAAATTTGAAATCGCTTCTAACCGCCCCCTATGGGCGGAAACAATCCCACCCGGTCGCCTTCCGCCAGGACCGAATCCAACGCCCCTTTACGGCCGTTGACAAAAATCAGCTTGGCGTCCTTGGGGTCGATGTCCAGCTCGGTTACCAGGTCCGCAACGGTGGCGCCGTCCGCAACCGGGAATTGGTCCGCGTTGACAGGCAGCTTATCTAACAGGCTGGCAAACAGTTTAATCTGAATATTCATAACGATTTGGGTTCCCATACGTTTGAAATTGGGTTAAAACCCGATGAAATTGGGATGGTTCTAAAGAAGAATATTCAGGCCACCCTTTAAAGTCAAGCAACAGCCGGGCACCTTTGCCAGAGGCTATCCAAAAAATAGGATTTTGATTCAAGGTTCCGTCTACGCCTTCCAGGCTAAGCCGGACAGGCAAGGCGGCCGTGAGGTACCCCCGCGTCGCGGGACTTCCCACTTGATCTGTCCCTTAAATGTGGGTCGCAACAGAAGGAATACTCAAGTATTGCGAGGCTAGTGCTTAAGGTTGCGCCTGACGGCTTGAAAATCGGCACTGCGTGCCGAAACCGAGGGCCCAACGCAGAGATTGGATCAATCAGTCTTCGCTCTATGAGCTTCGCCCGACAAGAAGGCATTTTCAAGATATCTTCGATAAAGATTGAGGCCGCATACACCGATGCAGATTACACAGACCATCATACCCATCTTCCTGGTTATATTTGTTGGTTGGTTGGCACGCAAAAAGCAATTCATACCGGATGGCTTTCTCGGGCCGGCCAACCGCCTGGTGTACTATCTGGCCATTCCAGCTATGATTTTCCGGGCCATTTCGCGGGCCTCATTCCAAGAAGCGTTCAACAGCCAGGTTCTCCTCATCACCTTGCTGTGTGTCCTGGTCGTTTTCCTGACCACCTGGCTGCTGGCTGCCCTGGCCGGCATGGCCCGGCACTTTCGCGGCACTTTCATTCAAAGCGCATTTCATGGCAACCTCGGGTATATCGGCCTGGCCGTGGTGTATTACTATTTGGGTGATGCCGGCCTGGCCAAAGGCGGTATCTTCGCCGGGTTTATCATGATCCTGCAGAATATTCTGGCCGTCATCACCCTGCAGGTGCATACCGACCGGTCCTCCCAAAAAGGCCCTGTTTTCGCCGAAAACATGCGCCGCATAATCGGACACCCGGTCATTCTCTCGGCCCTGGGCGGCATCCTGGTGTCCGTAGCCGGCATCCCCCTGCCCGTCATCGTCGACCGCAGCCTGGTGATATTGAGCGGTATGTCCTTACCCCTGGCCCTTCTGCTGATTGGGGCCTCCCTTTCATTTGACTTGATGCGCGCCCGCCTGCGGGGCGTGTTTGCGGTAAGCTTTTTCAAGGTCGTGGTAATGCCCGGTCTCGGTATCCTTATGTTCAAGCTGTTTTCGATTCCAGCGGCCGATTACCTGCCGGCGTTCATCCTGCTGGCCGCCCCGACCGCGACACTCACCTATGTGATGGCCCGGGAAATGAAGGGTGATTCGGATTTTGCCGTGGCCGCCATCTCAGGCTGTACCCTGCTGTCGGCGCTAAGTTATACCCTTTGGTTAAATACGGTATAGACCCGTAAGGCGAATTTACACCCTGGCCGATTTATGATAAGGCCAAAATTGGTATGCTCGCAGATATATACATCCAGTTGGCCCAACACCTCGATTCTCTCCCGGGCGGTTTTCCTTCTACGGACAGCGGGGTTGAATTGAGGATACTGAAACGCCTCTTTTCTCACGAACAGGCCCGGCTCGCCTGCCACCTGACCCTGATTGCCGAGACCGCCCCGGTCGTTGCCCTGCGAAGTGCTCTACCGGTTGAAAAGACGGCCGCGATGCTGGAAGAAATGGCCCGCAAGGGGCTGATATTCAAGTCCTCACAGCCACCCCGTTATATGGCCGCCCAGTTTGTCGTTGGAATTTGGGAGTACCAGGTTGATCGGCTAGATCCCGGCCTGGTGGCTGATATGGAAGAATATATGCCCCACCTGTTCGATAACGGAGCCTGGCAGGCTTCCCCCCAGATGCGCACCATCCCCGTTGGTCGGAGCATCGACGCCAGACTTGAGGTACTGCCCCATGAATCCGCAGCCCGTCTGCTGGGGAATAAAGACAGTTTTGTGGTAACCCCCTGCATTTGCCGTAAAGAGCAGCACATGCAGGGTAAAGGCTGCAATCGCCAGTTGGAGGCTTGCATCTCCTTTGGGGCCGTCGACTCCTATTACGTTGAAACCGGTGCCGGCCGGCGGGCAAGCCGAACCGAAGTACTGGAAATCCTCAAACAGGCCGATAAAAGCGGCCTTGTTCTCCAGGCCAGCAACGGCAAGGATATTTCCTGGATATGCTGCTGCTGCGGCTGCTGTTGCGGGGTACTCAGAAACCTGAAGCGCTATCCCCGACCGGCCGACTTGGTGGCGGCCCCTTTTATTGCCAGCCTGGATACTGACCAGTGCAACGGCTGCGCGGTCTGTGAGGCCAGATGCCAGATGGATGCCATCGCGATTGTGGAGGATCAGGCCCGGCTGGATAGCGGCCGCTGCATCGGCTGCGGCCTGTGCGTCTCGACCTGCGCTACTGGCGCACTGACCCTAAAACGCAAACCGGTACCCGCGCAGCCGCGGGTGCCCTTGAACACGGCTACGTCGATGCTCGGCCTGGCCTGGAAAAGGAAAGTCATAGGACCCGGCGGTCTTTTGAGATTGGTTATAGCATCACAAAAGGACCGTCTAAGGGCCAGTCGTCGAGCGGACTTGTAGACGACTGCAGCGAAAACTCCCGAAGAATAACGAACCATGGCACTTGGCTCTCTTTTCAAACGAGCGCGCAAAACGCTGCGCCATCTGTCCCCGGGGGATAAATCTGTACTTGACGGCCTTTGTGACCGTATCCAGGAGGCCGAAGCAGATTTGCGCGTGTCCGGTGCAGATGCATTTGAATACTGCTTTACCGCCTGCCAGGGAATTTGCTGCCGCAACCTCGTTCTCGACGCTGTGTTGGATTACCCGGATTTTGTGTATATCCTGAATAGAATGCCGGAACTGGCTGAAAAAACAGCCGCCTGCCTCGAAAACGAGACGGCTTTCTATGCGTCGAGTTGCATTTTTCTGGAGAATGGAACCGGGCCCTGCATCTTCCCCGGCACGGTCATGCCGGAAGTCTGCATCACAACTTTCTGCTATACTGATGCACCCGCTAAAAAAGAGATCAAGCATTTGAATTGGTGCTTTTCCCGCCTCAACTGGTTTTTAAGGACTCTGAAACTGAGGATTTTCCTGCGAAACTTGGGAGGGCGTTTGAGAGAGGCCAACTATAACTTGATCCGGAAAAGAGGTAGGCGGGATTTTTAATCATTCAATCGTGTTCAAGATCAAGGCGGACCGATTCGTTCAACCGCAGGAATATATAAAATATTTCGAGGATTGAACGTATTGGCCCAACGCAGAGATTGAGCACGAGGGGATGCTTTAAAGTCCCGTCTAAGGGCCGTTTGCAGCGAGCAGTGCCGCCCCGATCGCCCCATTAATCTGGGCATTGGGGGACACCTCAATGACAACACCGGCCCGACTCTCAAGCGCCTTGACCACACCGATATTCTTGGCCACCCCGCCGGTCATCATCACCGGCTCGGCCACCCCCACCCTTTTGGCCATGGCCAGGACCCGCGACCCGATGGACTCGTGAATCCCGGCGATGATATTCTCCCGCTTTTCTCCACGGGCAAGCAAGGAAATGACTTCCGACTCGGCAAATACAGTGCACAGGCTGCTGATGGCGGCCGGGGCATCCGCTTTCAAGGACATCTCGCCAAAGACGTCCAGATCGACCTCCAGTGCCCGGGCCATGACTTCCAGAAACCGCCCGGTCCCGGCTGCACACTTGTCGTTCATGGCAAAATCGTTGACGCGTCCCGCACTGTCCAGGGAGATGGCTTTGCTGTCCTGGCCGCCGATGTCGATCACCGAACGGACGGACGGATCCTGAAAATGTGCACCCGCGGCATGGCAGGTAATCTCGGTAATGGCCTTATCCGCAAATTCAACGCTCTTGCGGCCGTAACCGGTGGCCACCACCCGGTCAACCATTGCAGGATCAATGTTGTGGTCCGCCAACAGCTTATCATATACATTCTTGCCGGCGTTGCGCGCATTGTACCCGGTCAGAATAACCTTACCCCCCAGCAGTTCACCATCTTGGATAACAGCGGCTTTCGCACTGATCGACCCCACATCGATTCCAACGGTAAGCATTGGACATTACTCCTGTTCGGTATGTGTCTCACCGGCCGCAACCGGTAACAGCGGTTTGTAAAGAAATATCGATATAATGCCGGCCAGATACATAATCAATCCGAACATGCCGGAAGTAATGAACATGCTGCTGTAAAAATCGCCCATGGCGTCCTGGATTAGCAGGGCGATGGTCATGGCCAGAGCACTATTTCGCAGTCCGGTTTCCAGGGAGATGGCCCGGGTTTGATAATTGTTGATACCCAACAATTTTGAAAACACAATCCCAAACAGCATACCCAGCATGGTCAGCAAGAATATCGTCGTATAAAATTTGACCCCCTGCCGATCCGTGTCGGCAAACGCATCCAGATTGCTCAATACCCCCGCTACAATCAAGATAAGGAGTGCAATGATGCCCAGGGCCGAGAAAAAGGGCGTGGCTTTTTCGGCAAAGGCTTGCCATTTGCTCCGGATGGCCATCCCGACTACCAGGGGGATGATCACCAGGATAAGAATCGTCTGGACAACAAGTTTTACCGGAATGGCGATCTCCGGCATACCCGCGCAATAGAATGCCAACAATAACGGGGTGAAGATGATGGACATGACTGTGGAAAAAGATGTGAGGGAGATGGAAAGCGCCAGGTCCCCCTTGGCGTAGTAGGTCATCAAGTTCGAGGTCACGCCACCGGGGGTTGCCGTGATCAGGATCAACCCGACGAAGATAAAGGGGTAGTGTTCATAGAATCCAAAAAGGCGCCCTATGCACATGGCGAGAAAGGGCATGAAGCCAAATTGGAGTATCTCCCCCAGGATGATGCCCCGCGGTTTGGTGAAAACCAGGGCGAAGTCCTTGAAGGTCAGGGTCATGCCCATGCCGACCATGACAAAAAACAGCATAAGAATAATGCAAATCTTGAAGAGCTTGTCCAACTTCATCTGGGTAGGTTTAGCGGTGAAGGTAGCCAATGGGTAGGTAGTACCGCCAATGTCGGCCTTGAGGCTTTTGACACTGAAAGCCATTTTACTGCCCGAGATTCCGTCCAAACCGGCATAGAATGAATCCGCCGCTGCGGCCCGGGCCGCGGGATCGGCAGGTATGGACAGGATATAGAGTTCACCGCTCAACTTGCGCAGCAGATAAACCTGCGCACGGCTTCCATCCGCCGGTAACTGCACGCTCTTGAGGACTCTCAGGTTCCCTACGAGCTGGGTTTCCTCACCCGCCGCCCAATCCTGGCCGCGTGCAGCTTTGTTCAGCTTATCAAAGAGAGAAAGGTCACCGTCGGTGCTGAAGGCAATCCCCGAAAGCTGCTTGTACAGCGCTTCGTTCGCGTCTGTCTTGGCATAAACGTTACCGGTCGGTGACAGCAGAAGCACCATCAGGATAGCCACAAGCCAAAAAATCGACCGACCGCCGCAAGTTCCCTTCATTTTCAGCATGATTGCTCCTTTGCAAACAGGTTGACAGGGGTTACAAAACCTTCAATCGGGTTTAAGGTCAAGGCGGCCGCGAGGTTCCCCCGCGTTGCCGGACTCCCCGCTGTTCCATTCCCCGATTGTGGGTCGCAACCGGATCAATACACCAGGTATTTCGAGGCTTGGAACCGAGTGGCCAACACCGAGATTGGACCCGAGGGGAGTTCTTGAAACCCCTTCTATAGCTTGGCCTTAAGGACCTCCATATAGGCATCGATGCGAGTTTCGATCTGACTTTCTGCGAAATTGCGGGCATCCGTCATATCCGCCTCGATCATCAGGGCGGGGATTCTTTTTTCGGCCTGCACGATCTTTTGAATGTCGTACTGCCCCAGCGAATAAGGCTTGCAGCTGCGATTGGAGTGCATCACCAGGCCATCCGCATCGTAATGGTCGATCATGCGCAGCACCTCCGCAGCCATGGCATCCACCCCGATATTCAGGTAGATACGGGAGTACCCTTCCGCCATCGATCCGAGAAAGTCATTTTCATCCAGATATTTCAGTGAACTGCACCAGGCCGACGTGTAGGTATCCGCTACCAGGCAGGCCCCGTGGGAGGCAAATTTTTCGGAAAGCCATTTCGTACGGAACCAGACCGGCAGGTTGTCCCACAGAAGCCGGATCTTCTCATCAGGTACCGCACTGATACCCTGGGCAATGCGGTTCTCCATTTCCGCCAACAGCTCGGTGTAGTAATCCACCACGGTCTGGGTCCCGCGCAGGGTGACGATCAGGGCCAGGTGGAAAAAGGCGTCAAAGGCGCTCATGGGTGCCGGTTTGTGCCGGGTGGTATCCAACACAGCCTGCCAGAGTTTCTGGCCGGCGATGGAAAGGCGGCCTATTTCGGCCAGACGGTCATGGTCGAGTTTCCGCCCGCAATGTTCTTCCAGAAAATCAATATATTCGTCGAACTGGCGCCGTACATAGCGACGCGCTTCGTCATTGAAATCGGTGTGACTGATCGGTGTGTCCAGGATAAAGAGCGGGACATCGAAGTAGCGGGCCTGCACTTCGTACCATTTAAGGACGGTCCCGCAGATATTGTTGCAGCAGACCAGCATATCCGGCCGGGGCAGACCTCCGATGGGACCACCGTTTACCGTGGCACAGGCGATGTCCGCACGGGCATAGGAGCATAAATCGCTGGCATATCCCATCTCCTCTGCTTTTTCGCACAGGTCCACGCCCATTTTGCTGGCTCCGATCATGGCCCCGTGGTTCTCCGGATAGACCGGGATTACATCCATGGCGATCAGCGGTTCCACCGGGCCACCGCTGGTGATCCAGGCGATTTTCTTTCCCGACTGCTCGGTGGTTTTGGCTTCGATATAGTAAGTGGTCATGATATCTTTCATTTTCTTGACGCACTTGATTTTCCTTCTTTCCTTCTCCGGGTCTACTACTTTTTGATCTTCGGTCATTTTTGACTCCCGAAAAATTAGTGTCTTAAAACCAAGGGGGCATAGCTCTAACTTCCCTATTGAGAAATCGATCTTCAGCCTACAGTCTTCAGCCTATCACCCTGACTTTTATATCATCTCTAAAAATGCTTCACATCGAGTTCTAAACTGACCTTCCGCCGTATCCCGCTCTTCCATCTCATACAGCAGGCAGGGAATATTTTCGTCTGCCAGCATCTGCTTCAGGTAGGGGTAGTCAAACCCGTGGGGGTCACAGAATTTCAAATAGATGAAGATGACCCTATCAGCCTCGCATGCTTTAGCCGTCCGTACCAGGTTTTCGCCCCGGTTTTTAATGCCGGCATGCTTGGCCGGGCAAACGTTGCGGTTTACGTAGCGGTTCGCAATGGCGGCCATCATGTCAGCCTCCTGCTCGATATTGCCCTCAAAGAACCGGTGGCCGGTGCATAGATCATCGGCTACGATGGCACCGCCCGAATCTTCGAGGGTGCCGTAAACATCCGGCATGTTGCATAGTCCTCCGGACAGGACAAGGCGTTTTCCGGTAAATGCATCTTCTATCTGCATCTCTTCCAGGTGCCGGGCCACGTCTTCGGCCAATACCGCAAATTCTGTCCGATCCATAACCATGGCGGCCTTGACCATGGCATGCAGATCAGCCCCTTTCAAAATTCCCGGTTTTTCCATGCGGGCAGCGTATACTCGCTGCATACTGTTGCGGATCCGGTTGCCGACCGCCACGGCTGATTCGATATCAGCTGCACTGATTTTATGTCCCAGACTGGTTTCGAGTTCCTGTCGGAACTTGTCCATCACCGCTGTCATGTATTCCCGAGCGCTGTCCGTATTCAATTTGACCGGACCGACCAGGTCTAAATGAAAACCGTTCTTGATGTTCATCCGCCAGATATCCGATAGACGCTGGATTGAATCACAGGTGTGGGGAAAAACCACACCATCCAGAAAATCGAGCTGCCCAGCCAACACTTCTTCCAGGGCACCCCGGACCAGGCTGCAGCTGTATGCCTGCATGTGGGCATCTGCCCGCGAGATATTCAGGTCGGTCCCAAATATTCGATATCCTAAGGCTCCGGAAGCCAGGATGACCTCTTCAGGGGCATAGCTGCAGAAGGTCCCGACAACCTTACCGCCCTTCTCTTTTTTCCATTGCTGGGCATAGCCTGCCGGATCGGCGGCCACTGCCTTGAACCTGTTGAGACTGTCCATGGACCACTCCTTATATCATACAGCTCGTTGATTCTTCCGGCCAAATAAATCGGCCTCCGGTCTTACTACCGAACGTCGGTCGGAATGTCAACCGGCAGTTGACCGGTTGGCCCGTTAATGTTACGTTGGGACAGATTTTATGATCCGCCCGCTGAAACGCAGGATTTGGCAATGGAAAAAAACGGCACCCTTTTAAAATTAAAAGAGCAGGAACGGGAAACGAGACGCGAACTGATCATCGCTGCCGCCCGGGCGGTCTTTGGCGAGAAGACCTATGAGCGGGTCAGCATGGCGGAAATCGCAAAGGCGGCCGGCATCGCCAAATCTTCCATTTATACCTACTTCAGCAGCCAGGAAGCCCTGTTTGTGGAAATTACCGTGCGGGACACCCGCCGCTTCATCACCCAACTCAAAACGCATGTCGCCGCCGGTGAGCATCCATCCCTTGGACAGGTGATCAGTTATTTCCTGGATTACTATATGACCCATGAAGCCCAGTGGCGCATGATCACCCATTTCGCCCTGTACGGCAATAAACGTAACGAGTCTGTGGAGAAATTGGATTCGGTATCCCGACAGGTCATAGATCAATTTGCACTGATTTTCGAAAAACTCGGATATAGCGATAACACCCGCCTGCTTGCCCACACCCTGTTTTCATCCCTGAGCGGTATCCTGATCGCCTTTCGCAAATACCCCGGAAGATCCGAAGCGGATAAGGCCGCCCACATGCAGCGCATTGGACGCCGTTTTGAAAGAATGTTCGCCCTGCTGCAAGATTCCTGAGAAAAATTACCCCCAATATATAGGCAAGCCTCAATTAAAGTGTACTTGACTTATGCACAACACTAATATAATCAAATTTTAAATTAGATTATAAGAGGCTCTCCCGATGAGCAAGCGCAAACCAAAAAAAATCAGCCGTGAAGACCATACCCTGAAGGCTTTTAACGGTATTCGCCGCATGCTGTTTCACAATGAGATCGCCCCTGGACAGAAAATCGTCTACGCCGATCTCGCCAAACGTTTGGACATGAGCCCCACCCCGGTTATACAGGCGCTGAAGTGGCTGGAGTTTCAGGGCATCGTTCGTCGGGAGCCGAACCGGGGTTACTTCACCGAACCGATCAGTCTCAAAGAAGTCAAAGAGATATACGAAATGCGCGAACTGGTGGAACTTTCTCTGCTGCCTAAAATTGTAGAGAACCTCGATGAAGCGGGTATCCTCAAATTAAAGCAGGCTCTGGAAGAACATCGCAACGCTTCCTCCCGTGTGTACCTGAATGAGCGTCTTCTGAAAGATATGGATTTTCACCTGGTCCTGGCATCTCTTTCCGGCTGTTCGGTTCAGCAGAAGGTTTTAAAAGACCTGTTTGACCTGCTTTACTTGAAATACAGGGGCAGCATTCTGTTTGTCAATTTTATGGATACGGTCGATACCGCACATCGTGATATTTTTGATGCCGTGACGCGTCGGGATACGGATCAGGCGCAAAAAGTCCTCTCCGCGCATATAAAAGACGTACAAAGACACGTGCTCGAGGGATTGGGACGCATGATTGCCGAAAAGGAAGAATCTGCGTTCTGAGTGGCCTTAGGACGGTTGACCACCCAGGCGACGCTGCTTCTTCAGGCTTTGTCCAATATTGAATTTAATCAAATTTGTAATTATATAAACCAGGAGTAAAAATGAACTTGTCTTTCATAGAGGGCAACGAGGCCATTGCCCTGGGGGCCATGGCATCCGGATGCCGCTTTTTTGCCGGTTACCCGATAACACCGGCGACCACCATTCTCAACAACATGCTCAAATACCTGCCGCCTGCAGACGGTGTTTGTCTGCAGGGTGAGGATGAAATCGCCTCTATTGGCTACTGCCTGGGTGCTTCCATGGCCGGCATGAAGGTTATGACCGCCACTTCCGGCCCGGGTATCAGTCTTTACAGTGAGCAGATTTCATTTGCCATCGGCAGTGAAATTCCGCTGGTAATCGTCAACATCCAGCGTTTGGGCCCCTCTACCGGATCGGCAACCCTGGGGGCTGATGGCGATGTCCAGTTTATGCGCTGGGGCAACAGCGGCGGCCTGCCGGTCATCGTACTGGCGCCCTCCGATCCCCGCGAATGCTACGAACTTACCCGGCACGCTTTCAACCTGGCCGAGACCTATCGCTGCCCGGTCTTTATCGCGTCCAACAAAGAAATCGCCATGACCAAGGAGAGTGTCGATCTAGACGCCCTGTCAGATCCTGGCATCGTTGACCGGCAGCCGTCCCCGGCCGGCACTGATTACCTACCCTTTGCCACCCCGGATGGCATCCAGATCCCCTATTTCGAACCGATCGGCGGAGATATTCTATCCCGGCAAACCTCGTCGACCCACGGTCCGAATGGATACATTACCGTGGATCCCGGCCAGATTGAAGCAAACGTTGAAAGACTGCGGGACAAATTGAGTCGGGCCGTGAACGGGTTTAGCTACTACGAATACGACCCGGTGGCGGATACCGATACCCTGCTGATCACGTATGGGGTTACCACGCGGGCCGCGATGACCGCTGTCCGCAATTTGGAGGCAAGCGGCAAACCGGTTTCCCACCTGTCTCTGAAAACCCTCTGGCCGGTGCCTGAAGAAAAAATAAATGAAATTGCAGAAAAATACGATCGGATCGTTATGGTTGAAATGAACCTGGGGCAATATGTGCGTGAAATCGAACGGATATTGCCTGAAAAGAGGGTGTCGTTCCTGGGGCAGATGAACGGCAAACTGATCACCCCGGCTCAGATCGAAAGGACGGTGAACTATGGATAGCCTGCTGAATAAAAACCGCCCGCCGGTATTTTGCCCGGGGTGTTCCCATGATACGGTTACCAAGGCCCTCGATCGGGCGTTCGTGAAAATGGGACTGCAGGGGAAAGACGTGGTAGTCGTCAGCGACATCGGCTGTTCCGGATTGTTCGACACGTTTTTCAACACCCACGCCATGCACGGCCTGCACGGACGGGCCCTGACGTATGCCACCGGCCTTAAGATGGCCCGGCCGGACCTCACGGTGATTGTCACCATGGGGGACGGCGGACTCGGTATCGGCGGGGCCCACCTGCTGTCCGCCTGCCGGCGCAATCTCGATCTCACCCTGTTAATCCTGAACAATTTTAATTTCGGCATGACCGGCGGACAATTTTCGGCCACCACACCCACCGATGCCGTTGTGGGATCGGGATTTCTCAACCAGCTCGACCTGCCCATGGATGCCTGCGAGGTGACGGCTGCCGCCGGTGCGCCCCACGTCACCCGGTGCTCGTGTTACGACAAAGGACTGGCGGCAACCATTGAAGATGCTATTCGTTTCAAAGGCTTCTCGTTTATCGATATGTGGGGCGTCTGCCCGGGCCGCTACACCCGGGCCAATAAACTGACGCCCAAAATGATCG
Source organism: Olavius algarvensis Delta 4 endosymbiont (assembly GCA_905176665.1). Classification (GTDB taxonomy): domain Bacteria; phylum Desulfobacterota; class Desulfobacteria; order Desulfobacterales; family CAJINA01; genus CAJINA01. Next base: position 5,859 of record CAJINA010000209.1, on the reverse strand, counting down.
CCGCGGAAATAGATGCACGCAAGCCGTATACGGGTGAGATCGAACAGAACCTGCGGGCGGAATACGGCGCCCAGTACCGCGCCACCGCCGCGGCTCTGCCCTTGCCCGGCCAGCCGGCCGCCATTGAACCCGAATACAGGGCCCCGGTCGGTAATCGTCAGGAAGTCATCATTCTTGGGGGAGCTGGTCAGCGGATTGTAACGGCCGGCGAGAGCCTCTGCCTTGGCGGGATGACAGCCGGACTGCAAGCTACACAGAAAAACGACTACCCGATTACGGTATTGCGGGGACACTCCATCAGCGAATTGATCCTGGCACCGGACGATATCGAATTCACCGGCATTGAACGTCCGAACGTGGTAATCGCCATCGGTCCGGAGGGCATAGCCCGACGTAAAGACCTGTTTGCCGAGCTGGGACCGGAATCGCTGGTTATCAAACCGCTCGGCCTGGAAACGCCCGCTACCCAGGCCGAAACCAAGGAAATCGATATCAAGGCCCTGGCGGTAAAATCACCCGATATGGCCTTGGCGGCCCTGGCGGTTCTGGCCCGGGCTGAGAGAGTCATCACCACCGAAATGCTGGACCGCGCCTTGACATATCGTTTCAGCGGAAAAGTCCTGGAAGCATCCAGGGCGGTAATCGAACGCGTACAGAGCCTGTGACCGGCTAGATGCGGTTCGAACGATCAACGCTGAATGACAAAAACCGGCTTATGGCCGTAGAGAAAACTTGATCGGATTGCACCTAAATTCGCTTGACTAAAACATAATGATAATATAGCTGTAATGTAGCTTTTTTCGCAGCCAAAAACCTGCCTGCCATCTTACGGAAATGCCTGCATCATACCCGGCAAACTATGCGTCACAACGGCAGGAAAAGTCTTTAACTTAGGACAATCAGCCGTCAGGAGGAATCAAATGGATTTCACGTTGTCAAAAGAACTTCAAATGCTCCAAAAAGCCGTTCGTGAATTCGCTAAAAAGAAAATCGCCCCCAATGTTGATGAATGGGATGCTGAGCATTACCTGCCGTACAAGGAAGCTATGCGCCCTATGGGTGATTTGGGGTTTTTCGGCACCGTTATTCCGGAAGAGTATGGCGGCGAGGAGATGGGCTGGCTGGCGGCCATGATTGTCACTGAAGAAATTGCCAAGGTATCCAGTAGCTTAAGAGTGCAGGTCAATATGCAGGTACTGGGCTGTGCTTACACTATTTTTACTTACGGCAGTGAAGAACTGAAGAAAAAATATATCGAAAAGCTCTGCACCGCGGAATACCTGGGAGGCTTTGGAATTACCGAACCGGACGCCGGCTCCGATGTGATGGCCATGAGTTCCACGGCCGAAGACAAGGGCGACCACTGGCTGATCAACGGTTCGAAAACCTGGATCTCCAATGCGAATGTGGCCGATGTCCTGATTTATTATGCCTACACCGACCAGGACAAGGGCTCTAAAGGTCTGTCCGCCTTTGTCATCGAACCTAAAAATTTCAATGGCATCAAGACTTCCGGTCTCGAAAAGATGGGCTCGCATTCTTCACCCACTGGCGAGGTATTCCTGGACAATACCAAAGTGCCCAAGGAGAACATTCTGGGCAAACCGGGTGATGGCGCCAAGATCGTGTTCGGCTCCCTCAACCAGACCAGACTCTCGGCGGCTGCCGGCGGCGTAGGCCTGGCCCAGGCATGCCTGGATGCGGTCGTCAAATACTGTAATCAGCGCAAACAGTTCGGCAAACTGATCGGACAATTTCAGATGAACCAGGACATGGTAGCCCAGATGGCCGCCGAAATCGAAGCCGCCCGGCTGATGGTCTACAAGGCCGCCTATGCCAAGGATCAGGGCAAACTCAACAACGGATTGGATGTGGCCATGGCCAAATACCTGGCCGGGGAGATCGCTACCAAGTGCTCCAATTATGCCATGCGCATCTACGGGGCCTACGGCTATTCGACGGAATATCCGGTTGCCCGTTTCTACCGGGATGCCCCCACCTATTCGATGGTGGAAGGCTCTGCCAACATCTGCAAATGGATCATTGCCCTGGATCAGTTGGGTATCCGCAAGGCCAACCGTTAGAGCCAGTGGATATATCCGGTAAACCCGAACAAGGAGAACCCGTTGTGAGCAAAGAGATAATTGAAAAAACAAAGAAAACGGCTCAACTTTACTTTGACGGGGTCACGGATGAGCGGCCTTTCGATTTGTGGCAGTCCTTTGACAAAGGTCTGGCCCGGGACCTGTCCCTTTTCATTACCGGCCAGATGTATGCCCGTGAGAAGTTGCCCCATCCGACCCGCCAGTTGGTCACCGTAGCTGCCTTGACCGTGCTGTCCCGTCTCGAGGAGCTGAAGTTGCATATCGAGGCCGCCCTCAACGTGGGATGCTCTCCGCAGGAGATAGCTGAAACCATTTTCCAAACGGCCATTTACGGCGGGGTTCCGGCCACCAATCAGGCCCTGAAAACCCTGCGGACCGTACTTCAAGAAAAGGACATGTGGCCTCTGTCTAATGAATAGCGGTGCGGCGGAAAAGGAAAACTACCGAACGGTCGGTAAATTTTTCTTGCAATCATTGCCGGAATTAACTAAAGACAAGGCATCATTCAAAAAATTGCCAGAATTCTAAACAATTAAGGTAAACACACAGGAGTCGCCCATGAAACCCTATTTTGAAAAAATGCCGTCATTTGGACGAAAACTCGCCGAGGGACAGATAAAAAGCGCAGCTGAAAGCGTAACCCAGATCAAAGAAGTGGAAGCCGAGGTTGCCGCTGCCGTAGACAAGGTAAAAAATGCCGGTTTCCCCGCCGAGAAAATCAATGCCCGTGGTCTGATGACTGTGTATCAGCGCCTGAATTACCTGTTGGATCCGGACACCTGGTGCCCGCTCAACACCCTGTACAATCCCTATGACAATGTCGAGGGCACCAATAATGTGATTAGCGGCCTGGGAAAAATATCGGGTAAATGGGCGGTTGTAATCGGTTTTGATAACAAGGTGATGGCCGGTGCCTGGCTGCCCGGGCAGGCTGAAAATGTCTTTCGCGCCACGGATCTGTCCAAGCGCCTGCACATCCCGCTGGTATGGCTGGTGAACTGCAGCGGGGTCAAACTGACTGAGCAGGAAAAATTCTACGCCGACCGCAAGGGCTCCGGAACCACCTTCTTCCGCCATGCCGAACTGAACACATTGGGTATCCCCATTCTGGCCGGCATCTACGGGACCAATCCAGCCGGCGGCGGCTACCAGGGCATCAGTCCAACGATCCTCTTCGCCCACAAGAATTGCAATATCGCTGTCGGGGGCGGTGGTATTCTCAGCGGCATGTCCCCCAAGGGGCATTTTGATGTGGACGGCGCCGAGGCATTGATTTCAGCCGCCAAGCAGTTCAAGGCCAAACCACCCGGATCGGTCGACATCCACCACGATGAAACGGGTTTTTTCAGGTACGTTTTCGAGGAGGAGACCGAGTTGCTGGACGGCCTTAAAGACTACATGAAGGACATGCCGGCTTACAACCCGAAATTTTTCCGCGTGGCCGAACCCAAGGAACCGGCCTTCGATGCTGAAGATCTCTACAGCCTGATTCCCTTCAACCAGAAGCGGATGTACAATTTCGATGAAGTCCTCGCCCGTCTGGTGGACGGCAGCGAACATATGGAATTCAGACCCGATTACGGCCCTGAAATTTATACCGGCCTGGTGAAGATGGACGGTTTCCTGGTGGGGTGCATCGGTAACCGTCAGGGCTTTTTGGGTGAAAACTATCCTGAATACGCGGATTACCCGGGTATCGGCGGCAAACTCTACCGCCAGGGCCTGATCAAAATGAACGAATTTGTCACCCAGTGCGGCCGCGACCGGGTGCCGGTCATCTGGTTCCAGGACACTTCCGGCATTGATGTGGGTGATATCGCCGAAAAGGCCGAATTACTCGGTCTGGGCCAGAGCCTGATCTACTCCATCCAGCAGACCAACGTGCCCATGACCCTGGTGGTGCTGCGCAAGGGTACGGCCGCGGCACACTATGTCATGGGTGGCCCCACGGCCAATCGGCACAACGCCTTCACGCTGGGGGTCGCCACGACTGAGATTTACGTCATGCATGGCGAAACTGCCGCGGCAGCCAGTTTTTCCCGCCGCCTGGTAAAAGAAAAGGATGCGGGGCGCGACCTGCAGCCAACCATCGATAAAATGAACCAGATGGCCCAGGAGTACCATGACTACTCCCGTCCCATTTACTGCGCCCAGCACGGGTTTGTGGATGAAGTGGTCGATCTCGGCTCCCTGCGCAGCTACCTGAAAGCCTTCGCAGGAGCGTCCTATCAGAATCCTGAATCCATCTGCCCCCAGCATCAGATGATGCTGCCGCGGCTTATCAAAGGGTAAATTTTCAGACCCGATCACCGCAGTAACGCATGACGCGTCACTGCGGTGGTCAGCTTACTGCTGCGCAACCCGCCTGCTCAATCGCAGCCGGCAACATATCCATCCTTCCCAAACAATCTATACTTAACTTTTTGTAATATTGAAAGTTTTTTGATTTTCCAGCCCATTTTATCCAGAATTGGACACCCACCGGCCACATTTTATTTTAATAATTTTTTCAAGCTGTTATGTCATTGAATTGAAAATAGCCGTAAAAATTGGACCTTGGTACAATTTCTTTTTTTCCTCCAACTCATATAATAGATTATCTTGTGAAATTTATATGCGGAGGTAAGTCATGGCCAAAGCCGGTAGCATTCAATCAATTTCAGGTCCCGTAACTGCCCGTACCCCTTTAGGAGAAGTTCGTGAACTTTTGCCGGGAGAATTCGTCTATGAAAACGAACTCATCGAAACCCCGGCAGGCTCTTTTATCACGATCCTTCTGGATAATGGCAATACCATCCACCTGGGCGAGAGCGCTCGGGTTCTGCTCGATGATTCCGTTCTCAGCCAGGTGGATCCGTATGATGCTATCGTGCACGAAGTTGAGATGTTGCAAAAGCTCATCGAAAGCGGGGCAGAATTAGAGGATGCCGAAATCGAGACGTCCCTGGGCGTCGCGGACGATGCCTTTGAATATGATGTCAATTACTATAGTGGCGATACGACCCGGGGCCAGGTTGGCAGCCGTCTGCTGGATGGCGAAGATGGACCGGGCACACTTCCCCCCGATCCACTCACGGGAACCTACCCGCCCACCGGGCCGGATAGCCCTGAATCTGCTCCTGTTGCACCCACGGTCGATGCCACGCTGCCCACGGCCTCGATCGCCCTGGATGCCAACATCACCGCCGATGACATCATCAGCGCGGCCGAAGTCGGCACCAACATCGCGGTCACCGGCTCCACCGGCGGCGATGTCGCCCCCGGCGATACCGTCACCCTGACCGTCAATGGCACCACCTACACCGGACTGGTCGATGCCAGTAACAATTTCAGCATCGACGTCGCCGGCACCGACCTGAGAGATGATGCCGACACCACCATCGACGCCTCCGTCACCACCAGCGTCGGCGGCGCCAACCCCGAAGCCACCGCCACCGATACCGAAGGCTACACGGTCGACCTTGTAGCCGCCGCCACCATCAGCGTGGATCCCATCACCGCCGACGATATTGTCAATGCCGCCGAAGCCGGCGGGGCCGTCAATGTCTCCGGGACCGTCTCCGGCGATGCCAGCTCCGGCGATACGGTCAGCTTCACCATTAACGGCACCGCGTACAGTGGCACCGTCAATGCCGACAACACCACCTGGACCATTAGTGTGGCCGGCAGTGACCTGGCCGCCGATACCAGTTTCGATGCCACCGTCGCCGGCGCCGATGCCGCGGGCAACCCGTTTACCGCGACCACCACCAGT
>CAJINA010000208.1 GCA_905176665.1 Olavius algarvensis Delta 4 endosymbiont | reverse complement strand
AGGTGAAAAAGTTAAGATCTTCCCAAACAGTTTGAGATAGACGATAAGCGCCATCCCTGGCCCCAAAAGAAGACCAGGGTATGGCGCGCGGTCGTCCTCT
>CAJINA010000207.1 GCA_905176665.1 Olavius algarvensis Delta 4 endosymbiont | reverse complement strand
GGACGACCGCGCGCCATACCCTGGTCTTCTTTTGGGGCCAGGGATGGCGCTTATCGTCTATCTCAAACTGTTTGGGAAGATCTTAACTTTTTCATATTAATATTTCTCTTTACATTTTTTGGTTGCCTTACAAACACTTCTTTTTTGCCTACTAATGAATCAGCAAAATATGCTCCAACGGAATCCATAAAGGTCTACTGGGAAAAACCAGAAGGTTCCTACATAATCATTGGGAGGGTCACCGCTGAAGGTGAGGAACTAGACGAAGAAACCTTGTTCAAAGGACTCAAGCAGAAAGCAATAGCAGTGGGGGCACTCGCAATCATTATGGGAGATACGAGCAGGCAAAGCTCGGTTACTGGAACTACTATGTACGGCGGCGGCACCCTAATTGTAACAATGTCCACAACCAGGCTAGAGGCTATTGCTATTCGTTTTGCAGACTAAAATACGGATAATGTTGTCGCGTGTATAACCGAGAATAAAATAGGAAAAAGCCTAACAAGGAAAATTAAGCCGACGCAAAACATGCGCGGCTTATTTACTACATTTTAGACCGTAATAACCATCTCGGCCGACAAAAAGAGGCAAACAGATGAGTGAGGCAATAACCGAGGAAGTAACAAAGCGTTTCTCTATAAGCATATCCGACAGGGTATCTATCATCAACTCACTTATGGCCCAAGACAGGATTGAGATTCGGGAAAAACAGGAAGCTGTTTTCAAACTCACCTATTACATCGTTCCCGGATTCATCGGAATTGCCGTATTCTCAGTTGGAAATCCCTCATTCAAATGGGCCTTGGTTTTGGGCTTGATTCTCCTCCTGCTCCTCTACGTGATAGCTTTCTTTGCGTTCCGCAAGTGGCTGTCGGACGCCCGAGCTTGTCTGCAAATACGCGAGTCATACTACAAGGAACAAAATTTACTATCCGCCGACCCTTTCAAACCAATTAGGAAAATCGAGCCGAGGGACCGGATGAGTCGCTTCAAAGATAACGTCCTGTGGTTCCCGTTTGGCGTGACTATTGTCTCTGCAGTTGTATTGTTGGCATACATGTTACTGACTTGAACGAGTAGCGGTTTCGTGTTTTGTCAGCATACCGGGAAACAAAAAAAGTTCGATTCGGCATAACGATGGATCTGTAATTTGGTTGATATTAAGAACCTCCATTACCACGATCAGAGGCATGCCTTCTGCTCAAACCTGCTTGTGTCTGGATCTAATCTTAAAGACGCGATGGATATGATTGGTCATAGAGATATATCAACAACCAATCAGCATTCACATTTGCCAACAAACCATAAAAGAATTCGGCAAATACAATTAAATAAACATTATATAGAAAGTAAAAAAATTAAGCTCTGCCAAAAAGAAGCGTTTTACTATGAATCTTAAATGATAGAACTTATATTTGAGAAAATAATTCATATTGCAATTTAAAATGTTAAATTAGATGGTTATAGCATTATATGTCTAAGCATAGATTATAGAATCCATGAGTTAGTTTTTGTGTAATTTAATCTGATAATGAAAACTGTTTTAGAATATATAGCAACTAATGCATTAATTTATTTGAAAAAAAGTCGATTTTAGTGTAGTGATCATTTCAGTCTCAAAGGCCCAACCAACATATTTCAAATCGACAAATAGATATTGGCTACGAAGGCTGTACTGATTCGATATAAGTGTATGGCTCCAATATATATGACTATCTGACATTGAAGCAGATACTTGTTCATAGTAAAAATATCATAAAACTCAAAAAGAAGGCAACCGATGGGCTTAAGCAATATCGTAGAAAAAAACCATATTCGTAGAATAGTCAGTCAGCTTACATCAAATGAAAGGCGGAATACAGTTATCAAAAATATAATAGAAGAACTTAGGAAAATTTTTGATGCTGATAATGTAATATTCTATGAATACTATGAGCCAAAACAGAAAGTCTATTTCCCTGTTTTGGCAGGGGAATTTATTGATAAATCGAAACTCGTTGATAGAACGGTAAAATATAATTACGAAGCAGTAAAAAATATAATAAAAAACAGAAGGTCATATTTTGCTGAAGAGTCAACTGAGGATTCTACAATGACTCACAAGCATTTGATTAAGAATCGCCCCAAAGAAGATTGCTTTACATTTAGAGAGAAAATACAATCATCCTGTGCAGTTATAATAAGAGATGAAGATAGCATACATGGTTTATTATTTTATAATTATAGGAGAAATGTCAAATTCACCAGAGAACTGAAATATATGATGAGAATTATGTCCTCCTATGTAGCAGTGGCTCAAAACTTTCGACAAAAAGAAAGGCTGGCAAAATCAATAACATTTAGTTTTAAAGAAGCAAACAAAATAAGACTAATACCAAAAGTGGGAGTCGGCGAAGAACCAAATAATTTGGAGGGTACTATATTAAAACAAGTATTGAAAGATATTTTGGTCTTCTTCGAAGAAAAAAAAGGGTACTTCGCTAAGTATGATCCAGTTAAAGAAAGGCTTCATGTTACAGCAACATCAGATATCTATAAAGATTTCCTAAATGCAAGTTGGTCGACAGATAAGGGGATCACAGGGTTATCAGTGAGAAAGAGAAAAAAGATCGTTATGCCAGCGATTGAAGCATATAAAGACCAAGTTTTAATGGTTTCGAGAGGAGATGTAGAAGATCTTAATAGTAATATAGATAAAGACCTAAAATCTAGCATAACAGTCCCAGTCTTAGATGAGGGAAGTGTTTATGGCGTATTCCACTTAGAAAGCAATGATTATAATACCTTTTCAAGATTGGATTCAGAAATTATACAGGGTTTAGGAGATTTAGCTATAAACTTGATAAAAATATCAAAGAGGAATCAACAATATAAAAATAAGTTAAGTAAAATAGGTGAGTTGGACAGACTGATTGTCACAAACTTCAATTTAAGTGAAGTTCTCAATAAGATTCTGGAGATTGCAGATCATTTAGTTGAAGAGAAGATAGATCGTTCGCATATAGCACTGATTGAAAGGCATACAACTGGGAAGTATCTACTCAGTCAGTACCCCAAGATTGATAATCATGAAGTTATAAATATCCTACTTAACGAAGTTAAAGAGTGTGACCGTCCCTACATTTCATTTTGCGACGCTTCAGATGCTAATCTGCCAAAAAAAAGGGAGAAGCTAGGCCTTACCCAATATTGTATTCTAAGAAACAATATTATTAATGCAACATCAGGAGATGAACTTTGGACAAAACATTACATCCGAGAAAAGAAAGGTATTAACTCTGAGTTGGTAGTACCAATAAAAATGAGAAATAAGGCGATTGGAGTGATAAACCTCGAGAGTAAAACTATTAATGCATTTACGCAAGATGATGAAGAAATCATTACGTTGCTTGCAGGTCAAGCAGTAATAGTATTAGAAGTAACTAACCTTATAAATAATTTTAAACAAATTGGAAAAGCTAGTCTTAGTGGTGATCGTGAGCTCTTTATAAAACTTGTGTTAAAAATTGCATCGAGATTATTAGGCACAGAATATGGAGTGATGTGGATGTATAACGGTGAACAAAAAGAGTTTGAGTTTGGCGGTTATCATGGACCATTTTCGGATATGCTTTTGAACAGAATATTCAATATTAGTAGTGATCAGATCAAAAACGTTGTTAGCAATGGTAGCATAAATATTACTCAAATTTCCGAAAATCAGGACTTAAAAGAAAAAGAATTGAAAAAATATTTTCAACATTTGAACAGAGCTGAATTCAAAACATTAATCTGTGTGCCTTTAATATCAGACAATGATACAATTGCAGTTATGTCGTTCTATCTGAAAGAAACGTTTGCTTTTGAAGACTGGGAGAAGTCATGGGAGAAAAATTTAATCGAATTGTTTGCAACTCAAGCAGCTCTCACATTAAGTATGTATAAATATATAAAGAGGTTAACCAGAAGCGTAGATGTCCAAGTATTAGAAAATCTTAAAAAAATGCTACTACTTTTAACTCATAAATTAAATGGTTCAGTAGGAGGAGTTAGGTCTGATATTAAGGAATTGATTGGTAATAAAAACTATTACAATAAGTATAAAAAATTATTTGATAGAATATTACGAGGATGTGAGACATCTTTAAGAATACCAATAGAACTTGAAAATTTTGCAGAAAAGATTGCATACCTGGATAAAACGCCTTTAAAGATTCACAACATCATATGCGACATTGTTTCTGAAAATATTATTAGAAATGATATAACTATTGACTTTAAAGGAGTAGAAGAATTACCTCCCATAATGGCAATGGAGGGTTACATCAAAGAAGTATTCATTGAATTATTTAAGAATTCGGAAAAAGCAATGCCCGATGGTGGAAAAATAATTATTGTTGGTAAAAGGATACCTAATAAACGGGTTTCTATTTTAATTAGAGATACTGGGGTTGGAATAGATGACGGGCATAAAGGAAACATATTTAAATGGAATTTCTCAATTTGGAATAAAGGGGTAGGACAGGGGAAAGGGTTGGCTTGGGCCAAAAAGCTGATCGAGAAGGATCATAAGGGAACTATAAAGCTATTAAAAAGTAATAAGAGTGGTACTGAATTTGAAATTGTACTTCCGCTAGTTAGTGAATCACATTAATAAGGAGCTATTAAGATGAGAAGGAAAGGAAAAGCACTTATCATTGAAGATCATCCTGATTGGCAAGAGAGATTACAAGATCATTTGGAAGAAGGTGGGTTTAAAGTTAAAGTTGCTAATACATTTGAACAAGCAATTAATGAAAAAGTTAAGATCTTCCCAAACAGTTTGAGATAGACGATAAGCGCCATCCCTGGCCCCAAAAGAAGACCAGGGTATGGCGCGCGGTCGTCCTCT
>CAJINA010000206.1 GCA_905176665.1 Olavius algarvensis Delta 4 endosymbiont | reverse complement strand
TTTACTCAGTTCTTAAAAGCCTGGTCCTCAGGGCCAGGTCAGAGATATTTGGCTCTGCCGTAAAAGATTGTAGTGGCGCTCAGGTTTCAAGGTAGAAGGCTGAAGACTGAAGGT
>CAJINA010000205.1 GCA_905176665.1 Olavius algarvensis Delta 4 endosymbiont | reverse complement strand
GCTTGGTAAAAAACGTCGAGAAGAATTGTCAAAGGAGGCCGCCTAATAATCACTGACCCGAGAGGGCTGACTGTCCGGGAGGTCTTTGACTTTTACAAGT
>CAJINA010000204.1 GCA_905176665.1 Olavius algarvensis Delta 4 endosymbiont | reverse complement strand
GAGAGGACGACCGCGCGCCATACCCTGGTCTTCTTTTGGGACCAGGGATGGCGCTTATCGTCTATCTCAAACTGTTTGGGAAGATCTTAACTTTTTCAGTTTAACTGTCGCAGGTGGTGGATGGCGCATGCCGTCCAGATTAGAACTTGAAACACTTTACAAAAAAGGATCTGGAAATCAGAACATGACGCCTTTGCTGAGAACTATCGGATCATGGGTTTGGTCAGGTGAAGCCCGGAATTCGTCGTATGCTTGGTTCTTCGATTTTGGCAGGGGTAAGATGTTTTTTTATTCCATCAATAAATCTCATGTCTTCTTCCGAGCATTTGCTGTGCGTACTGGAAAGTGAAGATACCTGCCATGTGAATGAATTTTGTAGATTTTGTGATAAAGAGATAATACCCCCCACGAAAATAAACCAATGTATCCTATATGTATCCCACCAGAAAAATTAACCATTTGATATTGAAGTGAATGAAAAAGTTAAGATCTTCCCAAACAGTTTGAGATAGACGATAAGCGCCATCCCTGGCCCCAAAAGAAGACCAGGGTATGGCGCGCGGTCGTCCTCT
>CAJINA010000203.1 GCA_905176665.1 Olavius algarvensis Delta 4 endosymbiont | reverse complement strand
AGAGGACGACCGCGCGCCATACCCTGGTCTTCTTTTGGGGCCAGGGATGGCGCTTATCGTCTATCTCAAACTGTTTGGGAAGATCTTAACTTTTTCATTTAAAAGTATGTGCTGATTATTTTCGGGATCAACGCAAGCAACCTTCAATATCAGGAGGTACGGAATCACCATAAAATAATTGCCCCTTTTATTCGTAATCGCCATAACAAATTACGACCAAAGAGAATGAATATGATTTGTTACTTGCCGTGATCGGGGCCTTTTTCTTGTCCGGGCAAGCCGAATGTTGAGCAATTATAAGACAAATTTCAATTTTTCACTTTTGGGAGAAGCTGTATGGAAAAAAAGGTGAAGCATAAATTGTATATGGGGTATCAGGGTTTGATGCTGCCTATCCCCCCGGTGCTTTCAGAGAAAGGGGCCCGGAAAGGCGAAAAAGGTGCCAGGGTAAATGCCGCTGCGCTGACAGATTTAGAACGCCAGGTTCATCATTTTATCGTTTTGGAAATGGTAAATGCCAGGGAACCCCTTACTGCGAAGATGATTGCTGACGAAATGGAGATCCCCTTAGACCAGGTGTTTGCCATTGTCGACAAACCGGAGAACCTGAAAACGTTCATCTACCGGAGTGACGGTAATGGGATAGACTGGGCTTATCCCCTGTCACAAAATAACACCGGGTTCAGGATGACCTCATCATCCGGCGAGAAATTTTTTGCCGCCTGAGCTGCCGACGCGTTCGCGTCTCCCTACGTGCTGGGGAAACTGAAGCAAAGGAAATTCGACTTTACCATCAATGCAAAGTGCGCCAACAGCGACAGGGATATTGACATCGCACTTAACAGTGATCTGGAAATCTCACATGTGACGAAAAATGCAGACCCGATGTTCTGCCTGCCTATCGTTTCGCTTGCAAACACAAAGCAACCCGGCATTGTCGACATTTTCTGACGCCGGTCACTGCTCTTCTGGTCAGAAGAGGATGTCAGGGCGTATAAGCAGAGGAAACGAGACCTCCGGGTCTATATGAACCTGAGCAAAAGAGCCCTTGATGGTATAAAAAGAATGCAAGCCTCGATTTTTGGATTTGATAAGCCGTTATAGTTTGGCCAAGAAAAGCAATTTATAATTAATAAAACAGTAAGTTAGGGAGTATTTAACCGGGAGGACATAACCAGGCGGTGCACCAGGCATGTCATCACTACTGCGCTGTCAGCCTGTGAGTTCAGCCGTTCGTATCCTGGGAAAAAGACATCACCTTAGATATAAAATATTATTGACGATCAATTCTATGAAAAATGACGGGGGATTCCAACATTACGATGGTTTGAAAATAATTGCCGCTATTGGGTTCATAGTGGCAATGGTTGCCCCTGCGCTGGCTAATTATCTTGAACGATATGAATTGGGGTCGCTGCACTGGATAATTTTTATTGCCATACTTATAGTCACAGTTTTATGCGTCTTTTTGGTCTTAATGCTGATCTTCATTTTTCTAACGAGAGATAAGGAAACCAAAGAGGAGCGTCTTCAAAGGGAGCTGGAAGAGAGATGCTCTGACCTCTTGACCCAAGCCATTGTTTCCTGTCGTTGTGCTTCCAAGGATGCAGAAGGATATCAAAAGACCTGGATGAAGCCTAAAAATACTGTGGTGCAACAGGCCATTTGGGGGAATCATCCTGTTGGGAATCCCGAGTTATGTGCAATCTTGCACAATGCCTGGAAAGCAGGCGACCGCTGCACCGAACTGGCTTTGCAACTGATGTATGCCAGTTGGGACCTTTGGGCACAGTGTTATGATTACGAGTCTATAAAACAGAACGGCCTTGATGAACAGGCGCTCATCATGGGATTCCAGCAACCCTACGAATACCTCGGTGGACACCAGTCCGAGAACCACACGCTGCTGCTGATTGCAGGCCATATGATCACTCTATTTGATTACCAGACGGGACTAACCTTAAACGATGCCGAGATGTGCTTGAAACGTTTCTTGGAGGTATGTCCTGAGGGACTTCCGGATGCCGAATTTGAAGGGCGGGGCGGTTTTGGCGAATATTTCACCCACATTATTGGACGTCAATTGCAATAATGAAGTAATTATATGCGATATTTGGGATTTTATGGGATTGAATGTAGTGCGAACCAAGCGCGGCGCAAGGAATGCCGGCACCGACGTGCTGCCATTTCGTGCGCTCAAGCGTTCACTACCTTTAAATATGAAAAAGCCGAGGAATAAAAATGAAACACGACTTAGAAGCGAATAAAAAAAATGCAATCGCATTTTACCGCACCGCTTACCTGGGAGAGCCGACTCATGCAGTCGCTCAGTATGTGGGGGCGGATTACAGACAACACAACCCCCTGGTTGGCGATGGCAAGCAGCCGTTCATCGACTACTTCACAGAAATGGCCCGGGACTACCCTGATAAAAGCATCGAATTTGTAAGAGCTGTAGCCGAGGGTGATTTGGTGGCCCTTCACACGCACCAGACATGGCCGGGTAACGAAGAGTACGTGACCATGGATTTTTTCCGTTTCGATGATAACGGAAAAATCGTTGAGCATTGGGATTCAATCCAGGCGGTCCCGGATGAAACCATGAATGGAAATCCCATGTACTAAACCGACACAGACAATTACAGGCAGTTTGCAAAATGCTTACTATGCTCTTGCTTGGCAGTGAATGTGGGCCCTGACGCGTAGAATTTCCAAGGAGTACCAATGCTGATTGTAATCCCCAATATTGGGGCCGGCATAAGCCTCCTTTTGGGGGCGTTGGCAATTGGTTGGCCGTCTAAAATTGAAGGTTTTGTATCTATCAAAGGGATTGGGAAAGAAGGCGCTTCCGAGGTTCGTGCCACATACGGCGGCTTTTTTACCGGGATAGCATTATATGCAATGATTACCCAATCGCCGGTAGTATTTATAACCTTGGGGTTTGGATGGCTATCGGCTGCGATCATTCGTTTGGGGACGTTATTTCTGGGATTTAGTACCCCGAAAAATGTGGGTAGTGCTGTTTTTGAAGCCGTTATTGGCTTGCTGTGTGTTACACCGCTGTTTGCATAACGGGTCTCCGGCGTGAGATACGCAAAACCCCCGTGTGTCGCGGTCCAACCTTCAGGTTCATTGCAAGGAGGGTATTATGATAGAAAAAAAACTACTAAAGGATTTCCCGATTTTCTCAGATACGCCCCAGCAAGACTTAACAGAGATAGCTCAGCTTGGCGAAGTATTAACATTTGATTCAGAACAACCGATATTTCTGGATGGTGATATTGCGCTTAATTTATACGGCGTCGTGGATGGAGAGGTTGAATTGGGTATCATGGTTAAGGATAAAATCCTGAAAACAGACATCCAGTATGAAGAAGCTATCCAGACCAGGATCGAAACCATTGAAAATGTCATTGTCGTTGAATCGATAGATCCCGGAGAAATCTTTGGATGGTCCGCTTTTATAAACCCCAGGCTGTATACCTCAACTGCTAAATGCTCCCAACCTGCCAGGATCGTTTCTTTGCCGGCGGATGAACTCAAATCGATTTTTAGGAAAAAGCCCCAAGTCGGGTTCGTATTCATGGAACGTCTGTCCGAAGTCATTTCGCAGCGCCTGAGAAACAGAACCGCTAAACTGGTGGAAAGCTGGCGCCAGGCCTTTGATGTGAACCGGATTTAGTTCCAAGCCTGAAATGACTACAACATTAAAAACAAAACGGCTCACGTTAAGGCCTCTGGAGAGTTCCGACTGGGACGCCATGACTGTCACGGTCATGGCGGACAGGGGTATGATGCGTTGGTTGCCCGGGTCTGACGAGGTTTCGACGGAAGCGGGGCAGCGGGCCGTTGCATCCGAATATTTAAAAGAATTCATCACCCCTTGGGATGAACTTGGCTTCGGTGTCCGGGCTATCTGTATACGGGATGGTGAACTGGGCCAGGTGGGGGACTTTATCGGGTACTGCGGATTCATAGCTGGCCAGATAGAAGACGCCGGCCCGGAACTGGCCTATGCGGTCGGGAGATCCATGTGGGGTAATGGGTTGGCGACCGAAGCCGTCCTTGCCAGCCTGGGTTGGATATTTACCAGACCGGATTTTTCCCGCGTCTATGCTGTCACGGATAAGGAGAATACAGGTTCCTGTTTGGTATTGGAAAAAGTCGGGATGCAGCATGAAAAAGATGTCGACCTCTATGATTCTGTAGCGAAGGGTGAAGGCCTGCTTCCGTTCTATGTTATAGAGCGGGAAGCGTATCTCCTGAAGCGTTAGATAGCCATTGCTAAATGGTATTCGGCAAATGTTGATTACCTGTCCGTCTTCAGGTCTACAGGCGCTGACCGGCCTTGATCGCGAGATAATGACAATCCCTGCACATTTGAAGCAACAACTGCCCCCGCATCTCAAATAGCCTGCGTCAGGAGCAAGAACCGATGAAAACAGTCTTTTTACTATCAGTGCTGCTGATGTTTACGGCCGCAGTCCATGCAGACCCAATTAAGGGAGTTGCGGCTGGCATAATACCCTACACCTGTTCTGCGAAGGGGGCTCTTTATCTCCTGGCTTATGATCCTGATTTAAAGCGCAAAGCCTGGGGCGCATTCGGGGGCCGACCAGAGAAGAATGAACCGGGAACCCAGACCGCCTTGCGTGAGTTTCACGAAGAAACGAATTGTGTATATGACTTGAAAACAATTGAACGTTTCCAACTGAAAGGTCCGAGCCGCTCCGGCAATTTCTATAGCTATGTAACCGAGGTGCCATATCGGGATGTCGCTGACATCGCGGCACAGCGTAAATGCACCAATGTTGAACGTGCTTTCTGGGTATGGGTACCGCATGCGGCGTTTATAAAAATGCTGGAGAAGGAAGCAGCAAGCCCCGTGGTTGAGATTCATTCCAAACCGACTATCAAGTTTTATGTCTGGGAAGGGGCCGCCAGGTCTTTACGCAAAGCGCTTGCGGATGGATTGCTAAGGAGAAAGGACCCTTGTATGCCCTGAACAGGGACAACATTCGTAGGCGGGGGCGACCCGTAAAAGTGAGGAATTTCCAGGGGATTTTTCCCGCGAGGGTTGCTTGGATCCAGTATGAACGTATGGGAGGAGAAAAGATGAAAGTCATTCAATTTGACAAAGCCGAAAGCTACGAACCGGAGAAAGACTGGAAACGGGTGAGTCTTTGCAGCCAGGCGGAAATCTCGATCGAGCATTTCGTGAAGCCCCCCGGCCATGCCTCTCCCCGGCACAATCACCCCAATGCCCAGGTGCTTATCGTACTCAAGGGTAAACTCGTTATCACAACGGACGATGATGAGCAGGAACTCGGCGAAAATGACGCCGTGTTTATTCCAGGCCATGAAACCCACATTGTTTCCAATCCGCTAGCAGAACCCTCGGTGGGGATTGACATTTTTGTGCCGGGGCGGTCGTTCGACTTTTGGCTGAAAAAATTAAAGGCTTAGGAGTTTTCCTCCTAAGCCTTTCTGAATTAAACACGACGCTTTCCAACTAAAGAAGCGTCCACCCCGGGGTGCGTATTTTAGCCTTCGGCTTGCTTTTCAAGCTCGTCCAGCTTGGCCGGTTCGGTGACGGCAACATCCACCAGTGCCTTGGGTATGGCGCTTTGCTCGCACATAGTCCGGATTTCCTTCTCCTGGTCGCTGAACTCCATGATCTCCCGAATGGCCTCGATGTGATCGATCATATCTTCCGGCGTAATGTCTTCCAGGGAGGGCCCTTCGGCTTCGGCTTTTTTCTTGGCGGCCGCTTCGGCGGCCAGCCGTTCTTTCTCTTTCAGCTCCTCTTCCATGGCCTTTTTAGCGGCAGCTACGGCGTCCTGGCCGATCTTGGCAACAGAAACGATCAACGGTTCGGCAACGTCATTGGCGAACAGGTGCCGGACTTTTTCGTCATCGGCTTTGTCGGCGACCTTCTCGAGCAACCCGAGTATTCTGGCCTCTTCGGCCTTCTCCGCCTCGATGGCTTTGTTGACTTCTTCCACTTGTTCCGCGGAGATCTCCATCCTTGCGGAAATTACGTCGAAAGCCACATTGTCACCGATAAGCATTCGAACACCCTGGTCGTCGGGCATGTCCTTGGCTTTGGCAACCAGCAGGTCGAGCCGGGCCGCTTCGATCATCTGAATCACGTCCGCCCGGTGGGCAGCCTTGGTCATTTTCGGCCAGGTCGCGCCCAGGTCGCCGATGAGTTTGCTGGCGGCGCCATAAGCGTCCTCAACGTCATCGAGGGTATAGGCGCCGACCGCCCCATCCAGATCCTTCAACATGGGGTGACCGACCTGCACGGCTTTATCCAGAGCAAAGCGCAGTTCCAGCATGTTGCCGCCCAGGCTTGAGACTTTGTATCCGTCGCCATCGAGTTCGCCGGCTATTTTCTGGACCGCGGCTTCCAGATTGTCGCCCGCGAGTTCTAGTGAGTCGAGCGCCAGGATTTTTTCCTCTATGCTCAACCAGAGGGGCTGTTTTTCGGTTGCGTCGCTAGTCGCCATGTTTAACCTCCTTCATTATGGAATTATACTGAAAATAAATACGTCCACATTTAAGGCCAACCCTACAGTTGGCATTTTCGTTTATTCAGGTGACCCGGTTCAATTTCAAACGCGGAAACGTTATCCGTAAAACTCGCTATCAGCCCGTTTAGATTTCGGCCCGTACAGGTGTCATGTAGCCGCCCAGCAGTCACCGCGACCAATGAAATATAGAGGGCCTATCATACAATGGCCGCGCAGTAAAGAGGGGGCGGCGCATCTCGAAATAGTCCCCTGCCGGAATCCGCATTTCGAAATGGTGCTAGTATATATCAGGCCTTCTGTTCGGCAAAAAATACCGCATCCGGTGCCCGCGCACATGCTCCAGAGCGCTACCGTCCAGGTTGACGACCAGCAGCCCCTCCTTGTCATCCAGTTTTTTGGCGAGGATGTTGCCGGACGGATCGATCACTACGGCATTACCCGGGAATTCCAGCCCGTTACCGTTACTGCCGGTCTGGTTGCAGGCGACAATGAAAAGACCGTTGTCGAAGGATCGCGCAGTGAGATGCCGCATCCAGGATTGATGTTTAGCCTGGGCAGTCTGGCCACGGCTGGGGGATGCATGCGGTACAAAGACGATATCTGCCCCGTCAAGGGCCATGCGGGTCGTCAGTTCCGGGAAATGGGCGTCGTAACAGAGTTGGATACCACAGGTTATGGATTCTACTTTGAACAGGGACGCCTGATCACCTGGGGTAAAAATCGTCTTCTCAGGAGGCGCCAGATGCAGTTTACGGTACACGTCAAGACCACCTTCAGGGCTGGCAGCCAGATGGACGATGAAAAGCCGCCCGTCGGTGGCTTTTTCAGCCATACCAGCCAGGACGGTGACACCGGTTTTCCGTGAAAGCTTCGTCAAGGCATCGGTCGTAGGCCCTGGAATGGATTCGGCCCAGGCCGCGGCCCCGTCGGTATGGACGTACCCGGTCAGGTTCATCTCGGGAAAGCAAATCAGGCGAACGCCCTGGTCCGCGGCCGTCCGGGTCCAATGGGATACCTCGGCCAGGTTCTGATCGGTTTCACCGATAGGGGCGTTCACCACTGCCGCGGCAATACGAAGGGATTCCATGTTCAAACTTTCAGTCTCCAGCCTTCCCCCTTCAGTCTTCAGCCCTTTACCTGCTACCCTTGTCCTATGTCAAATTAAACTGCGCCCTGATCTTAAAAACCCGGGTCGCCGGTAGGTTGAGGATTTCATCCACACCGGTTGTTTTTGCAATGTCCGCCAGGTTGGCCTCAATTTCCGCCATGGAAGGGGCGATAAATGTGAACCAGACATTGAAGTCATTTTCCCGGAGGTAGTTGTGGGTGACGCCCGGATAGCGATTGACGGTTTCGGCAAATTGATCGATGCGGTTGGCCGGTACCCGGGCGGCGCACAACGTACTGACGAATCCGAGTTTTTCCGGTACGAAATTGCCGCCGATCCGCCTGATGATGCCCCGGTCCTTCAGCCGGGTCAGGCTGGTCAATACATCTTCTTCGGTCAGGCCAAGTTCTGTGGCGATGGTGCCAAATGGGTTCCTGGTAATGGGGAAATCGGACTGTATGCGATTGAGAATCTTTTTGTCGGTTGCGTTTAGATGTTCCATGGCTGCTGACGTTATTCCTGCATGAATTTTAGATGTACCTTGCGGGTCCGGGGGCCGTCGAACTCGCAAAAGAAGATACCCTGCCAGGTTCCCAGCACCAGACGCCCGTTTTCGACCATCACCAGTTCCGAGGCACCCACAAGGGTGGACTTTACGTGGGCCGGGGAGTTGCCTTCCATGTGCCGGTATTCGGCCTGCCACGGAACGATTTGGTTCAGAATCATGAGGATGTCTTTTTTTACGATTGGGTCGGCGCTTTCATTGATGGTGACCGCGGCGGTCGTGTGGGGAACATAGATCATGCAAAGTCCGTCCTGAAAGCCGCCCGCGGAAACCGCTTTTTGAATATCAGCGGTGATATCTACAAATTCCGTCCGGGAGCCGGTTTTGACCGTGATGACCATGGGGGCACCTATAATTTCGGTATCCATTCACAAAGGGTAGATTTTGATTCAGAGCAAGGCTTGAGCGATTTTGAGACCGGAGGCATAGCGCGCTTTTCCGAGGATCTCAAAATAGCGAAAACGCCGCGCTGGGTCAAAAGATGCCATTTGTGTATGGATACCAAAAAAAGGCCCTGCTGCTTAGCAGGGCCTTTTTGATCAGATGTTTGTGTACCCAATCACTGGTCTGTGACTATACACAGCCGGTCGGTTTGGGCAGACCAGCCATCTTACAGGCTCCCTTGCCGGGGCCTGACGGGAACAGCTCGTAGATGTGTTTCAGTTTGAACTTGGTAACCTTGGAAAGTACCCGAACCATGGGGGCAATCCCATTTTTCTCATAGTACTCACGCAGAGTATTGATTACCAGACGGTGTTCATCATTCAACTCGTCGATGCCTTCTTCGCCTTTTACATACTGTACCCAGTTTTCACTCCAGGTTGCGTAATCATCGATAAAACCGTCTTCATCTACGCCAAAATTCTCTCCACCAAATTCTACTGTTGCCATTTAGCATTCCTCCTTAATTAGTATTTTTGTTACTTATGGCATTCCGCCGTTATTTTTGCATTGAAAAAGATTTTTTAACCGATTGAGTATCCGATGTCAATATGAAAATATTACCAATGGCTGTATTTTGCAATGGCCAGCAATTTATCTAATATTAACAAGTTATTAAACAGGGTCGCCTTAATGTTCCCTAGGGGTTTTGTTCAGCTCGCCCAGGGTAAAAACCGGACCGTCCTTGCAGACCAGCTCTTTACCGATCCCGCAGCGACCACACATGCCGAATCCGCATTTCATGCGATTTTCAAGGGACATGATAATCTGGTCGTCGGTGTAGCCCAGTTTTTCCAGAACCGGCAAGGTGAATTTGATCATGACGGGCGGGCCGCAGACAATAGCGTAGGTATCCTTGTCCGCCTCGGGCGCTTTCTCCTCGGTGACCGGTGGCACGAAGCCGACATTGTAATCCCATCCTTCCACCGGCGCATCGATGGTGAGATGCACGTTGATATCGTCACGTTTCTCCCATTCGACCAGTTCATCCTTGTACAGCAACATGCCCGGTGTGCGCGCCCCGTAAATAACATCGATGTTTCCGAAGCGGCCGCGATTGGCGGGATCCAGCATGTATATGATAGAGGAGCGCAATGTGGTGAAGGCGAATCCGCCGCCCACGATAAGGATATTTTTGCCTTCCAGCATATCCCAGGGGTACCAGTTGCCCAACGGTCCCCGGATCCCCATTACATCCCCCGCCTGCATGGCGTGCATGTGGCTGGTCACCACCCCGGCTTTGAAGACCGTAAATTTCACAAACCCTTTTTCCACCGGGGAAGAGGCGATGCCGATGGGGATTTCACCCACACCGGGGACGGACAGTTCGGCAAACTGGCCGGCCTGATAGGCAAACTTCTCTTCATCACCTTCATTCAGAAAGACAAATTTGAATGTCTTAAGGCTTTTATCCTCGGTTGCGACTTCCAGTTCATCGATGCGAACCGGGTACGGTAAATATGGATTCTGCACGTCTTAAATCCCCCTTATTATCCCTCGGCCACGCAGCTGTCTACGGCCGCGTGGCTGTTCAGCAGGTCACAGACCTTACGAATATCGATATTTACCGGGCACTGGCGGACGCAGCGGCCGCAGCCGACACACATGGTCCCCGTGTCGTATTTATCGACAAAATATTTCAGTTTATGCATAAAACGCTGGCGGACCCGCTGGAGCTTGGTGCCCCGGGGATTGTGTCCCGTGGTGTGCAGCGTGAAGAGCGGAAACATGCAGCTGTCCCAGTTTTTCAACCGTTTGCCGGATTTGCCGCGGACCTCATCCTGGAGATCGAAACACCAGCAGGTGGGGCAGAGGAAGGTGCAGGTGCCGCAATTGATGCAGGCAAAAGAGACATCCTCCCAGAAAGGGGCTCCGTGGAGCGCCAGGGTGTCTGCATCGCGCAACTTGTCTGTCTCGATGGCACTGACAATTTTGGCCTCGGCGGCCGCTTTTTTGTCTGCAAACACGCTTTCGCCATCGCCCGCATCGTTCCAGCCGGCACTGTCCAGCAAGGCCTGGCCTTTGTCGGTCAGCGCTTTGCCCAGGTAGTGATCCCCATTGTCCGTCAGCAGCACATCCAGCCCCTGCTCATGGTAGGGACCGCAACCGGCCGTGGTGCAAAAGCAGGTGGTGTAGGGACTGTCGCAGGCCAGGCCAACGAAGGTGGTCGCCTCGTATGCCTTTATCCAGTAGGGATCCTTGTATTCCGCCGTGTCGAAGTTGAGATCGAGCAGGGCCATGGCGCGGGCATCACACGGGCGCATGCCGATCACAGCCCGGGGGGTGAGATCACCGGCAACTTCTTTCATAATGTGATGGTCTTCCACATTGGGATCCAGGGAAAACTCCAGGATGTCCTCGGATTGCGGAAAGGCAATCGCTTTCGGTGAAAGACGGGTGTTGAGCATATTGTAATCCGGGATTTCACCCTGGTCGAGTTCCTTGGGTTCATGCCCCTCTTTGGCCTTCACTGGTCCGAAAAGCCGGTAGGCAGCCCGCAGGGCGTCCAACCCCGCTTCCCACCTGTTTTTTTCAATTTTTACGACCTTCATAGAATTTGCCTTTATCTTAATGTTTCTAAACTTCCAGCCCGCGGGCTGCGCATCTTATTTAATGAATTCGTCCGGATCACCGGGCTGATAGGTATCCAGCGCCGGCCGTATATCCAGTGACATGCCGGCTTCCCAGTCGAACAGTTCTTTGGCATCCTTCTCGAGCTTCTTGGTGAACTGGCGCATGGAGATGCCCACCGGACAGGCCCGCTCGCAGGCGCCGCAATCGGTGCAGCGGCCGGCACAGTGGTAGGCCCGCAGGAAATGGAACGTCCGGATGTTGACCATCTCCTGTCCCTTGCCTACCCATTGCGGTTTGGATTCATCCACAAAGCAGGTGGGGCAGTAGCACAGCGGGCAAGCATTCCGACAGGCATAGCAGCGGATGCAGGGTGCCAGCAGGTCGTCGAAATGCTGTTTCTTCTCCGCGGGTGTCATCTCTTCGATGGCCCGCACATCGGCGTAACGGTCGACATCCGGGGTTTCAGCAACCGGCTCGGCCAGCATTTCGTCGTGGATGACCGGATTGGGGTGATGACAAATGCGGCAGTTGTCCTGCAGCAGCTCATCCTTGGCGAACGTTTGGTCAAAAT
The DNA here is from genome assembly GCA_905176665.1 of Olavius algarvensis Delta 4 endosymbiont. GTDB lineage: Bacteria > Desulfobacterota > Desulfobacteria > Desulfobacterales > CAJINA01 > CAJINA01. Next base: position 22,082 of record CAJINA010000203.1, on the reverse strand, counting down.
CGGTGCCCTGGACCCGGACGCCTTTTTCATCTTCGGTCACAGCGGTGATTTCACCATCGATCAAGGCGTTGATTTTACGTCGATCGAGCATACCCTGGCAGGGGACCCCGATGATCACCAGCTGCTCTCTTTTGATCTTGTTTTCCAGGATGTGGGTAACGATATTGCGGCTGTCACAGCCCTTGGCAAAGATCCCGATCTTTTCTTCCTGCCGGTTGGTCAGGTAGTTGGATAGGTTGATGCCGCAATTGCTGTCCCATACCAGCTGATCGACATCTGCGTCGCTTTTCACGAAGCACGGTTCGTTCATCATCGGCATAGACCCCTGGCGGAACCCGATCAAGACTTCTACTTTACACTCCTTGAGAAGCCGCCGGGATACCTCTTTCATCTTATCAGCATATCCTAACATTTAAGCTACCTTGGCCTTGTCATTTAGGTGGTGAGTATTCGGGCCCAGCTTCTTGACCGCTGCGGTCACTTCATTGACCACGTCTACAAACTTGGTCGATTCAGCAGACGAAACCCATGAGAAGTGGAGCCTTCCAGGCTCAATTCCCATATGCTCTATAAGGTTGGTGAAAAGGGCGAATTTGCGTCGGGCGTAGTAATTACCTTCCAGGTAATGGCATTCACCGGGATGTCACCCGGACACCCAGACAGCATCCGCGCCCTCGTTCAGGGCGGCCAGGAAAAATTTCGGGCTCATGCGGCCGGTGCAGGGAATCCGGATGACCCGGATGTTGGGCGGATATTCCATCCGGCCAACCCCGGCCAGATCTGCCGCACCGTAGCTACACCAGTTGCAGAGAAAACTGACGATCTTTGGTTGCCACTCGGTCATGGTTGCTTACTCCTTAACTCTGGTTATGCGTTCTTCGAGGGCCTGTCAGGCCCCGGAAACTTTTTACACAGCTTCGTCAATTGAAAAAATCTGGGCAAAAATCTGGTTGTTATCAAAGCCTTTCAGGTGCAGCGCGCCTGAGCGGCAGGAGGCCACGCAGAGGCCGCAGCCTTTGCACAGGACCGGATTGATCTCAGCGCGGCCGGCCCAGGGCCCTTCGGTGGTAAACGCCGGAGCGTTGTAGGGGCAGATGGCGACGCAGACACCGCAGCTGCTGCAGTTCAGCGGATTCGATTCCGCGACCGTACCACTGGTGAAGATGTTCTTGCGGGCCAGCAGCGTCGTTGCCTGGGAGGCCGCCGCCTGCCCCTGAGCGATTGATTCGTCAATGGGTTTGGGATAGTGGGCCAATCCGCAGAGGAAAACGCCGTCGGTGGCGAATTCGGATGGGCCCAGCTTGGCATGTCTTTCCACGAAGAACCCGTCGTCGTTCATGGGGACCTTGAAAAAGTTGGCCAGGCTTTCGTCCCGGTTGGGAACCAGGGCCGAAGCGAGGGTTAAAAGGTCCGTTTCGATTTCAATTGGACGGCCCAGCACATGATCGGTAGCGGTTACCAGCAACCGGCCGTCTTCAATACTTACCTGGGGTTTGTTGTCGAGGGCGTAACGGATGAAAATCACGCCGGCCTCACGGGCTTCACGGTAGATCAGTTCCTTTTCGCCGTAGGTACGGATATCCCGGTAGAGAATGAACACCGTCATGTCGGGATTGCGTTTTTTCAGCTCCAGGGCGGTGTCCACCGAATGGGTGCAGCAGACCCGGGAGCAGTACGGCCGGTCCTGATCGCGGGAGCCGACGCACTGGATAAACACGGCTGTATTGAGATCTTTCAGCGCGGGGTCAGCATTGATGAATTTTTCATCCAGGTCGAGCGCCGTGATGATGCGCGGATCGTTGCCGTATTCATACTCTTTCGGCTGCAGCGGGTTGGCGCCGGTGGCCATGATCGCCACACCGTGTTCCAGTTCCTGGTCGCCGGTTTCATTATTTAGGGTAGCTTTGAAATTACCGACGAACCCTTCCACCATTTTCAACTCGGTGTTCAGGTGGACCTGGATGTTGGCTTGGCCCTCGACGTCACTGACCAGGTCGGCCAGTTGTTTCTGAATGTCTTCACCAACGGCGGTTTTGTACAGCCTGTTGGCCTGGCCGCCCAGTTGCGCACCTTTTTCGATGATATGGGTCGCATAGCCCTGGCGGGCCAGGCTCCGGGCCGCCGACATACCGGCGATACCGCCGCCGACTACCATGGCGGTCTGGTTGATGTCCAGTTGGGCCTCTTCAAGCGGCTGCATCAGGGCAACCTTCGAGACGGCCATGCGGACCAGATCCTTGGCTTTCTCGGTCGCCAGTTCCGGGGTGTTTTTATGGACCCAGGAATTGTGGTTGCGAATATTGGCCATTTCGAACAGGTATTTGTTCAGGCCGGCACTGGTCATCGTTTCCATAAACAGGGCTTCGTGGGTTTTGGGCGTACAGGCGGCCACGACCACCCGGTTGAGGCCCTCTTCCTTGATGATCTTGGCCATCGTCTCCTGTGAATCCTGGGAGCAGGAGTACAGGTTGTCCGCGGTATAATCCACGTAAGGCAGGGTCGCGGCGTATTCCGCTACGGCCGGTACATCCACGACCCCGGCAATGTTGGTTCCGCAACGGCAGACAAACACGCCAATCTTGGGTCTGTCACCGGCGACATTGGTTTCGGGCACTTCTTCCGCCTGCACGATATTGGTCCCCCGTGCTTCGGCGAGAATCTCTCCGGCCGCGGCGGCCGCCGCGGAGGCCTCGATGACCGCCTGGGGGATGTCCTTGGGACCCTGGAAAGCGCCGGAGGCAAAAATACCGGGTCGGTTGGTGGTGACCGGCGCAAAAGTCGGCGCTTTACAGAAGTTGCCGCCGGTCAGTTCGATGTTCAGTTTCTCGGCCAGGGCCACCGTCTCCGGAGAGGTCTGCAGTCCGATGGAAAGCACAACCATGTCGTAGATTTCGGTTTGCAATTCACCACTTTCGGTGACGTAACGGACTTGGAGGTCGCCGGAGTCGCCGACCGGATCGATGGTGTGGATCCGGCTGCGCTCAAAGCGCACCCCGGCTTTGTCGCGGGCACTTTCATAGAACCTTTCGAATTCCTTACCGGGGGTCCGCATGTCCATGAAGAAGATGGCGCATTCCAGTTCGCTGTCGTGCTCCTTGGCGATGACCGCTTCCTTGATTGCGTACATACAGCAAACCGAGGAGCAGTGGGCATTGTCACACCGGTTGATATCCCGGGAACCGATGCACTGGAGCCAGGCAATCTTTTTAGGGCCTTTGCCGTCGGACGGACGGGTGACATGCCCCGTGGAAGGGCCGGAGGCCGACAGCATCCGCTCGAATTCCATGGAGGTGACCACGTTGGGCAGTTTGGCATACTGATAATTGTCGAAGCCGGAAGGGTCGAAAGGTTCGAAACCGGGTGAGAGGACCACCGAACCAACCTTCAGGGTCTCGGTGGTGGTTTTCTGATCGAAATCCACCGCGCCCGTGGGGCAAAGTTTCTTGCACGCCCCGCATTTTCCGTTTTTCACGAAATAGATACAGGTCTGATCATCTATAGCATATTTCAACGGTACGGCCTGGGCATACTCCACATAGGCGGACTTGCGTTTGGCCAGGCTCATGTTGTAGGTGTCCGGGACCTTTTTGGGGCACTTTTCGGCACACAGGCCACAGGCGATACACTTATCTTCGTCAATGTAGCGAGGATGGCGGATGAGTTCGACTTCAAAATTGCCAGCCTTACCTTTGATTTCACCAATTTCACTGAGGGTTTTCAGCTCAATGTTTAAATGCCGGCCGACCTCGACCAGTTTCGGTGAAATAATTCACATGGCGCAGTCATTGGTGGGGAATGTCTTGTCCAACTGGGACATGGCCCCGCCAATGGAAGATCCCTTTTCAACCAGGTACACATAGTAACCCGAGTCGGCCAAGTCCAGGGCCGACTGCATGCCGGTGATACCGCCTCCGACAACCATTACTGAACCGACAACATCTTTTGACATCTTTACGATCTCCTGTTAATTCTATCCACGGCTTGTGGGCTGGCAGACACACCATGAGGCCCCGCCCCCTTTGCGGGGTCAATCAGAGGGGCCCGGCACGGTCGGCCAGGGTGGTGGGGGTTTGTAATGTTTTGTAATTATTAAAGAAACAAACGAATCCCGGGTTGCCGTGGCGGCCCCGGAAGCCATCACCCCATTCTTTTTCTACCAAATCGACTTAGTAGTATGGGTTTTGAGCATTTGTCAACCAATTTTGATCCAAATAAAACCGCCCTGGTAATTGTCTGCGGACCTACGGGAATTGGCAAAACCAGCGTCGCCATCGAAATTGCCGTAGCCGAAAACGGTGAGGTTATTGGCGCAGATTCCATGCAGATTTACCGGCACATGACGATCGGTACCGCCAAGCCAACCGCGGCCGAACAGACCCGTGTGCCTCACCACCTGGTCGATGTGGTCGATCCCGCCGAGGACTTCGATGCGGCCAAGTTCGCAGGGCTGGCGGCCACGATCATTTCCGACCTGGCCAAGCGCAGGGTGCTGCCCGTTGTCGCCGGCGGCACGGGACTTTACATCAAAGCCTTAACCCGGGGGATTTTCAAGATCGAGGCCGGTGATCCACAAATCAGGGCGGACCTGAAAGCCGCCGCCGAAGAGCAAGGGGCGCCGGCCCTTCACCGCAAGCTGGAAAAAGTGGATCCGGAAACCGCCTTCCGTGTGCATCCCAACGATACCTATCGGATTTTGCGGGCGCTCGAAGTGTATGCCGTGACCGGGGAGACGATGAGTCGGTTGCAGGCGGAGCATGCCTTTGCCGAGGAAAAGTACAATTGCCTTAAAATCGGATTGACCATGGATCGCGACCGGCTCTATGACCGCATCAACCGGCGGGTGGATATCATGATTGCTGAGGGTTTGGAGGCGGAAGTCCGTCGGCTGCTCGACAAGGGGTATGCCCCAGGCCTGAAGGCCATGCAGTCTATCGGTTACCGCCACATGGCCGCCTATTTGAGCGGCCACACCCAGTGGGACGAGATGCTGGCCACCTTGAAGCGCGATACCCGCCGCTATGCCAAAAGACAGTTTACCTGGTTTCGGGCCGATCCGGATGTACGCTGGTTTGAACCGGAAGAGACGGAGAAGATTCTGGGATTCGTGCGGGAATTTCGGGAAAAGATAACCTAACAGCAGCTATTAGCCATTAGCGGTAAGCTGTTAGCCTTATAATGGCCAGGCACCGCCTGGTTCCCCTTTTCTGGACTTGGTTCATCGGCTGTGATTCCAGTGGGTTTTAAAAAGTTTTGCCAACAGCCAATAGCTAACCGCTAATAGCTTAATTACATCCCCCCACCAGCCGCCCCTGCCAGGTATCCCTTTCTTCCAAAAGGGCCTTTATCATGTCGAGGGTCTACTTTTTCTCCAGGGTCCATTGGGGCGCAACAAGTTCGCGAGGGTGCGGATCACCGGTCAGTCGCTGAATTACCATGTCCTCGGGCAGGCGTTCCAGGAATTCACACACCAGGTCAACATATTCCCGCTGGGCCAGACATTCAAAATTCCCCGCACGGTAAAGGGCTTCGAGCCGGGTTCCCCGGATGACGTAAAGTAGGTGGAGCTTGACCCCCTGGATGCCGAGGTCGGCCAGGAAGCAGGCGGTCTCCATCATCTGGCTGCGGGTTTCACCGGGGAGCCCCAGGATAACGTGGGCGCAGATATTTATCCCCCGTCCCTGAGTGGCTGCCACCGCCCTGGTAAAACTGGCGGCGTTGTGGCCCCGGTTGATCAGGTTCAAGGTGGCATCGTGAGCAGACTGCAGGCCGTATTCGATCCAGATGAGCTTCTCGGCGGAATAGCTTTCGAGCAGATCCAGTACCTCTACACTGATGCAGTCCGGCCGGGTACCGATGGCCAGACCGGCGACATCCGGCACGGCCAGCGCCTCATCATAGAGGGCGCGCAACGTTTCGATCGGAGCATAAGTGTTTGTAAATGATTGAAAATAAGCAATAAACTTCTTTGCCTTGAAACGGCGGGCAACCTTGGCTTTGGCACTTTCCAACTGAACGCGGATAGACTTTCCGGCTCCGAACGCACCCGTACCGGAGCCCTTGGCGTTGCAATAGATACAGCCGCCGGTAGATAGCGTACCGTCCCGATTGGGACAGGTCGTCCCGGCATCGATAGTGATTTTGTGAACCCGGTGCCCGAACATTTCCCGAAAATAGGTGTTCAGGTCCCGATAGCGCTTTTGCATGGTAGCCTGCTGGGGTTGCTGGTTGACTTCACAGGTCGATGTCCTTATATACATTCCACTGAAAAAATTGTAAATATGGGTTTGTGGCCGGATGCCACAGGTAGAAGGTGGAAGGCTAAAGGCCAAAGGCCAAAAGCTGACGGCCAGAGGTGAAACCGGAAACTTTGCAAGTTTTCAAGCCGGGAAGCGACCAAACAGCAGCATGACAGTATATACACAAAAATACGATATCATCGTGGTGGGAGCCGGCCATGCCGGCTGCGAGGCGGCCCTGGCGGCGGCGCGGATGGGGAGCACTGTCCTGCTGCTGGCCATCGATCTAGACAAGGTGGCCGCCATGCCCTGCAGCCCGTCCATCGGGGGCATGGCCAAGGGACAGCTCGTGCGGGAGATCGACGCCCTGGGTGGGCAAATGGCCCGCGTGACCGACCAGACTGCCATTCAGTATCGAGTGCTCAATACGCGCAAAGGGCCGGCTGTCCAGTCTTCCCGCACCCAGAATGACAAGAATCGCTACCACCGGGTGATGAAAGCAGTCATCGAAGCGCAGGCCGGCCTGGACCTGAAGCAGGCCATGGTGGAGCGCCTGGTAGTGGAGGACGACCAGGTGGTCGGGATTGAAGACGCCACCGGTTTCGGTTACCGGGCCCAGGCTGTGGTTCTGGCCACCGGAACCTTTTTGAGCGGCCTGGTCCACATCGGTTTTACATCCCTCAAGGCCGGACGAGCCGGTGAATTCGCTTCCTATGGGCTGCCGGCCCACTTGGCTGAGTTGGGCTTTGCGCTGGGGCGGATGAAGACCGGTACGCCTCCCCGCCTGGATCGCGACAGCATCGACTTCTCGAAATTTGAAGCGCAGGGCGCCGAGACCGAACCAAGGCCGTTTTCGGTTTTTACGGATTCGCTGGCCATGCCCCAGCTGCCCAGTTATATCGGCCATACCAGTCCCCGGGTTCACAAAATCGTGCGGGACAATCTGCACAAGAGCGCCCTGCACGGCGGGATCATCAAAGGTGTCTCTGCCCGCTACTGCCCCTCATTCGAAGACAAGATCGTCCGATTTCCCGACAAGGAGCGGCACCAGATTATCCTCGAACCCGAAGGGGTCGACACCCGGGAGGTGTATGCCAGTGGGTTGGGCAACAGCTTGCCGGTGGACGTGCAGCTACAGGTGGTCCGATCGGTGACCGGCCTGGAGCAGGCCCAGATCATGCGGCCGGCCTACGCCATCGAGTATGATTACGTGAACCCGGTGCAGCTACATCCTACCCTGGAAACCAAGAAGGTCGGCGGTCTGTTTCTGGCCGGCCAGATCAACGGGACCTCCGGCTACGAGGAAGCGGCAGCCCAGGGCCTCTGGGCTGGTATCAACGCGGCCTGCCGGGTCCAAAAGCGGCCGGCCTTCATCCTGGACAGGTCCCAGGCCTACATGGGAGTCATGGTGGACGATCTGGTCACCCGGGGAACCGTGGAACCGTACCGGATGTTTACTTCGCGGGCCGAATATCGCCTGATGCTCAGGGAAGACAACGCTGATATTCGGCTGATGGAGACCGGACACCGTCTGGGGCTGATTGAGAAAGAGCATGCCCGGGACATAAAGGAGCGCAAAAAGCAGATTGCAGCTGAGATAAAGCGGGTCCAGCATACCGTGGTCAGGCCGACCACCGAGGTCAATGCCTATCTTGAAGAGCAGGGCACCAATCCAATCAAGAGTGGCATTCACCTGAGCCAGCTAGTGAAGCGGGCTCAGCTTGGTTATGGTGCCGTCCGCCAGCTCGCCCCGGCAGACAGTCCGATCGCCCCGACGGTCGCCCTACAGACGGAAATCGAAATCAAGCATGAAGGTTACATCCAGCGACAACTGAAAGAGATTGAGAAGTTCAAGGATTTGGAGCGGGTTAAGATCCCATCGGATTATGACTTTGCCCAGGTACATGGGCTCTCCAACGAACTGAAAGAAAAATTGAGCAGAGTGCGGCCGATATCCCTGGGGCAGGCCACTCGGATTGACGGGATGACCCCGGCCGCCATTTCAGTGTTGATGGTTGCTTTGCGAGCCATGGAAGGGAAGGCGGCTACCCGCCGGCGCATGTTTGACACTTAACCGGGCTCATCTTATTTTAAGAAGCGATGGTTTCCCGGCTTAACTAAAGGAAAAACAAAGCAATTTGACAGGTTAGGATTGGACGAAAGGAACAGCATGCCTGAAACGGATTACTACAAAGTCCTGGGGGTCAACAAGAATGCCTCCGACAGCGAGATCAAAAAAGCATACCGTAAACTGGCCTTGAAATACCACCCTGATCAGACCAAGGGTGACAAGCAGGCTGAGGCCAAGTTTAAAGGTATAAGCGAGGCGTACGCCGTACTCAGCGACAAGGAAAAGCGCCAGCAGTACGACACCTTTGGCTCGGCCGGGTTCCAGCAGCGCTATTCCCAGGAAGACATTTTCCGCGGGTTCGATTTTGCCGACATATTCAAGGAGTTCGGTTTCGGTGGTAAGGGCGGCCAGGGCGGCTTCTCCTTTAACTTCGGCGGCGGGGGTTCGCCCTTTGGTGGCCGCAGCCGGCCGGCCGCCCCGCGCGGCGCAGATCTGGTATATGAGATCGGCCTCACGCTCCAGGAAGTCGCAACCGGGATCAAAAAGACCATTTCCTACACCCACGCTGGAAAAACCGAGAGAATTACCGTCAAGATTCCCCAGGGAATGACAACCGGAAAGAAACTGCGCCTGGCCGGCAAGGGTGAGGCCAGCCCTTACGGCGGCGTCCCCGGCGATCTATACATCAAAGCCAATTTGCTGGAGGACTCGGTGTTTTCAGTGGAAGGCAACGATCTGCACCTGAACCGGGAAATCAAACTTACCGATGCCATATTAGGCACCACCATCCCCGCGCCCACCATCGAGGGCAAAGCCCTCAGCCTGAAAGTCCCCTCCGGAACTCGCCATAAGACCAAGATGCGGCTGGCCGGGCACGGCCTGCCGCGGATGAACGGCGGCGAAAAGGGGGATCTCTATGTGACCATCCTGGTCAGCATGCCCAAATCGCTTACCCCCTCCCAGAAAAAGCTTATCGATGAACTGGCTGCCGAGGGCCTGTAAAGAACCAAAATCATTGACAACAGACCGTGTTAGATGGTATTTCATGGGAGTTTAAGAAGGCTAATTCTGTCGCTCAAATTGCAGCACCATGCTAGGCCAGGCCGTTACCTGTTATGCCGGAATTGATACCTGTGTTGAAAAGGGAGGATATCGAGGAATCGACTGCCTCGGTGGCCCGGCAGATATCGGCTGCCTATAAAGGTCGCAAGCTTGTGCTTGTGGGGGTCTTGAAGGGTGCCTTCATCTTCATGGCCGATCTTGCACGCAGGCTTACCATACCGGTCGAAATCGATTTCGTCCGCGCGGCCAGCTACGGATCGGGCACGACCTCTTCCGGTAAGATTGAAATTACCAAAGAGATCGATATAGATATAGAGGGCAAGGATGTCCTCGTCGTTGAAGACATTGTCGATAGTGGGCTGACGCTCACGTACCTAGTAAATTATCTCAATAAATTCAAACCAGCGACTGTCAGGGTGTGTACGCTGCTGGATAAGTTAGAACGCCGACAGTCAAAGATAAAAGTCGATTACGCCTGTCATACGATTGAAAAGGGATTTCTGGTCGGTTACGGCCTGGATTATGATGAAGCTTATCGCGAGCTGCCGGCAATCTATCATCTGAAATTTCAATGAAGAGGGTATGTTATGATTATCACCTGTGGGAATTGCAACACCAGTTATGAATTGGATGAAAGCGTCGTAAAAGCGACCGGCACTCAAGTGCGCTGCACGTCCTGCCAGTCAGTTTTTACAGCCTATCCTGCAGCCGCCCCGGAGCCGCCGCCCGCCGCACCGGAGCCACCTCCCGCAGCCCCGGTGCCACCTCCCGCAGCCCCTGCCGATGATGACCTTGGGCTCGATGATCTTGATTTCGATAATGATCTTGTCCTCGATCCCGATGCCGGGGAGCCCGCCACCGATACCCCCGCGGCCGCTGAAGAAACGGGCGGGGGGCTTGAAGACGAACTGGATCTGGACCTGGATCTCGATGATGACGAACCAGCTGCTCCCGCTGAAGCGGAAGATGAATTGGATCTCGGTCTGGATCTGGATGACGACGAGCCGGCCGCAGGCCTGGAAGACGAACTGGACCTGGACCTCGACTTGGGCGAAGATGAACCTGCCGCAGCCGATGCTGAGGACGATCTGGACCTGGGTCTGGATCTCGACCTGGGAGACGATGCGGCCGGCGCGGAGGACGAACTTGATCTCGATCTGGACTTGGGTGAAGATGAAGCGGTGGCCGACGTGGACAGCGCGGACGACCTCGATCTGGATCTTGACCTCGATCTGGGAGATGATGGGGCCGGCGCAGATGATGAACTCGATCTGGATTTGGATCTGGGAGAAGAGGATGCGGTGGCTGATGCGGACAGTGCCGACGACCTGGATCTCGACCTAGATCTGGGCGATGACGATGCCGTGGCGGCCGACGCTGGTGCTGCGGATGATCTGGATCTGGATCTTGATTTGGACCTGGGAGATGAAGAACCGGCTGCCGCCGATACGGGCGGAGATGATCTCGACCTAGATTTAGACCTCGACCTTGGCGATGACGAGGCTGTCGCCTCCGTCGGCGGCGACGATGAGTTGGATCTGGAGTTGGATCTGGACGATGACTCCGCGGCGGGTGACGATGATCTGGATCTGTCTGATATCGAGGATATGGTGGATGCTCAGGATGGCGCCAAAGGCGGTGCCGGCCAGGTTTCCGAGTCGGACGAGTTGGACCTTTCCGACCTGGAAGATATGCTGGATGACGATATCGAAGTCGTAGAGGCCGAACCGGAAGATGTGGACCTTGAGCTGGATTTCGACGATGCCACGTCCGGCGATGATGATTTGGATATCAGCAATCTCGAGGTCACTGAAGATCTTGACCTGACGGATATCGAAGATATGCTCGAGACAAGCGAAGACGTTGCGGCAACTGCGGACGCAGACGATGAGCTGGATTTCGAACTGGAGGACAGCGACGCGGATCTGGCCCTGGAAGATGATTTCGATCTTGAGCTGGAAGCCGCTGACGACCAGACCGACGACATGGAACTGGATTTTGGAGATGATCTCGGGGCAGATGATTCGATGGAAGATGTGGAAATGGATTTTGCCGGAACCATCGAAATAGAGCCGCCGAGTACCGCTGATTTTGAAGATCTGGAAGGCGGCGCCGAAGAGGAGGCAGCCGCCGCGGCCGTCGCCGAAAAGGAAGATAAAAAGGCCAAAAAGAAGAAGAAAAAGAAGAAAAAGAAAAAGAAAAAAGTCAAGGTCGCGCGCAGCGGCGGAATGAGTGCCCCGGTAAAACTTCTGCTGGGGCTGGTGTTGATTGCGGTGCTGGGTGTCGGTGGGATTGTGGGCCTGGATATGGCCGATATTAAGGTGCCTTTCCTGGAGCCCGTTAAACCGTTTCTCAAGGACATTCCTTATATAGGCGAATTCATTAAAGTCGGCCCCGATGACGTGGCCGGCAACCTCAAAATGAGTACCCACGGGATCAACAGCCGCTTTATTGAAAACAGTAAAACCGGTCGCCTGTTCGTGATTACCGGTAAGGTCAGAAGCGCGTATGAAGAGCCGCGACAGGCCATCCGGATGCTGGGCAAGCTCTTTGCGCCAGGCAAAAAATTGATCCAGACGCAGATTGTGCTGGCCGGTAATGTCCTGGCCGATCAGGACCTGGCCGGTCTCGATCTGAAAACGATAAAAAAACGATTGCGCAACCGGGGCAAATCACGTATCGGACCGGGGCAAATGCTCCCGTTTATGGTGATCTTTACCAAACTGCCGGACAACCTGGAGGAATTTACCGTAGAGGTGAGCGGGTCCATGCCGGCCAATTAAAGGCGGTCCGCAACCGGCATCTTTTGGCTTGACAAGCACTGCATTGCCTGTTACCAATGCGTCTTCCAAATGGGCGGCCCCCGTTTGGGCCCCACACGGCGATGTAGCTCAGATGGTTAGAGCATACGGCTCATATCCGTAGTGTCCGGGGTTCGATTCCCTGCATCGCCACCATGAACATAAAAAGGCTGCAATCCAACAAGATTGCAGCCTTTTCTGCGTTTGGGGTTCTGCTTACGAAAGTGAAACATCACCTTCGCCGGATTCCCCAGGAATTCTACCCTCAGATTAGAAGCTATCTCAAAAAACGGATTTTGGTTCAAGGTCAAGGCGGGCGCTACATTCGAACCGGAGGAATACTGCTGTATTTCGAGGATTTGAATTTAGCGTCCAACGCCGAGATTGGGCCAAAAGGCTTTTTTGAGATAGCTTCTAACCCAGCACGCCTTCCTGATAGCGCACATATAGGTTGCCCTTTTTATAGCGCCCTTTGAGCCAATCTGCCTCGGTTTCAAAATTAAACATATTCCAGGACCAGGTGACATCATCTTCTTCCAGATAGATCCAGTCCTGTACTTCCGTTATGCTGTAGCGTTCGATGTCTTGCATTACTTTCTGGTGGGCCGGTCCCATATGAAATACCGCCAAAAGGTGCTCATTGCTCCAGCCTTGATGGGTCAGGAGAAACGCCATGTGCCCGCCGGGATATTTCTCTTCCAGGGCATCCACCCTGAAGATCAGCGTGTAAAAGCAACACACGCTTTCGTTGGTTTTGCCGAGATCAATGATGCTGTCGGAATAAGATCGGTTAAATCCCTGTGAGATGGGATGGGTTTCCATTGCACCTCCTGTGGCTATCATCCGGACTGTACAATATATTGGGAGTATACGAATTATTACCACAATATATTGATAAGGTCAACGCCTATATTTGACAGAACAAATAGGGGGCGACCCGCATAGGGACCAGAATTATAAGGGAAAATGACTCGCCGGTAACCCGGCTCATAATTTCAAGCCACTTTTTGGGGGAGAATTATTGAAAAAGTACTGCCCCGGCCTTCCGTGGAATCGACCTCCATCCGGCCGCCATGTTCCGTGATGATCTTTTTGGTAATGGAAAGCCCCAGACCGGTCCCCTGGGAGCCCTTGCTGCTGACAAAGGGTTGAAACACGGTGGCCAGGGTCTCCGCGTTCATGCCGCAGCCTTGGTCGGCGACATCGACCTGCACGCTTTGGCCATTGATCGGCCGGGATGTTACGGTGACGCGACTGCCTTCATCTTCGCAGGCATCCAGAGCGTTGGAAACCAGGTTCAGCACGCAGCGGTAGATCCCTCTGGGGTCGATCAGCAGTTCGTCAATGGCCTTATCGGGTTGGAAGGCGAGTGTTATCTGCCGCTCGCCGGCTTTGGTCTGCATCAGTTCAACCACGGACCCTACCAGTTCATTGAGATCGGTGGGTTCGTATTCCGGTTCGCGGTCTTTGGAATAGGTCAACATGTCCTGTACCAGGCCGGTCAGCCGGTCCTGGTTGCGCTCCAGTACCTGGTAACCCCGATCATCGATCTCTCCGGCGGCCTTTTTCAAGGTTGTTTTGACCATGAACAGGCCGCCTTTGAGACCGTGAAGCATGTTTTTTATGCAGTGGGCGATGCCCGTCACGGCCTGGCCGATCGCGGCCAGGCGTTCGGTCCGGATGGCTTCTTCGGTCAGCTGCACGTTCTGGATGGCCACGGCGATCTGGCTGGCGACTGCCTCGGCCAGCAGGAGATCGTGTTCGTCAAATCCACGGTCCTGCTTTTTATTCACGGCTTCCAGGGCACCGATGCAGTTGTCGTCTATGAGGAGCGGCACGCAAAGGATGGAACGGGTTTTAAAACCGCTTTTTTTATCGGCCCGGGCGGAAAACCGGGTATCGTTCTGGGTGTCATTGACAACAACCGGCTGGCGGGTCTGGACACAGCTCCCGGCGATGCCTTCCCCCGTGGCAATCCGGAAACTCTTCAGTTTGGCGGATTCTTTTCCCGATATGGAGTGAAATACCAGATCACCGGTTTTCAAATCCTGCAGGACAATGGTGGCCCCTTCGGCTTCCAGCATGTCTGATGTGATCCGCACGACGAGCATGAGCAGGCGGTTGAGGTCATGGATGGCAGAGTGGATCAAGCGTGAAGTATCAATCAAGCCCTGCAGTTCCGTTTCCCGCAGCCGGGTGGCATGATCGTTTTCCCGGCGGCCGCTGGAAATCTGCTCCAGGGCGGGATTTTTTACGGTGAGCAGGTTGCCGCAATGGCAGGCGATCTCGGTGCCGGCCCGCAGGTTCGACAGGTCATATTGCTGGCCGCACATGGGACAGGTGCTACTGCTTTCGTTGCTGAGTACTTCCCGGTGGTTCATCCAGGGCAATACTTTGAGGTCCCGGCCGCATTGGCAGGTGATATCCATATTCTGGTTGCTCTTGGAAACTTCGTAGCGGTTGTTGCAGTCGGGGCAGATTAACAGCATACATCCCATCCTTTTCTATACCGGTCCGGTTCAGGCCGCAGACGGCTGCGCGGAACGGTTGGTACAGGTTGTCAGGATAACGGTTGGCCGGTCTGTTCTACAGCGGTTAGGATCGTTTGCCGCGTTGGAAAATGACCCGGTCGCCCGCCGGGCCTTGAGTTGGGACAGGGAAAGTATGGCAAAGCTTTGCTTGACTGTCAAGTTCCCCGCAGAGCCAGGGTTTTACAGGCTCGGAGCGGTCGGCTCGGCAGTGGACAACCCGGCATTTACACCGGGTGCACCGGATCCGCTAAGGTTTTTCAGCCGTGTTTACATTAAATGTTGACACCGGGCGCATAATTGACAATTTTAGGCCAGTTGATACTCTTTTTCGGAGACGATTTCATGCTATCCGGATTTACAAAATTGGTGGAGCAGCGCATCCAGGCTGCGCAGAGAAACGGAGAATTCGAGGGCCTGGAAGGCGCCGGGAAACCGATTGAATTTGAAGACGACAGCGGGATCCCCGAGGACCTGCGCATGGCTTACAAGATGCTGAAAAACGCGGATTGTGCGCCCCCGGAAATCGAACTGAAAAAGCAGATCCTCAAGGCAGAAGATCTGCTCGGCGGTATGCGGGACAGCCAAGAAAAATACAAGGTCATCAAGAAACTCAATTACCTGGTCACCAAACTGAACTGCCTTCGCCGCGCGCCCGTAAATCTGGAAGAGCCCCAGTATTCCGGGCAGATTATCGACCGCCTGTCCAATTCCTGATAGGGCTCCAGCCCATAATTACTGGTCCGACTGCTATGGCCATACGAACCACAGATAACGAGAGCGAAGGCCTTTTTAAGGGCGTCATGTTGGCTTATCTGATCCTGATCCTGCATGTGCTGCTCGTTGTGATGCTCGGATTTTTGGTCCTGTTTTTCCGCGGAGTCGTCCAGTACATGCCGTTAATATTCCTGGGCGGAACCGCCCTTATTGCACTGTCGGCCTGGCTGTTTTACCGTAAAATGAAGCGCGAGGGGCGTTCGCTCAAGGAGACCCTGCAATCGTCCGCGTTCCAGGGGCGGCCGGTTGAGATCAGCCTCATGGGCGGGATGGCCTCTTTGAAAGTCGGCCCGCCTGGCAGTGCGCCGGCAGTTGAATCGCCGACCGCCGACCCCGCCCGGCAGCTTGAAGACCCGGCAACGGTAAAGATCAGGGAGCTTTCGGAACTTGCGCGGCTTCTGGAAAACGATCTTATAACCCAGGATGAGTTTGAACTGGCCAAACGCCAACTGCTCAATTTACATACTTTATCCAATACAAACTGAATGATTCAGCGGGTGGCGCCTATCCGGCTCGAAGCCCTGGCCGGGTGCCGAACACCACAGTGTAGATGTGCCTTGACTGTGGGATCTTAAGCAGAACCTCAAACGGGAAGAGCCATGAAAAAACTAGCACTGGCCCTCATAAGCGGCGGTATTTCTTCGGAACGCGAAGTCTCCCTCAACAGTGGCAAGCAAGTCTATGCAGCTTTGAACAAGGACAAATACGACATCCTGCCCTACGATCCCAAAACCGATCTGGGGCAGCTGGTGACGGACGCAGACCGCATAGATGCAGCTCTGATCATACTGCACGGTCCCTACGGCGAGGACGGTACGGTTCAGGGCATGCTGGATCTGCTCGATATTCCCTACCAGGGCGCCGGCGTATTGGGCAGCGCCCTGGCCATGAATAAAGTCGTATCCAAAAGGCTCTACGCCCTGGCCGGCCTACCGGTGCTCCCGGATGTCGTGATTCAAAAAGGGCAAGCTTTCAGTATTGATGATATTGCGGCTGAACTGGGTCTGCCGGTCGTGATCAAACCAGCTACCAGCGGATCCAGTATCGGGATGACCATCGTGAAAACCGCCGGTGATTTAAAGGCGGCGGTTGAAAAAGCCTTTCGCTATGACGCCGAGGTGCTGATTGAAAAATTTATGGCCGGGACTGAAATTACGGGCGGCGTTTTAGGCAATGATAATCCGGAAACGTTGCCGCTGGTTGAAATCATTCCCGGGGACGGGTACGAATTCTTTGACTACGAGGCCAAGTATAAAGCCGGCGCCACCAAAGAAATCTGCCCCGCCCGGATCGATGCTCAGCTCACCGGCCAAGCCCAGGAATACGCCCGCAAGGCGCACCTGGCCCTGAATTGCCTGGGATACAGTCGTACGGATATGATCCTGAGCGGCGCGGACTTGTACTTGTTGGAAACCAATACTATCCCGGGCATGACGGCTACCAGCCTATTTCCGCAAGCCGCCCAGGCCGCGGGATATTCCTTCAGCGCTCTGCTGGATCGGCTGGTCGAACTCAGCCTGGAGGTACACGCCAAGCGTAAAAATCTACAAACAGCGTAATACGGTTTTTTATATTAACCTTTTTTGGCAACAGAGGGGGATCTATGAAAGTACTGGTAATTGGCGGCGGTGGGAGAGAACATGCACTGGTCTGGAAGATAGCGCATAGCCCGAAGGTAAAGAAAGTGTTCTGTGCGCCGGGCAATGCCGGCATAACGGGCAGAAAGATCACCTGTGTGCCGATCAGTGCGTCCGATATTGACGGTTTACTGGCATTTGCCCTGGAAAAGAAGATCGACCTGGCGGCGGTGGGGCCGGAAGATCCGCTCGCGCAGGGTCTGACCGACCGCTTTGAGGCGGCCGGGCTCAGGGTCTTCGGCGCCTCCCAGAAAGCGGCGGCGATAGAGTACAGCAAATCCTTTTCCAAGGACCTTATGCTCAAATACGGTATTCCTACTGCCTGGGGGGAGGCCTTTACCAGTTATAAAAAAGCAGAAGCTTACATTAAAAAAATGGGGGCGCCCATTGTTGTGAAAGCCGATGGTCTGGCGGCCGGCAAGGGTGTTATCGTCTGCCAGTCGGTCAAAGAGGCTATCACCGCCTTGAAGAGCATCATGGTGAAAAAGGACTTTGGGAACGCGGGCAGCAAGGTTGTCGTGGAAGAGTGCCTGGTTGGCGAAGAGGCGTCTTTTTTAGCCTTCACGGATGGCAAGACGGTCGTGCCGCTGCCCTCCTCCCAGGATCATAAACCAATTTATGACAACGACAAGGGCCCGAACACCGGCGGCATGGGTGCGTATTCACCGGCGCCCATCGTGGACCCCGATATGCACAAACGGATCATGAACGAAGTCATGATCCCGACGGTTAACGCCATGGCAGCCGAAGACTGCCCCTACAAGGGCGTTCTGTATGCCGGCTTGATGATCGATGGCGACCAGATCAAGGTACTCGAATTCAACGGGCGGTTTGGTGATCCGGAAGCCCAGCCACTGCTGATGCGGTTGAAAAACGACCTGGTGCCGGTGATGGAGGCGGTGATCGACGGCACCCTTGACAAGGCGACTCTTGAGATCGACGAGCGGGTAACGGTGTGCGTGGTCATGGCGGCCGGCGGATATCCACGGGCATACAAAAAGGGGTACCCCATTTCCGGCTTGCAGGCTGCTGCGCGAATGAAGGACGTTATGGTATTCCACGCGGGGACTGCGCTTAAAAACAAAAAGATTGTGGCCAACGGCGGGCGCGTCCTGGGTGTAACCGCCCTGGGCGATACCGTTGAGAACGCCATTAAAAAGGCATACCAGGCGGTTGCAAAAATCAAGTGGACCAAGGTGCAGTATCGCAGCGATATTGGCAAGAAAGCCCTTGTCCGTTTTGCGACCCCACCCAAGGTCGGAATTGTCATGGGCAGCGATAGCGATCTCGGCGTGATGGAAGGCACCGTGGGCATGTTGAAAAAATTCGGTATTCCCTTCGAGTTGCTGGTCGCTTCCGCCCATCGCAGTCCGGACAAGGCGGCTACGTATGCAGGGACTGCCCGGGAGAGGGGCCTGCTGGCCATCATCGCCGGCGCCGGCCATGCCGCTCATCTGGCTGGTGTCCTGGCTGCCCATACAACCCTGCCGGTCATTGGTGTGCCCATCGACAGTTCCTGTCTGCAGGGACTGGATTCCCTGTTGTCCACCGTGCAGATGCCGCCCGGTATTCCGGTTGCTACCATGGCGCTGGGAAAATCAGGCGCTAAAAATGCGGGGATCTTTGCGGCCCAGATTATCGCGGGGTCCGATCCGGCCGTTGAACAGAAACTGGCGGCCTTCAAAAAGGAAATGGCCGCCCAGGTCGAGAAGAAAAGCGCCAAACTTGAAAACTATCGGTAAACGTATTCAGATCGATCCAGTCCAACCGGCCCGGGAACCGCTTTTACAGGCGGCCCGGGTCATTTCGGCCGGGGGGCTGGTTGTCTTTCCGACGGGGGGCCTCTATGGCCTGGCGGCCGATGCCTTGAATGCGGCCGCGGTGGATAAGATCTTTGCGGCCAAGGGGCGCAGTCCCGCCAAACCGATCCTGATCCTGATCCGGCACGCGGACGACTTACGGCAACTTGTCACGACGGTACCGCCGCCGGCGGCCCTGCTGATGGATGCGATCTGGCCGGGCGGCGTGACCTTGGTGTTCCCGGCGGCGGCGGCGGTCCCCCCGGCGTTGACGGCCGGAAGCGGGAAGATCGGCATTCGTCTGCCCGCCCATCCCGTGGCCCGGGCGCTGGTCGCCGCGGTCGGTCGTCCGATTACCGGTACCAGCGCCAATGTATCCGGCCGGCCGGGTTGCAGTCGGATTGCAGCGCTGGATGCTGCTATCGACGGCTCTGCGGATATGACGCTCGATGCGGGCGGCCTGGCCGGGGGCGCCGGTTCTACCGTGGTGGATGTTACCCAACAGCCGCCGGTGATTCTGAGGAGCGGCGCTGTTGCGGATGACGTTATCTGGAAAGTCATGGCCGCGGATTGATATTGACAACCAGCGGAAATCTCCCTATACAAAACCCTACGCCGGAGTGGTGAAATTGGTAGACGCACGGGACTCAAAATCCCGCGGGGGCGACCCCATGAGAGTTCGATTCTCTCCTCCGGCACCATGCCTGCATTGCCCTGCCGGACCCCCGGCAGGGCTTTTCATTTAGGCGCTCTGGAATCCTCGCTTGCAATTAACTGCTGAGCGTACTAATTTTACTCGTAAACCAACGTCTGTTGCCGAAGACTCCAAAGCAAGAGGTTCGCATGCGACGACTACTTCTGTGTCTTGCCCTGACACTGGCCTGTGCTGTCACGATTCCGTTTGCGGCTATAGCCGGCAAGAAATCAAAGGCCCCCGATGACGGGTATGCAATGGTCCTTTTTCCCATCAAGGTGATTGCCCATTGGGGAGAGGGCTATGTGTACAAAACAGAAGTGCTGGCCGTCGAAGGTATTGCCAACACAGTGGCCGAAGACCCCCACCTGGGCCTCAAGTACAGCTACACCACGGAAGGGGAAGCCGGCCTGGCCATGCCCCTCGAGGAGGCTCTGGGCCGACGCGACGTTGACGTGTGGCGCCAGACGTCTCTGATGTCGAACTACAGCCCGGATTG
The DNA here is from genome assembly GCA_905176665.1 of Olavius algarvensis Delta 4 endosymbiont. Lineage (GTDB taxonomy): Bacteria > Desulfobacterota > Desulfobacteria > Desulfobacterales > CAJINA01 > CAJINA01. The sequence continues at coordinate 1,978 of CAJINA010000203.1, read as the reverse complement.
GCACCGGGTAAAGTCCTTCGGGGCGCAGCTTTCAGCTGATCTGGCTGTCCTGATCCGCATCCGCGAAGATGCGGGCAGTCATGTGATCATCTATTTATATGACTACCAGGCCGGTAAAATCTATTCCAAGACCAACAAGGGCGTTTACTACGGGTCCATGTCCTCCGGGGTCCAGAAAGTCCTGGAAGCGCTGATGCGGGATTTTTATAAAAACCAATAACCGTTCTGCTGTCTACAACCATCCGCGGCCCCTTAAAAATGATACTTAAGAAGATTATCGTTGGCGAGACATCCGAGTTGTCCGGCGTGGTTACCGATGCGCTGGACAGGGCCGGGTTTCCCCATACCGCCTCAAAGACCCCGGTGCTGGATTCATTGGGAACGATCGCTCTATCTGATTGGAATATACACCCGGTCATAAAGTACACCGAACACCAGGCATCCCAGAACCGCCGGCCCTTTTTGCATATCAATATAGACGGGTTGCCGATCTACGAGATCCCGTCGAAAATCAACCGCTTCATCGAATTCCACAAGGCCCAGTACCTTCACATCATCGCCGCGGCAAGCGCAGAAAGAACCACCTTCGGTGAACGGGTCGGCGACATTATCGACAATGTGATTCTCATGGGCCGGGTGCAGGCGGGAACCGGCAAGATCGAAGGCTCGCGAACCCTGGATGAGCTGGTTTTCGAAGTGCTGGCGGGGCTTTCCCTGCGGGATAAATCCGAGATTGCCAATCTGGGGGAGGATGCCCTGCGGCTATTGCAGCTGCATGTCGACAAGCTGATGGAAACCCGATCCGCAGATGTGCAGCGGGTGGCCAGCCGCCGGGAGATTATGCGGCAGGTCTGGCTGAGCTTGCGGGAGACGCACCGACTCCGGGTAGTCGAGTAGAAGCTATCTCAAAAAAGCCTTTTGGCCCATACTCGGTGTTGGGCGCTCAAATCAGCTCCGTAAAATACTTGAAGTATTCCTCCGGTCTGATATGCGCGGCCGCCTTGACCTTGAGCCCGATGGAAGAATTTGCAGCCACTTCTTAGAAGTAGGTTGGTTAGATTTCAGTCTAAACGCCATCAGCTTTCCAGCGTTATACCTTAATACGTGCGGCCTTTTTTATCGACCATGGGTACGAAGCGAACGGGGATGATCTTTTGTTGCCGGATCTTCCCGTTAATTTTTTTAAGCAGGACCAGTTCCTGATCCCCGGCCGGTCCCACGGGAATGACAAGTCGGCCGCCTTCGGCCAATTGATCCTGGAGCGGCTGGGGAACGTGGGTGGGGGCGCAGGTAACGATGACCGCATCGAACGGCGCATTATCCGGCCAGCCCTGGTAGCCGTCCCCGATGCGCACATGCACATTGGCATAGCCCAGATCCTTGAGGACCCGCCGGGCGGTTTCACCAAGGGAAGGGACAATTTCGATGCTGTAGACCTGCCCGGCCAACTCGCCGAGAACAGCCGCCTGGTATCCCGACCCGGTGCCGATTTCCAGCACTTTTTTAGTACGGTCCAGTTCCAGGACCGTGGACATCAGGGCCACGATGTAGGGCTGGGAGATGGTCTGCCCGGCCCCGATGGGCAGCGGGGTGTCCTGGTAGGCCATCTGGCGCACGCGATAAGGGACAAAGCGGTGACGCGGGACCGAGGTCAGGGCCCGCAGGACATCCGGATGGCGAATGCCGCGCGCCCGGATCTGGAAAGCCACCATCTGTTTGCGCTGGCTTTCCCAGCGGCGGTTATCAGCCGGCGCTTTGCCGGTCGCGAAAATACTGGCCGGGCCCATCAAAATGGCCGCCAGCAGGGCAATTAACCTCATACGGGTTTTGCGGGTATTCATCCGAGCCTCCCGAACGGGGCGGCGCTTGGCCCGCCATGTTTATTCAGCGCCTTAAAACCTGGCCCTCAGGGCCAGGTCTGAGATAGTCGGCTGTGCCGTAAAGGCATTATCCTCGCACAGAGGCGCAGAGACGTCTT
>CAJINA010000202.1 GCA_905176665.1 Olavius algarvensis Delta 4 endosymbiont | reverse complement strand
TTAGTTGCGGTCATTGTGTCCTCCTTTGGGTATTATTGTTCGGCAAAACATTTATACCCGAGAGGACGACCGCGCGCCATACCCTGGTCTTCTTTTGGGGCCAGGGATGGCGCTTATCGTCTATCTCAAACTGTTTG
>CAJINA010000201.1 GCA_905176665.1 Olavius algarvensis Delta 4 endosymbiont | reverse complement strand
TTAACTGTAAAAGTCAAAGACCTCCCGGACAGTCAGCCCTCTCGGGTCAGTGATTATTAGGCGGCCTCCTTTGACAATTCTTCTCGACGTTTTTTACCAAG
>CAJINA010000200.1 GCA_905176665.1 Olavius algarvensis Delta 4 endosymbiont | reverse complement strand
TTTTAACTTGACAAGAGGGGAAAAATGAAACAGGAAAGTGGTAGATAACCCACCTTAATCAATAGAAAAATCAGACCTTATTACGTCTAGTTGCCAACAGT
>CAJINA010000199.1 GCA_905176665.1 Olavius algarvensis Delta 4 endosymbiont | reverse complement strand
CTTGGTAAAAAACGTCGAGAAGAATTGTCAAAGGAGGCCGCCTAATAATCACTGACCCGAGAGGGCTGACTGTCCGGGAGGTCTTTGACTTTTACAGATTACAGGAACACCACAGCCTATGAAATGGATGACGGTCAGACAGTGGGGCATCTTGCGGATCTGGCCGGTGTAGCGGGGGAAGACGTGAAAATCGCTTTTGTGAACGGTCGCAAGGGAGATCTTAGTACGGTACTGTCCAATGGCGACCGGGTTGGACTTGTGCCGGCTGTAGGCGGGATGTAGGCGCTCGCGGCCGATTCTGGGAGCGGGCGAGAGAAGAAGGTTTGATGTCTGAAGTCCGAAGTCATAGGGCGAAAATATGACGCTGTCTGACGTGCAGCCGGCCGTGGTTGTGTCCATTTGTCTTGATTTGATGATAATCATGCGAGGCTTAAGATGAGCGCTGAGAAAAATATATCTGCTATTCACCATATTACGGCCATTGCTTCTTCCGCGGCAGACAACCTGGCCTTTTACGAAAGCATCCTGGGGCTGCGGTTGGTCAAACAGACTGTTAATTTCGACGACCCCTATACCTATCATCTTTACTACGGCGATGCTTGCGGATCCCCGGGAACTATTTTGACATTTTTTCCCTGGAAAGATCTCCCGCAAGGAAGACCCGGAGCAGGAATGGTAACCGCAATCGGCCTGGCCGTTCCCCGCCGGTCCATTGAGTTCTGGAAAAAGCGATTCGAAGCAAACGGAATCCTGACCACTACCAGCGAGCGGTTCGGGGAACCGGTCATTCAGCTGAGCGACCCCCATGGTTTGCCATTGGAGCTGGTCGGCACGCAGGACCGACCGTCGACAGTGATCTGGCAAGACGGCCTCGTACCTGAAGCGCATGCGGTCCGCGGATTTCATTCGGCGACAGTCACGCTCAGGTCACTGCAGGAAACCAGGGCACTCTTAACGGATGTAATGGGCATTTCCCTCCATGACCAGGAAGACAACCGTTACCGATTCAAGATGGACGCTTCGGTGTCGCCCGGCCACTTTTACGATATTGTCATTGATTCGCAAGCACCGGTGGGCAGAGCGGGCGCCGGCACCGTCCACCACATCGCGTTCCGTACCCGGGATGACAATACGCAATCCAAATGGCAAGCGGTCCTGCGAAAAGCGGGCTTTGACGTAACGGATGTGCGCAACCGGAAATACTTTCGCTCGATCTATTTTCACAGTCCGGAAGGCGTACTTTTTGAGATTGCCACAGATCCGCCGGGGTTCAACGTTGATGAATCCGAAAATGAACTCGGTAAACATCTCATGCTGCCGGATCATTATGAACCCATGCGCCTCAGCATCGAGCGCCACCTGCCAGCATTGCGCCCGGACCCCTTTCAGCACGTGTTCAAAGAACCCAAGGGCCCAACAGATGACGGCCACACGTTGGTGCTCCTGCACGGCACCGGTGGTAATGAGCATGACCTTGTCGACTTTCCGGCCCAGGTCAGCAGATCGTCAGCCATACTCAGCCCAAGGGGCAGAGTTTTGGAAAACGGTATGCCGCGCTTTTTCAAGCGGCTGGCCAACAATGTTTTTAACGAAAGGGATGTCATTCATCAATCACATGAGCTGGCAGATTTTATCGTCACTGCCGCTGCCGGTTACGGCCGCAATTTGGACAAGATGACGGCCCTGGGGTACTCAAACGGCGCCAATATTGCGGCTGCAGTCCTAATTCTCAGACCGGAGGTGTTTTCCAGGGCGGTATTGCTGCGGCCAATGATGCCGCTCAATAGCCCAAAGCTGCCGGATCTGCGCGGCAAGGAGATTCTTATACTCAGGGGTGGAGACGATCGTGTGATCCCCGCGAAAAGCACCGACCGGCTGGAAGAACTGTTGGCCGAGGCCGGCGCCGCGGTGACCGTCGAAACCATCGGTGCGGGTCACGAAATTACGCCCCAGGATAGTGCGTCGATTTCAAAGTGGCTCGCAGAGCAGCCTTACCGCGTGCCGCAGACTGTTTAGACGCAGAACCGACTCCAAAAAGCCTATCCGGGAAAGGGTGGGTTTTCCCGAGAACATCCAAACACAGGAGCTTGTCATGAATAAAATCGATTGTGAAAATGAGAAAAATTACAAACGTTCGATAGGTCTGGGTATTTTGCCCCTGGCTGTGGCGCTGGGGCTTATCGGTTCCCTGACCCAACCCGTTGCTGGTGCTGTCGTTTCCATTGTACTTTTAATCCTCGCGGTGGCCTTTCTGATGGCTCCGGAAAGAAAAGCCTGCAAGATCTTGCGCCGCCGGGACGACTGATTTCTCCGATTTGAGAACGCGAGAAACACAGGGGCCAGACCTACACATTGACAAATATGTTGATTTAGTCAATGTGTAGGTCTGGCCCCTGTTGGCGTGTCATCCACTTGTGGTCGGAAACTTGCAGCTGAGCAGAAGTAGATCCCTCCAAACTCATACAGTAAAGAGTGTCTCTTTATTACAGGACATGTTTTTCCTGCTGATGGAGGATTTATAATGAAAATCGTGGAAGTTGGACCCCGTGACGGGCTGCAAAACGAAACAGCCACCATTCCCACCGACCTGAAGATTGCATTTATCGATGCGCTGGCCGCCACCGGTGTCGACGAGATCGAGGTTACCGCGTTTGTTTCATCCCGCTGGCTGCCGCAGCTCAGTGATGGCGAGGCGGTTTTTCGTGGAATTACCCGTAGGGAGGGGGTGGTCTATTCGGCCCTGGTGCCCAACGAGCTGGGGCTTGACCGTGCTTTTTCGGCCCGGGTCGACAAGATTGCCGTATTTACCGCTGCCAGCGAAACCTTCACCCATAAAAACATCAACACCTCCATTGCTGGTTCCTTGAATCGCTTTAAACCGGTTATCCGGCGGGCGCGGGAGGCCGGACTGACTGTTCGGGGCTATGTTTCGGCCGCTTTCTGGTGTGCCTTTGAGGGCCGGATCGCACCGGAGGCGGTGGTGGATGTTATTGTGCAACTCACCGACCTCGGTGTCGACGAAGTCTCCATCTCCGATACTGTCGGTAAGGCCAGGCCCCACGAGGTCGACGAGTTGCTTGCGTTGCTGCTGCCCCGGCTGCCGGCTGATCGAATCGCCATGCACTTTCATGACACGTATGGACGCGCCGTGGAGAACGTGCTGACGTCGTGGCGCGCGGGAATCCGCACCTTCGATGCCAGCGTGGGTGGCCTGGGAGGCTGCCCCTATGCTCCCGGCGCAACCGGCAATGTATCAACGGAGGCTGTGGTCCAGGCCCTTGAGGCAGAGGGCATTGCAGCCGGGGTTGACGTGGCGCGGCTGACACAGGCCCGTCAGCTGTTGGAGCCGTTTATGACTGATGCGCTGCGCACCATGCCCGCGGTGGATTCCGCGGCCTGCGAGGCGTGTGAATACAACCGCGGCGAGGAGTGTTGCTGGTAGGTGCTTGGCTTACCCAAGCATAGGGCAGAGCGCAGATAGCATGGGGTGAACAGCGGGAGAACAGGAGTTGCAACCATCCCAAATATAAGTGCGGCTCGCTGTGCTTATTGGCGCATATGTAGAGGCTATCAATAAAAGGAGGCTGACGTGCAGAAACCAAACTTCAGGACAGCCATCATAACCGGCGCCAGCAGGGGCATCGGCAAGGCGACAGCCATTTTGCTCGGGTCCAACCAGATCAATGTCGTTGTGAACTACAGACAGGATGCGGCCGGGGCCCAGGATGCAGTGCAGACCATTGAAAAGCTGGGCGGCCGGGCCATTGCCGCGCAGGCGGATGTCAGTGTTCCGGCCGAGGTGACGCACCTTTTCGATGCCGCTATCGATCAATTCGGACGTGTGGATATTCTCATAAACAATGCCGGCGTGCTGCTCACCAAACCCATTGCAGATATTACCGAGGGGGATTTTGACGATGTCTTCGCGGTCAACGTGAAAGGGGTTTTTTTTACCATGAAGGAGGCGGCCACGCGATTGGCCGACAATGGGGCTGTCATTAATCTTTCCAGCACAACCACCCGGGCATTATTTCCGAACTACGGCCTCTACTCAGCGTCCAAGGCCGCTGTCGAGCAGGCCACCCGGGTGTTTGCCAAAGAGATGGGCAGTCGCGGCATCGCGGTCAATGCCGTGATGCCCGGGCCCACCAATACACAACTCATGCTGGACGGGAAAACGGATGCGGACCGGGAACGCCTGGCAGGGTTGGCAGCCTTTAACCGCTTAGGTGAGCCCGAGAATATTGCCAAGGTGATCCTGTTTCTCGTCAGCAAGGAGGCGGGCTGGGTCAGTGCCCAGGTCATAGGTGTAAATGGTGGTTTCATCTAGGGAACATAAATCAGAGGTCGGGAGAACCCGAAGTCAGAAGTCGGAAGTCGGAGGTCAGATAAGGAATTTAGACTGAAGGCTGAAGGCTGAAGAAACACCCGGGTAAAAGGTATAAGGTATAGGGTATAAGGGGTGGACCAAGAGGCCGGAAGTCGGAAGCCAGAGGTCAGGTAAGGCTTTTAGACCGAAGACTGAAGACTGAAGATACAGCAGGTGTAGGGTATAAGGTATAGGGTAGAAGGGGAGGGCAAGAGGCCGGTTTCGGGAGTCGGGGGTCAGGAGTCAGGGGGGCGGGAAAACCACAAGGCCGGGAGGGCCAGGAGGCCGGAAGTCGGAGGTTGGCGAGAAAAAGCAAGGTCCACTCTTTACGCCATGACCTTAAATCTGAACTTTTATTTATCTGTTACTTGACCTCCTGTTGGGCGATCAAAGTAACCCTTGAAATGCCGGCGAAACACTGTACTCTGGATTGAAAGGGGCGCTACCTGGGATTGTTATTTGCACGTCCTCTTTATATAACCACGGGAGGAGACCGATGGAACGGACCGGGACTTCAGACAGGCGAAGCGGGCGTGACCGCAGGAAAGGTGAAGACGCCAGCTATACCGGCCCCGAAAGAAGGCGCGGGAAATACAGGCGGCGTGCGGATTTCATTGCCTGTATGCACTGTAAAAAAGTCTGTGATGCCAATGGAACCTGGGCCCCCAATGCTACCACCGCAGATACCACCTCCCAGTTCCGGGCCGGTATTTGCCCGGAATGTTCTTCAAAAGGGTTTACCCCGTTTTACCCCGATGACTGACCGGGAATTGGGGTCTGGCACTGCTGGTCTGCCGATACCCACCACTGTGCTCCTCACAAACCCTTCCTCGCTTTGACATCTTATAAATTTTGAGTGACAATCGAAGGGCCCAATTCCGGGTATCAATCTTTTGGAAATATCTTGATGACAAGTGCCCCTGATCCCCGAAAATGTCTGCTGGTGAGTTTGCTGATCGTCGGCTGCCTATCTATGACGGGGTCAGCGCTTTGTGCGCAGACGCTTGTCTATGAAGGCCGCGTTGTCGACGCAGACACCCTGGCGCCGCTCGAGGGGGCCCTGGTAGTGGCAGTCTGGAAGGAAAGCAGGGGCGAGGGGTTGCTCTACAAGGAGCGCCTCAAAGTGGCCCGGGAGAGCCTGACGGATAAAAACGGGCGGTGGGCCTTCACCGGGCCGGTCGAGGGGGGCTGGCCGGAGAGCGATTCGGAGAGTATTGTTTCATTTCTCGTCGGCTACCGCCTGCAGGCCCCAAGTTTTTATGTGTATTGCAAAGGCTATGTAAGCCTTGGCCGTTCAACCATCGGCTTTAACGGTTTTATCGCCCGGCCCTTCCGGCACGCGAAGACGGGTATTGCAGGCATTCTGCTTTTCAAGCCCGGGGACACGGATGCGGAAAAGCGAACCTATCGGGAAAAGTATTCCGGAGCTCTCACCGTGCCGCTGGTACCTATTGACAATCCCCACGAACGCCTGAAGCGCCTGGATTTTGATTTTGAATACGCGCCCAATACAAGAATGATCAGCAGTTCTTTCCGGTCTAACAAGAGTTATGTCGTGTATGGGCTACAAAAACGGCGCCGGAAAGGACAGCGGTTTAGCGATTATCCCGACTTGCCGCCGGATGACCATGTGCAGGTCCCGATTCTCTACCGGCTCAAACAACAGCGGTCCCGGGGATACATTTTGATGTCGCCCCAGGTTACCAGCGGCAGGAGCATAGAAATACCGAGAAAGGATGCCGGAGGGCAGAAATCTGAAGACTGAAAGATAAGGCCAAGAAGTCGGAGGCCAGACGTCAGAGGTCGGGTAAAGCAAAGGATCCGGAATCGGGAGTCAGGTGTCAGGAGTCTGGGGCTGCACCCCGAGTAGAGCAAAGGGTAAAGGGCATAGGATTAAAGACGAAGACCTGGTAACCATAATTTAACCGTATTCCTGCGTAGACATCATCCGGCCGATGTGGCCGGATCAAACTTGCCATGCCCTGCGGGCAGAAAAGCTACAACTTCAAGGCTGCCTTTTGACGCTTCTGATAGTGTGTTCTCTTTCGCCAAGCGATGGCTATCCAGGCCCGGGCAGGTCGGCCGGGCCTAGCCTGCGTGTGTCGAACGAGCAACGCGCGAGGGCAGTTGAAACTTTACCGGGAAATGAAACCGATGAACAATCACGCAAAGCTGCAAGCATTTGATAAAGTGGTCAAGAATAAGTTTGATGTCTACAACAGCTTATTTTTGAATCTGCCTTTCCGCAAGATCAGCAACGTTGGGATGCTCATTCCCCTATTGCACCATGTTTGTAAACAGGGCCTTGACTCGGAACATGATCCGCTCGCGATCCTGGATTCCTTTTTCAACGTTCACACCAACATGAAAACGGAAAAAGAGAAAATTGATTTCATGTTTCAAGTCATACAGTATGTTGAACGGCAGGTCGTGCTCTACGACAGTGCGGAAGATGCCGCCTTCGAACAACTGGTGCAGCTAGAAGATCACTTGTCGCTTAAGGACTGCATCACCCTGCTTAAAAGCAATGATAAGACCTGCAGCCTGACTGACAACCTGTCCTGTTTCAGTGCCCGCCTCGTATTTACGGCGCATCCCACCCAGTTTTACTCGCCTTCGGTTTTGAACATCATCGGTAAACTGAAAACGATGATAGCCCGCAACGACATCAATGAAATCGACTTGACACTGCAGCAACTGGGATTGACCTCCCTGATCAATGTCCAGAAGCCGACGCCCTTTGACGAAGCCCAAAACATTATCTACCTCCTGCGCCATGTGTATTATGAGGCCGTGGGGGAGCTGTATGCGAGTGTTAAAGAGACCCTCCGCGACAGCTGTTTCGATTGCCCCGCACTCATTGAGCTTGGATTCTGGCCCGGTGGCGACCGGGATGGCAATCCTTTTGTCACCGCCGCCACGACCAATGATGTGGCCGATGAACTGCGCATGAACCTGATGAAGTGTTACTATCGCGATGTTAAGCGGCTGGCCCAAAAGCTAACCTTCAGGGGTGTGGAAGAGGTCCTCGCAAATTTGAGGGACCGGCTATACGTGACCATGTTCGACCCGAACCAAACAATTCGCTATGAAGAGATTATTCATCCGCTTGTCGACATCAAGGCGGCTCTTATAGAGAACTACAACAGCCTCCATCTCGACGAGCTGGAAAACCTTATGGATAAGGTCCATATATTCAAAACGCATTTCGCCACTCTCGATATCCGGCAAAACCATGACGTCCATCAGGAAACAGTGCAAGCCATCCTGAAAAAGGAGAACCTGATAACCCAAAGCCTGGATGAACTGGAAGATGCCGAATTGATACCCCTTCTTCTGCGTGAGGACATCTCGGTGCACCCCGATCAGTTTGAAGATGCATTTATCAAAGACACGATTCGAACGATCACCCAGATGAAGCGCATCCAGCGCAAAAACGGGAGCGAGGGGTGCAACCGGTATGTCATCAGTCATGCCGAGGATATTTATTCGGTGCTGTATGTGTTCAGTCTTTTTCGGTGGTGTGGGTGGCAAGAAGGTGACGTGCCGGTCGATATCATCCCGTTGTTCGAGTCGATGGCAGGCATGCAGAACGCCGGGTCCATCATGGAGGCCCTCTTTGATATCCCCCCATACAGGGCGCATGTCGCTCAACGCCGGAATAGACAGACCATCATGCTGGGGTTTTCTGACGGAACCAAAGACGGCGGGTTTCTGCAGGCCAATTGGTCGATCTATACAACCAAAGAGACCCTGTCAGCGGTTTGCCAGGACTACGGTATCCAGGCCATATTCTTTGACGGCCGGGGTGGCCCCCCCGCGCGCGGGGGCGGCAAAACCCATCGCTTTTATGCGTCCCATGGAAAAAACATTGCCAATCACGCTATCCAATTCACCATTCAAGGTCAGACGATTACCAGCATGTATGGTACCAAAGCGCATTTTAAGCATAATTGCGAACAGCTGCTTACGGCCGGGATGTCCACGTCTTTGTTTGAAAAAGAAAATACAATTTCCAGGAAGGATAGGCAAGTTATCGAGAAACTGGGGCAGTTGAGCTTTGAGAAGTACGCGGCCCTTAAAAATCATCCCATGTTTGTGCCCTACCTGGAAAACAAGAGCACGCTCAAATACTATGGAAAAACCAATATCGGCAGCCGGCCCATCAAGCGGGGCGATAAGGAACAGCTGGACTTCGATGATTTGAGGGCGATCCCTTTCGTGGGGGCCTGGAGCCAATTGAAGCAAAATGTTCCGGGGTACTATGGTATCGGAACGGCTATCCAAAGCCTGGTCGCTGAAGGAAAGATAGATCAATTGAAACAGTTGTTTGAGGGCGTGCCATTTTTTAAGGCCTTGATTCTCAACAGTATGATGGCGTTATCAAAATGTTATTTTGAATTGACCGCCTATATCGCCGAGGATGAGGCCTACAACGAATTCTGGCACATGCTGTTCGACGAATACCGGCTTTCAAAACAAATGGTCTTGCTGATTTCCGGATACCAGGTATTGATGGAAGAGGAACCGGTATCGAAAAAATCGATCGAGATGCGGGAGCGCATCGTTTTACCACTGCTGGTCATCCAGCAATACGCGTTGCAGAAAATTGAGATGCATTCCACGCAAAAACCGCTTTACGAGAAGATCGTCCAGCGATCCCTGTACGGTAATATCAACGCCAGCAGAAATTCCGCATAGAGGCCCAATGGGCCGCAATGGCGCGGGCCATGCAAATATCAGGCTGTGGCAGAAGGCTGAAGACTGGAGGATTGGGCCAAGCAGTCGGAGATCGGACGACTGAGGTCGGAAAGACCTTGAGATTAGAGTCCGGCGAGCGGTGAGGCACCGAGCTCAAAGGTCGGAAACTTGCTGTTGAATGGGCATAGAACTTTCTGACCATCCAAGGTAAAGGACCTTATCCCCCAGTAAGACTTCAAACCGGATGATTTTATAGACTACCGGGCTGCGGCAGAAGCCGGTTTGGCGCCGGCTATGGGTACGGCCGGCCAAGTTGAATAATGTGGGGTCTTGCAGATTATGAACCGGCGCAAGTTTTTTTAAGGTGTATTGATGAGAGCACCGACGGTGAAAGGTTACATCTTGCCTTGCATTCCGACCTTGTTAACGTGTAATCTAACTTCGGGTGTTCTCTTTTGCCGACACTGCGCGGCCCCCTATTTCACACCGGGCCGATTGTCAGCACACCCTCTGCACTGCGGATAGACGCATGAATCACTGGACGCTAACGTCATTCAAGGTAAACATGTCTTGGAGTCAGGATGAGCCGGACTTGCGACCTGCGTGGCCGCCGGCAGGCAGTGTTGCCAAAGTGATATCCATCCTTTCATTAGATTAGAGAAACCATGCGGACGGGAATTGGTAACCATGAAATTCGATCAAGGGCGTAACGCTCTACTCGGGCTTGGCAGGGTTTCGGTCGTGGCTGCCGCTTACTACATCCTGGGCCGGCTCGGTTTGCTATTGGCCATTCCGCCAGGCTATGCCGCGCCGGTATGGCCCGCGGCCGGCCTGGCCCTGGGAGTAGTCTTGCTGCTCGGGTATCGGGTTTGGCCGGGTATCCTGGTGGCGTCGTTCCTGGTCAATATATTCACCGGCTTTGATTCCACAACGCCGGCAGCGCTTGGGCGTTCTTTAGCCCTGCCGTTGATCATCTCAGTGGGTGCGACCGCCCAGGCCCTGGTGGGCGCCTTTTTAATAAGGCGCTATGGCGTTTACCCTTTGCCCCTGGATCGGGTCAAGGAGCTCTTTAAGACCATGACCCTGGGCGGCCCCTTGAGCAGCCTGGTCAGTGCGACGGCGGGATGCCTCGGGCTGATGCTGACGGGTGCCATTTCAACCGGGGAGGCCCCTTCCAACTGGTGGACCTGGTGGGTGGGTGACACTGTCGGCATCCTCCTGTTTATCCCGCTGGTATTGGATTGGAAAATTGAATTAGAGCATTTCCGGTCGGTGAAACGCCTTACCGTGGCCGGCCCTATAGTTATCGGCATCCTCCTGACCCTTTTTCTTTTTCAGGATATCCGGAAAAATGAGTGGGAGCATACCCGGGGCGTATTTAAGCAGCGGGTGGATCCGTTGGTGCAGGCGATTAAATACCGCATTGCTTCGGATCTCGAAATCCTGCATGCCATTCACAGCCTGTATGCCGCCAGTGATCTGGTTGAGCGGGATGAATTCCGGGCTTTTGCCCGCGATGCCCTGATGCGCAAGCCGTCCATCCACGCACTGGAATGGATACCCCGGCTACCGGACCACCAGCGTTACCAGTATGTAACCCAGGCCCGCGAACAGGGCTTTCCGGATTTTCAGATTAGCGAATTGAATGCCCAGGGGCAGCTTATCAAAGCCGCCCGGCGGGATGAGTATTACCCGGTCTATTTTTTAGAGCCGCACGCCGGTAATGAAAAGGCCTTTGGTTTTGATCTGGCATCGAACCCCCAGCGGCGCAAGGCCATCGACCAAGCGACCGAAAGCGGGACATTCGCGGCCACGGCGCGCGTAAACCTGGTCCAGGAGAAGGGCAACCAGTTCGGCCTTTTGATCTTCCTGCCCGTTTATCCCAAAGGCCAGCACCCCACAAATGCCTTCGAGCGCAAACAGAATTTGAGTGGTTTCGTTCTGGGGGTTTTCCGGGTGGGAGACTTGATCGAGGCGGCCGTGGGCGGACTTGAGAGTCCGGGGGTGGCCTTTCGGGTACTGGATACAACGGCTGTACCCGGGGAAAGTTTGTTATACGCATCCGACCTCCGACTGGATACCCTTGTGGACGACCCCCTGGCTGCTGAAATCAGCTTGCCTGAAGCGACGCTTGCTTCGGACGCCGCTTTCGATATGGCCGGCCGAAAATGGGCACTCAAATTTTACGCAACCCCGGCGTTTTTCAATACTCGGCGATCCTCTGAAGCGTACCTGGTGATCACCCTCGGGTTTCTCTTTACCAGCCTGCTGGGAGGGTTTCTTTTAATGGTCTCCGGCCGTGCTGAAAGAACCGAACAGATAGTGGCGGAACGCACGGCGGCCTACACGGAGGCGAATAAATCGCTGGAAGCCGAAGTCCGGCAGCGCAAGGTTTTGGAACTGCAAATCAGGGGGGCCAGCGGTGAGCTTGAAAAACGAGTCAGGGACCGGACGGCAGGTCTCGAAAAGGCCAACACCCTGCTCAGAGTGGAGGTAGACGAACGCAAGCGCGCCCAAAATGAGAGTCGCAGGAGTGCCTCCAGATTTCGTCGCCTGATTGAGTCGGCACCTGATGCCATTATAATTGTGGACCCGGATAATCGGATCAGGCTGGCCAATAAACAAGTCGAGATCGTTTTCGGCTATGAAGAGAGCGAACTTCTGGGTCAACCCCACGATATACTGCTGCCGAAACGTTTTCAGGAAAAGCATCTTCAGTATCTGGCGGCTTTTTTCAAAAATCCGCAAGTCCGCCTCATGGACATTGGCATGGACAACCTGATTGGGCGCCGCAAAAATGGGGAGGAATTTCCGGTCGACATCGCGCTGAGCCCAGTGAAAACGGCGACAGGAATTCACACCATCAGTACGATTCGGGATATAACCGAACGCAAAGAAAACGAAAGCGTCCTGGAAAACTACGCCCGGGAACTCAAAGCCATCTACCAATTGGGAAAACAGGTCCATGCGGGCCTGTCCCCAGACCAGGTCTGCCAGGTCGCGGTGGAGGGGATCACCACGGTGATTTCTCCGGATATTTCCATGATCTACCTGAAAGAGGGCGGCAAGCTGCTACCACAGCACGTTCACGCCAAAACTCGGGAAGCACAGGGCAAAGAGGGCCAATTTCATGGCGTGGGCGAATGCCTTGGCGGGCTGGCCGCACAGGACGCGAAACCGGTATATTCTTTAAATCTGCAAACCGATGCACGTTGCACCCGGAGTGAGTGTGAAGAGGCCGGCCTGCAATCCTTTGCGGCATTTCCTCTGGTTGGCAAAGAGAGAGTGCTGGGCGTTTTGGCAATGGCATCCCTTACGCCCCGCGATTTCAGTGACCGGGGAGAGTACCTGGAAAGTTTATCGACCCAGGTTTCCATGGCCATGGAAAATGTCCTGTTCTACCAGCGTATCGCTGCGAAAAAAACAAAGAGGCCGCCCAGCGAAGAGTGAATTTGGAATTTGGGGTCGGACCAGGAAGACCCCGAGGTCGGAGACCGGAAGCCGGAGGTCAGTTTTAACTGGAAGGTAGAAGGCCGAGGACTGAAGAGCCTTTAGGTGTAAGGTATAAGGTCAAAGGATAAGACCCTGAGGACAGAGGACAGAAGTCGGAAGTCAGTGGTGGGAACAACCCAAAAACCGGATGTCAGGCGTCGGATCCGAGGAATGCTGATTTTCGTATTTTGTCGGGCGAATTTGAGACTTGCCTGTTCTCATCGCGTTTACATTGTCAATCAATGATGGTACTATTTTTTCTCAAACTTTCGCAGAATGTCCAACACCCGCGATGAAGGGGAGATTCCTTCCATGAAAATCCTATTGGTCGAAGATGACCGCGTAACACGCCTGAAACTCAAACGTTGGCTTCAGGAGTTGAACTGTGAGGTGATCGAGGCCTCAGATGGCAATGAGGGGATAGATCTTTATAATGACCACCGACCGGATTTGGTCGTCACTGACATCATTATGCCCCAAAAAGATGGCATCCAAATGCTCCTGGAACTCCAGCGGGAGTATCCTGATGTAACCGTATTCTGTATTTCAGGGGTTGGTGAAAAAGAACCGGGAGAGTATCTTCCCATGGTGAAAGACATTGGCGTCCTGCGAACCTTTGTAAAGCCAATTGACAAAGACGATTTGTTAGCTGCTGTGGTGGAATGTTTTCCCGAGGCCAAACCAAGCTGATCGCCATAATCCTGCCTAAGTGAACACAGACTGAAGTCTGAAGTCCGAAGACTGAAGGAAAAAACCCGAAAACCTTCAATTAGCCACAGATTTACCCTGTTAAATAAGATTTGGGTATTTCTCAAATCTTAGCTTTAGCTAACTAACTGGGTGAACACGGACGAACACAGACATAGTGATCTGGAGTCTGGGGTCTGGAATCCGGGGTCCGAAAGATCGTCTGACGCCAGACTCCCGACACCTGACTACTGGAAAGTCTTCAGCCTTATACCTAAAACCCTTTCCCTGACAGGCGCCCTCCTTTTCAATTTTTAACAAATTTACCGCTGGTATTCCTCAGAGGTAGATGCCCACCCAATTCCAACCGGATTCGGGTGCTGCCAACTGCCGTTGGTCTTGTATGACGTTTCGGGAAAAATCGTGTTCTGGAGGGCACCTTTTGACCGGCCCGCCGGTGCTTTGGCCGCCCGGATGGCGTTGACCAGCTCCAAACCGGATTCGGCGCAGGGCTCAAGGTCTATGTCCGTGGTGCCCAGTGGCGTGATGCGCTGCCCCCAGCGTACCAGGTGGGAACATACTGACAGCCCTCCGCCAAAGGCAGGCATGAGGATCAGTGACCCGGGTTTCACCCGGCTCTCTTCCAGGGCCTCTACAAGTGCCACGGGAACGGTGGCAGCCGACATATTGCCGTAGCGCTGGACAGTGAGCATCAGCTTTTCTGCCGTTACCCCGATTTGCTCGGCAAGGGCCGCAATGATGCGCAGGTTGGCCTGGTGGGGCACCACCAGATCAATATCGTCTGCGTTTAGGCCGGATTTGGTCATGACCGCTTTGGAAGCCGCCGCCATGCCTCTTACGGCACGCTTGAAAATTTCCTGGCCGTCAAAATCCCAGACCGTGTCTCCCAGCATCACCCCGGCGTTGACATAGGCCCCGCCGATGCCGCGCACCCGCAAGGTATGGCGTGCCTCGGCAATGCAGCCCAGGGATTCTCCTATCAGCCCCTCTTCTTCCTGGCTTCGCTGCAGTACAACTGCGGCGGCCCCATCGCCGAACAACACGGCTACGTTACGGTTTTCCCATTCCATATAGGGAGAAATCGCCTCAACGCCGATGACCAGGGCATTGGTTACCACACCGGTACGGATCATTGCGGTGGCTGTTGACAGGGAATATAGAAAACTCGTGCAGGCTGTATCCACATCCATGGAGGCGGCTTTGTCGGCTCCCAGCCGCAATTGGACGCCGGAGGCTGAGTTGGGCACCTGCTCATCGTTTGTGCAGCTGCCGTAAACAATCAATTCCAGGTCGGCTGCGGAAAAGCCGGCACCGGCCAGTGCCCGGGCGCCAGCCACATATGCCATTTCACTCGGCAGGACGTGGGTCACCCGGCGCTCGGCTATCCCCGTGCGGCTGGTGATCCATTCATCGTTGGTTTCCAGAAATGTTGAAAGGTCCTGGTTGGTCAAAACAGCCGGGGGCAGGCATTTTCCCCAGCCGGTAATAGCGGCATAGGTCATCGGTCAAGACTCCTTTTAGAATTCTAAAAACTTAAAAGCCTGATTAGATTAGCCTGAGGATCGGGCCGTGTCAACTACCTGATATTTGAGACATACTAATAATCAAACAAGGGGGTCAGGCCTGCAGATTGACAAAATAGCGGGTTTTTTATGTGTAGGTCTGCCGCTTTGTGACCTTGTCCCCTTTGTTTTTCCAAATACCGCTTAAGCCAACAAACGGTGTTTGACTTTGATTGAATTCTAATTATGATAGCACCTTCATGAATTCATATCAGAAAGAACAACTTG
Organism: Olavius algarvensis Delta 4 endosymbiont; assembly: GCA_905176665.1. Taxonomy (GTDB): domain Bacteria; phylum Desulfobacterota; class Desulfobacteria; order Desulfobacterales; family CAJINA01; genus CAJINA01. Next base: position 913 of record CAJINA010000199.1, on the reverse strand, counting down.
AAACCCTGCTGATGATCCGGAAGCAGCTTGAACGCTTTTCAGCTTCTGAAATTGAGTATCTGCGAGCTGAAATTGCTGAGTACCTATCCTTTCGATCCGGAATTGCCGACTTCCTTGAGCATCATTTCAAGGATATCTGTACCGAAAAATGCTACGAAAGCCAACTCAGTGCCTGCTGTTCCAAGGATGGTATTATCGCGTTTTTTGCAGATGCCGTTATAAATGCCCTGGTATCGAACAATCACGAACTCGACTGTCTGGAGAATGCCATCCGACGGCCGGATTATGACCATAAGTGCATTTTTCTGTCTAAAAACGGCTGCCTGTGGCGGATAAAGCCGATTGTCTGTGAGATGTTTTTGTGTGATGAAGCCGAACGAACGTCTTTCGGCGTTAATCAAGGCGCTTTAAAGCAATGGAACGAATTCAAAGAAATCAAGAAAGACTTTACCTGGCCGGATAAACCGGTGCTGTTTGAACATCTGGAAAAAGTTTTTATGGAAAATGGCTGCAAATCTCCCCTGATGTATATTCATTACAGCCCCGGCTTGTTAAGAATCAAAACCAGGCGTGACGAAAAGGGAAAAAAGAGTGCTGGGGAAATAGGGTTGGGCCGCGAGAATAGAGACGGAAGTCTGAAGGCCGAAGACTGAAGGAAAACCAGGGAGTCGGGTATCGGGGGTCGGGAGTCAGGGTTCAGGAATAGCTATAAGGTGTAAGGTATAAGGAAAACCATGAGGACGGAGATCAGAGGTCGGCGGTCAGATAAGGCTTTTAGGCTGAAGACTGAAGTCCGAAGATGGGAACCTTAAAGTGAAAAAGTTAAGATCTTCCCAAACAGTTTGAGATAGACGATAAGCGCCATCCCTGGCCCTAAAAGAAGACCAGGGTATGGCGCGCGGTCGTCCTCTCG
>CAJINA010000198.1 GCA_905176665.1 Olavius algarvensis Delta 4 endosymbiont | reverse complement strand
TTTTCATCGGCATCAAATCCACCTTCAAAATTATCGGTGTGAAACCAATCATCGGCTTCGTGTCCAGCCCATTGTGATTCTGTCCAATCGGCCTTTACAATATCGTCACATATCTTTTTCAATTCGTCGGTAATTGGAATATTCATTTTTTGATATGTATAACGGTTGAACTGTGGGGCGCATGCTCTTAGCGTCCCCACCAGTGATTTGTTATAACACCTCTGAATTACACAGAATCATATAAGTTGACAATATAA
>CAJINA010000197.1 GCA_905176665.1 Olavius algarvensis Delta 4 endosymbiont | reverse complement strand
GTGATTATATTCTTGAAGCCAGGCATCCAGGTCCTGCTGGAGCGCATCTAAAGATTCGTAGAAGCGCTTTCTAAAAGCGGTCCTGAAAAACTCATCCAGAACCGT
>CAJINA010000196.1 GCA_905176665.1 Olavius algarvensis Delta 4 endosymbiont | reverse complement strand
TGGTAAAAAACGTCGAGAAGAATTGTCAAAGGAGGCCGCCTAATAATCACTGACCCGAGAGGGCTGACTGTCCGGGAGGTCTTTGACTTTTACAACTTAG
>CAJINA010000195.1 GCA_905176665.1 Olavius algarvensis Delta 4 endosymbiont | reverse complement strand
CGGTACCCCGGTGGGCGCGCGCAGCGTGGACCTGACCGACACGGGTACGGGCACGATTACCAGCGACAACGATACCGCCACGTTCACGATCAACGATGTCTCGGTGAACGAGTCGACCGGCACGGTTGATTTTACCGTTTCTCTGGACACAGTTCTGGATATCCCGGTGGATATCGACGTGATCTACGCCGATGGGACAGCCACGGGCGGTGGCACGGACTATGATTCGGCCACGGACACGGTCAGTTTTCCGGCGGGCAGCACGGCCGGCCAGACAGCGACGGTGGCGATCAGCGACGACACCATCGTGGAGCTTGATGAGACCTTTGCGGCCAGCCTGGCTGTTAATGCCGGTACCCCGGTGGGCGCGCGCAGCGTGGACCTGACCGACACGGGTACGGGCACGATTACCAGCGACAACGATACCGCCACGTTCACGATCAACGATGT
>CAJINA010000194.1 GCA_905176665.1 Olavius algarvensis Delta 4 endosymbiont | reverse complement strand
TTGCCGGATGCACAAAGTCTCTCGCAGCCAGTTTTACGAATATAAACGATCCTTTCAGGAGCATGGTCTCGAAGGCCTGGTGGACAAACCGCCGATTCCGGCTTCTCATCCGAACCAACTGCCTAAAAAGATCAGGGGCCGGATTATCGAGCTTTCGCTTGAACATCCCGCTTTTGGG
>CAJINA010000193.1 GCA_905176665.1 Olavius algarvensis Delta 4 endosymbiont | reverse complement strand
TTGCCGGATGCACAAAGTCTCTCGCAGCCAGTTTTACGAATATAAACGATCCTTTCAGGAGCATGGTCTCGAAGGCCTGGTGGACAAACCGCCGATTCCTGCTTCTCATCCGAACCAACTGCCTAAAAAGATCAGGGGCCGGATTATCGAGCTTTCGCTTGAACATCCCGCTTTTGGGCAGCTGCGCATCGCGGATCAA
>CAJINA010000192.1 GCA_905176665.1 Olavius algarvensis Delta 4 endosymbiont | reverse complement strand
CGAGCTGATCACCCCGATTGCCATGGAAAAGGAACTGCGGTTCGCGATCCGCGAAGGCGGCCGGACTGTCGGTGCCGGCGTGGTAAGTGAAATTATAGAATAAAGAGAAAGATTACTACCATGATAATGAATACCAAAATCAGGATCAGGCTCAAGGCATACGATCATAAACTCCTTGACCAGTCTTCATCCGATATCGTGGATACCGCCAACAAGACGGGAGCCAAGGTCGTGGGGCCTATTCCGCTGCCGACGCGCATCAACAAATACTGCGTCCTGCGGTCGCCGCACATCGATAAAAAGTCCCGTGAACAGTTTGAAATGAGGACCCACAAGCGGCTGCTGGATATCCTGGAGCCCACTCAGCAGACCGTGGATGCCTTGATGAAACTGGATCTTTCTCCTGGTGTAGATGTCGAGATAAAACTGTAGCATAGGGAACAGTAGACGTTATGTGTAATGGAATAATTGGAAAAAAACTGGGAATGACGAATCTGTTTGCTGCAGATGGCCGGTATATTCCGGTGACGGTGGTCCAGGCCGGTCCGTGCGTGGTGACCCAGGTCAAGACCGCAGAGAAAGACGGTTATAATGCCTTGCAGCTCGGCTTCGGCGAGAAAAAGGCTGACCGGATCAATAAACCGCTGCAAGGTCACCTCAAGGCCAGCGGGGGCGGCTCTTTCGCCTTCCTGCGCGAGGTCGCTGTGGAAGATCCGTCTGAATACAGCCCCGGGCAGACCATAGATCTGGACATGTTCGCGGTGGGTGAAAAAGTCGATGTGACCGGTACTTCCAAGGGGCGTGGTTTCCAGGGCGTCGTCAAACGCCACGGTTTCCGGCTGGGCCGTAAAACCCACGGCAGCCACTCTTACCGGGAACCCGGATCGATCGGCTGCAGCGCCTGGCCGGCCAAGGTGATCAAGGGTAAAAAGATGCCGGGTCGTTACGGTAACGACCGGACCATCGTACGCAACCTGGAAATCGTCGATATCCGTCCGGAAGAAAATCTGCTGATGATCAAAGGGGCGCTGCCGGGAACCCGGTCGGGCCTCGTTGCCATCAACAAGGCGCTGTTCGTCAAATAGACATCCGGCTGCTAACGATATTTCCATCCGGGAAGGGTCAGCAGCAAAAACATCCCGTATGACGGGACGGTCAATATGAACGAGGAATACTATGGCTGTTGTAGATGTAATTAATAAAAAAGCGGAGAAAGTTTCCCAGGCTGAACTCAAGGATGAGATATACAGTGTGTCTGTGAAAACGTCCGTTCTGCACGAAGTTGTAACCATGCAGCTTGCCAAAAGGCGTGCTGGGAGCGCGGCTGTCAAGCATCGTTCCGACATCAAAGGCAGCGGCAAGAAGCTGTTCCGGCAGAAGGGCACCGGCCGCGCCCGGCGCGGTGATATCAAGTCTCCCTTGCTGAGAGGCGGCGGGTCGGTCTTCGGTCCGGATCCGCGAAGCTATGCGTACACCGTACCCAAGAAAGTTCGGAAACTGGCGCTGAAAATGGCGCTCAGCACTAAACTGCAGAATGAAAATCTGCTGGTGCTGGATTCCTTCGGTCTGGAAGAAATCAAAACCAGCGGGTTTGTGGCTGTGCTGGATGCGCTGGAGGTGAACAATGCCCTGATCATCAGCGACAAGGCGGACAACACGCTGGAACTTTCCTCGCGCAACGTACCGGGTGTGAAGGTTCTGCGGACCGACGGCCTGAATGTCTACGACATCCTGAAATATAAAAAACTGGTCCTTTTGGAATCCTCAGTTGGGGCCATCGAAGGGAGGCTGATGACATGATTGTACACGATATCATCAGGCGGCCGCTGATCACGGAGAAAACCAGTATTCAAAAAGAAGTCGCCAATCAGGTGACCTTCGAGGTTGACCGCCAGGCCAACCGGATTGAGATTAAAAAGGCGGTTGAAAAGATATTTAACGTTAATGTGACCGGTGTCCGCACAATGCAGGTTAAAGGCAAAACCAAGCAGAGGGGCCGGATCCTCGGAAAGCGCAGAAGCTGGAAGAAAGCAGTGGTAACACTGGCCCCGGGCGACCGGATCGACTTTTTCGAGGGAGTATAAAAGGGAAAAGAAATGGCTGCTGTAAAGAAAGTAAAACCGACTTCACCCGGACGCCGTTTTCAGGCCTATTCCACTTACGAAGAGGTCACCAGCCGGGAACCGGAAAAGAGTCTGCTCAGACCCTTGCGGAAAAAAGGCGGGCGGAATGTGAACGGCCGGATTACCGCCCGGCATCGCGGCGGCGGACACAAGCGTCATTACCGGGTCATTGATTTCAAGCGCGACAAGATCGATATACCGGCCAAGGTTGCGACCATCGAGTACGACCCTAACCGGAGTGCCCGCATAGCGCTGCTACATTACGTGGATGGCGAAAAGCGCTATATCCTGGCGCCGTTGAATCTCAAAGTGGGCGATACCGTATTGTCGAGCGAAAAAGCAGATATCAAGCCGGGCAACACTCTGCCCCTGGCCAAAATCCCGCTGGGCACTCACATTCACAATATCGAACTGCGCCTGGGCAAGGGCGGTCAAATTGTCCGCAGCGCCGGGACCTATGCCCAACTGATGGCCAAGGAAAACCGCTATGCGCTGATCAAGCTGCCTTCCAGCGAAGTGCGGATGGTCCTGCTGACCTGCAAGGCGACCGTCGGGCAGCTCGGCAACGTAATTCACGAAAACATCGCCCTGGGTAAAGCGGGTCGCAAACGCTGGCTGGGCCGGCGGCCCAAGGTCCGGGGTGTGGCCATGAACCCGGTCGATCATCCCATGGGGGGGGGCGAAGGACGTTCCTCTGGTGGACGGCATCCTTGTTCACCCTGGGGGGTTCCCACAAAAGGTTTTAAGACCCGGGATAAACGCAAAAAGAGCAATCGTCTAATAGTTAAACGGCGTACCAAATAAGCAATAGCAGGAGTAAATATGCCACGGTCATTGAAAAAAGGCCCTTTTATAGAGCCGCAACTGATGAGAAAAGTGATGATCGCTCAGGAATCCATGAGCAATCGGGTCATCAAGACCTGGTCCCGGAGATCAACTGTTGTACCGGAAATGGTCGGTATTACGCTGGCAGTACATAACGGCAGAAAGTTTATCCCCGTGTTTGTAACCGAGGATATGGTTGGACATAAACTGGGCGAGTTCTCACCGACCCGCACCTTTTATGGCCATGCCGGCGATAGAAAAACTAAAATGAAGTAGATCTGGAGATAAAGAATGTCTGCAACAGAGGTAAAAGCCGTCTTAAAGTTTGTGCGCATATCTCCTCAGAAGGTCCGCAAGCTGGTTGATGGAATCAAGGGTAAACCCGCTGAGGCCGCCATTGACATGCTCAAGTTCATGCCGCAGAAGGGGGCCGCGATTGTCGAAAAGGTACTCCGCAGCGCCGTGGCGAATGCCGAGCAGAACCATAGCCTGGATGTTGACACCCTGATCGTGAAAAACGTAATGGCCGACCAGGGGCCGACATTGAAGAGATTTCGTGCAAGGGCACGCGGCAGGGGTGCGCGCATTTTAAAAAGAACCGCTCACATTACAGTCGTTCTCTCCGACGAGGCGATATAAAAAGGGGGCATCAGGTTGGGCCAGAAAGTAAATCCGATAGGACTTAGGTTGGGTATCGTAAAAACGTGGGACTCACGTTGGTACGCTGGTAAGAAATACGCCGATTACATCCTGGAAGACCATAAGATCAGAAAGTTTTTCAAGGAGAAGATGTTTCATGCCGGTATTTCTAAAATAGAAATCGAAAGATCATCCAAGCGTGTGCGGCTGCGTATTTTTACCTCGCGTCCCGGTATTGTCATCGGGAAGAAAGGCGCCGAGATTGCCCAGCTTAAAAAAGAGCTGGAGAAAATGGTCTCCTCGGAAGTGATGATCGATATCCAGGAAGTTCGCAAACCGGAAATCGATGCCCAGCTGGTGGCCGAAAATATTGCCCTGCAGATTGAACGCCGGGTGGCGTTTCGCCGGGCCATGAAAAGAGGCATGCAGTCGGCCATGCGGTTTGGCGCCGAAGGTATCAAGGTCATTTGCTCTGGTCGCCTGGGCGGTGCCGAGATGGCGCGTACCGAACAGTATCGGGAAGGCCGGGTGCCGCTGCACACTCTGCGGGCGGACATCGATTACGGTTTCACCGAAGCCAAAACGACTTACGGCATCATTGGTGTCAAGGTGTTCATTTTCAAAGGTGAAATTTTAGGCAAGGACCCGGTCGCAGCCGGCGCTGGTAAGTAATAGGAGATATAAGATGCTTAGCCCCAAGAAGGTTAAATTCAGAAAACAGCAGAAAGGCCGCATGCGCGGTCTCGCCTATCGCGGTAGCGATCTGAACTTTGGCGAATTTGGCCTGCAAGCTGTTGAATGTGGAAAAATAAGCTCGAAACAGATAGAAGCGGCTCGTATCGCGATGACCCGGTATGCCAAGCGGGGCGGTAAAATGTGGATCAGAATTTTTCCTGATAAACCTTTTACCAAAAAACCCGCCGAAGTCAGAATGGGTAAAGGCAAGGGCGCCCCGGAAGGGTGGCAGGCCGTCGTAAAACCGGGCAAGGTCATTTACGAAATGGAAGGGGTTACCCGGGAAGTGGCGAAAGAAGCACTGCGTTTGGCTTCACACAAGCTTCCGATCAAGACCCGCTTCATTGAGAGGAGCGCGCAGTAATGAAGTCAAGTGAAATCAGAGAAATGACCGGTCAGGAAATTCAGAGCAAGGTCAGCGACCTGAAAGAAGAGCTTTTCAACCTGCGGTTTCAGCACGGCGCCGGCCAGCTCGAAAATCCGCAGAAGATGAAGCAGGTCAAGCGCGATATTGCCAGGTGCCAGACCATCGCCCGCGAAGCTGAACTGTCAACTAACGAAGATACCAAATAAAGAGTGATTGTCACTATGGAAACTAGAGGAAATAAAAGACAGGTTGTCGGATCGGTTGTCAGCGACAAGATGGATAAAAGCGTCGTTGTTTTGACTGAAAGGCTGGTTAAACATTCGCTGTACAAAAAATACATTAAACGGCGGGCCAAGTTCACTGCGCACGACGAGAACAACGAGTGCAAGATCGGCGACAAGGTTTTGATTACCGAATCCCGGCCGTTGAGCAAAAATAAAAGATGGCGCCTTACCAAGATTCTCGAAAAAGCGGTTTGATTGTAAAGGAAAGATAAAATGATTCAGGCAGAATCCAGATTGACGGTGGCTGATAATTCAGGTGCCAAGGTTTTATACTGCATCAAGGTCCTTGGTGGCTCGAAAAGAAGATATGCCGGAGTTGGCGACATCGTTGTGGTTTCGGTAAAGGAAGCCATTCCCAACGCCAAGGTGAAAAAAGGTGATGTCATGAAAGCGGTCGTGGTGCGGACCAAGAAAGAGATCAGACGCAATGATGGATCGTATATTCGCTTTGACGATAATTCCGCTGTGCTGATCAGTCAGAATAAAGAACCCATCGGAACCCGTATATTCGGTCCCGTGGCAAGAGAGTTGCGCGCCAAACGGTTTATGAAAATTATTTCGCTGGCACCTGAGGTTTTATAACCTGTTCTGGCCGCCTGGAGAGAGATTGCATGATGCAAACGAAAAGTCATTTAAAAAAAGACGATAAAGTAAAAGTACTTGCCGGTAAGGACAAAGGCAAGATCGGCAAGGTTCTGGAAGTGAATAAAAAGAAAGCGCGCGTGCTGGTTGAGAATATCAATATTGTAAAAAGGCATGCGCGGCCCAGTGCCCAGAACAAACAGGGCGGCATCATCGAAACCGAGGCGCCGATCCACCTGTCCAACGTGACCTTGCTGTGCAATAAGTGCCTGGCACCCGTCAGGTTGAAAATGCAGATACTGGAAGATGGTGAAAAGAAACGCGTCTGTCGTAAATGCGACGAGATCATAGAAGCATAGGGTCACGCTCGGGAGGGAAACAATGTCCACATTAAAAGAATTCTATAAATCTGAAGTCGTGCCCCGGCTAAATGAGAAATTCAAATACGGCAACCCCATGCAGGTGCCTCGATTGGAAAAAATCATCCTGAATGTCGGTCTGGGGGAAGCGATCAACAATATCAAGATCCTTGATTCGGCGGCGGAAGAGCTGAAAATGATTGCCGGCCAGAAGCCTGTCATTACCCGGGCCAAAAAATCCATTGCCGCATTCAAGCTCAGAGAAGGCATGCCCATTGGCTGCAAAGTGACGCTGCGCCGCGAGAAAATGTACGACTTTTTTAATAAACTCGTGAATGTGGCCCTGCCGCGGGTACGCGACTTTAGAGGTATATCCGCCAAGGCTATGGACGGGCAGGGGAACTACACGCTCGGTGTCAAGGAGCATATTATTTTCCCTGAGATCGATTACGACAAGATAGCTAAAATTAAGGGCCTCAACATTACAGTGGTCACCTCTGCCAATACGGACGACGAAGGCAGGGAACTGCTGCGACTGATGGGTATGCCCTTTAGAAATTAGGCGCGCAACATCCACCTGTCCGCCATGGACGGTGCGATGCAGATAACAAGGAGGATGGTTTGGCAAAAAAGTCGCTGAGAACAAAAGCCGCACGGACCCCCAAGTTCGCAGTCAGGGCGTATAATCGCTGCCCCATGTGCGGACGGCCCCGCGGGTATATGCGAAAATTTGGAATCTGCCGGATTTGTTTTAGAAATCTCGCTTCAGAGGGCAAGCTTCCAGGGGTAGTAAAGTCAAGCTGGTAACAGTGTAACGTTTCAATTCCGGATTTTCTACGCGCTAGCCAAATGAGCAGAAAAGTCCGGCGTAACCATAGGTATAACGGAGAGAACAATGGCGATGAGTGACCCAATCGCGGACATGCTGACCCGGATCCGGAATGCAAACCGGGCCAAATTCAACAGTGTTGATATTCCCGGATCGAATTCGAAGCTGGCCATGGCCCGTGTGTTGAAGGACGAAGGCTTCATCCGCAACTTTAAATTTATGAAAGATGACAAACAGGGGATCCTGAGAATTTACCTTAAATACGGGAAAGATCAGGGCAGCGTCATCCTGGGCCTGGAACGGATCAGCAAACCCAGTCGCCGCGTATACGTGAAAAGCCGGGATATCAAACCCGTCCTTAACGGGATGGGCATTGCCATCGTGTCGACCTCGCAAGGTATCATGACGGATCGGCAGGCAAGGAAAGAAAATCTTGGCGGTGAAATTCTCTGTAATGTCTGGTAGCAGGAGAGGGAACCAATGTCTCGAGTTGGCAAAAAACCGATTACGGTACCCGGAAAAACAAAAATTAGCTACAAGGACCGGGTGATCACCGTTCAGGGTGAGAAGGGAACCCTAACACGGACCATTCACCCAAAAATCGACCTTGAAATCGAAAAAGACACGATTGCCGTCACCATGGAGAAAGAGACCCAGGAGAACCGGGCCCTGCAAGGATTGACGCGCAGCCTGGTAGCCAACATGGTGACCGGTGTCGAAAAAGGGTTTGAAAGGATCCTGGAGATCAATGGCATTGGTTACCGGGCGACCTTAAGCGGCAATACCCTCGTATTGAATCTCGGGTTTTCGCACCCCGTGAATTTCGAACTGCCGGATGGAATTGCCGCCAAGGTCGACAAGAACAATACGGTTACTCTCTCCGGCATCAACAAAGAACTGCTCGGACAGACGGCCGCGTCCATTCGCAGCCTGAGGCCGCCCGAGCCCTATAAGGGTAAGGGCATCAAGTATGCCGAAGAGTATATCCAGCGGAAAGCCGGTAAAACCGGTACAAAATAAATAATACGCTGATTTATAATCGGCGGCGGACTTAAATATTGAGGAAAGAAGATGGGCTCGGTAAATATCAAACGACAAGCTCGTATCAAAAGAAAAAAGAGAATCCGGAAGAATATGACCGGCACCTCGCAGCGGCCACGGCTGAGTGTGTTTAGAAGCGCACGGCACGTGTACGCCCAGATTGTGGACGACACCCGCGGCGCAACCGTCGTGGCGGCCTCGAGTGTTGAAAAGGCCGTGAAAAATCAACCGCGTTTCGAAAATAAAATCGCCCTGGCCATGCATGTCGGCCAGCTGATTGCGGAACGTGCCGTTGAAAAGGGTATCAAAAAGGTCGTCTTTGACCGCAACGGGTTCTTGTACCACGGTCGCATTAAAGCCATCTCCGACGGGGCCCGCAAAGCCGGTCTGGATTTTTAGTGATTTACTTAGAGCGAAGGAGGCAGTCCCTTGTTCAAAAGAGATAGAGATACGGATGAAAACCAATTAATCGATAAGGTGGTCCACATCAACCGGGTTGCGAAGGTTGTCAAAGGCGGCCGGCGCTTCAGTTTCAGTGCTATTGTGGTTGTCGGCGACGGCGAGGGCAATATCGGGTACGGTCTCGGCAAAGCCGGTGAAGTCCCCGAAGCTATCCGCAAAGGAGTCGAGAAGGCCAAAAAGAGTATGGTCAGCGTACCCCTGACCGGCGGAACTATTCCTTATGAGATCATTGGCCGCTACGGTGCGGGCCGCGTGCTGCTGAAACCGGCCTCGGAGGGTACCGGGGTCATTGCCGGTGGTGCGGTACGGGCCGTACTCGAAGCTGCCGGCGTACAGAATATTCTTACTAAATGCATGGGGTCCCATAACCCGCACAATGTCGTTAAAGCTACGATAGCTGGACTGTCCCAGCTGCAGAGTCGTGAACAGGTGGCGGCCCGGCGTGGAATCAGAGTGGAAGACCTTTAGTTCAGGAGGCAGTGACAGATGGCAGCGAAATTAAAGATTACTCTGGTCAGGAGCATGATCGGTCGACCGGAAAAACAGCGCAAGGTACTGCGCGGCATGGGACTGACCAAACTCAACAAAACTGTTGAACTCGAAGATACACCCTCGATCAGGGGCATGGTGAATCATGTTTCCCATCTGGTGGAAGCTGAGGAGATAAAATAAATGAAGTTATGTGACTTATCACCAGCAAAAGGATCCCGTAAGAACAGAAAGCGTGTGGGCCGCGGCGTCGGCTCCGGTCAGGGTCGCACTGCCGGTCGGGGTGACAAAGGGCAAAACAGCCGTTCCGGCGGTGGTGTCCGGGCCGGGTATGAAGGTGGCCAGATGCCTATTCACCGGCGGCTGCCCAAGCGTGGGTTTACCAATATTTTCAGAAAAGAATTCGCCGTTATCAACGTGCGTGACCTGGAACGCTTCGAAAGCGGCAGTGTCGTGGATGAAAATGAATTGATTCGCTGCGGTCTCGTTAAGGGGCCCCGGGATGGTATCAAACTGCTGGCGCAAGGTGAGATTACCAAAGGCCTCACCGTTAAGGTGAATCGGGTCAGCAAGAGCGCCAAAGAAAAAGTGGAAGCCGCCGGCGGAAGTGTAGAGGTAATCTAATATGATCGGCGGTGGGCTCCAGAATATATTCAAGATACCCGAACTCAAAAAGCGCATTCTTTACACTTTGGGACTGCTGATCGTTTACCGCATCGGCGTACAGGTACCGACCCCGGGCATCGATGCCGTTGCCCTGGCCTCGTTTTTTGCAAAAGCCAAAGAGGGCCTGCTTGGCCTTTTTAACCTGTTTTCGGGTGGTGCCCTGGAAAGGTTGTCGGTATTCGCACTGGGCATTATGCCCTATATCAGTGCCTCGATTATATTGCAGCTGCTGACGGTGACCATACCGCACCTGGAGCGGTTGTCCAAAGAGGGTGAAGCGGGACGCAAGAAGATTACCCAGTATACCCGCTATGGTACCGTTGTCCTGAGTATCATTCAGGGTTTCGGTATTGCGGTTGGGCTGGAAAGCATGACCTCGCCGGGCGGGGCTCCCATTGTCATCAATCCCGGTTGGGGTTTCAGGTTGATGACCGTTATCACCCTGACGGCCGGGACCGCCTTCATCATGTGGCTGGGGGAACAGATTACCGAACGCGGTATTGGAAATGGAATTTCCCTGATCATTTTCGCCGGTATCGTCTGCCGTCTGCCGGCCGCGATCGCGAACACGTTTCGCCTGCTGTCAACCGGTGAGATGCAGATTTTTATTGCCGCGCTGCTTCTGGTTTTCATGGTCGGGGTGGTCGGCTTCATCATTTTCGTGGAACAGGGGCAACGACGGATACCCGTGCAGTATGCCAAACGGGTGGTTGGGCGAAAAATGTATGGTGGGCAAAGCACCCACCTGCCATTGAAGATCAATACCTCCGGCGTCATTCCGCCGATTTTTGCATCTTCGATTATGATGTTTCCGGCGACGATCGCCAGTTTCATCACCATACCCTGGATGCAGGATATTGTGGCGGCCTTGCGGCCCGGCAATGTGGTCTACGAACTCTTGTTCGTGGCCATGATCTTCTTCTTCTGCTATTTCTATACGGCCGTCACTTTCAACCCAGTGGATGTGGCGGACAACATGAAAAAGCAGGGCGGCTACATACCGGGTATTCGACCGGGTAAAAGGACCGCCGACTATATCGATCGGGTGCTCACCAGGATTACACTCGGCGGGGCGATCTACGTATCGGCCGTCTGTGTGCTGCCCTCGATCCTGATATCCCAGTTTAACGTGCCCTTCTATTTTGGCGGAACGGCCCTGCTGATTGTCGTCGGGGTCGCCATCGATACTGTCTCCCAGATCGAATCCCATATGCTGGCACGCCACTATGAAGGCTTTTTGAAAAAAGGCGGCGGTAAGATGAAAGGGCGCCTCTAAACACGGGCTGACTGCCGTTACCACAGATCAGGCTGAGAGATATTAAGGAGCAAGGATTAAAAAATGGCTAAAGAAGGGGCGATTAAGGTAGAGGGCACCGTACTGGAGACGCTACCCAATGCGATGTTTAAAGTCGAGTTGGAGAACAAGCACCAGGTACTGGCCCATATCTCGGGAAAAATGAGGATGCACTTCATCAAGATCTTACCCGGCGATACGGTGACGGTCGAGTTGTCGCCGTATGATTTGACCAGGGGTAGAATTACTTATCGAGCGAAATAAGCGCCTTTACACCAGGTTGGCCATGCGGGGCGGGTCCCCAGGGAGCAGAGAAAATGAAAGTCAGAGCTTCAGTCAAGAAAATATGCAGCAAATGTAAAGTGGTCCGCAGACGCGGTGTCGTAAGGGTAATCTGCGAGAATAAAAGACACAAACAGAGACAAGGATAACAGGAGGACAGGTTTTGGCAAGAATCGCAGGCGTAGACCTACCGAAACGTAAGCGGATTGAGATAGGGCTGACCTATATCTATGGTATTGGACGCACCACATCGCAACGGATACTCGGGAAACTCAAAATTGATCCGGATACCAAGACCGATGATCTGTCGGAAGCCGAAGTCAACAACATCCGCAAGATAATTGACAGTGAACTCAAGGTGGAAGGTGAACTCCGCACCCAGGTTTCCATGAACATCAAACGGTTGATGGACCTTGGTTGTTACCGGGGCCTTCGTCACCGTCGCTCACTTCCAGTCCGGGGACAGCGTACCAGTACCAACGCCAGGACACGCAAGGGCCCGAAACGAGCCGCAGTTAAGAAAAAAGGTGGCGTAACCAAGAAGTAAACCAGTAACGAGGCGTATTCATGGCTAAGAAAAAAGTTCGGACCAAAAGAAAAGAAAAGAAGAACATATCCAACGGCGTTGTTCACATTCAGTCAACGTTTAACAATACCATTGTAACCATTGCAGACGCTGCCGGGAATGTTGTTGCTTGGTCCAGTGCCGGCGTACAGGGCTTTAAAGGGTCGCGTAAAAGTACGCCGTTTGCCGCTCAGTTGGCTGCTGAAGATGCAGCCAAGAAGGCAATGGAACATGGCATGCGGACGGTTGAAGTCTACGTAAAAGGTCCCGGTTTCGGGCGTGAATTAGCACTGCGTTCGCTCCAGGCGGCAGGTTTCAACGTGACCTTGATCAAGGATGTCACGCCGATACCGCACAACGGTTGCCGTCCGCCGAAAAGACGCCGGGTATAAACTTTTCATTGAATATTTACATTTTAAGACGCTTTTAAACACCAGTAAAACTGGTTAAATCGCCAGAGGAGGAAATCTTGGCACGTTATACAGGGTCTGTCTGCCGAATTTGCAGGCGCGAGAACTTAAAATTGTTTCTTAAGGGAGATCGCTGCTATTCCGATAAATGCGCTTTTGACCGCCGTAGCTATGTACCCGGAGAACACGGGCAGCGCCGCGGCCGGAAAGTGTCTGACTATGGTATTCAGCTCCGGGAGAAGCAGAAAGTCAAACGGATGTACGGACTTTCCGAAAAACAGTTCCGGCTGTTTTTCAAAAGAGCAGATAAACAAAGAGGCATCACCGGCAGCAATCTGCTGGTTATGCTCGAGCGCAGACTCGACAATACCGTCTACAGAATGGGCTTCGTCAATTCCAGAACCCAGGGGTGCCATTTTGTAAAGCACAATCACTTTCTGGTGAACGGGAAAAAAGTAAACATACCGTCATACTTAACCAAAGCGGGCGATGTGGTCGAGGTCCGCGAAAAGAGCCGGAAAGTAAAGGCGATTGAAGATGCCATGGATGCCGTTGTCCGCAGAGGCCTACCTCAGTGGCTTGAACTGGATAAGGATAATTTCAAAGCCAGTATAAGATCGTTACCTGTTCGGGAAGATATCACCATGCCCATTAAAGAACAGCTCATCGTTGAACTGTACTCGAAATAACAGGCAGGCGGCAGTCCGCCAAGCGGGCTATTACCAGTTCGATCCGTAAATTAAACATCTTGGAGATAATCAATGGCAACTAAAGAACTGATGTACATGAACTGGCAGGAGATGATTAAGCCGGAAAAGGCTCAGGTCACCAGTACGCCTTCCTATGGAAAATTCGTTTGCGAGCCCCTGGAGAGAGGATACGGGATCACGATCGGAAATTCTCTGCGGCGTATCATCCTTTCGTCTCTATACGGTGCCGCCATTGTGTCCGTAAAGTTCGATGAGGTGATGCATGAATTCAGCACCATATCCGGTGTGCTGGAGGATGTGTCTGAAATTATTCTGAATTTGAAAGAAATACGTTTCAGAGTGCCCGATTCCGTACCTCGCAAAATCACGATTGACGCATCCGGCGAGAATGTGGTGACGGCGGCCGATATCATCAGTGAAGACGGGCAATGCGAAGTATTGACCCCGGATAAACATATCGCCAGCCTGACGTCGAAAAATGCCGCCCTCAATATGGAAATGGTGGTGAAAGTCGGTAAGGGTTATGCGCTCGCTGAAGATAACAAGGATGAAGAAGCTGCCTTGGGAACCATTCCAATCGATGCGGTCTTTTCCCCCATTAAGCGCGTGGTGTATGTCGTAGGCAATGCCCGTGTCGGACAGCGGACGGACTATGACAAACTGACCCTCGAGGTTTGGACAGATGGGAGTGTCGCTCCGGAAGATGCGGTTGCCTACGCCAGCAAGATCCTGAAAGAGCAGATTTCTATTTTGATCAATTTTGACGAATCGCTCGAACCGGAACCGGAAAGGAAAACGGACGGGCCGGACAAACCGCAGTTCAATGAAAATCTCTACCGTAGCGTCGAGGAATTGGAACTGTCTGTCCGCAGTGCAAACTGTCTGAAGAATGCTGAAATTCACAAAATATATCAACTTGTTGCAAAAACCGAAGCGGAAATGCTCAGAACCAAGAATTTCGGAAGAAAATCTCTGAACGAAATCAAGGAAGTTCTGAGTGAGATGGGACTTACGCTGGGCATGAAGCTAGATGGCTTTGTTCCGCCTGAGGAAGACTCGGAAGAAGGGGAGTAGTCGATCCATGAGACATCGTAAAGCAGGATCCAAATTCAACAGGAGCGGCAGTCACAGAAAAGCCATGTTCAGAAACATGGTGACTTCGCTGCTTAAATACGAACGGATTAAAACCACCGACCAGAAAGCCAAGGAACTAAGAGGCTGGGCCGATCATATTATTACCCTGGCCAAACGCGGCGACCTGCATGCCCGGCGCCAGGCCCTATCGATCGTACGGGAAAAAGCAGTGGTGCATAAAATATTTGAAGAGGCCCCGAAACGCTTTGCCGCGGTCTCCGGCGGCTACACGCGGGTAATCAAGTTGGGGCGTCGCCAGGGAGATGCCGCTATGATGTCCCTGATCGAACTTGTCACCCCTGAGGTTCAAAAGCCCAAGAAAAAGAAAACCGCCAAGAAAAAGGCTGCCGCCAAGCGGGCCCCGAAAAAGGCAGCCGCAGCCGCAAGCAAGTCGGCCAAGGATAAAGCTGCGGCCGCTGAGGACGGCCAGGTGCCTGAGACAGCCCCTGCGGATGATACAGCCACCGCTGAAAGTGCCGAAAAGCAAGCTGCTGCCGACCAAGCCCCGGAGGGGGCTGTTAAAGAGGCTAAAGCTGACGAGGCTTCCGCAGATACCAAACCGGAGAAAACCGATAAATAAGGAATCTATCCGCGTAATCGAAAGCAAGGGCTCTGTCGTACATGGCAGGGCCCTTTTTTTTTGCCTATTTGAAGTATTAAAAAGGCACTTCGAATTGATTTCGCGAGAGTGAGTAGCACCGTTTTCAAGGGAACCATTTCGTTGATTCCGGTCGGCAGGGCGTTCAAGGAGGCATTGATTCTGATAGGGTGAGCGAGGGCCGGGCGGCACATGCGTTCCAGTTGTTCAGCATACTGAATTATTTCGGATTTGAAGCTTTCGACCCCATTTTTCTCTTGACAAAAACGTGTAGCTGTAGTGTAGCTATTTAAACAGTCTTTGGCAAATGAATAATGTTTAGAGAATTATCATTGTACAGAATGTGAGCCAACCAAAAGGAGGTGCGGATGAAGTTCAGAAGGGCATTAATACTATTGGTGGTATGCTTGGTCAGTTTTGGTCTCGTCGTCGCGCCGGCAATGGCCAAGAAGAAACCATCTCTTGACAAATGGAAATCCGCTTTCAACCCGAAAACAGCAAAGTATAAATGTATTGTGTCTAACGTATCTCACCCGGTCATCAAAGGTGTCTACACTGGATTTGCCGTTCGTGACGAACTGTGGAAAAGGACCAACGGAAAGATTTACCTCGACTACAAACCGTTTTCAATGCTCGGTGGTGAAGTAGAGGTTATGAATCAGCTGCAGATGGGCGCCATCCAGGGAATGGGTGTCAGTTCCGTGGCGGCCACAAATCTAGGTCCCCGTTTTGGCTTGGTGAATCTGCCTTTCCTGGTAAACTCATTCGACAAGCTGGACAAATTTGCTGCCAGTGGAAAACTGTTTGAACATTATATGCAGGCCATGGACCACCAGGGGATTAGCGGTATCGATATTACCGGCTATGGAAATTATGGCTGGGCGACCACATCTCCGGTCAGAACGATCAAAGAGGCCCAGAAGCTCAAATTCCGTACCGCTGAAGCTGCTGTAAACCAGCTAACCTACAAGCAATGGGGGGTTAACCCGGTTGCCATGCCGTGGCCGGATGTACCGGTTGCCCTGAAACAGGGTGTTATTGACGGTCTGGACCACACCCCAATGGTCTGCAATATTACCCGGAAATTCGAAGTCGCCAAATACTACACCTATCTGGATTACGCCCAGGGGCTGTTTATCTGGATTTTCAACAAGGCCTGGTTCAACAAGCTGCCCAAGGACCTCCAGGAAACATTTAAAGCGGTTGTTCACGATGTCGCTGCGGACATCAGGAAACAGACCAAAGTTCAGGAAAACACCCAGATTGCCCTGGCTTCCAAAAAAGGCATTATGTTCTACAAGCTGTCAGATGAAGACATGGCCTGGCTGAAGAAAAAGGGTAACCTGGCCCATGAAAAATATGCCGCTGAAATCAACAAGAATTACCCCGGCGACAAGTATAAACCTGCCAACTTCCTCAAAGAAGTCCAGGATTATATGGGATATAAACCATAAGAGACTATCAACTGCTATAAATAGCAGCTGTTTGCTTTAATGCTCGAAGGTGTGTTGTTTTAAATGTTATCGAATCATAGCTGTACCGATTCTCAAGCCGGTTACAGGGGCGCGAGCCCCTATACGGGCGAAGCATTTAAAGCAAATTGACAGTTAACGCAAAGGGGGATAGCGCAGGCTATCCCCCTTTTTGGCATTTGAACACAGAATATAAGGGACGGTCGGATGTTAGGAAAGGTTTTAGGGGTACTTGATAAAATCCTCACGTTTTTTGAAGAATGGACGCTCTTTATCGCTGTCATGATTGCTCTGATCGCACTTTTTTTCAACGTGGTCCTGCGGTATGGCTTCAACTATTCGCTGGCCTGGTCAGAGGAACTCGTCAGGGAGGTGATTATATACACGACCCTGATAGGCTGCAGTGCGGCCGTAAAAGCCCGGAGCATGATCAAGATCGACGCGTCTGTGCAGCTGCTGCCGGCCTTAAAGACACCGCTTACATTTTTCAGCAACACTGTGACGCTGATATTTGCCGTTATGATGATATACTACGGGTGGAAAATGGCCGTACTCCAGGCCGTTACCAATCAAAAAACTATCATTATGCAGATACCGCTGGTATACATTTTTTCGATCCTGCCCCTGATGGGCGGGATGATGTTGATTCGTATCATCCAGGTTTTTTATGAAGACATAACGGATTTGATGGCGAACAAGCAGGAAAAATAGCCTCTCAGCCCATTCTACCGGAAGGAGCCCCTGTCCATGGAAAACAGTCACATCATCATCCTTATGATCCTGCTTGGATGCATGGCAACCTATATCCCCGTGTTCATGTGTTTATTTTTTACCGCGGTTCTCGGATTTCTTTTTTTTACCGACATTCCACTCCTGCTGTTGGCCCAGACCCTGCTCAGGAGCATGGATAACTTTGCCCTGGTGGTGGTGCTGTTTTTTATTCTTTGCGGGAATATCATGACGGCGGGATCCATCGTGGAAAAGCTCATTAAGTTTGCCAACGCCCTGGTCAGTTGGCTGCCGGGCGGGCTGGGTATGGCCGGCGTTCTGGCCTGTGGGCTGTTCGGGGCAATATCCGGGTCCACCGTGGCCACCGTGGTGGCCCTGGGCGGTTTTATGATTCCCGCGCTCCTGGACAATGGCTACCCCGAGAAATACACCCTCGGCTTGATGACGACCTCCCCTAACCTGGGGGTTATTATTCCCCCGAGCATCGGTATGATCCTCTATTCGATGATAAGCAACGTGTCCCTTGAGGGCCTGTTTCTAACCGGCTTTGTACCGGGTATTTTAATTATGTTCGGTGTGTGTGTCTATACCTACCTCTATTTCAGGAAAAAGGCCGAGATTGTCAGAATGCCAGTCCCGAGTTTCGGGGAAGTTTTTGCGATTTTCAAGGAGGGTTTCTGGTCCCTGATGCTGCCGGTTATCATTTTCGGGGGCATCTTTTCCGGAGCCTTTACTGCTAATGAGGCGGCGGTGGTTGCCTGTGTCTATGCCTTTTTTGTGGAACTGGTGATTCACAAGGCTATCAAGTTTGGGGATGTTAAAAGAATTACGGTGAGTTCGGCGGTTACCTCTGCTACGCTCTTAATTATTGTGGCCGGTGCGAGTTGCTTCGGGCGCCTGCTGACCCTCGAGGATATACCGGGAGCCATTACGGAAGCTGTTCTGTCCACGATCAGTTCTCCGATTATCTTCCTGATCGCCATGAATGGTCTGCTTCTGGTAGTGGGCATGTTCATGGACATCATATCGGCAACCATGATCCTGGGTCCCGTCTTTTTACCGATGCTGGATGCCTTTAACATTGACTGGATGCATTTCGGCCTCATTATGACAGTCAACCTGGCGATTGGCTATTGTACACCACCCATGGGGGTAAGCCTTTATATCACCGGTGCGATTGCCAAACGAGACCTGATATACGTGTCCAAGGCGGTAATGCCCTTTATCGCAATCCAGATTGCTGTCCTGCTACTGCTGACATTTCTGCCGGATGTTGTTTTATGGCTGCCAAACGTCATGGGATTTATTCAATAGCGTGGGAAAGGAAATCAGAGATGTCGATGAACAGGTATCCTAAAGAGATTGTACTGAAAGACGGCAGTGAAATTATTTTTAAGCCGCTGGATCACGAGGCGCAGAAAGCACTGCTGGCTTTTTTTGAAGAACTTCCCATTGAAAACAAGTGGTATCTGAAAGAGGACCCTACCGATCCGGCGACTATGCGAAAATGGGCGGATAACCAGGAGATCGGCAAAACATTCTGCGTACTGGCCTGGCATCATGACAAGGTTGTAGCCCATGCGAGTCTTTTGAGACGGCTACGAGGGGGGCGCAAGCACGTGGGGCGCTTGCGGCTCATGGTTGCCAGGGATTACCGTAAAAAACAACTGGGGACCTGGCTCATTTTTGACATGATCCGCCGGGCCATGGAACTTGGCCTGGAAAAGCTCAGGACGGATTTCATCATCGGCGTCGAAGACATGGCCATCAATGCCACCCGTAAACTGGACTTTGTTTCGGAAGGGGTACTGAAGGATTACTTTCGCGATGACGACGGCAACTATTATGACTACCAGATTATGGTGAAGCAGTTGCATTCGGAATGGAGCGATTTTTAAGAGCTGTTGAGATTGCCTCTATCCCCAGGGTCTGATGACACGTTTCAAACCCAAAAGTGGCGAAGTTCAAACCGACCAGGGTACCATTACCGTCGCCTCATTCTACACGCCGGATGATATTGCCGCGCTCTCGTTCAAACGCTCTTTTCAATTGCACCCGCACTACAGCCCGATCATTTCCTCAAAAAAAAGTCTCATCAGAATTGCCGCCGAGTCGGATGCCAACGTGACCCTGGCCACAACCCAGGCAGGGGACATCGTGGGGTTCGGCATTTTACAATACCCGGATCCGGATGAGCGCTGGGTGCGGGTGGGAGATCGGGTGATGATGGAGCTCTCCGTGGTTGAGGTAAGCCGGGCCTGGCGCAGCGGTGGGCTGGCCAAGAAAATTCTTGAATTAGCACTGGACCATCCCATTCAAGAAGATAAAATTCAATACATGGTCGGATATTCCTGGACCTGGGATATTGAGGGCAGCGGCCTGCCGATTATGGCTTATCGGGATATGATGATCGGCCTGTTTGCTCAATTCGGTTTTTCATTGCGGCAGACCAACGAACCCAATATCATGATGCGCCCGGAAAACATGTTCATGGTGAAGATCGGGGCCAATATTTCCGAGGCCCTGATACGACGCTTGAAGCAAGTGCAGTTCAATCTGGACTGACCGGGTGCGGTTGCACGTGATCCAATCGCGTTCGTATGGAAATTGGACAAGATACCGATTAAATATTAGTTTATAACCAGTCAATTGAAATACAAAGCGTACCGCGCCTGATACCCGACGCAATGGCGGCGCCGTACCGGCGATGCCCGGGCTTGACAAACCAACCCAGTCTGCCTACAGACGAGAACAGGCTGACGAAGATATCGGCCGCAGTTGCAGGTAAGCTGGCCGTATCAATAATCCGGCAAAGGGAGGAACCATGAAACTGAAACAGATCTCAATCCTTATCGAGAACTCACCCGGTCGGCTTTATGAAGTCACCCGGGCGCTGGGGGATGCCGGCATCAATCTGCGGGCACTGAACCTGGTGGATACCGGTGATTTCGGTAAACTGCGGTTGCTGGTATCGGACATCGCCACGACCCGCCAGATCGTCATGCAACATCATTGGCCGGCCCGGGTAGATGAGGTCGTTGCCGTGGAGATTGAAGATAAGCCCGGTTACCTGGCCAATATGCTGGAACCATTAAAGGACAATGGTATCAATGTCGTGCACATGTACGCCTATGTCGGGTTTTCATCCGGAAAGGCCGTGATGATCTTTCGTTTTAACGACATTGATAAGGCGATCGGCATAATAGAGGTTAATGGCTACAAGATACTGGATGCCGAGGCATTTGGGATCCTGAGTCAGAGCTGATCGGTGAATCCGGTACCGGTTGAACCGGATCTGGATCAGATACTTGCTGAAATCAGCTTGCCGTTGCCGGGGGCAGCAGGGTAGCAGCCCCGCAGGCGGGTGTCGTGTGGCATCCGGAGGGGACCTTGCCTTCCGGAGGATAGCCGGAGTGAGTTCGCATGGGAAATGATACTAAAAATAGACCGGACATGGCCGCTGAATGCCAGATCGATGCCGGATTGTCCGGATCCGCTACTGCAGACTGCATGATTCCCCTGGAACGCTATCGGGTGTTCATCGAGGATATAGGGGATGGTTTCTATGAAACCAACATCAAGGGTGATTTCATCTTTTTTAATGATGCCCTTTGCCGGATTTTCGGTTATCCACCCGAGGAGGTCCAGGGACGAAACTACGCTGAGTTCATGGACCCGGACCATACCGCCGCGGCATTCTCCGACTTCAATGCGATCTTCAAAACCGGTATCCAGAGTTCGGATATCGTCTGGCAGATTCGCCGCAAAGATGGCGAGACGCGTATCCTCGCAATTTCCGCCAGCCTGATCATAAATGCGGCCGGTCGCCGGACCGGGTTCCGGGGGGTTGCCCGGGACGTCACCGATAAGCACCGCGCCCAGCAGGAATTGGAAAAATCCCGGCAGCGTGCCGAAGAGCAGTATCGGGCCAGCCGCCGAGCGGAATTGAAATATAGAAACTTTCTGAACTTCCTGCCGGTGCCCGTGTTTGTTTTCAATATGGACAGCACCGTGTCTTACCTGAACCCAGCGTTTGAGAAGGTATTTGGCTGGACCCTGTCCGAACTCAAGGGTAAACGTATCCCCTTTGTACCGGACGATCTCAAGGCGGAAACACGGCGCGGTGTAAAAAAGTTTTTCAAGGAAAAGAAACTGGAGAATTTTGAAACCCGTCGGCTGACCAAGGACGGTAGACTGCTCGATATCATCCTCGACGGGGCCTTGTTCTATGATGAAGCCGGCAATCCCGCAGGTCAGGTGATCATGCTCCGGGACATTACCCGCGAAAGGCGGCTGGACCGTAGCAATCAGACCCTGCTGCGCATTTCCAAAGCCCTGCATAAATTGAGGACGCTGGATGAGCGCCTTAAATACATTACCCGGGAAATCAAACAGTTGGTAGGCGCGGCCGGGGCTTCGGTTATACTACTGGATGAGGAGAAACAGGAGTTTTTCTTCCGGGTAACCGCATACGATGACCAGGCGACCGGGAAAAGAATGCGTGAAATCCGATTCCCGGCATCCAAAGGGGTCGCCGGTGCGGTCTATCAATCCGGTGAGCCCTTGATCGTACCGGATACCTCGGAAAGTGAATTTTTCTTCAAAACGGTGGATGGCGAAGCGAATTTTGAAACGAAAAGCATGGTGGATGTGCCCCTCTGGCAGGAGGATCGCATGATCGGCGTCCTCTGCGCGGTTAACAAAAAACACGGCACTTTTGACCAGACCGACGTGGAAATGCTGACCACCATTGCCGGTATGGTGGCCATGCCCATCGAAAATGCCCGTATCAACGACGAACTCAAACGGTCCTATGACGAAGTTACCACCTTTAACCGGGCCAAGGAACGCGTTATCCACCACCTTTCCCACGAACTCAAGACGCCGGTATCAGTTCTGGCCGCAGCCTTTGAGCTGATCCGTAAAAGATGCTTGCGCTCGGAGAGCGGAGCGGGGATCATCCGCATACTCGACCGGGCGCAGCGCAACCTGGGCCGGATACTGGACATGCAGTACCAGACTGAAGATATCATCAAGCAGCGGGATTATACCGCGCACCAGTTGCTGTCCACCCTTTTGGATGCCTGTGAGGATGAGTTGTCGGTCTTATTGCTGGAAGCCCAGGACGAAGGTCGCACCCTTGAATCCGTGCGTCGCAAAGTGGATGAGTTGTTCGGTCCCCGCAAGGCAACCGCGGAGCAGATAGTGCTGGGCAGTTACGTTGAGGGTGCCCTGGCCGATTTGGCGCCGCACTTCGCCCACCGCGCCTGTGATATCGCGACCACCATCCAATCGGACGCCACCATTTTAATTCCACCGGATGTATTGAGAAAGATTGTGACCGGTCTGGTGCGCAATGCCATTGAATACACCCCGGATGGCGGGCAGCTTGAGGTGACGGTCAGAGATAGTCAAACGGGTGTGCTGCTTGAAGTGCGGGATACGGGAACCGGGATTACAGCGGATAATCAACGGCTTCTGTTTGAGAATTATTTCACACCACCTGAAACGATGCACTATTCGTCAAAGAAACCGTTTGATTTTAACGCGGGCGGCAAAGGATTTGATCTGCTCAGAATGAAAATATTCTCCGAGCGGTACGGTTTCGATCTTGCTTTAACATCCCAGCGGTGCCCGTACCTGGAAGATACCGACAGCCTCTGTCCAGGGAACACAGATGGCTGCGCACATTGCCGCCCGGAATCCGGCTGCCGCGAGTCGGGAGGGACGACGGTACGCGTGCTCTTTTCACGTTATGCGGAGTATTAAGCGCCAGGCCAGGACGCAAAGGAAATAGTATGACCAAGGATGCCTTTAAACCCGATATCGAAGACGCGGTCTGTACCATTCCGGATGACTTCTTCAAAGAGATAGGCATAGCGTTTCTCATTCACGAGTTGAAAGATCCCATCGCCGTTATTGAAACCGGTGTGCGGTCTCTGCTGGAGAAACAGTCAAAATTCGGACAGCTCTCCACCCGCCAGGAACGGACCTTGAAACGCGCCATGCGCAATTGTGCCAAAGCCCGGGGAATGCTGCATAGTCTTTTGGAAGTCGGCCGTTCAGAAAGCAAGCAACTATTGGCCTGTCAGTTTAAACCAGCTGGTATCCTTGCGGAAATATTGGTGGAGGCCCTGGAAGCTATGTCCGGCAAATATGCAGAGGCCCTGTCTGGTTTTAACCGCACCGATGACATCCTGCAATTCCTGGCCGCCGAAGGGTTTAGTTTAACAACAGCCACCCGGGCCTGGGAAGCCCTGGCCTTTCAAGATGAACTTAAATTCAGGCAGATAGCCGGGAATTTGATTAAAAACGCCATCCACCACCGCAAGGAAAAGGTGCGTATCCATTTCGATGTCGATAACAACTGGCTGTGTCTGGAAATAGCGGATGACGGTCCCGGGATAGCGCCCGAGCACCATGGGGTTGTGTTTCAACGCTATACCCAGATTCGTGACAGCCAAAAGGTCTCCCGGCGCGGGCATGGACTTGGATTGGCCGGGGCCTATGTGATCGCCAGGCATCTCGGGGGCGATATCAAAATCAACAGTGCGCGGGGCAAAGGGGCCGCTTTCAGCTTGTACCTGCCCATGAACCTGGATTGTGTCTGAAGATTAAAATAACGATCAATTGAAAGCACTGATACCGGTAACCCCATTTAAGAGAGGTTTAAGATGACAGATTCAAGTTCCATTCTGAGTGGTAAACGTATTCT
This sequence comes from Olavius algarvensis Delta 4 endosymbiont, assembly GCA_905176665.1. Taxonomy (GTDB): domain Bacteria; phylum Desulfobacterota; class Desulfobacteria; order Desulfobacterales; family CAJINA01; genus CAJINA01. Next base: position 50,800 of record CAJINA010000192.1, on the reverse strand, counting down.
GGCCGTCGATGATGAGATCGATATACTCGAAACCATTGAGGACATCCTTGACAGCGCTGCAGTCGATACGGCCGGGGACTATGAGACCGCATCGCGGAAAATAAAGGACAAACGCTATGACCTGGCCATCCTGGACATCATGGGGGTCGATGGGCTAAAATTATTGGAGGAAACCGTTGACCGAGGCATACCCACGGTTATGCTCACCGCCCATGCCGTTAATCCGGAGGCCCTGATGGAATCCATCCAGAAAGGTGCCATCTCCTATCTTCCCAAGGAAAAACTGGCTGAACTGGACGAATTGCTGGGATTACTGCTGGACGCCCATCAAAAGGGGGATCCGCCTTGGAAACTCCTGTTTGAAAAGCTGGGTGATTTCTTCGATGAACGCTTCGGAGACGGTTGGCAGGACAAGGAGAGCAAATTTTGGAATGAATTCAGTCGAATTTTCCAGGTCAGCAAGGGAATCCAGGAACGGTTGTTGCGCGACAAGAACCTTCTGGGCAAAGGTATCTAAGCGCCAGATTCTTCCCGATCCTCCTTGATGTTTGCCGGAGATGCCGAAACCGCAATTGGAAATGATTTCAAGCGGGCGGCATCCCCGGCCAATCTCTCACCTTTGGGATTCCAATGCGACCGCCTAACGCCAGTGCCACTTGGGCTGCCGACCAGGCGGCATAATCGAGACTGCGTTCCCACGGCCACCCGTTCAGCAATCCGTAGATAAAACCGGCATGAAAGATATCGCCGCAGCCGGTTGTGTCCACCGCAGCCACGGGGTAGGCCGGTTTTTCAATGGTACGGCCATCGAAAGCTGCCACGTAACCGCTGGCCCCCAGGGTGATACAGGCCAGCCGCGGGCCCAGTTTGTGGATTTCCAGGCAGGTCTCCCGGGGCGCATCCCGTCCCACCAATTGCCGGCCAAAAGATTCCGAAGCAATGAAGTAATCGCTGTGCTGTGCCAGAGTCTGCATGCCGGGGCGCAGAGTACCGGCGTCCACAACAACCGGAACTTCGCTGCGGCGCGCGGCTTGAGAGGCTTCCAGGGCCGCTTGGGCAAACAGGCCGTCCGTGTGCAGCACCCGCGAACGCGTGATCAGGTCAATGTCGATTTCCCCGGCTGACAGGGTAGGGCCCTGGGGGCACTGCCAGAAGATATTTCGTCGTCCCGACCTTTTCTCAACCACGATGAAGGCGATTTGGGATGCACTCTGACGCCGTATATGCAAGCCCTCGATGTCGATGTGCTCTTTTTGCAGGGAAGCCCGAATTTCTTCTCCGAAGCGGTCATCGCCGGCAATACCCATGATGGCACAACGCAGGCTCCAGCGAGCCAGGGCGACCAGCGCGGTAGCCACCGGTCCCCCGCCCTGGATGGTGAGCGCGGTAGTTTCACATTTCTTGTCCACCTCAGGATATTCTTCGATCATACCGATATGATCCAGGCAGCACTGCCCCAGACCAACAACATCAACTGTTTTCGGATGCATCGTACCAATCCTTTCAGCTGGATCCGTTACCGGATCGATTGTAGAGGCCCTAGTATAGATTTACTAAACAGCAAACTCAAGTCCGAACGGCGCGCGGTGCCCTTGACACAGGCCGGGCGGGGAACCACTTTATAGGCACATATCAAATGCGTTCCCCATATCAGACAACCAAGCAAGGGACCCACAGGACCCGGTGACATGCTGAACAAGATGATAGCACATACCTTGTCGCTTTTACCTGAAGAGCTGATCTGGTATTTTTCAAAAACCTATATTGCCGGCGAAAGCGTAGCAGATGCCATCCGGGTATCCAGAGAACTCAACAACAACGGCGCCCGCGTGACCGTCGATCTTTTGGGAGAGTTTATTACCGATATTGAAATGGCCGCTACGTATCGGGAGGCCTACCTTGACCTGATCGATCAGTTTGCCGCCAGCCCTGCGCGCGGCAACTATTCCCTGAAGCCGACTATGTTCGGTTTGCTGATTGACCCTGACAAGTGTTATGCCGCTGTCCGCAGGATCGTACAGGCGGCGGCGGAGCGTGACAGTTTTGTGCGGATAGACATGGAAGACTCCCAGTGTGTCGATCTCGAATTAGAACTTTTCAACAGACTGAAAGTGGAATTTCCAACGAACCTGGGACTGGTATTGCAAGCCTACCTGAAGCGCACACCGCATGATCTGGAGAGATTACGGCGCAACCATAACGCTAAAGAGGCGCCTCTTAATTTCAGACTGTGCAAAGGGATCTATGTGGAACCGCCCGAGCTTGCTTTTCAGGACATGTCGAAAATCAACCGGGCATTTATCGAAAACCTCGATTTTATGCTGAACAATGGCATGTATGTGGGCATTGCCACCCATGACCGGCATCTTATCGAACAGGCCGAGCGGCTCATATCCCATTATGGCGCGGGAACTGACCAGTATGAATTTCAGATGTTGTACGGCGTTACCCCGCGTTTACGTCAGCGGATTATCGCGTCCGGACACAAGATGCGTGTGTACGTGCCTTTTGGGGCCAACTGGTTCGGATATGCCACCCGGCGACTAAAGGAGAATCCAACTTTGGTAAAACACCTTCTGCGGGCATTGCTGATCAAAGGCTGACAATTTGGAGCCATAGATAAGGAGATGGCAAACTGGTTGAATTCTAAGGAATATTTTGGTAGGCTGACATCTGAACCTGCCACTAATCCGGACCAATTAAATGAATACCCGTACCCTAAAAAACAGTTTGACAGCCCTCCTCTGCGTGTTTTTCATCTGTTTCGTCATTCTATACGAGCTGCATAATCGCCGGCAGGCCCAGTTGAAAATCGCAGAACATGCGGTGATTATCTCTGATTCCCTCTGGAATTTCCACTATCAGGGTGCGGCCGAATACCTCAAACTGGTAGCCACTGCCCACAACTATAAGACCCTGGTTGTTACCGACCACAGTGGTGAAATCTTTCAAAGGACGGAGGCCGATGAGCCGCGGGCAATCGATAAAACCCTGATCAGTATCAATTTAATTCCGGAAGTCACGCTTAAGGCCGATGTCCTCTATGCCGGGAATGTCATCGGGCGTATCACCGCTGTCTGGCTTCCCCGGACGATTTACACCTATGCCTATTTGCTTTTTGCTCTGGGCCTGGTGATTACGGTTATCCAACTCTATTTCCGAATCGTGCGCCACAAGAGACTGTTGGAGGATACCGTGCGCCAGCGTACCGAGGAGTTGGCGGAATCCAACCAGTCACTGCAGATAGAAATACAGGAAAAGAAGCAAACCGAGGAAACCCTTCGCGAAAGTGAGGATAAGTTCCGGAAACTGTATGAGGAGTCCCGCCAGGCGGAGGAAGTCTACCGCTCCTTACTCAATTCATCGGCCGATGCGATTGTGACCTATAACATGCAGGGCCATCCGGAATACCTGAGTGAATCTTTCACCCATATTTTCGGCTGGACCCTCGAAGAGGTCAAAAGCGATTCCATTCCTTTTGTTCCGGAATTGGAGATGGAGAAAACGACGCAGATCGTTAATGCCCTGATCCAAAACGGGACTGCCTACCAGGGATATGAGACGCAACGTTACACTAAAAACGGGAGATTGTTGGACGTCAGCTTGAGTGCATCCCGGTACAATGATCATCGCGGCAAGCCTACCGGTATGCTGGTTGTCCTACGTGATATTTCAGACCGTAAGCGCCTTGAAAGCCAGCTTCAGCATGCGGACCGCATGGAAGCCATCGGTACCCTGGCAGGAGGCATTGCCCATGATTTCAATAACCTGCTCATGGGGATCCAGGGGAACGCCTCCCTGTGCCTGCTCGATATGGAAGCCGGTGGTCCGGCATTCGAAAAATTAAAAAACATCGAAACCTATGTGCGCAACGGTGTGGATCTGACCAAGCAGCTATTGGGGTTTGCCCGGGGTGGCAAATATGAGACGCGGCCCACCGATCTCAATGAAATTGTGAAAGAAGAGAACCAGATGTTCGGCCGGGCTAAAAAAGAAATTACCATTCATGAAGATTATGAAGAGAACCTCTGGACCGTTGAAGTTGACCGGGGGCAGATCAAACAGGTGATTCTGAACCTTTACGTCAATGCCTGGCAGGCCATGCCTGGCGGTGGGCGCATATCCGTCCGCACCCGCAACGCGCACCTAAAAGAGGAATTCACTCGGTCTTTTGAAGCCGGTCCCGGCAGGTACATTGTCTTAACCGTGACCGATACAGGCATCGGCATGGATGAAGAGACCCGGCAGAAGATCTTCAACCCATTTTATACCACCAAGGAGATGGGGCGGGGTACCGGTCTGGGGCTGGCCTCCGTGTACGGAATTATTAAAAACCACGGCGGCATCATCGATGTAAAAAGTCGGCAGGGGGAGGGTACCACTTTTACCGTCTACCTGCCCGCCTCCGAAAAGAAGTCGGAACAGGAAACCCGGGAAAGATCCGAGATCGTTAAAGGCTCCGGTACGGTCCTGTTGGTAGACGATGAAGAGATGATCGTCGAAGTCGGTGCGGAGATGATCAGGGCCATTGGTTATGATGTCATCACTGCCTCCCAAGGACATCAGGCCATCGATATTTATATGGAAAAAGGCGCAGAAATAGATGTGGTTCTGCTTGATATGATCATGCCGACCATGGGTGGGGGGGGAACTCTTCGATCAGCTGAGAAATATCGACAATGGCGTCCGGGTGATTCTCTCCAGCGGCTACAGCTTGGACGGTAAAGCGTCTGAAATCATTAACAGGGGTTGCAACGGTTTCATCCAGAAACCCTTTGACATCAAAGAACTGTCCGGGAAACTTTACCAGGTGATGAATGAAGATGAATACCAGCTGTAATATACCCTGACAGTGATGCCCGCCAGGTTGTCAGCCGGTTACCAGCATAAGCTGCAAATCACAAACATTGGTATTGGTGGGGCCGGTCTTAAACAGACCGTCCAGCCGTTCAAAAAAAGCATAGGCATTGTTGTCATCGAGATACTTGTTGATATCGCAATCGGAGGCCTGGGCCAATGCGGCCAGTCCTCTGTGCACACAGGCTCCGGCGGCATCCGTGGGGCCGTCATTGCCATCCGTGGCGGCTGAAAGAAAAGCGAGGCCCTCCGCATCTTCGGGACGGTTGGCTATTTCCGCCAAGAACGCCAGGGCCATTTCCTGGTTACGCCCGCCTTTGCCCGTACCTCGCATCGTGACAGTGGTCTCTCCCCCAGCGATAATACACAGGTCGCCTTCACCCAGCAGCCCGTGTTTACGGGCGTCTTTGCCAATTCCGTAGAAGACTTTAGCCACCTCCCGGGCTTCACCGGTTATTTGGGATGAGAGGATAACCGGAGTATAACCCAGTTGACGGGCCCGCCGAGCGGCGGCCTGGAGGCTCAAGAAGTTGGTGCCGATCAATAAATTTGTGCTGTTGGTAAATAAGGGGTCGCCTGGCTTGGGGGTCTCCGGTACGATACCCGCCAGCCCCAGTCGGACCAGTTCCAGCAGCTTGCCGGGCATCTTATCCGCAAGACGATATTTATCCAAAATTACTCTGGCGTCGGCGTAGCTGGTCGGGTCGGGCACGGTCGGTCCCGACGCGATGGCATCCAGGCTGTCACCCACGACATCCGAGAGAATCAGACTGACCGAGGCGGCCGGTGCTATTGCCTGGGCCAGCTGGCCGCCCTTTATGCTGGACATATGTTTGCGGATACAATTGATTTCATTGATGGTCGCGCCACATTCCAGCAGAAGCCGCGTGACAGCCTGCTTGTCTTTCAAAGAGAACACAATCTCTTGTCCGGGCACCTGATGGCGGCAGGGAAGGGGCAGCAGGGCGGACCCGCCCCCGGACATAAGATTTAGGACCAGCGTGCGTGCATCCGCAGAGGAGCACAGCGACAGAATTTCACGGGCGCCCTGAACACCATTTTCATCCGGGATGGGATGGCCGGCTTCCCGCAGCTGGATATACTGCAAGGTTTCCGTATGACCGTACTTGACGACGATGCAGCCGCCGGTGATCTTCTCCCCGCAGATGTGCTCGATTGCCAGGGCCATTCGGGCGGTTGCTTTGCCAGCCCCGATGACAACCAGATTGTTCCATTCTTCAAGGTCGTATACCTGCTGAGCCCCATTGTATCCGATTGTTAACCGGGAATCTGTGAGCCGCACGGATTCGCAAACCAGTGCGTAAGGATCGACGCGATTCACGCCGGCCGTAAAGATATCCATCAGATGGTCACATCGGGGGGACATGGGGTCCTCCAGTTTCAGTGTTTGGCTCAAATGCGTCAATCATCAGCCTAAACGGAGCAATGGCGCGCACGCGAACAACATGTTTCTATTGAGCATATATCCCAAGCGCCAACGGAAGTCAAAACAGACCAACCGGTATACGACCGAGGATTCGTTCGATGACAACAATGTGGATGCAGCCGATCCTTCGATTTGTTATGATTGTATCGAAGGCTAAAAATATTTGCCTTGTTGTCAGGTCACGTGTTATTTTTCAATCTCATTGACGCCATAGCCCTTTAAGCTCGGACGGTGCAGGATATTATTGCAGCCTGACCCGGTATGTTGGGGATAAGATGACTGAGAAACCGACCTACGCAGAACTGGAGCAGCGGGTAGACCGGCTCAGCCGCAAGGTTACCGGGTTGGAACGGGCTGAGAAGATGAATCAGACCCTGTACCGGGTTTCCAGTGCCGTCAACACCACCGAAAACCTGGATGACCTCTACGCCACCATTCACGCCATTTTGCACGATGTCATTGAACTCAGGAATTTTTATATCGCCATTTATCATCGGGATAAGCGGTCCATATCCTTTCCCTATTATCGGGATGAACATGAAGATGATTTTAGTCGTATAGACGACTTTGAGGAGACCAATTCCCTCACGGGTGAGGTCATTTTGATGGGGACGCCCTTGCTGCTGACCCAGAAGATGCTGGTCGAGCGGGCCAGTCAGAACAAGATAATGGGCACCGTTCCATTGATCTGGATGGGTTTTCCCCTGAAAGTGAAGGGCGACGTGATCGGCATCATTGCCGCCCAGAGCTATGATGACCCCGACCAGTACAGTGCCGCGGACCTGGACTTTTTAGCCTCCGTTTCCGAGCAAATCGCCATCGCCATTCAGCGCAAACGCATCACCGAAGCGCTCCAGGAAAGCGAAAACCGCTTTCGTTCCATGGCCGATACGATGCCCTGTGCGATCTACCGCTGTGCCCTGGACGCGCATTGGACCATGGCGTTCATCAGCCAGCAAATTTTTGAAATTACAGGCTACCCTGCCTCTGACTATATTGACAACGCTGTACGCAGCTATGCCAGCGTTATCCATCCGGATGATAACCCGCGCGTGGACGCCCAGGTCCGGGAGGCCGTGGCGGCCCGACAATCCTGGATCTTGGAATACCGGGTTTTTCATGCGGATGGCTCCATCCGCTCGGTCTACGAAGAAGGCCGGGCAATTTACGCAGAAGACGGTAATACCCGCTTTCTGGATGGATTCATTCTGGATAATACTGCCCGGCAGCTTGCGGAAGTATCCTTACGCAAGAGCGAGGAACGCTATCGGACCCTGCTGGAAGCGTCGCCGGATGCCATTGTGGCTTACGATAACAGCGGCAATATCATCTATATCAATCCGGCTTTTGAGAAGACTTATGGCTGGAGTGCGGCCGAATTGGCCGGCCAAAAAATTAATTTCGTACCCGAGCATGAAAAGGAAAAAACCCGCCGGGCGGTCATGCGCAACCTGAAGGGCGAAGATGTGTCTCTCGAAGCCCAGCGGCTTACCAAAGATGGCCGCCTGCTGGACATTCACCTGAAAACAGCCATATTACACGATGACGATGGTAACCTGCAGGGATCCATTGTTATTCACCGGGATATTACGGAGAATATCGCCGCTGAAAAGGAGACCAGGCGCCTGCAGAACCTGTTGGGAAACATTGTAGATTCCATGCCCTCCATCCTGGTCGGTATAGATGACGCCGGGCGGGTTACCCAATGGAATCGACGGGCCGAGGAGGAGACCGGGATTAAAGCCGCAGCGGCCGCGGGCCGCAAAATCGGAGATGTATTTCCCCGGCTGGCGGATGAAATTGAGAACATCCGGTTGGCCATGCGCGAGCGCCGCCCCCAGCATGATGCCAAAAAGCCTTATCGGGACGGTACGGAAACACGCTATGAAGATGTTACGGTTTATCCTTTGACGTCCAATGGTGTTCAGGGGGCCGTTATCCGGGTGGACGACGTAACCGAAAGAGTTCGGCTGGAAGAGATGATGATCCAATCGGAAAAGATGATGTCCGTGGGCGGTCTGGCGGCCGGAATGGCGCATGAAATCAACAACCCCCTGGCCGGCATCATGCAAAACACCCAGATAGCCAGAAACCGGCTTTCCGGTGCTTCACCGGCCGATGAGCGGGTGGCCGCCGAGTGCGGTACCACCCTTGAAGCGATAAAGGCGTTCCATGCTAAGCGTGGCCTGATCAGCATCTTGGAAGCTGCGCTGGAATCGGGTTCGCGCGCAGCCAAGATCGTGAACAATATGCTCAGTTTCAGCCGAACGGGGGATGCTTCTCTCACCCGGCAGAACCTGGCCGACCTGCTGGATGCAACCATCGAGCTGGCCCAGAGCGATTATGATTTAAAACGGAAACACGATTTTCGCAAGATTGAGATCATCCGCGACTATGCTACCGATACGCCTCAGGTCCTGTGTGCCGGCAGTAAGATCCAACAGGTCTTCCTCAATATTCTCAAAAACGGGGCAGAGGCGATGACGGCCTGGGATGAACGACCGGCCCCGCCTTGTTTCCAGCTGCTGGTCAAACCGGAGGATGCCATGGTCCGGGTTGAAATCCAGGACAACGGGCCGGGAATGGACGCGAAGGTGCGCAAGCGGGTTTTCGAACCTTTCTACACCACGAAAAGCGGCGAGGGCGGCACCGGGCTCGGCCTTTCGGTCAGCTATTTCATCATCACGGATAACCACCACGGATCCATGACGGTCGATTCCGAACCGGGTAAGGGTGCCCGCTTCATTATCCGTCTGCCCGTCGGTTAAGCCATCGTAGCCGCACCAGCCGGCCCCCTGTTAACGTTTGATTTAAAAAGGAGTGACGCAGTGCTTGCCCGGGATATCATGGATCGCCAGTTCCATACGTTGCATCCCGACATGACCATCCAGGCAGCCGTGCAGGCCTTTCGAGAAGCAACCCGCCAGGAAGGCAAGAAAGTATTCGGCATGATGGTGACGGATGACCACGGCCATCTGGTGGGCATGCTCTCCATGTACGATATCCTCATCTATATTCAGCCCAAGCACGCTGCCATCTGGGGTGAAATGGAAGAATTGGATCCCGACCGCCTCTTTCAGGAGCAGCTGCGGCGTGTATGGTCAGTCAAGGTTGATGACATTATGACGGCCGAGGTGGTGACGATCCATCCGGACGCCCATCTGCTGGTCATTGCCGATATCATGATAAAAAAACATATACGCCGGCTGCCGGTGGTTGCGGATCGGCAGGTTGCCGGCATCGTCTACGTGTCGGACGTGTTTCACCAGATGCTGCATACATTCTAATCTTCTGACAGGGTGAACAGATGCCAAAGTTTCAGCCCCGGAGAGTCTTGACCGGCATCCAGGTCCGGGAGGCCATGCGCCGCCAGGTGGTGGCGCTGGAAAAGGGTATTGCCGCTCGCGATTCCGTCCGTCACCTGATCAAATACAAAATCAATGCCCTGTTGGTCACCGACTCCGGCGTGCCCTGCGGTGTCGTTTCCAAGACGGATCTGCTGGCCCTCATGTATGCGGGTCTGCACCCGCAAACCCCTTTGGGGGACATGATGACGGGCCCACCCGTGGCTTGCTTTCCGGATGATTTGCTCGATGACGGCCTTGAAATGATGCAAAGTTGCGGGATCCACCAACTTTTTGTGATTGGCGCCAGCCGGGAGCAGGTCGTTGGCGTGCTCTCCTATGCCGATATTGTGGGGCTGCTTTATCGGTATTGCCATGCCTGCCGGCAAAGCACTCGCGGCCGTTCGCCGGCGGACGCTCTTCACCTGCCACCGGAGTTAACCGTGCAAGACGTGATGAGCACGGACGTCCAGTTTGCCTATGAAGCCGACCCACTTTACACGGTCATTGAAACCCTGACTGCGAAAAGTCTGGGGGCGATTCTAATCTACGCTGCGGATGGTCGGGCAGTGGGGGTCGTCTCAAAGACAGATCTTATCCAGGCCTGGTTTCATGGTGTCCGGCCGGACGCACCCGCCGCCGATGTGATGAGTACGCCGGTACAACATTGCCGCCAAAACGCAAAACTGATTGAGGCTTTGCAGCTGATGCTGTTGCAGGATGTCCAGCGCTTGTTTGTAAGCGCCGGCACAGCGGATCAAATCTCCGGGGTGCTTTCGCTTTCCGACGCGGCCCGATTCCGATCCGGCTCTTGCCGGGCCTGCGCGGCCGGCCGCCTTTTGACTTAGCCGCTCCCTTGCGGCCCAGCGCCTCTATTGTTGGTGATCGGAAGGTGTGATTCAGGTGAGTGCCCGCTGCCTTTGGGCCGGTATCTTCAAAAGGATATAGAAAGGCTGCTTCCCGATGGGGAAACAGCCTTTATCTATTCGTGCCAACAGCTTATGTATCAGTCAACCTTCAGCACCAGGGCGCCGCCGGTATCACCAGCCGCGCAACCGGCAAACAGCAAGTAGCCGCCGCCGGCCATGACAGTTTCCTCGATGCCTTCAATGATGGCCCGTCCCGCCGTGGGGGCCTGGGGATGGCCATATATCAGAGAGCTGCCGTAATTGTTGAACCCGTTTACATCGATGCCCAATTGGTCAGCCATGTAAATATCGTTGGCGGCGAACGGGTTGTGGGTTTTGATTACCTTGACATCACCGATGCCGATACCAGCATTTTCCAGGGCCATTTGAGCTGCCGGTACGACGGCCATGGCCATGAAACCCTTCTTTGCACGGGCATATCCATACGATACGACCTGGATTTCCGTCCCGGGATCTGCACTGAGTTCCTTGGCTTTTTCCCGGGTGGTCACCGCGATGCCGCAGTGGCCGTCGGCCGGGTGGGTCTGGGCGCCGAAGGTGTGGACGCCATCGGGCAATACCGGCCGCAGTCCGGCCAGGCCCTCTGCAGTGGTGGGCATAATGCCTTCATCGGCTTCGACTGTTATGGTTTTTTTTCTGGACACCTGGATTTCAACCGGGAACATATAGCGCTTCTGGAAGGCCCGGTCGTCGGCCAGGGCGTCTTCGTACTGCTGGTAACGCCGCAGAGCAACGGCATCGCATTGTTCCCGGGTGACGCCGACTTCCTGGGAGACATTTTCGGCTGTTTGAATCATGGCGCCCTTGGCCCACGGATCACGGTTGAAGTTGTCCATCATCCAGTTTTCAGCAAGCACTTCACCTCCGGGACCGCCCGGATTGGGCCAGATGGTATGCGGGCCATTGGAGGCCCGGTCCCCCATCAGGCAGTAGGTGTTTTCGTATAGACCGTTATCAATCCCGGCGGCGGCCTGGAACACACAGGTGGTCGACGTAGAGCAGGCCTGTGTAATCAGCATGCCGGGGCTGTTCTCGGCTCCAATCAAAGCGGCTGCCCAGGGGCTGCCATAGAACCACTGGGGCTGGCCGATGGTCATTCCCAGGAATACATAGTCGATGTTCAGCGGTTCCCAGTTCTTCTGGGTAAACCACCGCTTGCTCGTGGCCGCAGCCAGTTTGATGGCATGCGCCGAGGCCATGGAGCCCTGCCAACGGGCAAATGGAGAGCTGTAATAGCCACCGTAGGGGATAAACGCTTTCGTCAACATAACCTTGTACCTCCGCTTCTAATTTATCGTTGAACTACATGCTGATCATCAGGCATATTTTTCTCTCAGAATCCGATGCAGAATTTTGCCGGTCGCCGTTCTGGGCATGGCTGCGGACTCAATGAAGATAATATCCTTGGGGCGTTTATAACCGGCCATCTTGTCTTTGCAGTAGATGCGCATGCTATCCTCATCCAGGTCGGTTCCCGGTTTTTTAATGACCACTGCCGCCACCCGTTCACCCCACTTGTCGTCCGGCAGGCCGATCACGGCTGCGTCGAAGACATCCGGGTGACCGCCGACGACCTCTTCAACTTCGCTGGGATATACATTTTCGCCGCCGGTAATAATCATATTGTCTTTGCGATCGACGATTTCAAAGAAACCGTCCGCATCTTTACGAGCCATATCACCGGCCGAGAACCAGCCATCGACAAAGGACTCGGCTGTTTTGTCGGGCAGTTTGTAATACTCATCAAAGAGCATGGGCCCCCTGGAATAGAGTTCACCAACTTCACCGTCCGGGACTTCATTACCATTTTCATCCAGGACTTTGACAAATTCGGTACCGAGCGTTTCAAATCCGATCGAGCCCAGTTTTTTCATCTGGTATTCCGGTTTCAGGACGGTCACAATGCCGGCCTCGGTGCTGCCGTAACCTTCGTACAGCTCAACACCCTTGAAGTACCCCATGATGCACTCTTTCATGCTCTTTCGGACCGGAGCTGAAGAGCACAGCAGCTTCCGGATGGAACTCACATCGCGTTTAAGGGCGTCTTCCGGCGCATTCAAAATCAAGTTGTAGTGCGTCGGTATCAGCGAGATGAACGTGACCTTTTCTCGCTCTACTATTTCCAGGATTTCCTCCGGCCGGAAGGACTGGGCCGGATGGACATACACGCTCGCGCCAATGTAGAGGAAAATAAAGGTGAAAAACGTTGAATTGATGTGGCACAAAGGCATGACGTTCATGCAGAAATCGTGTTCATTGAACCCGAAGTCCACGGCATTGATCAGATAGAAGGCAATATGCGAGGCATGGGAGCGAATCACGCCTTTGGGTTTACCGGTCGTACCGGATGTGTAGATCAGGATCCAGGTGTCCTCCGGTGCCACCGCAATCTCGGGTTCGGCCGCTGACCCGCCGTCGATCAGGGTTTCATAGGGGCGATATCCCTCCCGTTGGGCGCCGACTATAAAGTAATTGGCGGCAGCGATGTTGACCAGCTCATTTTTAACCCGATCTACCTCGGCGGCAAACTCATCGTGTACGACGAACGCCTTGGCATCCGAGTTGTTGGTGATATAGGAGATCTCCGGACCGACCAGGCGGAAATTGATGGGCACGATGACCAGGCCGGTTTTGGCGGTGGCCAGGTAAAGCTCGATAATTTCGATACTGTTTTCCATGAGCACCGCTACCCGGTCACCCTTGGAGAGCCCGAGGCCAAGCAGGTTGTTGGCCAGCCGGTTTACACGTTCATTCGTCTGCGGATAGGTAAAACTACACGATCTGTCGGTGAGGGCAACTGTGGTGGGGAATTTTTTGGCGTTGACTTTCAGGTTCTGGCCCAGGTTCATCCAGCAGGTCATAAGACCCCCCTTTCTCCTCCAGTGGTTTCAGACTTCAGACTGCCGGCGGCCGCGTATCGCCGCCGGCAGGTTACACATCTGCCTACAGGCTTATCCGGGCATCTACCACGCATGCGCTGTCTTCGAAAGCCAGGGTGGGGTTGAGATCGAGTTCCTGGATTTGCGGCAGATCGGCCAGTAGCTGTGAGAGACGCAGCAGGACTTCCTGCAGCCCGGCCCGATCGACGCCTTTTTGACCGCGCACGCCTTCGAGCAGCGGCGCCAGCCGGATTTCAGAGAGCATATCTTCTGCTTCCGCGGAGGTCAGCGGCGCCAGATTGAAGACCACATCCTTGAGCACTTCCACATAGATGCCGCCCACGCCGAACATAATCAGATGGCCCAAGCCCTCTTCGGCCTTGGCCCCCATGATCACCTCGGTGCCGCCCGGTGTGAATTTCTGTACCAAAAATTTCAGGTCGTCGGCCGGGAATTTGGCCTGCATCTGCGATACTGCCTCTCGGACGGCAGCAGCATCGGCCAGGTTGACGGCTACACCGCCCATATCGCTTTTGTGAATGACACTCTCCGAGTCCGCCTTTACGACCACAGGGAAACCGATGTCGCCGGCAGCCTCTGCCGCCTCTTCCGCTGTGCCCACGACCGCCCATCCGGCGGTCGGGATTTTATAAGCATCCAGGATGCCGTAAACATCGTCAGCCGTAAGCATCTTGCGGCGCGATGCCACCGCCTTTTGCATGATTGCAGCGGCTCCCGCCTTGTCTACGTCCATGAAAGTTTTTACATCGCCGGCCTCTTTCTCCAGAATGCGACCGTAACGGACCATGGCGGACAGGGCCCGGGCAGCGACACCCGGCAGACTAAAACAGGGAACACCGCCGTCCTGGAGTATCTTGACGGTTTCGGTCCACTGGCGGCGGTCGGTTATCAGGTTGCAGACGATGGGTTTGATGCGCTGCTGGTTGACGGCGACAATTTCCTTGGCGATGCTATCGGTGTCTACGAAAAAGGGAGTCACGAAGTTGATATAGAGACAATCATAGTTGTCATCCGCCATCATGGAGTCCATGCAGGCACGATAATGGGCGGCATTCCCGGTGGCCAGTACATCAACCGGATTATTGACGGAAGCCTCCGGGTAGAGGTTCTCTTTGAGGAAGGCCGCGGTCTTTTCCGAAAGGGGGGGCAGGGTCAACCCGTCACCGACCATGACGTCGGTAGCAATGACCGCCGGTCCGCCGGTGTTGGTGATCACACCGACCCGGTTGCCCTTGGGGATTGGCTGGGTGGCAAAGGCAGCGGCCGCCTGGATCAATTCACCCTCATCCCGGAAAGACAGGATGCCGGCTTTTTTGAAAATCAGGTCCGTGGCCAGGTCCTCTTTGGCCAGGCCGCCCGTATGGGAGGCTGCGGCCTTGGCACCTTCAGCGGTGCGGCCGGCTTTCATGGCCAGGACGGGCTTCTTGGCGGCCACTTCACGCGCCACTGTCATGAAGGTTTCGGGATCGCGCAGACCTTCCACGTAAGTCACAATCACGCGGGTGCCCTCGTCTTCGCCGAGGTAGCGGATAATTTCCGGGATGGTGACATCGCAGGCATTCCCATTGGAGGCGTAGATGCGGGTTCCAATGCCCATCTCTGAAAACCCCTGGTGAATGACCTCGGCCACCCCGCCGCTCAGGGCTACGATCGAAATATAGCCCACATCGGGCTGGGTGAACGTAAAGTTGCAGTAAGCGCGGATGTCCGGATCGGAATTGATGATCCCCTGGCAATTGGGGCCAAAAATGCGGATACCGTATTTTTTGGCCCGGGCCAGGAAGTCTTTTTCAATGGCTTCGCCCTCGGGACCGGTTTCCGAAAAACCGCCCGAGTTAATAATGATGTTCTTCACCTTTTTGATACCGCAGTCTTCAACTGCCTGGGGGACGAACTTGGCCGGTATCACCATGTGAACCACATCGACACCATCGGGAACATCCATGATGGATTTATAGGCCTTGATGCCGCGGACTTCATCTGCCTTCGGGTTGATAGGATAGATGGGGCCCTTGAACTCAAAATCTACAAGATTGCGGATAACCCGGTTCCCGATCGAGAACTCTTTGGTGGAGGCGCCGATTACCGCCACGGATTTTGGTCGAAATAAGGACTCTAACATAGTTTTCTCCTTATCGGTTTTCTTCCAGTTGTTCGATAAACGCCTCAACGTTGGTCTTTGTCTGTTCATCTGAGATGAGGCGCAGGTCATTCAGGTCGCCATTGATGGTCAGGCTGGGGATACCGGTCAGTTTCTCCATGCGCTGGGGCAGACCGTAGCGGCAGTTGGAGTTGTTTGGGCAGGTCATGGCATCGTGGTAGACGATACCGTCTACTTTGAAAAAATCGAGCATCTTACTGATGTATTCCTCTTTGTAGTGGTCGCCCCGTACGATGAACAACTCAGTATAAGCCCGGGCCATACTGGTGAAAGGGTCATCCGGGTCGAGAGCCGAAAAAATCCAGCTGTTGCAGTACGTGGATGCCAGTACGGAGGTATGCAATCCCGCAAACAGCTTGGCATGGCTGCTCAGGCGTCCCCAGACCGGCATCCCGTCCCAGTAGATGCGCAAGCGTTCATTGTCGATGGCGCCCTCACCGGCGGCAATGCGGTCTTCCAGTTCCTTAAGAAGGGCGCGATAGCACTCGTTGGCCTTTTCGGTACCCCGGCCGACCACGGCCGCACCCATGAGGGTTGTACCATCGAAAAAAGTCAGGGGCGAAGGTTTGGCTGCCGCGCAGTCCAGTACCTTTTTCCACAGCTCAGAACACTCCCGGGAGGTGGCCACGGTTTCTTTGAACCGGTCCATATCGAATTTGGTACCGGCTACTTCTTCCAAGCCGGGAACCAGGCTTTCCATCTGCTTCTTTATGGAGAGCAGGTAGTCATCGGTCACTTCTTCCACACCTACATAAGAGTGCACACCCAGGACGGGCACATTGTATTCCTTGCCGTAGAACTTGAACCAGTCCTGCACGTCCCGGCATTGATTGGTGTTGAAGACCAGAACGTCAGGCTTTGGGGGGCCCTCGATGCCTTTAAAAATGTTGGCCAGGGGTGATACGCCTTCCAGGTAGGCGCCGACGTCAGCGGTGAGGTAGGAACAGATATTCGGGGAGTACCCGATGGCGTTGGCCTTGGGGATCAGGTCCGTGGCCATACGCGACGAGCCCAGCATGGCACTATGGGTTTCGGGAAAATAGACCAGGAACCCCATTGCCCGCAGTATTTCCGCGGGGCCCACGCTGGTGCACCAGGCGATTTTCTTTTCACCGGATTTGGCCGCCCCGTCTAGTTCGTAGTAATAGTCAGCCATGAATTTTCCCAGAACTTTGGACGATTCAAGCCTTTTGAGTTTTATTTTCTTTTCGTCTGCCATGTTTATTCTCCTGTTCGTATGTGACCGCCGACGGGCTATAGTTCAGCGGCATACAATGCGGCACCGATGGCGCCGGTAAGCTGTGGAAATTCCGGCACAAAAATAGGCTTCCCGGTCTTTTCCTTTACCATTTCGACGATATACCGGTTGTGGGCGACAACCCCGCCGGTCATCACTATCTTTTCAGTCAAAGCATCCATTTCCAGAACTCGCTTCGTAACCGAATAGAACAACCCCTTGATGATGTCCTCTACTTTTTTCCCGGCCCGGATCTTCTCCAGTACCTCCGTGGCGGAAAACACCGTGCAGAAACTGCCCAGTTCCACCATATTTTTGGACCGGACAGCGAGGGCATTCATCTCCTCGAGCGGAATATCGAGCCGGGGAGACATTTCTTCCAAAAATGCGCCGGTTCCGGCGGCACACTTGCGATTCATTTTAAAAGACAAGCGCCGCCCGTCCGGATCGAGTTTAATGATCTTGTTGTCCTGGCCGCCAATGTCGATGATGGTCAGGGCTTCCGGAAAATAATAATGACACCCACGGCCGTGGCAACTGATCTCAGTCCGGTTAAAATCCGCAACACTGACATTCTTACGGCCATAACCGGTCGAAGTTGCGCGCACGATATCGCCATAGGAAACGCCGGCCATCTCGAGTGAGGCTTCCAGGCAGTTGTTGGAGGCAATCGTGAAATCGGTCCCGGATTTTACGACACAGTGGCCGATCAGGTTCTTGTCCTCATCGAGGACAGCTGTTTTGGTCCGGGAGGCACCAACATCGATGCCGACATACACTGCGGGTCTGGTTGTCATACGGATACTCTTTCGGCTGTTAATCGGTTCGCCAATATAGCGGTCCCTTTCCGGATGCCTAAGGCCAGAGCCGGAAACAGGCGCCGTATGTCTATGCTACTTGTTGTGTTCGATGGCAGATTCCAGGCCTTTAACAAGTGACTTCAAAGAGTTATTATAGGGCGTCTCGATGCCGGCCTGCACACCGTATTCAACAAATTTACCGTTGATAAAATCGATTTCCGTGCGCCGCTTGTTCTCAATATCCATGAGCATTGAGGGCTTGTGATTGCCGGCATTGCTCATGTATTCGATGGCATGCGGGTAAAAATCCCACCCCAGGTCGATTTCGTTGGCCCGGGCGACTTTGACACATTCTTTTATCAGGGCGTCCACGATGCCGAAGACAATGGGGTCGGTCATGGCCTGCGCCATGGTCAAACCGGTTACCGCACAGACCGGGTTCATGCAGGCATTCAGGATACCCTTGCGCCATACCATGGAGATAATCTGGTCGGTATGCTCCGTCCCCAGTCCACATTTCGTCAGTACGCCGGCGATGGCCTGGGCGGCCGGGGCCGATTCAGGGTCCATCTCCTGGATAAAATGCGGTGGGTGGTGAAACGGCATCATGACGTGGGCCGGTCCCGCCAGGCCGCAGCCGTAGTTGACCACTGCGCGCATAACCGTTTTTTTACCCAGAACCTTGGCCAGTTCGAGTTCCGTGTCGATGCCGTTTTGCCAACTGATGATGTAAGTGTCTTCATCGCAGAACGATTCCAGGGCCGAAGCGATCAGCGGCAGAGCGTTGGCTTTTACGGTGATGAAAATGACATCCGGTTTGTGCTCGGCCAGTTCATCTACGCTCAGGCAGGTGCGGGTGACGCTCTGCTGTAGACTTTCAGACCCTTCAATTTTAATGCCCGGATCAATGGCCGGTGCCAGCAGGTCGGGGACCACGTCGCAAAGGCTTACCTCATAGCCGCCTTTGGCCAGAAAGGCGGCTACAATGCACCCTACAGGGCCGGCCCCGACAATCGCAAAGGATTTGGGGTTAAAATCAGATTTGTCTTTCATGGTATCTCCCTTTCATTAAAAGGTAGAAGTGCCATTATTCTTTGGGGCGTTCGTCTATTATGCGCTTGGCCTTACCTTCACTGCGTTCGATCAGCTTGGGTTCCATCAACTGGATGGCCGCACTGAAACCGAGCAGGCCCTTTATCCGGTTGCCGATTTTCTTTTCAACTTCGGCACATTTCTCCGGGCCGGCATTGTAAACTTCGCGCTTGGCTTCCACCCTCACCGTGAGGTGGTCGAGATACCCTTTTTTACGGACCACCAGGACATACTGGGGTTCAACTTCTTCAATTTCCAGAAGAACCGACTCAACCTGGGAAGGAAAGACGTTAACACCGCTGATGATCAACATATCGTCCGTTCGACCGGAGAGTTTGTCCATTTTTAAAAGAGTGCGGCCGCAGGCGCATTCTTCTCTTCTCAGGCGGGTGATATCCTTGGTGCGATAACGGATCATCGGCATGGCCCGGCGCTGGAGCGATGTAAAGATGAGTTCGCCTTTTTCTCCCAGGGGCAGGGGTTCAAAAGTCTCCGGATCAACCACTTCAGCAAGGAAGTGGTCTTCGTTGATATGCAAGCCATCCTGGGCCTCACAGTCGAAAGATACGCCCGGCCCGCTGAGCTCAGTTAACCCGAAGGCTTCGTGGGCCTTGATGCCCATGCGCTCTTCAATCTCTTTGCGCATTCCAGTTGTCCAGGGCTCTGCTCCAAAGATACCTACGCGAACCGGTAGTTTCCGGATATCAACACCCATATCTTCGGCTGCCTCGGCGATGGTGAGCGCGTAAGATGGGGTGCACAACAGGACCGTTGACTCGAAATCCTGCATTAAAACGATCTGGCGTTCGGTCATCCCGGCGCTGGTCGGGACAACGGTTGCACTGATCCGGCAGGCGCCCTGATGAAATCCGAGCCCACCGGTAAAAAGACCGTGCCCATAGGCATTCTGCACAATGTCCTCCGAGGTTACGCCGGCAGCCGTGAAATTGCGGGCCATACATTCAGTCCACTGATCCAGGTCCGCCTGGGTATAGGGGCCGGTGATCGGCTTGCCGGTGGTGCCTGATGAGGCATGCACCCGGACAACATCCTTTAAATCGACAGCGCACAACCCAAAAGGGTAATTATCGCGCAGGTCGTCTTTTACCGTAACCGGAAATTTGGATATATCATCCAGGCTATTTATGTCACCGGCGGTGAGGCCGGCTTCCTTGAACTTATCTTTATAAAAAGGCACACGTTCTTCCACCCAGGCAATCGTTTCTTTGAGTTTTTCAAGCTGCAGCTTCTGCATTTCTTCTACCGGCATACACTCAAATTCTTTATCCCAGGGCATGTTCTCCTCCTTGTATGGCCCGGTTCCTGCTAGGCGAACCGGCGGCCGTCATGAATGAACGGTTGGTGTTAACTCCTTGTGTTTTTTTTAAGGGCCTGACGAATAGTGGCTGCGCCGCTATTATCCGGCTGCTGCTGCGGCCCCCAGGGCAAACGCTTTTAAGTTCGTTTCCACAAACGCCTGTTTCGTTTTGGTGCGGATGGTCTCTTCCACCTTGGTGGCATCAATGGGAACTTTGCCGGTCTTGACCAGGGCTCCCAGCAATACCATGTTGACGGCCAGTATATTGCCGGCTTCGGTGGCCAGTTTAGCGGCATCTATGGTAATCAGCTTTGCGCAACTGGCTTCCAGTTTGGCTGTAATTGTATCCAGGTCGGGATATTCGCCCATCCCGATGGAAACCGTAAAGGGCGGCACCGGAGTCGTGTTGGTGATAACGACTGTATCCCGATTGCATTTGTTCAAAGCCCGCAGTGTTTCCAGAGGTTCAAAGCCTACCAGGACGTCGGCTTCGCCGTCGGAAATGATTGTACTTTTGGCATCGCCGAACACAATCGCGGATTCGACCACACCGCCGCGCTGGGCCATGCCGTGTATTTCGCTCATGTGCATTGGGACATTATTGGCCAGGGCCGCTTCGCCCAGTACTTTTGAGGCCAGCAAATTGCCCTGGCCGCCAACCGCCACTATGATCAATCTCGTTGTATCCATATGACTACCCCTGCAATTGGTGTTAAATATCTGATGACACTATTTTTGACTGTTTACCCGCGTTTGCGCGCACCCTTAACCGGTCTTTTTCAAAGGCGTAATGGCATTTTCCGGGCAGATCTGGGCACAGACCGCGCAACCCACACACTGGGTGGGATTGATCTTGACGGCCCCTTCTTCAATATAAAAAGCCGGGCAGGCAATTTCGTTGATGCAATCCCGGTGGTTTTTACATTTGCTCGTAACGGTAAATGCCCGCGGCTTCAGCTGTTTCAGACTCTTGGCGTACAGGGTGCACGGTTCCTGGGAAATGATGACCGACACACCTTCGTAGGCCAGGGCCTCTTTGATGGCGCCAATACTCTTTTTAACTTTATAGGGCTTGATGATGGTGACATGTTCCACGCCGAGGGCCCGGACAATGGCCTCGATGGAGATGCGGCCGTAGCCGGACAGGTTCATGGCTTCCATATCCACCCCGGGGTTGGGCTGATGCCCGGTCATGGCTGTGATGGCGTTGTCCAGAATCACCAGGGTAAAATTGTGGTTATTGAAAACGGCGTCCGCCAGGCCGGTCATCCCGGAATGGAAAAATGTTGAATCACCGATAAAGCTGATCACCTTTTTGTCCGTTACTTTTGAAAACCCGCAGGCCGTGCTCACCGAGGAACCCATGCAGATAAGAAAATCACCCATCTTCAGGGGCGGCAGGAAGCCCAGGGTATAGCAGCCGATGTCGGTCGGATAGATGGTCTCCATGCCTTCGGCCGCTTTCTTGATCTCGTAGAAGGTGGCCCGATGAGAACAGCCGGCACACAGCGTCGGGGGGCGCATGGGTAGCGGCGGAACATCCGACAGATCAATTTTAGAATCGGCTTTAACTTCTAACCCGAAATACTTGGCGACGCAATCGCGGACCATGGCGGGGTTATATTCATATAGCCTGGAAAGGAGGTCTTCCGCCTTGCCGTTGATCGGCATGGTGAATCCGTGTTGCTGGGCGATGGAGCGGATGGATTCTTCCATCACCGGCTCGCCTTCTTCCACGATCAGCACCTTCTCACAATCTTTCAGGAAATCGGCAATCATGCCGGCCGGCATGGGATTGGAGAACCCGATGCGCAGCACTTTGATTTTTCCGGCTGCATCCAGATCCTCCACAGCATCATTCACGTATCCGTAACTGACCCCGTTGCAGACGATCCCCCACTTGCCGCTGCCCGAAACAAAGTTGTATTCCGAAGTTTCCGTAATCTCGGCGGCCTGGGCCTGCTTTTCCAGCAGCTTGACGTGCAGGTTTCGCGAAACGGCCGGAACCGTGACATGGTTCATTGGATCTTTTTGAAAGTCGCCCTTGACCACCCGCGGTTGCATGTCACTGAACGTTACCGGTGCGTTGGAGTGGTTGATCCGGGTCGTGGTCCGGAAAATGACCGGGACTTGCAGCTTTTCAGAAAGGTCGAGCGCGTAGACGATCAGGTCCTTGGCTTCGGCCACGGAAGAGGGCTCCAGGACCGGCAGACCGGACAACTTGCCGTAATAACGGTTGTCCTGTTCGTTTTGACTGGAGAACATGAACGGGTCGTCCGCCGTTAAAACCACCAGGCCGGCTTTGACGCCCACGTAGGCTAAGGTCATCAGTGGGTCGGCCGCTACATTCAAGCCCACGTGCTTCATCATACACATGGTGCGTACGCCGGCGTTGGCCGTTGCGGCGGCAACTTCGAGGGCTACCTTTTCGTTCGGGCTGTATTCGAAGAAAAGATCGGATTCCTGGGAGATCTGAAAGTACTGTAGAGAGATCTCGGAAGAGGGGGTACCGGGATACGTGGTGGCGGCCCCAATGCCGGCCTCGATACCGCCCCGGGCAATGGCTTCATTGCCCAGCAGCAGGTATTTTTTTCCGGGTGTGTCTGAAAGTAATTTGTGCATACACTGTACCTCGCTTAATTGCTTTACGGGATCAGAATCGGGCGCTGGAGGATCTCACGGCTGTGGACTTTGGCGAACACATCGTTGATCTCGTCCAGCGCAAAGGTTTTTACGAACGGGCCGAGCTTGACTTTCCCTGAGAGCACCAGGTCCAGCGTCGGCTTGTAGTACTCGGGTATACAGCCCCAATTTCCGCGGGCGGTGGCGTGGAACGCCATGAGGTTGCTCAACCGGATATCCAAGGTGTCCATCGTGAAACCCACCACGGCCAGGGCGGCGCCAAACGTCAGCAGTCCAAACGCCGTCTTCTGCCCGGCGGCGGTACCGGAGGTTTCAAAAATTTTCCATTCCGTTCGCCGGCGGCCTTGTTCTTTGACAAATCCGGAGACCGCTTTACGCAGGTCTTTGAAGGAATATTCGCCGACGTTGAACACCGCATCCACATAGGGTTTGATAGCTTCAAGTTTTTGAGAATCGATATCGATGGCAATCACACAGGCCCCGAAACTTTTCGCGATCTGGGCCCCGAAACCACCGACCCCGCCCACGCCTATAAAGATGGCCGTGTCGTCCGCATCCAGGCCGGATTCGGCGATGGCCTGGTAGGGTGTGGTGACCGCATCGGCTATGACGGATAGCTCGGCCAGGGAAAGTCCCGGCGCTCCCTGCGGGGTGTAATTTTCATCCACCGGCACCTCGCAGAGCTGGGCGGCCGGTACGACAATATGGCTCGCGAACCCGCCCTGGATGTCGTTGCCGGGCATTTTTTGGGTAGGGCAGATATTGCCCTTGCCGCGCACGCACACATCACAACCGCCGCAGGGCATTACCGCCGGTACGATGACGGCTTTTTTATCCCAGTTTTCCGCGCCCGCTCCGACAGCTTCTACAATGCCGCTAATCTCATGGCCCAGGGTCAACGGCAGTGGGGATTTCGTTCTGACACCGCCATAGTAGAACCCCAGATCCGTGTGGCAGACGCCGCAGCCGACGACCTTCAGCAGAACTTCCCCTTCTCCGGGAGATGGCATCGGAGACTCGACCCGTTCCAGGGGTTTCTTTATATCAACCATTTGCCAGGATATCATGGTCATCTTCGTCACTCCTTTTGTTTCCATTCGGATTACCGGTGACGGTGGCATCTCTGGTCACCGTCCTATCCGGGTGTCAGGTTATAACCTGTGTGTAAATCCTATCAATTGCCTTTGAATTCGGGTCTTTTGCGACCGGCTGACGAGAGGCCTTCCAGGGCGTCGGCGGTGGCAAATATCTCTGCTAAGCGTCCCAGTTCGGTCTCGACGCCGTCCGCGATGGACTGATCGGCCTGGGCATCTATGATCTCATTGGCCATTTTAAGCGCCAAAGGTGCCTTGAAGCCGACCACCTTGGCGGTTTTGGCAGCCAGGGCCTCGTCGGTGCCCGCCGGCGCCTGGCCGCCGAGTAGCTGGTCGATATTCCCTGCTTCACACAGGGCGGCGTAACCGCTGTAGGGTGTCGGGATATCGCGCGGCTGGTATTTGTCTGAGGTACCCTGGCGTACCAGTTCGGCAATTGCGGATTCAATTTCTGCGGGCGGCACCAAACGGGTGATAATGCCCAGTGTCTGGGCATCCGTTGCTTTTATGGGGGCCCCGGTAAATGTGTAGTACTTGGCCAGGGCCGGGGAGGTGTGCTTGGCAAACCGCAGCATGCCGCCCAGTCCCGGGAAGATGCCGATGCCGGTTTCCGGGAACGCCATGGAGCCCGCCGGCGTGGCCACGATGGCCTGGCACGCCAGGGCCAGTTCGCTGCCGCCGCCCAGCGACAGGCCGTCGAGCAGGCAGATCGTCAGTTTGGCGCTGTTTTCGATTTTCAAGAGGGTTTCATGGCCGGCCCGGGTGAAATCAACAATATCCTGGATCTTGTCCGCTTTGATGTTCTTAACGAAATAGCGGATATCCGCACCGGCGACAAAGGCTTTACCAGCGCCCTGGATGACGATTGCTTTGACCGCCGGATCCTGTTCCGCTGCGGAGAACTTCTCTTCCAGTTGGGCGAAGACGCCTTCGTTCAATGCGTTCATTGCTTCCGGCCGGTTGATGGTCAGCCAGGCCGTATCGCCCTTGACATCGAGATCCACCAGTTTGAATTCAAATGGTTTACCGGCGGCCTTTTGTTTTTCAAGGACCTGCGGCATCTTGAAATCCGGGTACTTCTCGCAGATGGCGGCGACGCAGGCATAGGTCTTGTCGATGCCGATTTTGTTCATGATCTCAAACGGGCCCTGGATCCAGCGCAGTCCGATCTTGGCCCCCCGGTCCGTGTCTTCAATGGTGGCGACCTCCTCGTCGACGAGGGCGGCGGAAACACCGAGACAGACGCCGTAGAAACGATCCATCAGAGCCTCCATCTTGGATTCGTCTATGTCTCCGTCCAGGTTCCAATTTTCACCCTTTGCCACCTGATCGGCCAGGGTTTTACTGGGGGCGTAAAAAGGCCCCAGTTCCTCGCCGAGCGTGGTCGCCGCATGCAGGGCAATGGGAACGCCGGTGACATTCATCAGGACAAACGCGCCCATGCCGATCTTGAAGGCTCGTTTGCTGGCCTCCTCGATGGTGGGTATGTTGGCCAGCCCCTCCTCGAGCATCCGGGTAGCCTCGTTGAGAAAGGGTACAAAGAACCGGTTTACCGCGAAACCCGGGGCATCCTTGACCAGAATGGAGGTCTTGCCGTGCAGCTTGGCGGCCAACAGTGATTTTTCCAGGGTTTCCTGGCTGGTGCCTTCGTGCGGTATGACTTCCAGTAGCCGGTTTTTTGCAGGATGGAAGAAATAGTGATACCCTACGAAACGATCGGGACGGTTGGTCAGCTTGGCAAAATCGCGGACGAAAAAGCTGGAAGTGTTAGTGGCGAGAATTGTTTTCGCGTCACAAAGGGCATCCAGCTTTGTAAATAGATCGGATTTAACCTGCTTGTCTTCGAAAACCGCCTCGATGACCAGGTCTGCATCGGCAACGGCGTTGAAATCGGTGGTCGCAGTGACACGGGAGACAATTTCGTCGACTTTTTCCGGGGTAAAGATCCTGCGCTCCACGGCCTCACCCAGGAGTGTTTTAATGGTATCCAGTCCGCGCTGCACGAATTCGTCCTTGATATCGATCATGACGACATTGATGCCTTCCTGGGCTATTTTCTGGGCAATGCCGCTGCCCATATTGCCTGCACCGATTACACCGATTTTGTTAATCTGAGACATTCTTAAGACCTCCCCATGGTCGTTGGTTAACAGTTCTTCCACACAGGACGGCGTTTCTCTTCGAAACTGGCGATACCTTCCAGGGTATCGCCGGTTTTCATAAGCGTATTCAAAAACAGGTCATTGGCTCCCGCCATGGCATCTGCAAACGGCTTGCCGACATTTTGCTTCACGGCGCGCTTGTTCAGGCGAATGACCAGGGGGCTGCAGTGGCTGATTTCCTTGACCAGGCCGGCCAGGGCATTTTCGAAATCCGTTTCAGCGACGCAGTAAGCGGCCATCCCCATGTCTTTGGCCTCGGCGGCACTGTACCGTTTGCCGGTCGTGCAGATTTCAATGGCCCGGGCCGGACCCACCAGGGCCGGGAGCCGGACGGCCGCGTATGGCGGGAAAAAGCCCAGTTTGATTTCCGGCTGTCCGAACAGAGCCTTCTCAGAGGCCACCACGATATCGCAGGCAATGGCCAGTTCCATGCCGCCGCCCAGGCAAGCCCCGTGCACCCCGGCTATAACCGGCACTTCGAGTTGATCAAGCAACTCGAAAATCCGGCTGAAGGTGGCGATCATGTCATCCACCATTTCCGGCTTGTGGTCGGCGACTTCTACCCCGGCACACCAGCTGGGGCCCTCGCCCAGGAGCAGGACACATTTGAGACCCTGGTTGTCCAACAGGGCCGCCAGTTCCGTGTTGAGTTCATTCATCATGTCGATATTCAGCACGTTGTGTTTGGGCCGCGCCAGGGTGATGCGGGCCACGCCGTCGGCCGTTTCCACTTTCAAATGGTCAGGTGATGTCATTGGCAATACCTCATATGATAATGGTTTCCGGGTTGGTCAGGTTTTCTGGAAGACGTAGTTCAATTGCCCGTTGGAAAGCGTATTGACCACGGTTTTCATGGGCATGCCGATCTTGATGTCTTCCTGGGCCACCTCGTCGGCGATACGCCCGAAAACTCTGTAATCGCCGTAATCAAGCAGCGCGATGGAGTAGGGCAGGTCTTCTTCAAATCCAATCGGACCAAATTTTAACTGGCTGTAGGTGACCAATTTGCCGGTGCCGGCGACCTCGAACCACTCCAGGTCGCTGGATAGGCACCCGCAGCAGTCCCTGCGGGGCGGAAAGAAGGAAAGGTTGCAGGCCGGGCAGCGGGTTCCCATCACCTTGCTGTCTTCAAGGTGGTCTACGAAATCATTGACCCCGGTTGTCTGGGTAAAGCTGACTGTGCCGAATTTGCTGAATCTGATATCTTTGTCAGGTTTTTTGCCCATGGTTATCTCCCTAAAATAGTTACATTGCCGTAAAGACCGACGCCGCCGATATTGTGGACCAGCCCGATTTCCGGATTGGGGACCTGAATATCACCGGCTTCACCCCTCAGCTGCAGCACGACTGTCCGGATCTGGGATCCGCCGGTAGCACCGATGGGGTGGCCTTTGGAGAGCAGACCGCCGTCAACATTGACCGGGATCTTCCCTTCTTTGTAGGTCTCCTTGTTTTGAATCAGGTCACGGCCCTCTCCGGGCTTGGCGAAGCCGAGGTTTTCATAAGCCATCATCTCGGCGATTGTGAAACAGTCGTGCACTTCGGCCACATCGATATCCTGGGCGGTCACGCCAGCCATGGCGTAGGCCTGCTCAGCGGCCTGCTTGGCTACGGCCAGCCCGGTAAATAAGTCCCGGCCGGTTAGATTGACGCTGGCCGACGCCGCGCCGACGCCGCGGATCCAAACCGGCTTGGTGCTGAAGGCCTTGGCTTTTTCCTCGCTGGCTACAATCAGGCACGAACTGCCGTCGGCATTGGCACAACAGTCGCCGACCCGCAGCGGGCTGGCCACCGGGTACCGCATCCGGCTTTCCTTGTCCGTGAAGTCTTCCATGTTCACAGGTTTGCGATAGACGGCCATTTCATTCAACTGGCCGTAAGTGGCCGCCTTGACACGGATAGCGGCCAAGTCTTCGTGGGTGGTACCGTACTTGTCCATGTGGGCCTGGGCGTACATGGCGTAATAGGCCGGCATCATGGTGCCAAACGGGCTTTCCCACTGGATATCGGCACCGCGCCCCATGCGTTCCTGGGACTCGGCCGAAGATATTTCCGACATCTTTTGAAACCCGAGTACCGCCACCACGTCATGCAGCCCGGAGGCGACCAGCGAATAGGCCAGCTTGAGCCCGGTGCTGCTGGATGAACACAGGGTTTCCACATAGAAGGTGGGGCCGGGGTTCAGACCCAGGTATTCGGCGAAAATGCCCGAAGGAGAGCGCTGCTTGTCATATTCCGGGGCGCTGCAGACAACCGATGCGTCAATCTCAGCGGGTTTAACACCGGCATCTCCGATTGCGTTCTTGAATCCTTCAAAAGCGAGCTCGCGAATGGATCCCGGATAACTTCTGACAAACTTGCTTTGCCCCACACCGATAATGGCAACTTTTTTCATATGTATCCTCTACTGGTGGGTTTGGTTATGGTACGGGCCTTATATGTACTGGCCGCCGTCGACTTTGATGATTTCACCGGTGACGTGCCGGGCCCGGTCAGAGGCCAGGAACGTCACCACATGGGCCAAGTCTTCCGGTTGGCCAACCCGTTTGAGTACAATTTCGCCCATGGCCATGTCGATGATCTTGTCGCGGGCTTCGGATTCCTTGAGCATCTGGGTTTCTATCAGGCCGGGCGCCACCGCATTCACGTTAACGCCGAAAGCCCCCAGTTCTTTGGCAACGGCCTTGGTGTAGCCGATGATGCCCGCTTTGGAAGCCGAGTAATTGGTCTGGCCAAATTTTCCCCGCAGACCGTTGATGGAGGTGACATTTATGATTTTGCCGTATTTTTGTTCTTTAAAAAGGGGTGCCGCATGGCGGGTGAAATTGAAGTAGCCTTTCAGGTTGACTTCCAGCACCCGGTCCCACTGTTCTTCGCTCATTTTCCAGCAGACCCCGTCCCAGTTCATGCCGGCGTTGTTCACAAGGATGTCAAGGCTCCCGAACGTTTCCAGGGCGGTCTTTACGACATTTTCAGCCGCGTCAAATTGAGCGATATCACAATGGACAGCGATGGCCTTACAGCCCATATCAATTATCTGTTGGGCGAATTCTTTGGCTTCAGCCTCGTGTTTCCGGTAGGTTAAACAAACATTGGCGCCCTCGCGCGCCAGTTCCAGTGACGTCGCGGCGCCTATCCCTGCAGAGCCGCCGGTAACAATGGCATTTTTTCCTTCAAGCAGCATATGGCCTCCAAAAGATTATAGTTAAAAGTGATCTAAGGTCACTTCACCCTTGCTTTCCTACTGGGGTTTCCCCAGGACGGCCGCCATGAATTCCGTATCGAAAGCGGCGCCTTCGGCTTGACGCTGTCGATATTCAATGAAATCGATTGTGTCCTGCCCCGTTATCTTTTTGGTGTTGAAGGCATTGAAGCCCAGGTAGGCTTCGTAGTTCATATTGGCGCCCAGCCAGTGGCGGTTGATGACCTTGGCCTGATCCCAGAAATACTTTTTCTTCAGACGAATGCCCTCAACGCTTTTTATAAGGCAGCCCGGGAATAGATTGGTGAAAGTCAATAGTATATTATTAAGCTCCAGGTCGAGTTTTTCGAAATCTGTGGTGGCACTCATCACGAAATCGCGGGCCTCTTTGGCCGCTGCACCTCTTTTGAACTCACCGTAAACAATTTCGCCGTCATCAAGGTAAGTATCGGTGATCACCCCCGGGTTACGCACCCATTTTTCTCCGTCTTTAATAACCGGTACGCATTTGGAGATAAGACCGAGTTGTTTCATGCGGTAGGCGCTCCACATTTCGCAGGAGACACAATTCCACATAGCCAGTTCCATGGGCAGCATCCAGGGCAGGAAATCAGTGCTGCCGCCGTCAGGGGCACTGCCATGTTTTGGACCGGCCTGCCCAAAAATAGCCAGGTCGCTGGAAATGGTGATATCGCAGGCCATGCCGATTTCCTGTCCGCCGGCGATCCGCATGCCGTTGACCCGGCAGATGGTCGGTTTTTTACAGCCCAGGATGCTGTCGACCATAGCATTGAAAAGGTCCATATAAAGGCCGTACTCATTGGGACGCCCGGCGTAATATTCAGCATATTCCTTAGTGTTGCCGCCCGTGCAGAAGGCCCTGTCGCCCATTGCGGTAAAAACGGCGGCGACTACCGAACTGTCCGCGGATGCCTGCTGAAACCCAGCGATGACGCCTTTGACCATCTCGGTCGTATAGGAATTGTATTGTTTCGGGTTGTTCAGGGTGATCCAGGCGGAGTAAACGCCCTCGATGGCATTGCCCTGGCGATCAACCACGGGTTTTTTCTCGTAAATGACACCCGGGGCGGTGGAGGAAAAGTGCTCCTCTCCCCAGAGAAAATGGTTTTTGCTTCCGGATTCTCTCGGTAACCAACTTAAATCAGACATAATTTTCCTCCCTTTAAAAAGGTCTTACCTGAATTGGTGTTACATGACTAAAGACTGTTCATTCATTGGGGGACGTGTATTTATATTGAAGCTACATTGCAGCTACTCAGAAATTTGTCAAGAAAAAAGATGGTAAACGGGGAGGCAACCAAGGGCTCTCTAACGCTGTGTCATTCTTATATAATAGGAAGGGGGCCAAAATGTCATGTATTGTCGGGGTTTTCTTCGGTATGCCCGATAAGCAGTCACAATATAGCCGGTTCATTATGAATTCCGGAGACGGGTTTCGGGAACTTGATGGCGTGAATTTGAACTGTGCGCATGTTGTGAATGGCCAGGCAAACCGGACGGTGCCTGCCTGCGGGATCTTCCGGTATGGGCACCCGTAAATGGCCATACCGAATGTAGCCGGCGACGGCTGTTTTATTTGCCGGCAGCCAAAAACTCCACCAAGACCGGGTTTACGGACGCTGCATTTTCGTACGGGAGGACGTGGCCGGCTGCCGGCAGGGCGAAAAGGGTTGCCCGAGGCATGGCCGCAACCACCCGAGTACTGTTTTCGAAAGGGACAATCTGGTCGTTGCGCCCCCAGAACAGTCCAACCGGGCGGGGGTGCAAACCGGCCTTTTGAAATTCGGCTACCTGGTTGGAAAGGTCGAAATGCCGCAGTGTGCTGGCCAGGGCCCGTTTATAGCCGTGGTACGTCATCTGCTCTGTATATTTGATAATATATTCCGGGAACTTATCAGGCGCATACAATGCTTTGCGCACACTGTCAATCAGGGACCTGTCCCCAACCGCCCGGAGTAGATACGCTCCCAGGACCGGCAGGCGGACCAGTTTCCCGGTCAGGGGAATGTTTACCGGAAAGCCGGCCGGTGCGAACAGGGCCAGTTTGCCGACGCGCTCCGGGTGGCGGGCGGCAAATATAACAGCCACGGCCCCGCCCATGGACAGCCCGACCAGGTCTGCCGGGCTGCCGACGTTCAAGGCGTCCAGGAGTTCCAGCAATTGGCGGTCGAAAAGATCCCTGGTGTAATTCACCCGGGGACGGTCGGAAACCCCGCGGCCATACAAATCGTAGCGCAGGACCCGAAAGCCGGCGCGGACAAGGGCGGGCACGGTATGGTCCCAATTGAAAAGAGGGGTGGAGAAGCCGTGGATCAAGACAACCGGTGGCCCCGCAACCGGCCCTTCCAGGCGGTAGTGGGTATACCCGTCTGAAAGCTGAATGAAACTGTCGCCTATTTGCCGACGGGTCTGGTCATCTATTGCCGTGGTTTCCCGGTCCGGAATGAAACAGGGCAGGGCTATAATTAGAACCATTGTGATCGGTATAAGCAGTTTTTTCTTCCGGATCTTTGCAGGTGCCATAGATTTATCCTTGTCGGATTAGAATTAGATGCGGTCGAAGAGAATCAAACCTGGCAGGGGCGCTCGATGTTGTCCGTCAGCTTTCAAGCTCAGGTCCCATTCTCAAACCAAGTACTGTACGGCCGCCATATTGTCAACGGAGGGGGGCATTCCGGATAATTGACCGTAGCGTAGCGGTTCGGTAATAATGGCTTTAAAGTCCGGTAACATTGCCACACATGACACCGATCAGAAAAAGATAGCGATGCCAGGGTTTTTAGTGGTAAGCTGACACCGGTATTGAAAGCTGTTTGAACACGCACGCAAGGAGGCACGCCGGTGGATTTCACTTTTCTTAAAGAACCTGCCATGGTCTGGTTCTTAATCGGGCTTGTCCTGATTGTTTCCGAATTTGCAGTGCCCGGCCTGGTTATCATCTTTTTCGGGTTGGGTGCTTGGGCGGCCGCCCTGGCCCTGCTGGCCCTGGACATGTCACTTTTTTCCCAGATTTTGATATTCCTGGTGGTTTCTATTACTACCCTGCTGGTTTTGAGAAAACGCTTTATGGCTGTCGCGGCGCAAACACCTGATCTGACGGACGAGTTTATCGGGAAGACAGCCGCGGTCGAAGAGCGGGTGGTCAAAGGTGCGTATGGCAAGGTGAAATTCAAGGGTGCGTTGTGGAAAGCCGAGACTGAGTCCGACCAGGTGATTGAAAAGGGCACGCTTGTCAAAATCGTAGGTTATGAAAGTATCATACTCAGGGTAGAACCCGTTTCAGAATAGGAGGCATATATGGAACTGTCAATTTTTGGTATAGGGCTGGCGGTCTTGGTTGTGGTCGCGTTTGCTAAAACCATACGGATTGTCCCCCAGCGAATGGCGTTTGTTATTGAAAGACTGGGCAAGTACAACCGGACGCTTGAGGCGGGGTTTCATATTCTGATTCCGTTTTTCGACCGGGTGGCCTACAAACGCTCCCTGAAAGAGGAAGCCCTGGATGTGGCCCAGCAGACTTGTATCACGAAGGACAATGTCTCTATCGATGTCGACGGGATCCTATATCTGCAGGTGATCGATGCCCAGAAGTCCGCGTACGGAATCGAAGATTATAAATACGCCGTAGCCCAACTGGCCCAGACGACCATGCGCAGTGTTTTCGGCACCTTTGACCTGGATGGGACTTTCGAAGCCCGCGATACCATCAATACCAAGGTGGTTCATGCCGTAGATGAGGCCAGTGACCCGTGGGGCGTCAAAGTTACCCGTTATGAAATTAAAGACATTATGCCGCCGCAGAGTATCATCGAAGCCATGGAAAAACAGATGCGTGCGGAGCGGGACAAGCGGGCGACCATTGCCGAATCGGAAGGGGATAAACAGTCCGAAATCAATCGGGCCGAGGGCAAGCGACAGGCCATGATAGCGGAATCAGAAGGTGAGAAGCAAAAGCGGATAAATGAGGCGGAAGGCCGGGCTGCTGAAATCGAAAAAGTGGCGGCGGCGACTGCGCTTGGCCTGACCAGCATTGCGACTGCAATCCAGAAAGAGGGCGGGGCAGATGCGGTTAACCTGCGCATTGCCGAACAATATATTTCTGAATTCGGAAAATTGGCCAAGGAGAGCAACACCCTTATTATCCCATCCTCCCTGTCCGATGTTTCCGGCTTTGTGGCCACGGCCGGCAAGGTGATTGACAATTTGAAGAAAATTGAAACAACCGGTTAGCAATTCAACCGGATGTGCCGGGGGACTGAAGGCACCCCCTTAGAACCTTTTTATCAAATTGATGAATTTGCTTCTATCGAACCCCATGGTCTTAAAATAGGAAAGCAGGTCCGGGGAATCCCACTGAACGGAGGTGTAGATATCCTGAAGCCCCGCCTCTTTGGCCATGCGAAAAGTTTCCTGGGCCAGTTTTTCACCAATACCCTGCCCCATGTAGGCCGGAGCAACCCCCATGGTTGATATCCAGGCGCTTCTTTTTATGCCGAAGATGCCGGACATGATGGTGCTGATCATATAACCGATCACTTCGCCGTCCAACTCGGCCACAAAACTGAGATCTTCTTTCTTTAGCGGCTGTTCGGTGAGCATCTGAACAAAATCTTCAGCTACGGGAGTCTGGGTGATGTCGGCGCAGATATGACCGACTCTCAATGCATCGCCTGCCTGCAGTTTTCTGATAACAAGCTTTTCCACTATTCTATTCCCTTCTAATCGATCCTGATGATTTTTACCTGGTGTCCCACCCAGTTGGGGGGCAGGTAAACCCGACCGCTGTTGCCGCTGGATTTCACCTTTTTCTCTATCATTTCTTCGCCGTAGACTTCGAATTTGACGCGGCTCGGCGGTCTCTCCGGTGCTCTGTTTTCAGAACTCTTTTCATCTTCAGACACGGTCGTTACCTCGCTGAAATCAATTCATAGCGCAATATATACATCGGGGAAACGGGAGATACATTTGGGAATATCGTGATTGAGGCCTGTCAAAGTGCCCCTGACACGCTCCAAACACGTTAAGGCAAATGCTAATGCTGCGGTCAACCTGTTTGGGTTTAGGTGACGATTTGCCGCTTTGTCCAACCGGCACCCAGTTTTACATTACCGGCTGGTCATTAAATTCCATGGTATTTCCAGTGCTTATATTTTTTTGTATTCATCTGGTTAACATGATCGCGGTTGGCGGTCAAGATGAATTTTAGCTGCATCGTAGCTAGATCTCGTTTTCGGTGGTCTACCGTCGGAGCAGTTCCAGAGCGCCCGGAGATATCAATGCGTTTGTATTTTTTACGGGCTGTGGTATTAAATCATAGGTTCAATGCGGGCAGTTTCTACCGTGCCGGAACCCACCCTGGTTTACACAGGCAACTATTGTCGAAAGGTAATGTCATGAGACAGATCAAGTTGTTCAAATCGGTAATTATTGTACTTGCGATCACCTTTACTATCGTCTTGACCGGGCGGCTATTGCCCGGACCCGTGCCGGCCAGCGCCGCCAAGATATATAAGTACAAGGTCGTTTCCATCGGAACCGCCAACACGGTGTATGAGTATGAAAAGCAGTTAAATGACATGGCTTTTCAGGGCTGGACATTTGACCACACGGTGCCGCGCCGGGAGTGGGCGGTTTTCAGAAAGTAGGTCCATCTCAGCACGGATCCATTTCTCCTGATTACCACCGGACCCATCCAGGCAGCGACCCATGCGGGCAGTGCCGTAACTATCCGGTGTTTTAGATTTTCACATCCACAGGTTGCCTGATATCCATCCCCTTTTAGGCCGCCTGCGGGCCCATCGCGGGGACCTTCCAACGTCCATTCATAGCACCTATATTCATATCCAACAGATGCGCCCCCACAGGCAACTGGCACAGATGGGCTTCAACAAAAGGGACGCATTCGGGACGCTATTTAGGTGGCTATTTGTATCTTGTGAGACTATTCTCAGCTCAAAGGGTCCTCATGATTTTTTGATAACTAAAGCTTTTAGTAAAAATGCGGATAGTACAATTAATGGCTGTTTGTTTGTAACAGATTGAAATTTATGATATACAATGCAATTTAGTGTGTTCATTGAAGTGGCGGGAGACTTTTGAATGCGATCGTTGCCGAATCGGGTTGGTTTGACCAATGTTATTGACCGGTATATAAACGTGGAGCTTTAAATTGCATAGTCTATCGAAATCCATCTGGCTGCCGGCCTACTTGCTGCTCGTTGTGCTTTTTCTAAATGGAACTGCGGGTACCAGCGTTAACGCTGAGAATGAAGTACCACTCATGCCGCTGCATGAGGTGTTGGAGGTTGTCACCAAAACCAATCCTGAAATATTGGAGGCTATCGAGCGTTACCACAGTGTCAAGGCGGAACGCTCCATTGCCACGGCCGGTTACTGGCCTACGGTGGGGACCGAACTGGCCGCCGGCCCTGAAGTTACCGATGGGGTCCAAACCGGTAACACCCGTGAGGACCTAAATTCGGCTACGGCGACCCTGTACGCCCGGCAGAACTTGTGGAGTGGCGGAAGAACCAAGGCCTTTGTCAATGAAACCGATGCCCGTATTCTGTCCGCGGCCTACGAGGTGGAGAATGTGGCCAACCGCGTTTTCCTGGAGACGGCTGAAGCTTATATTCAGGTACTGCAAGCCCGCCAGTTGTTGAAATACTCTGAGGAAAACGTTCTTACCCAGGAGAAAATACTCGATCAGGTCAAGGAGAAGACAGCCGCCGGGTTCCAACGTATTTCGGACTTAAACAACTCGGAAGCTCGCCTGGCGCTAGCCCGGGGCAACTATGTTTCGAAGCAGCAGGATTTAAATCAGGCCGTGGTCCAATTTCACCGGCAATTCGGCCGCCTGATCAAGCCTGAGCAATTTGTGATGCCCAAACCTAAATATCAATTCCCGGCCACCGTAGAAGAAAACGTCGATTTAGCCTTACGCCACCATCCGGCCCTGGAGGTTGCCAAATATAATATCCAGGTCCGTAAATACAGTCACCAGAAAGCCAAAGCCGATTATTGGCCCACGCTGGACTTGGAATTGAAAGCCCAGCATCGGGAGAACACCAATGGCGACCCGGGGGAGACCGACCAGGCGTCGGCGATGCTCAAGTTGAACTACACCTTTTTTGACGGTGGGGTCCGTAAAGGTGAAAAAGGGAGAAGCTACGGAGAGCTGCACAAAGAATACCAGCGGGCCTATGTGGAGCGCCGTAATGTCAACCAGACGGCCCGACTGGTCTGGAACATTTTGCAAGCGGAGGAACACAAGCGCAAATATCTGCAGGACCATGTCGATCTGAGCCTGCAAACCCTGGAAGCATTCAAAGATGAATATTTCGTCGGGCGCCGCACCCTGCTCGACCTGCTCAACATGGAAAACGAATACAATTCCGCCAAAAACGCCAATGCCGAGTCGCGGTTTTCACATTTGACCGCCTACTATCGCATTTCCCAGGCCACCGGTCTCATGCTGCATGAATACGATACGGGGCTGCGGGATCACATGCAATTGCCGCCCAAAAAGCTTTACGACCTGAAAGGGTATGAAGAACTGGACCCGAACCGCGATTTTGATTCGGTCCAGGATGTGACCGATCAGTGCGACAACACCGTGTTGGGTACCCGGACAGAATTTTCAGGATGTGCCCAGGAGAAGGTTTTTACAGTCGGTTATCAGGAACCCAAAGATCTCAGCCCCTATATCCTGCCCGAGGAGGGCACGCCGGAGGAGCTGAATCTGAAGATTGACAAAACCAAGGACAAGCAATCCATCCACATGGATATCATTTATTTTGATTCCGACTCAGCGGCGCTGACCGAAGAGACGCGGCAGATGCTGGTCCCGATAGCGGATCAACTGAAAGCCGCTGAAGATTTTTAT
Source organism: Olavius algarvensis Delta 4 endosymbiont (assembly GCA_905176665.1). Classification (GTDB taxonomy): domain Bacteria; phylum Desulfobacterota; class Desulfobacteria; order Desulfobacterales; family CAJINA01; genus CAJINA01. Next base: position 13,708 of record CAJINA010000192.1, on the reverse strand, counting down.
ATCGAAGTCATCGGCCACACTGACAGTACCGCCAGTGCCGAACACAACCGCAAGCTTTCGCTGGCCCGCGCATTAAGCGTCTACGATGAGTTGATCAACTTAGGCGTGTCCAAAGCCCGGTTGGTGGCTCGCGGCAAGGGTGAACATGAACCCATCGCATCCAATGATACTGAAGAAGGAAAGCGAAAGAACCGGCGGATAGAGTTCCGGCTGCAGAAAAAGTCCGATCACGACGACCCGCGGGTTGCTGAAGAAGGGCCGGCTGCTCCGCCGGTTGCCCAACCGCTCCCTGAGGTTCCCCGGCCCGGTCCGCAAGTTGTGGAACCGCCCCCGTCCGCCCTCCAGCCGAAGCCGGATACCCCCGTACCGGATTTAAAAAAGGCACCTGAGATCGACATTCCGCCCGAGCTGAATCTGAACATCGACCCCGCGAAAAGGGTGCAATCCATCCACCTGGATATCCTGGCCTTTGCCTCGGATTCGGCTGTGCTTACCGCCCAAACACGTCAGATGCTGGTACCAATTGCAGAACAGCTGAAAGCGGAGCAAGATTTTCATATCGAAGTCATTGGTCACACCGACAGTACGGCCAGTGCCATCCACAACCAGAGACTTTCCGAGGCCCGGGCCCGTGCGGTGCATGCCGAACTGATCAAGCTGGGGGTCGATCCGGAGCGACTGTCCGCCTACGGACGGGGTGAAGATGCGCCGATCGCCTCCAACCTGACGGAAGACGGCAAACGCCAGAATCGCCGCATCGAGTTCAGATTGCGCAAGAAGACCGATCCGCATACTGAAGAGGCACCCGCTGCCGGCCCCGGAGAATCCAAGCTCGATACGGCCGCACCCGGGGATGCAATGAGTCGCTATATCGTACCTGCAGAAGGGACCCCCGCAGCGTTGGACCTGAAGATCGATCGCACGCGGCCGAAACAGTCCATCCATATGGATCTCATTACGTTTGCCTCGGATTCAGCCAAACTGAACCCGGATGCGCGCATCGTCCTGAAGCACATCGCGCCGCAATTGATGGCGGCCGCTGATTTCGAGATTGAAGTGATCGGTCATACCGACAACACCGCCAGTGCGGCCCACAACCAGAAGCTTTCCCAGGCAAGAGCCCAGAGGGTGGCTGACGAGTTAATCCAATTGGGTGTTGCCAGCACACGTCTAACCGTTACGGGCCGGGGCGAGTACGACCCGATTGCGCCCAACACAACGGAAGAGGGCAAGCGGAAAAATCGGCGTATTGAGTTTAAGTTAACCAGAATGCAACGTGATTAATGGCTGCCATCAAATACATCCTAGTTATCTTCCATGTCTCCATCCTGGTTGTGGCCGCGGAAACAGCCCTGAGTTTCTTTGTGCCGGAAGAACGCATCGCCACTTTGAATAAGGCTTACGGTGAACAGGCGGTCAAACGCCTGAACAGCCTGCTTGTCATGATGGACACAATGGTGTCATCCCCGGAAGACAAGATAGTGGTAGCCGTGAACCGGTTCTTTAACCAGCTTGAATTCAGCCCTGACATGGATACCTGGCAGAAAAAGGACTACTGGGCCAGCCGGCTGGAGTTTCTCGGAAAGGGTCAGGGCGATTGCGAAGATTTTGCCGTCGCGAAATTTTTAACCATGGTGCAACTGGGCGTACCGGAACAAAAGCTCTTCCTGACCTACGTCAAAGCGATCGGCTATCCGGAGGCCGCTCATCTGGTTGTAACCTATTACCAGCAGCCGGGAGCGGTGCCATACGTACTGGACAACTACGACCAACGCATTTTGCCGGCGACTCAGCGCAACGATCTGATTCCGGTTTACAGTTTTACGGCAAATGATCTTTACCTGCAGAAACAGCGGGGATTAGGAAAGCGCGTTAACAGGAATTTATTAAAAACCCAACGTAATCTCCAGGCAATCGATCTTGAAATTCGTAAGCGAGAAAAATGAGTCTGTTCAAGCAAATACAACTTTTGGTAGCCTGTCTGCTTTTGATCACGCTGGTCACGGTTTTGCGGATAAACTTCAATAACGCCCGCGAGTTTACCGCCAACCAGACCTACAACAACGCCAAAAACGTCGCCAACGTGCTGGCACTGTCTTTAGGTCCCCGTATTATGGATGAGGCGTTTATTGCCACCAGCATCAACGCTATGTACGACGGTGGCTATTACCAGTCCATCACCCTTACCCGGACGGGCGGGGATATCGTTTACCGCAAGCATGAACCGCTGGTTGTCGAAGGTATTCCCGATCTGTTTCTGAAGTTCATTGATGTGGACATACCTGTGGCAGAATCCCAGGTGATGGATGGCTGGACCGTTTTTGGGACCGTTCAGGTGGAGGGGCATACCGGCCATGCCTATAACAAATTATGGGCCACCTTTAAACAGCTCTGCTTCCTCTTTGCCGTATTGGGTGGTGTAACTGTCTCAGTCAGCTACCTGGTGCTCAAACATCTGCTACGGGCCCTGGCGCGTATCCAGCGTCAAGCCGAGGCCATCAGCAATAATGAGTTTGTATTGACCCCTGACATACCGGATACGCCGGAACTGAAAAAAGTGGTCCTGGCCATGAATGCGATGGTGGCCAAAGTGCAGACCATTTTCAATCGTCATCTCGAAAACCTGATCCAGTTCCAGGAATTACGTGACCGTGATGCAGTTACTGGGTTGCACAACCGCGCTTCCTTCGTCAAAGAACTAACCCGGATGTTGGCCAGCGATACGCTGAAGGTGCAGGGACAAGTCTTTATCCTGGGGTTGACGGGTATGGAAAGATTGAATATATCCGGCGGCCATCCGGTTGTTCACAGGCTCTACAATGACCTGGCCAGGGTGCTGGAAAAGGAGTCCACCTGCCATCCACTAACGGTGGCAGCGCGTTTTCCAAGGCAGGAGTTTGCCGCCATACTGCCAAGATGCAGCCCCGAAAATGCCGTTGGATTAGCCGAGGCGACTGTGCAGGGTTTTTTACAGGTGATCGGTCTGGAGCCCGAAATTACTGATACTATTAATGTCCACGGCGGGGTAGCCGGATTCAGTGCGGCTGATGAACTGCATATGGTGCTTTCAAAGGTTGATTACGCCTTGTCCGTTGCCCGTAGCCAGTTACCGGGCACCGTCGAGCGTTTCCGGGAAGATCAAACACTCGCTGTCATGGGTAAATCCGAATGGAAAGCGCTTATCGATAAGGCGTTTGCAGAAGACAGGTTCCGCCTGACAGCCCAACCAGTCTTGTCCAGCGAGGGGGAATTGCACCGGGAAGTTTATATCAGTCTCGTAGACAGGCAGGGCCAGGTGCATCGGGCCGGATTCTTTATGCCCATGGTGATGAGCCTGGGCCTGGCAAACCGGCTGGATCAATATGTCCTGGAGCGGGCAGTCGATTTTCTGGAGGAGCACCCGCGGCGGATTCTGGCCGTGAACATGACGACTGAATTCTGCCAGGATCGCCTGGCCCTTCAGTGGCTCCGGCAGTTTCTGGCCGCCAGCAAAGGCGTTCAGTCAGGTTTGGCATTCGAATTGCATGAGAATACCGTGATCCAGTCTCCTGAAATCTGCCTGGATCTGGCCGGTCTGTTTCATGGCCTGGGGTATCAGTTCGGGATCGATCAATTTACCCTGAACGATACCGCTCTGAATCTGCTGAAAGAGTTGAAACCGGCCTACCTCAAGGTCGAGCGCGACTACCTTGAGGTTTTCGACGATCCGGGTAAAACTGACATGGTATTGAACGCTATTTTTACGATTACCGACAGCCTGGGGATTAAATTGATCGCCACGAAGATAGAAAGCGAGGCCCAGCGTAGCGCAATCGCTGCCCGAAACATAACCTATTTCCAGGGGCGCGGCGTAGCTGAGGTCGCTCCATTGGGGAATATCCATGAGTAATACGTTTGCCGCTGATCCTTTAATGCAGTGCCTGGTTGTTCTGGCCAAACTGAACAACAAACCGGCGACGGCCGAAGCCCTGGCTTACGGTCTACCCATTGATCCAGGGGATGATCACCCGCGACTTTTCAGCGTGGATAAGCCCAAGGCGAACTTCTCCCGTGCCGCGGCCAAGGCCGGCTTCAAGTCGCAGCTCCAAAGACGGAAACTTCAGGATATCCCCTCAGTTGTTTTACCGGTCCTTCTGGTCCTCAAGGGAGACAACGCCTGTGTCCTGCTTGATCTTGACTTGGAAAACGGTGTGGCGCAGATCATCGCTCCAACCGTTGATGAAAACCCGATGGAGATTGCACTGGACAGGCTGAGTGAAGAGTATCTCGGATTTGTATTTTTCTTAAAGCGCAGGTACGAGGGCTTTGGAGAGAATAAGCGCCCCGGCGTTGCTGCAAAACGAGGGCACTGGTTTTTCGGGACGCTCATGAAATTCAAGGGGCTCTACAGCCGGGTCTTGCTGGCCACCTTATTGGTGAAGGTTTTCGTGGTGGCCGGGCCGCTTTTCACCATGAACGTTTACGACCGCATCATACCCCACAACGCCGTTGACACGCTTTGGGTACTGGCAATCGGAATCTGTCTGATCTATCTGTTTGACCTGCTGTTGAAGTTTATTCGAACCCATTTTCTGGAAAACGTCGCCAAAAAGAGCGATATGATTCTTTCCAGTATGCTGGAGGGTTATTGACAGCACCCACGAGGCAGTCGGGCGACGTAACGGTATCCTGGTTGAGGCTCTGGCCAACCTGGAAACGATCAAGACCTTCAATGCCAATAGTTCGGTGCAATGGCACTGGGAGGAAAACACCGGTTACATAGCAAGTAAAAGTGTCGTGTCCCGGATACGCTCCAATTCACTGGCCACGGTGGCCGCATTTTTGACGCAGTTTTGCAGCGTGGCCGTCATTGTCCTGGGCGTCTACCTGATCAAGGCCGGCGAGTTGACCATGGGCGGCCTGATTGCGGTCAATATCCTTGCTTCCCGCAGCATTGCCCCCATGGCCCAGGCGGTTTCACTGCTGGTGAACTTCGGCCAGATGAAAAGCGCCCTGCAGTCCCTCAATGCGTTTATGGAGCTGGAAATAGAACGGCCGGAAGAAAAGAAGTTCATCCGGCGACCCGAATTTAAGGGTGAGATTGAATTTAAAGACGTCAGTTTCAGCTATCCGGGTGAAGAGTCAAAGGCTCTGTCGAAAGTCAGTTTTCACCTTCAACCTGGCGAAAAGGTCGGGATTATCGGCCAGGTTGGTTCGGGAAAATCTACGATCAGCAAGCTCTTACTGGGCCTGTACGAACCCCTTGATGGGGCGATTTTTATTGACGGGCTGGACATTAAGCAGATTGACCCAGTGGATTTACGCAACAATTTCAGCTATGTGCCCCAGGATGTCGTCCTTTTTTCCGGAACTGTGCGCGATAACATCATCCTTAAGTCACCGCATGCTGATGATGCCGCCATTATTGAGGCCGCCAAGATCGGCGGGGTAAATGGTTTTACTGACCGGCATCCCATGGGCATGGACCTCCAGGTAGGGGAGAGAGGGTTTAGCCTCTCCGGCGGACAGCGCCAGTCGGTGGCCGTAGCCATGGGATTTATTGAGCCCAGCCCCATTGTCCTGCTGGACGAGCCCACCAATTCCATGGATTTCAATACGGAAGTAATGGTGATCGCGAACCTGAAAAAAGCAACTAAAAAAACCACCACTCTCATCATAACGCATAAGCCGTCTATTCTGGATATCGTGGATCGTGTCTTAGTCATGGACAAAGGCCGTGTTTTTATGGAAGGGCCAAAAGAAGAAGTCCTCGCGAAGTTAGGAGGAAAAGCTAAGTGACTCAGGAAAGAGCTTCTAAAGAAAGTTGTGCTGCATCCCGGGAATTGTCAAGCCAGGCCAGGGGACGCTATGGGGCAAATGATATCAAATTTATGAACAGTCTGTGCGCGGCCGTAAATGCGGACACACCGGCCCGTTCAAAGATTGTTTTGTATGTGATAACGCTGGTGGTCGTTTCGATGCTGGCCTGGGCGAGCTTTGCCGAAATAGACGAGCGCACCCGTGGTGTTGGCCGCCTGATCCCATCCCAGCAGATTCAGACCGTACAGAACCTGGAAGGCGGGATAGTAAAAGATATCCTGGTGCGTGAAGGTGAGACCGTCGAGAAAGGACAGACGCTGGTCACAATTGACAGTACCGGAGCCGGCAGTTCCTTTGCAGAAAGCAAGACGGTCATCAACGAACTCAAAGCCCGGGCTGTTCGGCTGGCGGCCGAGGCAGGCATCCGTCCGTTTTCGACCGAGTCGGGTGGTGATGGTGAATTTTTCGGACTACTGCTTAAGGAAAAACGACTGTATGAAACCAATCTCCGGCGTAAACAGAATGAAATGGGAGTGCTGCAGCAGCGCTTGAAACAGCGCCAGATAGAACTTTCCGAATCCCGCCTGGACGCTCAAATCCTGACCAAAAGCCTGAAAATGATCAGCCGGGAAATCAAGCTGACGGAACCACTCTATAAAAAGAGGCTTGTGTCTGAGCTGGAATTTATCCAGTTGAGACAGAAAGCCTTGGATAAGCAGCATGAATTGGGCAGCGCCAAAAAGAACGCCGAGAGCCTGGTATCCCAGATCAGCGAGGCGAAAAACCAGATCAAGGAAGTAGAGGACCGTCTCAGCAGTGAAGCCCAGGAAGAATACAACAAAGTGATGTCTGAAATTGACCGGCTGATGCAGACCCAGGTGGCTATCGAAGACCGGGTGGCGCGTACCAATGTGCGTTCACCTGTCAATGGCACCGTCAAGCAGTTACTGGTAAACACTTTGGGCGGCGTCGTAAAACCGGGCCAGGATATTATGGAGATTGTCCCTTACGAGAAGGTGCTGCTGGTCGAAGCCAAAATCAAGCCGCAGGATCGGGCCTTTATCTACCCGGGGCAAAAGGCGATCGTGAAGATAACCGCCTATGACTACACCATCTACGGTGGGCTGGACGGTAATGTTTCCCACATCAGTGCCGACACAATTACCGGAGAACGCCAGGAGGAATATTACCTGGTGCATATCAAAACAGAAAAGAATTTTCTGGGAACCGAGCAGACCGTGAAAAGAATAATGGTGGGCATGACCGCCCATGCCGAGATTATTACCGGCAAGCGGACTGTTATGCACTACCTGCTAAAGCCCACACTGCGGGCCAAGGCCAATGCATTGCGAGAGCGCTAATGATCATCATTTGTACCAGGGATACAGCGTTGGTGGAAACCTGTCGCCAATTGGCTGGTAACCGGGAAAAAACCGGTCGGTTGGCAGAGGTGGGGCAATTGCCTCAGCTGGATGCCAGCGCTAAAGACTTGTTGATCATAGATCTCAAGACAATTCAAGAAGCCGATCTGCCCGCAATAGCGTGCCCGGCGGTTGCCCTGGCTGAAGTTCCTGACTTTAAGCAGGCGATGCGGCTGCAGGGTCGCGGAGTGCGCGGATATGGCAATCGGCACATGCTGTTCGAGAACTTAAAGCAGGCGGTTACGGCCGTGCGCGCCGGACAGGTCTGGATGCCGCCCGCCATCATCAACCAAATGATCAATTCCATATCACCGACCGAACCCGAATCGGAGCAGCCGCTACCTCTGGAACTGCTCAGTAAACGTGAACGCGAGGTCGCCGATCTGGTCGCCCAGGGGTTATCAAACCAGGAAATGGCTGACAAACTTTACATATCGGTCCGTACGGTAAAAGCCCATCTTACTTCGATTTTCAGTAAAACTGGGTGTCGGGACAGGCTGGAGTTGGCGGTCAAGATGAAAAACTACCACCTGGTGCAAGTATAAACCTGCCGCGAAGGTTACCAGCTATTTAAAATAAAAGGGCCATGCCGGTTTAACTCCGGCATGGCCTTAATTACTACGGGTAGATCATCCTCTAGGTGATTTCCGTGCCGTCATCCGTAAATATCTTCACCTCATTGTCCGGATCCGCCGCCGTGACGATCTGAACCTGGTCGGTGCCGTTGGCGTGGGTAAACAGGCCGCCGCCTTCATGGGTCCAGTCCCCACCGGCGCCGTGGACATCGAAGGTAACTTCGTCACCAGTACCGCCTTTGACCTCCAGGATATTGTTATCGTCGGTCATATCAAAGACATCGTCCAGGTTGAGGGATACTGTCTGGGCGTCGGCGTCGTTGAGGTCGAGTTTTTCGACGTTGGCGATGGTGCCGTCTGCTATGGCACTGAAATCCAGCACATCATGGGAGATTAAAAGCGTATCATCGCCGCTGCCGCCGTCGATAGAGGTGTCATTCTCATCGAGTACGATGGTGTCGGCGCCCTTGCCGCCGTCGATAGTATCGGCACCGTCACCGCCGACAAGCATATCACTGCCGTCACCGCCTTCGAGTGTGTCGTCGCCGGCTCCACCCGTCAGAGTATCATCGCCATCTTCGCCCTGCAGCAGGTCGTCCCCGGCCCCACCGAAGAGCAGGTCATCACCGGAACCGCCCTGGACAATGTCGTCACCGGTGCCGCCGTCCACGATGTCGTCGCCGGAGTCGCCGTCGAGGTGGTCTATCCCGTCGCCGCCGGAGAGGATATCGTCATCTGCTCCACCGCTGAGGTAATCATTGCCGGCGTCACCAGACAGGGTGTCGGTGCCGGCACCACCGGAAATTGAGTCGTGGCCGTCCCCACCGGACAGGATGTCGTCACCGGCATCGCCGACAATGGCATCATTCAGGCTGCCGCCGGTGATACTGTCGGCGCCGACTGTGCCCATAATCTCATTGCCGATTTCATAGATAGCCAGCTGTGCGGCATCTGCTTGCCCATCATTATCCGTAAGGGTGTAGTCGATCAGAATAGGTTCAGATGTGCCGGTGCCGGTGATGGTCGGAATATACGTGACATTACCGACTGCAAGATCATAACCCGTTCCCGTGTATGCGACATCGATCTGGGTTACACCTCTGAACTGTGAGAGGTCAATTACCGAGGAATCTGCTGTAGCCGATACTACGACTGTATCTGTGGAGAGCACTCCATCGCCATCGGTGTCATGGGTAATAATTATAGTGGCCTCATCGCCGTAGGCCGAATTAAAATCATTTAAAGTCAGCTCGATGTTCTGAGCTCCATCCGGTAAGGCAGCCCCATCGAAAGTTATCAGTACAGCCTCACCAGAGTTTATCTGATTGGTCTGGTCGCCGCTGCCGTCGATACCGACACCGTCAGCATTGTAAGAAAGTGTTCCCCCGCCTGCCCTGATAGTAATATCTAAATCAGAGGCGTCTACATTGGCCTGGGATGTTAGATCCACTGAAGTGATCGGTGGCAAGTCCGGCGCATAGTTGTAGTAGCCATTGCTTCGCATGGTAAAGGTCGACCCATCATCCGAATCGGTCACCGTGGCGTCAAACACCGGGTTGCCGTCCAGGTCGTAGTCATAGCTGTAAACCCAGGTCAGGTTGCTGCCGTTGTTTCCACCGGTTTGATCCAAGGTCGGGACCCCGGGTGCCGGATCAAAAGAGACGTTGGACAACTGGCTGTCCCAGCCTCCTCCAGTGTAGACAATATCCACCGAACCAATACCCGTGTAAGCTGATAGATCAACATTTTCTGCTCCACCCGTAGTGGCCGCTTGAACTTCGGTGCCCAGAGTCGCTCCGGTGGTATCATAAATAGTGATAGTGACTTCATCGTTATTTGCGCTCTGGAAATCGTTAATTGTGAGAATCAGGTTTTCAACCCCGTAGGGCAGGTCCACCCCGTCAAAGGATACCGTGAGAGCAGCACCGCCGTCCTGGTTGTCAAACGTGCCATCATCGCGGCCACCGGTAACCCCAGCCCCGCCGGCATTGAATCCGGCATTGGCGCTTAGGGCAATATTTGACCCGGCCCAAATGGTGCCATCGTTTATGGCCAGGTTTTCTGATCCGCCCACCGGTGGTGGCGGTGACGTAAGCGAGAGGTCAAGGGAGATGTTTTGACCTTTATATGTAAACTCGGTCACCTCGGCATCGTCCACAATTTTATCGACCCCGCCGCCCTGAGTGGCGAAAGGTGTGTAATCCAGGCCGAAGGAGGGGCCGCCGTCGGTACCGATAGCGGTAACCACATTGCCTTCAGCCGTCTCACCGGCCATGATTGAGTGCAGGTCATCATGGGCCTCCGGCGAATCATCGACAATGTTGATGGTGGCCGTTGCCGAAGCAGTATCCCCGTCACCATCGACAATTGAGAAGTCAAAATCAAAGGTGGCTGGCGCCATGCCGTTCGGTGCGCTGAAGGTGTAGCTGCCGTCGGCAAAGTTGAAGTTCAGCGTCCCGTGGGCAAATCCGTCGTCGGCATCCAGGGTCATCAGGGCGCCGTCAACTGCGACTGTGGCAATCAGCGCCGGCGGCACTGTAACCGTGCTGCCGTCATAGGTGAAGGTGTAGTCGGTGCCGCCCAGGTCGATGGTAATCGAGTCCACATACCCCCCGTCCGCTCCGAACAGGACGTTTTCAATGCTGCCTTCGGCGTCTACCGTAATGTTGCCGCCGAAGGCGGTTGGGACCGTGCTCAGAAGCTCGGACTGCAGCATGGAGACATCTTCGACGATCAGGGCGGGATCGACCGTACCGTAGCCAGCACCCAGCGAGTCTATATTGTGGATGTAGTTCAGGTCGGACAGGTCTGCCGGCAGGCCCGAGCCGATACCGACCGCATAGGAATCGATCGAGTTTGCATTGGCAAACTCGATGTAACCGCTGCCGATTGGTGATGTTCCAGCATTGGCTTCACCATCCGAAATGAAATAGGAGATATTCTGGACATCATCCATCGGGTTCTGGGCGGCCAGGTCGGCCGTCAGCTGCGTCAAGATTTCATCAGTAGCATCGACGTAATTGGTGCCGCCGCCCGGCGTTACACTCAAAAGATTGGTTTCAAAATCCTCATAAGCCGTATACGTGCCGACCAGCGTCGCCGCGGTATTGAACGTAATCAAGGTTACCGTGACCTGGGATGACTGCTTGAAGAATTCCTGGGCAAGTGAACTTAACGCCTCTTTGGCGATATCCATGCGTGAAGCTTCACCGGCACCCGGCGGGTTGCTGCCCGTTACAGCGCCCCAGGACATACTGCCGGAATCATCCAGGGTCAGGACAAGGTTGAAAACCTGCTCTTCAGATTCCGGTACATCCACGATCAGGTCGCTGGCGATCGGTTCATCGTCTTCTACCGTGATCGTCAAGGTGTCGGACTGTGGAATCACATTGGTGAAGTTATAGGTGAAATTTTCGGTGACGTCAGCACCGCTTCCGTCGGCCGAGGTGAGTTCGTACACGTAATCGCCGGCGCTGTACCCGGGTATTGAGTTGTCGGCGTAGACTGTCAGGGTGCCGATCGAGGTGGTGATGGTGATGACGCCAGCTGTCGGGGTGTAATTGCTGGCCCCAAAATCGACACTGTCGATCGCATTACCGGCTGCGGCGTCATTGGCAAACAGGTTGCCGGCAACGATTGCAGAGCCATTATCCGCGCCGGTACCGTCGGTGAGGGCGCTTTCATAAACCGTGCCGCTATCCGGATCGGTGGAGCCGACGTTGATGGTGGTGGTTCCCACTGTGGTTTTATCTCCGTCGAAAACGGTGTACGTGAATTGCTGATCACCGTCGCCGCCTCCAATGAAGGCATCAAACTGCAGGCCGGCCAGTTCCGCCCGGGTGAGCGTGTCGTTAACATTTACGGGAGTGCCGTCCGCCAGGGTCACTGTTCCAAATGTTGCTGGATCAGGCAATCCGGTCACCGTGATCACCAGATCGGCGTCATCCGTATCCGGGTCGGTGGGCATGGCGATGTTGAGGCTGTTGTCCTGAGAATCGCCGACCACGTAGGCCGTATGGTCGAAGACTTCGGGGGCATCGTTGACCGGCAGGACGTTCAGGCTGCCGGTATCGCTGCTGAAGAGGTTGTTATAGGTCTCATCATAGGCTTCCACCGTGATGTTACGGGTTGAGGCACTCGGGTTGTCCGAGGTGTTTTCATAGGTCAGGGAATCCAGTACCGTCTCGTATTCATTGATGTCGGCCCCGTTGGTCAGGGTTAATTCCCAGGTCGAGCCGGATGCAGATACACTGGCATTCACACTGGTTCCCGCGGTCAGATAATCCAGAACATCCTGCGAGCCGATATATCCGTCGATCTTGACAACCACCTTCGAGAGCGTTGCAGGGTCCACGTCGCTCATGGTGATACCGGTCAGAATGTTGGTGGCCGCATCATTCTCAGTGTAAGCCGTATCCGGCACTGCGGATACCGACGGTGGGTTGATTACGGCATTGGAAACTTCGACGGTTACGGTCGCAGTATCGGTTTCGCCGTCGTCGTCGATGACCGTGTAAGTGAAGGTATCCGTCCCCGTAAAGCCGCCGGCCGGGGTGTAGGTAAAGGTGCCGTTGCCGTTGTAGGTTACGGTACCGCCGTTGGAGGATGTCCCGTCATGCGTGGAATAGACAGCGTTGTCCACCAGGGAGTCGTTGGCCAAAACGTCGCCGGTCACCAGCGCCGTATCCGGGGGAGTGATAAAGGCGTCGTCGGCAGCCACCGGAGGTCCGCTATCGACGCCAATACTGCCGATACCCTGGATGCCGTCGGCCGTCAGGTGGGCGCCGGCCTGGAAATTGACGGTCTGGTTGAAGTTGGTAAGGTCGACCGTGAAAGCTTCATCGCCCTCGAAGACATCCGCATCACTGTTGATGGTGACCGTAATGGTTGTGGATGTGTTGCCGGCGGTAATTGTACCGGACGTCGTACCAATGCCGACATAGTCGGAACCGGCCAGGGCGCTGACATCCACTGTCTGGTAGTCAAAGGTGAGGTCGCTGCCCAGGGTCTGGTCGATAGACACCGTGAAAGTGAGGGTGGTGGTCCCGCTGTCCGGCTCCTGGATGGATACGTCATCGATGCTGACCGTGGGTACCGTGACGATACTCACCGTGCTGACCGCGGTGTTGCTGTCATTCTCACCATCATTAACGGTCACATTGATCGTGCGGCTTGCTCCTACGGAGTCACCCACGTTGTCGAACTGAATGGCCCGGATGGCCTGCTGGTAATCCGCCAGTGTCGCCGTGCCGGTCATGGTGATCGTCCCGGTGGCGGCGTTATAGGCCCCGGCGGTAATCCCAGCCGGCAGTGAACCAACAATTAGCAGGTCGTCGGTTTCAACGTCGGTAATGGTGATCGTGGCACTCTGAATGGAAGTGCTGTCAACATCACTTATAGCAAGGTCGCTGTCGGCAATCGCTACACCGCCGCCACCTTCGGTAAAGGTGGTGGCATATCCGGTTCCGGCAGCGGATGAATCATCCGCATCGAGGTCGAGTACCGGGGGATTCACATTAACACTGTAAGTTTCCGTGTCGTTGGCTGTGGTAATGTTGCCGGCAGCATCGGTGACAGTTACGCTCGCATCTATCGTCAGGTCGGCATCCGCAGTTAGATCAGTGCCGGCCACATCGATACTGAAGCTGCCTCCGCTTACAACGCCCACATAGTCCGTGCCATTTACGGTCAGGGTAACGGTATCTCCGTCTGCTACAGCACCGCCTACTGTACCGGTAATGGCGATATTGGCGCCTTGTTCAATGGCATCGATAACGTCATCGGCCGTGATGGCGGCGTCCAAAGTGATGGATGCTGTTGGTGCCGTGGTATCGACCGTATGGGTACTGGTGGTGGTCGCGGTAAACGGGTTGCCCGCGGCATCGGCGCCGGCGACGGTGGCATCGAAACTGG
>CAJINA010000191.1 GCA_905176665.1 Olavius algarvensis Delta 4 endosymbiont | reverse complement strand
CTTGGTAAAAAACGTCGAGAAGAATTGTCAAAGGAGGCCGCCTAATAATCACTGACCCGAGAGGGCTGACTGTCCGGGAGGTCTTTGACTTTTACACTTCGATACCTTGCACCTCATAGTTCTGTCCCCCGACTCCCGACGCCTGACACCTGACGCCAACCCTCGGGTTTCCCGTCCTCCGACCTCAGGCTTCCGACCTCTTGGTTTTTACCTTATGCCTTACACCTTATACCTTAACCCTTAACCCTTACCCCTTAAACCTTAACCCTTGAACCTTTGAACCCTTGAACCTCTGAACCCTCAATAGGTTCCCTGTTCAAGGTTCAACGTTCAGGGTTAAAACCTTACACCTGATACCTGCTCTTTCTGCCCCCCGACTCCCGACTCCGGAATCCATGGTCTTCCTTCAGCCTTCAGTCTTCAGCCTTCTGCCTAATAACGCCTTATTTATTCGCGTACTCTACCGCCCGGGTTTCCCGAATCACCGTCACCTTGATCTGCCCCGGAAAGGTCAGGGTCTCTTCTATCTTTTTGGCCACATCCCAGCTGAGCAGGGTGGCGTCCTCGTCGGTAATTTTTTCACTTTCCACCAGGACCCGCAGCTCCCGGCCGGCCTGGATGGCATAGGTATTGGCCACGCCGCGGAACGACTTGGCGATGTTCTCCAGGTCCTCCAGCCGCTTGATATAGTTTTCCAGCATCTCCTTGCGGGCGCCGGGCCGGGCCCCCGACAATCCGTCAGCAGCCTGTACCAACAGGGCATAGACCGAGTTGGGCGGCACATCCTCGTGGTGGGCGGCGATGGAATGCACGACCTTGCCGGATTCGCCGAACTTTTTGGCCAGGTTGGCGCCGATGGTGGCATGCGGTCCCTCGACCTCGTGGTCCACCGCTTTCCCCAGGTCGTGCAGCAGCCCCATGCGCCGGGCCAGCTTCTGATTGAGTCCCAGTTCCGCGGCCATAACCCCGCACAGGAAACCGACCTCGACCGAGTGCTGCAGGACATTCTGGGCGTAGCTGGTCCTGAATTTCAGCCGCCCGAGATACTTGATCAACTCCCCGTGGATGCCGTGCACGCCCAGGTCAAAAGCCGCCTGCTCACCGGCCTCCTTGATGGTCGCATCTACTTCTTTTGTCACCTTCTTGACCACATCCTCGATGCGGGCCGGGTGAATCCGGCCATCCGAAATCAGGGTGGTCAGGGCCAGGCGGGCAACTTCCCGCCGCACCGGGTTGAAACCGGACAGGATCACGGCCTCCGGGGTGTCATCTATAATCAGGTCGATGCCGGTAGCCGCTTCCAGGGCGCGGATATTGCGGCCTTCGCGGCCGATGATCCGCCCTTTCATCTCGTCGCCGGGCAGCTGCACCACGGATACGGTTCGTTCGGCAATAAAATCACCGGCGTAGCGCTGGATGGCCGTGGCCATGATGCGTTTGGCCTTTTTGTCGGCCTGTTCCTTGGCCTCGTTCTCGATCCGCTTGATCAGCTTGGCCCCTTCGTAGCGCGCATCGTTTTCCATGGCTTTGAGCAAAAGCTCCTTGGCCTGTTCGGCCGTAAGGCCGGAGATCCGCTCCAGCTGCTGGCGTTGCTCATCCAACAGCCGATCGTATTTGGCCTCCTTGCGCTCGATATCTTCCTGGCGCTTTTTCTGGTTCCGGTCACGGTTGTTGTATTCCCGATCCCGCTGTTCGAACTTTTCGAGCTTGCGGTCTATGTGCTCCTCTTTTTCGAGCAGGCGCTTTTCCCGCTTTTTCCAGTCCGCCCTGGTTTCCCGGTTCTCCAGTTCAAAATCATTCTTCATTTTGAACAGGCGATCCTTGGCTTCCAGTTTGGCTTCCTTGGCCAGGGTATCGGACCGTCGTTCGGCATCCGCGATGATCCGCTGTGCTTCCTCATCGGCTACTTTGATTCTACGTGTAACGCTTTTGCTCTTCAGCCAGTAGGATAGGGCGGCCCCTATGATAAATGCCGCCAATCCAATCAACACTTCATATATAGTCATGTGATTCTCCAGTGATGTTTACAGGCCCAGCGCCGGATCGATTCGCGTTCCCGCGAAGCAAGTCCGATCGGCCTGTCGGCACTCCTGTAACCGCCCGGCTTCTTTCGAAAGGCAGAACGGGTGAATTTGCCCTGCCTTGCCGGGGGCAAGCGCAGATCTCTGCACTACTTCAAAATTGTTCAATAATTTGAGAGAGGTGTCGGGTGGAGCGTCCTGGAGGAGCACCGACCTGGCAAGCTTGGTTCTTGGCCAGGTGGTTTTGAAAACGGCAGTGGAGCGAGCCCCTGCCTATGTGCCGTGTTGTCAGGCCTTTGAAACCGCTTTTCAAAGGTGGGCGCCCTGTAGCTTCTTTAGGCTTTTCTGTACAAGCAGAACCTGCTCACCAAAACCAGTGAAGGCTCCCGTTCGTTGAGTGTTGGGACAAAGAACATCTTCCAATCACGAACACGGCAGGGGCAAATCCCTCCGCTGTAACAACCTGCGATTCCGGAGTCGAAGCTTGCGGCTTCGAACCCGGGTCCGGGTTGTCAGGCCCGGTCAAACGTTGCTACCGGGTTTGGGGCAATCATCATACAAGCCAACGGTTCAGCCGGCAACGGCTGCTTTTTCTTCAATCTTCTCAGCCTCCAGCAACTGGAGCAACCGTTTTGATTGAACCTCAACATTATGCAGCAATTCTGAGTAGTTATTCTTCAACTCAAAGTTTTCGTTGGCTATATTAAGCGCCGCCGATATCAGAATGGCGATTTTCGCTTTTTCCGATTTCACTCCGGATTGCTGCTCCTCAATTCGGGCAATTTCACTTTCCAATTGGCCGGCCACAACCTGGGCCTGATTTGAATCCGTTTCGGAAGTGAAGGAAAAGGGTTGTCCGAATATGTTTATGGTTACAAGTTGATCCAAAGTGGCTCAATAACCCCGTCCGGTCTAATCTCAGTCCGCTTTTCAATTACTCGCCGCCGGTTTCAGCCAGTCTTGCCAGGAGGTTACCGACCCGATTGCGGATCTGCTCCCTTTCCTGACCAAATTGTGCTTCCTGGGCGGCTTTCCCCTGGAGTTCTCCTTCCAGCCTCTCGATTTTATTTTTTAGTTCAGCGTTCTCCGATTCAAGGGCTCTGTAAGCGCCGATAAGGTGCTCAATTTTCCCTTCAATTTCTTCAAATTGTGTCAAAAGTACCTGATTGTCCAATCTATCTCCTCTTACTTAGACTTTCAATATAGTCGTTCACTCCACTGAAAGTCAAGCGGTTTCACCCGGGGGGGCATCAGGTAGCTGAAAAGTAGGATATTTATTTCAATTTCGGTCGGTTATGAACGCAGCAACTGCTCGGCACGCTCCAGCTCGGCCCGGGTGTTGATACCCATTACTTCCTGGGCATTTTCCCCGATTTCGACACCCAGACGCAGTCCCCGGCGGCGTCCGATACCAATGATATCGGTCAGGTAAAACTCCTGCTGGGCATTGTCGGCTTTGACCTGGCCCAACACATCGTCCAGGATCGCTTTGCGGATGCAATAAATGCCGGAATTGATCAGGTTGATCTTTTTCTGACGTTCATCGGCATCCGCTTCCTCGACAATGCCTTGCAAGTTGGCATGGCCGTCGACCAGGACCCGTCCATACCCGGTTGGATCGCTCACCTGCACGGCCAGGACCGTGATATCAAGATGGGTTTGCATGTGCCGATTTAACAGGGCCTGGACGGTTGCAGGCGTCAGCAGGGGTACGTCCCCGCACAGGATGACGACATGCCCAACCTGCGCAGCCAGGTGCGGCAGGGCACATTGGACAGCATGACCGGTGCCGAGCTGCTCGGCCTGGATCACAAAACCCGTTTTGAAATCCCGGGCCACCGCCGCCTGCACCTCGCCGGCCTGGTGCCCCACCACGACATGCACCTGGTCAGGGGCAATGGTCAGCGCCGTCCGCACGACATAGTGGATCATCGGCCGGGTGTTGAGTTGATGCAGGACTTTGGCACGGTCGGATTGCATGCGGGTGCCCTTCCCCGCCGCGAGAATGACAACCGCCGTATTTTCCATATTACCGGTCATTTACGTGCACTTCTCCTGAAATAGCTTCTACTATCGTATTGCGTTAATCGTCGGCAAAAAGAAAGGGCGGACCAGGAAAAATGGTCCGCCCTTTGTTCCTAATAAATCAGCATCCCGTTATTACCGGGTCCCGGCCTCGTCACAGTAACCGGCATCCATGCGGGCGCCGTTTACAGATGCATCACCCGGATTAGGCGCCTTTCTTGCTGGCCATCTGAACCCGCATAATGGCCCGCGCCAGGGCGGCCTTGGCCCTGATGACATCCAGTGTATTACTGCTTTCGGCCAACCTCTTCTCAGCCCGGGTAAGGGCGCTCTGGGCCCTTTCCGCGTCGATATCACTTCTGCGTTCGGCAGACTCAGCCAGAACGGTGACCTTTTCCGGCAGGGCCTCGGCAAATCCGCCGCTGACAAACACATGCCGTTCGGTACCGTTGCTATCCACATAGCGGATGTCGCCGACCTTCAAGGAGGTCATGAACGGGGTATGACCCGTCAACACACCGAACTCACCCATGCTGCCGGGCGCCATAACGATCTGCGCGTCTTCATTGACAACATCCGTTGAGGGCGTAACGATTTCAAGTCGAATATTTCCAGCCATATATTTATCCTCTAATGGTTCATGCCCACCCGCGTAAGCGGGCGGACACTATTCACACTATTTTATGCTTCCGCCCTCTCCTTAGCGGCCTCAAGGACTTCATCGATACCGCCCTTCATGTAGAAAGCCTGTTCCGGAATCTCGTCGTGAATACCGTCGCAGATTTCCTTAAAGGCTTTAACGGTATCCTCTACCTTTACATATTTACCTGGCATACCGGTGAAAACTTCCGCGACGTGGAATGGCTGGGACAGGAACCGCTGCATTTTACGAGCCCGTTCTACGGTCAGTTTATCCTCGTCAGAGAGTTCTTCCATACCGAGAATCGCGATAATGTCCTGGAGCTCTTTGTATTTCTGCAGCATCACCTGTACCCGGCGGGCAGTCAGGTAGTGCTCCTCACCAATAACCGACGGATCAAGAATCCGACTGCTGGAGTCCAGCGGATCCACGGCCGGGTAGATGCCCAGCTCAGCAATCTGACGGGAAAGTACCACAGTACCGTCAAGATGCGCGAAAGTGGTAGCCGGCGCGGGGTCGGTCAAGTCGTCGGCGGGAACGTATACGCACTGTACTGCGGTAATGGAACCCTTATCCGTAGAGGTAATCCGTTCCTGGAGGCCACCCAGGTCGACTGCCAGAGTCGGCTGGTAACCAACCGCGGAAGGCATACGACCCAGAAGGGCGGACACCTCGGAACCGGCCTGGGTAAAACGGAAAATATTGTCGATGAAGATCAGCACGTCCTGGCCCTCTTCATCCCGGTAATACTCGGCACATGTCAGAGCAGACAGCGCCACCCGCGCGCGCGCTCCCGGAGGTTCGGTCATCTGACCATAGATCAGAGCCGCCTTGGGCAGTACGCCGGAGTCCTTCATTTCGTGGTAAAGGTCGTTACCCTCACGGGTTCTCTCACCCACACCGGCAAACACGGAGATACCACCGTGCTGCATGGCGATGTTGTTAACCATTTCCATCATGATAACGGTTTTACCAACACCGGCACCGCCGAACATGCCCATTTTCCCACCACGGGGAAACGGAACCAGCAGGTCGATAACCTTAACGCCGGTTTCCAGCACGTTTACCTCAACATCCTGCTCGGTAAAGGCAGGCGCCGGACGATGGATCGGCATCATTTTATCCTGGCTGACCGGCCCCAGGCCGTCAACCGGGCGGCCGACAACGTTCAACACGCGGCCAAGGCTGGCATCGCCAACCGGCATCATGATCGGTGACCCTGTATCTTTAACATCCATACCCCGGACCAGACCGTCGGTAACGTCCATGGCGATGGTCCGCACGACGTTGTCACCCAGATGCTGGGCAACCTCGACGACCAGGTTGTCGGCTTTATCGTTGATGGCGGGGTTGGAAATAAGCAGAGCTGTAAGAATCTGCGGCAGCTGCCCCTGTTCGAACTCGACGTCGACAACAGGCCCCATAACCTGCGTTATTGTACCTATGTTCTCTCCCATCTATAGACCTCCTGTAAGGTTTTATTGCGCTGTGGTGTTAGCCTTTTAGGGCCTCTGCACCGCCGACAATGTCCATCAGATCCGCTGTAATGGCAGACTGCCGGGCTTTGTTGTATGTAAGGGTCAATTCATCAATCATGTCGTTACACGCGTTGGTGGCGTTGTCCATGGCCATCATCCGGGCGGCGTGTTCACTGGTTGATGTTTCCAGAAGCGCTTTGAAAAGCTGCACGTAGATATTCCGGGGTAGCAGTTCGCCGAGCAGCTCGTCCGCGGAAGGTTCGCAAAGGTGTTCCGCCTGGTAGGGGACATCCGCGTCAAGATCTTCCTCGTCTTTTTCAATGGCGGGAATCGGCAGCAGCTGCTGGACCACCGGAACCTGCTTGGCCATGCCCAGAAACTCGGAGAAGATCACGTAGACTTCGTCGTAATCTCCACCCAGAAAACCGTCGACCAGCTTTTTCCCGGCCGTGGAGGCGACGCTGAAATCGAAGGTGGCCCCCACTACGCCAAGGTGCTCTTCCACAATGTCAAAACCGGATTTTTTGCAGTAATCCCGGCCTTTCTTACCAAAGTTGGTAATCGAAAAGCTGGCCTCCGCACCGGCCTTTTCATCAATGAGCGCCTGGGCCTTATCAATTAGGTTGATGTTAAACCCGCCGCAGAGCCCCCGGTCCGAGGTGCACAACACAATGTGTATCTTTTTCACCTCTTCCTTGGGAACCAGCAGGGGGCTGGCTTCTTCACCGGCTTTTTCAGCCAGGCTGCCAAGCACTTCTCCGAATTTGCCGGCGTAGGGGCGAAAAGCGTCCATATTCGCCTGGGCACCGCGCAATCGTGAAGTCGCCACCATGTTCATAGCCTTGGTGATCTGCTTGGTCTTTTTAACACCGGCTATTTTTAACTGGATATCTTTTAATGTCGGCATAAAGTAACGCCCTTATGTTAAAGTTATCTGATAAGCACACCTGTTAAGCCTGTTGTGCACTTGTCGTGCTACAGGTAACTTATTTAATAGTGTCCTTGAACTCTTCAGCATAGGCAGTCAACGCTTCATCTGCCAGCTTGGCGATATCATCAGTGAATTCCTGTTTATCAGCCAGTTCGGTGAAAAGGTTGGGGAACCTGTCTTCGATGAACGGGTACAAACCGGCTTCGTATTTGGCCACGACGTCGGTGGGATATTCATCGAGATAACCCTTGGTACCGGCATACAGGATGGTGACCTGCTTTTCCATTGAAAGCGGCTGGTACTGGGGTTGTTTCAGGATCTCAACCAGTCTCTGACCCCGGGTGAGCTGCTTCTGGGTGGCTGCATCCAGGTCGGAACCGAAAGCGGCGAACGCCTCGAGCTCACGGAACTGGGCCATGTCGAGACGCAAGGTACCGGCGACTTGTTTCATCGCCTTCACCTGGGCGGCACCACCCACGCGGGAAACGGACAGACCCACGTTGATTGCGGGCCGGATACCGGCGAAAAACAGGGAGGGTTCCAGGTAAATCTGGCCGTCGGTAATGGAAATAACGTTCGTGGGAATGTATGCCGAAACGTCACCGGCCTGGGTTTCAATGATCGGCAGCGCGGTGAGTGACCCGCCGCCGTTTTCGTCACTGAGCTTCGCGGATCTTTCCAGCAGCCGTGAATGGTTGTAGAAAATATCGCCGGGATACGCTTCACGTCCGGGAGGACGTCTGAGCAGCAGGGAAACCTGGCGATAGGCAGCCGCCTGTTTGGAAAGATCGTCGTAAATGATCAGGGCATGCTTGCCGTTGTTCATGTAGTACTCACCCATGGCGCAGCCGGCATAAGGTGCGATATACTGCAGGGTAGCCGGATCGGAAGCACAGGCGGAGACGATGGTGGTATACTCCATAGCACCATGTTTTTCCAGCACGGCATGGACCTGGGCAACCGTTGATTTTTTCTGCCCCGAAGCCACGTAGATGCAGTACACGTCGGTATCTTTCTGGGCCAGGATCGCATCAACGGCGCAGGCAGTTTTACCGATCTGGCGATCACCGATGATCAGCTCGCGCTGGCCCTTGCCAACCGGGGTCATACCATCAACAGCCTTGAGACCCGTGTAGCAGGGTTCGTGGACGCCTTTCCTGGCGATAACACCGGGGGCGACCATTTCCACGCGGCTGGTCTCACTGTTGTCGATGGGTCCTTTGCCGTCAATTGACGCGCCGGTACCGTCCACAACGCGGCCAAGTACGGCCGGGCCCACCGGAACTTCGGCAATATTACCGGTCCGTTTGACCATGTCGCCTTCCTTGATGCCCATGTCATCGCCCATAATGGCAATACCGACATTATCCTCTTCAAGGTTCAGAACCAGTCCGAGGATGCCGCCGGGGAACTCAACCAGCTCGAGGGCCATGGCTTTTTCAAGTCCGTAGACCCTGGCGATGCCGTCACCGACAGAAAGGACAACGCCGGTTTCGCTGAGTTCGACCTTCTTGTCATAATCCGTAATCTGCTCTTTTATTATCTGACTTATTTCTTCAGCTTTTAGTTCCATTAGACGCTCTCACCCCTCTTTAATGATTCTCTCATATTTAATAGTTGTGTTTTGATGCTGCCATCAAGAACAAGGTCGCCCATCCTGGTGACGATCCCCCCGATCAGGCCGGGGTCCTGTTCCACGTCCAGAATGATATCTTTACCTGTCTTCTGGGACAGGGTTGCACGAATCTTTTCGACGGCCTCAGATGAAAGTTCGGTGGCCGAAACGAGGCTGGCCCGGGCAACACCTTTCAACTCATCTGCAAGCTTTTCATAAAAATCGCTGATGCTGGCCACGAATCCGATCCGGCCCTTATCAAACAAGAGCAGCAGAAATGATTGCATGACCGCAGAAACGCCTACTTTCGTAATTAAGGTCTCCAGTACTTTTTTGCGCCCGGCGGCATCATACAGCGGGTTGCAGATGGCCTGTTCAAGCTCGTCGCTCTGGCTGATCAGACTTGCCACGCCCGCCAGTTCTTCCCGGTAGGCTTCAGCGTTACCATCCTCTTTCCCGATAAGTAGAAGCGCCTTGGCATACCGCCTTGCTATCGCCAAATTTTTCACTATGCCACCACCTTATCTAAATATTCGTCAACGAGGCTGATCTGGTCTTCATCCGAAATCTTGCTCTTGATGATCTCCTCAGCCTTCAACAGCGCCTTATCTATGATTTCCGCCTGGATGTCTTCTTTGGCCTTATTGAACTCATTTTCGATATTCTTCTTGGCCTGCTCTTCCAGTTTTCCAGCCGTCTTTTCCGCTTCGGCCAAAATCCGGGCCTTGGCTTCCTCGCCCTGGCGAACATATTCGGCCACGATGGTCTCGGCCTCGCCTTCCAGGGTCGCCAGCTTCTCGCTATAATTGGCCAGTTCGTCTTCCGCGGCCTTCTTCTGGGATTCGAGCTCTTCCAACTGCTCTTTGATGCCCTGGATCCGGGCATTGAGGGCCTGCGAAACCGGCTTTTTCAGCAAAAAGACAAGCGCAATGGCCAGTACGGCGAAATTCATGACCTTATAGGTATCGGTGGCCCGCCAGTGAGACCCACCGCCGCCGCCGGCAGCCAGCACGCTATCCACAACACACAGCGAAAGCACCACCAAAAGAAACGTCGTCCCGGTGAAACGCTTTCTGAGAATGTCAGCAACCTTCATTAAATCGCCCTCCCCAGAATTTTTTGACCAATGGCGCCGGCAAACGTGTCCAGTTCGGCCTGCAGGGATTCTCTTACTGAATCGGCCTCTTCCGCGATCTTGGCCTTCACTTCGGCAAGGTCGGCCTGCGCCTTTGAGTTTATCTTTTCAACGATAGCCTTTTCCTCCAGGGCAGCCTCTTCCATCATGGTTTTCTTCTTCTCAACCCCGTCGGTCCGCGCGGCCCGAATACCCTCTTCAAAGGCCGTCCCCTTCTCTGTCGCATCGCTGTTGGCAGTCATGACCCCTTCTTCCAGGCCAGCGACGTGCTCTTTGCGTTTGAGCAGAATATTGCGGATGGGTTTGTAAAGAATCACATTCAATGCCCAGATCAGGAACAGGAAATTCAAGATCTGAATAAAGAGCGAACTGTCAACGCTTACCATACAAGTCCTCCATCGCCGATTTGTTGCTGGGTTAATAACAATTTGGGCAAATCAGGACCCACCTGTCCTGAAAAATCCCCCGGTCTATATCATCTGGCCTGTTGAAATGTCAAAGGTTTTTTACCGAAATCGTACCCTTGAAATATCCATGCGAATGTAAATATCACTAAAAATTAGAGTATCTTTAGAGAGCCCCCCCAAAGCCCCGGCATTCCCGGCCCAGCCGGCCGAAATCCGGACAAATGAATCCGCCTCAAAAACGGAATCCAGCGCGGGGTTTATGCTGCGAGGGTTAATAAAAAAACCGACAATTGGAGACTCAATACCTATTAAATAGGTAGGGCTTCGACCAAGATTCAAAAGGATACCCGGCCGGGACAAAATAAGGGGAAGTTGCCTGAAAATACAAGAAGCCAAGCCAGAGGGTTAGATCTGGATCAAATTCTAACTTGAAATGATGCCGCCTTAAGAAATGGATTTTGGCCCAAGTTCAAGGCGGACGTGAATATCGAACCGGAGGAATATATCGATGGTTTTGGGGTTTAAATGATGTGAAAAAATAGCGAGAAGCCAAGCCAGAGGGCGCATTTTGGTTCGAGATCCCGTCTTTTTTCAAAATTAAATCAGATGCTGCCTTGGGAAATGGATTTTGGCCCAAGGTCAAGGCGGACGTGATTTTCAATCCCGAGGAATATATCGAGGATTTTGAGGCTAAACTGATGTGCCAAAATCT
>CAJINA010000190.1 GCA_905176665.1 Olavius algarvensis Delta 4 endosymbiont | reverse complement strand
CCTTGCTACAATTAGCTGAAAAACTGGGCAACGTATCCAAGGCTTGCCGGATGCACAAAGTCTCTCGCAGCCAGTTTTACGAATATAAACGATCCTTTCAGGAGCATGGTCTCGAAGGCCT
>CAJINA010000189.1 GCA_905176665.1 Olavius algarvensis Delta 4 endosymbiont | reverse complement strand
CTTGGTAAAAAACGTCGAGAAGAATTGTCAAAGGAGGCCGCCTAATAATCACTGACCCGAGAGGGCTGACTGTCCGGGAGGTCTTTGACTTTTACAGTTGATTTTATTGACGTTTTGTTCGGTGTGGTTTGATAGCTCAATATCGTGGAATTATCAAGAGATTCATTTTCTGTTTGTAATCAATTTACAATTGCTCCCTGTCTATGTCAGTTCCCTGATCTATCCGCAAATCTGAGGCATCGGGGATATCCTCCCAGATGTCTGTCGATTCTTTTACACTGTCAGGCCAGCTGTTACTATTTGTCAATTTTTCTCTGAATAGTTCGTAGATATCTTTGCGGGGTCCAATAAAATGGATCTCGATTCTTCGGTTAACCTCATCAATCTTATAGATAACCCTGTATCTCTTAACCCTTAAACAACAATATGTTGAAAGCTCTCTTTGAAGATATTTCCCGGTATACGGATTGTGACTCAGTAATTCGACTTTCTCCCTGATGCGGGATTAAAGCATGGGATGAAGGGAGCGGATCTGGTCCCTGGTTGTTCTGGAATATGTAAGAGTGAATTTCAAATCAGTCCCAAACTTCCTCGTGTGCGTAGACTTTGCCGGCCTTGAAATCCCTTGCGGAGGAATCAAGTGTTGTCATGATTTCTTTATTGCTTAGGATTTCAATAGTTTCCAAAAGGGATTCATAGCGATCTGGAGTCATGATAATAACGACAGCCTCTCCATTTCGGGTAACAGCCAAAGTTGGATTATCCTCTTCAATAGATTTTAGTGTATCCAGAAAATGCCGCTCTACATGCGTTACCGGTAAGATTTTATCCAGATCTTTCATATGACGGCTCCCAGGGATGAAATTATTATGGTCATAATAATTTCATTTCAATAGACAGGCAAGTGGTCCTAGCGAAAAACCCACTCCCAGCTACTGCGACTTAACCAGTGGACGTGAAATGAATCATGCCGCTAACCAGGCTGAAATGGCGATCATTTGAAAAGATCTGATACCCGTGCTGGAAAGCAACGGCCGCAATCCATATGTCGTTAGTCGGGATGGGGGTGCCGGCTTTTCGCAGGTTATGCAAAATGGCAGCGTAGAATTTAGCGGTTCCTTCGTCGATGGGATGGAGAACGACTCTCGGGGAGTCGAGGAATATGTTCAGTTCTTCACGGTTCTGGGGTTCCCGGTGCCCGCCTTTGAATCCTGAAAAAAGTTCCCCGATACTGATAGTTGAAAAACCAATGCGATCTATTTTGCGCAAGGCACCAGTTACTTTGGGATCACCTTTCATGGATAGTGAATAAATGTTGGTGTCGATCAGGACGTTGTTCATGTCCAGAGCTCCTGGTCCGTCCTGCGTTCATCGACGATTTTACCGCTAATTTTTTTGAAATCGGTTTCATCCCAGCGACCGAATAAGTCATCCAGATCATCATACGTTCGCGTGAACGTTTTCACTTTCTGCAGGCCGAGGTCCTTCTTAATGATTTCGAGGATCAGCTGATTGACACTCTTGCCTTCGCTGGCTGCAGTTGCTTTCAGTTTTTCAGCCATCTCAGGCTCGACACCGCGTATCGTCACCGCTTTCATTTGCGCCTCCCTTTTAGGGGTGATATCTAAAAATGATATTAATATGACATCAATATATGATGCCCAATAGGCTTTGTCAACCTTCCAGAACTATACTTCAGACTATCCAGTGACGCCTATCCGTCAGTGTAGTTATCAGGATCGGCGGCAAACGCTTCAAAATTCTTATCGAATAAAAATTTTGTAATCATCTCACTGACCTTGTCGGCAGTATCGACCTGGTAATAGCCCTTTTCGTTGCGGGGCGCGTTAGCTTTGGCGTTGGCCACGATGTTCTGGAGAGCTGCGGCTGTAAGGGTGATGTTGGCGTTTACGACGACGGAGTCGTTCATTTCGTTTTACTCCATGTTTAGGTGTTTAGGTAGAAGGCTGAAGACTGAAGTAGGAACAGGAGTCAGGGGGCAGGAGTCTGGAGTCGGATTTCGATCCGGGCCTTATTATCGTACTCTCTCTTCTATACATTCTTCATATTTCGATTCGCTATTTGCAGCCGCTTATTTAGACGATTAGATTTTAAAGTGCAACTGTCGAAAATATCGCAATTGCATAGAAAAGGGTGCAAAGGTCACTTGAGAATTGTGCAATCTAATTCAGATCAGTTTTATGCTTTACCTTCTCGTGTATAATCCTCTGGTTTTGTGAACCCTGAAAATATATTAATAACGGGTATTTAAAAGGCTGAGTTAAATTTAACAGCCCATACTGGACTCGTTTCAATCTCCTGGCATGCCTCTTGAAAAAGGGTGATGGAATGCTCGCGCAGAACGCGGGTAAAATCACCTTGGTTACAGTGCATGGTAATGGTCTTGACATTACTTGGCACTTGAAACCAACAACTTAACACGCTCGCCGTGCGAGCACCAAAGGAGGTAGGAATGAGGAGTTTCAGGAGTATTGGACGTTTAATGGTCGCTGTATTCGTTTTGGTTTTTATCATGACCGGAGTTGCCGTTGCAGGGAATGCTCTCAAAGTCAATATCAACGATGCAACTGTGGAAGAGCTTACCCAGCTCAAACGGATCGGGCCCAAATATGCCGAAAAAATAGTGGCTTTCCGGGAGGCCAACGGGCCGTTCAAGTCGGCCGATGAACTGGTGAATGTGCCTGGGATTGGGTCGAAGACGGTGGAGGAGAATCGAGGTTTGATAACCGTCGAGGATTAATCTAAAAGCCCCGGTTGGTTTGCGCCGGCCGGGGTTTTTTCGGTATCGAAATGTTATTGGAGTCGGGAGTCCGGGGTCGGGGGTCAGAAATTTGGAGTCTGGAGTCCGGAGCCGGGCGTCTGAAACAAGAGAAACTAAGGACATATGTACATGAACAATTCCAAGTTGCCATCTAAGACGGTGAAGGATCTAAGAGTTTATAAGGCCTCGTATTCACTTGCGATGGATATTTTCAATGTTAGCAAGGCGTGGCCGGCTGAAGAAAAGTATTCACTGACCGACCAAATCAGAAGATCATCACGCTCAGTTTGCGCCAATCTGCGAGAGGCATGGGCAAAACGGCGGCATGAAGCGCATTTCATCAGTAAACTAACCGATTCAGATGCTGAAATCGGAGAGACGAAAACATGGTTGGCATTTGCTAAAGATTGTGGATACTTGAATGAAGAAACTTTCAAGACGATGAACGATAGATGCAAACATGTCGGAGCAATGCTCGGAACAATGATGAAAAGGCCAAACCCATTTCTATTGAGAATAGAGAAATAGCTCTCAGGGATTTTACGACTTTCGGATACCCGATTCCAGAACCCCGACACCAGACTCCCGACACCTGACACCTGACATCAAGTTGTCCGCGGTGAAAAGGTAATATTAGATTCGGACTTGGCACAGCTTTGTGGTGTAGAGACCAGGCGGCTTAACGAGCAGGTACGGAGGAATCTCGATAAATTTCCTGATGATTTTATGTTCGAATTGACTAAAGAAGAATTCTCATACTTGAAGTCGCAAATTGCGACATCAAGTTCCGGCTGGGGTGGGCGCCGGAAACCACCTTTGGTATTCAAGGAACATGGTGCCTTGCAGGCTGCTAATGTCCTGAACTCGATTCAAGCAAATAAGATGAGTGTTTTCATCATCCGAGCCTTTGTTCGTTTGCGCGAACTGGCGCTGACGAATGAAAAATTAGCACGCAAAGTCGAACAGTTGGAAAATCGAGTAAGTGATCATGACGAAATTTTGATGGATATACTCAAAGAAATAAAGACATTAATAGACCCACCAGCACCAAGTAAAAAACACGCAATTGGGTTTCTAAACCCAGGTAAAAAGCCATAAGATTGCCAGGGCGAATGTTGTAGAAATGGTGCACAAAATAGCAAGAGTATTTCCACAGGGTTTTGTTATCTGCTCTGGGATTTTAAAACTGATCTCCGACCTCAGATTTCTGATCTCCGGCCTTTCCCTAACAACAAAGAAACATTGATAATATTGTATTAAGTGATTGACAATTAACGAAAGAAGGCGTTCAATTGATGAACGTTCAGATTTTGAACGCTTGAAAAGTGGTTGTGACTAAAAAATCAAATGATTCAGTACGCTTATGGTGTTAACGTTCTGTAAATCACCGGGCGGAGCTGTCTCGGGCCAGCGGCCCGAGACCTGAAGACAGGAAAGCAAGATGTCAGAGATCTGAGGACTGAAGCCGGAAACAATTATACTGACATCAGACATCAGACGTCTGACTTCTATTCCCCGACATCCCGCAGTTAATTCCCTCCTTGTATCCATTACAATTATTGGCATAACTGAGTTAAATCACCAAATATGGATCAACAAGAGCTACGCACTTTACAGCTGCTTGAAGAAATTGAGGGCGACCAGGCACCCAGTCAGCGGGACCTGGCGACTCGCCTGGGTATCTCCCTGGGCCTGGTCAATTCCTTTATCAAGCGGCTGGCTAAAAAGGGCTATTTCAAGATTACCACTATCCCGAAGAACCGGGTCCGGTATATCCTTACGCCCAAGGGCACGGCTGGAAAAACCCGTCTCACCTACGAATATATTCAGCTTTCTTTCCAGTACTATAAAAATTCGCGTTCAAAACTTACGGATCTGTTTAAACAGTACAATAAACAGAAAATCCGTAAGGTGGTATTTTTCGGCAGCGGTGAACTGGCTGAAATCGCCTATCTTTCCCTGCAGGAAACAGATATCCGTCTGGTGGCTGTAGTCGACAACCAGGACAGCCCAAAGCCGTTTATGCAACAGAAGGTGCTTCCAATAGAGGCCCTGAAAGGCATCTCGTTTGACAGGATCATCATCACTAACGTGGACGCCACCTGGGATGCCATGAAAGCCATTATGGGACTGGGCATTTCACGTACCAAAATTACCCTGCTGGCCGAATGATATTAACTCAGGCTGGCAGGCAAGCGACCGAATCGGAATAAATATGGAACCTCGTCATATTGCTTTTCTCACCGGAAAAAGAGGGGGGTTTACCCATCTCATTCCCATTTTTGAAGCCATGCGCGCGCATGACGATCTGACCCATTCAATCGTCGCCGCGGATATGCATCTGTCCGGGAATTTCGGCAATACCGTCAGCGAGGTGGAGCAGTGGGCGGACCGGGTCTATCGGATCGATACGATGTTTACGTCCGACTCGAAGATTGCCCGGGCCAAGTCTATCGGGGTCGGTATAATGGGGTTTGCCCAGCTACTGGATGAGATCCGACCGGATCTGGTTTTTGCCCTGGGAGATCGCGGGGAGGTGCTGGGCTGGGTGATTGCCGCCATGGAACTCAATATCCCGATCGTGCATATTTTCGGCGGGGACGTCACGCAGGGTGGTGTGGATGAACCGGTGCGCCACGCCATCACCAAAATGGCGAACCTCCACCTGGCTTCCAATGAACAAAGTGCCCGGCGCATCATCAACATGGGCGAAGAACCCTGGCGGGTGCACAATGTGGGTTCGCCGGTTCTCGATCTTGTTCGGCAGGGACGCTTTACTTCCGCTGCTGAAACCGCCCGCAAATTCGATCTGGATCCCGATGAACCGATTCTGGTCCTGCTCCAGCACTCCGTGACCTGGCAGGTAGACCAGGCCGAGCATCAAATTCGCCAGACGATGGAGGCCATCGATCAACTCGGGTACCAGACCGTGGCGATCTATCCGTGTTCCGACCCGGGCTATGAGCAGATCGTTGCGGTCTTGAATGAATATGCTCCCAAAAGCTACCTCCAGGCCCATCGCAACATTCCCTTCCAGGATTTCTGGGGCTTGTTGAACATAGCGGACTGTTTTCTGGGGAACTCCAGTGCAGGCGTGATGGAAACCGCTTCATTTAAGCTCCCGTTCATCAATATCGGGATACGCCAGGAAGACCGCCTCCGGGCCGGCAACACCCTGGAAGTGGAGCATGACAAGGCGGCCATCATCGGCGCCATTGAAAAAGCGCTCAACGATGCCGGTTTCAAAGAGCAATACCAGGCCTGCCGTTCACCCTACGGGGATGGGCACGCTGCCGAACGGATCGTGAAAGTTCTGCGGGAAATCCCGCTTGACGATAAATTACTACGTAAAAAAATCACTTATTAGTTTTGAATATAGCTTTAAGGAGGCGACATGAACATTCTATTGACCGGAATTGACGGTTACGTGGGCTGGCCCACGGCACTCAAACTGGCCCAGGAACTACCGGAAGCCCGGATTATCGGCGTGGACAACTTGGGCCGGCGCAAGTGGGTGGAGGAGTCTGGATCTGTAACGGCCATTCCCATAGAGACAATGCCGGTCAGACTGGCGGCGGCCCGTGAGCACGGGTTCACGAATATCAGCTTTATCGAGGGGGATCTGGCCGACCGTGATTTTGTCAACCAGCTCTTCGATGTCTATCGGTTTGAGGTGGTCCTGCGCGTGGCGGCCCAACCGTCGGCACCATATGCCCAGATCAACGGCGAGCGCGCAAACTATACCCAGTTCAACAACAACCAGTCCACCCGCAACCTGCTCTGGGCGATCAAAGATCGTGGCCTGGAAAAGGACTGCCATTTCATAGAGACGACCACGACCGGTGTCTACGGCGCACCCGAGTTCGAAATCCCCGAAGGGTTTGTAACAGCTGTCAACAAGGGCCAGGAAGATGTCATTCCATTCCCCGGCATGGCCGGTTCCTGGTATCACATGAGCAAATCCAACGACGTCAACAATCTCTGGCTGGCCAACCGCCAGTGGAAGCTCTCGATTACCGACCTGCGCACCTCAATTGTCTACGGCACCGAGACCCATGAGACCCAGTTGGATCCCCGGCTGGCCACGCGTTTTGATTTCGATTTCTATTTCGGGGTCGTCATCAACCGGTTCTGCGCCATGGTGCTGACCGGCTATCCGATCACCATCTACGGCAAGGGTGAGCAGCGCAAGCCGCAGATCTCCCTGGAAGACTGCGTGCAGTCCTGCGTGAACGCCGTTCGGCTGCCGCTTTCCGGCGAGTTCAAGGTGTATAACCAAACCACCGAGATCATCAGCATCGTGGATATCGCCGAGGCGATCGTGAGCGGAGCCCGGAAGCTGGATATCGCCGCGGAAACCAAGCACATCGAAAACCCGCGGGTAGAGAGCGAAGAGCACAAGATGGAGATGGCCGTGGCCAATTTCCAAACGCTGCTGCCCAATCCCAAGTTGAACATTGCCGAGGGCGCTTATCGCATGCTGGAGGCGCTTAAACCTTACCGTGAAACGATTGAGCAGTATAAAGACCGGTTTATGTCGGTATAGATAGAAGGTATAAGGTATAGGATTTAAGGTATAAGCTATAAGGCGGAAGGCCCTAAATGCAGGTGGTCGAAAGTCGGATGTCAGAAGACAGACAGGGCAATAGATCGAAGGATGAAGGTGGATGGAATGCACAACCCAGAGGTCAGAGATCAGAGCACAGAGGTCGGGAAGGGCAAGCATACCGCGGCCGGAAGAAGGGATATTTGGTAACGCAAGTAGCCGGAATGAAATCGAAACTATAAGCAAGAACGAATCGTTATGCAGAGGATAGTCCGATGATCAAAGTTGCGGTGCCCATTACGGGTGAAGAGGAGATTGCTGCCGTGCGGGAGGTGATCCTTTCGGGGAATTTTGTTTCCGGAAAGAATGTCGCCCAATTCGAAGAATCATTTGCAGACTATATCGGGGTTTCTGCGGCGGCCGCCACCAACAGCGGTACGGCCGCCTTGCACCTGGCTATGGCCGCCCTGGGGATCGGCCCAGGCGATGAAGTCATTGTGCCGGCCCTGACCTTCATGAGTACGGTCACCTCGGTATTTCACCAAAATGCGATTCCCGTATTTGCCGACATCGATCCGGACAACTATTGCATCTCCCCGGCAGACATCGAGAAACGGATAACCGCGCGAACCAGGGCAATCATCCCGGTGCATCTTTACGGGAACGCAGCCGATATGGATGCCATCATGCAGCTGGCCGAAAAGCACGACTTGAAAGTGATCGAAGACTGCGCCCAGGCCCACGGCACCGAGTTCGCCGGCCGGCGGGTCGGGAGCATCGGGCACCTGGGGGCCTTTTCGTTCTTCGCGACCAAGCACATGACGACAGGTGAGGGCGGGCTGGTAACCTCCGATAACAACGACTGGATCGATCTGATTAAAAAAATCCGCAGTCACGGCATGGTCAACCGGGACGATCATCACTATCTCGGCTATAACTACCGCATGAACGAAATGGCCGCGGCCATCGGCAATGTGCAACTGCGCAAGCTTGAGCAGATGAACCGCCGGCGGATTGAGATTTCTTTGCAGATCCTGGAACGGCTGGAAGCCGCGCCGCGCGACTGGTTCACTGTTCCGAGATTGGCTGAAAACGTGCGCCATACCTTTTTCTGGTGCCCGCTGCGCATCATCAACGGAAAAGCACGGGAGGTTGTTTCCCGTTTGCGGGAACGGGATGTCGAAGTCCGTCATCGGTATAACGAACCATTGTACAAACAGAAGCTCATCCGCGACCGCAGCCCGTATCCGGGTGGCTGTCCTTACACCTGCATTCCAGATTATACCTCGCAGGATTACGACAAGCTTCAGTTGCCCAATGTGGAAGCGATTGCCGGGAACATGATCGGCCTACCCAACCATCCGGCGTTGACGCAGGCGGATATCGATCGCGTGGTGGAAACCTTGCTGGCTCTATATTAGGGACAACAATGACGGCAAAAAAAATCCTTATTATCGGTACCGGGGCGCAATCCAAGTATGCGCTCGAAACCTTCCAGCTCCTCGGGAGAGACGTGCTGGGGATACTGACCTTACCGGGTGAAGACTGCCGGGTACCGGCTCTCATGGAGCGAATCATCGGCTCCCTGGATGAATTAGACAAGGTCTATCGGGATGGTGATCAACCGGAAATCCTGCTGGCCACCAGCAGTAACCACAAAAAAGAGGAATTCACCGGGGATCTGCAATCGTACCATCCCAGCTATGCCAGCGCGATTCACCCGGCGGCGATTATTGCTTCGTCAGCCACGCTTGGGCATGGGTTGATTGTAAATGCAAATGCCGTCGTGCAGCCGTTTGCGACGGTCGGCAGCCACTGCATGATACATGCCGGTACCATCATCGAGCACGACTGTACAGTTGCAGATTTTGTCAATATCGCCCCGCGCGCGACCCTGGCTGGATACGTCAAGATCGGACAGGGCACCACAGTGTGTGCCGGTGCGGTTGTCATTCCCACGATTAAGATCGGCCGCCACGCCGCCATCGGCGCCGGAGCCGTGGTTACCTCCGATGTGGCCGACTATCAGAAGGTCGCCGGCGTGCCGGCCCGGATCATCGGCATTACCAGGGACATGCAGACATAAAGGTTTCCTGCTTGGAATTTAACGACCAGCATATCTTTGTCATCGCGGAAGTCGGCTGTAATCACAACGGGAGTCTCGAGAACGCCCGGGAACTGATTCGTTGTGCATCCCGGGCCGGTGCCGATGCCGTGAAGTTTCAGACGTTCGATCCCAAAAGATTGCTGGTTCAAACCGCACCCAAAGCAGATTACCAGATAAGGGCCACCGGGGCAGAAGAATCCCAGTATGACCGGCTCTGCCGTCTGCGACTGAGCGAAGCCGATCACGAGATGCTCAAAGCCTATGCTGAGGAACACCAGTTGATGTTCTGCTCCACCCCGTTTGACCGCGAAAGTGCTGAATATCTCAACCAGTTGGGGATGCCCTTTTTTAAAATTGCCTCCGGTGAAATCACCAATGGTCCCTTGCTGGAAACCGTGGCTGCATTTGGAAAACCGATCCTGCTGTCCACCGGCATGTCAGATCTGAAAGATGTCCGGCGAGCCCTGGACGATATTGGAACCGAAAATCGGGCCCTGGTGACCCTGCTGCACTGCTTATCCGATTACCCGGCCAAGTGGGAGGATGCCAACCTGAGAGCCATTCAGACCCTGCGAGTGGCTTTCGATTTGCCGGTCGGGTTTTCGGATCACAGCCAGGGCATTGAATTACCCCTGGTTGCCGCGGGGTTGGGGGCTGTCGTGATCGAGAAACACATTACCCTGAGCCGGGAAATGGAGGGCGGCGATCACCGGGCATCCCTTGAACCCAACGAATTTATCGACATGGTGGCCAAATTGCGCAAACTACCGCATGCTCTGGGAGACGGCATTAAACGCTGCATGCCGTCGGAGGAGAACGTCCGCCGGGTTGCGCGCAAGAGCCTGGTTGCCGAGCGTTTCATTCCCCAGGGAGCCATCATCACAGCTGACGATCTTGCCCTCAAAAGACCTGGTACCGGGCTGTCACCGGAGTCATTAATCAAGGTGATCGGCATGCGGGCCCGCAGCGATATTGCAGCGGATACGCTGATTGAATGGACCCAGTTGATGCCGGCCGACGACTAATCACCTGCGGAGCCTTAAGGCCGCAATATACCAGATAAACACATACGTGAAACCTTCGCATAACATTGTGTGGGCCGAGTCCCTGACGGTTTTTGGACTTATCTATTTGACGTTCAGGTTCATCCGGAGCGGCTGCGAAATAAGATACGAAGCCTCCCGCTGTCATCCCGGGGCCCAATCACTGGCACGCTTTATCTCTCTGATGCTTCCCCGGTTAAGGCTTGCTCCGCAGGCCTTGACGATCAGTAAGCAGAAAACGGATGGGTCCGCCTTGCGCTATGATGTGGACCGCATCCTGCTGGATTGCTTTAAGG
The DNA here is from genome assembly GCA_905176665.1 of Olavius algarvensis Delta 4 endosymbiont. Taxonomy (GTDB): domain Bacteria; phylum Desulfobacterota; class Desulfobacteria; order Desulfobacterales; family CAJINA01; genus CAJINA01. The sequence goes on along the minus strand of CAJINA010000189.1, from coordinate 193,972 downwards.
TCTTCGCACAGCGTTATCTGGCTGAAGCGCCGAAATGGTTCCGGCAGATGCTGCGAACCTATATGATATCCGGGCAACTTTTTGAGCGGGTCATTTTTACGACCATGGTCGCGGCGATCCGCGAAAAGGATCCGGATAGCACCCACTTTCTCTATCTCGACCGGACACCGGCAAACCGTTTGATAGTTGACTACTACCGGAAGCAAGGCTACCGGGTAATGCAGTCGTTGAATTTTCAGAGCCATTTGAAGATGATTATCAATCCGATTGGCTACGTGCTGCTGACCCTGAAATGCCAGTTCACGGGCCGGCGGGCTGAAAGCAACACCCGGGCGGGCCACCCATCTATCTGGGTCGAGTATCACAAATCGGACAACAGTTTCATTTCCCTGTCTTTCTGGCACGAAGAGATCGATAAAACAGCCTATGACCTGGTGTCCTATTTCGACCGGGAGGATTCTCCTTTAACACCTGAATCCAGGGCCCTTTGCCTGGAAAAGGGATTTCGGTATGTCGACGCCCAGAAGATCTGGCACCTGGCCAGAATAGACGTGCGTGATCTGACAGCGATTTTCCGGGCGGCCTTGAAATTGAAATTCAGGCAACCGCTCTTTATTTACTTTTTCAACCTTGAATATACCGCTCTGCTGCGACTCTACACATCGATCCATAGCTCTTTCCGAGTTAAGATCCTGGTCCAACACTGCGAAAGCTCCTGGAAACAGACCGCCCAGGCCCGGGCCCTGGAGGCCGTCGGCGGCATTATGGTCGGATTTCACTGGTCCAATTACCCCTGGGTGCCCATGGCCGATCAATTGTACCCGCAGCAGGTATTTTTCGTGTGGGGCGCGTTTCACTACCAGTTTTTTCAAAAACAGGGCAATACCTGCCGGTACATCCTGCCTTCGGGACTCTGGATCAATAAAGACAAGAGTGTGCCGCCACCGTTGGCCAAACAGCCCGCCGGATTCGATTATCTTCTGGCAGTCTTCGACTCTGGTGTCGGCCCCCGGACCCAGAACCCGGAAAAGGCGCTGGTGGACTTCTATGAACGCTTGCTGACCCTGCTGCAGCGCAACCCAAGCTGGGGGGCGGTCGTGAAAAGCCGTGGGTGGACGGTTGCTTCGATCTGCGCCCTGGAAGACAGACGCGATCTGGAGCCGTTATTTGAAGATTTGATCACCCGGCAGAGGCTCCATTTTCTGGACACCACTGTGTCACCCGCCACGGCAGCGGCCGCAGCCGACCTGGTGGTCAGCTTTGCGATCAATTCGGCCGGCATTATAGGGGGGATTCACTATCTTCCAACCGTACATTGGGACTGCGCCGGCCTGCGGCACCATCCGTTGTACCGGGATCCGGATCAGAAAGTCGTCTTCACCTCTCTCGATGAGCTCGAAGATGCCATCGTCGCGGCCCATGGTGGGGATAGACGGATAGGCGACTTTTCACTTTGGCGGGCACGCTATAACCATTTCGATGATCAACAGGCTGACCGGCGGGTAGGGCGCTTTCTGACCGACTACCTGACCCGGGCCGCATCCTCACAAAACGGTCATAGGGCCTTGGATGAAACTGTAAAACAATACCTGACGACCAATCGGGTAGGCGACGATTTCTTTGAATCCGCTGGCATGTGGAATTGACCAGCGGATATCACCCAGGGCGCAATTTTGCGAATGGATTCAATGCAACGGGAACAATCAACCAAGACATCTGAGTTTGACCGGTTTGCCGAAGATTATACCACCGGTGTCGACCGGCCCCTGAAACGCCTGCTGGGAAAATCGGCCAGCAGCTTCATCCAGGTGAAGGCCCTTTATCTAATGGACCATCTCAAACGGCAGGCCAAGCTGAAAGGCCGCACGGATGGGGGGCCGCATCTGTTAGATTTCGGATGCGGCACCGGGGAGTTCCTGTGGTTTTTGGACCAGTATGGATTTAGCGGCCAACTGGAAGGCTGCGATATGTCCGCGGGCATGCTGGCCGAAGCCGCCGGCCGCTGGAGTGAGACGGAGGCACCCGTTCTGCATGTCACAGGAGAAGGCCGGCTGCCCTTTGCATCGGCGAGCTTTGACCTGATTACGGCCAGCTGCGTGTATCATCATATTCCCGTGGACAAACGAGCCCCGGTGACGTCGGAAATATTCCGATTACTGAAAGACGGCGGCCAGTTTGTTGTCTTCGAACACAATCCCTACAACCCTTTGACCCGCTGGATGGTTGCCCGCTCACCTTTCGATGTGAATGCCGAACTGCTGACGGCCCGGGTCATGGCGGATCTGATGACAGAAGCCAACTTTCAGCCTTTGAAAAAAGACTATATCCTGTTTTTTCCACCCCGCCTTGGATGGCTACGGGGATTGGAAAGATACCTGCGCTGGTTGCCGCTCGGCGGTCAGTATGCAGTCGTGGGTATTAAAAAAGCAGACAGTGCTGCACCTGTGACAGGGGAATAATATGCCGAAACGCCGGATTTCAATCGTAGTGCCTATTTTCAACGAGGAAGCAGCGGTGGCTGGGGGGGGTGGCTGGGCTGGTAAATGGTTTGGCCAGGTATGCAGATCTCGATTACGAGCTGCTTTTCATCGAGAACGGCAGTACGGATGGTACGTTGGCCAATCTGGAAGAGGCCCGCCGGGTTAATCCTCAAATTCAGATCTACCAACTGCCACGGGCGGATTACGGCGATGCTTTCGTGCACGGTGTCCGGCAGGCTACCCATGACGATGTCTTTGTGTTTCAGATAGACTGTTATCCCTTTGATTTTCTGGAGCAATGCCTGGCGAATCCGAAACAGGCGGTATTGATTCTGGGTAGCCGCAACCCGCGTCTTAAAAAAGATACCCGGCCACTAATCCGGCGCTTTTTGACCGCCGGCCTCAATACCACTTTGCGGATTCTGTTCAAATCGCCGTTTACGGATACACATGGGGTCAAATATCTGCACCTCCCGACCCTGGGTCCTCTGGTCGAACAGTGTAAGCTCGATGGTGGTATTTTCGAAACCGAACTGGTTTTCAGGACCAATTTCGCAAATTTGACCATTTCTGAATATTCCATTCCAATTGAAACGTACACACCGCCCAAAAAATCATACTTATATAAGATTTCGCGCAATGTGTACCTCATTGGTCAGTTATACAAAGTCTTCAAAAAAGAGAATCTGATATAGCCCATGAAAACTGTCACAATAACGCCTGTTTCGCCTGAGCCGCAGTCGATGTCGCGCAAATTGACCGGCGTTTTGATCCGCCTGGTCGGGCTTGGATTGGGGGCCTGGATTTACATGTCTTTCGACATATCAAAAAGCCTCAAAAGACTCCTGGACATAGACGCTACCGTCATACTCGTCCTGTTGGTCTGCTGCCTGGCCAGCATTAGCCTGCGTACCTTGCGCTGGTTTCTGATCATTCGGAAATACAGCCGGGAACCACGCTTTCGCAGCACGCTGAAATACCAGTTTATCGGCATTTTCTGGGGTGTACTGACCCCTGGAAGAATCGGCGAAACAGCCAAAGCCCTCTATTTTTCCAAATATGACGGCCTGGATTTAGCCCGCAACCTCTTTATCATGTTCATGGATCGATTCTGGGAGTTGATCGGGTTCGTGATCGTCAACATGATTCTCTTCCAAACCTATATTCTCACCCAGGGCAGCGGTACGATCCCCTTTGCTCAGCTTCTGCTTGTGCAGGCCGCGGTGCTGCTGGTCGGCTTCCTCGCCTGGGTCTACCGCACCATGCTGCTACGACTGGTTGGACGGGCTCTACACCTTGGTCGCATTCATAAGATCGCCACTAAGATCGAATATCTGGCTGCCGACGCCCACCTATTCACCATTCTGGACGCCTGCAAATATATCGGGGTCTCCCTGGCGGCCTGGCTGGCCTATTATCTGACCTACATCGTCATTGCCCGCGCCCTGGCCATTCCCCTGCTGGATATCCAGGTTGTCGTGGCCGCCGCCATCGCCGCCCTGGCGGTGATGATTCCCATCTCCATTGCCGGCATCGGCACGCGGGACGCCGCTCTGGTCTACATCTTTTCTCTTTTTGGGGCCACTCCAGTGGCGGCTGTATCCGTTTCCCTGGTTATCCTGGGCCTCAACCTGCTCTTTGTTTTTGTCGGAATGCTCACGCACCAGTACGAGCATGCCAACAATGGAAAGGACCGGCATGTCGTGGGACAGTAAAAGGGAATTTTCCCTTATTATTGGACTTTATTGCGCAGCCCACCTGCCGCTGCTGGTGACAACCGGCATTTTTCTGGACAGCTGGACCATCATACACGGTGATGCACCCCTGACAGTGGCCTATCTTTGGGAAACCGGCCGACCGTTGATGGGGTATTTTCTCAACACTGTGCTTTCCGGGGGCGGACAGGTTTTTCCCAGGCTGGTCACTTTCAGCGCCTATCTGGCCGCCGGCCTATGCTTTTGGGGAGTGCTCCGGTCGATCCGCGCCATACCGGCGCCGGAGCGCTGGCTGCTGGTCGCTGTATTCATGGTCTACCCGGTTGACACGGGCCGGGTAGCGATGATCCGCTCCTATTCGGCGTCCTGCTATGCGGCCTTTTTCTGCGGATTCTGGTTGCTGTCCTACTACATGGACCGGCGGCACATCGCCCTGCGCCTGCTGGCCTTGATCGCTTTCTGGTGGTCCTTCTGGATCAATTCTTTCCTGGTGCTCTACGGTTTGCCGCTGCTTTACATTATCTACCGTTCCCGACAATCCATGGGGACGATCGGAGGGGCGGCCAAAACCGCGGTGCGGTATCTGGATTTTATCTGCTTGCCGCTCCTGTTTTGGGGACTGCAGAAAACCGTATTTGCTCCGCACGGGCTTTACGCCAACTACAACGTCAACCGGTTTGATTCCTTTTCCAAGATGCTCGGATACCTGGCCGAGATTGTCTATACTCTGGACGGCAGTCTGCTGCAGGTGCTGCAATATGTGTTTACCCCGCCGGGCATGTGGTACCCTGTTTTTATTGTGCTTATCGCTGCGGTGCTTGTATTCCTGCTGCGAGGCCGTCTGGCCGAATTAGACTATCAGCACCGAGCGGATCTGCTGTTGTTTTGCGGTGGCTGGTTTTTTCTGGCCGCGGCCCTGTTCCCTTACTATTACGTCGGCAAGTTACCTACCGAAACGGACTGGGCCAGTCGGTTTTCACAGCTGACACCCTTGGGTGTGGCCTTTATTCTTTTCTACGGCCTTAAACTGGTCGGCCGGATCTGCCGCTTGCCGGCCCGTCGTACCGGGGTGCTTATTTTGATTCTGGTGGCTGCCCTGGTGGGGGCCAACACCAAGAGCTATTTTGAGTACTGGAATGATTGGTACAAGGCACGTTCCATCATCCGGGAAGTCCGCCAGCAGGACTGTTTTCGGGACAGCCGATCCTATTTATTTCGTGACAATGCCCGCGATCACAACGCCAAATACCGCTACCTGCGCTGGTACGAAATGACAGGCCTGCTTAAACTGGCTTTCAACGAAGAAACCCGCTGTGCCTACTATCTTGATTTCTATGAAGATCAGCAATTCAAACGTCTGCTGGCCGTTGTCAACGGGGAGAAGAATGATCCCCCCATCGCCAACTATCAGCGGTTGTACGTCGTTCGCGACTGGGACCAGCAGGCGCCGGACCATCTTTTTTATATAGATGCCGTGCGGGAACCGCTACAGCCGACAGAGTTGATCCGGTTGAAATTTGCGGAGCTGTTGTCTTCGGACAGGTTTGATCAGGCCTTGCCGCAATACATGCGTGTTTCCTGCGGGCCGATTCCAGCCGATATGACGTTTCCGGTCGAGAAGGATCCGTCCATGGTCGAACCCAAGCAGGCCCGCTATTCCTGGCCGGTCGCCTGGCTGTTGCGCAAGCTGGGTCGCGTGTGAAATCAGCACCGCCACAACCGTCCAACTTTGCGCCAAACCATATTGAACTGCTCCAAATTTTACTATTAAGGTAACGATATGAAAGTTTTACTCATCGGTCCCATTGAAGTGACCGACAAAATGTATTTTGCCCCGCCGCTGGGTATTCACCGGATGGGCAGCTTTTTACGCCGCCAGGGAATCGAAACCCGGGTGGTGGACCCGGCCATCGAGCCGATCCCGGACTCGGAAGATTTCGACATCATCGGTTACTCGGTTCTGGGGACTTCAGTGGACCGCTCCATCGAACACGCCCGCGGCATCAAACGGCGCAAAGGGCAGAAAATCGTCTTCGGCGGTTACGAGGCCACGTTTAACTATGAATACATCATCGACCAGGCGCATGCGGATGCCGTGGTGCTGGGGGAAGGGGAGTATCCCCTGCTGCACATGGCTCAGCATGCGGAGCACGGACCCTATCCCGGCATCGTCAATGCCCGGGACGGCCGCATTCTCGATATGACCCCGGCCGAAGCGCTATCGGTCGATCAGTTCCGGCGGGTGACCCTGGATCTGGAGTATGATCAGATTCCGTTTCCTGCATACTGGGAAAAGAATGAGACCAAAATCGGTGCTGATTTCAAAGCTGTCGAAACACGGGTCATTCGCCTTTACTTGAAAAACAGATGTGCTTTTAAATGTAATTTCTGCTCTTCGGCCAATTTTTACAAGGCAGCCTGCGGTGGTAAACAGCCCCGGGTAACCACCATCGAGCCGGCCCGGGTGGCCAAACTCATTTCCCAGTTGGTGGCGACCTTTCCCGACGTGCGGACATTCTTTTTTCAGGACGACGAGATTTTTACGCCAAATGAGTACATCATGGATTTGTGCCGTGAAATTATGAAACGGCCGGAACTGGCCCATATCAAATATTTCTGCCAGGGCCGCATCGATCAGATACCGGCCGATCTGCTGCCGCTGCTGAAAGAGAGCGGCTTCACGAAACTGATCCTGGGAATCGAAAACTTTTCGGCCAACATCCTGCGCGAATTGTCGCCGATGAAGGCCAGGAAGATGGAAAAGTACTCCGAGCGGATCTCCAGCATCTTATCCCACGGGATCGTGCCGTTTTTGAATATCATCCTGACCTCACCCGGCGCCACCCTCGAAGATGTCCTCTAGTGTGCCGGTCGCTGCCTGGATGAGGCCGAGAAAGGGGCTGAATTGGGGATGAATCTGTTCACCAATGCATGGAAGGGATCTGAGATGGCAGCGGGTGATTATCGCCGGGACGGCATCAACATCCTTCCGGATGACCTGGAGTTGAGTTCACTGCTGTTGTCTGTCGATCAGAAATATGCGGAACTGGTGGCCCTGGCCCGCAGTGAAGTCGGCAACCTGCGCATCACCTCGACGACCCGTTCGGTTGTCTACCTGTTACTGATTGCCAACGAAATTGACCGGCAGGAGATGGTCTTCCGCTGTCTGCATCTGGTGGGGAGTTATGCCATCATACCCGATGTCGCTAAGGATCAGCAGGCAGAGCGCATGGCCGCCTGGGTGCAGACCATTACCGGCCGGCACATCAATTAACGGTTGTTATAAAACAACCAGATACAACGGAGAAGGATGATGCTAGGGAAAATTATAGTTCTAGGCGGAGACGGATTTTGCGGTTGGCCCACCAGTCTCGGTTTGTCCCAGGCCGGCTACGATGTTACGATCGTGGACAACCTGTCCCGGCGAAAGATCGATGTCGAACTGGAGTGTCAATCTCTGACGCCGATCAGTCCCATTTCGATTCGACTGGCTGCCTGGCGGGAGCTGACCGGTAAAACCATTGATTTTGTCAACCTGGATGTGGCTCAGGATTACCAGGCCCTGGAAGACCTGCTGAAAACCGTGGAGCCGATGACGGTGATCCATTTTGCCGAGCAGCGTGCAGCACCGTACTCAATGAAATCGGCCGGTCATAAACGCTACACGGTGAACAACAACCTCAATGCCACCAACAATATCCTCTGTGCCATCGTTGAATCCGGTCTCGACGTCCACCTGATCCACCTGGGCTCCACCGGGGTGTACGGCTATGGATCCCATCAGATGAAAATTCCGGAGGGTTATCTGCAGATAAAAGTCGACGTGGACGGCGTTGAAAAAGAGCTGGAAATTCTCTACCCGGCCAGCCCCGGCAGCATTTATCACATGACCAAGACCCAGGATTCACTGTTCTTCTACTACTACAATAAAAATGACCAGGTGCGCATAACCGACCTGCACCAGGGGATTGTCTGGGGCACCAATACGCCGGAAACCCTGCTGGATGAGCGCTTGATCAACCGGTTTGACTATGACGGTGATTACGGCACGGTGCTCAACCGTTTCCTGATGCAGGCCGCCATCGGGCATCCCCTGACGGTTCACGGCACCGGCGGTCAGAACCGGGCATTTATTCACATCCGGGACACCGTGAACTGCATCAAGCTGGCGGTGGAGAACCCGCCCGCTTTTGGTGAAAAGGTCAAGATCTTCAACCAGGCCACGGAAACCCATTCGGTCAAGTTCCTGGCTGAAAAAGTCGCCGAGATTGCCCAGGCTGACATCCGCTACTATCCCAATCCGCGCAACGAGGATGCCGAAAACCCGCTGCGCCTGGCCAACAGTAAACTCCTGTCCCTGGGACTGGATCCGATCACACTCGATAAGGGCCTGATGACCGAAGTGTATGACATCGCCCGCAAATATCGGGATCGCTGTGATACGGCTAAAATTCTGTGCACGTCCAAGTGGAAAAAGGACATCCAGCTGGATGAAAAAGGGTTCAAGGACCCGATCCGCGACAACTGAGATTGGCCGGCGATAAACCGGCAACCGGCGGCTGACAGCTGCCGTACAACAAGAAATACACCAATAGGTTACCCATAAAGGAGCTGCACCATGCCAGGGTTCGAAGTGTTCGGGGAAGAAGAAAGAATGGCCATCAACGATCTTTTTGACGCCAACGGCGGAATTCTGTTTGCGCATGGCTTTGATGCGATGCGTGCCGATATCTACCGGGTCCGGGAATTTGAGCAGGCCTTTGCCGCACGTATGGGTGTGCCCCATGCACAAGCGGTCAGCTCCGGGTCGACTGCCCTCAAGGTCGGGTTAAAGGCCCTGGGGGTCAAACCGGGTGACGAAGTCATTACCACGGCGTTTACGTTTGTCGCCACCGTGGAGTCAGTTCTTGAAGTCGGGGCCCGGCCGGTGATCGTCAATATTAATAAGACGCTCAACATCGATCCCGGCGCAATCGAAGCGGCCATTACGCCGCAAACAGCTGCCATCATCGTTGTCCACATGATGGGTGCGCCGGCTGAAATGGAGGCGATTATACAGATCGCTGATCGCCATCAGATTCCAGTCCTGGAAGATAACGCCCAATGCTGCGGCGGAACTTACCATGGAAAAACACTGGGGACCCTGGGCGCTGTCGGCACGTTCAGTTTTGACGGTGGCAAGACCATGACCACCGGCGAGGGTGGTATGGTGGTAACCAGTCGGGAAGATTTCTATTTGCGTGCCCGGGCTTACCATGACCACGGGCACGAATACAGCACCACCGTCGGCCGCGGCGCCGAAGGGGCCCTAATAACCGGGTTCAACTACCGCATGATGGAACTGCAGGGTGCCATCGGGTTGGTGCAGCTCGGCAAACTGGACGATATCAACCGTCGGCAGCGTGAGAACAAGCAACGGCTCAAAGGGTTGCTGCGGGACCTGCCCGTGGAGTTCCGGCCCCTGGCCGATGAAGAAGGCGAGATCGGCGATGCCGTGATTTTTTATCTGGCATCGCGCGAAGTAACAGAGGCCTTTGCCCGGCGTATGGCCGATTACCAGATGGGTACAAAAAACCTGCCCGATGCCTTGCGCTGGCATTTTGCCCGTCACTGGCAGCATATGTACAGTGAGTATGACTTTTATGCGGACAGCTTTGAAACCCAATGGCAGGCTTCGGCGGATATTCTGGAGCGTGCCATCGCCCTGCCGGTCATGGTCAATATGACTCCGGATACCATCGAGACCTGGGCAGAAAATCTGCACAAAATCGCGGATGAACTGATTGGATGAAAATGCTGGCCGTCATACCCGCCCGGGGCGGCTCCAAAGGGATACCCGGTAAAAATCTGCATCCGCTGGCAGGCAAGCCCTTGATCCAATACACCATCGAGGCGGCTCTGGCCGCCAAGGAACTGGATGACGTTCTATTGTCCAGTGATGACGATGACATCATCGCCTGTGCCCGGGGCCTGGGACTATCGGTCCCGTACAAGCGGCCGGCTGCCCTGGCTGGTGATACCACCCCCATGGTGGCTGCGGTTGTAGATATCATCCAGTGGCTGAAGCGGGAAAGGCAGGTAGTGCCGGAGAACATCGTCCTGCTGCAGCCGACGTCGCCCTTACGTACGGCGGCCGATATCGATGCCGCGGTTGAGCTGTACCTTGAGCGCGGCACCACAAGCCTGATGAGCGTGCACCCCATGACCGAGCACCCCTGCGAGTGCGTTGTCAGCGGTGAAGCCGGTTGGGATTGGCTGCAGGCCGCGGCGCCGGGCACGGCCTGTCGTCAGGCGTACGCCCAAAACTATTTTTTTATCAACGGTGCCATCTATATCAACGCCACCCGGACCCTGGTGGCCGAACAGCGATTCATCACGACTTCGACCACTGAAATGTACGTCATGCCGCCGACGCGCGGCATTGACATCGATGATGAATTTGACCTGGACAAGGCAGCCGCCATTTTAGGCCGTTGCCGGAGCAGAGATGCTGGCGCTGCAGGCTGAAAGGAGACAAGGATGCCCGCGACCATCCTGACCGCCCCATACCGATCTCTCATATCCGGCTTCCTGAAAAGCGTTGTACAGTTTCCGGAAAATCCAGCGCTGCATGTTGGGGGGGATACCTACACGTATCGGGAGTTGATGGCGCAGGTGGCCAATATCGCTGCCGGAATAGAAAAGAGTCAACCGCAGCCACAGGCGCTGATCGGGGTCTGTGCCGACCGTTCGGCCCCATTGTTTGCCGGCGTCCTGGCGGCTTTGTATAGTGGTGCAGGTTATGTGCCTCTGAATCCGGACTTCCCGGACCGGCGCCTGTCTAAGGTCATTCGGTCCGCCGGCTTGGCGGTTATCGTAACCACCCCGGAATATGTGGCGCGTTTGAATGCGATCCTGGCGGAATTAGATGGCGACCACCACTTGGTCGTCTGTGCTGCCGAAAATAAAGAACAAATTCTTTCAGCACGGGTGCGATCCCGGGTTACCGGTCCGGTTGAAGCCTGGTCGGGGACGCCGATAGAACCGCCTATCCTGGCCGACCAGATGGCCTACCTGCTGTTTACTTCCGGCAGCACCGGCGAACCTAAGGGCATTGGGGTTACCCATCGAAATGTGAACCATTTCATTGATGCCATGGTTGCGCTTTATCAGATGGATCATACCGACCGGGTGATCTTCCTGCCTGATTTGACCTTCGATCTATCGGTGTATCCTTTGTGGGCAGCCTGGGAAGTCGGCGCCGCCCTTGTCTGCGTGCCGAAAAAGCTCTGTATGGCCCCGGGCAAGCTGATCCAGAAGCATGCCATCACCATCTGGTGTTCGGTACCCTCCGTGGCCGTATTCATGGGCCGCTTGGGACAATTGAAACCCGGTGCGTATCCCACAATCCGCGCTTCCGTTTTTTGTGGCGAGCCGTTTTTACAGGAAACCATCAATGCCTGGCAGGCCGCGGTTCCCAACTCGGTCGTGGATAACTTTTACGGTCCCACCGAAGTTACCGTGTTCAGTACCTACTACCGCTGGCAGGACGGCGCAGATGACGAATGCGTGCACGGCATCGTTCCCATCGGTCTGCCGCTGCCCGGTCTGCAAGTCACATTGGCAGATGACACCCGGCAGATCGTATCCCAAGGCGAGGTCGGCGAAATCTGCATCGCCGGGCCGCAGGTAACCCCCGGCTACTGGCGGTCGCCGGAGCTGACAGCCGATAAATACGTCGCGCTCGATACGCGCATGGATGACAATGCCAATTACTGGTATCGAACAGGCGACCTGGGTAAAATCAATGGTCGCGGGAACCTCATCTTCGTCGGGCGGGTTGATGACCAGGTCCAGATTATGGGGTACCGGGTTGAGCTCAGTGAGGTGGAGAACACCTTGCGTGATTTCACCAATTGCCAGCACGTGGCTGTGATCGGCTACAGCCCAACACCGGAGGCGCCCAAGTTCTTAGTCGCATATGTTGCCGCGATTGAAATAGACATAGCCGCTCTGTCGGCGCACTGCCGGGAGGTGTTGCCCGACTATATGCAGCCCAAAGAGTTTCATCTGGTCGATGAGATGCCGCTGAATCAGAACGGCAAGATTAATAAGAAAGAGCTGGAGCGCATGAGGAGAGAGCATGAGTAGTCCGACCCTGGCTGAATTCAAATCGTGGGTGTTCCAGACATTCGAGAATAAATTCGTCGAGAATGGATATGCCGACCTGGAAGAAGTGGCTGACGATCTCGATTTGATTGACAGCGGCGTACTCGATTCACTCGAATTGCTGGACTTGCTGGAGCAATTCTATGCCACCTTCTCCATTGCCATTGATTTAAGCGACGTCGAAGATGAAATCTTTACCTCAATTGCTGGCCTCTATGACCGTATTGCAGTGACCCCTGAGGCGGATAAAGGCGCCACCCCAGCGGAAATCACACGCGAAACGTTTCGGGCTATGCTGGTCGATCTCGGGGTCGGCCCGGGTGATACCCTGCTGGTACACGCTGCCCTGCAGCGTATGGGAACAGTTGTGGATGGGGTGACCGGTATCCTTGCCGAACTACAGAGTCTGGTTGGACCTCAGGGGACCCTGTTAGCTCCGGCAGCCAATATTCAGGCGTTTCTCGATGGCGGATTTGATCCGGTCGATACGCCGGTGCAGCTTGACCTGGGAAGCCTGCCGGAGGCAATTCGGCAACCGCCCGATGCGGTCAGGAGTGACAACCCTTTTGAGTCCGTATGCGGCACCGGCCCCCGGGCCGCAGATATTTGCGGCTTTCCAAACCGGTACTGTTATGGTGAGCATTCCCCCTGGCGTGCGGTGCTGCACCATGATGCCAAGCTCCTACTTTTGGGTAGCGGTTTTTACTATGCGTCCATTGTACATGCCGGTGAAGTGGCCTGCAACGTGCCTTATCGATCCTGGAAACAGTTTGCCGGTGAGATTGGACCGGCTGGCAAGCGGGAACAGATTGAGATTAACCTTTATGCCCGTTCCCGAGATCTGAAATGCTATTACAACCGGATCGCCGACCTGGATCAGGTAAAGGCGAACCTGAAAACCAGCCGTACGGACTACGGTGAGGTCAGCTGTATCGATCTGAACGTTGTATACCAGGCAATCTTAGATACTCTCCAAACCAACCCGGATTATTTTTTATAGTTCTAGAATGGTGGCTTAGTCATGCCGGAAAGAACGATTATCATTATTGGTAACGGCAAGTCGGTGAAAGGCTGCATTGGACGGTTACAGGCTTTTAACCAGCAGCACCCGACAGCAAGGTACCATTTCAGTGTTATCAACGATACCGCCCACGATGCCATCGGCGCCAGTTTAAAAGGCTACTACCAGCGTGAAGGCATTGCCAACTTTGATTCCGCCGACATCAACGGAGCTGCGGCCCGGGACCACATCCAGTCCATTGATCCAGATTATCTGGTGAGTATCAACAACCACCAGATCATTAAAAAAGGATTGATTCGCTTGCCCCGGTCCGGCGTGATAAATTTTCACAACGCCCCCTTGCCTCGCTATGGCGGTTTGAATGCCTGTACCTGGGCGATCGTTAATGGCGAGACCGAGCACGGCGTCACCTGGCATTTTATCGATGAAGGGGTGGATACCGGTGACATTATTGTCCAGAAGTTCTTTCCCATCGGTCCGGATACAACCGCGATTCAATTAATCATGCAATGTATCACCGAAGGTGTGCGCTTATTTGATACCGTGCTGGGCCAGATGATGCAAGGCAGCCTTAGTCGTACGCCCCAAGACCCGGACAGGCGCCTTTTCTATCGGCACGACCAGATACCCAATGACGGGTACTTGGATTTCAAATGGCCGTATCGACAATTTGATAATTTTGTTCGCGGTTTGAATTTTGGACCTTTCCCAAATCCTTTACAATATCCACTGGCGGATTTCGCCGGCCGGCAGTTCAGCATCGATAAAATCAGATTCCTGAAAGATAACCAGGACACGCCGGCCGGCCAGATCGTGAAGGCGGATGGACAGCAGTTGGTAGTTGCTGTGGAAGACGCCTTGATCGACATCCTGGCGGTTCGTACCGGGAACGGACGACCACTCGGCCTGGAGACCTGCATCCGGGAATACGGCCTTGGAGCGGGGGACCGTTTTTCACCCAGGCCGGCTGGCCGGCCGGGAGCATCCGCATAAACAATGCCCATCAACACCATTTTATTCTTGGTCCAGTCACCGTTCTCGCAAAGAGACTATGAGCGGTTCGGTTTGGACATTTTGCACGAAAACGGTTTTCGCGTTGCAGTTTGGGATCTTACGCCCTGTCTGCGTCCGCAGGCGTTTAAAAACACGGTCGTGCCGGACCCGGTCGATTTCAATGGCCTCCGGCTTCAAAAAAGTAAAGCAGACGTCATAGCCGCGTTAAGGAGCCTTGACAGGGACACTTTTATTATCGCCATGATACCGCTGGAACTTCAGACCTTAGCGATTTTCAGGGAGGTGTCTCGCCGACATATAAGATATGGCTTGAAAACCGGGCGGACGGTCCCTGATGCAAAGGGAGTTAAAATCCGGTCACGGTTGAAAGACCGGCTCCGCACTATGTGCTTCGAAACATTGGCAAACCGGTTGTTGCATGAGATTCCTCTTAAATGGTTGCGGATTGAACCGGCTTGGATTTTGATGTACAGCGGCAGTGAACAACCGGATCAGCTCACCTCCAAAGGACAGACACCCAATAATGGTCGCTATGTACAAATACCAAGCCTGGATCATGACCTGTTTCTAAAACTGGATGGTGAACAGACACGCCTGGCAAACGAGGAGCCGGGTATTTGCGTGTTCCTCGATGAATATCTGCCTTTTCACCCGGACCGGCACCATCTGGGTATTCCCCCCTTGACACATCCAGATGATTATTTTCCAGTCTTATGTAAACTCTTCGCGATGATAGAGCGGGATTTAGGACTCGAGGTCGTCATTGCCGCGCATCCGCGTTCCAATTATGAGAACGGACCGGATTACTTCGATGGGCGCCGAATCGAACGGGGGAAAACAGCTGAATTGGTTCGGAAAGGGCAATTTGTCATTACACATGCATCGACTTCACTGGCGTTTGCGGTTTTGTTTGCAATACCGGCCCTGTTTGTCACGACCGATCCATTAAAGAAAACCATAAATGGCGCCTGGATTGAAAATTTTGCAAACGCCATGGGTAAAAAACCCTATAACCTCAGCCGGCCGTATCGCATTGACTGGGATCAGGAGCTGGTAGTGGATTAGGCCAAGTATAACCATTACGAGCAGCGTTTCATCCGGGCCGCAGGGGTACCGGCAAAACCATCCTGGCAGATCATTGCCGATGCTTTGAAACAGGAGACCGGTAGACGTTAAATCTGTAAGGATTGATAAAAAAACATGACCACCAAAACACTCTACCTGGTTCATTGTGTGGATACCGAAGGCCCCCTGTATGAATCCCCGCAGGCGACCATCAAGCGGGTCAACAATACCTTCGGCCTGGACTTGCCAGTTGAATCTGAACTGCTGCCGGATTTGAAGAAAGGTATCGGGGTGCCAGCGTCTTTGAAGGCCGCTGTGATGGATTTTGTCTCCGATCTGCGCTTGAATTACAACCGTACCTGGGACGAAGTGGACCGCATGCTGGATGAAATCCTGAGTCCGGACTGGCGCCAACAGTACCGCGATGATCTGGGGCAGGGGTATCTCTTCAACTGGTTTGTACTCGACCATGTCGGGTTTCGTACAAATCCCCGGCGACGCGCCCTGGGATATCACGGCGTGTATGAACATTACGTCGATAAACTGCGTGAACACAGGTGCGACCGCGATCGCATCTACTGGCATTTTCATCCCGTATCCTTTTGTTACGAGGCCCATAAGACCTCCAACAATTTCAGTTTTACCGATGAGCATCTGCAGGTGCTCAGCCGCCGCCTCATCGACCATCTCGACTTTCCGGCGGCCTTCCGTCCCGGTTCCCACACGGAGCGTCCGGATATCAACCTGTTCTTGGAGATGTGGATTCCGTTTGACTACGGCAACCAGGGAATGGCCCAGAGCCGGACGGAAAAAATGCAGCGAGACATTGCCGATGGCCGCTACGGCGACTGGCGACGGGCTACGGATCAATGGGAAACCTATCATCCCGATTTCTACGATTACCAGAAAAAGGGCGCGATGAAACGCTACGTGGCTCGGGCCCTGAACCTCGAATCCCGGGTCCGGCCGATTACCACCGCCGAGATTGAAAAGGCCTTCCAGCGGACCGATTCCGGTCGGGACACCATCCTGGCCATTACCAATCACGATGAGCGTGAAATGCGACCGGCCACCGATTGGTACATGACCGCTGTGCGGGACATTCAGCAGCGCTTCCCGACGGTGCAGCTGGTGCATACCGATGCCGTGGATGCCATTCGAAAAACGGAAGGGTTATCGGTAGAACAACCGGCCCGGCTGGATTTCCTTTGGGAAGGCAGTCGTCTGGTGATTAAGGCGGATAAAGCCATTTGGGGACCGCAGCCGTATTTCTGTTTTGCAACCCGGGACCGGCGTTACCTGCATGAAAACCTGGATCGCCAGGATGACCTGCAATGGAGTTTTGTATTCGATACCGACACCCTGGAATTCGATCAGCTTGAATGGATCGGGGTAGCCACGAATGACGACCGCGGTAACACTTCGGTTTATCGGATGCAACCCGGGGCTGTGCCTTCCAAGACCGACACGCGTTATCGCAATACAGCGTCTGAATCCGGAGGACAGCCCACATGATCGACAGGGCTATTTTAATTCACGTGCCCTCTCGCTGGGCCGGAGGAGAGAACGATATCCCCATCGGCCTGCTGTACGTAGCCGGTGTGCTTGAACAAATGAACATCGAGGTGCGCATATACGATATCTACCTGAAGAAAATACCGACGGATGATCCTTACGGCTGGGCGGAGCTCCAACGCGAGATACAGGATTTCAAGCCGCAGCTGATCGGTTTCGGTGGGATTGCCACTTCATACATGTGGACCAAAAAGCTGTCGCGGCGCATCAAAACCCATTACCCGGACATTTTCCAGATTGCCGGCGGAGCCCTTTCATCCGCCTTCGACCTGCTGCTGACCCGGACGGCCGTGGATGCCGTCTTCCATGGCGAAATCGAATTGACCCTGCCGGAGGTCATCGAACGGATCAGGTCCGGTCGCCCCTGGCAAACGGTGTTGGGCATCTCCTGCCTGGGCCCCACCGGCGTTCAGCGCAATGCTCCGGGCCCCCAGGTGAAACATCTCGATGATATTCCGATTCCTCCTTACCACTTGATCGATATTGAGGATTACCTGCTTGCGAGTGACAATTTTCTGGCCGCCTACCGGGCCGATATGGAAGATTAGGGGCTGTATGCCGATATTGCCCGCCGCCTGGAAGATGTGCCGGCATTTTTACCCATCGTCTCCTCCCGGGGATGTACCAATAAATGTTCTTTCTGCTATCGCCAGCAGCGTGGCTATCGCAAACACAGCGTCGACTACATTATTCGGCATATCGATTATCTTAAAGAGAAGTTCGGGGTAAAGGGCATATCTTTTCGCGATGAGCTATTCAACGGCAATGAAAAATGGGTGCTGGCGCTTTGCGACACCCTGATCGCGCGTGACCAGGATATCGCCTATATCACCAGTGCGCGGGCGGATCGGCTTTCAACCACAATGTTGCGCAAAATGTATCGCAGCGGTTGTGTCGACTTGCTTTTCGGACAGGAATCCGGCTCCCCCAAAATACTAAAAGAATATCGCAAGAACGTGACACCGGCCCAGAACCTGCGGGCAACCCTGTTGACGCGGGCCGCGGGCATTTACAGCACCGTCCAGATCGTTATCGGGTCACCCGGCGAGAACGAACACACCATTGCGGAAACGACCGCGTTTTTGCAGCAGGCCGGTATCCGGCACTTCTCGCTGAACTACCTGATTCCATTGCCGGAAGCCCCTATCTGGGAATACGTCCAAGAAAACAACCTCATTCCCGATGTCGAACACTATCTGGAAACGGTTGCCCGGATTGGGGGCGAACCCTTGATCAATCTGACCCGGGTACCCGACCGGCAATGGCGCCTGTGGGGCAAGCAGATAACCTTCAAAGTGCAATTTTATTATGCCGTCAAGCATAAACTGTTTTTCACCTGTGTCCGCCTGTTGGTTACCTATCCGTTGAAGGTATGGATACCCCCAAAGATCAAACCGCGACTGCGGGAGATACTGTCCAGAGCCCTGCCGATTCCCCGGCTGCGGGCCTGGCTCAATGTATAATTGTAGGCTTAAATATTTAACGCGGAGGATGTGATTTGAAGAGAGTTTTGGTGACCGGCGGCGCCGGCTATGTGGGGTCCGGCCTCTTACGGACCCTTTTGAACACGGGTTTTCAGGTTGATTGCGTGGATATCCTCAAATTCGGCGGTGATTCCCTGTTGGATATTTGGACGCATCCGGGTTTTGCCTTCCACAAAATAGATATCACCGACTATCCTGCTGTGGACAGGGTGTTGCAGCAGGCGGACTATCATGCGGTCGTGCATCTGGCGGCCATTGTCGGCGATCCCGCCTGCGGGCGTGAGCCTGAACTTGCCCGCCGGGTCAACCTGGACGCTTCTTTGCACCTGATCGATAGCTGTCAGGCAGCTGGCATTCCCCGTTTTATCTTTGCCTCCACGTGCAGCAATTATGGCAAAATGTCCGATCCAGACCTGTATCTGGACGAAGATTCACCCTTGGCACCGGTATCCTTGTACGCCGAGTTGAAAGTCGAATTTGAGCATTACCTCCTGGATTCCATCCCCCGTCAAGAAACGTTCGCTCCCACGGCCCTTAGGTTCTCCACGGTTTACGGCCTGTCGCCGCGTATGCGTTTTGATCTGACGGTCAATGAGTTCACCAAGGACTTGGCGTCGGGCCGGGTTCTGGAAATATTCGGTGAGCAGTTCTGGCGGCCTTACTGCCATGTCGGTGATTTTTCGCGGGCGATCCAGGCGGTATTGGAAGCGCCGCCTGAAAAGGTGGCCCATGATGTGTTCAATATCGGTGACACCGCCGAGAATTACACCAAGAAAATGATCGCGACCGAGTTGTTGCGCCAGATTCCGACGGCACAGATTGAATACGTTTACAAGGAGGATGACCCCCGGGATTATCGGGTTTCTTTTGAGAAAGCCAAGAACGTCCTTGGTTTCAATATATCGAAAACCGTGCCCCAGGGCATTGCCGAGATTAAAGAAGTGATAACCCAGGGGATCATTGCCGACCCGGAAGAGCAGAAGTATTACAATATCCCCCACCAGAGACCGGCATGAGCGCCAACCAGTCCATAATCGACATCATTCGCGGCCAATTTCCGGACCAGGAATTCATTCCGCTCCACGAACCTGTATTCGGCGGACGTGAGAAAGAGTATCTGGGAGAATGCATTGATTCCATATTTGTTTCCTCCGTCGGTAAATATGTGGACCGCCTCGAAGAGGTCTTTGTCGGCTATACCGGGGCGCATTTCGCAGTGGCCACCGTGAACGGAACTGCGGCTTTACACACAGCGCTTATGCTGGCCGGGGTGACTCCCGGAGAAGCCGTGATCACGCAGGCGCTGACCTTTATCGCCACTGCTAACGCTATCAGTTACTGCGGTGCGGCCCCGGTTTTCTTGGATGTCGAGAAAAAGCAGCCGGCTCTCAGCCCTCGTGCACTGCTAAAGTTCCTGGAGTCGCAGTGCGAAGTCCAGAATGACGGGACCTGCCGTGATCGGCGCACCGGACAGCGCATTGCCGCTTGCGTACCGGTGCATGTCTTCGGACATCCAGCTGACCTGGGCGAGATACTGGCGGTATGCGATCATTTCGGTGTACCCGTGGTGGAAGACGCGGCCGAGTCAATCGGTAGTTGGTATGGAGCCCGGCACACCGGCACATTGGGACGTTTGGGCATTGTGAGTTTCAATGGCAACAAGGCCATCACCACCGGCGGAGGCGGGATGGTGCTCACCGATTCCGAAGAACTGGGGCACCGGGCTAAGCATATAACCACTACCGCCAAGGTGCCCCATCGCTGGGACTATTCCCACGACCAGGTGGGCTATAATTATCGGATGCCGAATATCAATGCCGCTTTGGGTTGTGCCCAAATGGAAAATCTGGACGACATCCTTGCCGCCAAGCGGAATCTGGCGGCCGATTATCGCGATGAAATGGCTGTCGCCGGTGCAGATTTTATGGACGAACCCGACGGTTGCCGTTCAAATTTTTGGCTTAACGCAATCATCCTGGCGAACCGGGAGCAGCGGGACGCGTTCCTGCAGGCGTCCAACGACCAGGGGGTTATGACCCGACCGCTCTGGGGCCTTCCGGTGGATATGCCCATGTACCGCAACGCCCGGTGTGATGATTTAACCCATACCCGCTGGTTGTTCGAGCGGGTTGTCAACATCCCCAGCAGTGCCCGACTATGAAACCTGACCTGATCCTGATTGGTGGCGGCGGCCATTGTAAAGCCTGCATCGATGTTATCGAGATGCAGGCCGGCTACCGGATCGTCGGGATTCTGGACACGGCCGCCAAAGTCGGCCGGTCGGTACTGGGACATGCGATTATTGGCACGGACGATGACCTGAAAGCCCTGGTCAGCAAACGCTGTCAAATCCTGATAACCCTGGGCCAGATACCATCACCGGAGCGTCGCATCGCACTTTATCAGAAAGCCAAACAACTGGGCGCTGAACTGCCCATAATTATTTCCCCACTGGCCCACGTATCCCGCCACGCGCAAATCGGAGAGGGTAGCGTGGTCATGCACCAGGCTTTGGTAAACGCCGGAGCTGTGGTTGGCTGCAACTGTATTATCAACAACAAGGCCCTGGTCGAACATGACAGCGTGGTCGGTGATCATTGCCATATCGCCACCGGGGCAATCGTCAACGGCGGGGTTAAGGTTGGTGATGAAACCTTCGTGGGCAGCGGCAGCGTACTACGCGAAAACATTACCATCGGCAGTGGCCGGGTTCTCCCGGCTGGACAACGTTTCATGACCGATGTCGACTGAAACAATATGAACACTTCTGCCATGCCCAGTGATTCCAAGCGAAATTCCACCCTAATTATTGCAGAGGCCGGGGTGAATCATAACGGCAGCCTTGAACGTGCCCTGGAGATGATCCAGGTTGCCCGGCAGGCCGGGGCCGATGCCATCAAATTCCAAACATTCAAGGCAACCGAACTGGCATCCCCGGCAGCACCCAAGGCAGGCTATCAGCAGTCGGTGACGGATCCGGCTGAAAGCCAACTGGAGATGCTGCGAGCCCTGGAATTCAGCGCTGATCAATTCAGGGACTTGAAAAGCGCCTGTGAAGGGGCAGGGATTTGTTTTCTCAGCACGGCGTTTGATCTAACAAGCCTCGACCTGCTCAGGGAACTGGATCCGGTCCTTTACAAAATTCCGTCCGGGGAGATCGAAAACCTGCCGTATCTGCGCAAGATCGGCGCCTTCGGCAAAGAAATATTGCTTTCCACGGGCATGGCGACTTTGGAAGAAATCGGTGCCGCCCTGGAGGTCCTGATCGCTGCCGGAACGCCCATAAACCGTATTACGGTTTTACATTGCACAACCGCTTATCCGACACCTTGGGAGGATGTCAATTTACGTGCAATGGAGACCATTGCCCGCACTTTCAACGTGCAGGTAGGGTATTCCGACCATACCATGGGCATCACTGTGCCGGTTGCGGCGGTGGCAATGGGTGCGCGGGTGATCGAAAAACATTTTACTTTGGATCGTGATTTGCCCGGCCCGGACCACAAGGC
This sequence comes from Olavius algarvensis Delta 4 endosymbiont, assembly GCA_905176665.1. Lineage (GTDB taxonomy): Bacteria > Desulfobacterota > Desulfobacteria > Desulfobacterales > CAJINA01 > CAJINA01. Next base: position 171,961 of record CAJINA010000189.1, on the reverse strand, counting down.
GTCCCTCGTTCCCTCAGAGCTGACCGAAATGGTCCTTTCGATACGGCGAACGGAGAAAGCCCTCGGTACCCAGACCAAACGGATGACGGACAGTGAACGTGAGAATCGCCCCGTGGCCCGTAAGAGCATCGTAGCGGCCTGCCCCATCAACCCGGGGGAACACTTCACTATAGAGAACCTGGCGATTAAACGGCCGGGAACCGGTGTGAGCCCGATGCTTTGGGACCGCGTGTTGGGACGGACGGCAAACCGTAAATATGGGTACGATGAGCCGCTTACAGTCCAGGACTTGCAGGATATTCTTGACCTCGAAACGTAAAACCTGTGTCGTAACTGCGACCCGGGCCGAGTACGGCTTGCTGGCCGGCCTCATGCGGGCGATAAAAAGTGACAGTGACCTGCAATTGCAGATTATCGCCACCGGGACCCATCTTTCACCCGAACATGGTCTGACACGCAGCGAAATTGAGAATGATGGTTTTGTGATCGACAAAATGGTGCCCATGCCGGTTTTGGATGATACGCCAACTGCAATTGGAAGGGCGATCGGGACAGCCACCAGCGGCTTTGCCGACGCACTGGCCGAACTCACCCCGGATGTCCTGGTGTTGCTGGGCGACCGTTTTGAATTGCTGGCGGTCATTTCCGCTGCTGTCATGTTCAAAGTCCCGTTGGCCCATATCCACGGCGGTGAAGTTACCCGGGGGGCGGTCGATGACAGCATCCGGCATGCGGTTACCAAAATGAGCCATCTGCATTTCACCAGCACCGAAGTCTATCGGCGGCGGGTTATCCAGATGGGGGAGGATCCGGCGCGCGTGATCAATGCCGGAGCGCTGGGCGTTGCCAATATCAAGCAGCGGGACCTTATGTCGGAGGAGGCGGTAAGAGACGCTCTCGGCGTGCCCGGCGGGATGCCTTATGGACTGGTCACTTACCATCCGGCCACCCTGGAAAAACAACATCCTGTAGAGCAAATCCAGTGCTTGTTGACAGTCCTTACAAAATTTCAAAACATTTTCTGGGTCTTCACCGGCGCCAATGCCGACCCGGGCGGCCGCGCGATCAATCAGGCTATCGATGAACACCTGCTATCCAAAAAACAACCTGGGTGTTTTCATATGTCCCTGGGTGCCCAGCGTTACCTCAGCGCCCTGCAATATGCCGTCGCCGCGATCGGCAATTCATCCAGCGGCATCATTGAGACGCCTGTATTTAAACTCCCGACCGTCAATATCGGCAGTCGGCAGGACGGCCGGGTCCGCTGTGCGAATGTGGTGGATACCGCCTGCGAACTGAACGGCCTAAAACGGGCCATAGCGAAAGCCCTGGATCCACAATTCAAGAGACAGCTGGTGGGATCGGAGAATCCCTATGAAAAGTCCGATACGGCGGGCTCTATCAAACAGATACTGAAAACCTGTAGGTTGGACATGCTCGTCAACAAGCGGTTTCACGACGCCGTGCCGGGTTCCGGAGCTTAATCGACATGATGAAAGATTGGAAAAAAACCTTGATTAACGCGGATGCGACGCTGTTGGAAGCTATGGAAGTACTGGACAGCGGCGCCCTGCAGATTGCCCTGGTGGTGGATGACATGGGGCGGTTGCTGGGCACGATCACCGACGGCGATATCCGGCGGGCTATTTTGAGCAAGGTGTCGCTGGAGGACTCGGTCGATAGGGCGATGTTCACCCCACCTACGACGGCTAGCATCTACGATGACCGGGAAAAGCTGTTGGACACCATGCGACGGAAGGATCTGAAGCAAATTCCGTTAATCGACTCGGACGGCGTCGTGGTCGGTCTCAGGGTGCTGATGGATCTACTGCAGGTCCAGCCGAAGGACAACTGGGTGGTGTTGATGGCCGGCGGCCTGGGCACCCGCCTGCGTCCGCTCACTGATGACTGCCCCAAGCCACTTTTGAAGGTCGGCGGACAGGCTATCCTGGAAACAATTATTAAAAGCTTCATTGACCATGGCTTCAGACGGTTTTTTATTTCGGTGAACTATAAACGCCAGATGATCGAGAACCATTTCGGAGACGGCCGCCAGTGGGATGTCCGGATAGAATACCTGCGGGAAAAGGAAACGCTGGGTACCGCCGGTGCCCTCCGGCTCCTGCCAGGGATACCGGCCGATCCGCTCATCGTCATGAATGGTGACTTATTGACGAAGATCAATTTCAACAACCTTCTCGAATTTCATAAAGAATGTCGGTGCCAGGCAACCATGTGCGTTCGGGAATACAACGTGGAAGTACCCTTCGGGGTCGCTGAAATCGACCGCTACCGGCTGGTGAAACTGGAAGAAAAACCCACTCAGATATTTTTCATCAATGCCGGTATTTACGTCCTGGAACCACAAACCCTGGAGCTGATACCGGGAGAAGGGCGTTTTGACATGACGCATCTCTTTGATCGGCTGCTGGCACACGACGAGCGGCCGGCTGCATTTCCGATTCGTGAATACTGGCGCGACATCGGTCAAGTCGGGGACTATCAGTTGGCCAATGGTGATTATCGTTTAGAATTTAACAATGACAAGGAAGTAAAATGAAAACGGATTTTTTCTTTCAACTGGCCACCCGGCTGCATTACGGGCTCGGTAAAACCCGCGGACTGGGCGACCTGCTCAAAGCCAATGGCTACGCCTGCTGCCTTGTGCTGGTGGATAATGGTTGCGCTGAATCCTCTGCTTATTACGCCGAGATTCTGGAGTTGATCAAAGCCAACAGTCGCACGGTCCATGTGGAAACCCTGCGCGGAACCGAAGAGCCGGATTATGACTATCTGGATGCGGTGACAGCCGCGGCGCGAGCCTTGAACAAGGTAGATGCCGTGATTGGAATCGGCGGCGGCAGTTGTCTCGATATTGCCAAGGCCGTGGCGGTGCTGTTGACCAATCCCGGTCGGAGTATCGACTATCGCGGATTTGACCTGGTGAAGACACCCGGGGTTCCCACGATCGCCATTCCCACCACCGCGGGAACTGGCAGTGAGGTCACGATCAATGCCGTCTTCACCGATAAAGCGCAAAAGAAAAAGCTGGGTATCAATGGACTGCACATGCACGCCACCCATGCGTTCCTGGATGCCGAATGGACATTGAGTTGTCCGCCTTCGGTAGCCCTGTCGGCCGGTCTGGATGCAGTGGCCCACTCCCTGGAGAGCTACATGTGCAAGAATGCCAATCGCCTGATCCGGGTGTTCAGCAGCCAGGCTTTCTTAACCCTTTACCGCGCGCTTCCCTGCCTGGTAGAGGAACCGGACAATGTGGAAATGCGTCAGGAAATCCTGCTGGGGGCCTACCTGGCGGCGGCGGCCCTGTTCAACTCTGGCTCCGGCATCGCCGGGGCGTTGTCTTACCCGCTGGGAGTCCATTTCAAGATTCCGCACGGCATCTGCGGCGGTATTTTCATTTCGGCCGTGGTCAAGTATAACGTGGCGGCCGGCTATCAGGAATATGCCGAGCTATACGATCTGGTGGCCAATGATGGTGAAACGGATCGGCAACGAAAAAATGAAGTGTTTGCCGACCTGCTGACGGATCTGTGCCGGCAGCTGAATGTCCCCCGGGATCTTTCCCAGTGGGGCGTTACACCGGAGAGGCTGGAGACGATCCTGCCGGACATTCACAATCTGCAGGCCGCCTTCGACCAGAACCCGGTACCTTTTTCTGCCCAGCGGGATGCGGTAGACATGCTCCGGCAGCATCTGGGCCGGCCCTGAGGGCGATATGACCGGCGAAAAGCGCGACACGAAGTATAAATCCTGCACCGAGTATTGGCTGGATCCGGAAAGCGCCGCCTTTCGGGGCGAATTTGAGCAGATGTACCGTGATCTGGATGACCCCTGGGGGTGTTTCGCGCATCGCGATTCGCTGCACAACCGCTTATTTTGCGATCTATTGTTTCACGAACGGCAATTCAGGCGAACTCTGGATCTGGGTTGCGGTCTCGGGGGTATGACCGAACTCATGCACCGGCAGAATCCAACCGAGATCGTCGGCTGCGACATTGCCCCGAAGGCTGTGGAACAGGCCCGGGCCCGCTATCCGCATATTGAATTTGTCTGCGGCAATATTCTGACCGATGACCTGGGGTTTTTGGGTAAATTCGATCTGATCGTAATGGCGGAAATCCTCTGGTATCTCCTGGAAGATCTGGACGGCGCTTTTAATAAGATCGAGCGGGGGCTGCAGGATAACGGCGTGCTTGGTATTCACCAGTATTTCCCGCATGAACAGCGCTACGGGTCGGAACGGATTGATGGCCTGAAAGGCTTCGACGAATTTTTCGAGGGGCGCGGGCGTCTTGCCTATGAACATCGGCTAATCAGTCGCGTGGCAGATGGCGTGGTTCTGTTGGCAACCTGCAAGGCATCGGAATAAGATTATATAATTAAACCTCGGCCTTAAAATGGTTTGGGTTGATCCTCACATTCAATAAAGAGTTTATCATGCCAAAAATCGATATTCACAACCTTATCATCACCCCCGACACGGCCATTCCGGCTGCTCTGGAAGCGATCAATAAAAACGGCGTGCGCGGCATTTTTGTCTGCGATGAAGGCGACGAGCTATTGGGTATCGTAATGGACTCGGATATCCGCCGGGCCTTGCTCGCCAAGCTGGACCTGGAGTCTTCGGTCAAGACGATTATGAAAACGTCTCCCTTTGTGATTTCCGCGACCGTGTCCACAGAGCAACGCCCCCAGCTTCTGGTCCAGTCCGACAAACTACTGGTACCCATCGTGGATACCGACAACCGTGTGGTGGACTATATTTACTTGCCCGATATCCTCGATCAGCTCTGTACCCTGAGTTCGACGGCGGAACCGATGGATGACCGTATTCTATCACCGCAGCGGGTCCTGGTCATCGGGGGGATGGGCTACATCGGATCGGTTCTGGTTTCCAAACTGGTACGCATGGGCTACCGGGTGCGGGTATTGGATCTGCTGCTCTACGGAAAAGTCGAGTTATCCGGTGTTGACAGTGGCCAGTTTGAGTTTGTCCGAGGGGACTGTCGGGATGAACAGGTGGTAAAAGAAGTCCTCAAGGATGTGGACGCCGTCGTTCATCTTGTTGAAATTGTTGGAGATCCAGCCTGTGCCATAAATGAGGCCTTTACCATTGAAACCAATTACGCCGCCACCCAGATGATTATCGAAGAGTGCATGAAATCCCGGGTTAAACGGTTCGTTTTCGCCTCCAGTTGCAGTGTCTACGGTCATAATGATGCCATCGTGGATGAGCAGTCTGCCTGCAACCCGGTGTCTCTGTATGCGCGCTGCAAGATTGAATCCGAAAAAGCGATCCTATCGAACGGCTATGATCTTTTTTGCCCGACGATCCTGAGGCTGGCGACTGTTCACGGCCAATCTTTCCGCCAGCGATTTGATCTGGTGGTAAACCTGCTGACCATCCGGGCGGTGGCTGAGGGCCGTATCACGATATTCGGCGGGCAGCAGTGGCGTCCCTTTATCAGCGTACCCGACATCTGCCAGGGGATTTTAACCGTTCTGAGGTCCGAAGCCCATCTGGTGAAGAACCAGATTTTTAACCTGGGCGATTCCCGTGAGAACTACCAGTTGATCGATATCGGCAAAGCCCTGAAAACGGAATTGCCGGATATTGAAATGGAAGTGCAGACTGAAAATGTAGATAAACGCAATTACCGGGTCAGTTTCGAAAAAGTAAAAAACACCCTGGGCTTCACAGCCGAATACTCCATTGCCGACACGGTCTATGATCTCGTGAGCGCCTACCGCGACAAACATTTGTACCATGACCACAAGGACGCCCGGTACCACAACTACCTGTCATTGAAGTGATCGGTAGCGGTCTTAACCGTACCGGCATACAGCCTGAAACAAAAAGGAAACTCGCTTGAAGATACTGCTGATTGTTTACGACAATGAATCCTATATCCACTGGTTCCCCCAGGGCCTGGGTTATATTGCCGCCGCCTTGCTACGGCAGGGCCACACCGTTGAGGTATACAGCCAGGATCTGCACCATTACCCCGAGGAGCATTTGACGGCCTATCTGGATAATGAGGTCTTCGATGTTGTCGGGGTGGGCGTGATTGCCGGCTATTTCCAATACCGCAAACTGCTGCAGATTTCGGCCGCCATCAATCAGGCTCGTCGTCGGCCACATTTTCTTATCGGCGGGCATGGTCCCTCACCAGAGCCGGAATATTTCTTACGCAAAACCGGTGCGGATGCTGCTGTCCTTGGTGAAGGGGAGGAGACCATTTTAGAACTCATCGACGCTCTGGGCGATCCGGCGCGACTGGCGGAGGTCAAGGGTATCGCCTATCGAGACGGCGATGAGGTACGTGTCAATGAACGGCGGCGGACCATTAAAGATATTGATTCTCTGCCCTTGCCGGCGTTTCACCTGTTTCCGATTGAGTATTATCGTCTCCTAAGGCCGCCGCACGTGCGCAAGACGGATTTCGTTATGCCGGTTCTGTCCGGTCGCGGCTGCACCTACCGCTGCAATTTCTGCTACCGTATGGATAAAGGCTACCGCCCGCGCAGCAATGAAAGCATTATTGAAGAGATTCGGCTTTTAAAGCGCGACTACCGGATCTCCTATGTGATCTTTTCCGATGAACTGCTGATGTCATCGGTCAAACGCACGGTGTCCCTGTGCGAGGCCATGCTGGCGGCCGACCTGGATATCATCTGGGATTGCAATGGACGTCTGAACAACGCCGACCCCGAGGTGCTGGACCTGATGAAGCGCGCCGGACGCGTGTTCATCAATTACGGGATAGAGGCTTTCGACGATCAGGTCCTGGAAAACATGCGCAAGTCCCTGACGACGGAGCAGGTGATCAAAGGCGTGGAAGCGACCCTGACCGCCGGCATCAGTCCGGGTCTGAACATTATTTTCGGCAATATTGGGGATAACCGCCGCACCCTGGAAAAGGGGGTCGAATTTCTCCTGAAGTATCGCGATCTTTCCCAGATGCGCACCATTCGCCCGGTGACGCCGTATCCGGGCTCACCGCTTTACTACCAGGCTATTGAAAAGGGGTTGCTGAAGGGTTGTGAAGACTTCTATGAAAACAAGCATACCAATTCAGACCTGCTGGCAGTAAATTTTACCGATCTGTCCGACCAGGACTTTCACGCCTGTCTGCTGGATGCCAATGCCCGCCTGATCGAGGACTATTATCATCAAATGACGCAAGCTTCTGTAGCGGGGGCTAAAAAACTATACCTTGATCAGGATCCGAATTTCAGGGGATTTCGACAGCAGTAGCTGCCTCTGATTACCCGTCCTGCAGGTCTCTACCTGTAGAATCAATTAAAACAGTGCTTATGAACAATGTACCCGTAAGAATCATTCCCCGGCTTGATATCAAAGGCCCCAACCTTGTGAAAGGGATCCACCTCGAGGGGCTGCGCGTACTCGGTAAACCTGAGGCCGCGGCCCGCTACTATTATGAACAGGGCGCCGACGAATTGATCTACATTGATGTGGTGGCCAGCCTCTACGGTCGTAATAGCCTGAACGATATCATCCAGCGTACCTCGCAGGAGATTTTTGTCCCTTTGACGGTGGGCGGCGGACTGCGCACACTCGAAGATATTCGGGCCGTGCTGAAAGCCGGGGCCGACAAAGTGTCCCTCAACACCGCCGCTATAAATGACCCTGAACTGATTACGGCTGCCTCCCGGGAGTTTGGTTCTTCGACGATCCTGATATCCATCGAGGCTATCCGAAAAGAGGGCGGCCGCTATGAAGCCTACACGGACAATGGTCGCGAAAAAACCGGTGTGGATGCAATCGAGTGGGCCCAGCGGGTCACGGCTTTAGGGGCCGGCGAAATCATGGTGACCTCAATTGACCAGGAAGGCACCGGCAAGGGCTTCGATCTGGCACTTATGCAGCGCATTGCCGATCAGGTGTCCATCCCGGTCATTGCCTGTGGCGGTGCCGGCCGGGTTGCCCACCTCCAGGATGTGGTTTCAAATGGTTGTGCCGACGCCGTCAGCATCGCTTCAACTTTGCACTATGATTTTATCAAGCAGCCGCAGGCCCGGGAAGATTTCTCCGGGGAAGGCAACATCGAATACCTGAAAAAAGGCGGCTTTCAATTTTCAAAAGTGCAATGCACCTCGCTGCCCTGCATCAAGCAGGAATTGGTCCAAAGGGGGATTAATTGTCGCTACACGGAGGACAGCCCGGCATGACATCTTCGCTTACTCCCCATGTGGCCATAGCAGACTACCGAATGGGCAATTTGTTCAGTGTAGCCAATGCGTGTAAATCGGTTGGCATGGACTGCACCATCACGTCTGATCCAACCCTACTAAAGCGTGCCGATGCAGTTATCCTGCCTGGTGTCGGGGCATTTGGGCAGGCAATGAAAACGCTCACGAATCTCAGACTGGCGGAGGCCCTGGTCACTGTGGCTGAAACCAAGCCGGTGCTGGGCATCTGCCTGGGTATGCAGTTGTTGATGGAAAGCAGTGCCGAATTCGGCCGGCACCGCGGCCTGGGGCTGGTCCCCGGCGAAGTGATCGGCTTCGAAAGCTTCCGGGGAACGGATGGCCGCCTGTTAAAAGTGCCGCACATCGGGTGGAACACCCTTGAAATCAACCCTGATACAAGTGAACGCCTTCAAAGCACACCCCTGCGGGCGACCCGATCGGGAGCGTTCATGTATTTTGTGCACTCATTTTATGTCGAACCGCAAGATACCGGCATCGTCACTTCAATGACCCGGTATGGGACCATCGCCTTCTGTGCAAGTTTTCAATACAGGCTTATCTGCGGCTGTCAATTTCATCCCGAACGCAGCGGCCCGGAGGGGATAAAAATTTACAAGGCCTTTAAAGAGACCATCATAGAAAATGAATGAAAGACCAGAGGAACACCTAATGCCGGAACCACAGAAAACCAAATACGGTCTTCCCAGAGAAGTCCAGTTTTGCAGCAAATGCGTGATGTCCAACCAGCGGCCCACTTCATCGGTCGAATCGAAGCATAATAAAGCCCATCGGCATACCGGCCTGATGTTTGACGAAGAGGGCGTCTGCGATGCCTGCCGTTATGCGGAAATCAAGGATCGTGAAGTTGACTGGGAAGGCCGGGAAGCGCAATTAGTAGAGCTGCTGGACCAATATCGGCGCGATGATGGTCAGTATGACATCCTGGTGCCGGGCAGCGGGGGCAAGGATAGTGTCCTGGCCGCCCACATTTTGAAATATAAATATGGGATGCACCCGTTGACCTGTACCTGGCCGCCCCACATTTATACGGACATCGGCTGGCTGAACTTTAAAAACTGGCTGGATGTGGCCGGTTTCGACAATATTTCCTTCTGGCCCAACGGCCGGGTGCACCGATTGCTGACCCGGCATGCGTTTATCAACCTGCTCCATCCCTTTCAGCCGTTTATTCTCGGGCAGAAATACCTGGCACCTAAACTGGCCATGCAACACGGCATCAAACTGGTATTTTACGGTGAAAACGAGGCTGAGTACGGCAACCCCATCGCTGATAACGTGTCACCCCTGCGCAAGGAAAAATATTATGCCGCCGACCAGATCGACGAGACCTACCTGGGCGGCACTTCGGTCCGCGAATATCTGGATGGGCATGGCTTGACGCTGAACGACTTGGAAGTCTACCTGCCGCCGGATCGAGAGAAGATGGCGGATTCCGGAATCCAGGTGCACTACCTGGGCTATTATCTAAAATGGACGCCCCAGGAGGCTTACTACTATGCAGCTGAAAACGCAGAATTTAAAGCCAATCCCGAACGCACCGAAGGTACCTACACGAAGTTTTCAAGCCTGGATGACCGCATCGACGGGTTTCACTACTACACCACCTATATTAAATTCGGGATTGGGCGGGCGACGTACGATGCCGCCAAGGATATTCGCAACCACCACATCACCCGCGAGGAGGGCGTGGCGCTGGTGAACCGTTTTGACGGCGAGTTCCCCCAGAAATATTTTAAGGAAATTCTCCAATATCTGGACATCACGGAAGAGTACTTTTGGGAATTGATCGACGCGGCCCGTCCACCGCACCTGTGGGAGCATAAAACCGGGCAATGGCACCTCCGACACAAGGTGACCTGAGAGAAATTGTCCGTGCAAAGAAAGCTAGCTTCTTTTTCAATAGGGGGCTCGCCGTACGATCGAATATGGCGCTGGATTATAAAAAATGGATTGAGCGGGAGCGCCGCCTCCGTTTGGCATTAATCAACGATGCCCCGCAGGCACAGGGCAGCCGGGGCATGGTTCGGATTTGTCGGCGGTGCGCTGAAATCTGCCTATGCCATGAAAAACAATGCCCGAACTGTGGCGGGACAGATATTGAAAACATGCGCCGGAGGCAACTCGAAGATTCCCTGGCCGGCCACGTGAGGTGCTGGTACCGATTTACACAAATATTCAATAAATAGAACAAACGCATGACAACCACAAAACCACGACTCCTTTATTTCGAAAGCCAAGGCTTTCAACCGGCGAATCTGATCTTCATGGCGGAACAGTTCGAACTGATAACGCTGTCGGATCCATCTGCGATTGATCCCCGGGCGGTGGGTGATATCGCCGCTGCCTGCGCTCCCATGGGATATGCATTTGACCGCGAGATGTTGGCGCCTTTCAGTTCCCTGCAGGTGTTGATTACCCCGACAACTGGGATTTTGCATATTGATACCGACTATGTCCGGGAAAAAGGGATTCACATCTGCTCACTGAAAGATCAACAGGCCTACTTGAGTACGATCACGCCGACGGCAGAACTTGCCTGGGGACTCTTGTTGGCTGTGACCCGGTATATACCCGCTGCCTTCGAAACGGTTAAAGCAGGCGCCTGGAATGGGAAGCAATTCGGTATCCGGACACCACGCATGCTCTCGGCGATGAACCTCGGCATTATCGGCCTGGGGCGGTTGGGGCGCTTAATGGCCGCGTATGGACAAGCTTTCCAGATGCCGGTCCGTTACTTTGATCCCTACCAATCAGATGACCGCTATATCCGTTGTGATACCCTGCTGGAGTTGGCCCGTAAAAGCGATATCATCAGCGTGCATGTCCACCTGAACACAGAAACCGAAAACATGGTGGATACCCGCTTCATATCTGAAATGCCGCCCGGAGGTTTTATCATCAACACGGCCCGGGGCGGTATTGTAAATGAAAGCGCACTTCTGGAGAATCTGCAATCGGGGCATCTTGCCGGAGCCGGCCTGGACATGCTGGCCAAAGAGCATCTGCCCGGATTTCGGGTAGACCTTGCCCATCATCCCCTGGTCGCATATGCCCGGGAACATGACAACCTTGTCCTGACGCCAAAAATGGGGGGTGCTACCCAGGATGCCTGGATAGGAACTGAAAGACGGGTGTTGGAGTTGGCCCTCGTTGAATTGAGAAAAAGAGGAATTGTATGAAGATCTTAAAGAACAAAGCTTGGGGAATTCTGACCGCCCGGGGTGGTTCCAAAAGCATTCCCCTGAAGAATATCGTCCCGGTAAGCGGTAAGCCGCTGCTTGCTTACAATATCGGCGCCGCCCGCAAGTCCGCCACGGTTGAGCGGATCTTCTGCTCAACCGACCATGATCGTATCGCCCAGACCGCGCGGGATTATGGCGCTGAAGTGCTGATGCGACCGGACCATCTCAGCGGTGATCTGGCGCCATCACTCGATGTCATGATTCATGTGGCGGAAACACTGGCTGCCCAAGAGGGGGCCATAGCCGAAATACTGGTTCTGCTGCAGCCCACTTCAATATTTCTGACCAGCGGCCAGATCGATCACGCTGTCAACGCACTCATCGAAAATCCGCAGGCCAAGAGCTCCCAGACCGTAATCAAGGTACCGCACCAATTCCACGCCCATAACCAGCGCCAGATGTTCGATGGCGGCAAGGACATCGCATTTGTTTTTCAAAAAGAACGGGAGGTCGGCTATAGCAAACAGACCAAACCGGTCTTCTACACCTACGGCAACCTGATCGTAACCCGCACCGAAGCCCTGGTTAGCGAGCGCAACTTGTTCGCTCGACCCAGTATTCCCATCGTAATACCACTGGACACAGCCTATGACTTGGATGGGCCGGATGATATCGCCCCGGCCGAGTTGATGATCAAGAACAAAGTGGTGGAGATAGACTGATTCCCATGACCAAACCAACCTTGCTGTACTACGACATTCTCCGCTTCCAGCCGGCAGTAATGGAATTTTTGGATGAACATTTTGCCGTGGTGAAGCTGCCATCCCCGGACGATGATACTGATGCGGTTTTGCAATCTGTTGAAATATGCCTGGCCCCGCTTGGATATCCTTTCGATCAGGCTAAAATTGACAAATGCCCACAGCTGAAGCTGATCGCAAGTTCCACACTGAGCGTGCCGCACATCGATGAGGATTATTGTCGTACAAAACAAATTCGAGTTATTCATCTGGGGACGGAAACCGAATTTATGAATACCATCACGCCTACCGCGGAATTGACCTGGGGGCTGATCATTGCAATCACCAGAAAACTGCCCTGGGCCCACCAGGCTGTTTGTGCGGGACAGTGGGAGGGCCGCAAATTCGGCCGACAAACGCCGCAGATGCTATCGAAATTGAGGTTAGGCATCGTGGGTCTGGGGCGCTTAGGCCGCCTGGTTGCCGCGGCCGGGGAAGCGCTCGTAGATAGTATTTACTACTACAGCCCGAACACCGCCGCAAAGCAGTATCAGCGATGCGAATCGCCTACGGAGCTGGCCTCCGCAGTTGATATTGTCTCAATTCATGCACACCACACCGCTGAAACGGAGAAGATGATCGATGCGCGTTTTTTTCAGGCAATGCGGCCGGGCAGCTATCTGATCAATACCGCCCGGGGGGCCATTGTAGACGAAGCGGCCTTGTTAGCGGCACTGGAGTCGGGTCACCTCGGCGGAGCCGCCCTGGACGTTCTGGCTGATGAGTACCAGGCTGGATTCCCGGATTCACTCACTGACATCCCCCTGGTGCAGTATGCCCGCGAACACGACAATCTGATCATTACCCCCCACTACGCCGGTGCGACGGTCGATGCCTGGATTGAAACCCAGATGAAAACAGCCGAACTAATTCTCGCCAACTACTAAATGACACTATGCTGAAACGATTGATATGGTACTGGAAGTGTGACCGTCTGGGCCCGGACATTCCCCTGACCCATCTGTTTTTATACTACCCAACGCTAAACCGCTGGATCTGCAGACGCAAGTTCAAGCACTTTGGTAAAAAATCCGATTTTCGTCCGTTTGCCTTCGCACACTCCTGCTCTAAAATTTCCATCGGCCGTAATGTTACCATTCACCCGGGTTCCGTACTGTCGGCCGACCCCCAGGTCAACGGCAATATCATTATCGAAGATGATGTTGCCATCGGTTCCAATGTACACCTGTATGCGGTTAACCATCGTTATGACCGCACCGACCTGCCCGTTAAAAAGCAAGGCTATTATCCGGCTGAAGAGGTGCGTATCTGTTCCGGTGCCTGGATCGGCGCCAATGTCACGGTCTTGGCTGGTGTGACCATTGGCCGCAATGCCGTGGTCGGCGCCGGATCGGTGGTCACCAGAGATGTGGCCGCCGGCACGGTGGTGGCCGGAAATCCTGCCAAATTGCTTAAAAGATTATAGCCGCCCCAAGTCAATCCAACCGCACACGATCGGTGTTGTTAAGCCGGAAGCCACAAGCACGACAGTCTCGAAGATGACTATCTCCTAAAATGAACATGTTCTCCAAATTTAAATATGTCCTCACTACGGCAGAAAAGCGCAAGATAGGTATTCTGCTGATCGGTTCCATTCTTCTGTCAATTTCAGAAGTGTTCAGTGTTGGCGTGGTCATCCCGCTCACTACCCTGTTTGTCGAGCCGGAGCGACTGGCATCCACCGATCTCTATCGCCAGTTCTGTGACCTGTCCGGCATCACGGATATCAATACGATTTTCAGACTTCTGGTGATAGTGGCCATTGCCCTGTTTGTTTTAAAATCGCTGTACGCGGTATTCATGATATTCATGAATGAAGATTTTGCGCGCAAGGTGTATAATCGGATCACCACGACCGTTTTGCGCTCATATCTGCAGCGGCCCTATACGTTTCATCTGGAAAACAACTCGGCCGTTCTGTTTAAAAATATTACCTCTGAGGCGGCCCAGTTTCGCAGTGGTCTGCTGCTGCCCATATTGGTCATCTGCTCGGAAACAATCATTATCCTGGGTATACTGACGCTTCTGCTCCTGGCCTACCCCAAAGTTACGCTGATTATAGTGGCAGCTTTCGCATCTATATTTAGCCTGGTCTATCTCCTACAAAAAAACAGCCTTAAACGTTACTCAATACAAAGAGAACAATCACATGGTGAGTTTTTCAAATCGGGGATTGAAGCCTTAAACGGTGTCAAGGAGATTAAGATCTACAACGTCAAAAAGCTCTTTCTGGAGAGGTTTGCAGACGGCATCTGGAAATATACCAGCAGCATTGTGAAATATACGGTAACCGCATCCGCACCCCGGTATCTCATGGAGTGCCTGCTATTCGTCGGAATCCTTGTCAGCCTGGCGTTGAGTTTCCAGAATCAGACCGGCCGGGCGGAGATCTTTCCGGTGATTGCGGCCTTCGGTGTTGCTGCTGTCCGGGTATTGCCGTCATCGGCCAAAATATATGCCGGAATCAACTCAATCAGCTACTATCATAACAGCCTCGATATCATTTTCCGAATATTGCACGATGATGCCGAGCAGACCGTACCAGCCGGAAACATTGCAGATCAGGCTTTGATAGGGAGCGCAAGCATGCCGGTTTCGGCGAGAACGGGGACCATTGTGTTAAAGGATGTCACGTTTCAGTTTCAGAGTGCCCCCAAACCGATTTTTGAGGATCTGGATTTCGTGATCCCCGCTAAGAAAACGGTAGCTCTCGTTGGTTTGACCGGAGCTGGCAAAAGCACCCTGATAGACATCATCGTGGGACTGCTGGTTCCTTCCAGCGGGGCGCTTGTTTTCAACGGCGTTCGGATAACCAGCGAAAATATCGCGGCCTACCGCCGCCAGATCGGATATGTTCCGCAACAGATCTTCTTGAGTGACGACAGTCTGGCCGCCAACGTCGCCTTTGGGATCGAAGCCGGTGAGGTTGATGAAACCTGGTTGCATCAGGCTATCGAACTGGCCCACTTGGGTGATTTTGTCGCCGCCCTGCCGGAAGGGCTGCAGACCCGCATCGGTGAAAAAGGGGTTAAAATATCCGGGGGGCAGCGCCAGCGGATCGGAATAGCCAGGGCGCTCTACCGTCGCCCGGACATTCTAATCCTTGATGAGGCAACATCATCTTTGGACGGTTTTACTGAAGCTGAACTTACCCGGGACATTAAATCTATGGGCGGCAATTTGACCATCGTGATCGTGGCCCATCGCTTGAGAACTATCGAGCATGCCGATATCATCCACGTAATGGACGAGGGCCGGGTGGTGGACCAGGGCACCTATACCCATTTGATGGCCAACTCGGCCCATTTCCAAAAAATTGCTCAACAACAAACCGCCGCGCAGGAAACCGCGGGAGCACCAGCTACAGCTTCATCGTAAACAATCCACAAAAGGAAATCGTATGGCTTTAGAAATACTCGACTGCACCATTCGTGACGGCGGATACGTCAACAACTGGCAATTCAGCCGCGATCTGGTGCGCGAAGTGTATCGCGCCCTTTCCAAGGGTGGGGTCGATTTTGTCGAATTGGGTTTTCGCAATGCGGCCGCTTTCTTTAGACCAGAGAGCCAGGGCATCTGGCGCCTGACCACCGAAGAAGTGCTGCAAGACACGCTTGCCAATATACACGGTGCCCGTGTTTCGGTCATGGCGGACTTTAACAGCATCGAACTACAAGATTTTGGTCCTGCCGGCGATTCCTGCGTAGACCTTGTAAGGGTTGCGGTTCACAAAAACAAAGTATTTGCGGCCCTCGACATGATGGCGGAAATTAAAAAATGCGGCTATCTGGCTTCCCTGCAGTGCATGGGCTACAATACGTATACGACCCAAGAGAAGAAAGAGCTGCTGAACGCGGTGCGCGATTCAGCACTGGATTATATCTATTTGGCCGACAGCTATGGTTCGATTTTTCCTTTTCATATGGAAGATCTCTTCGGCCCCTACGTCGAATTAGGGGGACCCCGGGTTGGCTTCCACCCCCATAATAATATTCAGATGGCGTTCGCCAATTCGCTGGAAGCCATCCGGGTGGGGGTCGATATAGTTGATACCACCATCTACGGCATTGGCCGGGGTGCTGGGAATTTGCCCACCGAAATCATGCTGTCATATCTCAGCGAACAGGGCGCCACACGGTATAACGTCATTCCAATCTTGAACTGTATCGAACGATTCTTTCTCGACCTCAAACAGGAGCACCCCTGGGGGTACCAGCTGCCGTATATGATCTCGGGTATCTTTAATATCCACCCCAGCTATGCCAAAGACCTGCTGCGGCGCAAAGAATACAGTATGGAAGATATCTGGAAAGCTCTTGGAAATATTAAACACACGGACGCAATCGGCTATGATTCCGAAATTATAGAAAATTTCATTCGCCAGGGAATTCTCGGTCGGTTGAACGAAACCCCTTTCTGTCCGGCGTCCGACACCAATCCTGATGAAACCTGCGTAGCCGCGCCACCGGTACCTTACGCCGACCGACATCGCAAGCGTGAATTTCTAGTGTTGGCAAATGGGCCCAGTCTGAAAGAAAAGAAGCCGGAGATTGAAAAATTTATTGCTAAATACGATCCAGTTGTACTGGGAGCCAATTTTCTCAATGGGCTTTTTAAACCGGACTATCACGCCTTTAACAATAAAAAACGGTTTGCTGCATATGCCGGTACGACTGCCCCGGATTCTGAGTTGTTGATTGGCATTAATATTCCACCGGACATGATCGATGACTACGTGCAGCGATCTTGGGAGCCGCTGGTTTTTCGTAACGTGCTGGACGCTGATTTTGATATTCAGGACGGGATGATCATGTGCAACTGCCGCACCATTTCAGTTCTGCTCATCGGGATCGCGGTGGTCATGGGGGCCAACCGCGTCTTTGTGGCCGGTATGGATGGTTATCTGAATCACGCCAATGCGGGCACGGCTCTTTTCTACGATGAGAAATTCGACCCGCAAGAACACGAGCTGAATGTAGAACGCCATCGCTGGAATGACACCTTTTTGCAGAAGATAGATCGGTATATTCAAAAACAGGGGGGGGAAGGTATCCACATTCTGACACCCACCGGACACGCAAGCTTTTACAAGGGCATTGAAAACTACCTGTAAACGAATTTTTTCAATCCGTTAGAATGGAAGGCACTATGGATCGATATACACAACAGCGCAGTTGTTTTCAAAACCGCCGATTTTTCAAAGTCGTGTGCGGTGCGGGAAACGAGGACCCCGATGAGGTCTACCGCCTGAGCCAGGTCTACACCCTGGCAGGCGCTCTTGGCATCGATGTCTCTGCCAATGTCGAGGTGGTCCAGGCCAGCCGGCGGGGCATTCAGCGCGCATTTGAACTCGCACCGAGCCTGAACATCCAACTGGAAACCGAACCGTTCATCACCGTCAGCGTGGGGTTGAAAGGAGATCCCCACGTACGCAAGGCCCGTATCCTTGAAGACAATTGCACGGCCTGCGGTGACTGCTTTGAACATTGCGAACAGCAGGCTGTCGGATCGGATCCCTACCGAGTGATCGACCGACGCTGTATTGGTTGCGGGAAGTGTGAAACCGTCTGCGAGTACAATGCGGTTGAATACTATACGCGTAAAGTTGATTTCGACCGTGTTTTACCTGCCTGCCTTGAAGCTGGCGCTGAAAATTTCGAACTGCATGCCATCATTGCCGATGACGAAAAAGTGCTGCGGGACTGGCGCATCTTGAATCGTATTTTACCAGACAATTTCATCAGCATGTGTCTGGATCGTTCCCACCTTTCCAATAACCACCTGCTTAGCCGTATTGCGGCTGCCCGGGAATTGACCGGGGAAAGATTGATCATCCAGGCCGATGGCGCACCCATGTCCGGCGGATCGGACAACTTCAATACAACCCTGCAGGCCATCGCCATTGCAGATATTATCCAAAAAAGCGGCCTTGATGTGACGATTCTGCTCTCAGGGGGTACGAACGGCCAAACCGGCGAACTGGCTCGTTTGTGCGGTATCCCGGCCCATGGAGTCTCAATCGGGACGTTTGCTCGCAACCTGGTTCGTGTGGAAATAGAAGCAGCCGATTTCGACAACGACCTAACAGTCCTCTCTGCTGCCGTTCAAAAAGGCCGCCGCCTGGTTGATGCAACCCTCGACCCGCTCCAGGAGGTTTGATTGGCAGCCCGAATCCAAATTGGCAACCGTTTCCTGGATGGGGTTGCCCTGGCAATTTTTGACAAAGACGGAACCCTCATCGATGTCCATCACTACTGGTCGCGCATGGTTCAACTGCGGGCCGACCTGATCGCCGAACAGCTGAATCTGGACCGCGATGACCGCAACGGTCTGATGGACAGCATGGGCGTCCGAGTTGATGCTATGAAGATTAAGCCGGAGGGCCCGGTCGGTCTGAAAAAACGGGAGATTGTCCAACAGGCCGGGGTTGACTACCTCATAAAAAATGGCCATAGCGACCACACCGCTTTGTTCGTGGAGGTCTTTGCCGAAGTAGATCGGCTGTCGATGAAACGACTGAATGAAATGATCAAGCCCCTTCCGGGACTATTTGAGATGGCGACCGCTCTCAAGCAGTACGGGACCAAGCTGGCTGTGGCCACAACCGATCGGACCGAACGCGCAATCCTTGCCATGGACCATCTTGGCCTCGGCGGTGTTATAGAGTGCATAGTGGGGGCCGATCAGGTTAGCAACCCCAAGCCCCATCCCGAAGTGGTACATGCCATTTGTAACCGTATGAAAATGAGAGTGCAGACCACAATCATGGTAGGCGATTCGAAATCCGATGTCATGGCCGGCATCCAGGCCGGCTGCCTGGCTTCCATCGGCGTAGCCAGCGGATTAACACCCGAGGATGAACTGCACGCATTAACACCTTACGTTGCCCGTGATATCTCCGGCATCGCAATCAGCGCCTCGGACTGATTATGTAAAGGGAGGAGAAGGACATGCCGCAACTAATCAGAGAAAGGCTGCAGGCAGGTGAAGTCCTGTTTGGGCCGTGGTGTGTGGTACCATCGGATTATATGATGAATGTAACTGCTTCGGCCGGTTTCGATTTCGTTATGGTAGATCTGGAACACGGTCCTTTCACTTTCGATACGGCCGAACGCATGATCCGGGCCGCCCAGGCGGAATCGGTGAGCGCTATTACCCGCCTGGGGCAAATCAGTGAAGAACAGATTTTAAAATCACTTGATGCCGGTGCCGATGGCGTCCTGACGGCCCATGTGGAAAGCGCCGCGGATGCCGCCAGGGTAATTAGTTACACCAAATATTATCCCGACGGTGGTCGGGGGTTCTCACCTTTCACTCGTGCCGGCGGTTATTCCGGGGGCGATATTACCCGGCATTCCGAAGTTCAGAATCAAAGAACAGTTACCGGTGTCATTCTGGAAGGAAAGCAGGGGATCGCCTCCCTGGAGGAGGTTTTGGCGACCGAGCACCTCGACCTGATTTATATCGGGGCCTATGATCTCTCCCAAGCGTTGGGGATGCCGGGACAGGTGAATCATCCCGAGATACGCCGGGAGATGGAACGCTGTATTCGTACGATTCGGGATGCCGGCGTTGCCGCTGGTGGATTCGTTGCCCGGACCCGTGACGATATGCAATGGATGATGGATATTGGTATGCAGTTTATTACCTACCTTCCGGACTGTACGGTTTTTCACAATGCAATGCGAGATGCCGTGGAGACGTTTCACCAGGTGCGGTCTGGAAAGGAGGGTTGAACTATGAGGACTGTTGGTATGATCCCCGCCCGGCTGCAATCCAGCCGTTTGCCGGAAAAAGCTCTGGCAGACATCGTTGGCCTTCCGATGATTGTGCACACCTGCAAGCGTGCGCAGATGGCGACCACACTCGATGAAGTCTACCTGGCAACCGACAGTGAGCGTATAAGAACTGTTGCCGGACAGCATGAAATCCCCGTTATCATGACCGGAACACATCACCAGACCGGATCTGACCGCATCGCGGAGGCGGTTCAGAAGGTTTCCTCCGACCTCATTGTGAATATTCAGGGGGATGAACCGTTGGTGATGCCCGCGCATATCGATGCCGTCGTGAATGGACTGATCAAAGACCCAATGGCACCGGTAGCGATCGGTGTTACCGAATACAGCAAGAAAAATAGTCCGGCGGATATCAAGGCCGTGCTCGATCTGAACGACTATGTTCTATACTGTTCCCGGACCGATCTGCCCAGTGATGCCCGCAGCAATATCAAGTCGATGTTGAAAATGTGCTTCATTGTAGCCTTTCGAACGCCTTTTTTGTTGCAGTACAGTGAATGGAAGCCCACGCCGCTGGAGGAGCTGGAACACAATGAGTATCTGCGCATCCTGGAGCACGGCGAGAAGATAAAAGCAGTGCATATTCAGGATGCGCATATATCCGTGGATACTCCTGAGGATCTGGATACGGTGCGTGAACTTATGCAATCCGATAAGCTGCGGCATGAATATTCCAGCTGAAAGAAAATCTCACCTTCTGCTGGTCTGTGACCAATGGCCCGATAGGCAAGACAAATTGCCGGTTACCGGAGCGGAGGTTGAGGTACTCTCCGTCAGCGGCGACCAAACCGTTAACGACAGAATTCGCCGGGATCTGATCAATATGGGGGCCGACCATATCAGATTTTTGGATGCGGCCCTAATGATCAAGGCAGAGTCAGAACGGGTTCGGGATGATATCGCGCATTGGTCTTGCCGCATCGGAATGGGTACGACCGGTGACCGGACCCTCCGTGAGCAACTGGAAATACCAGACCTGGGTACAAGTGCCTGGTGGTTCGGTATCCTTTCTGAAAAAAACACCTTCAAAACGCCGGCCTTCCTTGAGCTGGCCCAATTCAATGCCATACGCCGAGTTGCTCTTGACAAGCCCTACCAGCGCCTGGTCATTCAGCTCAAAAACTATCGCCTGCGCAAAGCTCTGAAAAATTTGGCCCACTACAATGGTTTGAATGTGTCTTTCCTGAAGAACTTGCGCCCTGAGACTTTAAGCGGCCTCCTGAGGCGGGCATTAGCCCGCCCGCCCTTTATAGTGGCCATTTTGCGTGGCCTGGTGACGCTGACCCTGTTTGGACGGACATGTATACAGATTAAGCGCTATTTTCGGCGCCGGACAATTTGCCGAGACCATCGTTTGGCTTCACTGTTTGTTTGCTATTCGCCTTCGATTGATGGAGCTGCTCTTCAAGTGGGAAGTTACCGAAATAATTATTTCGGCGGCCTGCAAGATAAATTTATCGATTGGCATAAATCGATTTGCTGGCTTCTGCTCGAAGTCAGTCAACCCGGAGAGCAGTTGGCCGCATCTTTGCGGCGGATTGATGCAGTATCCGATCTGGGTGAAGAGGTATATTTTATCCACGAGTTTTTCAAGTTCGGATTAGTTTGTAAAGTTCTTCGGCAATGGGGGCGGCAAATCCTTTACAGTCTGCAGTGGTATCATCAGATGCGGATGATCTTGGCTCAAACGCCAGGACACCGGGAGAGCTTGCCGATTATCAAGCCACTTTGGCATGATTCGCTTTGCGGAGTAGGGGCCATGGAAGGGCTCTTGTTCGGATGGACTTTTAAAGAAGCGCTGCAGGAACTCACCGATATTGACGAAGTGGTCTACCCGGCGGAGATGCATGCCTGGGAAAAGGCGTTGATTGCCGCCTGCCAGCGGATTCAGCCGGACGTAACGGTAATTGGGGTTCAGCACGCCGCGATATCCTCCCATTTTTATCACTTTTCATACGATCCCAGTGAATTGAAATCGATTGCCGCTGTGCCGACCATGCCCTTGCCGACATTCCTGGCAATTTCCGGATCCCTGACACCTAAGCTTCTTGAAAATAGTGCGTATCCCAACATAAGGCGAGCTGAAGCCCTTCGCTATCTATACATCGGCCAACTGCTAGCAAAAGGTGCCGATCTAAAACACAAAAGCAATGTCTTGCTGGTAGCCGGCTCAATAAACCGTGACGAAACGACGACGCTGGTAAATATGGTATCGCGGGCGTTTCCGCAGATCGGCGGGTTTGAGATCTGGTTCAAGGGGCATCCCCGGTGTCCATTTGGTGAGATTTTTAAAACGCGCGGTATTGATCCGGAAAAATGCGGGTATCAGATTCGGGATGGGAATATTGCCGATGCATTGCGAGTCGCCCGGGCCGTGTTGGTGCCGACGAGTACCGTAGCCCTGGAAGCCTTGGCATATGGCTGCGATGTTTTTATACCCCTGGTACCGGATGCTCTTTTGATGAATCCACTCGTGGATTATCATGAGTACTACCAGCAAGTTACCACATCGCAGGATTTAAAGGAGAAAATTGAACAAGCCATGCATGCCGGGTCACCACCGGACATGGACGGCCGCAAGGAGTTCCTAAAAGCCTATTGGGATACCACCCCGGATTTGCCTCGTTGGAAGGCATTACTGCAATAACCCACCTACATACAAACCAGCGCGTCAAATGGCGCCGGCACAAAAGTAGAAATTAACAAAATTTAGGAGAGAGAATGCAAACGGTAATACTTTGTGGCGGTTTAGGAACCCGTCTGAGCGAGGAAACCCACTTAAAACCCAAACCCATGGTAGAAATCGGCCATAAACCGATTCTCTGGCATATCATGAAAATCTATGCCCATTTCGGGAAAAGCAATTTTGTGCTGGCCCTAGGTTATAAATCGAAAGTGATCAAAGCCTTTTTTGCCAACTATCACTTGATGACCAGTGATCTGATCGCACATGTCGCGACCGGGAAAATGGATTATCAGCAAAACGATGCCGAAGATTGGGTTGTACAGATGATGGAAACCGGGCAGAAGAGTATGACAGGCGGACGCCTTCTGCGATTAAAGGAATTACTGCAACCACAGGGCACCTTTATGTTGACATATGGGGATGGAGTTACCGATCTTCATGTTGCCGATTTGATCAAGTTTCATCGGCAGCATGGGAAGCTGGCAACAGTTACGGCGGTCCATCCACCGTCCCGTTTTGGCGCCATGCGGATTGAAGATGCCCAGGTAACGGAATTTGCAGAAAAACCGCAGGCCTCGGAAGGATGGATTTCAGGCGGGTTTTTCGTGTTTGAACCGGGGATTTTTGACTACCTGACAGACGATGCCACAGTTTTGGAAAGAGAACCTTTGGAAAACCTGGCCCGAGATGGCCAATTGATGGCCTACAAACATAAAGGTTTCTGGATGTGCATGGATACTTTGCGGGATAAAAAGGCCCTTGAAGCCATGTGGGCGGAACAGCGAGCGCCGTGGAAGGTCTGGTAGCCGCAAATAATTGACATAGGGGGAATAGCGGTATGCAGGCGAACTTATTCGCACATACTTATAAAAACAAACGGGTTCTCATAACCGGGCACACCGGGTTTAAAGGGTCCTGGCTGGCCCTCTGGTTGAAAGCCCTGGGGGCCGAAGTTGCCGGCTACTCGGCCTACTTGCCCTCCGATCCCTGCAATTTTGAGGTATTAAAGCTGAAAGATGGAATCGCGGATCATAAAGGAGATGTTCGTGATTTTAACCATCTCCGCGAAGTATTCCAAGATTTTCACCCTGAAGTGGTGTTTCACCTTGCGGCCCAGCCGATAGTGCGTCAATCATACGAATCCCCCCGGCTGACCTTCGATACCAATATCGGCGGCACCGTCAATGTCCTTGAATGTCTCAGAGATTCGGAACATGTCCGGGCTGCCGTCATCATCACCAGTGATAAATGCTACCAGAACGTCGAGTGGCTCTGGGGGTATCGAGAAAATGATCCGCTCGGGGGCGATGATCCTTACAGCGCCTCCAAAGCTTGTGCCGAACTTGTTACCCGGTCATATTGCCGCTCGATAATCAAACCGGTCCCTGACAAGCCCGTCCCCGCCATTGCAACCACACGGGCCGGCAACGTTATCGGCGGTGGGGATTGGGCGGCCGATCGGATCGTGCCGGATTGTGTCCGGGCCTGGTCCGTAGGCAAGCCCCTGCTGGTACGCAATCCGCAGGCCACGCGTCCCTGGCAGCACGTCCTGGAACCATTGAGTGGTTATTTATGCATTGGTGCCGACTTGATGGCCTCGGGGCGCTACCATGGTGAGGCGTATAATTTCGGCCCCGATGCCAATCTCAATAAATCGGTGGGGACCCTTATCGAACAGGCGCGTCAACATTGGCCGGAGGGACGGTGGAGACCGACCCGGCAAGCTCGGGCCAGAAGAAAGAAAGCACGCTGCTTAAACTCTCATGTGAAAAAGCCCAACAACATCTTTCCTGGAGGGCTGCGATGACATTCGATGAGACACTGGAAATGACCATTGGCTGGTATCGACAATTCTACACCGCACCTGATGACATGGCCGCTTTCGCACTGGGCCAGATTCAACGCTACATTGAGTTAGCCCGGGCTCGTAATATCGCCTGGGCCGACGGTGGTGACGGAGAAACAAAGTGATCCAAGGCGTTATCATTACCGATCTGCACAAGACAAAAGACGATCGCGGTCAGGTCATGCACATGTTGCGCTGTGACGCGAAACATTTTATAGGCTTTGGGGAAATTTATTTTTCTACGGTAAATCTTGGTGCCGTGAAGGCTTGGAAACTTCACCGAAAAATGACCCTGAATCTTGCAGTTCCGCTGGGGAGCGTACGTTTGGTCCTTTATGACGAACGGCCTGATTCGACCACCCGGGGCACGGTTCAAGAAATTATTACCGGGGAAGCGGCCTATAAACTGATAACGATACCCCCACTGGTCTGGAATGGGTTCCAGGGGCTGGCACCCGGCGTGACCCTGCTGGCCAATTGTGCAACCTTGCCGCACGATCCTGCTGAAGTGGATAGACGCGAAGTCGACGATGGCAGGATCCCTTATATCTGGCCGCAGGAGGTGTCGAGTGAATAGGGTGCTGATCACTGGCAGCTTTGGATATTTGGGCGGGAGGATTGCCCATGACCTGGCCGCGTCCACTGATCTGGCTATTCTTCTGGGTACCCGAAACGGCAACCGACCAACGCCTGAGTGGCTGCACCGCGGAGAAATTGTTTCCCTGGACCTTTTGGAGCAAGCTTCGGTCGATGCAGCCTGCCGGGATGTTGATGCCGTCATCCACCTGGCTGCAATGAACGAAATCGATGCGTTCCATGAACCGCTTCTGGCTCTGGATGTCAATGGTGGGGGGGCCTTGCGGCTGCTGCGGGCGGCCGAGAAGGCAGGGGTTCAGCGTTTCATCAATTTTTCCACCGCACATATCTATGCATCTCCTCTAGTAGGCCGGTATGATGAGTGTACCCCAGTCAGTCCGGTGCATCCATATGCGATCTCGCACCGGATTGCAGAAGAGGGCGTGCTGGCCGCCCAGGCAATGAGTGACCTGACCGGTATTGTGCTGAGGTTGTCCAATGGGTTCGGAGCGCCATTGTCGATGGATATTGACCGCTGGAAACTGCTGGTTAATGATCTGTGTCGCCAAGCAGTAGAGACCGGCAAAATTCAGCTGCACACATCAGGCCTGCAGATGCGGAATTTTATTGCCATGGCTGATATCTGTGCGGCTGTCAGACATTTTTTATATTTACCGGAGGACCTGTGTGCCGACGGTCTATTCAACTTGGGTGGAGAGCATGCATTGCGAGTAATCGAAATGGCCGAGATGATAGCCCGAAGATATGAACATCTTTTCAACCTGCGACCTTCAATTCACCGGCCCGAACCCGAAGCTGCTGAAGAACCAGCCGAGTTGGAATATTCAATTGACAAGCTGAAAAAAACCGGTTTTAAAATTAAAGGCAGCTTCGAATCGGAAATCGATGATACCCTGAGGCTCTGCCAACAGGCAACCGCGGAGCCGCATGCAACCTGAAGAGCGCCAACCCGTGGTGTCTGTCATCACGCCGACCTATAACCATGCCGCTAAATTAAAAGGCTGCATCCAATCTGTGCTTGCCCAGACATTCAAGAACTGGGAGATGGTCATTGTTAACAACTATTCCGAAGACAATACCATCGAAGTGGTGGAGAGTTTTCAGGATCCGCGGCTAAAATTGATCAACTTTCACAATCATGGGGTTATTGCTGCATCTCGGAATAAAGCCATTCGCAGCGCCCGTGGAAATTTAATTGCCTTTCTAGATTCGGATGACAGGTGGTATCCTAAAAAGTTGGCCCATGCGTTCCGGGCCATGCAAACGGCTGATCTTTGTTTCCATGATTTGAATCTGGATTATGGCGAAAGCCTGGGGAGACTCAAACGGCGTAAGTTACGCGGTCGTCAACTACGCCGGCCGGTTTTCCGTGATTTGCTGTTATATAAAACACCATTGTACAATTCCAGTATCACGGTGCACCGCTCTTTTATTGAGCAAGTGGGGTATATTTCAGAAGAGAGAGGCCTGATTGGGGCCGAAGATACGGATCTCTGGCTTAAGATTGCGAGAAAAACGGAAAACTTTCAATATATTCCCGCAACCTTAGGTACATATTGGGATGGCGGCGGTAATATGACGGAAGCCTCCCATCGGCAGATCGATAGGATTACCTGCCTTTTTGAAAAACACATCCGTTTTCTGAATGCGGATAACAAACTGCGGGCATTGCTCTTGCTGCGTTACAGTATTGGTCGGATTTACCAGCAGATGGGTTTGCCATGTCAAGCGCTGAGTCAATTTAAACTCTCAATTCGCCCTCCAGATAAGCGCATCAGGTTAAAATCTATTATGGCAAGTATAAGGGCTTGGTTTGATATTTTTATCAGATCGATAGTAAAGGTCTGAGAAAGCATGAAAACTAATGGGGCTCGCTGAGCCGCTAAATGTTCATGTTGTTGCGAAAATGAATAACTAAGGCCAACGTGTATGCAAACAAAATTATCTGACTCAATTACATCTACGTGGGGAAGGATTGCAGATAAGGCCTTTTTTCTTTTTTACGGCTACTGTTTTTTAGTGACCCTCGGTGCATTTGTCAGATTTTCGCATGGTGTGTCGACCGTCGGCATAACCTCTATCTTGTTGATAGGCGTTATTGTGTTGCGAATGAAAGGCGTATTTAAGGTTGGCTGGCAGCAGCCTATTTTAAAGGCCTGGCTCATATTAATTGTCTATATCACGATCCTAACCCTTTTCGAATACGGTACGGCCTCTTCATCAATCTGGTCATATCGCAAACTTGGATCAATTTTTATATACATACTATTTGCCGGTGCGGTGGCCTCTATACGCTGGACGGAAAAGCAAGTATATATTGTCGGGTATTTAATGGCCCTGGGGTTGCTGCTACGCGCTATTCTATCTTTGGTGGATGGGATGGGAATTATGAATATTGCGCGTGTGAATGATTCGCCAGTGCTTCATGGAGATTTATCAACTTTTTACCCGTATGGTCAATTTCGTCATCGTTCGGTAATGGGTCTCTATTTAGCAGTCATTTTAACCTTCCTATTGGTCTTATCCGAAGGAAAAGGGTTTCATCCGGCTTTTCGAATCATTACCTTCATAACGGTTTTGTTTTTTCTAACACTGCTTATTTACAGCCGGAACAGATCCGGGCCGGGTGCAATTTTGATCGCCTTTACGGTTTATTTTATTTTTAATCTGTATTCCGAACGCAAATCGTTTATAAAATATATCCCCAATGGTTTTTTAGTTTATCTGCTTGCCATCATGATTGTGGCCGCAATCAACCCGCATATTCTTAAATATTATTATTATCGTTGGTTGAGTACCCCGGTCATAAAAGAAATAGCGGATCCTTACTATTCAAATAACCAGAACGATTATTCCTACATTATCGAGGTGACAAATCAGTCAGACACAGCAAGAATCAACCTGCTGCGGGAATCATTTTCTCAACTAAAGACCGCCCCTTTCGGAAAAAGTTTTAAGGACAATGCCCATGTTTTTTTTTATAGTGGATGTAATATTCGCAACAGGCGTATTAGGGCTTATCTGGATTGTACTTGTCTCTATTTTGTTATTGAAGATGTTAAAAGAGCTATTGGCGACGAACATCAATAAAACTATCATTTGGGCGCTCACAGCTAGCTTGATGGCTTGGGTTCTCGTCGGGATTATGTATAATGGTTTAAATATCGGCATAGCCTGGGGCTTTTTTGGTGTTCTGATAAGCCTGCATCGTCGCGTAACTCAGAAGAACTATTACGGCGCTTTAAACCACAGTGATGTAAACGCGTTGAACTGATCTAACTACTTAACTGCAAACAGTACGCAAATTTGAGTTTTGGTAGATTTGTTAAAGAGTCCATCTGGGAGCACGCTCATAGCACGTATAATCCTTCTATTAAGGCAAGTTCAGGTCTTTATTTGCCTGGAGCCAATCCTGAATTGGCTTTATACTTGTCTGGCTACCGTAAATTACCCACACCCAGCACATGTCCTCTCTTAAAAAGATTGCTTGTGTTACTGGATCTACCGGAATGGTTGGTAGGCGAATTGTTAAACGGCTATGTGAGTTAGGGTATCATGTAAGAGCATTGAGCCGCACCAAGCAGCACGCCGAACCCGAAGTGAAAATATTTGTCGGCGATTTGGCAAATGAACATGTGCTGGATTCTTTTCTAACCAATGCCCAACTTCTTTTTCATTGTGCTGCCGAGTTGCATGATACCAGCAAAATGTATGCTGTCAATGTTTCCGGCACCGAGCGCTTGGCGCATTTGGCCGGTAAACATAAAATACAATATCTCTGCCATATAAGCAGTGCCGGGGTAGTCGGTAAATCAATGGACAAATGGATTGATGAATCCTCAGACTGCAACCCTCAGAATGAATACGAGCGTAGTAAATGGGAAGCTGAAAGAGTGGTTTCAAAAGGTGGGCCAGGCTGTCGGGTCCTTATCCTGCGCCCCACTAATATAGTCGACGAGTTGCAACTCGGCGAATTGACTATTTTAAAAGAAGTCACGCTGCACAGCCGGCTCAAAATGTTTGTAGCTGGTGGGGAATGTGCGCATATCATTCATGCGGATAACGTCGCGGCGGCTGCAACTCATTTTATCGATAAATCGCTCGACTCCCCTGAGTGCTTTTTTGTTTCATCAGGCAATGAGATTGCGACATCATTTGTTGAGCTATATGAATTGCATAAACAATTATCGCATAAAAATGAGGACAAACCTTTTCGTAAGCCCACCCACCTGCCCATAATAGCACCATACCTTTTACGTAAGCTAATCCGGCAGACCGGCAATTTGGGCGATGTAAAGTATTCTTCAAACAAACTTTTAGCTACCGGATTCCAATTTCCACTAAATATTCGGAGTACTCTACAGCAACTTTTCGATCCCTGTAGGTAAATGCCTTGTAAGCAGGCAGCGCCGGCAGGGGTGTTTATAAATGCGGTTTTGAAATAAATTCGCTTTTGATCCCTACGATGATTTAAAGATATCTGCTGTTGACATGACCTCTTCGCGCAAGCCTATAATTCTAACCTTTATCGGCAACTATTTGCCCGGATATAAATCCGGCGGCATTCAGCGGGTCACCATAAACACGGTCGACCACCTCTGCGATGAGTTTGAATTCAGGATTGTTACCAGGGACCGCGATTTGGGGGACGATAAGCCGTACCCCAACATTCAGTATGACCAATGGCAAACGGTCGGTAATGCCAAAGTTTACTATCTGCCGCCGCAAGCGGTGACAGTGAGTGAATTATTTAAGTTGGTTTCCAAAACGCCCCACGACGTATTGTTCCTGAACAGCTTTTTCGAGCCACTGACGGTCAAGGCCCTGTTTAACAGAAAAGTTCGCAGGGGTTTCTCCTTTAAACCCGCGATTGTATCGCCCTGGGGCGAATTCGCCTGGGCGTCCCTAAGCCAGAAATATCCCAAGAAATACGTGTTCATCAAACTGGCCAGGCTCTTCGGCTTGTATGACGATGTAACCTGGCGTGCATCCAGTAAAATCGAGGAAGCGGAAATTATAAAGGAGATGAACACGAAGCCTGAGACAATACATATTACAGGCGATTTTCCTATTAAGAACGTACCCGCTGTTCCGCCGGACGCGCAACTCAAACCACCACCGGGTGATCAAGGCCTGAAGATAATATTTTTATCGCGGATTTCTCGCGAGAAAAACCTGGATTATGCCTTGAAAGTGTTACGCCGGTTAAAGACGAACGTGGTTTTTGATATTTACGGACCTGCTGAAAATGTCCCCTACTGGAATGAATGCCGGAAGCTTATCGAGCAGTTGCCGACGAATGTGAGAGTGAATTACTTTGGGCGTGTCGAAGCGAACTTAGTGGTACACATTTTCAGCCATTACAACCTTTTCTTATTTCCTACCGGAGGTGAAGCGTACGGCCATGTTATTGCCGAATGCTTGACGGCAGGCACACCTGTTCTTCTGAGTACAGATACCCCCTGGCGCAACCTTGAGGAAAATGGGTTTGGCTGGGACTTTGATTTGAGCCAAATGGATTCTTTTGTGGATACCATTGAAAGACATGCAACCTTAACCCGCGAGGAGCGCTCCAAGATCCGCGCCGATATTAAGTCAAAGATCGGGGATTTTTTACTGGATCCTGGGGTAGTCGCATCGAACCGGGAGCTCTTTTTGAAGCAATTAGGGAAAAGCCAAAATTAGTTACTGGTGTTAGACAGATCCAACCTGAATTGGAGAAGCCTGGATGAGTCAACCTGAATATCAAATCTGTTCAAATTGCATCATGGATACCACCGACCCCGATATTACCTTCGATGAGCGCGGGTGGTGCGACTATTGCTGTAATTTTTATGAAAACATTCTGCCGAACTGGCATCCTGATGAGCAGGGTGAGCACGAATTGAACAAAGTAGTTGCCGAAATCAAAGCGGCAGCTAAAGGTCGTGACCACGATTGTGTAATTGGTATCAGCGGCGGAGTAGACAGTTCTTTCGTTGCTTATATGGCTAAGGAAAAGTTGGGCCTGAATCCTCTTTTGTTTCATGTTGATGCCGGTTGGAACTCACAGGTTTCGGTCAATAATATTCAAAGGCTGGTAGACGGACTTGATCTTGATCTATATACTGAAGTTGTTGACTGGACAGAGATGCAAGATTTGCAACTTTCCTTTTTCAAGGCCCAGGTAGCCAACATTGATACCCCCCAGGACCTGGCTTTTTTTTCAGCGCTTTATAATTTCGCCGCAGAAAATGGATTTAAATATACCCTGACGGGGGCAAACTTTTCGACGGAATGCGTCCGCGAACCCCATGAGTGGGGAGCGTACTATCCAACGGATATGCGATTTGTGAAAGACATTCACAGTCGTTTTGGGAAGGGGCGTTTGAGGACATTTCCAACTGCAGATATTTTCAAATATAAACTATATTATAGATATATTAAAGGCATTAAGGTTATACGGCCGCTAAATCATCTGCCTTATATCAAAGAAAACGCGATTAAAGAGTTGACTGAACGCTTTGGCTGGCAAGCCTATGCCCAGAAGCACCATGAGTCGCGTTTCACACGGTTCGTGGAGTGCTACTGGCTTCCGCGTAAATTTGGTTTTGAGAGGCGTAAAGCGCATCTTTCCAGTTTGATACTGACTAAGCAGATGACACGCGCAGAAGCCTTGGATCGGATAAAGACCCCTGAACTGGATGAACACACCATGAAGCAAGATTTCGAGTATGTCGCCAAAAAGCTGGACTTGACTGTTGACGATTTTCAGGCGCTATTCGATGGTGAGAACAAAACCTACCGCGATTATAAAAATAAAATGGGATTGATAACCATGGGAACAAGGGTGATGCGGCTGCTAGGGTTGGAAAAAAGGGTCATAAGATGATTGCAATCATCAGTTACGGCTTGGGCAATGTCAAAGCCTTTGCAGAAGTTTATAAAAAATTGGATATTGCAGCAGTGATTGCCAGCCGTGAGGAAGACCTGCAACGCGCCAGCAAGTTGATTTTACCGGGAGTCGGAGCTTTTGACACGGCAATGCGGCTGCTAGACCAATCGGGTTTACACCCGCTGCTGGATGATATGGTGCAGAATCAAAAAATACCGGTTTTGGGCATTTGTGTCGGGATGCAAATGCTAGCTGACTCGAGCGAAGAGGGTTCGCTCCCCGGGCTTGGATGGATTGCTGGAAAAGTTAAAAAATTCAACTTCTCTTCTTCAAATGATTCCATGCGATTGCCGCATATGGGCTGGAACAACATCAAAGCGTTGAATTCAAATTTTCTGCTGCAAAAACTTGATCAAGATACGCGTTTCTATTTTCTACATTCTTACTTTTTTCAGGCGCACAGTGATACAGACGTTATTGCGGTGACTGATTATAACGGCAAGTTTGCATGCGCTATAAATTATGAGAATATTTATGGCGTCCAATTTCACCCCGAAAAGAGTCATCAGTGGGGTGTGCAACTTTTAGAAAATTTTGCAAGACTATAAAAATGTTATACCCCCGAATTATTCCCTGTTTGCTGGTTCATAATAAAGGCCTCGTTAAAACCGTTAACTTCAAGCAACCGAAGTACGTCGGAGATCCTATTAATGCTGTCCGGATCTTTAATGAAAAGGAAGTAGATGAGTTAATTGTACTCGATATTGATGCATCCAAGGACAACAGGGACCCCGATTATAGGATGATTGAAAATTTGGCGGCCGAATGTAGAATGCCACTATGCTATGGGGGGGGGATAAAAACTGTTGATCAGGCTCAACATATTATCGGATTGGGCGTTGAAAAAGTTGCCGTCAGTTCTGCCGCTATAAATGACTCCAGGTTGATTAAAAGTATCGCCAGCCGCCTTGGCAATCAAAGTGTGGTTGGTGTCTTAGATGTTAAAAAAAGCCTGTTTGGAAAAAAATACGAAGTCTGGACGCACAATGGTAAGAAAAAAACGGGTAAAGGACTGCTCGAAATGGCCCTTCAGTTTGAAAAATACGGCGCTGGCGAAATCGTCGTCAATTCCATTGATAGTGACGGACTTATGACGGGCTACGATTTAAAATTGGTTGAAAAAATTCGAAATTCAGTCTGCATACAATTTACGGTGCTCGGCGGGGCCGGGTCACATCAAGATATAGGGCAGCTTTTTAATAAATTTGGCGTGTTAGGGGCTGCTGCCGGAAGTTTATTCGTATTCAAAGGTGTGTACAAAGCCGTCTTGATAAATTATCCGAACAGAGCAGAAAAAGACGCTCTCATTAAAGACCATTACCACTTGAATTAAGTCTTGGTAATTTTCGACAAGTGCAGATAAAAACGAGGCTTCAACAAATTGCAAAATGGAAACGATTAAAGAACAAACGGCCTACAATGACTTCAGTGCATATGCCGAGCTCCAGGAGACCCTGATATTAGCGAAATCTAAAACTTGTGAGAATTCCGTCTTGGCGACCTTGTATTCATGCGCATTCTGATTGTAACCCAGTATTTCTGGCCGGAAAATTTCCGGATAAATGATCTGGCGGCCGGACTTGCAGAACGGGGCCATATCGTTGAGGTGCTTACTGGTAAACCCAACTATCCGGGCGGGCGCTTATTTTCAGGGTACGGAGCACTAAATCCGAAAACAGACTCCTATAAGCACATTCCGGTTCGACGTGTGCCGCCGATACCCCGTTTCCGCGGGCGTGGATGGCAACTGGCACTCAATTACCTCTCATTTGCCATATCAGCATCTTTGATAGGGCCTTTGCTCTGCCGGCGAAAGTTTGATGCAATCTTTGTGTTTGGACCATCACCGATCACCGTTGGACTTCCGGCCATGGTGCTCAAGAAGATTCATGGCACTCCAATTTTATTTTGGGTACAGGATTTATGGCCGGAAAGTCTTACAGCGACTGGTGCGATATCATCAAAGCGCATTCTATCCGGCGTGAGCGCTTTCGTGCGGATGTTATATCGGCATTGTGACCGGATTTTGATACAGTCGGAAGCATTTAAAGAGCCCGTATTGGCGCTGGATGTTCCTCCTGAGAAGATTACATACTATCCCAATAGCGCTGAGCCTCTTTACCACCCTGTTAAATTGCGTAAGGATGCAGCTGAACGCGCTATGGTACCGGATGGGTTTGTGGTCATGTTTGCCGGTAATATCGGGGCGGTCCAGGATTTCGAGACCATTTTGGAGGCCGCTAAGGAACTAAGGGCCTACAAAGATACTCATTTTGTAATTATAGGGGACGGACGCCGCTTTGACTGGTTGAAAACCCAGGTGGATAGGCGTGGCCTGGAAGATACTTTCCATTTGCTGGGTCGCCATCCCATGGAAACAATGCCCCGTTTTTTTGCCCTGGCTGACGCCCTACTGGTAACCCTTCGCAAAGATCCGATTTTCGAACTTACCATCCCCTCCAAGCTGCAATCCTACATGGCCTGTGGTCGGCCCGTTATCGCCGGCCTTGACGGTGAGGGGGCCAGAGTAGTAACTATCTCCGGTGGGGGGGTGGCGGCACCGGCTGAAGACTCTGCCGAATTGGCCCAGGCTATCAAAAAGCTCTATGAGATGCCGGCTGACCAACGATCTCAAATGGGGGCCAAAGGACTTAAATATTTCCAGGCGAATATTGAACGCGAAATGCTTCTCGACCGTCTGGAAACAATCATGGCAGAGACTGTGAAGGAGGTGGCCGGGTGAAGCTCTTGGTTCTGGGCGGTACCGGAATGCTGGGACATCGGCTCTTTGATTACCTGATAGACCGGCACGAGACAAAAGCAACCCTGCGCAAAGACTTGGGCACTTATAGCAATTACACCCATTATGACTCCGACAATGCTTTTCCCAAGGTGGACGTGCGTGATTTTGACCGGGTTGCGTCGGTCATCGGGTCCTATGGACCGGATGCGATTGTCAACTGCACTGGTATTACCAACAAAGGAGCCGCTGCCCGTGATCCGATCCTCAACATAGAGGTGAACGCATTATTCCCTCATCGTTTGGCGCGTCTGTGTGCAGAACAGCAGCGTAAGTTAGTCCACCTTAGTACGGATTGCGTGTTTAACGGCCAAAAAGGTAACTACAGCGAACAGGAACAGGGCGATGCTGGGGATTTGTACGGTCGCACCAAGCTGCTCGGTGAGGTAGGGGGTAGGCATTGCGTTACGATCCGGACGTCGATGATAGGCCTTGAGTTGAAGGACAGGCATGGTCTAATAGAATGGTTTCTCGCGCAAAGGGGCGCCGTGAACGGATACCAAAAGGCCGTTTTCTCAGGTTTTACCACCCTTGAGCTTAGCCGCGTTATCGAAAAGATTCTAATGTCA
Source organism: Olavius algarvensis Delta 4 endosymbiont (assembly GCA_905176665.1). Lineage (GTDB taxonomy): Bacteria > Desulfobacterota > Desulfobacteria > Desulfobacterales > CAJINA01 > CAJINA01. The sequence continues at coordinate 136,489 of CAJINA010000189.1, read as the reverse complement.
GAACTGGAACTACCTGGTCTGTTGCATGTCGCTGCAGAGCCAATTACCAAGTTCGATCTTCTCACCATGCTCAAAGAGGAACTGAAGTTGAAGATTGAGATTGTGCCGGATATTGATTTTGAATGTAACCGCAGTTTAAACGCGAATTCATTCAAGCAACTGTTCCACTACGCGCCCCCAGCGTGGGAGGATATGATAAGAGAACTCGGGGAACAAATTAAAAGAGAGCGCTTATGATCTTCAAAGACAAGACCATTCTGGTTACAGGTGGAACCGGATCCATGGGTCGGACCCTAATCAGGAGGATTTTTTCCGGCGAACAGGGCACCCCGCGAAAAGTAATTGTTCTTTCCCGCGATGAAGCCAAACAGCACGATATGCGGATGTCCTACCTGCACAAGTTGGTCGCCACCGATGAAGTTATCTATCGTAATTTTATGAATGTGTTGGAATTTCGGATTGGCGACGTGCGAAGCTATTCAGATGTTTCCACGGCAGTTAAGAATGTCGACATTGTGGTTAATGCCGCTGCCCTTAAACAGGTGCCGACATGTGAATACTTTCCGGAACAGGCAATTATGACCAATTGTGAGGGTGCAGTAAACCTTGTCCGCGCCATTGCCGAGAATGGTTACCAGGTCGAGACCGCTGTTGCGGTCAGTACGGATAAAGCCTGTAAGCCGGTCAACGTGATGGGAATGACCAAGGCCATCCAGGAGAGGATTTTCATCTCAGCGAATGTTATGAGTACCAACACGCGCTTTGTTGCGGTTCGTTACGGCAATGTGCTGGCATCGCGCGGTTCTGTCATTCCCTTGTTTCACGATCAGATCAGAAACAATGGCCCCGTGACCGTAACGGTGCCGGAAATGACCCGGTTTTTAATAAGCCTGGACCAGGCTGTTGATACCGTCTTCGCAGCGATTAAAGAGGCCCGCAAAGGGGAGACGTATGTGCCCAATGCGCCTTCGGCGACAGTGGAGAACATTGCCAAAGCGTTGATCGGGGATAGAAAAATCGATATAGAGGTTACCGGCATCCGTCCCGGTGAAAAAATGCACGAAATCATGATTTCCGACGAAGAAGCAAACCAGTGCGACGAACGGGGAACCTACTACGCCATTCGACCAATGCTGCCCGAGTTGGACGGGTTCGATGAAAAGGAGCGGGGTGCGCTTGAGAAGGAATTCAGCTCCGCCGATAGAATCCTGAGCCTTGAAGATACACAGCGACTTCTGCAGGAACATCATTTATTGATAGAAGATGTTGAGCAGACAGATGGACATGAACTGTTACGTTAGAATCAAGCCACTTGTAACAATTTAACAAAGGTTATTGAAATGGCTTTGAAGGTAATGACGGTTGTCGGTACCCGGCCGGAGATTATCAAGCTTTCCCGGGTTATCCAGGAACTCGACAAGCATACCCGACATATCCTGGTGCACACCGGACAAAACTTCGATTTCGAATTGAACGAAGTCTTTTTCCAGGACTTGGAGATCCGGAAGCCGGACTATTTCCTGGAGGCCGCCGGGGAGAATCCGGCCGAAACCATTGGGGCCGTTATCGCCAAAGTGGACAGCCTCCTCGAGAAGGAGGCGCCGGATGCCTTTCTTCTCCTGGGTGATACCAATAGCTGTCTGGCGGCCATATCTGCGAAAAGGAGAAAGGTGCCCGTTTTTCATATGGAGGCGGGCAACCGCTGCTTTGATCAGCGCGTTCCGGAGGAAATTAATCGTAAAATCGTCGACCACATCAGCGACATCAACATGACCTATACGGAGCACGCCCGGCGGTATTTACTGGCCGAGGGCCTGCGGCCGGAAACGGTCATCAAAACCGGGTCTCCCATGCAGGAGGTCCTGACCGCTTATCAAGACCAAATTGAGGTTTCGGATGTACATGGCCGCCTGGACATCAATCCAGGGCAGTATTATCTGGTCAGCGTTCACCGCGAGGAGAATGTGGACAGTGCTGAGAACTTTCAACATCTGCTCGACGCGCTGCAAGCGATTACTGCCAAGTATCAGCAACCGGTGATTGTATCGACCCATCCGCGCACGCGTGCCCGGCTGGAGAAAACCGGATACGAAAACAAAAACCAGCTCATCCGGTTTTTAAAGCCTTTAGGATTTCACGATTACGTAAAGCTGCAGCAGACCGCCGCCTGTGTCATCTCCGACAGCGGCACCATCACCGAGGAATCTTCGATCCTGAATTTCCCGGCGATTACCATTCGCCAAGCCCACGAGCGTCCGGAAGGCATGGACGAAGGCACCGTCATCATGAGCGGTCTCAAAGCGGACAACGTCATCGCTTCCATCGAGGTGGTCAAAGCCCATGCCGCTCAAAGCAAACGCCCCTTCAAGCTCGTAGCAGACTACGACACGAACAATGTGTCCCAAAAAGTACTTCGCATCATCATAAGTTATGTGGAGTATGTCAATCGAACGGTATGGCATAAATAGAAGTGGTTTCAAAACCTCCCATCGAACCCAATCTCGGTGTTAGGCGCGAGGATACAATCCTCGAAATACCTTAGTATTCCTCCGGTTGAATCCTCGCGGCCGCCTTGACCTTGAGCCCGATGGAAGATTTTGAAACCACTTCTTACTTTTTGGAAAAACAACCACACCTATTTGCATGACCACAACACCCCATATATTGATTACTGGTGCCAACGGGTTCATAGGAAGCCTCTCTGTCGATCACTGGTAAACAAAGGTTTCCGGGTGACAGGAACGATCAGGAGCCTGGAAGCCGATCATGTTTCAACTCTTGGCTTGAATCTGCATGAAACCGGCGATCTCGAATACTATGAGAAGTGGCCGGAACTGTTGGCGGGCGTAGATGCGGTTATCCATTTGGCGGCCCGGGTACATGTGATGGGCGCAGCGGGTGCCGCGGCATTGGAAAGTTACCGGCAGGCAAACGTGACCGTGACAGAGAAGCTCCTGCGGGCTGCAACGGCAGCCGGGGTGCGCCGGTTCGTTTTTTTAAGCTCGGTTAAGGCTATCGGCGAGGGCGGGGTGGATGCCTATAGTGAAGACACACGGCCGGAACCGACGGACCCCTATGGTGTCAGCAAGTTGGAAGCTGAGCAGACAGTGCAAGCGATCGGCAGGGAGACCGGGATCGAGACGGTTATCCTCAGACTGCCGCTGGTGTATGGGCCATACGTCCGGGCTAATTTTCTGAAACTCATGCAGCTGGTGGACGGGGGTGTTCCGCTTCCCCTGGCCAGTGTGCGTAATAGTCGCAGTATGATTTTTATCGGAAACCTGGTGGATGCTTTGCAGGTCTGTCTGCAGCATGAACAGGCTGCCGGCCAGAATTTCATGGTGAGTGATGGAGAGGATTTTTCCACCCCCGGTTTGATCCGATCCATTGCCGGGGCCATGGGCCGCAAGGCACGCCTGCTGGCCTGTCCGCCGTTTTTTTTAAAACTCGTCGGTACAATGTGTGGCAAAGGCCAGGTGGTGCAAAGATTGTTGGGCTCTTTGAGTGTCGATAGCAGTAAAATAAGATCGCAGTTGGATTGGGTACCGCCTTATTTAACCAAGGATGGTATCGCTGAAACGGTGGCTTGGTATAAGTCGTCTATAGTGAATTAGAAACGATTTTATCCCACCGGCCTGAAATAAGGGTACAGATTTCTTCGGCTTGCTGCTCAGTTAGCGAGCCGACTTTCTTCGCAAGCTTTTCCAGATCACATTCTTCCATTTCAAGGGTTTTACCCAGAAGAAAGGTTTCAATCTCACCGTCGCCGCCCAGCAACAGCCCGCAGCCGCCGACAGCGCCTATGAATTGATCCTTTAGAAAAACCGGAACGACGATTTTTACCATACCGGCATCGCATTCGTCGATGACCGGTTTTTTTGTTTTTTGTGCTTGAGCGGCGATGTTCTGGTGGGCGGCCGAGCAGATGAAGGTCTGACCCTTGGGATTGGCCTTGATGACCGGGCAAAGCTCATTGGCCCATTTCTTGTGGCCGGTGATGCGAATGCCGTCGGTGTTGAAGACGCTGGCATCCAGGCCGGAGTAAGCGTGGATATCTTTCTCCAGTTCAATCCATTTTTCGAGTGACTGCAAGTCAGTTAAGTCCACTTATTATCTCCAGTTTAAGATTTAGTGTGTCCATCATTGCTATTAAAGCCAACATCGCAAGGAGGTTCAGCCAGAGCAACCCTATAAACCAAAACAAACCCATCGCGCGGAGGCGCGGAGACGCAGAGAAGATCAAAGCCAAGAATTGGGCCGCACTGCGTGCGGAAAATCGAAAGGATCTTATGGTTTTAACCGGCGAAGCCGGCACTAATTATGGTGTTCTCTGTGACTCTGCGCCTCCGTGCGATGCATAGTTTTACATTTGGTTTTCATCCTGGCGCGAGGATAGATTCTTATCTGTAATCTATAGCGCGAATTCCTCAGAAAGCCACCGCGTCAGTCTTATTAGCCCCTCTTCGGTCGAAACTTCCGGTTTGTAGCCGAAATCCCTTTTAGCTGCGCTGATATCGAACCAGTGGGATGTACCCAGTTCTGCGGCCAGGAACTTGGTCATTCTAGGTTCACCGGGCAGTTTTAAGGTCCGGTAGACAAATTCCAGAAAGGCCCCGGCGCGTCGGGCGGTTTTCTGGGATATGCTGCGGGTGACCGGCGGCTTGCCGCCGGCATGCAAGATAGCGTTGATCATCTCCCACAGGTTGATTGGGTCGTCCTGGCTGATAAAATAGACCCGGCCGGAAATTTCATTTGATTCACGTAGCCGGTCAGCGGCCAGCAGGTGGGCGTCGGCGGCATTGTCGATGTAAATGGTATCGACCATGTTGGTGCTGTCGCCGACGATCCGCAACTTTTTGGCCCGGGCCAGGATCCGCGGAGCAAAATGCAGATCACCGGGGCCCCAGATGAGATGTGGGCGCAGGCTGACTGTATTCAGCCCTTTGGCAGCTGCTTTTAGGACGCGTCGTTCCGCCATGGCTTTGGTCTGGGGATAGAAGGCGTGATAGTGATCCGGGTAGGGGACGGATTCATCCACGCCGGCCATGTCTGTGCCATCAAAAATCACGCTCGGAGAACTTGTATAGACCAGGGTGTCAATGCCTGTGGTCAGGCAGGCCCGGATAACGTTTTCAGTGCCGACTGTATTGGTCTGGTAGTAGTCTGCGTATTTACCCCAAACCCCGGCTTTGGCCGCCGCGTGAAACACGAGATCAACCCCGGAGCAGGCTTTTTCAATGGCGTCCGGATCACTGAGATTGCCCCTGATCTGCTCGACGCCCAGTTTGGCCAACGCCGGGTAGTCCCCCCGGGAAAAGCTTCGGACAGTATCGCCCCTTTCAAGGAGTTTCCTTACTATGGCGCCGCCCAAAAAACCCCCGCCGCCAGTTACCAGTGCTTTCAATGGTTTTTTCATATGCTTTTTATCGAGGTGTTGGGTTTTCATTCAGAGAAAGTCAAAACCCTAATACAATTATCTCGCGCAGAGTCGCAGAGGCGCAGAGAGAACCAAAATGGTTACGGCTTCGCCGGAAACCAAAATCAAATGACTGAGCTCATAATGTCGCTGGTTTAAATGCTGTTAAAGATTTACCCGCGGAGCGGGCCCAAAACTGTTTTTTTGACCTTCTCTGCGGCTCTGCGGCTCCGCGCGATGCATTGGTTTTGATTTCCTTGTTTCCTTGACACTATTTCCCAATCAGTTGGTTCCCAGTTTCTTTTCAGCCCAGATTTTAAGTTTCTCCCGGAATATCTTTGAATTGTGCCGGATATCAACCGGGAAGGCTTTGTGGAAAAGAATGATTTTGATTTCTTTCGTAAGTTCGGTGCTTTCGGCTAAGTCGAGCAGTTCGCTTTCAATGCGTTTTTTATCCGGGTTTGACAGCTCCGGTTGCAATTCGATGCACATGACCGGTTCCTGGTCGGGGAAATTGCCGGTACCCACCAGGGCACTGCGAAAGACTTCCGGATGGTTGTTGAAGATGGCTTCGCAAGGAACAGAGTAAAGCGGACCGTCTACGGTCTCCACCCGGTGATTCTTGCGGCCGCAGAACCAGATGCGCCCCTTGCTGTCCCGCCACCCCAGATCACCCATGCGGTGCCAGAACCCACCATTTATGTCATCCGCCATCTTCGCCAAGGCATCGGCTTTGGGGTTTTTGAAGTAGCCACGGGTGACATGCTCACCTTTCACCACGATTTCCCCAATTTCTCCATCCGGAACCATGAGTGTGTCCTTCCACTTCTCAATAGGATCGTCGTTGATGCCGATAATCTCGATGTCGAGATTATCGAGCGGATAACCGACACAGGTGCCGAAGCCGCTTTCACTGCGTGCCCGCGTTTCGGAAAGGATTTCCCGGCTGGCAATGGAGATGATCGGTACTGCTTCGGTGGCTCCGTAAGGCGTGTGGATCTGGGCATGCTCCCCCAGCATGGTGCTGAACTGTTCGATGTTGGCCGGGGCCACAGGGGCTCCGGCAGACACAACTCTGCGCAACGAAGGGAGTTTCACTCCGTTGGCTTTGCCGTAACCGCCTACCCGGTTGAGCAGGGCCGGGGAGGCGAACATATTGGTCACCCCATGGTTCTTGATCGGTTCGATGATCTTTTCCGGATCGACCAGGGCTGGCTTGGTGGGATCCATGTCCGGAATGATGGCCGTCATACCCAGAGCCGGATCGAAAAGGGCGAACAGTGGAAAAGTCGGCAGGTCGATTTCATCCGGGGCAATCTCGAAATGAGCCTGGATGTAACGTATCTGGGAATAAAAATTACCGTGGGTGTAAACTGCGCCCTTGGCAGGACCGGTGCTGCCGGTCGTGAAAAGAATGGCGGCAACTTCATCACGAGTAGTTGCGGCCGTTTCATAGGGCTGCCAGGCATCACCGCGGAGCTGATCAAACGTGAGGCCGCCCCAGAACCAGCGGCGTCCAACAGTTACCCAGGTATTCACCGATTTAAAGAACTTGGGGTAGAGGGTGCGGACCACGTGGGCCAGGGGAATGCCGATAAACGCTTTCGGGCTGCACTCCTGGAAGCAGCTCAACATGCGTTTGATACCCATCCCGGGGTCGACCACCACCGGTACGGCGCCCACCTTGAACATGGCAAAGGTGAGCACGAAGAATTCCAGGCACGGCTTGACCATCAGGATGGTGCGGACACCGCGCTTGATGCCGGCATCGTCCAACCCACGGGCGATGCGGTCTGATTCCTGATCCAGTTGCTGAAAGTTCAACTGGGTGTAGGTGACCCGGTCGACTTTGTCGCGGCCCACCGGTGCGACCACGGCCCGTTTATAGGGCTGCCGGGCCGCCATTTCACGCAAATACGATGAAACGTTGACAGGTGTGACGCTTTCTAAGGGATCCGTTATTTCCATGGATGATGATTCCCTATATTGGTCTGTTGGACAATTAGTATTATACAACCGCTAATAACTAAATTCGAAATTAGAATATCGAAATTCGGATTTCAAGCCTTTGTCAGGTATCTTGTTGACGCTGGCTACTTAGCTATGTGTTTTGAAAAAATTCTTGAACCAATGCCAACGCCTTTTCCGGTTCATCCTCCAAAAGATAATGCCCCGCCTCTTCCAGCAGATGTGTCGGTGCCTCGGGGAATCTTCTGCGCCACTCTTTGTAGTAATCGAGGTCGAAAACAAAATCATGTTTTCCCCAGCAGAGCATCATGGGTACGGAACGCAGCTGGTGCAGGTTTTCATCCACTGATTTGACTATGGCATAACTGGGATCATTGGGATGCACCGGGATGTCCTGCACGAATTTCAAGGTGGCCAGCCGGTTATGCGTCGAATTGTAGGGGGCTACCAGGGCTGCCTTCACATCCGGTAACAGGCGTTTGCGCGGTGCCATGGACAGGGCGGCTCGGGCGAAAACGTTGCCGAAAAGCACCGCCGGGACGGCAAAAAACCGCAGGTGGCGTATCAGCCAGAGCCTGAGCGGCAAACCTTTGGCGGTTGGCGGAAAGAAACCGGCCGTATTCAAAATGACAACCCGGCGAATGTTTTCCAGGTTGCGCAGGGCCCAGGCCATGCCGATCATACCGCCCCAGTCATGGACGACCAGAGAGATCTTTTCAGTTAGGGCCAGGTGATCCATCAAGCGCTGCAAATCGTTGACGCGGTCTTCCAGATGAAAACCATAGTCCTTTGTTCCCGGGCGAGCGGAAAGTCCGCAGCCCATGTGGTCCGGCACGATGCAGCGCATGGATGGTGACAGACCTTTTACCAGAGAACGGTAGTAAAACGACCAGGTCGGGTTGCCGTGCAGCATGAGCACAGGCGGGCCGCTGCCTTCGTCCAGATAGTGGTATTGCAATCCGTCGATATCAAGATAGTTCGATTTGAACGGGTACAGTTCCCGAAAGGGAGTTATGTCGAATGGTGGATTCTTTTTCATGAACCATTTTTTTGCGTGAAAGAAGACGCCAAGAAATCATTATTCTCGCGCAGCGACGCAGAGGCGCAGAGAAAACCACAAATTTATCCGGCTTTGCCGGTAAAACCCCATAGGGCACTATCACTATAAGTTTGAAAAGGTTTCCGCACGTTAATGCGCCAAAATCTTGTTTTTGCTTTTCTCTGCGCCTCTGCGTCTCCCCGTGAGAATTGGTTTTCGATTTTATCTTTTTACCACTGTACGGCCATCAACAAACAATTCAGCCCACTGCCGATGCCAAAGAGGCCGACCAGGTCACCCGGTTCCAGAAAACCGCGTTCATCCGCGATGGCGGCGGTCAGGGGCAAGGAAACCGTGCCGATGTTGCCGAGATACTGAAAAGTCGTGAAGTCTTTTTCAACCGGGATGCCGATGGCCGCGAGGACCGTTTTCTGATGGGCTGAACCTACCTGGTGGCAAATAATCTTGTCCGGTTCCGGCAGGCCGAGGTTTTCCCGGAAGTCCCGATAGGTTTCAACACCAAGGGTCACCCCGTACTTCAGTACGCCGACCGAATCGGTTTCCATGATCAGGGGGGCACTGGCGGGGATGCCCGTATCCGGTCCCCAGGTGCAGAGTTCATGGTGGACGGTGGCATTGCGGGCCACGCCGCCTACCAGGCGGTGATTGCCGGTGGATAGTTCTTTAGACGTCAAAATGACCGCAACAGCACCCGACCCGCCGGTGAGCGTGGCTATGGTCAGTTTAAACATCTCCATGTCGGCCGATGCCAGCAGGCGTTCGATGGTTGTATCGACGATCTGCCGGGCCGATTCACAAGAGACCACCATCCCCGCCGATACCTGGCCGGTTTCGATGGCATTGGCGATCTGAATCATGCCGTTGACCACGCCCAGACAAGCGTTGGATACGTCGTATACAAGGGCATCGGGGCCTATCTGCAGGGCGTTGGCCACGGCACAGGCCGTCGCCGGCTCGAGGTTGTCCCGGCAGACGCCGGCATAGATCAGCATGCCGATGGAATCCGGGGATAGCGCCGTGCGGCTGAGGGCCTTTCGGCCGGCCGCGATTGCGCCGGTGCTCATGCGGAAACCAGGATCCCAGTAGCGCCGTTCCCGGATGCCGGTCAATGCTTCGAGCTGCCCGGGCTGGAAGTGGAGCTTTTCGTACACTGGCGCCAGACGGGCCTCGAGATCGCTGGAGTCCACCACGTTGGGGGCCAGTTCGTAGCCTATGGATTCTATGTATACATCTGAGTAGTTCATAAATCCCTTAAACCTGTATGTTCGGTCTACTATGTTCGTCATTCCGGACTTGATCCGGGCACGCAGTGAAGCGTAGCGCTATCCAGTGGTTCTTCTGAAGATTTGACTGGATGCCGGATCGAGTCCGGCATGACGGAGCTACTTTGGCAAGATATATTTAAACAATGGATGGATATAAATCGTTCCAATCTAAATTTTCAACTTCGATCAGTTCTAATTTCCATTGTCTCTTCCAATTTTTCAACTGTTTCTCTCGCCTTATTGCCGACTCCATATTTTCATGCAACTCATACCAAACAAGCAGATGAACTTTATATCGCTTGGTAAAACCTTCTATCTTATTATTCCTATGTTCCCATACCCTTTTAACCAGATTGGAAGTGACACCGATATAGAGGGTTCCGTTTTGTTTGCTCGCCATCATATACACTGCAGGCTGTTTGTTCATAATTACTTCGTTTGATCTGCAACCTGGTTAGCGCTATGCTTCACTCTGTGCCCAGCCTTCGCCGGACTGACGATACATTGGGCCCCATCATCTTGGGAGATAAAAATTATAACCGCACTAATCTTAACCCAAAGTGCTTCATCTGGTAAATATAGATCCCATCCACCTTCAGGAAACCATCGGCATATAACGCGGGCGCCGGTTCATTGTCAACCTGGGTTACCTCGGCTTCCACCGTTACCAGTTTGTTGGCGGGAACGACCTGGCCGCGGTAACTCCATTCGTGGGGATCTTCGGCAACCATCTCGAACCGATGGGATTTAATCAGATGCGGCCACCTCTCCCGGGCGGCGAACTTCAGCAGCTGCAGAAACGATTCCAACCCCAGGGAACCCGGAATCACCGGGTCCTGGTAGAAGTGGGCCTGGAAAAACCACTCCTCCGGATTGACCACTTTGGTTCCCTGCACAAATCCCAAACCGGCTTTTCCGCCTTCCGCTTCGTACAGTTCAATCCGGTCGAGCATGCACAGAGCGGTGGCCGGCAAGGCCAGGCCCGTATCCGCATCGAGGGCGGTATCATCTGGAGTCGTGGGCCGGGGGGCTGGGAACTCAAAAACCGGTCCGGAGTTTGTCTCTGAAGTTACCGGTGTATAGACCAGGGCTTCCGCACCGCGAATCCCGACCTGGTTGGCCAGGGCCTGTTTGGAGAAAAAACCAAAATAGGTGGTACCTTCGTAAATCATTTCAGCCCCGGCCAGCACCTGGAAATCGAAATGCTCGATAATCATATCCCCGGCTTCCGAGGCCTTGGTCAAGCGGGAACGCATGGTCAGGGTTATATCTTCAGGATGCAGGTTCCTGTACAAGACAGCCTTGCCGCCCAGGTTGCGAAATTTCAAATCCTGGTCGCTGCGCAGGGCACTACCCATGTAGGCGGCCAGCCATCCGCAGGGTTGCAGGGCGATTTCCAGCAGCACGCAGTAGGGTAGGCGGCCGCTGCGGTCGGCCTGAAAAAACCATTCGTCAGCCGGTAGATCGTACTGCGCTTCGATCCAGCCGCCCGGTCGGAGCTGCCACGGGGGCGGTTCGGTTTTGGTTACCCGGTCCATGAAAAAATAGGGCGGGCGGGGCAGGCGGGCAATCTTGCGTTCACCGTCAAAAATCCGGTAGGGTTCGCCGAAAGCTTCGGAAGGGTTGCCTTCGGCAAATGCCAGAATTTTTGACCGGTCATAGAGGGCCGCGGCTTCGACCGACGTTTCGGGTGTTGCCCCCCAGGTAGCCGCGATATCAGCCCGGGTAACGCCGGAAAGCTGCATCGACATGTCGCGGAACATAACGACGTATTCACCGTCGGCATGCATGTGGGCATCGGCAATGACATAGGGTTCCGGCCCGTAGCCGATCTCCTTCACTTCCACGGCATAGGTCACATGCCGGGTGTCGGGGGTGACCGGTCCACGGCATCTGAGCACACTGCCGACCCCCTGCACCGGTTCCCAGCAGGTGTCGGACGCGGCACTGATCCAGCCCATCCGCAGTAAAAAGACCCGCAGGGTATGGGCGCAGCACTCATACATCAGGGTCCCCGGCATCACCATGTCATCCATGAAGTGGCAGGTCAGGAACCAGTCATCCGGGCTGATGTCGGCCTGGGCCACCACCCGGCCGATGCCATAGCGGCCGCCTTGTGGGTCGAGTTCCAGGATGCGGTCGATGAGGTGCATCCGGCCTCCGGGCAGATACAGGGAGGGGGACAGGGGTTTGCCTGCAAACCGTTCTCCGAAACAGGCGGCCAGGTCCCCCCGGCGCAGGGCCTCAACCTGGTCATCGCTGTAGCTGGCTGCACGCATGGTTACCGGCGGCGCCCAATCAGTGGGCAGCCGACCTTCTTGCGGCTGTTGTTCCTCTTCGGTCAGGATGATTCCGCCGGAGTTTTTGACTTCCTCGGGTGTGAAAAAACCGGCGCAGCCAGCGGTCATGGTAATCAACAATTCATCGCCGATATAGCCCTTGAAGTTGAAAAAGAACATGTAGGTTTCCTGCTGGCGAATGAACTTGTCGATGTGAATATCGTAGCGAATCGTATCGCCGGCCCGGGGCAGCCCGCGGTGAAAAGTCACCTGGGCATCCAGCAGGCGGTAGTTGCGGGTTCCCTTCACGACGTGATCGATTCCCAGGTAGCCGCTGAGAAAAAGGTCAGCCTGACCGGCCTCGACGGAGATGCAGACCGGTGCCCGCTGTCCGTCCAGGTACCAGGCAGCGGGGAGGACATCGTGTTCGGTGACCACCCGGCCCGACCCCAGGGACAGTCTTTCACCTTCCACCTCCAGGATCCGGTCAACCAACATCAGCGGTTCATCCGGAAGACGGACCCGGGCCTTGTACGTATCGACCACCGCGTATGCCGGCCCCAGCATTTTGGCCACCGACCCGATGGCAAATTCCAGGCACATCTCCCGATCGTACGCTACCGGCTGCACCGGTTGGGCGGGCAGATCCTGTGGGGCGTGCTCGTCCGCCATTTCCACCCGGGATTCGGCAATGTCATTGTGTGCCGGGAGGTCACCGGATGCGGCCAGGGATTCAAGCAGGCGGCTCTGCAGGGAAAATGCAGCGGCATAGTCTTTCGTGATCTGTTTCGAAAGGGCCAGGTATTCATTGTGGGCCCGGGTAGTGGCTTCGATGTTCTGATTGATGGCCTGCAGGATGTCTCTGGAAAAACTCTCCAGCGTTTGTCCGGCAGAGGGTGAATCCGGTAGAGAACCTGCAGCGATTGAATCCTCAGCGATACCGCTGGTGGTTTTACTTTCCCGCGGTGGTTTCTCGCTTTCATTCCGGGTGGACCCCGGCGGCGAGGGCGGCGTGGGCGGCGTCCCGCCGATTGCCATCACCACGAGGGGTTGGTGTTCATCAGCCGCTTTGCGGATGGGTGCCTCCGGACGCCGGGCCTGGGCCGGGGGTGCTTCGAGAACCACGTGCAGACTCTCGCCGTCACCCGTTAGCGTTGCCGCCACGGTGCAGCGGGGCTGATCAACGGCAGATGCCGGTTCCGTTTCGGTTTGCCGCGGGAAGTAAAACGGGGCGGCGTTCAGTCGGTTTTCAGCCGGCGGACCGTCCGGATGGAACGGCCAGATTTTCCCGTTGGACAGGCAACCGCCGGCTTTTACCACCGCAGCCAACCCCGCGGCTGCACCGGCATGCCCGATATTCTGTTTGAGCGCCCCGATGGCAATGCTGCCTTTTTTAATGGGCAGGTCTGCATAGAGCGCCCGCAGGGCTTCGGATTCCGCTGCATCTTCCCGGGGGCAACCGCTGCCGTGGGTTTCGATGCAGGTGACGTCGGCCGTTTCCCGGCCGGCTTCCCGCAGGGCTCTTTTAAACGCACGCGCATAAGTATTCGCGGCTGCGGCAGTTGTGCCGCCGGCGGACCCTATTCCGGTGATTACGGCGTAAATGCCGTCCCGGTCGTCTAAAGCGGTATCCAGGCGTTTGAGAATGAGGGCAGCTGCGCCTTCACCGGGCAAGGTGCCCGTTGAAGTGGCGTCAAAAGGCCGCACCCCGGGCGCATTCGATAAAGCGCCGAGTTTTCCGGTTGCCAGGACGCAGCGCAGGTCGCCGGGCAAGTCAACCGCACCCACCAGCATGGCCCGGGTTTCATTCTTCTGCAGGGAGCGCATCGCGATTTCCAGGGCGCGGGTGCCGGAGGCAGCCTCCTGGGAAACCACAAAGCTGGGACCGCCAAACCGGAATTCCCGTGCGACCCGGCTGGCAACGATGCCGCCCAGGGCACCCAGGGTGCGCGAGGCGGTCAGCGGCGGGCCCAGGGCCGTTTTCAGGTCGGTCAGCCACTTTTCGGTATCCTCCGGCGTCAGGGCCTGCAGGCCCAGCCGATGCTGCCACTGGACGATCTGGTTGACCAGGTTCCAGCGCAGGTGAAACTGGGTGGCCTCCCAGTCGAATTCGATGCCGATGATCCCCCCCATGTCGGGTCGTTCCCGGTGCAAAGGCAAGCCGGCATCCAGCAAAGCACCCCGGGCCACTTTGAGCATGAGCAGATGCTGAATGAGGATATCGGGGATTTCAGCCGGGGGGATGCGGAACTCGCCGGGTTGGATAGCCAGCTTTTCCAGAAAGGCGCCCTGCAGATCTGTGAGACCGGTCTGTTCACGGAACAGGTCATCAGCGCCCCACCAGCGCTGTCCGGGCCGTGCGCCCGTGATGCATTGCCCGTCCTGCAGCAGTTGGGTGAACTGGGCAAGCGATTCGGCCCGGCCAAAGTGCGCGTCCATGCCCACCACGGCAATCGGTGCGTTCTTTTCATCCGTTGCAGGCGAGATGCCGGCCGGCCGCGGGTCATCGGCAGATTTACGTGAAGCAGCTTTAGCGGGGTCCCACGCCTCTAAAAGCATGTGGGCGTTGATACCGCCAAACCCAAAGGCGCTGACCGCGGCGCGCGGGGCACGTGAGTCAGCCGCGGCCGGCCAGGATTCCGGTTTAACCGCTACCCGAAACGGGCTGTCCGGCAGCGGACTGGTGACGGATGGCTGTGTGAAATTGAGAGAAGGCGGCAAGATCCGGTTGTACAGCGCAAGCAGGGTTTTGATGGATCCGGCGGCGCCCGCGGCGGTCAGCAGGTGGCCGGTCATGGATTTGATGGAGCCGATGGCACACTGGCCCGGAACCCATTTTTCAGCCTGCCACAGGTTGATCAGGCTGTTGACTTCGGTGGCGTCTCCCACCGGAGTACCGGCACCATGACATTCGATCAGGTCGATATCGGCCGGTGCCCAGTCGGCCGCGGCGTAGGCTGCACGCATGGCCCGCAGTTGTCCTTCGGTATCAGGCGCCAACAGGTTGCCGCGCATATCATTGGAGAGACCAATTCCCCGGATAACGGCGTAAATGGTGTCTGCCTGGGCCACAGCATCTTCCAGACGCTTGAGGACCAGGATGCCCGCGCCTTCGCCCACCACCAGGCCGTCGGCGGATGCATCGAAAGGTGCGCACCGGCCCGAGGGTGACAACGCCCGCAATTGGCTGAACCCGACCTGGGTATAGAGGCATTCCGGCCGGGAAACGCCGCCGGCCAGCATAATGTCGGCCCGCTTGGCGGCCAGTTCGTCACAGGCCAGTTTGATGGCATAAAGCGAGGATGCACAGGCCGCGTCCAGGGTGTAAGCGCCCGCTCCGAAACCAAAGGCCTGCGCCAGCAGGGTGGCCGGCCGGCTGGTGACCGCGGCTGCCCGGCACGCTGCTGGTGAAAGAGCCGGCCGCTCGGTTGGCATTGCTTCACCCAGCAGGCGTCGTTCGAACATGCGGCCAAACGTTTCGCGGGTAAACGCGGAAGAAGCATCGGTGGGCAGGGCAATGGCCGCCAGGATCAGGCCGGTCCGCCCATGATCCGCTTCCGGCAGACCGCTGTCAAGGACAGCCTCTTTGCCGGCCTGCAAAACGAGATGATAGAGCGGGTCGAGTGCACGCAGTAGATCGGGATCGAACGGCCAGCCGTCTGCGTCGAATTCAAAGTCTTTAATCAGGCAGGCCCGGTTGCCCAGGGCCGTATCGGGTAGATGTTGGGTGGCAACCATGCGGTCCGCCGGTGCGATCCACCGGTCGGCCCGGACAGTATCGCAATTGTCGACCCCATTAATGATATTTTCCCAGAAGCGGCCTACGTTGGCAGCGCCGGGGAAGACGCCGCCCAGGCCGACAACTGCTATGGGGTTGGGTGTGCTCATCTAAATGCTTTCATTGGCAAAAAACAGGTTCAACATTCCCGGTTCAGGGGTTCAGGGTTCAAACAACCCAAGGTTCAAGTTTCACAAAACGCGGTTCAACGCTGATAGCTGTAAGCCGGTTTTAAACTGTGCACCGGGAACCTTCGAACCCTGAACCTTTTTAACTTTAAACATAAAAACATACACTATTTTTAATGCATTACGCAAGACTCAAAACCCCCTCGAACGCAGCATTGAACGCTCCCCGCAGGAAGCTGCGGGGGATCGTCCCCCGTAAGGAATTATCCTTATTTTGATTCGCTCGCCAGCCCTGCAGCACGCTGCAGGGCTGGCGAGCGCTGATCGGGTCAACCGGGTCCCTGCGGGCATTTTGTCTGGTCTGTCATTGACTATCTTCAACGGGCCGTTTAGTATCGGCCTGTTTAACGGACCAAGACAAATCAATGAAAACCATCCGCCCCTAAAAGCAGGAGAACCCATGCAAATCGCCTTTCCCGTAGAGTCCGACCAGGGCATGCGCAGCCCGGTTTTCAATCATTTTGGATCTGCTCCGCTGTTCGTCATCATTGACAGTGACACCTACGCCGCTACTTCTGTCCAGAATGCCGATCGGGATCATATCCACGGCCAATGTCAGCCCCTGGCCGCTTTAAGCGGCATCACCGTGGACGCGGTAATTGTCGGCGATATCGGGCCCAGGGCCCTGCACCAGTTGCGCAAGCGGGGCATCCAGGTACTGCAAGCCGCTCCGGGTACCGTCGGGGAAAATTTGAAGCTTTTTACGGATGGTCAACTGGTGACGTTTTTAGACAATGATCCCTAACGATGCAAAAACCGGAGGGCTTCAGAGCCAAGGCGGAAAGGGTGAAGCTGTAGTGCGCTACCGCGAACCCTTGACAACGCCGGATCTGACGCCCTCCGGTTTTCCCGAAGGGTTAAAAATATGACAAAAATAGCCCGATCCTTTAGAAACACCGTCTGTTACATCCTGGAAGTATCGGGCTTTTCGCCGTCATTGCCTTTATCGTCAGCTTGGTAACCCTTCTTGTCATGTTTTTTATGCAACCATAGGGTGATATCTGTGCCGGACATGGCAACGCCGGCTGTGCTCATTAACCTATCCTCTCAGACACGCGCCTATGATGCCCCCGATTCAAATCACACTGAAAAACAACCTTTCGCTGCGGGGTTTGCGCGAAGATATCCGGGATGTGCTCATCGAGAAGTTAACTATTCCAAACCCCAAGTACCTGGAAAACGCGCGCATGGGACGCTGGAACCGGGGAACCCCGCGAACCCTGCGTTACTATCGCAAGCTGCCCAAATGCGGGTTGCGGGTTCCGCGCGGCTATCTCCGGCAGTTGATTCTCTTCTGCCGAAAAAGCGGCCTTCAGTATACGCTGGATGACCAGCGGCGAACACTGCCCAAAGTTGCCTTTAACTTTTCCGGCACACTCAAACCATTTCAAGACACGGCCGTCCACACCATGCTGGCAAAGGATTTCGGAACCCTGAGTGCGCCGACCGGCAGCGGGAAAACCGTCATGGGCTTGTTTATGCTGGCCCAGAGGCGGCAACCGGCCCTCATCGTGGTGCACACACGGGACCTGGCCTACCAGTGGATGAGCCGGATAGAGACGTTTTTAAAGATACCCGAAAAAGAGATCGGCCTGATCGGTGGCGGTAAAAAGAGGGTCGGGGACGCTGTCACCGTGGCCCTGGTCCAGTCGCTGTACAAGATTGCCGCCGATATTGCCAAACAGATCGGGTTTATCATCGTGGATGAATGCCACCGCTGTCCCAGCCGGACCTTTACGGAAGCAGTGACCCATTTCGACAGCCGCTACATGCTGGGGCTGTCCGCCACCCCTTATCGCCGGGACAAGCTGTCGAAGCTGATTTTCTGGCACCTGGGTGATGTGCACCACGAAATCGAAAGCCGGCAATTGGTGGACAGCGGTGATGTTTTGACCGCCGACGTCCATTTGCGGGAAACCACTTTCACCCCTTACTTCGACCCGGTGAACGACTACAGCCGGATGCTGTCGGAATTGACGGCCGATGACGAACGCAACCGGTTGATTGCGGATGATGTCGCCCGGGAAGCCCTTACCAGCCCAGGTACCACGCTGGTCCTGTCCGACCGTAAGAAACACTGTGAGGCCCTGTGGTCCCTGATCAGATATCGCAACGACGCCCCCTGCGAATTCCTCACGGGTGATCGGTCCGACCAGGAACGCAAAGACATCATCACCCGCCTGAATCAGGGGCATATCAAGATCCTGGTAGCCACCGGACAACTGATCGGGGAGGGCTTTGATTGCCCGAACCTGACGACCCTTTTTCTGGCCACGCCGGTGCGTTTCAGCGGCCGGGTGTTGCAATATATCGGCAGGGTGCTGCGGCCGGCCCCGGGCAAGAGCAGGGCGAAAATCATCGATTATATCGATGTGAATGTGGATGTCCTGGTATCAGCGGCGCGCGCCCGGGATAAGGTGTACCGAAAACTGTAATCAGGAATTCCTTCTAAACTATATTTGGCGGCAATTAGCAATTAAGCATATATACATGCGTTGGCCATATTCAAATCCGAAATTCGAAACAAAATGAAGCAAATCACAATGACTGAAAAATACAAACAAAACCATATAAGATTGAAACGGTATCAATAGCGGTCATACGGTCTTACGAAAATGGCAGCAATGCCTTTGTTTTGGTCATTTCGTCATTCGAATTTCTAATTTGTTTCGGATTTCGTTTTTGCGGCACCATCCTACCAGCTTAAACTAATTTCAGTTCCGGGTATCCGCCAGGTCCGCTGCAATCAGATCGTAGGCTGCAAAGACCTCGGTGAGGCAATCTTCGATCTTGGGTATCAGGCGGTTCGCCTTGCGCACCTTTTCGTCGGCACAGGCATTTTCCAGTTGCAGAGCCGCAGCACTCAGGTTGTCGGCGGATACGTTTGCGGCCGCCCCTTTCAGGGCATGCGCCCGCCGGCGGGCAGTGGCAAAATCCTTATCTGCCAGCAGTTTTTTTACCTCGGTTAAAAAATCCCGGTAATGGTCGCAGTATTCCTTGAGAACGTCCACGTACAGATCCCAGTCGCCCCCCAGGCGCGTCAGCCCATCAACCACATCCAGGCCGGGGACACTTAAGGCGAAGGCGGGAATCTGGGGATCAGCAGGGGTGAAGGCGCCCGGCATGCAGTCGAACTGGCCGCCCTTGGATTCAATGTTCTTTTTCAGCGTCTGGAAAAGAGCCAGGCGGTCGATCGGTTTAGGCAGATAATCATTCATGCCGGCATCGAGGCACCGGTCCCGGTCTCCGGTCATGTTATGGGCAGTGAGCGCGATGATGGGCAAATCCTGCATATTCAGTTCGCTGCGCACAATTCGGGTGACCTCCAACCCATCCATTTCCGGCATCTGCACATCCATCAGAACGGCGTCATAACAGTTCTTTTTAATGGAGGAGATGGCGGACAGGCCGTTGTCGGCCGAATCCACCCGTATCCCGGCCCGGGCCAGCATTTCGGTGGCCACGCGCTGGTTGATCGGATTATCTTCGACCAGCAGGACCGAAACATCCACAAAATCATCGATGTACTCCGCATCGACGGTTGCCGCGGTGTCCTGCAGCGGCTCGCAGCCGAAGATTTCCATGATGATGTTGAGCAGCGGAGACTGCTTTATGGGTTTGGAAATGAAGTGCTGGATACCCAATTCCCTGGCCTTTTCTTTGCGTTGCGTGGGCATGAGCGGGCTGTGGGTGAAGAGCACCGGCGGCAAGTTGACGCCGGCTATCGATTTGAAGGCCTCAAACGCCTGGAGCCCATCCAGACCGGGCAGGTCAATGTCGGATATGATCAGGTCGCAAGGGATATTTTGGGCGGCCTTGTTCAGCGAGTTCAACGCCTCTTCCGCGCCCTGGAATGGTGTCACCTTGAATTCGAACCCGTCGAGATACTGGGTAATGGCCTTGAGCGTATACGGGTTATCCTCGATTAGCAGTACCGTGAGGCCACGTAGTTCAGAGGGCAGCGGGCGCTTTTTCCCGGTCTGGGAGCGGTCAACTTGAAAGGAAGCCGTGAAATAGAAGCTGCTGCCCGTCCCGACTTCGCTTTCCACCCAGATGTCACCCGACATCATATTGACGATCCGCTTGCAGATGGCCAGTCCCAGGCCGGATCCACCATACTTGCGAGTGACTGTACCATCCGCCTGGGTAAAAGCATCAAACAGGTTTTCCTTAATATCATTGGGTATGCCGATACCGGTGTCACGCACCTGGAAGGTCAGCTTGACCGCATCCTGCCCCACGGACTCCTTGCTGACCGAAATACAGATGCTCCCTTTTTCGGTGAATTTTATGGCATTGGAGAGCAGGTTGATGAGCACCTGCCGGATGCGCAGCGGGTCGGCGATTAGCAGTTCCGGGATGTCAACCGGAACATCGATGGTCAGCTCCAGATTCTTGGCTGTAATTTTATTCAGGAAAACATCGGAGACCTCTTCCACGACCTGGCGCAGCGAGAAGGGGATATTTTCCAGTTCCAATTTCCCGGCTTCAATTTTAGAAAGATCCAGGATGTCATTGATCAATTCCAGCAGAGATTTGCCGGAAGAGTGAATAATTTCAAGATATTCCTTTTGCTTCGCGCTAAGGTCGGTTTCCATGACAAGATCGCACATGCCGATGATGCCGTTCATAGGCGTCCTGATTTCGTGGCTCATGTTGGCCAGAAATTCACTTTTAGCCACATTGGCGGCCTCGGCGGCCTCCATGGACTCTTTTAAGGCTTTTTCGACACGCTTCTGGTGGGTTACGTCTACAATGACGCCTTCGATGAAATCCTGTTCTTTGAAAAGTCTGGCTGAAAGCGAGATGACCCGTCGGGTTCCATCGGCCAGGGTAATGCGAGATTCGAAATCAGAGACATCTCCATAGGCTTCCAACTGCCGGAGTAGCTCAGTGCGGCGTTCCGGTGTGTGCAAATCCGAAAATTTCCCCTTGGCGAGCAGACTTTGTACGTTTTCAAACCCCAGTATATCGGCCGTGCTCTTGTTGGCATTGAGTACTTTTCCATCTGCAATGCGGGTTCGTACCAGGCCGACGAGCGAATTGTTATAAAGGTTGCGGTAGAGTGTTTTTTTGGCCTCAAGTTCGACTTCCAGTTTTTTGTGGCCCTCAATTTCGCGCTGGAGCTGAGCGTTGATGACCCAAATGCTCTCCGTGCTTTCCTGGACAAATTGTTCCAGATCATTGCGGTGGCGGGTCAGCTTTGATTCAGTGCGTTTCCACTTGTCGATGTCCCTGATAATACCTGAAAATCCAGCCGGTATTCCGGACTGGCGGGTAAGTTTGGCGATCGTGGTTTCGCCCCAGACCCGGGTGTTGTTTTTGTGAACAAATTCAAGCTCCAGGTGCCGCTTGTCGACGGTTTCGGGTTTCCGGTTGGCGCGGACTTTTTTAAAGGCGTCGTTGATTAAACGGGCCGAGGTGGATGTAACCAGGTCGTAAATGGGCCGCCCAATGAGGTCTGCGGGATTGTGTCCGGTAAGCTGACGGACACCCGGACTGATATAGGTAAATTTGAGATACCGATCCGTGGCCCAGAGAACATCGGGGCTGTTTTCAAGCAGCAGTCGTTCTATTTGGTCTCTGGACTGGTTCAAAATGCAGACTCACCTTCAGGGCTGTTACCGGTCAACAGCCGGTCGGAAGTTTATCGTCTTTCTGCATCCGACCGGGAGTGCGCTGGATGAGGCCGTAAACAGACTAAACGGGTGTTAGTACGGATGCTCGCATTGATGGTTGAATGCGAAATGCAACCATCAGAATGAGAAACTTTTTACTGCCTTTGCCGGTGAAAGTCAATATAACAGGCGATTTCGGGAGGATCGTGGGCAAACATTAGAAGGCGATACAAAGGGGGTGACCAGGAGGAATACGGGTGTCCGTTGATAAGAGTGCGCTATCAACGGACGCTGCTGTTAAAATTGAAATTGAAGCTATCTCAGAATGCGGGTTTTGGTTCAAGGTGCGGCGGGTGCTATATTCGAACCGGAGGTGCCAGCGAAGCCAATGCCTATCGTGGTAAATACTTGCAGTATTTCTAGGATTTGGTCCGCCCTACAATTAGCACTATTCCTTACGGGGGCGATTTACTCGCCAATTTAGCGCCCAACGCCGAGATTGGCCAAAAAACGCTTTATGAGATAGTTTCTAATTTATAAACGCCTTCTGCAGTCCAGCGTCCATAATGGCTTCATAGCCTTCCAATTTAGCAATGATTTCGTCATCCTGATCGATAAAGGTAAAATCACCGGTCATTTTATGGGGCGTCACCTGGTGGACCTTTAAAATGGCCCGAATACCGCCTTCCGGAAACCGGTTGCGGTATTGCCGGTAGGAGGCGGCATAACTGGGCAGCGAGACCACGCCCTGGGTTTCATAGCACCAGATGATAGCCAGTTGGAAAGCGGAATCAAGTACCAGGGGATCCGCAATCCAGCGGCTGCGCAAAGGCTGCGTAATCCATTTCAGGGGACTGGGCGCGGTAGCGACCTCGGCGATCATACCTTGCTCGGAAAACCCGGCAATCCGGGTAATACCCCGCAGGCCGTCACCATGAAAGAGTATTTTCTCATAGACCTCTTTCAGATCGCGCGGGTACGGCTTGGCCGCAATATCCATCTCACCGTTCAACCGCGGCGGGGGGATTTCCCGATCAGTGAGGATCGCCCGGGCACTGGAGTGAATGAATTCGGAACCGTCCGGGTGCCGGCCGTTCCTGATCTGGACGTTTACCGCAAATGCATCATTGGCTTTGACAGCCTTACCGGCCAGCAGGCGGATGGTTTTCTTTTCTTCATCCAGCTTGATTCCGTTTAACAGGCGCATGTCGTCGAGACCGTGTAGAAACAGGCCGGGATTGTCGTGCAGTGCGCCGTGCCCGAGCCATTCAGCCATCAGGGCAAAAGGCACCACCGGCCGTCCGGCCAGGATATGGGAGGCCAGCACCGGGTAACCGGCGGTGTCCACCTGGTGTTTGACCAGCAGATTCAGGTCGTCTTCCGGGGAAAGGTCGCCTCCGGCAGTTGGCTCAAAGACGGCCCCCATAACCGTTTCCACCGGCGTGCCGGCGTCTGCGGCCATCTCCTGCAGCATGCGCTGGACGCCCCCCCGGATAGAAATGAGCTCGACACCGGCTTTTTGGAATTCTCTTTTCAACGCCGGAGAAACCATACCGCCATCCCAGGGGCCCCAGTTGATGGCGGCTACTCGGCAGTTGCCGTGCTCGGTTGCATAAGCCCGCGCCAGTTTGTTGAGGACCTCATTGGCCATGGCGTAATCGACCTGTCCCTGGTTGCCGCACCGGGCACTGACCGACGAAAAGAGCACCAGGTATTTAAGATCATCATCCGCGGTCGCGGCCAGCAGGGAAGCCAGGCCGGCCACCTTGGTACTGTATACCTTTTGGAACTGGTCGGCTGTTTTGTCGGAGATCAGCCGATCTTCAAGCACCCCGGCGCCATGGATGACGGCCCGGATCGGGCCAAAGTCGGTGCGAATGGATTTGACCAGTTCCCGCATCTGCTTTGCATCGCGGACATCCGCTGCGAAGTAGGCGGCGCTGTGACCGGCCTGTTCAATAGCCCGGAGGGTATCATTGATTGACCGTCCGGCGGCGATGGCCTTGTATTCCGATTCGATTTCCCGGGGGCTGGCTTTGCCCTGGAAATGGTATTCGAGAATGGCTTTTTTCATGGCCGCTTCTTCTGTCAAGTCTGTGATCCAGTGCGGTTCGGACAGCATCGGCGTGGAGCGGCCAATCAGAATGGTGGTGCAACCGGTCTGTTCCGCCAGGGCGATGGCTGCGGCGGCCGTCACTCCGCGGGCCCCGCCGGTGAGAATCGCCACATCCTTGCTGGAAAGATCCAGTTTGCCTATAGCAGGATCGACCGTCTCAACAGTCAGGGTGTAGCGCGCCTGTTCAGCCAGACCGATTTCGCGCGGTCGAGTCGGATCAGGGGTTAACAATTCGGCTATTATCGCTGCGGCCGCTGCGTCGTAGTCATGCCAGGCCGGATCCAGGTCAAAAGCCGTGCAATGGACCTGCGGCCACTCGATGCCGGCTGTCTTCGCCAGGGCGGCCAGACCACCGGTGGCCGGGTTGTTGATCCTGTCCCGGAGAAATCCGAAGGCACCATCCAGGTCGGTAACGGTGGCAAGAAAGGTTGTCCTCCCTTCCCGGGCAGCGGTCAGGTCCGCTGACACCGCTTTGGCCAGCAGGAAGTCGGCCTCCAGAAGCTCGGAAACGGCGTTTACATCAGCGTCGAAATCGGTTCCACCGGCGGTAAGAATCAAACCGCCGCAATCCGCAATGTCTTTTTCGCCGGCAATGATGCGGTCTCTTGTGTCTGTTCCGATCAGTTGTGTGGCAACATTCTGAGAATTGAACTGCCGTTCCAGGGCAGCTGCGAGGCCGGGGTTTTCAGTGGTGATCCATACCTGTGTATCGGCCGGCAGGGTAATGCGCGGACGTCTGTCCGCAGGTGTTTGGGCAGGTACAATGATCCGCCTGGGCGGCAGTTTCCCGGAACCTTTGCTTGGTGATGAACCTTTTTGAGGCATGGCGGCCGCCGCGCCGGCTGCGGTCACTTCTGGAACCGCCTGCTGACCGGACTGCACGGTCCCGTTTAGAAAAGCCACGATATGGCCCAATGTTCTGAGATCGCCCATCATCTCCGGGCCGATCTGGGGCAGTCCGGGCATTTTTTCTTCCATGGTGGAGAGAATTTCCACCCGTTTGATACTGTCAATGCCCAGGTCCGCCTCGATATCCATTTCGGGGTTGAGCATCTCCTGCGGGTAGCCGGTCAATTCACTGACGGTTGCAATCAGGACTTCCTGGATGGATCGAGCCTGGTCAACTGTTTCCTGAGCGGCAGGGCGCCCTGCAGGTGGGGCGGCGGCCGGGGTGTGGCCGGGTCTGGCATCGGCGGCCAGGTAATCGGCGATCTGGCCCAGGGTTTTCAGGCTGCCCATCATTTCCGGTCCGACCGACGGCAGGCCGGGCATTTTTTCCTCGAGGGTGGATAGAATTTCAACACGCTTGATGCTGTCGATCCCCAGGTCCGCCTCGATATCCATTTCCGGCTGCAACATTTCAGCCGGATACCCGGTCAGTTCGCTGACCACCGACAGGAGGGTGCCCAGGACGTCGTTCCGGGTTGCGGCGGCAGTCGACGAAATCACATCTGCGACCGGCTCAGCCGCCTTTGGAGGGGCACTGGCCGGCGCCGCTTCGGTAAGGTAGGCTACAATTTGCCCCAGGGTTTTCAGGCTGCCCATCATTTCCGGTCCGACTGAAGGCAGACCGGGCATTTCCTCTTCCAGGGTGGAGAGGATTTCCACCCGTTTAATGCTGTCGATCCCCAGGTCCGCCTCGATATCCATATCCATGTTCAGCATTTCGGTCGGATAACCGGTCAGGCGGCTCACAACGTCCAGCAGGGTTGTGGATACCTTGTCTTCGGCGGCGTGAGCGCCACCGATCGGTTGGTCTGCCGAGTTTTGAGGTGTATGCGCCGGTCCAGCAGGCGCTGGGGGCGCTTGGGCGGGTGCCGCGGGGGAAGCCGTGGCTGGATGCGGTTCGGGATGGGGGACGGTATTGAAGCTGGCTGCAGTGGTTTTGACACCGGGTTCGGCCGAGACCTGAAATTCCGGTACCGGGATATCCGCATGGTCGCCAAAGCCCGTCAGGTGGCTGGTGGCCCGCATCATCTGCTGCAGGGCCTTGCTGGCCTGGGCTTGGGTCTCCAGGAATTTCTGGTGGGTTTCAGCGGTCTTCATCTGCAGGGACTGCAGGGTTTGCAAGCCCTCCTGGACGGTTTTCAAGGCAATGTTGATCTGTTGCGGATTTTGAGAAGATTGATCTTGCATGACACTTTCAGTTGTTGTTTGTTTCACGGGCCGGGTTGGTGCGGTCGCTGCCGGTTGAGAAGGTGCGGCCACCGGGCCGGCCGGCTTTGCAGGTATGGTCGGGTTTTCTGCCGATGCTTTGCTCCGGATTTGATTCTCTGCTTTGCTCT
This sequence comes from Olavius algarvensis Delta 4 endosymbiont, assembly GCA_905176665.1. Taxonomy (GTDB): domain Bacteria; phylum Desulfobacterota; class Desulfobacteria; order Desulfobacterales; family CAJINA01; genus CAJINA01. Next base: position 110,516 of record CAJINA010000189.1, on the reverse strand, counting down.
GGGGCCCGGTTTCGGTTTCGGATGATGGGTTTCTGAAGTTGGCACCGGAGAGGGGTACATCCATGACCGGTTTACGATCCGCCGGGTCCATAGGTTCCCATTTGGGCAGGTCGACCGGGTACCCGGCCGCGGCCAGGCGGCAGAGGGCCTTGGCCAGATCCTTGAGACCGAAGGCTTTGCCCCCGCTCTGGTCCACTGCCACGGCGATGTGTTCTTTGCCTTTCAGGATTTGACGCACCAGTCCGGAGAGCACCGGTTTGGGGCCGACCTCGAGGAATGTGCGGACACCGGCGGCGTAAAGGTTCTCCACTTCTTCCTTGAAATGGACCGGACTGACCAGTTGGGCACCCAGGGTAGCCCGGGCTTTATCTTCACTCTCGGGATAGGCCTCCCCGGTAGTGTTCGCAAAGACCGGGATCACGGCGGGGGCAAAGGTTGCCGCAGACAGAGACTTTTCAAACGGCTGGCGCGCGTGTTCAACCAGATGACTGTGAAACGCGGCTGCCACGGGCAGTTCAATGGCCCGGAATTTCATTTCCCGGCAGGCTTTCTGGGCAATTTTAATCCCTTTGGAAGAACCGGACAGGACACCCTGGGACGGACTGTTGCGGTTGGCCAGGATCACGTCGGTCTCGAGGGTAGCCAAAAGCGCGTCAATTTCTTCCAAAGGGGCTTTCACGGCCAGCATGGTTCCGCTTTCCCCGCTGTCGTTGTCACCGGCGGCCGCCATGAAACGACCACGGTCGGCCGACAGGCTGAAGAAGGTCTCTTCGTCCAGCCGCCCGGCGGCATAGAGGGCGGCCAGTTCACCATAGCTGTGACCGGCTGCTGTATCGGGTGCTACGTTGAAACGTTCCAGTATTTTCAGCATGCCGAGGCTGGCGGCCCCAATGGCCGGCTGGGCCGCATCGGTCCGGCGCAGGTTCTCTTCCTGCTGGGCGGTTTCCGTGCGATCGGCAGCCGGCCGTGGAAAGATCAGCTCACCCAGCGGGGTGCCGTCGATGTGAATATGATTGGCGGTTTCGAAGGCCGCGTGGGCCTCGGGAAAACAACAGGCCAGATCGCGGGCCATATTCACATACTGGCTGCCCTGACCGGGAAACAGGAATGCCAGCTTGCCTTTTTTCGGTGCGCTGCTGAAGTAGATGTCTCCGGATTGCCACTGGGCCTTGTCGCGATTATCATCAAGGGCCTGTAAAGCATCCGCCAGGAGCGCCTGCCGGTCGGTATCCCGTTCGATAGCGATCAGGAGGCGACAGGGTGCGGCAACGTCGAATTCAAACCGGGTGTCAAAACACAACCGGGCATAGTCGTCGGGTTTGGTATCTGAGCCGGTTGCCTGGGCGAAGGCTTCCAACCGGGTTTTCAGGGCGTTGATGTCCAGGCCCGAAAAAGCGGCAATCTGGATGGATCCATCCCAGGCCACACCCGTTTTCCGGGATTCGTGTTCTTCAAGCACCATGTGAAAATTGCTGCCGCCAAACCCAAAGGCGCTGACCGCGGCCCGGCGCGGATGACCATTGTTCAACAGCCACGGCCGGGTGACTGTACTGAGATAAAAAGGGCTGTTGGCAATATCGAGCTTGGGGTCGGGTTCATCCGCCTTGATGGTCGGCAGCAACACTTTGTGATGCACGGCCAGCGTGGCTTTGATCAGACCGGCCGCCCCGGCGGCTGCCTTGGTATGGCCGATGTTGGATTTGACCGATCCGATGGCACAGGCTCCCGGGATCGAATCTCTCCCGTTGTAGGTGTTTTTGAGGGCGGTAAATTCAACCGCGTCGCCTACGCGGGTGCCGGTACCATGGGCTTCGACCAGTCCGACGGTGGCCGGGTCCACCTGAGCGGCCTGGTAGGCCCGGCGCAGCGCTTTTTCCTGACCTTCCGGGCGCGGTGCGTAGATGCTTTGCGATTTGCCGTCGCTGGAAGAGCGCAGCGCCTTGATAACGGCGTAAATCCTGTCCTTATCCCTTTCGGCATCTTCCAGGCGCTTGAGCACCAGCAATCCGATGCCTTCACCCAGCACCGTCCCATCGGCCTCGCTGGAGAAGGGTTTGGCATCTCCCGTAGGCGAAAGGATCTGGGTCTTGGCAAAGCACATGTGCATGAAAATATCGTTCAGGGTATCAATGCCGCCGGAAATGACCATGTCGCTGCGTCCGGCCTCAAGTTCCAGAATCGCCAGATTGATGGCGCTCATCGAACTGGCGCAGGCCGCGTCCACCACGCAGTTGGTTCCGCCGAAATCCAGGCGGTTGCAGATGCGTCCGGCCACCACGTTGCCCAGCAGGCCGGGAAAGGAGTTTTCCTGCCAGGGGACATAGCCGTCGGCAATGCGCGCGATGACGGCGTCGGCGGTTTGCGTATCCACCCCTTCGGCATCGAGGGCTTTGCGCCACAGCGGGTGTCCCAAGCGAGCGCCCAGGGGGATTACCAGCTCCTGGGTTCCGGTTACACCGATGATAACGCTGGCCCGATCCCGGTCAAACGGGCGGGTGTCGTCATACCCGGCATCTTTCAGGGCCAGCTTGGCGGCAACCAGTCCCAGCAGTTGCGACGTATCCGTTGCTTCCAGGGAAGAGGGCGGAATGCCGAATTCGGCCGGATCAAAGGAGATCCCGGGTAGGAAACCACCCCGTTTGCAGTAAACATGATCAGGTGTTTTGGGGTTTTCATTGAAAAAGTCTTCAGCGGACCAGTGGGTGGCCGGTACTTCGCTGATCCCATCTTCGGCCCGGGACAACAGGCGCCAGTACTCTTTTAGATCCGCAGATTTGGCGAACATGCCGGCCATCCCGACAATGGCGATCGGCACAGGGGGTTGATCTTGATCGTTGTTTGTTTTGCCCACGATTATCCTCAAGGCAGCCTGGATGGCTGCTTATCTATTTGATACAGTTAATGGATCCTGTTTGAAACCACATCCAGGAGTGCCGCGCAGACGCAGACCTCCCTATTTTTTCACTCATAAGGGTATAAACATATATCTAATTCCGGATATTTGCAAGCATTGACAAAAAAAAATAGAGTTGTTATATTAGTATATCAAGTTAGCAAGAAGGCTATATGGTAAAATTTTATAATAACAGGGAGTTGGCAGATAAGCTCAGTATCAATTTGGCTCGCTGGAAACGCTGGTCTCGGGAATTTCTACCCCCGGACCCCTTGGCCGGCCAACAGGCCGGGTATGCGCGTCAATATTATGTGGAGCATGCCTTTGTTGTGTTCGTCGGCGGACATCTCGTGGCGAATCTCGGGTTTTCCATCCCCCAGGCCCGCTGGATACTCTCTGAATCCCGGGAATGGATGAAGACCAGGGGGTTTCATTTCGATCCCCGCGGCAATCGCAAACCCAGAAAAGGTCTCGACGCACATGTCAAAAGCTATGCGGTGCACATTTTGACTTCTTCCGATCAAGGCCTAACCCTGTTCGCCAGGGGGCACCTGGGCCGTATTGATTATGAATACGAAGGCTACCCGGTGGTTAAATCAGTTTATGTGGACCAGCCGATCAGCCCTTCCAGGCAAACCCAGACTCAATCCATTGAGACCGGCAGCGAAAAGATCCTCTGTTTAACGGCTCTGCTGGAACAGTTTCGGAAAATCCTGGATCCGCAAGGGGAGTATTTTCCGGGGTTGGTAGAGACTTAGGTGATGAGGCTGAAGACTGCAGGATGCAAGCTGTCCCTTCAGCCCCAAGGCCTGTCTAGCCAATGATGTCCTGGTGGCAGGTTAACACCGTATCTTCATCCGACAGGATATACTTTAAATTCGTATCCACGCGCTGCAGTGCTTCGAGCAGAAAAACCCGGGCGATTTTGCGCTTGCGGTCTTCCAAAATAGCATCCCGGCAAACCAGGTAGCTCAAGATGGTGTCGGTAGCGAGTGCGACAACCCGGGCCGCATGAAATTCCTGGTAGGCCCTATCCTTCCGATTTCTGATGTGCGCGACGGCCTCTTCCAGTTTTTGACGACTTTCCACAGCGAATGCATAGAGATCAGCCACTGCTGATAAATCGTTCTCCACCGCACACAAATCCAGCCAGTCGCTGGCCACGCCTCCCAGAACCCCGCCAATTGCTGCCACAACCTGAAGCTGGGTGGTGCCCTCGTAGATATTGGTGATCCGGGCATCGCGATAGAGGCGTTCCACCTCAAATTCGCAGGTATAGCCCACGCCCCCGTGAATCTGGATCGCTTTGTAGGCCACCTCGTTGGCCAACTCACTGGCATAGGCTTTGACGATCGGGGTTAGCAGGGCCGCCAGTCGGTTGTAACGTTTGAGTTCGTCCTTGTTCTCCTTGGCTTCCTCCGGATCGCTTTCGCTGAGTTCTTCGAGACCTTCTTTAATGTCCACGATTTTAGACGTCTCATAAAGCAACGAGCGCGCCGCTTCGATATTGCTTTTCATCTGGGTCAGCATTTCGAAGATGGCGGAAAATTGGCGTATCGATTTGCCGAACTGGACACGGTCGCGGGCGTATTTATCCGCTTCCCGGTAGGCGGCCTCGGCAATCCCGACAGCCTGGGCCGCCACGCCGGCGCGTGCGCCGTTCATCAACGACAGGGTGTATTTCACCAGTCCGAATTTTCTTCTTCCCAGCAGCTGGGCGGGGGCATCATTGAACTGGAGCTCGCAAGTAGGTGACCCGTGAATCCCGAGCTTGTGCTCGATCCGGCGTATGGTCAGGTGTTTATCGCGTTCGTAGATAAAAAGAGAAAGGCCCCGGCCGCCGGCCGTACCCTCCTCGGAGCGCGCCATTACCAGGGATACATCCGCGCAGCCGTTGGTGATAAACCGCTTGACGCCGTTCAGATACCAGTTGCCGTCCTCATCCTGACGGGCTTTCAGCATCACGGTCTGCAGGTCCGAGCCGGCATCCGGCTCGGTCAAGGCCATGGCGCCGGAGATTTCACCCGAAGCAAAGCGGGGCAGGTATTGCTCCTTTTGTTCCGCAGAGCCGAACTTGCAGATTGTATCGGCGATTTCCTGGAGTCCGAACAGGTTCATCAAGGAGGCGTCCGCCCGGGATATGATCTCGATGGCCATGGAATATACGGTTTTGGGTACATTCAAGCCGCCGAATTCCCGGGGCAGCGTAAAACCCATCAGATCGGCTTTCTGCAAACGATCCAGGGATTCCACCGTACCCGGGGCCAGGCAAACCTCGCCGTCTGTAAATGTGGCCCCGCAACGGTCCACTTCCGCGGCGCGCGGTTTGATGATCCCACCGGCAATTTCACCGGTGATATCCAGGATGCGCGCGTAGTTGTCCAGGGCATCCGCCTGGTCACGCGGGGCTTCCGCAAATTGATTCTGGCCGGCAAAACCGTCTTCGCGCAGTTCCACTACCCGGTTGAGATCCATGTGTTCCAGGTGAAATCGGATGTCCGGATTGTCGCGATAAAAATTCTCCACGTATTCCTCCGTTATATCACACGCAATCTCATTTTCAGATGAGTGCGTTTTTTAGTCAGTTCAAATCCAAGAAAACCCTTTCATCGCGCAGAGACGCAGAGACGCAGTGAAAACTACATTTCTCCGGCTCCGCCGGTAACCTAACTCCATTCAGTCCCATGTTTTGATGACTTTGCGCACGACCGTGCGCCCATATTCTGGTTTTTAGATTTTCTCAGCGTCTCGGCGTCTCTGCGCGATGCATTGGTTTTATTTGTCATTTCAATCCCAGATTGCTCTCCAATGCAGGGACTGGCCCAGGCTACGATCCGGATCCCCCGGTTCTATACGCTTTGATCATTTCCGGGATGACATTCAAGACATCCCCCACGATTCCGTAATGGGCGATGTCGAAGATAGGCGCATCGGGATCACTGTTGATGGCAATGATGCGCATGGACTCACTCATGCCGGCCCGGTGTTGAATCTGTCCGGAGATCCCGCAGGCTATATACAGGTTCGGCCTTACCGTGGTACCGGTCTGGCCGACCTGATGATCGCCCGGCATCAGGCCGCTGTCCACCACCGGTCGGGAAGCCCCGACTTCGGCCCCGATGGTGGCCGCCAGTTCTTTTACCAGCGCGATACCCTCAGGCGTGGCCGCGCCCATGCCGGCGGATACGATAATGCGTGCCGATTTGAGATCGACCGATTTGATGGTGCGGACGACATCGATGACCTTGGTCGGAAAATCTTGTGCGCCAAGTTCACATTCTTCTTTAACGATCCGGGCTTTGCGGTCAGGGTCGGGCGGACTCATTTTCATGACTCCCTCACGAACCGTGGCCATGCTGGGTGAGCTTTCCGGCGAAACGATCGTCGCCACGATATTGCCCCCGAAGGCCGGTCGTATCTGCAACAGGGTTTTTTCGTAGACTTTCTTTTTATACTTATGACTGCCGATTTGAAGATCAGTGCAATCGGCCGTCAATCCGCAACGCAGGGTCGATGCAACCCGGGGGGCGATATCCCGCCCTTGGGTTGTCGCCCCGAAAAGCACGATCTGGGGGGCCAATTTTTCAATTTGCCCAGCCACCAGTTTGGCATAGGGCACCGATGTGAAATGTCCCAGGCGCTCGTCTTCGATGTAGTAAAGCGTATCGCAGCCGTAATGTCCGGGACGCTCCAGTTCGGCCGCTAGCCCCTGACCTATAGCGATGGCCTGGACCTCGCCACCCGTGTCCCGGGCAAGTTCGGTGGCTTTACAGATGAGCTCGAGACTGACATCTGCGATCTTGTTGTCGCTCTGTTCTATGTAAACCAGGACATTCTTCGTTGAACGCATATCATCCAATCTCCATGAAAGCGAATTCGGTAGGTTAGACTGAGGGCTGAAGTGTTCTATTTTGCCGGCACCTGATTTATATTGAGCGTGCTGGTTTTTACTTCAGCCAAGGGCCTTCACCCTGTTACCCTAAAATATTATCATCAATCAACTCTTTCACCAGGCAGGCGATATCCTCCGGCGTGTCATGGACCTTCTTCATGTCGGTCGCTTTCAAGACCACATTTTCCACCTTTTTGACTTTGGTCGGGGAACCGGAGAGGCCGCAGCGCTCGGGATCCGCGCCGATGATTTCGATATCCCAGCGGCGGATATGCGAGGGCAGGGCGCAGACCGCCTCGTCGGCCGGACCTCTTTCCAGCTCCGCCTGGCAGTGCAGGCATTCCAGGGACTTTAGGGCCATGACGCGTTTGGCGGAAAAAGAGCGCGGTTCGTTGGCCTCCGACGAAATCGTCAGGAGCACCGGCAGGGCGGCCTGGACGGTCTCGCGCCCGCTTTCCAGCGACCGCACCGCCGTAACGTTTTCCGCGCTTAGCTCCGTGATCTCGGTGGCGCAGGTAGCCTGGTTGATATCCAGCTTTTCAGCAATCTGGGGGCCTACCTGGGCCGTATCTCCGTCGATGGCTTGACGGCCGCACATAATGAGGTCGTATGAACCGATCCGACGAATGGCGCAGGAAAGAGCGTAGGAGGTGGCCAGGGTGTCGGCGCCGGCGAATTTGCGGTCCGACAGCAAGACGGCCTCATCCGCGCCGCGAAACAGGCACTCTTTCAGTACGGTTTCGGCGGCAGGTGGTCCCATGGTCAATACGGTAACATGCCCGCCATGGGCTTCCTTGATGGTCAGCGCCTCTTCCAGGGCATTGAGATCCTCGGGATTGAAGATGGCCGGCAGGGCGGCCCGGTTTACGGTGCCGTCCTCTTTCATGGCCTGTCCGGTGATATTCTTCGTATCCGGCACCTGCTTGACGGTGACGATGATGTTGAAAGGCATGGCGAAAATCCTTGTTGATTTAGGGTTCAAGGGTCCGAGGGGCCCAGGGGCAAGGCAAACCTCATACCATATAGTTTACATTCCCTTCAGATTTTCAAGCGGCTGGGGACTAAACGATTCAGTCCCAGGCGGCAATGAGATGCCCTGGTTGCGCAGGGAGGCGGCCCGCGTGACGACACAGGCGCCGTAAAGCAGATTGAGTGCGACGGTGGCCGTCTCGCGGTTTTCTTTTTCTGCGAGGAAAGATCCTTTGACCCACTCGTTGAAAGCGCCCATAGCCGGACCGCACCAGATCTGGAAATCCAGCTGGCGGTCGGCCTGACCGGTCACCGACCATTTGGATGACCGGCCCAGGTAGCTGCGAAACACCAGGGCCATTTTGTGACGCGGGTCTCTTGCGGCCCGCTCGATCTGGGATGGGTCCCGTTGTTCGAAAAAGGCGCGGGTCTGCTGCCATTCCTGGTCGAAACTGCCCCTGAAGAAATCCCGCTCGAGCACGGTGCGCTGGTTTTCCGGGATTTCCGCATAGCTGTTGTAGGACCGATAATAATCGTACAGTTTGGCCGCTCGGACGGCAAACATGGTGCCCCTTTTAAGGACCTGGACCTTAACGCCCATTTCAAACATATCCGCGGCCGGAGCCATGACCACATCGGCCTGGCCGGCTTCACAGAGCATTTGGCGTACAACTTCGGAGGTGCCGGCTTCCACGCAGGCCTGATTGATACTGCCGGTTAGGACATACGCCGCCCCCATGGCAAAGGCCGCTGCCGTGGATTCCGGCGTGGCGATGCCGCCGCCCAGGCCGGCGAACAGCGGTTGGTCATAACCGTATTTGGCGGCCAGGCGGTTTTTAAGGGCCACTATCGTAGGGAACAAGGCCAGGGCCGGGCGGTTGTCGGTGTGACCGCCGGAATCGGCTTCGGCGGTCATGACTTCGGCCATGGGAATGTGGGCGGCCAGGTCAGCCTCCGTGGCGGGAATTTTGCCCTGGGATACCAATTGGCCGAGAAGCTTGGCCGGCGGCGGCGAGAAAAACTTCTCCGCCACTTCAACGCGGGAAACTTTGGCAAAGATCCGATTGGGACAGACGATGCGGCCAGCGGTGTCGCGATGGATGCCCGTTACACGGTACTGGACAATGGGCAGCGTCATGCGCAGGTAGGCCGAAGCACTGACCAGGGAGATGCCTTTGCGCAGATACAGATCCACGATGCCCTGCTCAAGATCAGGTTCGTTGGGGCTGTGGATCAAATTGGAGCCGAAGGGAATGTGACCCGGCATGGATTGCAGGCGGTCAAGGGCGCTCTCAACCGTTGTGAGGTCCAGGCCGGCCGAGCCGAAAAATCCCAGCAGCCCGGCGCGACCCGCCGCGGCCACCATCTCCACCGAAGTAATCCCATTGGCCATAGCACCGGCAATATAGGCGTATTTCAATCCGTATTGCCGCTTGAAGCCCTCATCCCCAAGGTCTTCCGGCCTGAGGGGCGGCGTATAACCGATCATGGGCAGGGCAGCGGTATCGTCCGGTCCGCCTGCACCCAGGTCGGCCCGTCCGCTGGTAGTGGCGGCTATTGCTCCATCGGGTTTGGCCACCACGAACAAGGGCTGGTCTAATCGCAGAAGATAGTGCTGCATATCTTCAGAGGTGGTGGTCAGGGAAGCCGGCGAACCCAGCCAGCGGCCGAGTGGTTGTTTCACATTTTCACTATGATCCAAGGTCTTGTGCTCCTGGAACCGGAATGAATCCCGGTTAAGTTTTGAATCGCGTTAGATAGTCCAATTTTGAAGAGCTGTCAACTATGGGCACCTAGTCGTGGATCGACGCAATGTTACGTAAACGTTAACAATAGTTGTCGGTCTCAACGTTACCCTATCAGCCGCGGGGATGATAGCGGGTGTGGATTTCCCGGAGCCTTTCCATGGCGACATGGGTATAAATCTGGGTCGTGGTAATGTCGACGTGCCCCAGCATTACCTGCACTGCCCGGAGGTCGGCCCCCCCTTCGAGCAGATGGCTGGCAAAGCTGTGCCGCAGCGTGTGGGGCGAAATCTTACTTGTGAGTTTGGCTTCCAGCGCACACTTGCGCAACAGTTTCCAGAATCCCTGGCGGGTCATGGGTTTGCCGGCTCGTGCGACGAAAAGGTAGGCGCTGGTTTGACCCGTTTTCAGTAGTTTTGGACGGCCGGATTTCAAATAGGCCTGCAGGGCATTTATGGCCCCCGAACCCATGGGCACGATGCGTTCTTTGGACCCCTTGCCAAAGACCCTCACAAAGCCCGCCTCCAAATTGATGTCCAGAAGCTTCAGGTGGGTCAGTTCCGAAACCCGGAGGCCCGAGGCATACAATAGTTCCAGCATGGCGGTGTTGCGCAGGCCGCGCGGCGTATCGGTACCGGGTGTGGCCAGGAGTCGCTCAATTTCGTCAGTGCCGAGCACTTCCGGAAGCTTCAGACCGCTCTTGGGAAGATCGATTGTACGGGAGGGGTCCGACCGGAGCACCTTTTCCTGGACCAGAAACCGGTAAAACCCACGAATGGTCACCAGGTGGCGGGCCCGGGACCGGGCGCTGAGCCCGTCCGCTTTCATATCGATCAGGTGTTTGAGGATATAGGCGGTATCGTGTTCCCCAACGCTCTCTAGGGACTCTTTGTGAAGGAACTCAAAATAGCGAATCAGGTCGCGGCTGTAAGCCTCCAGGGTTTTTTTCCCAAGTCCCTTTTCAACAAGGAGATAGTTGAGGTACTCGTCTGCCAGAAAGTCCAACTGATGCATGGGATACCTCTAATTGCAGGTAGATGCATTGAACCACTATATAATCGCTATTGGTATCGAAATCGCTATCGTAATCGGAAATAAAACAGTGATTTAAAAAACGATCCCGAACCCGATGCAATACTTATCAATAAGGGCAGCAGGCACGGGACCATGATCTTTAAAATTCCATAAAGCCCAACCGATTCAGCACTTCAGCGCCATCCGCGCGGACCACGACCTGGTTTTCCAGGCGGATACCGCCCCACTCAGGCAGGTATATCCCGGGCTCCACGGTGACGATCATACCCGCCTGCAGCGCTTCGTCCCGCAGGGTATTCAGGCGGGGAGCTTCGTGTACAGCCAGGCCCGTACCGTGCCCGAGACCATGGGCAAATTTTCCCTCGAACTCAGTACCGTCTATGTATTCACGGGCGGCTGCATCCACGGTTTTCGAACTGGCGCCGTCCCTGATGACGGCTATGGCCCGTTTCTGGGCTTCCCTTACCGTTGTGTATACTTTCTTGAACTGGTCGTCCGGTTCGCCCAACAACACCGTGCGGGTGGTGTCCGAGCAGTAATGCCCGGCAAATACCCCCCAGTCGAAAAGAAGCGGGTCGCCCTCCCGAAAAACCGTTTGACCGGGAATGGCATGGGGCAGGGCACTGTTGCGGCCGGCAGCGCAGATTGTTGGAAAACTCAGGCCGGAACCGCCTTTCTCACGCACGGCGATTTCAAGCTGCCAGGCACCTTCAGATTCCGTCATGCCGGGTTCGAGTTTGGCCAGGACGGCTTCAAAGGCGTCTTCGGCGATGGCCAGCGACCTGCGGGTGGCCTCGATCTCGTCTTCCGTCTTGATCACACGCAGATTTTCGACAATGTCTTCAACCGGCACCAGGGTGGTTTCCAGTTCGGCTTCTACCAGAGCTTCCCGCATCTTATTGTACTGCAGGCACGAAAGACGGACGCTTTCAAAGCCCAGTTTACGCGACCCGAGACGTTTGACGATCGCGGGCAGTTCCTGGGCCAGCCCTTTTTTATAGCAGACAATATCAAACAGAGGTGCCTCCTGGGCGGCCTGGGTGTCAAAACGGGGATCCGTGGCCAGGATTAGATCATCGCGGGTAATAAATAAGGCGCCCGCAGTTTCATCGAACTGGCTGTCTTCCCCGGTATACCCGCTCAAGTAGAAACGGTTTTCCGCTACCAGGACCATCAGGGTATCGAGGTCGGCTTCAGCCAGCGATTTGCGAACGTTTTCGATACGGTTTTCAATTATATTTACCAATCGCGCCTCCCGTTCATTTAACCTTCTGGTTGCAATAAAGTGGTATTCTCAACGATGCATGCATACAAGTCAAGCACCATCAAAGTCTATACTACATCGTGTCACCTTGCATATTGTTGATTCTGGCTTACTTTAACACTTAAGTATTGAAAATTGGAACAAAAAGGAGACAACGCATGGAACAGAAAACTTTCACGATTAACAATATTTCCTGCGGACACTGCACCAATTCCATTAAAACGGAACTAGGCGAAGTAGAAGGCGTGGTTGCCGTCGAAGCTGATGCCGGGGCCAAGGATGTGATCATAAAATGGGACGCGCCTGCAACGGAAGATAAAATCAGAAGCATTCTGACGGAGATCAATTATCCAGCCGCCTAGCGGCAAAGACATTCTTCTGGAGAGGTATTCGCCCTTTGATAAACATTTACAACCACTGGAATCAAGCTCGCGAGTAATCGTTTACATGCTGCAGCGCCCCCACCCGACCACCCCCTCAAGGGGTGCAGGGTAGTATCCATCCCCTGGAGGGCGGGATTATAGGGAGGGGGCTGTTGCGCTCATACGAAGACAATGGACAAAAACATCACCATACCCGTCTCCGGCATGACCTGCGCCAACTGTGCCATGAATATCGAGCGGACCCTGAAAAAGCTGCCGGGCATCAGGGAGGCCGCGGTCAATTTCGCATCTGAACAGGCCGGGGTAACCTTTGATGACACGGCGGTCTCTGTTCCGGACATTGTAGGGGCCATTCATAAAGCGGGTTTCGAAGCGCAAACCTTTACCGCTGAATTCCCAGTCACCGGTATGACCTGCGCCAATTGCGCCATGAACATCGAGCGCACCCTGAAGAAGAAAACCCCCGGGGTGGTGGATGCAGCGGTCAACTTTGCCAGCGAGCGGGTACAGGTGGAGTTTTTGCCTTCTGAGACATCCCTGGATCAGATAGGGGCTGCCATTCACAAGATCGGCTTCGAAGCCATTTTGCCGGAAGGCAGCGGGGACATGGAAGATGCCGAGACCCGGGCCCGGGCAGCCGAGATCAAACAGCAGACCCGGAAATTCATCATTGGCGTTGCGTTTACCCTGCCGCTTTTCATCCTGAGCATGGCCCGTGATTTCGGTCTCACCGGCGCCTGGAGTCACGCTCCCTGGGTGAATTGGCTGTTCTGGGCACTGGCCACGCCCGTGCAGTTTTACACGGGGCGGGATTTTTATACCGGCGCCTGGAAGAGTTTGAAGAATATGACCGCCAAGATGGATGTCCTGGTAGCCATGGGCTCATCGGTGGCCTATTTCTATTCGCTGGCCCTTCTGTTTTTCCCCGATTCCGGGCACCACGTCTATTTTGAAACATCGGCGGTGATCATCACCCTGATCAAACTCGGAAAAATGCTCGAATCGCGTACCAAGGGCCGCACCGGGGCCGCCATCCGCAAATTGATGGACCTAAGTCCCAAGACGGCGGTTGTGCTGGTTGACGGCCAAAAAACCGAAGTGCCCCTGGAACAGGTGCAGGTGGGTGACCAGTTGCTGGTTCGGCCCGGGCAGAGCGTGCCCGTGGACGGCGCCGTGGTTTCCGGCGAGTCGTCTGTCGATGAATCCATGCTCACGGGTGAATCAATCCCGGTTGACAAACAACCGGGCGACCCGGTGGTGGGCGGCACCGTTAACAATGACGGTTTGTTGCAGATCGAAGCGCAAAAGGTGGGGCGCGAGACGGCCCTGGCCCAGATTATCAAATTGGTGCAGGAAGCGCAGGGCAGCAAGGCGCCCATCCAGGCTCTGGCCGACCGGGTCGCCGCGGTATTTGTGCCGGTTGTCATCGTCATTGCGTTTGTCACCTTTACGATATGGTGGGCGGTCGGCGGTGAGTTCGTGCCGGCCATGCTGCGTCTGGTGGCGGTCCTGGTGATCGCCTGTCCCTGTGCGCTGGGATTGGCCACGCCCACGGCGATCATGGCCGGAACAGGGAAGGGCGCGGAAAAAGGGATCCTGTTCAAGAACAGTTCCTCCCTGGAAACCGCTTCGCACTTGCAGGATGTGGTCCTGGATAAAACCGGCACCATCACCGCGGGAAAACCGATTGTCACCGATATTGAACCGGCCGTCGCTTATGACGGCGGCGTCGATGAACTGCTTGCCGCGGCCGCTGCAGTCGAAAGCGGATCGGAACACCCCCTTGGAAAAGCGATTGTCAAGGAGGCCGCACAAAGAGCTTTCAGCAAGCAATCAGTCGAAGCGTTCAAGGCCCACAGCGGCTTTGGTGTTGAAGGGATGGTGGCCGGCCGGCGGGTGCATGTCGGCAAACCGGGCTGGTTTCCGGTTTTGGAAGTGGATCTCGAAAAAGTCCAGGCCGCCATCGATACTTTCCAGGCGGCCGGCAAGACCGCCATGGTCGTTGCGAGCAATAACCAGGCCGTTGGCGTCATCGCCGTTGCCGATACAGTCAAGTCGGATTCACGGGAGGCGGTGCAGCAGTTGCAGGGCCAGGGGCTCAAAGTGATGATGATTACCGGTGACAATGAAAGAACCGCCCGGGCTATCGGGAATCAGGTGGGCATTGAACACGTGATGGCGGAAGTCCGGCCCGAAGAGAAGTCCGCCCGGGTGAAGGCTCTACAGCAGGAGGGGCGCCGGGTGTCCATGGTGGGTGATGGGATCAACGATGCCCCGGCCCTGGCCCAGGCAGATGTGGGCATTGCCATCGGGAGCGGGACCGATGTGGCCATCGAAACTGCCGGTGTCATTCTATCCGGCGGCAGTCTCACAGGGGTTCCCAAAGCCATCGCCTTGAGTCGGGCCACCATGCGCACCATTCGTCAAAATCTGTTCTGGGCCTTCTTCTATAACATCATCCTGATTCCGGTCGCCGCCGGAGCCCTGTATCCCCTCGAGGCCGCACCGGATTTTCTGCGCAGCCTCCATCCCATTTTCGCTGCCCTGGCCATGTCCTTAAGCAGTGTCTCGGTTGTGTCCAATAGTCTGCGACTCTATCGCGGATAACCCGAGTATTCATGAATTTTTTCTGCACACCAGATTTTATAAAAATATTCAAGGGATAAGGTCTATGTACGGCAAGGTATTCAGGTGGCCTGGTGTAACCTGCGCCGGTTTCCAGGGCCGCAGAAAAATTTTCACCCCGCGGGCGAGCCTGAATTATCCACTGGCCGCGTTATCAGGGGCTTGCGGTAGTACCTGTACAGCTGCGCCCCTGAAGCCTTGCCAATGAACACCTCGAACGCGTGAGATATTCGGGTTATGGTGATCCTTTTGCGGAGAGATAGCGTTCACTGCAGGTTTCGATGCAGGCCAGACAATCCTGGGCATGCCGGTTTTCAGTGTCACAGAACTGCTCAAAAGCACTGACCCAATCCCCACCGGTGCGCGGGCACTGATCGATAAACTCGATGAACTGGACCAGTTTGTCGATGGATTCTTTGTCGATGGCGTGTTCCATGCGGCAGGCGGTTTCTTCAGCCTGGGTTAGATCGACCCCCAGTGCGCGGACCAGAAAATCCTGCAGGATGCCGTGACGGCGGTTGATTTCACGGGCGATTTTCTTGCCGGCTGGGGTCAGAGTAATGAAACTGTAGGGCTCATAGTTGATCAGTTTTTTCTCAACTAGTGCCTTCAATGCCCCGGTTACCGATCCACGCTGGACGCCCATGCGGTCAGCGATATCTTTGGCGCGCGCGACTTTCTGATCACTTTCAAGTTCCAGAATTGTCTCAAGATAATCTTCCAGGCTCTCCGAAAGTAACCTGCCTTTTTTCATGTATCCCCCTTAGTTCCGGAGAACATAACAGGGCTAATAAGATAAGTCAAATATGACTAAGCCAATAAAAACTTAAAAACAGGTTGACAACTAAATAAGTAAGGTATACCTAACTTTCAACTGAATGAAAAAGTTAACACCTGGTTAGCACAAGGAGGCTGCAATTTGGCACAGCTCAATCTCAGGCAGATGAAAAAGAACCAGTCCGGTACCATCTCCGCAGTCAGGGCCGCTGGCGAACTGGGGCGCCGGATTCGGGATATGGGGATTGTTTCCGGTACTCAAATCAAGATACAGGGTCGCGCCCCCCTGTATGATCCGGTTGCTCTCAGGCTTTCCGGGTATACCCTGACCTTGCGCAACAGAGAAGCAGATTACATCGAAGTGGAGGTAGACGATTAACATGGAAGCGACCATTGCCCTGGCGGGCAACCCAAACTCGGGTAAAACCACCCTTTTCAATGCGCTTACCGGCGCCCGGCAGCACATCGGGAACTATCCCGGGGTCACCGTTGAAAAGAAAGAGGGCACGTACATCAACAAGAATAACAAATTTCACGTGGTCGATCTGCCGGGAACCTATTCCCTGACAGCCTACTCCCTGGAAGAGGTGGTGGCCCGCGACTATATCTTGAACGAAAAGCCCAACATGGTGGTCAACATTGTGGATGCTTCCAACCTGGAGCGTAATCTCTACCTGACCCTCCAGTTCATGGAGATGGGGGTGCCGGTCTGCATCTCCCTCAATATGATGGATGTTGCCGAGAACCGGGGTATCGGGATTGACACTGGGCGGCTCGCTGAATTGATGGGCGTACCGGTGATACCGACCGTGGCCCGGCGTGGTGAGGGAAAACAGGCCCTGATGGAGGCCGTGGCCGCTGGGATAGAAAAAAATGCCTATTCGGGCCCGCTCTGTATATCCTATGGCGAAGACATCGACCGGGCCCTGGATGAGATGGAAACAATCCTACAAGACAGCCCGCTTGAAGATGAACGCTACCCCCGGCGCTGGCTGGCCATGAAATACCTTGAAAACGATGAAAAGATCACGGCCCTTGGATCGCGAAAGGCGCCGGCCGTATCTGAAAGTTTGGCCAAGATCGCCCGCCGGGTGGAGGCCCATTTACAGAGCACCCTTGGGGTGAATGCCGAGGCGGTGATCGCCGACTACCGTTACGGCTATATCAGGTCGGTGATGAAAAAAGGTGTCCTGACCGAAAGACCCAACCTGGATCGCCTGTTTATGAGCGATCGGATCGACAAAGTTGTGACCAATCGCTTTTTCGGACCGCTCATTATGGTGGGTGTTCTCCTAACGCTTTACCATTTTACCTTTACCTACAGTGGGATTCCGGTTGGGTGGGTTGAGGGCCTCTTCGGCTGGCTGGGTGAAACCGCCGATGGACTGTTACCGGAAGGCTTGCTGAAGTCACTGGTCATTTCCGGAATGATAGACGGCGTGGGCGGCGTCATGGGGTTTGTACCCTTGATCATGTTTATGTTCCTGGGTATCTCGATTCTCGAAGATTCCGGCTATCTGGCCCGGGTGGCTTTTATGCTGGACCGGGTCTTCCGGGTCTTCGGTCTGCACGGCAGCTCCGTTATGGCATTTATCGTTTCCGGCGGCATTGCCGGTGGCTGCGCAGTACCCGGTGTCATGGCCACCCGGACGTTGAAATCACCCCGGGAAAGATTGGCCACGCTGCTTACCGTCCCGTTTATGAACTGCGGTGCCAAATTACCGGTATTCGCGCTGCTCGTCGCTGCTTTTTTTCCTAAAAACGAAGCGCTGATGATGTTCATCATTACCTTGATCGCCTGGACCGGAGCCCTGCTGGTGGCCCGCCTGCTGCGCTCGACCGCGATCAGGGGCGAGTCAACGCCCTTTGTGATGGAACTGCCGCCCTACCGATTGCCCACGTTTAAGGGGTTGACCATTCATACCTGGGAACGCACCTGGCAGTACATTAAAAAAGCCGGCACCGTCATCCTGACGGTTTCCGTTATTCTCTGGGCCATGATGACCTTCCCCGGGCTGTCGGACGACCAGCGGGCCAGGTACACGAACCAACGAAGCGACATTCTGAACAGCGCATCGCCGGCCGTGCAGGCCGAGCTGCAACATATGGAAGAGAGCGTCGCGCTGTCACCGGCCGCCATTGAAGTCAGGGATGCACTTTTGGCTGTCGATGGTGAGGAGGCCGAAGCGGGTCTGCGAAATTCGGTGGCCGGACGGATTGGCGGGGTGTTGGAACCGATCAGCAGGCTGGCTGGATTCGACTGGCGCACCAATATTGCCTTGGTGGGCGGGTTTGCCGCCAAGGAGGTGGTGGTATCCACCCTGGGTACCGCCTATTCCCTTGGTGAAGTAGATCCGGAGGAGACCGGCAGCCTGGCCGGCCGGTTGGCGGCCGCTCCGGGATGGAGTCCGGCCGTGGCGTTTGCCTTGATCATTTTTACGATCTTCTATGCCCCATGCTTTGTATCGGTGGTTTGCATTGCCCGGGAGGCGGGATCGTGGAAATGGGGCGTCTTTTCAATGGTTTTCAATACGGTCCTGGCCTTTATGCTGGCTGCCATCGCCTTCCAGGTTGGCCGCGGATTGGGATTTTAAGGAGAACGACCATGGAGAATCTGATTGTTGCCTTGATAGTTGGACTGGCGGTCTTTTTTTTCCTGCGCAGTCTGTATCGAAACTTCAGACCAGACGGTTCCGCTGCGTGCGGCTGTGGGAGTTCCTGTACGGGCTGTGATATCGAGCAGAGTTGCAATGACACGGACACCCAGCCGAACCGGATTGCCTGATGTTTACCGGAAACGGACATTGACAAACCGGCTCAATGCCGCTACTAAACACGGCATCAAGGTGCCGCCGAGCTTAATAGGGAATCCCGTGAGAATCGGGAACGGTCCCGCCGCTGTAACCTGACCTGCCTGCAAAAGGGGCAGGAATCTTACCGGCCGCGATGCCACTGTAACAGACCACTGTTATGGGAAGGCTGCCGGTAGGAAAGGGGAGTCAGAAGACCTGCCTTGGTGATCAAGACCCCGGACTGCCGAACAAGGCAGACCGAGGACATGGACCTGATCCCCGCGGCGAACGGTGGACAGGGTAAAAGCAAGGGCCAAGAAAACTGGGTGCAGCCCTTCAAACCGAATACGGTTTGAAGGGCTTTTGTTTTTTGTGCCGCTGATACCGGCAGCGGCAGCCGCACTTCGTAAAAGAGAGATGGTTCTCTCTGGCCGGCCCCCTGGCTCTGTCTCCTGCCAGGCGGGCCGGCAACCCCTTGTTGCCCGCAGCTGCACCTGCCACCGTGACCGCGGAGATCCGGTTGCACGATTGTCCCCAGGGACAGGATTCCAACCCAAGTCACAGGGAGGTAAGCATGATTCAGATTTATGCAGTCGCAGTAGAGCAAGGCGAAAATGGTACGCAGCCGGTTTACGTAATGACGGACGGAAAAGTATATCGGACCGTCAATCACCCGCAGGGGTGGTCGCCGCAACCCGACTACGAAATGCAGACGGATGGCTGCCTGTACCGCACACAATATCATGCGCAGGGGGCCGGCCGGCGGCCGGATTTCAGGTTCGGTCCGGATCAATTGATCTACCGGACCCGGCACCATCCGAACGGTCGGGGACTGGATCCCGTTTTTGCAGTATATGAAGGATACTAAGAGCAATCTTGAGAATAGAATTTTGGTTCAAGGTGCAGCGGACGCGAGGTTCCCCCGCGTTGCGGGACTTCCCGCTGTTTTATTCCCCGATTTCGGGTCGCAACCGGAGGCGTACGCAAGTATTTCGAGGATTGCGCTAAAGGTTGCGCCCGCAGGCTTGAAAACCGGCACGCCGTACCGAAACCGGGCGCCCAGCGTAGAGATTGGGCCAAAAGGCATTTTTAGGATAGCTTCTTAGCGTTGACAGTTGCAGACGCCCCGGCCTAATATCCACTGCGTTGCGCTGTGACACGAGGAGGGTGACCATGCAAGGATATGTCCAGGTCTATACAGGTGACGGGAAAGGCAAAACAACCGCCAGCCTGGGATTGAGCCTGCGGGCGGCCGGGGCCGGCCTCCGGGTCTATATCGCCCAGTTCATCAAATCCGGCGACTACAGTGAAATCAAGGCGCTCAGACGCTTTGACGACCTGATCACCATCGAGCAGTTCGGTCTGGGCCGCTTTATCAAGGGGCGACCCTCTGATGCCGATATCCAAGCCGGCGCTGATGGTATCGCCAAACTGAAACAGGTGTTTGCCGAAGGCCGTCATGATGTGGTCATTGCGGAGGAGGGCAATACGGCGGCGGCCTGCGGCCTCTTTCCCGTGGAAACGCTGCTGGGATTGATCGCGGCCCGGCCGGACGCCGTTGAACTGGTCATCACCGGGCGGGGGGCCGATCCCCGGGTGATTGCCCGGGCGGACCTGGTGACGGAGATGCAGGCCGTCAAACATTACTACCAACAGGGAGTGGCAGCCAGGATTGGAATTGAAAAGTAAAACGAGCGCACCGGCACCATGCCTGGCGGTTTTCGGGACCGGGTCGGATGTCGGTAAAAGCGTGGTGGCAACGGCTCTCTGCACGGTTTTCCGGGAAGCGGGTACCGACGTTGCGCCTTACAAGGCCCAGAACATGTCGAACAACTCCGGGGTAACGCCGGAAGGATTGGAGATGGGCCGGGCCCAGATCGTCCAGGCGGAAGCCGCCGGCCTGGCACCCGGGGTCGACATGAATCCCATCCTGCTCAAACCTACCAGCGACATCGGCGCCCAGGTTGTACTCCTTGGAGAGGTCTACAAAAACAGCACCGCCAGTGAATACCACCAGGGCAAGGAGGCCCTGTTTGCGGCGGCCTGCCAATCCCTGGACCGGCTGCGCGCCGCCCATGAACTCGTGGTGATCGAGGGGGCCGGCTCCTGCGCCGAAGTCAATCTGATGGCGCACGACATCGTCAACATGCGCATGGCCCAATACGCGGCGGCACCGGTTATTCTGGTGGCCGACATCCACAAGGGCGGCGTGTTTGCCCAAATCGTCGGCACCCTGGCCTGTCTGCCCGATCACCTGCAGACCTATATCGCCGGGTTTATCATCAACCGTTTTAGAGGAGACATCGCTCTATTCAAGGACGGGGTTGATTGGATCGAGCAAAAGACGGGCAAACCGGTGTTCGGGGTCCTGCCCTGGTACCAGCATATCCGCATCGAGGCGGAAGATTCCGTGGTCATTGAAAAACCGCGCCCCAACCGGCCGTTAAATGCGGACGAAGCGGCCATCGCTATCGTCCGGATTCCGCACATTTCCAATTTTACCGACTTCGATGCCCTCCGGGCGGTGGACGGGCTGCAGCTTTGTTTTATCGAAGATCCGGTTGATCTGGACGATTTTGCCGCGGTGGTCCTGCCCGGCTCGAAAAATACCCGGTTCGACCTGGACTGGCTGCACAACACCGGGTGGTCCGCTAAAATCAGCACCTATGGAAATCGGGGCGGACACATCCTGGGCGTCTGCGGCGGTTACCAGATGATGGGAAAATCCGTAAAGGACCCTGGCGGTCTTGAAGGACAGCCCGGCGAAACCCCCGGATTAAACCTGCTGCCGGTCGAGACGGAGCTCAAGGCGCCTAAAACGACCACCCTGACCGGATTTTCCTGGGAGGGTGAGACCGGCGGCGGTTATGAGATCCACATGGGCGAAACGATCCGTTTGGGCGGGCAGGCGCTTTTCGAGATCACTGCCAAGAACGGCGTTCCGGCCGAGGGCCGGGATGGCTGTATAGCCGACAACGGCCGCTATATGGGTACCTATATGCACGGCCTCTTCGATTCGGCGGGTATAACCAGGCGCTGGCTGAACACCATCGGCCTGGGTGCTTTGGATGTCGGCCATGACTGCGGGCTGCCGGCCAGGCAGCAGGAATACACCAAGCTGGCCGAACATTTTCGAACACACATCGATATAGCCAAATTGATAGAACTGATAACAGGAGCGGGAACGTGAGCCAAATCACATTCGTCATCGGTGGTTGTCGCAGTGGGAAAAGTGGGCACGCCCAGGTCCTGGGAGAGGAGATTCAAGGTAAAAAACTCTACCTGGCGACCTGTGAGCCCCATGATGAGGAGATGCAGGCACGTGTCCGTCTGCACCGGCAACAACGCGGCGATCAGTGGGAGACACTGGAAGAACCGGTCGAAATCGCCGCGGCCATTGCGGACCCCAGTGGGGATTACAGCGTTATCCTGGTTGATTGCCTGACGCTTTGGACTTCCAACCTGCTGCTGTCTTCCGATAAGGCACCGGCAGTGGATGCTGCCTGCCGGGCTTTGGTGCAGAGCCTGAAGAGCGCCCGCTGTCCGGTGATTCTCGTGTCCAATGAAGTGGGCACCGGCATCGTGCCGGACAATGAATTGGCCCGCCGCTACCGGGACGAAGCGGGTTGGGTCAACCAGAAGATCGCGGCTGCCGCCGATCGGGTTGTCTGGATGGTGGCTGGTATTCCAGTTACGATCAAAGGAAAGTAAAAATTAAAAGTCGAGATTTCAAAGAGAACTTTGCCGCCGCAATTCAGTTTATAACAATTTTGCCGGCCGGCAAACCCCGTTATAGACCACGGGAAATGATCGCCTATTTTCCATTGACAGGATTATTGCTGGGCTTGATGCTTGCTCTCTTTGATGCGCTGGTCTGTCTGGCCTGGTCAGCGCAGATAGCAGCCGTGCTGGATGTCATTCTGTTGGCGGTTTTAACCGGCGCCCTGCATCTCGATGGTCTGGGTGATACGGCCGACGGCCTGCTGGGCCACCATACCCGCGAGCGGGCCCTGGAGATCATGAAAGACAGCCGTATCGGCGCCATGGGCCTGGTGGCGGTCGTCTGCTGCCTGGCCCTTAAATGGGCCGGCCTCAGCGGCTTGACCGAGAACCGCTTCCTGTTTCTGGTTCTGGTGCCGGCCTGGGCGCGCTCCGGAATGCTTTTTGGGATTAAATACCTGCCCTACGGCCGGCCGGATGGCGGTACCGGCCATGACCTGTTCAGCGAATCGTTGCAGTGGATCGATTTCAGGTGGCTTTTGCCGCTGCTCATACTGACCCTGATTGCCGGACGCAGGGGCATCGGCCTGTTGTTGACATTTATCATCCTGACCATCGTTCTGGTCGGCTTCTTTGGAAAGCGGATGGGGTGTATAACCGGTGATATGATGGGCACCATGACGGAAGTGCTGGAGGCGGCCCTGTTTGTTGCGGTCGCAACCGGGTGACGGCATGATCAAAGGACATGGCGGGAACATCTATGCACTGGCCCGGGAACAGGGCTGCACGCCGGAGGCCATTGCCGACATGAGCAGCAATGTAAATCCGTTTGGCGCGCTGCCCGGCCTGCAAGACCACCTGCTTACAAAAGTGGCGGCCATTGAATCATTGCCGGAGGCTGATGCCGCGGCCATATCCGCCTTGTTCGCCGAGCACTGCGGCGTGACGCCTGAAAATGTCGCCCCCGGCAACGGTTCGACCCAGCTGCTGTATGCGTTGCCGCGCGCCCTTGAAACACGCAAGGCGCTGATCGTCGGGCCCACTTATGCCGATTATGCCAGCGCCTGTCGGCAGCAGGGGATCCTCCCGGATTATTTACTGGCGGAAGAGGAGCGTCACTTCGCCGTGGATCTCGACCAGCTCGCCTCCCTGGCCGGGCAGTACGACACGGTCTTCATCTGCAACCCGAACAATCCCACCGGGGTGCTGCTGCCGGCCACATCCCTGGCCGAACTCTTTGCATCCAATCCGGAAACGACCTTTATTGTGGATGAATCCTATCTGCCGTTTGCCCAAGCACCTGAGCAAAGCCGGGACGTATATGCGAACCGGCCCAACGTGGTCCGCCTGACCTCCATGTCGAAGATCTTCAAGATCCCCGGTCTGCGCATCGGCTTTGCCGTGGCTCACGCGCACGTCATTGCCAGGCTGCAGCGTTTCGCCATGCCCTGGAGTGTCAATAGCCTGGCCTGCGAGGCGGTGGTGTACATTCTCCAGAATCCATCCACTGCTGACGATTTCATTCAGGAGACGCAAGTCTTCCTGGCCCGTGAACGGGAACTTGTCCTGCAACGGTTCGCACACCATCCATCCATTCAGTGGTATCCCAGTTGCACATCCTTTATGCTGGCCCGACTGAAAAGTCCGCACACCGCGGCCAAGGTGCATGCGGGGCTGGCCCGCAACCTGATCCTGGTTCGCGACTGCTCCAATTTCAAAGGTCTGACCGAGCGCCATGTCCGCATATCCCTGAAAAACAGCGCCGCAAACAAGCGCTTTTGCGTGCTTCTGACCGAGCTACTGGAAAAAGCCTGATGGAGAGCATGGGCTACATTATCGGGGCAGCCTTTATCCTGGATCTGCTGTTGGGAGACCCGGAAGGCTGGCCTCACCCGGTCCGCTGGATGGGCCGCGCCATCGGGTATTTCGAACCCCGGTTCAGACGACTGACCCCCCGTGTGGGCCGGGCAGGTACCCTGTTTGCCCTGAGTCTGATCACCGGCACGTTTATAATCGCCTGGGTGGTGATTTTCGTGGCCGGTGCGCTGCATCCGATTGCCGGGATAGCCCTGGAAGTTAGCCTCCTTTTCTTTTGCATCAGCATCCGGTCTTTGGAAAAAGCGGCCCTGGGTGTCTACACGGCCTTGCGTCAAGAGGGTCTCAACGGGGGCCGGGCGGCCGTGGCCCTGATTGTAGGCCGGGAAACGGCGGCACTGGATGAACCCGAGGTTGCCCGGGCGGCAGTTGAGACCGTCGCTGAGAACCTCGTCGACGGGGTGCTGTCGCCGCTGTTTTTTACGCTGTTGGGAGGGGTACCGCTGGCCCTGGCTTTCAAAATGACCAACACCCTGGATTCCATGGTGGGCTACAAAAACGAAACCTACCGGGAATTCGGCCGGGCCGCGGCCCGGATCGACGACGCGGCCAATTATGTGCCGGCCCGGTTGTCGGTCTTGTTTATCGCTGCAGCGGCGCAATTGGCCCGCCAAAAAGGCCTGGCGGCCCTGAAGATAGGGTTCCGTGACGGTCGGAAACACACCAGCCCCAACGCCGGGTATGCTGAAGCGGCCTTTGCCGGTGCCCTCGAAGTCAGGCTTGGTGGTCCCGGCACCTATCATGGCGCGCGAATTGAAAAGCCGTATCTCGGTAAAGAATACCGGGCCGTCGCAACCGACGATATTCCCCGGGCCTGCCGTTTGATGGTGATTGCGAGCCTGCTGTGGATGGCGGCAGTACAAATCCTGTATTTGATAATTCAGCTAATGTGATGTGTACTGGATTGAAGCGTATCCCTTCGAAACGTCATGCCGGGCTTGATCCGGCATCCAGAAGGCTGTAAAATCCTGGATTCCGGCCTTCGCCGGAATGACAAAATCACAAAGTATCTGGACGCTAAGCGATATTGTACTTTGAACTTCAAAGAAATAACATTTCAAAGACCCAAGGTTCCCTTTAAGCTTGGGACCACCAGCTTTATCTATCCGGCTGACTGGGTCGCCAATGCCAGGGCCCTGGGAAGATCCTTCGATGAACTCGAATTACTGCTGTTCGAAAGCAGCCGGGCGGACACCTTTCCCACCCCGGCGACCATCCATACGCTCGCAGACCTGGCTGCCGATCTCGACTTTAACTGGAATGTCCACCTGCCCATCGATATTCATCCCGGGCATCCGGATCGGAAAATCCGGCAGCAGGCTGCGGACACCATCGTAAAGGTATTGGACTTGACCGCGCCGCTGTCACCGACAACCCACACCCTGCACCTGACCGGGATCGCAGGCCGTTCCGCCGGCCCGACTGTGGCGGCATGGCTGGATAGGATCTCCGAAACCATAGATATCATAACTAAAAACGGTTTTTCAGGCAAAAGTCTGACCGTTGAAAACATACCGGCCTACCCGTTGGAGCTGGCCTTGCCGGTGATTGAAGCAAACCGGCTCGAAGTCTGCCTGGACATCGGACACCTGCTGATCGGGGGAGTCGATATAGCGACCGCTTTTAAGTTGTTTAAAGATCGGACGTCGCTGGTGCATTTACATGGGGTCGCCGATGGAAAGGATCATCACAGTCTCGACAAACTGCCGCCGCGGACGTGGTCAGCCTTGCGAGCACTCTTGAACGATTATACGGGCACGGTTTGCCTGGAGGTTTTTTCCAGGGAGCGTCTCCTGGCATCGCTCGCATGCCTACAGAAAGGGTGGGTCTGAGAGCCTGCGCAGCCAGCCGACCGACCCCGCGCTTCGACCTTGACAAAACAGATAGTCTATGGTCTTTTTTTGTATCCTCAAGCAGGTTCATTTTTAAATCATAACAGGCGGCTGAATGTGGTCCCCCAAGAGACCGCCACCCGTCAGCACGCTGGTACCGACATCAATTCTCAGGCAACCAACGCAAATGTATACTAATTTAACAAGGGGCTATCTCAAAAATTGGATTTTGGTTCAAGGTCAAGGCGGCCGTGAGGTTCCACCCGGAGGAATACTCAAGTATTTTGAGGACTGGAACCGAACGCCCAATGCTGAGATTGGGCCAAAAGACATTTTTGAGTTAGCCTCTATTTTTTCCAGGACCATAACAAGGAGGTTTGAACATGCAGAACGCAAGCAGGATGTCAAAATGGTTATGGGTGTTACTGGTAATAGCCGCTGTGACCCTGGCCGGATGCCTTGGGCCGCAGCATAAACCGGGTGAAGTCTTCTCCTGTGTAGCGGAAGGGAAACTGGAGAAGAACATCGCCGCTGAAGCCTCGTTGGAAGAGTTTTCCTGCGTTTTCAAGAAATGGGAGGGCAGCGACACCCTGCATTTCAAGGTGGCGCTGAAGAATGTCAGCAGCGAGCCGCAGCGTTATAAAGTCAACATCTTCCTGGACAACGGCAAAGCTGTCGGGGGGCTCATACCCCGGAAAACCAAGAAAGGTCTGGTCAAACCCGGTGAGACGAAGAGTTTTACCTATCCGGTCAAGAACATGACCAAAGAAGCCAAATCCATTGTCTTGAATGTCCGGACCATGAGCAAGTAAATACGTTATCGAAAGTAATCCTTTCAGGTTTATACAATACAGGGAGGTACTGTATATGAAACGTGCAAGCATCTTTATAGCCCTTTGTCTGATCGTGTGTCTGGCCAGTCCGGTTGCTGCCAAAACGACGTTTGTCAGCATCGGTACCGGCGGGACGGGTGGTATCTATTACCCCTACGGCGGCGGTGTCGCCGAGATCTGGTCTAAGAATGTGCCCGGCGTCAAGGCTGTGGCGGAAGTTACCGGCGCCAGTGTGGAGAACGTCAAACTGGCCCACAAGGGTGAAACGGTTATCGGCGAGGTCATGGGGGACGTGGCTGTGGCCGGTTTCCAGGGCCTTTCCAAATTCAAGGGCAAAAAGCATAAGATCCTGGGTATGGCCATCATGTACCCGAACCTGTTACAGGTGGTTACCCTCAAAAAGAGCGGCATCACGAATTTCGAGCAGGTCAAAGGCAAGAGCATCAGTACGGGGAGTCCGGGCAGTGGTACCAACTTCATGGCCGAAGCGGTCCTGGCAGCTTTGGGCATTGCCAAGGGCGACTACAAGGACAGCCGGCTCTCGTTTACCGAGAGTGCCAACGCTCTGCGGGACGGCAATATCGAGGTCGGGACCTGGTCAGTGGGACCGGGGACCAGTTCCATCCTTGACCTGGCAACAACGCACGATATCAATATCCTCGGCTTTACCCCGGAGCAGACCAAGAAGATCCTGGCGGCCAATGCCACCTATTCCAGCGTCGACCTGGCCGGAGGGGTTTACAAGGGGGTAGCCAAGCCGGTCCCGACTATCGGCGTCTGGAATGTCATGATCTGCCAGGCTTCCCTGGATACGGACCTGGTATATAACCTGGTGAAGGCGCTGTACGAAAACAACGACTACCTGATGAAGATTCATCCGTCAGCCGCTTACACCACGCCGGAAAATGCGGTAAAATATTGCCCGATCCCGTTGCATCCGGGAACCATCAAGTACCTGAAGGAAAAGGGTATTGACGTTCCCGCGAAATTGATGCCTTAGTTGACGGGAGGAAATGATGACCGGACCGACGCGTACTGCCCTCGGCCTTTCCGTCGGTCTGGTCTTTGCTGTTTTCATCATGCTGGCGTGGTCGCCCGGCGGATTGGAACTGCGGGTGGCGCCTGTCAAGGGCGGCGCCCCGTTGCTGGTCCTGCCGCTTGAGGCCGGGGAACGCTTTACGCTGCACTATTACCATTCGGTTGAGAACGCGCCGATCTGGGAAGAGCACAGTCTGGACGCGGCCGGCCGGATTTACATCGAAGAGGAGCGCTACGCAAAATTCGGCGCCGGCATGGGGCGCATGCCGGGCGTAGGGCGCATGGTCAAACGGGGACCCTATGAAGTGATTACCGACATGCACATGCCCACCGGTGATTTTGTATTGCGGATCGGCAGTCCGGGCGTGGACCACACGATTATCTGGCGCGGGACCCGGACCAATCTATCTGCCCGGGCGCCGCATGTGGCCGTGCAATTCACCGCCCGGCCTATCAGCCGGTTGCACAAAGCCTGGCGCCAGCTGTGGCCACACGCTGCAACCCCGGTCGCTGCGCGGCCTGCGAATCAATGAACGCTTGGCGTTCCGAAGCTTACCCATCATCATCTTAATCTGGTTTTAAAAAGGGATTAAGCGTAAAAATAAGAACTATAGCAAGGTTAACTCAAAGCAACTCGTCAGGTAAAGGTTTGTAAATGGCAGAAACTCGTGCCGCAAATAGTCCCACCGCGAAAGAACAGCCCACCCAACTCGCGGTCGTCACTGCCAAGGTGGTCATGGTCGTGGCGGTCAGCCTGAGCCTCTATCAGCTTTATACGGCCGGGATTACGGCCCTGACCGCTCTCATTCAGCGTTCGATTCACCTGGGGGCCATCCTGACCCTGACGTTTCTGCTGCGACCGGCCTTTAAGAAGATTCGCAAGGACCGGATCAATTTCTGGGTGGTTCTGGACTGGTTGCTGATTGCCGCCGCGGTCTACTGCACGGCCTATATTGGCCTGAATTTAACGGATATCTTCGAGCGTCAAGGTGACTGGCTGCCCCAGGATTTGGTAGTCAGTATCGTCGGTACCCTGCTGGTTTTGGAGGCTTGCCGGCGTGTGATTGGTTACATTATGACCGGGATCTGCATCACAGGCATGCTGTACGCGATGTATGGGCCCTATGTGCCCGAGTTGATCATCCACAAGGGATACAGCATAGAACGCATTGCCACGACGCTGTGGCTGACCACTGAAGGGATTTTTGGGTTGCCTATCGGGGTGGCATCCACCTTCGTGTTCGTTTTTGTCCTGTTCGGTGCCTTCCTGGAAGTCACCGGCGGCGGCAGTTTCTTTATCGATCTGGCCTACGCCCTGACCGGTCGTTTTTCCGGTGGGCCGGCCAAGACGTCGGTGGTCGCATCCGGGTTCATGGGCTCGGTTTCCGGTTCGGCCGTGGGCAATGTCGTGGCCACCGGCTCCTTCACCATCCCCATGATGAAGAAAGTGGGTTACCGCCCGCATGTGGCCGGGGCCATCGAGGCCGCCGCTTCCACGGGGGGGCAGCTGATGCCGCCGATCATGGGCGCCGGCGCCTTTCTCATGGCCGAGTTCACCAATACCAGCTATCTGACCATCATCAAGGTGGCCCTGGTACCGGCCATCATGTACTACGTCACGGTTCTGTTCTTCGTCCACTTCGAAGCCCGCAAACACGGCCTGCTGGGCCAGCCCAAGGAAAACCTGCCCAGGATCGGCCGGGTCATCCGGGAAGGCCTGCACTTCATTATTCCGGTGGCCATCTTGATCTACGTGCTGGTGTCCAATTATTCCCCCATGATGGCCGGTTTCGTGGCCGTGGTCAGCACCCTGGTTGCCAGCCTGGCGGCCAACGCCGTCAAATGGGCGGTGCAGGGAAGCGGGCGCGCGACCGCCGTAAGTTTCGTATCCAGCGAATCCCGCCTGATTGTCCAGGCCCTGGAGCAGGGGGCCAAAAACGCGGTGATGGTCTCGGTAGCCTGCGCGGCCGCCGGCATTATCGTGGGCATGGTAACCCTGACCGGGATGGGGCTGAAATTTTCCAGCCTGGTGCTGGAATTGAGTTTCGGCATCAAGGCCCTGGCCATCCTCCTGATCGGGGCGGCCTCGCTGGTGCTGGGCATGGGGCTGCCGGTCACGGCCAGCTATATCGTCCTGGCCACCCTGGCCGGCCCGGCCCTGTTGGACATGGGGGTTCCCCTGCTGGTATCCCACATGATCGTCTTCTGGTACTCCCAGGATGCCAATGTCACCCCGCCGGTAAGCCTGGCCAGCTTTGCCGGGGCCGGCGTTGCCGGGGCCAACCCCATGCAGACCGCGTTCACCTCCTGGAAACTGGCCAAGGGACTTTACATCATTCCTATTATCATGGCCTACCGGCCACTGCTGGGCATGGGCAAGGGTTACGCAATGCTGCACTGGCAAGTGGGCCTGACCATGCTGATTACCACCATGGGGCTGGTGGCCT
This sequence comes from Olavius algarvensis Delta 4 endosymbiont, assembly GCA_905176665.1. Taxonomy (GTDB): domain Bacteria; phylum Desulfobacterota; class Desulfobacteria; order Desulfobacterales; family CAJINA01; genus CAJINA01. The sequence continues at coordinate 80,396 of CAJINA010000189.1, read as the reverse complement.
TCGCCGCGGCCATCGAGCGTTACCTGTTCCGCAAAACCACCTGGGTTGAAACCATTGTGCTTTGGCTTGCGGCCGCTGCTCTCTTCTGGCCGGCCTATTGGGCCGATACGGTTGGGGCGGCTTTATTTGCAGGGATTATAGTGATGCAAAAACTGGTGACACCCGCTGCCGGTGAGGATCGGGATAGTCATCCCACGGGATAATCCCCAAACGCGATACCCCGCCCGGTGTCTATCCTCGGCAACGGTAAGCTGCCCCGTGAATGCTCAAGTTGCCATCCGTCGTTCAAGATGGCGCACACCCCAGGACACCACCAGAATCAGAACGAGATATTCGGCTACCAGAACCGAATAAATCTCCAGCGGCCGGTACACCGTGACGGTGAGCTCGTTGGCCCGGCGCGTCAACTCCTGAAGCCCCACCACCGAGACCAGCGAAGACATCTTCAGCATGTAGACAAATTGATTGCCCAGCGGCGGCAGAATGCGCCGAATAGCCTGGGGAAGGACCACCAGGCGCATTTTTTGAAGGTAGGTCAGACCGATCGCGTCGGCGGCCTCGAGCTGGCCACGTTCAATGGACTGGATGCCTCCCCTGAAAATCTCCGCTTCGAAGGCACTGTCGCACAAGGTCAAAGCCAGGATGCCGGCGGCAAAGGGCCCCAGGGACACCCCGGCTACAATGGGTAGACCGTAGTACACCCACAGGATCATTACCAGCACGGGAATCGCCCGAAACAGCTCAACGTAGCTTCTGTTCATCAGGCGCAGCCAGGGCCGGCTGGATAGGCCCGGCAGGGCCACCAGCAGGCCGATGATGATGGATCCTGACAGGGCTGCCGTGGACAGAGCCAGGGTGAGACCGACACCGCCGAGCAGAAATTTAAGGTTGCTGGCACCGCCGGGTGTGAACGGCAACACTTCGTACCATCCCCACTGCTAGTCTGTGTTACTGCAACCGGTGAGTAAAACAAGTGACAGCAGCCCCATCCCGGCAGAGAACCGGCCGGTATAGCGATTCAGTATCGGACATATCCATTGGAATCTGCTCATAAACCGTCCCTTTGCCATGGAATATACAGAACACGTGGCAGAGCGCCGCCCCACCCGTATCGATGCGTCTATTTAGTGGGCATCCATTTTTCCTGGAGTTTCTCGAAAAAACCTCGGTTGGTTTTGATGGTAATCCAGTGGTTCAGATAATTCAGCCACACCTGGTCGCCCTGGGCGACAATAAGCGCCAGGTCAGCAGGCTTGCGCGGACGCTCAACGGGGACCATCGCCAGCTGGGAATGCGTCCTGATCAGGGTGGCCGCCTCCAGATTACTGGTAATGGAAATATCGGCCCGGCGCGAGAGGACTTCCTGAAAATCACGGGCCGGGGACTCTACGCTGCGGATGCGGGCATCCGGAAAGAAAGCCTTTACCTGCTGCTCGAATGACGTCCCCAGGGTAACCGCAACGGTAACATCCCGGCGATTGATATCCTCCCAGTTCTTGAAACGGCCGGCATTGGATTTCAATGTTATGGGGACCGAACCGACCTGGTAGTAGGTTTTGGTAAAGCCAACGGTCTTGATCCGTGCGGGGGTGATGGATGCGCTGGTACTGACATCGTATTTATCGGCCACGATCCCATTGACCAGCGTCTTCCAGTCCGTGGGGACAAACTTCAGCCGGACACCCAGATCAGCGGCCAGGGCGGTGACCATTTCGATGTCAAATCCCTTGTAGGTGTTGGTGGCGGGATCGCGCACCGTCATGGGGTTCCAGTCTCCCGTGGTCCCTACCCGTAAAACGCCGTTTGCCAGGATATGATTGAGGCGCGATGGTCCCTGGGCCCAGGCTGCCGGCGCAGAAAGTATAAATATAGATATTAAAAAAACGCTGACTATGCGGTTCATGGGTTTTCTCCTATATAGCCACCTGATCGGTAGCTGGCAGAACTTGATATGATTGAGAATAAATTCCTCACCCGGGGGCAAGGATTCCATTCACTTGCAAGCCGTTACAGCACGTCTCCCTTGATGTAGCGGGTGATTAACCACTATAAACACGAATTTAGGCACTCTCAACTCAACCGGTGGGATCCTTGGCGGCCATTGCGTAAAGAGGACAGGGCCTGGTGGCGAGGATACGGAAGAAACTTTACGGGATGGGCATGTTGGTTACCGATTTGGCTCCGGGTAGTTAGGCGCCCAGTATCAATCGCTGGGGATCACAGCGCTTGCGCAGGATTTCCAGCTCCTCGTGGGTGGGCGGCTTTACCGGGCGGGCATGGTCAGTTTCCACGCCAAAGTCCATATTTCCCAGAATCTGCCGGGGGGTGACACCGGGGTAAAAACCGTCCAGGAACATGCGGCGAGAGGTATGATCGAACCGCATGATGCCCAGGTTGGTGATCACGGATTCAGGACCGCCCGGCGGCAGGCCTTCCTCATCACGGCCATTGGGGCCATCCATCCAGCCCGGGCTGGTGAGATAATCGAGTTTGCGCACGAATTTACGTTTTTCATGCTGCATGAAAATGATGGTGCGCTGGACAAAAGAGGCCACGTCGCAGGCGCCCCCGCTGCCGGAAAAGCGGACTTGGGGTGCCGAGTAATCACCTATGACCGTGGAATTCAGGTTCCCGTGAGGATCGATCTGCGCCGCACCCATGATGCCGACCACCCGGCGACCGGTGAATCTGTTCTGCATGGTGGCAAAGGAATCCGCCAGGCTGCCATTTACAGCCGTGTGGTACATCACGCGGGGATCACCCACCGCCAGGGGTACTTCCTCCAATTTCGAATCGATAGCGCCGGTCTCGAAAAAGATCGTGCTGTTGGGGGCGCTGATATATTTGGCGGCCATGGCGGCCAGCATGGAGATGCCCGTACCGCAGAACACGATATCGCCGTCTTTTATCTCTCGTGCCGCCGCAACGGCCATCATTTCGCGCAGGGTGTAGTCGCTCATGAACTCCTCCAACATCGGTATCGCGATCGAAATCGCTATCGTAATCGGGTTTGTTGGACCTCTTCAGAGCCGATTACGATCCCGATAGCGATCCCGAATTGGCTTGAAAGTCGAAAACTGATTTCAATCTAAACGGTCTTTACATGTTCACGATTCATTACGTTTAAATATGGAGCTGGTTCCTCACCTTCTATCCAATCCTACCGCATAACCCGTGCGTTTATCGGCTTCGATAGCTTGCAATTGTTCCGGGTCAATCTTTTCTATGAATTCCGCATGGGTCCGGGTACCGAAAACAAACTCTTCCAGATAGGCCTGATGACGTTCATCATCCGGGGCGGCTTCTTTATATTGATTTAGATACACCGGGTCGTAATCATAGTAGCCGTAACAGGCCGTCGGGTAGGCGCCGTGGGGCACATGAACGACGGCATCCACGCAAAACGGTGGTATCTGGTTGTTGTCTGGCTGCTCTTTGAGCATACCGGGGTCCAGCAGTTCTTCACAGGTAACGATGAGGTGCCGGGCGGCCTTGGCCTGCTCCACATCGGCAAAGGACAGGCCCTGGATGCGGGCCAAACCGGTTGGATCGGCTTTTTGGACATGGATGATGGTCACATCCGGATTGATTGCCGGTACAAGGACCAGCTTACGCGTGTCGGTCCAATCTCCGAAAGGGTTGTCCATGACGATGAGCTTTTCATCCGGTAGGCGCGTATCCTCCTGCCGCACGTCCGGATTGAAGCCCCGGCGGTTGACGATATCGGAACCCAATCCGCTGCGCGTGGGCAGGAAGGGCACCCCCATGGCACCGGCCGTGAAGCGCAGGGTCATCTGATAATTGGAGTAGTCCTCCACCTGCAGGGAACCGTTTTCGATCGCTTTGCGGAAACGGATGCAGGTCGGCGCAAAGCGTCCGCTGCCGCCGTAGGCAATTTCCAGACGGGTCAGGCACCCGCCGCCGATCAGTTCATCCGCGCCGTGGCCGTTGGAATGGGCATACAGGTGCAGATTCTTTTTACGCTGACGGACGATTTCATAGACCGCGGCCATGGGGTTGCGGTTGGTGGTAAATCCGCCGATGGACAAGTGGGCCCCGTTCGTTACAAATTTGGCTACCGCTTCGGGTAGCTGCAGACACTTGGATTGCGCTGAATTCATCTGACCTTTTCCGGCTGTGTGGTTGGTGTGCGACTCTATTGAGAAATTTCAGAGATCCCGGTAGTTTGTCAAGCCTAATTTGGTTTGTGAACCGACTGATAAGACAATTTGATAATCATCGAATAATCTGGTAATGACCTTCTGGGGAGTGAAATGAATCCTGGCGGATAGAACCTGCTCTGGATTATCTTTTTAAAAAGGCTTGGATCAATGTAATTCGCCATAACGTAGCCGGATTCAGGTTTTCAGGTTGACGACTGAAGGCTGAAGAGAATCTTGAGACCCGTTATGGTAGGTTTTACCTTCAGTCTTTAGCCTTAAACCTTATCACCTTTATTTTCAGCGAGGTGGCTATGGAGATCAAGACCCACACGAAGATCGACCAACGATTGTGCGGCATTCCGGATCAGACCGCTGACGGCAACAGCAGCGTGACCATGGAAACCAGCGCCGATATGACTGTTGACGAACCCGGCCTGGTGCATGGCGGTTTCATTTTCGGCCTGGCCGACCACGCGGCCATGATTGCCGTCAATGGCCCTTATGTCGTCTTGGGCGGCGCCGAGACCCGCTTCTTGAAGCCGGTAAAAGTAGGCGACACCGTAGTGGCCTCCGCCCGGACGATAGAGGTGAAAGGCAAAAAACACATCGTGGCGGCGGATGTCACCCGGGGGGATGACTTGGTTTTCCAGGGCACCTTTACCTGTTTTGTGCTCGATAAACATGTCCTGGATATATGAGCATTCAGATAGCGAACTTGAATTGGTCGAATCGGGATCGAAATCGCTATCGGGATCGCAATCGGAAAATAGCAGTAGTTTCGATCCCGAATCCGATACCGATTTCGATAGCATTTAAGTACCGACAAACAATCCGGGGTTGAATCAATTCTTTTCCAGGGAGGTGCAACATGTCCAAAAAGGTGGGGGTACTATTATCCGGCTGCGGTGTATATGACGGTGCCGAAATCCATGAATCCGTCCTGACGCTGCTGGCCCTGGACCGGGCCGGTGCGCAGATCACCTGCATGGTCCCGGATATGGAGCAATTGCACGTCATGAATCACTACAGCCAGTCCGAGGAGAGCGATGAAAAGCGCAACGTACTGGTTGAATCGGCCCGCATCGCCCGGGGCGATATCCAGAATATAGCCGCGGTGAGTGCGTCCCAGATGGATGCCCTGATCATTCCCGGAGGATTTGGTGCGGCCAAAAACCTCAGTGATTTCGCTGTGAAAGGGCCGGAAGCCACGGTGCATCCCGAAGTGCAGCGTGTGATCGAGGAGATGCTGGACGCCGAAAAGCCGGTTGGAGCGCTCTGTATCGCACCGGCCACTTTGGTGAGAGCGGTGGCGGCAAAAGCACCGGAAGTGACCATTGGCAACGATACGGGAACGGCGGCTGCTATCGGCCAGATGGGTGGGGTCCATATTGATTGCGCTGTCGACCAGGTCCACGTGGACGCTAAAAACAAGATCGTCACCACGCCGGCTTATATGCTGGGGCCGGGCATCAAGGATGTGGCTGTGGGCATAGAGAAACTGGTGAATACAGTTCTTGCGCTTTGTGATTGAAAACATAAAAATCGCTATCGCTATCGAAATCGTAATCGAAAAGTAAGACAGTTCATTGAGCAATCGAGGCGTTATTATCGTCATGCCGCACTTGATCCGGCATCCAGAGGTGTTTCTTTCAACTTAACTGGATCCCGGCTTTCGCCGGGATGACGGGCATTAAATAGGAAAACGCCTTGACCCTGAGTTCATTGAATTGCCGATTTCGATCCCGATCCCGATTCCGATAAAAATGCGATGATACTAAAAGAAACTAAATTGAAGGGGAAAACATGCTGAATGGCGTAACGGGAAAATACTGCATCATCGATTTAAGTACCGGCCAGACGGAAATGGTCGAGCCGGGTGAAGATTTTTATAAGAAGTACCTGTCAGGCTATGGCCTGGGTGCGGCCGTCATCATGGAACGCCAACCGGCCGGGGTGGAGGCGCTCGCCCCGGAGAGCCACCTGGGGTTTTGCTCCGGCCTGCTGTCCGGTACCAAAGCGTTTTTTTCCGGCCGCTTCATGGTCGTCGGCAAATCACCGTTGACCGGTGGGTGGGGTGATGCCAACGCCGGCGGCTATTTTTCCCGGGCCATCAAACGTTCCGGATATGATGCCATCTTTTTTACCGGGGCGGCTGAAAAGCCGGTCTGGGTGGTCATAACTGAGGGGGAAGTCGATATCCGCCCGGCTGAAGACCTGTGGGGTAAGGATATCCTGGAAACCGAACAGGCGATTCAGGCCGAACTGGGCGATCGCAATATCCAGATCGCTTCCATAGGCTTGAGCGGAGAAAAACAATCTCTGATTTCCGGTATTGCCACCGACGGGGCCCGGATTGCCGCCCGTTCGGGGCTCGGCGCGGTCATGGGCAGCAAGAATCTCAAGGCACTCGCGCTCAGGGGCAAAACAAAAGTGAAAGTGGCCGACCCCGAGGGGCTTAGGGCCATCAACAGTGCTTTTATTGCGGACTACAACAAGTCCAGTATTATCGACCGCGTGACAATGTATTTGATGAACTTCCTCAGCCGAATCATCGCCCGTACCGGCATCTCCGTTCCCTCGCAGCCGTCACTCATTAAAGAAATTTTCAGGAAATACGGCACATCCGGCCTGACGACCTATTCGGCCATGGTTGGCGACATGCCCATCAAGAACTGGGAGGGCGTCGGCTACAAGGAGTTTCCGATCGAGAGTTCCTCCAAGGGGTCCGATGACAATGTGATCAAATATCAGAAGAAGCGTTATTCGTGCCAGGCGTGTCCGTTGGGTTGCGGCGGTATCATCGATATCAAGAAAGGCAAGTACAAAGGCGAAAAAGGGCATAAACCCGAGTACGAGACCATCGGTTCCTTTGGCGGGATGCTGCTGCAGGATGATTTTGACGCTATTGTGGAAATCAATGAAATGTGCAACCGGGCAGCCATCGATACCATCTCCACCGGGGCAACCGTCGCATTCGCAACGGAATGCTTCGAAAACGGTATCCTGGACGAGTCTGATACCGGCGGATTGCAGTTGGGGTGGGGCCAGACCGATGCAGTCGTTCAGCTGGTGGAAATGATGATTCACCGCGAAGGTCTCGGTGATATCCTGGCGGATGGTGTCAAACGCGCTGCGGAAAAGATCGGCAAGGGCAGTGAAATATACGCGGTGCATGCCGGCGGCCAGGAACTTCCCATGCACGATCCCCGCCTGGATCCCGGATTTGCCATTGCTTATGAGTGTGAGCCGACACCCGGACGCCACACGGTGTCATGTTATCTTTACGCCTCCCTCTTCGGGCTGGAAAAAAGATTTCCGGCAGCCGCCGCCATGGTCAAGGCCGGTCGCAGCCGTGCAAGCAAGGATGTGCGCCGTTTTGCGGCCGGAACCTACTACATGCAACTGCTGAACTGCGGCGGCATGTGCCTGTTCGGAGCCATCACCAGCCATTTGCCGGTGGTGGAGTACATGAACGCCGTTACCGGGTGGGGCCTGAGTGCGGATCAATACCTGCAAACCGGCGAGCGGATTCTGAACCTGCGCAAAGCTTTCAACATGCGCGAAGGCATTGTCCCCGACGGAATCCAGATACATGGCCGGGCCATCGGCACGACGCCCCTGCAGGCTGGGCCGCTCAAGGGCAAACGCGTCGATCTGCCGGCCATGCTGGATGAGTTTTACCAGATAGTCGGTTGGAGCCGGGAGCAGGGGGGGGCCAACCTCCGAAAAACTGGAGGCTTTGGGTCTGGTGGAAGCGACAGGCGATACGTCCAACTAAAACGATTAAAAGCGATCAGTTAGGAAACCAGCTGGGTAGCCGGGGAGTTTTTGTCGTCATGCCGGTCCCGGATCAAGTCCGGGATGACGTATCCGGCATCCAGGGACGTTTCCTTTGCATGGACTGGATCCTGGCTTTCGCCGGGATGACGGGCCTTTATTGAGCCCCCCTGAGCTAACGAATGCGGCGGCCCTTCAGGGACCACCAGGGGCCCCAGGAGACCAGTATTGGGCCGGCGCCGATGTAGGCAAACAGTTTCCATTCCGCGCCCCAGGGCTCATAACAAACCGCCCAGAAAGCCAACCAGATGATAGGGGCCAGAATGGCAAGCCTCTGCCGTCCGGAAAGCATAAAACCGAGTGCAGCTTGCCCGCGGATCCGGGCGGGTGCGGCGATCCGCGTCTTGTTGATGCGGGGCAGGAAAATGACGGCCAGGACAATGGCCGCAATCAATAAAATTTCGTTTAGGCCTGAAAACATGTTGGTTGCTGCTACCATAAAAGTTGCCCTGAGGCAATGCGTATCACTTTAGTATTTCCCAAAGATGCGTTATATTCCGGGATATATATTTCCATTGAGCGATCATAAAATTGATTCTGGTTGAAGGAAGTCGCATGGAACTGCATAAAAAAGCTATCATGCCCCCTGGATTTTCCTGTGCGGGGACAAATTGCGGACTCAAAGCAGACGGCAAGGATCTGGCTGTATTCTATTCCGAGACACCGGCCAGCGCGGCGGCGGTCTTTACGCGCAATAAATTCCCAGGCGCGCCGGTCATCCTGGGGCGCAACATCATCAAAAAGGGTGTCCTCCGTGCCATTGTGGCCAACAGCAAGATCAGCAACGTCGGGACCGGGCAGACCGGACTGGACAATGCTGCTCGCATGGCGGCCGCGGTTGCCGCTGAATTCGATATACCGGCTGAACAGGTGCTTATGAGTTCAACCGGGGTGATCGCCCGGCAACTGGAGATCGAAAAGATCGAGGCCGGATTGCAGGGTATCTCCAGCCAGCTCTCTAAGGACCCCCTGGCCGCGACGGAAGGCATCATGACCACCGACACCTACCCCAAAGCCCTCTCACTGGATATCGGCGACGCCGTGCTGACGATAGTGGGGAAAGGGGCCGGTATGATTGAGCCCAATATGGCGACCATGCTGGTATACATCTTCACCGATGCTGAAATCGCCGCCCCGGTGCTCGACCATGCTCTGCGGCAGGCGGTGGCCGTCTCCTTTAATATGCTTTCGGTCGATACCGATACGAGCACATCGGATACGTGCGTCATCATGGCCAACGGCCTGGCCGGACCGGTGGATCTTAAACACTTTCAAAAAGCCCTTACGCATGCCTGTACAGAAATGGCCAAACTCCTGGCCCGAGATGCCGAAGGCGCCACTAAACTTCTGATATCAAAGGTGAAAGGGGCTTCAGACGAAAAGCAGGCCATCCAGATGGCCAAATCCCTGGTTAATTCACCACTCGTGAAAACCATGGCCTACGGGGCCGATCCGAATATCGGCCGGGTCCTGATGGCCATCGGCAAGTGCGTAGATTGCGATGTCGACCCGGCGCGGATTACCATCCGGATCAACGCTACGCTGGTGTACCAGAACCTGGCCCGGGTGGACTTCGATGAGGATGCCGTTCGTGTGCTTCTCGGCGGGGAACAAGTGGTGATCGAGGCTGAACTGGGCCTGGGATCCGGGCGGGCCACTGCTTTCGGATGCGATCTCACCGAGGGGTATATTCAGGAAAACGCCGCCTATTATTCGTCATGACCCTGCCCGTAGCATCTATACTGCCGGAACTGAAAGAAGCCCTGAGTAGGGGGCAAAACGTCGTCCTCCAGGCTCCACCGGGAGCCGGCAAAACCACTGTCGTGCCCCTTGCGTTGTTGCGTGAAACGTGGCTGCAAAAGCGCAAGATCATCCTGTTGCAGCCCCGGCGGCTGGCCACCCGGGCTGCGGCCCGCAGAATGGCCGGCGCCCTGCATCAGGACGTCGGACAGCAGGTCGGGTACCGGATCCGTTTTGATAACCGGGTGGGTCCGCAAACACAGTTAGAGGTCGTCACCGAGGCCGTTCTCACCCGCAAACTCCAGCAGGACCCGGAAATCACCGATACCGGGCTGGTTATTTTCGACGAGTTCCATGAAAGGAGCATACACTCCGATCTCGGTCTGGCCCTCTGCCGGGAGGTGCAGGCGGAACTGCGGCCTGATTTGAGAATCCTGGTCATGTCGGCTACGCTGGCGGGCGAACCGGTGGCCAGGCTCCTGGGCGGTGCCTCGATCATAACCTGCCGCGGCAAGCAGTATCCCGTGGCAACCCATTATCTTTCCAAATCGATTCGACCCCTGAAAGCGGTCTTCATTGCGACCGAAATAGAGCGCATTCTGGCCCGGCAATCAGGCAGCGTGCTGGTGTTCCTGCCCGGGGCGGGTGAGATTCGGCGCGTGGCGGCTTTGCTCGCCAAGCGCCTGCAACCCGAGGTGGAAATCACACCGCTCTTCGGCGATCTGTCCGGAAAACAGCAGGATCGCGCCATTCGCCCCTGTGCCCCTGACAAGCGTAAAGTGGTCCTGGCCACATCCATTGCCGAAACCAGTCTTACCATTGAAGGCATCCGCATCATCGTGGATGCCGGGCAGATGCGAATACCCCGCTTTCAGCCCGGCAGCCTGATGACTTCACTTGAAACCGTAAGAGTTTCAAAGGCTTCGGCCGATCAAAGGCGCGGTCGCGCCGGACGTACCGGATCGGGTGTCTGCTTTCGGCTCTGGACGGAGCACGACCAGCATTCCCTGGTGCCCTACACAAAACCGGAAATTCTCAACACGGATTTATCCTCCCTGACCCTTGAACTGGCCTGCTGGGGGAATCCGGATATCAACGCCATGGACTGGCTGGATCCCCCCCCTCCGGCGGCCCTCGGGGAGGCGCGGAAATTTTTACGCAGCATTGGGGCCGTGGATGCGCAGGGCGGGGTGACCCGGCACGGCCGCAGCATCAATGCCCTTGGCATTCACCCCCGCCTGGGACACATGATCCTGAAAAGCGTCGCCCCGGGCCGGGCCGACACTGCGGCGCAGGTGGCCGCCCTGCTGTCGGGCCGGGATATTCTCGCCCGCACCGAGCTCGGGCGAGACGTGGATATCCGTGTCAGGCTCGAACTGCTGCAGGCCTCCCGGCATCAATCTGACGGACGCCGGCCAGAAGATCTTGATCGCCGTGCGCTGACCAGGACCCGGCAATTGGCGCAGCGCTGGCTGCAATTAGCTACCCCTGGTAGGGGAGGCACCACCCATATAAATGACGCTGGAAAGATCCTGGCTCTGGCCTATCCGGACCGAATCGGGAAATTACGGCCGGGCAGTCGGGACCGCTATCTGCTTGCCGGTGGACGCGGCGCCTGCTTGCCGGAGTCGGATCCCCTGTGTGGTACGCCTTTTATTGTAGCTGCCAGGACTGATGGGCGGCCGGACAACGCCAGAATCTTTCTGGCAGCGCCGGTGGAACGAGAGGGCCTCGAGGAAGCGCTGGCGGACAGGATCGACTCGCGAGAATCCATTCAGTGGGACAGTCGCCTGAAACGGGTGGTCTGTCGTGAACAACACCGGATCGGCCAGATGGTCTTGGATGAAAAAGAATTGAAAAAACCTGATAAAACAGACGTATGTAATGCTCTTTTAAAAGGGATACGTGAAGCTGGAATAGACTGTCTTCCCCTGGACGGAAAGGTGCGTAACTGGATGGATCGGGTCCAATTCATCCACGATCACGACCCCGATCGTGGGGTGTGGCCGGACATGCATCCGACGGCCCTCATGGCGGATCTCGAAAACTGGCTGGGGCCTCACCTGAGCGGTTATCGCAGTCTCGCCCCCTTGAAAAAACTGGACATGCAAAACATCCTGGGAACCTTGCTCGACTGGCAACAACGCCGCAAACTGGATCGGTTGGCCCCGGAGGCTGCCGTGGTGCCCAGCGGCTCCCGGATCCGCCTGGACTACACTGCCGGCGACGGACCGGTTCTGGCGGTGCGCCTGCAGGAAATGTTCGGTCTACAGGACACGCCGACGGTTTTGGAGGGACGTCACAAAGTTCTGGTTCACCTGCTTTCACCAGCCGGCCGCCCGGTGCAGGTGACCCGGGATCTATCCGGTTTCTGGCGGGAAACATACGGGCAGGTAAAGAAAGAACTGCAAGGCCGCTACCCGAAACACTACTGGCCCGCGAATCCACTGGAAGCGGTTGCTACTCGCAAAGTGAAACCAAAATTAAAAAAGAAATAACACATTGTCACCCTGAGCGGAGCGATGCGTTCACATCAGGTCCAGGTGATATTCCATCCCGAGGGATTCTTCGTCGTTGCACTCCTCAGGATGGCAGGTATATATAGCGTCGTTTTTCATTGACAGCTACTTTAAACGCGCTAACCCAAGAGCCTATAACCCTGATCTCGTAAACCTTTGAACCTTAGACGATACAGACTTGGCTTGAAAATTTGTGTATCAAGGCGTATATATGCAATTTCAAGGGGTTCAGAGTGAGCGTTCCCTGTTTCGACTTGAACTTTAAAACCTCTGAACCTCTGCTTGCCGGTCGTAGCTCGCAGAGCGCAGACTGGAACCCAGAACCCTGAACCTTTTTCAAGGAGAGTATCTATGCGAAGAACCGTGATCAGGTCCACCGGTAAGTATCTGCCTCCCCGGGTCGTGACCAATGATGATATGACCCAGTGGATGGACACTTCCGATGAGTGGATCGAACAGCGGACCGGGATCAAACAGCGCTATTGGATTCCGGAAGAGGGCGGGGTCGGCGCTTCGGACCTGGGCCTGGAGGCCTCCAAGATCGCGCTTGAAAGGGCCGGGTGGTAGGCCGAGGATGTAGACCTGATTATTTTTGCCACGCTCAGTCCTGACTTGAACTTTCCCGGTTCCGGTTGCCTGCTGCAGCACAAGCTGGGTCTGGCCGACACACCGGCCCTGGATATCCGGCAGCAGTGCACCGGCTTTTTATACGGCCTGGAAGTGGCGGATGCCTATATCCGCAGCGGATTAGCCGAAAAAATCCTGTTTGTAGGCGGGGAAGTCCACAGCACGGGCTTGGATATTTCCACCCGCGGCCGGGATGTGGCCGTCATTTTTGGCGACGGAGCAGCCGCGGCCTGCATTACCGGTTTGGAGACCGACAGTGAGGTCGGCGTCCTGGCCCACCAGCTGCATGCCGACGGGGCCTTTGCCGAGAGTCTGATGGTGGAAGTGCCGGCCTCCCGCGAGAATCCGAGAATTACGGAAGAGATGTTCGCGGCCGGGCGCTATTATCCAACAATGGACGGCAAAGCCATATTCAAACTGGCTGTCCGCCGGCTGCCCGAAGTAACAGTGAAGGTGCTTCAAAAAGCCGGTGTTGCTTTGGATGAGGTAACCCTTTTCATCCCGCACCAGGCCAATTTGCGCATCAACCAGTTTTATGCCAAGACCATGGAGCTGCCCCAGGAAAAGGTGTTCAACAACATTCAAAAATATGGCAATACCACGGCGGCGACCATCCCCCTGGCCCTGGATGAAGCCATAGAAGCAGGGCTGCTCGGCAAATCCGGTGATGTGGCCCTATTTTTGGGTCTCGGTGCCGGCCTGACCTGGGGCGCTTCGGTGTACAGGTTTCCATGAAGCCCGATTCCAAGACCAAACACGATCCTGCCCGGCGGGCGTTTCTCGGGTCGACCGCCAAGATAGCGGCCGCCGCAGCCCTGGCACCGGTGCTGGGCTGCACCGGAAAGCCCAAACAGCCGATTGCCAAACGCAACATCGCCCAAATCGCGCCGCAAAGCTGGGAGACCCGGCCCCGCAGCCCGCGTTTCTGGGTGGCCCCCCGTCCCGAGCGGGTGCTGTTCAAAAACGGGTTGATCGCTGATGGGACCGGTCAACCAGCCTACTACGGCGATGTGTTGATAAGCGGTGATAAGATCGAGGCGGTCACACCCGGCAGCATCAGTTTTCAAGGGACCTCGGTCAATTGCAGCGGTAAGGTCATCGCTCCCGGTTTCATCGATTGCCACACGCACATGGACTGGGTCCTGCCCATGCCGGGGCGCATGGACATGAAAATCCCGTTTACCGAGCAGGGAGTCACGACCCTGGTGGGGGGCAACTGCGGCTTCGGGGTTGCCGGCTTCCAGAAAAAGACGCCCCATCGTGAGCTGATCGCCCTATACACGGAGGGTTTGTACAACCTGCATTGGGACGAAACGGCATCTTATTTCGACCACATACGCAGTCAGGGCATGAGCCATAATCTCGTCAACCTGACCGGCCATGGAACTACCCGGGCTTCAATCCGTGGTTTTGATCCGACACCGATGCAGCCGGAGGAAATGCGGTCCCTGCTATATCTTCTGGAACAGGCCCTGGAACAGGGGGCCTATGGCATTTCCCTGGGACTTCAATACGAACCCGGTGTTTTTGCCACAGATCCAGAGCTTAAGGAAATCGCCCGGCTGGTGAAAAAAGAGACGGGATCCTGACCGTCCACATGAAAGCCTATTCAGCCCTGTCGGGTACCTACCCCTTGAAAATATACGGGCGTCCCCACAACCTGCTGGCTCTCGAGGAGATGATTCAGCTGGCCCGGGACACCGGTGTCCGCCTGCAGCTTTCGCACCTGATATTCGTTGGCGAGCGGACCTGGGAAACCTGTAGCGAGGCCCTGGATTTGATTACCGCCGCCCGTCGGGAAGGACTGGACATTCAATATGACACCTATGCCTATCACTGCGGCACTTCCGTGATCAATGTCTTCTTTCCCAAATGGTTCCTGGCCGGCGTTCCTGAGACCTACACCGATACCACCAGCCTGATGCGTCTGCGCATGGAGATCATGCTGATCAAGTCACTCCTGGGATTCGGTTTTCAAGACATCCAGATCACCGATGCCCGCCACCCGGACCTGAATCAATTCAACGGCATGTTCCTTGAAGAGATCGCCCAGGCGCGCGGATTGGACACCTTTGAGAATTTCATTGATATGGCCCGGTTGAGCCGGGGCCGGGCGCGTGTGTTGAACCACCGCTACAGCAGCCTGGAAAATGTGCAGATGCTGATGCAGGACCCGGCGGCCCTGTTCATGAGCGATGCCACACCGGCGCCGGCCGGCGTTTAGAATCCAGGGGCTTTCGGCAATTTCCCCCTCTTTCTGCAGTACGCCCGCGATTTGCGGTTGATAACCATGGAGGAATGTGTCCGTCGCATGACCGGCGCAGCGGCCGACCGCTTTGGGATAAAGAGCCGAGGCTACTTAAAGGCGGGATACGCTGCCGATATCACCGTCTTTGACTATGCTGTCATCCGCGACAACAATACCCGCCAGTATACCGACCGCCGGCCCTCCGGGATCGAGCACGTGTTTATCAACGGCGCGCAGGTCCTCAACTATGGCCTTGCCAACAACGAGATCCTCGCCGGCCAGGTGCTTTGATGCTTTTTCAAGTCTAAATCACGCTGATATCTCCAAGTAAAGAATTCCGACCCTGAAGGCATGCTTTGGAATGCCCCTAAATGGGCGTTCTTGCCAAAACACAAAGTCAAAACCTGCATCGCGCAGAGACGCAGAGGCGCAGAGAAGAGCAAACCAGAATTTCGTCGCACTTGCGTGCGAAAAAACGTTTCAAACTTATGGCAACAAACGTCGTTTGGTTTTAACCGGCGAAGCCGGAGATTTTGTGATTTCCCTGCGCCTCTGCGTCTCTGCGCGAGAATATTGTTTTTGCGGCGTCGGCAATTATCTCAGCCATGGCCCTGAAGGTTGGGTTTTGGTTGCGGAAAAGCATAAAGCCATCAGAAACCGGATCAAGGAACAGATTCTGCTCAAAGTTCCGTTTGCACATTTCAGGGTGGACCGAGATTGAGCCAAAAGGCGTGCTTGAGACGGCTTCTACCCTTTGGGGGAGAGCCGCTTCACCAGCGTGGTAGCGAAATTCTTGAAAAATAGCAGTTGAATGGACTCGGAGGACCGGTCAATGAGGGTCGCATTGATCTTCATGAGAACGCAGTCCGTCTCCGCCAGGACCGCCGCAACCCTGGCCTGACCGGCGATACAGGCCATTTCCCCGAAGCATTCACCGCCACCGATGGTGGCGATATTCGTGTTGCCCTTCCGGATCAGGGCGGTGCCGCTGAGAATCACGAAAAAAGCATCGTCAATATCACCTTCGGCCACAATGGTCTTGCCCTTGTGAACTTTGATCAACGTACTGTCGTTCACGAGCTCGCTGAGTTGCTCCCTTGAAAAGTTGTGGAAAAAAGGCACGTTGTGCACCAGGTCCAGGACATCCTTGGCCTTTCCGGTGACCACGTTGTCAGTGAGCCCACGCAGGGCCACCCGGAGGTCGTAGGCCAAATCGAGGCAGGATTGGTAACGTTCGGTGAAATCCTTGGCAATGGCCTTGTTGACAATTTCTTCCAGAATGGGCGGCAGATCCGGGCGCAGTTCGCTCAGGGGGGTGGGGTCCGAGTTGGTGATTTTGTACATGATGGTAAAATTGTTTTCTCCCGAGAAAGCCTGACGTCCACTCAGCAGTTCATACAGGACGCAGCCCAGGGAGAAAATATCACTGTAACTGCCCAGGGCCTCTTCCTTCATCGCCTCGGGCGACATGTAACTCGGCGTGCCCCACAGGCCGGTTTCCGAGGTGTGTTCAGTGATCTGGGCAACCCCGAAGTCGGTCAGCTTGGGTGACCCGTTTTCGTCGAGCATGATGTTGGAAGGCTTGATATCGCGATGGATGACTTTCTGGTTGTGGGCGTAATCCAGGGCCTGGCAGATGGCAAAAATGATTTCAACCGAGCGCTGCATGGGCAGCAGCGTGTCCGGGTGGCAATGCTTTTCAAGGGTGTCCCCCTTGATATGCTCCATGGTGATATAGCAATAGGAGTCGTAGGTGCCCGCATCATAGATGGATACGATATTGGGGTGATTCAGGCGTCCGGCCGATTGGGCTTCGACGAAAAATTTCTGGCGTTTGTTGTCTGAATTGGGTTGGGATATTTTCAGGGCCACCTTGCGACCGATGTAGGGGTCGATCCCCAGATAAACGATGGCATTGCCGCCCTGGCCGAGTTTGCCGGAAATCTTGTAGCGGTCAACGGATTCTAAGCCTTCCAGTCCAGCTAGAAAATCCGGATCGCCTGATGGGGTAGAAGTCATGTGTCTGGTGGCCCGCCTTTCAATCGACACCTTATTTGATTGATTTTAATGGATTATAGAGACCTGGCGGCCACGTGTCAACAAGGACCTGCCCGGCACGTACGTGCCACCGTCCGGTTGAAAAAACTACCCGGGAATTTCGCCCTTAGAGAGCATGTCGAGATAGAACGCTTGGATGGGCTCCAGATCTTCAGCGTATTCGGTATCGCCTGCATTTTGGGCGGCCATGGCCGCGCGCAAGCCATGGGCGGTTTTTTTGCCGAGTTCCACCCCGAACTGGTCGAAAGGGTTGATCCCCCAGAGAAAAGCGGCATAGACGGTTCGCGCTTCATAGAATGCGAGCAGGGCCCCGAGGTTGCGCGGCGCCAGGTCGGCCATGACAATGGTCGACGTAGGCCGGTTGCCGGTGAACGACCGGGCCGGATCGGCAGCGGTTTTCCCGACCGCCAGGGCATCGGCCTGGGCGATCAGGTTGGCCCAGAGTTCCTGATGGTTGGTGACCCCTTTTGATGTCGATTGTACCTGGGGATAGGCGCTGTTCAGGACGCCGATGAACTCAATGGGGAGGGGCCGTCCCTGGTGGGCCATCTGGAAAAACGAGTGCTGGGCGTTGGTGCCCGGCTCCCCGAAGATGAATCCGCCGCTGCCGCCTGTATGCGGCTTTCCGTCCCCGGTGGCGGATTTCCCGTTGCTTTCCATGCTGAGCTGCTGAATGTGGGCGGCCAGTTTGTCCAGGGGCGCCGCGTAGGGTACGATGGCCATAGCCGGATAGGCCAGGAATGTCGTATTCCACACATCCAGCAGCGCCGCCGTCAGGGGCAGGTTCTGCCCGGCAGGTGCATCACCGGCGTGGCGGTCCATGGCGGCAGCCCCTTCCAAGAGTTCTGCAAAGCGGTCATACCCGAGGTAAAGACTCAGGGGCACCCCGCCTACTGCGGACGTCACGCTGTAGCGGCCGCCGATAAAGTCGAACATGTGAAAGGTTGCCAGGACAGGATTGTCCGGGTCGTCTCCCGGGCTGCCTTTACTGGTAACCGTGACGACGTGTCGGGCCGGTTCCAGGCCGTGGCTTCCCATAAAGGCGTAGGCCTGGCGCGTGTTCGCAAGGGTTTCTGCCGTCGTATAACTTTTAGATATCACAACCCAGAGTGTCGTTTCCGGGTCGATCGCCGTCACGATCTCGCCAAAATTGTGGGAGTCAACATTGGAGAGAAAATGAAGCTGGATGCCTTTGTCGGCGCGATGGCGCAGTGCGTGGGCGATAAACTGGGTACCCAGATAGCTCCCGCCGATACCGATGACGACCACATGTCGGAAGGGGTGGCCCGTGGTGCCGGTCAGGCGGCCGGCGTGGATATCATCGGCAAAGCTGGCCACCTGTCGGTGCACAGCGTGCAGGGCGGGTTTGATATCGGTGCCCGCTACCAGGATAGGTTCCGGGGAGAGATCCCGGCAGGCGGTGTGTAGCGCGGCCCGGTTTTCCGACTGGTTGACGGTGGCCCCTTGCAGCATGGCGCGGAAGCGGTCACCGGCGCCGGCTTCTTCCGCCAGGGCATGCAGCCGTGACAGGGTCTGCCCATCGACCCGCTGGCGAGAGAAATCATAGAACAGGCCGGCCGCGGTCAGGGAAAAGGCAGCCAGGCGTTCCGGCTGCGCGATGAGCTGCTTGAGGTGCTTTTCCGGGGTCTCGAAATCTTGGGCCCGGGCTTCCAGAGCTTCCCAATGTTGAGAATACGCCATGTGATTCCCCCCTTAGTTTTGATCTAAACCCTCCACCTCAGGTGGAGGACCCGGAGAGGTTTTACCGATTCAAAGAGATAGCTGAGATTTTAGGTTTTGCTGCAACCCGGTCTTTAGCGCATCAAGTTTGCACGCTATGCGCGCAACCCGACTTAGAGGGTTTTGGGTTTTAACCGGCAAAGCCGGAGCAATATATGGTTTTCTCTGCGTCTTAGCGTCTCTGCGCGCGGAGAGGTCTTTTGGGGTTTCATATGAACAGAACCCATGCATCGCGCAGAGACGCTGAGGCGCAGAGAAAATACAAAACCACACAAAGGGCGCACTGTCGTGCGCGGCATTGCCTTAGTTGAGTATATGATATCCCTTGCTGGCTATTCGGGATTCGCTGTAACCGAATTACGAACTCCGGGAACAGGATACACTCTCGGCCATCACGGTGTGGATATCATCCAGAATCCGGCACGTTTTGATGCATTTCGGGAAAAAAGGTCTGTCATCGCAGCCCCGGCAGGGACTTTTAATCAAATACCCGATCTCAAAATCGAACCGGTGTTTGAAGGGTTTTTTTTGGTCAAGGTTTCCATGGGTCCGTTCATCAGCGCCTGTCCCGGTAGGACAGGCGGGTTTAAAATTTCAGCGGTTCAAAAACCGCTGATACTCATACATGCGGGCAAAGGCTTTAACGGCCCGTTCCGGTGTTTCGTAGAACAGGCCTTTGTATTCGTCTTCCCCCACCCGGTAAACAGTCTGGTCTTCCTGATCGGTCAACAGGCTGACGCCGAAAACAGGTTTTTCGTATTTGTGCATCAGGTTGATTACGTGTGCAATGTATTGTTTTTCGAAATCGACCAACATTTGATTGGCCAGGTCCAGGATATCCTGCGCAAAATTCTCATCGGCCTTGCGCACCGAGGCCGACATGCGTTCGACAAAGATGCGGCGTCCCATGATGCCCAGGTTGATCACGGCATCACACCCATCCCATTTGAGCAGTTCTTCCAAAGTGGTTATGGGAATGGCCGGATCGTTCTCGCCCACTATATCCACGGGGTTCGCCCGGCTCCAGTAAGGCGGCAGAATGCCGTCCAGAATCGCCAGAATTGCATCGGGCAGGGCGGGCACCTCCAGGTCGTAGTTGGCGCACAGGTCGGCGGTAATCACGCCCCAGCCGCCGCCCAGGGTCATGATTGCCGCCCGGTTGCCCCTGGGCAGGGGGACCGACGCAAAGGCTGCGGAGAGATCTAAAAGATCCATGGACCGGTCGACTTTGACAATGCCGGCCTGGCGGCAAACGGCATTGAATACCCGCGTGTCCGAACTCATCGCACCGGTATGACTGGCGGCGGCCCGATTGCCGGCACCGGTCTGGCCCCCTTTCAACAGGACGATCGGTTTTTTGCGACCGACGCGGCAGGCGCTTTCGTAAAACCGGCGTCCGTCTTTGACGCTTTCTATGTAGAGCATCACGGTACGGGTCAGATCGTCTATTTCGAACCCTTCCATGTAGTCTTCGATCGTTATCATGGCTTCGTTGCCGGATCCGGAAAACGCACGGATGCCGATACCTTGCGCCTCGGCAAAGGCTAAAAGCTGCGTCCCCATGTTGCCGGATTGGGCCACCATGGCGGTGGAACCAGCCAGGGGGTGGACCGGACTGCCCGTGCAGTAGAGCTGGTTGTGGGGGTTGCAGATGCCCATTGTATTCGGGCCTAAAATCAGAATGCCGGCTTTACGGGCGGCTTGCACCAGATCCTTTTCAAGTTGCTTGCCTTTCGGTCCGGTTTCGCCGAAACCGGAGGTGATCAGCAGCATGTTTTTTATCTGCTTAGCCGCCATCTGCGGTATCAGACCGGGTACCAGCGCGGCCGGGATGGTCACAACGGCCAGGTCGACAGGGCCGGGGATGGCGTCGATACTGCTGTATACCGGCCGTCCGGCGATGGTACCGCCCTTGGGATTGACCAGGTAGATGTCACCGTCGTAACCGCCGCTGATGGTGTTGGACATCAGCATATGCCCCCATTTACCCAGCTGGCCGGAGGCACCCACGAAAGCGATGCTCTTGGGGTAAAAGAGAGAACCGATGGCGCCGGGGTCCACGGCAAGTGTTTCCTGGGAAACGGCCTGCGGTTGGCCGGGGACGATCAACGCATCCACGGCGGTCAGGGATCCATCGCGGGCGGCGAGCAGGGGATTGATATCGATTTCGGCAATTTCGGGAAAATCCAGGCCCAGTTGCCCAAGGGCGATGAGAATCTCTTCCAGTTGTCCGGCCCGGACAGCGGCATCGCCACGAAAGTTTCCCAGCAGGGCCCCGGCCTTGATTTCCGCCAGCATGTCCCGGATATCGGCCCGGGTGACCGGCGCCAGGCGAAAGGACACATCCGACAAGGCTTCGGTCAGGATTCCCCCGATACCGAACATGACAACCGGCCCGAATTGAGGGTCTCGAAAAAGTCCGGCCACGAATTCCCGGCGGCTTTCCAGTTGCGGCTGGATCAACAAGCCTTCCAGGTCCGGACCGGCCGTCGCGACAACGTGTTCGGCTGCGCGGCGGACACGCTCATTGTCCGCCAGGTTGAGATGAACCAGGCCCCGTTCGGTCTTGTGCAGCAGATTGGCGCCCATACCCTTTAGGACCACCGGATATCCGGTTTCATCCGCCAGGCGAACCGCCTCATCCGCATCAGCCGCCACAGCTTCGGATACAACCGGAATGGCGTACTGCCGCAGCAGCTGTTTGGCCTGAAACTCGGTCAACGCTTTCTGCCTGGAGTTCAGTCCTTGACTTAAAGCCGTTTTTATATCCATCGATGCTCCTGGTATCGTTGCAGAACCGGGTCTTGCCTGGGTCTTTGCGCCCTACGGGTGACGAAGCTGAGTTTGCTGCCGCCGCCGCACCCACGCGGCCTCATGCCATAGCTACTACCAGGAAACCTGTCAAGGTTTATCGGCTAGAATGGCGATGTACAGCCACAAACATTTATGATATCTTTTTTACCGTCATTTTGACAGGTAATTTTCGATCAGGAGCAGACATGAAATTCAGAAGCGGGCAGGGGCTGGATGTCCACAAACTGGTAGCGGGCAGACCCCTGGTATTGGGGGGGGTCACCATCCCCTTCGACCGGGGGCTGGCCGGCCACTCCGACGCTGACGTTCTGGTTCACGCCGTTTGCGATGCGTTGCTGGGGGCTGCGGCCCTGGGCGATATCGGGCAGCATTTTCCCGATTCCGACCCGGCTTATCGGGACATCGACAGCCTGGTGCTGCTGGCGGAAACAGGCACACTGCTGGCTGATGCAGGGTATGCGATCGGCAATATCGATGCGGTCGTCATCGCCCAGGCGCCCAAAATAGCACCCTACCGAAGCCAGATGCAGCAAAACCTGGCCCGCACACTGCGCATTGAACCCGGGCAGGTCAGCATCAAGGCCACCACCACCGAAGGTCTGGGAATGTTCGGCCGGGAAGAGGGCATCGGGGCGCTGAGTACGGTGCTGATTGAAAAGGTGTAGCCTGAATATTTTATACGGTTTTTTACAATTATAGTTTTGTACATATATTTATAGCTACCCAAAGCAAGCTGCAGGGAATGTGCTCGCTGATCACCGCACCGGTATCAACACAAACTACATCAGGTTTAATTGAAAGTAACGCTTTTCCGCGGTGCCGATAAGCAGGGCTGTACAAGATAATTACCCTCCGGGCGAGCCCGAGACATCCATTTACAGCGTTATCGGAGGCTTGTGGTAGCATGCGTACAACTGCGCCTCCGAATGCCTTGTAAATGAATGCCGCGAACTCGTAGAATATTCAGGTAAACCATGTTCACACTCAATACCGACTTTTCCCCCCAGGGAGACCAGCCCGGTGCAATCGATACCCTGAGCAGCTACATTGAAGCCGGCAACCGCCACCAGGTGCTGCTGGGGGTGACCGGCTCGGGCAAGACCTTTACCATGGCGAATGTGATTGCCCAGGTGCAGCGGCCGACCCTGGTGTTGGCGCCCAATAAGACCCTGGCAGCGCAGCTTTATAATGAATTCAAAGCGTTATTTCCTGACAATGCGGTTGAATATTTTGTCAGCTATTACGACTATTACCAACCGGAAGCCTATATTCCCACGACCGACACTTACATCCAGAAAGACTCCTCCATCAATGAAATGATCGACAAGATGCGGCATTCCGCCACCCGGTCCGTCCTTTCGCGGCGGGATGTGATCGTGGTGGCCAGCGTTTCTTGTATCTTTGGTCTGGGGGCACCCGAGGATTACCTGGACATGCGGGTTGAAATTGACACCGACATGGAGATCGAACGGGACAAGCTGCTGCGCAAGCTGGTGAACATCCAGTATGAGCGGAATGACACCGATTTTCACAGGGGGGTTTTCCGGGTACGCGGGGACCGGGTCGAAATTCTCCCCTCCTACGAAGAGGAATTGGCCATCCGGATCGACTTCTTCGGCGATCAGGTTGAGCGCATTACGGAAATAGATCCCCTGCGGGCCACGGTGAAAAGAAGGCTGGATCGGGCGGTTATCTATCCGGCCAGCCACTATGTCACCCGGGATACGACCTTGAAACGGGCTACGGAAACGATCAAGGTCGAACTCAAAGAGCGCCGGGCTTATTTCCATGCGCAAAACCAGCTGATTGAGGTGCAGCGGATTGAAGAGCGAACCAATTTCGACCTTGAGATGATCCAGGAGATCGGCTACTGCAACGGCATCGAGAACTACTCACGCCACCTCACCGGACGCAAGCCGGGCGAGCCGCCGCCGACCCTGCTGGACTATTTCCCGAATGACTATCTGCTCTGCATCGATGAGAGCCACATTGCCGTCCCGCAGATTCGGGCCATGTACAAGGGCGACCGCTCCCGCAAGGAAACCCTGGTGCGGTTTGGCTTCAGGCTGCCGTCTGCCTTGGACAACCGCCCCCTGATGTTCGCGGAATTCCAGGAACGGGTCAACCAGATCATTTATGTCTCCGCCACGCCGGCTGACTACGAACTTGAGAAAGCCTCCGGAGCAATTGCCGAACAGATCGCCCGTCCCACCGGCCTGCTCGATCCGCAGATCGACGTGCGCAGTGCAGAAAACCAGGTGGATGACCTTTACGCGGAAATACGCAAACGGCTGGAGCGTAAACAGCGGGTGCTGGTCACGACCTTGACCAAGCGCATGGCGGAAGACTTGACCGATTACTACGATGAACTCGGGATCCAGGTTCGCTACCTGCATTCCGATATCGTTACACTGGAACGCATGGATATCATAAGAGATCTGCGCGCAGGTGAATTCGATGTGCTCATTGGCATCAACCTGCTGCGGGAAGGTCTGGATATACCGGAGGTGTCCCTGGTGGCGGTTATGGATGCGGACAAGGAGGGCTTTTTGAGGTCCACCCGCTCACTGATCCAGACCTGCGGCCGGGCCTCCCGCAATGTGGCCGGCAAAGTGATCCTCTACGCGGAAACGGTCACCCGATCCATGCAGCAAACCATCGATGAAACCAATCGGCGCCGCGAAATCCAGGCCGCCCACAACGAACGCCACGGCATTATCCCGGAGAGTATCGTCAAAGGCGTCGCCACAGCCCTGGATAACCTGTATCGGTTCGAAGATGTCGCCGACCCCGGCCAGGTCGCTGAGGATACGGCGGCCTTCGAACAGGGCGGTGCTGAACTGGAAGCCCACATCAAGGCCCTGGAAGAAGAGATGCAGGCGGCCGCCCGGGACCTGGAGTTCGAACGAGCGGCCGAATTGCGCGATCGGATCAAGGATTTGTCGGCCATTATGCTTTTCTAATCGAAATGCAGGCTCTCTGGATTCGATGATTGCGGGGACAAGGGTATTTCAAACGCACCGTAAATAACCTGATACCCCTATTTTCTCGTGACTATCTGAATTTTCCGAAAATACAGTAAATAAAACCATGCAAACGGCGCTCAAGGAAAAACTTAATACAGTCGGCCACGGACCGGGGTGCTATTTGATGAAAGATGCAGCCGGAACGGTGATTTACATCGGCAAGGCGGTCAACCTTAAAAAGCGCCTGCGTTCCTATTTCAAGCCCAAGCGCCAGATGGACATCAAGACCGGGGTCCTGGTGGGCAAGATTGACACTTTCGAGACCATCCGCACCGCCAGTGAACAGGAAGCCCTGATCCTCGAGGCGACCCTGATTCGAAAACACCATCCCCGCTATAACGTCATCCTCAAGGATGACAAACGCTATCCCTCGTTGAAGCTCGATCTCAACCATCCTTATCCGAACCTGACGGTGGTCCGGAAACCCGCCAAAGACGGCGCGCGCTATTTCGGCCCATTTTCTTCAGCCTACGCGGTGAAGCAAACTTTAAAATTTATCAATAAAAACTTTAAACTGCGCAAATGCAAGAACAGCACCTTCAACCGCCGGACCCGCCCCTGCCTGAACTACCAGATGGGTATCTGCCTGGCGCCCTGCTGCTTGGCGGTGGATGCCAAGACGTACGCCCGGATCGTAGATCAGGTGACGATGCTGCTCAAAGGGCGCACCCCCCAGTTGATCAACGAAGTAAAAAAGGAAACGCAGGCTGCGGCCGCCATTCAGGACTACGAGAAGGCCACTGTTTTGCGTGACCGCAGGTACGCCCTGGAGAAACTGGTGGAAAAGCAGGTGGTGGTGACAAACGATTTCCGTGATCGCGACATTCTGGCCGTGGCCGGTGACGAAACCCTGACGGTGGTAACCCAGTTGACCGTGCGAAACGGCTACCTGCTCGGATCGCGGCATTTCATTGCCGAGCAGACTCTGGCCGACGAAAACGAGATCATTGGGGCGTTTATCAGCCGGCGCTATGATGATATGCCCGATATCCCCGGAGAGATCCTCGTATCGCAGATGCCGGATGATTCTAACGTTCTCGCCGAAAAACTTACCGGGCTGCGCGGGCGGCGCGTGTACATCCGGGCCCCGCAGCGCGGAGAAAAGGTGCGGCTGGTCCAAATGGCGGCCGAAAATGCCATTGCCCGACTCAGGGATCTGCACGCCGGCCTGGATGAGAAGCAGCGCTTGCTGGAACGCCTGCAAAAAAGGCTGGGGCTGACGCGCTTGCCGACCAGGATCGAGTGTTTCGACAATTCCAACCTGCTGGGACAGTCGCCGGTGGCGGCCATGGTGGTTTTTCGAAACGGCAACCCGGAGAAATCGGCCTATCGGAAATATAAAATCAAGACGGTGACCGGGCCGGACGACTATCAGAGCATGGCGGAAGTCCTGCGCCGCCGTTATGATCCCGATAAAAAAGAGGCCCCTTTGCCGGAATTGCTTATGCTGGACGGCGGCAAGGGCCAATTGAATATCGGCCGGGCCATATTGCGCGAGATGGCTCTGGCTGACCGCATCGAACTGATTTCGATCGCCAAAAAAGATGAAACCCGGGGAGAAACCCGGGACAAGATTTACAAGCCCGGCCGGGTCAATCCCATCAATTTCGGACATCAGGAGGATTTGCTGCTGTTTCTGCAGCAGATACGGGATGAAGCCCATCGTTTCGCCATCGGTTTTTATCGCCGACGGCACCGTCAGACGGCCGTCCATTCCGCCCTGGACAACATCAAGGGGGTTGGCGAACGCCGCAAGAAAGCATTGCTTACCCGTTTCGGCAGCCTGGGCGGCATACAGCGCGCGTCAATAGAGGAGATTGGGGCCCTGCCGGGGCTCCATCTGCAGCTGGCCAGAGAAATAAAAAAGGCGCTGGGCTCCTGAAGGCCCAGCGCCTTTATTTTTTATTCGCCAAACAGGTGGTTGCTAAAGAGACTTCAGAATGTCTTTCAACTCCTGCACGGCCGCGGCGGATTTGGCCAGCGCGGCCTGTTCATCATCTGTCAGGTTGATTTCGATGATCTGCTCGACCCCGCCGGTGCCCAGTTTTACGGGAACGCCGATAAACAGTTCATTAAAACCATATTCGCCTTCCAGGTAGACGGCGCAGGGCAGTACTTTCTTTTTGTCTTTCAGGATCGATTCAGCCATTTCCACCGCTGCCGAGGCAGGGGCGTAAAAGGCGCTCCCGGTTTTCAGCAGACCTACGATTTCGGCGCCGCCATTGGCGGTGCGGTCCACCAGGGCATCGATGCGGTCGGGCGGCATCAATTCGGTAATCGGGATGCCGGCCACGGTGGAGTAGCGGGGCAGGGGCACCATGGTGTCGCCGTGCCCGCCCAGAACGAATGCATGCGTGTTTTCGACGCTGACGTCCAGTTCCATGGCGATAAAAGCCCGAAAACGGGCTGAATCGAGAACGCCGGCCATGCCGATCACCCGATTCTTCGGAAAACCGCTGGCCTCATAGGCCACGTGGCACATAGCGTCCAGGGGATTGCTGACGATGATCAAAACCGCATCCGGCGAATGCTTGGCGACCTGCTCCACCACACTTTTCATGATACCGGCATTGGTGCTGATCAGATCATCCCGGCTCATGCCCGGTTTCCTGGGAATACCGGCCGTGATGATGACGATGTCTGAATCGGCGGAAGCTTCGTAACCGTTCGAACCGGTCAGGTGCGAATCGTGTTTTTCAATGGGCGCCGCCTCAGTCAGATCCAGTGCTTTGCCCTGGGGGACACCTTCGACGATGTCAATCAGGACCACATCGCAGAGTTCCTTCTCACAAAGGCGTTGTGCTGCGGTGGCACCTACATTCCCAGCACCGATAACCGTTACTTTTTTGTCCATGTTCACTCTCCTTGAAAAATTGAATCGGGTTAATTATAAGCCGTCTTTGAAAGCGGTTTTGCACCCCGGCAGCGTTAAGGCGCCTGGCGCGGGCATCCGCGACCGCCGGCTTAACTGTTCAGCAGGTCCTGCCTGCCTGATCAAATCCGTAAACAGGAGTGCAAGCCGGAGGAATACAGCCTTGTACTGCGCGGATTTGATTTGCGTGCCTTACGCCGCGATGGGGCTATAAGACTTTTTTGAGACAGCTTGTAGCCTGCATCCGGTCTGACTTGAAAACTGGATAGCACACTGCTGTTTATTGTCAATATATTTATATGGAGACCAATTATTGACATTTTGGTAGGAAATAGGGTAAGTTAATGCGAATCTTGGTGCCTGGAAACGGCGAACAGGCCGCCAGGCGTCTACGGCGGGCTGTTGCAACGATGGCCGCATGGGGAACCGCTTAAAGATCGTTCAGTAAAGTCGTCAGATGACGGGGAGTGAAGATGGACATAGGAGCAAAGATTAAGACCTTCCTGAAAGAAGCGGAGTTGTACCGGGGACAGGGTCTGCTGAATGAGTCGAAAGAGAGCTACCAAAAAGCGGCTAAGCTTATAAAATCCATAGAGAAGCTGAAGAACAAGGAGAAATTGTTAGCGGGCATTGCCGCCAAACTCAAGGGGCTCCAGGGCGAGATCGAAAAAGTGGAAGCGGCTCCGGACAATCCCGAGATCGGCGCGGAATCCCAGGCCTTGATCAAAAAACTGTTCTCATACGCCAAAACCGACGATGCGGACGCCGTGGCCCTGGAAGAGGCCATTACCCTGACGAAATTCGGTCAGTACGCGAAAGCCATTGAGGATTTTAAAGCCCTGCTATCCAAGGAGTCCGTCCGGCTGGCAGCGGCCAAGAATATTATTCGATGCCACATTGCCGGTGAAAAAATCGAAGACGGTGTCGCTCAATTCCAGGAGTGGCTGGACAGCGGTATTCTGAGCAAGGATCAGTTGAAGAAACTGGGCATGTTCTTCCAAAACATCATTGACAAGAAGGGCCTGGATGTAAAGGTTCCAAAGATGGCCACCGCGGCGGTCCAGGAAGAGGAAGCCGAGCTGGAACTTGAACTGGAAGAAGCCGAAGTGGAACCGGCCGAAGAAGAACCCCAGGAAGAGGAGGAGATCCTGGATATCAATTCGGTGGGGATCTCTTTCGAGGCCGGCCCCATGAAGGGCGAAGTCATTGAACTGGATGTGAGTTTCCAGACCGGCAACGTCATCAGCGTTCTGCTCAACGCCCGGGACAAGGACTTGATTGACAACCTCAACCCGGGCGACCAGCTGAATGATATGCAGTTTTACTCACCCATTGCGATTTTTCAGGGGACCGGGGTTGTCAACGCGAAAACGGGCATTAAAGTGGGACCCCGCAAGGGCGACTTCAGCGTTGATATCAAGGTGAGTAGTTCGTAAATCAGCAATTGACAGGAGTACAAGGCAGGTAAATTATATGGCAGTATTCAATGCGCGCAAACGTGAAATTGAATGCAAGTTGGTCTACTACGGTCCGGGCCGCTGCGGGAAAACAACCAACATTGAATCAATTGGGAAAGCTTACCGGAAACACGCCGAAAGTGAAATGGTTTCCATAAACACGGAGGGCGATCGAACCCTCTTTTTTGATTTCCTCCCCATGGGGCTGGGCAAGATCAAAGGCTGCGATGTAAGGGTGCAGCTGTATACCGTTCCGGGACAGGTAAAGTACGCCTCGACCCGCAAGCTGGTGCTCAAGGGCGTGGATGGGGTCGTATTCGTGGCCGATTCGATGAAGGTGCGCCGCGAGAAGAACATGCTGTCTTTAAAAGACCTGCAGCAGAACCTCAAAGACTACGGTTTGAACGTCTTCAAAATCCCCCTGATCATGCAGTACAACAAGCGTGACCTGGAAAAGGAAGGCATCCCGATCATGCCGATCAAGCAGATGGAGCACGATCTCAACCGGCAGCTGAAAGCGCCTTCGTTCGAAGCCAGCGCCCTGGCTGGCGATGGCGTCGGCCAAACACTGAAAGCAGCCTTGTCGGCTACCTTGAAGTATCTCCAGCGTGAAATGAACTGGGCAGGACAAGAAGCGTATGCAGAACACAGCCGAGCTATCAGGCGACCTGGAGTTTTTGAGCCTTGCGGATGTCATGCAGCTGCTTGGAGAGAACGGCGACAGCGGCGTCCTGCGGATTTACAGTCCGCATACCGCCGACACAGGGGTGGTTTTCTTTGTTGACGGGAATCCCATCGATGCCT
The DNA here is from genome assembly GCA_905176665.1 of Olavius algarvensis Delta 4 endosymbiont. Classification (GTDB taxonomy): domain Bacteria; phylum Desulfobacterota; class Desulfobacteria; order Desulfobacterales; family CAJINA01; genus CAJINA01. The sequence continues at coordinate 50,491 of CAJINA010000189.1, read as the reverse complement.
TCGCCGGCAGTGATACCGGGATTGACGCGCTCTACGCCCTGTTCGGCTGGGTGGAGGGGCATTTTGAATTCCGGACTGAAAAGTGTCCCGAAGAGAAAAAGATCAAGCAAGGGCGCATGGAGATCATCCTGGATGGTCTGCGGCAGCTGGACGATGGTGAAATTGAACGCCTCGGAACCAAGAAGGCAAAAACCGATACGGCGGTCCGCGACGGTCAGACCATTCTGAAAGGGCCCTTCGTAGATTACATGTATGTCGTGGACGAGGAGGCCTACCAGGATGGTCACGAGTTGGTAAGCCAGGGAAAGCATGGTGATTGGATCTGGGTGGTACTCGAAGGCGCCGTAGAGGTAATCCGCGAAACACCCAATGGGCCGGTACCGATAATTACGATCGGCGACGGAACCTTCATCGGCAGCATCCAATCGTTTCTGAACAGTTCGGTAGCGCGCAACGCCAGTATCAAGGCCAGCGGTAAAGTACAGGTCGGCGTGCTCGATTCCCGCAAGCTTTCCACGGATTTTGGCCGCATTTCACGCGAGTTCAAGTCATTTATCTTCAGCCTGGACAACCGTCTCAAAAGCATCACGGACAGCGTGGTTGATATGAAGCAGGGCAAGGACAGGCTGCCGGAAGTTCTCAAGGATAAAAAGCCGGTCATCAACCAGGGCGATAATGAAGACCGTCTGCTCAAGATAGTCCAGGGAGAGGCTGTTGTTGTCCGTAAAACCAAGACGGGTCAGGTATTGCTGGCCCACCTGCAGAAGGGCGACTTTTTCGGCAAGGTACCCTTTCTGGATCTGGGCAATGAACCCAACTCGGCCGCGGTCTACGCATCGGCCGACCTGAAAGCCGATCCGGTGGACCTGGCCGTGATGCAGGCCGAATATGACAAACTGCCGATAACCGTCAAGAACATCCTGGAAAGCACCGCGATCTGTACGGCGGCATCGGCGCAAACGGCTTGCAGCGCCAAAAAGAGCAATTAGAAGCTGGCTCAACGTTGATTCGTAATGACCGCGGGCGGATTGGTCCCAAGCAGATTTTCGAACCGGCTTCTTTAAACCCATAACCCCGGCTGTAGCAGCCTAAATGGAGAGGTGTGATGACTTCTGCAGAAAAAAGAAGACATATCAGGATCGACTCACTCAACCTTTCTCACATCACCGTTACCGAGGAAGGGCAGGTCGTGTATCAGGGGATGGGACGGACGCTGAACGTATCTGAATCGGGCATCCTGCTCGAAACCAAGTATCACATCCCTACCGGTGACGAGTTGATTGTCAGTATCGGGCTGGAAGATGATCTTTTGGAGCTGAATGGCAAAACGGTCTTCGGCAAGGAAACCGAGCCGGGCATGGTCGAGACCGGTATTGAATTTTTAGAAGTAGATGAAATCGATCTTCCCAGGCTGCGTACGTTTATCCAGGCCTTTGAATCATAACCAGCAGGCCCAGCACTTACAATTGCGGCGCTTCAGGTCATGACCGGGCCCAAGCTTCGTTGCCGTTGTGTCATCCCCTGCTGTCACAGTGATTGCGTCAACCCAACCACAAAAAAACCGGACATAGAAAGGGATAAAAGGAATGCAAAACGCCGTAAAAGAAACTGAATTTGAGAATTTGAATTTAAAGAACAGGGGCAAGGTTCGTGATATCTACGATCTCGGGGATGCCCTGCTGATGGTTGCCTCGGACCGGGTTTCGGCTTTTGACGTGGTCCTGCCCAACCCCATGCCCGGCAAGGGCAAGGTACTGACCCAGATCTCCCTTTTCTGGTTCGAAATCATGGAATCCCTGATCGCCAACCACATTATCTCAAGCAATGTCGCCGATTATCCGGCAGCCTGCCGGCCCTATGCCGCGCAGCTGGAAGGTAGAAGCATGCTGGTCAAGAAAGCCCAGCCGCTGCCGGTTGAATGTGTGGTACGTGGCTATATATCCGGTTCCGGCTGGAAGGACTACCAGAATACCGGAAAGGTTTGCGGCATCGAACTGCCGGCCGGGCTGCAGGAATCTGATCGTCTCCCCCAAACCCTGTTTACCCCGTCTACCAAGGCGGAAATCGGTGAACACGATGAAAATATCGATTTCGAGGGCGCCGTGGGGGAATTAGGACGCCCGCTGGCTGAGAAAGTTCGTGACCTGAGTCTGGCGATCTATGAAAAAGGGGCGGCTCTGGCCCTGGAAAAGGGCATTATCATCGCCGACACGAAATTTGAATTCGGGCTCGTGGACGATGAATTGATTCTGATCGATGAGGTTCTGACCCCGGATTCATCCCGCTTCTGGTCCCAGGCTGATTACCAGCCCGGTGGTGCCCAGAAGAGCTATGATAAGCAGTACCTGCGGGATTACCTGCTTACGCTTGACTGGGACAAGACCGCTCCCGGTCCCAACCTGCCCGAAGAAGTCATCATCAACTCCATGCAAAAATACAAGGAAGCGCTTACCCAGTTAACCGGCAAGGAATATGACATATAAAGCCGGAACAGTACGACTCGACAAGATAACCGCGGATGATGAAACGTATCGGATTACCACCAGGGGGGACGCAGACTCTCTGGTGGTGTCCATCGCCACGTCCGGCCTAATCAATCCGCCGATTCTCCTGAAGATCACAAACAAGCCGTACCGCATCATCTGCGGCTTTAGAAGAATCAGAGCCTGTCTGAAGCTGGGTTGGGAACAGGTGGACGCCAGGTTGCTCGCCGCCGACACGCCGTCCGTCCGCTGCGCTCAGATCGCCATTGCCGATAACGCCTTTGGGCGGAACTTGAACCCGGTTGAGATTTCCCGGGCGATCAACCTGTTGTCAGCCGATCTGGACGATGAAGCGGCTATTGCGGAGGCGGCCGGCAAAGCGGGTCTGCCGCTGGCCACCGCCGATGTAACCAGACTCCGGTCCCTGACCAGCCTGCCGCAGCGCTTTCAAGCGGGAGTCATCGCTGAAACGCTCTCCCTGCCTATGGCAAAGCGACTGCAACAAATGGAAGCTGAAGATGCTGAAACGGTTTTTGAACTTTTCAGTGAGATCCGCGCCGGTTTGAATGTGCAACGGGAAATATTGGACCATGCCCAGGAATCGGCGCTGCGTGAGGGGGTGTCCCTGCGGAAGGTAATCACCGGGGACGATGTGATGCAAATCCGGAATGACCCCGACCTTCAGCGTCCGCATAAAACCGCCCTTATCAGGAAAACCCTGAAATTCCGCCGGTACCCCGTCCTGACTGCAACGGAAGAGCGATTTAACCGTCGGGTAGGGGAGCTTGGCCTGCCTGGGAATATGAAACTTGTCCCGCCGGCGGGATTCGAGGGGCCGGATTACAGCCTGATCTTGAAATTCCGCAGCCGTGAACAGCTCGATGAACAAAAAAAAACCATAGAACGACTGCTGACCAGTGATGCGTTGAGGAAAATCCTGGATTAGCATTGAGCCTCTATATAATTAGTATAGTGCCTACCACCCGGGTCCAACATACCCATTCCTACCCTTGGTATGCCATCTCTTCATCAAACCTTGAGTTGTTTTAATAACGAACAAGGAAATAACGTCGATATTCGCAATATGTGAAAATCAACAAAAACTATACATTAATAAAATAGTGAACTAAAAACACTTGACAAATGGCCGCTAAAGAATGTAATGGAATGTAAGTAATAAACGCCGTTCAGTATATTAATGGATGCACCGACAGGAGTTAGCTGCAAGAATGGCCGTACTTCCTCGAATGAAGCCCCTGACCACCAGAATTACACTTTGTCCAGCCAGACTCCGAATTTCGTCCAACCCATCAAAATCAGATGTAACATGCAAAAATCATTATATAAACAATAATTGTTCAATCCAATTCCAAAACGGGCAGTATGTGGCCGTCGCGCACGTTCGGATACCGCCAATTACTAATTCAAGAATCCATGTTTGAAAGGGGGGAGGCTGTTTACATCATTAGACCACACATTGCAGGGGACCAGGAGACAGGTTTCCTAATTTACATTAAAAGGGGGTATTTATGGCAGAAAAAGAAGTAGTGGAGACATCGGAAGCCCAAATAGCTGTACACTGGAAGGAGGAGGATCTGGTCTATCCTTCCCCGCAGTTTATTGCGCAAGCAAACATGACCGACCCTGAAATCTACGACCGCTTCTCTCTGGACAATTTTCCCAACTGCTTTAAGGAGTATGCGGATATACTGACCTGGTACAAGTACTGGGACGAGATCCTGGATACCAGCGATGCACCCTGCTATAAGTGGTTCAAGGGTGGGCAGCTCAATGCCAGTTACAACTGTGTGGACCGGCATCTGGCCGAGTTCAAGAATAAAACAGCCATCCATTTCGTTTCCGAACTTATCGAAGAAGGGTACGAGCATGTGACGTTCCAGGAACTGTACGTGCGGGTAAATGAGATGGCGGCTCTGCTGAAAGACTTTGCCGGCCTGAAACGCGGTGACCGGGTCACGCTGCACCTGCCCATGACCCCGGATCTGCCGGTGACCATGCTGGCCTGCGCGCGTCTCGGTGTTATCCATTCCCAGGTCTTCGGCGGCTTCAGCGGCAAGGCTGCGGCTGATCGGATCATCGACTCCGGATCGCGGGTCCTGATTACCGCCGACGCCTATTACCGCGGCGGCAACCTGCTGGATCACAAGCAAAAAGCGGACATTGCCGTTGACATGGCCAAGGAAGAAGGCCAGGTCGTCGACAAAGTGCTCGTCTGGCAGCGCTATCCCGGCAAAAACTCAACGCCCACACCGATGGTCGAGGGCCGGGATTACTTTGTAAACGACGTGCTTAAAGATTACTACGGCGCCCGGGTTGAACCGGAAAAGATGAATGCGGAAGATCCGCTGTTCCTCATGTACACCAGCGGCACCACCGGCAAGCCCAAGGGCTGCCAGCACGGTACCGGTGGCTACCTTGCTTACGCGGCCGGCACCTCCAAGTTCGTCCAGGACATCCATCCCACGGACGCCTACTGGTGTATGGCTGATATCGGCTGGATCACGGGCCACTCCTATATCGTTTACGGGCCCCTTGCGCTGGGCGCCTCAACGGTGATTTACGAAGGCATTCCGACCTATCCGGATGCCGGCCGCTCCTGGCGGATCGCCCAGGATCTGGATGTCAACATCTTCCACACCGCGCCCACCGCCATCCGCGCCCTGCGCAAAGTCGGTCCGGACGAACCGGCCAAATACAACTACCATTTCAAACACATGACGACGGTGGGCGAGCCCATCGAGCCGGAAGTTTGGAAATGGTACTACAAAGAGGTCGGCAAGGGCGAAGCCATCATCGTTGATACCTACTGGCAGACGGAAACCGGCGGATTCCTCTGCAGTACACTGCCGGCCATCAAGCCGATGAAACCGGGCAGTGCCGGTCCGGGTATGCCGGGAATTCACCCCATCATCTTCGACGATGACGGCAAGACTCTGGAGGAGGGCGCCGGTATTGCCGGCAATATCTGCATCCAGAATCCCTGGCCGGGCATGTTCCAGACCATCTGGGGCGACAGGGACCGCTTCGTGGAGACCTACTTTGGCCGCTACTGCAAGGATATCAACAGCAAGGATTGGCGGGACTGGCCCTATATGACGGGTGACGCCGCGGTACAGGCTGAAGACGGGTACTTCCGGGTCCTGGGACGCATTGACGACGTCATCAACGTGTCCGGTCACAGACTGGGGACCAAGGAACTGGAATCCGCGGCGCTGGTGTGTGTGGAGGTGGCCGAAGCAGCGGTTGTGCCGGTTTCCGATGATATCAAGGGCGTGGTTCCGGATATGTACGTATCCCTCAAACCCGGATACGATGCCTCCGATGAACTGGCCGCCAAGATTTCCGCGGCCCTTTGCGAGGAAATCGGCCCCATCGCCAAACCGAACAAAGTCTGGATTGTACCCGATATGCCCAAGACCAGGTCCGGCAAGATTATGCGCCGGATACTCGGGGCGATTTCCAACAAAGGGGATGTCGGTGACGTTATGACACTGGCAAATCCAGAAGTAGTAGAAATAATTAAAAAAATGGCTGAATAGCTGAATAGGTGCCGGCTACGGGCCGGCACCGGCCGCATAACCATTAACCTTCCGGTGTTCGGAAATTCACCGGGAACTTTCAGCTGAAAGGAGGTGGTGGTGAGCCCGGAACCCGGGCAGCAAAACATCGGTTTCCGAACAGCCGGTCAACGTAATAATCAACAGGTACAGGAGGAATGAAATGCGTGGCGGCAAGTATGGCAACAGGGGAAATAAGAGCGGGAAGCACCACAACCTGCTGCGACCCCTTCCGAGTGTGTGTCTGCACAACCGAAAAGACCCTATTGCAACCACCATTTTGAATGATCGCAAACAAAAGGGAAGTGCTGTCACCAGCGGATACTTACCTCGCGGGTGTCGTTCTTCAAACGTTAATCTTTTAAGAAAGGAGTGAGTATATGGGCTCGCATGTGTACTGGCTATTCTTTTTTGTCCTTTGCTACTGGGCATACTGCATTACCATCGGGATAAAGGGATACTTAGCTGCCAAGTCGGGTACCGAGTATTTCGTCGCCGGTAGAAAACTAAGCCTCTGGGTCTTCGTCCTGGCGGCCACAGCTACCTCCTTCAGCGGCTGGACGTTTGTCGGTCACCCGGCCCTGATCTGGCGGGACGGTCTACCGTATGGGTATGCATCATTTTATGTCCTTACCATCCCCATCACCGGCGTTTTCTTTTTGAAAAGACAATGGTTGATGGGTAAACGGTACGGCTACGTGACCCCGGGCGAGATGTTCAAGGATTATTTCAATTCTGAAACGATGCGAATTCTGACCGTTATCGTCGCCATCTTCTTCAGTATTCCCTACCTGGGAATCCAGCTGAGAGCCTCGGGCATTCTTTTCAACATTCTCACCGACGGCCTGTTCTCCGTTAATGTCGGCATGTGGTTGCTGGCAGCGGTCGTGATGCTTTACGTGGGGCTGGGCGGCCTACGCTCGGTGGCCTACGTTGATACGGTCCAGTGCGTCCTGCTCTGGGGCGGCATCATTACCATCGGCATCATCTCCATGACCTATGCCGGCGGTTTCGGCGCTCTGATGGATAAATTTGGTGACATAGTCGCCTGCATCCACTCAGGAGGCACGGAGATACCCAAATGGGCTGATCCGGAGGCGATGAAGGTCTTTCTGGCCAATAAGAAGTCGATCTTCAAAATTACGCCGGACGGCTACAGCCACCTTGTTGCGGTACCGGGCGTCATGCAGATGGTCTCCTCCGGCGGAAAAGCCGTGGGCGGCGCCTGGACTGGCGTGATGATCCTTACCTACATGTTTGCCTTGATGGGCATTCACGCTTCCCCGGCCTTCTCCATGTGGGCTTTCGCCAACAAAGATCCCAGACCGTTCCCGTTGCAGCAGGTTTGGGCCTCCACCCTGGGAATCGGCTTTGCCCTTTTCGTCTTCACCGCCATGCAGGGTATGGGCGGATGGGTACTGGCACTGCTGCGGCCCGAAGGAGCCTCCGCCACCATATTGCCACTGGCAGACCTGGTGGGCGGTAAGCAGGGCAATTTGGTGCCCTTTTTCATTCATCTGATGAAAGACGCCTCCCCGTTCCTGGTCGGCATTCTGGCCATTTGCGCCCTGGCTGCCATGCAGTCCACGGGAGCCGCTTACATCTCCACCTGTTCCGGCATGCTGACTCGTGACATCCTGAAAAGATACTTCATGCCCAACATGACGGGTTACCAGCAGATCATTTACGGCCGGTATGCGGTGCTTTTCATCGGCCTGTCCGCCCTGGTCTTCGCCTCTATCGTACCGGGCGCCATCGTTATGCTCGGTGGTCTGGCGGTCTCCTACGGCTTCATGATGTATCCGGCCCTGATGGCGGTATGTTACGTGCCATGGTTTACCCGCCAGGGCATCGTGGCCGGGTTGGCGGCGGGCATCATCGCCGTCACGCTGACCTTTAAGTTCAAGCTGGGACTGCCCTGGGGCGCCTATCCGCTGACGCTGCACTGTGCTGGATGGGGCATTATCTTCAACTTGGGCTTGGCTACCATAATCAGCGCGGTCACCCAGCCGGATGAAAAAGAGAAGGCCCGGCGTCAAAGTTATCATGACTTCCTCAGGGAGCATGCTTCCCTGCCGCCGGAGAAAAGGGGCCTTATCCCGATTGCCTGGGTCGCTACCTTGATATGGTTCATGTTCGCCATTGGTCCGGCCTGCGTTATCGGCAACACCCTTTTCGGCGACCCGCTGAACACCAGCACCTGGCTGTTCGGTATGCCGTCGATCTGGATCTGGCAGATCATGTGGTGGATTCTCGGCATCGGCCTGATGTGGTTTTTGGCCTACAAGTGTGAGATGTCCACCAACATCAAGGGAGAATTTGACGTTCTCAAACACGACATTTACGACGAGTAATTGGCCAACCGGCCAGGCTCACCGCCCCTGGTTGCAGGGACGGTGAGCCTGCTCCTTATTATCAACCACATAACCCGAGAGGGGAGCACCTGTTCCCCTCTCTTTTTTATTTATTTTTCAAAGAAAAACGAATATAGTACCGGCATGAAAATATTGCGATTAGTGCTCACTGTTATTTTCGTCGGCGGCCTTGCAGGATGCGGCATCACCATGTCTGATTATGAGGACGCTATCATGGACGGCATAGCCAATTTAAACCGCGGTAAACCCCAGCCGGCCCTGGAAAGTTTCGAAAAGGCCATCGAGCTCGATCCCGACCAGGCGACCGGTTACCTGGGAAGGGCCAATGCGCTCAATACCATGGGCCTCTGGGAAGAATCCTTACCGGACTATCACCAGGCGCTGGAGATTGATCCGACCCTGGCCAACGCCTATGTGAATCGAGGCATCGCCTATGCCCACCTGAAAAAACCGCGCAAAGCCATCGCCGACTACGAAAAAGCCCTGGAACTGAATCCCAAACTCGACAATCCGCCGACGTTCATCAAGCGCCTGTTTTCCAATGAGCCCAACACTGACAAAGGGATTCGCAAGCATCTGGAGGCTTTAAAAAAACAGGTGGAATCCGGATGACAGCAGGCGGTGATTAAAGGAAATGTATGCGCAACCTAATGGGCTCCATGGTCAGAGCCGCCAAGCTTGATCCTGCTTTTTTTGCCGCGGTGGTTGCGGAACCCAAAAGCCATGGGCCGGCGGTGTGGGTGGTCGGCTTCTTTGCGATAGCCACAGGCTTCGGCACCTTTAGCCGGGCGGGAGCCACGGCGGTCAATATCTGTACGATAACCGCATTGATTGCCTGGTATGTCTGGGCATTTACCGTCTTTTACGCGGGGTCCCGCTTCCTGCGCGTGCCGGGACATCAGGTCGATCGTAAAGCTGTCATGCGGGTGATGGCGTTCGCCTGTGTACCCGGAATTCTAAGGATTGCGGGCCTGTTTCTACCTATTTCCCTGGGGCTTTTTTGGGGGACCGCGATCTGGTCGATAATGGTGGCGGTCGTGGGCGTGAAACAAGCGCTGCAGGTCCAGAGTACGAACCGGGTTGTGCTTTTATGCATCACCAGCTGGCTGGCCGCTACCTTTTTCCAGGGGGTTTTAATCGTGGTGATGTTTGCCGCCTTTGGAGTAGGCGCCACTTAACGTTTTCGCTTGCGAGCCTGCCGGTTATTTGGCAACTGAAGCAAACAGGTGTTGGAATTCAAAGCGGTTGCGTCCGGCGGAGATCAACTTGAATCTGCGGCCGGCAAGTAGGAATTCCTCGCGAGCCGCCGCGATGGGGAGTTGGTAGTGAAACGGGGTCTCAGGGTCAAAAGCCAGCACGCGTACATCGAGTTTGACCACCTTTTTACCGTCCAGTCCCTGATAGGTGATCCGCAGGCCATCTATATCGTATGACTGGTCCTGGTTCAAAGTGATCGTGCGCGTCTCGGGGTCATAGATCGGCCGATAGCCCAACGTTTGCCAGTTTGGAATTTTGAAATAGCGCCTCAGGATCATATCTTCGCGGGAGGTGTTGGCCGTGGAGGGACTTGGAAAATATAGTACCGCCAGATAGAGCAGCGCCCCGACGGAGAGTACCGTACCGCCGATAAAAAGCAATAGGTGCCACCACTTCTTGGATGATGAGGTTTCGTCATTCATACCAGGGCCTGACGCTTGATTGGTTAACTAATGAGTACAGTTTATACCCTATAGGACCAGGAATGCAAACCAATTCGAATACGTCCGGTTGACAAGGGTGACGGCTTTGGCCGGTATACACTGGATTCCTGATCCGGCTTATTGGTTTCAACCGCAGCATGTCAATAACAGTTGATCGCAACCAGGGGTACTTAAAGACGAGATCCAACATGGCTGCCAAAATACTGATCGTCGATGACGAACCCAACATAGTCGTTCCCCTCGAGTTTTTGATCGAACAGCACGGCTACGAAGTGCTGGTTGCCCAAAGCGGCGAAGAGTCGATCGAAATCATCGCCAAGGATAAACCGGCCCTCGTTCTGCTGGATATCATGCTGCCGGGGATTGACGGCTATGAAGTGTGCGAAATCATCAAACTCAATTCCGAGTGGCGCGACATCAAGGTGATCTTCCTGACCGCCAAAGGCCGGAGCATCGACATCGGCAAAGGCATGATCCTCGGGGCGGATGCCTATATCACCAAACCCTTTTCAAACGATGAAATCATACGGCACATCAAGGAATTGCTTGGCGACGCATGATTTCTTTCCGCAACAACTTCTGGTTCTTTGTCTTTCTTTCCATTACCGCCGCCATTGCCGCCCTGACATTCACTAGCTGGCATATCTGGAGCGGTCTGCAGCCGAATCAAAAAACGTTAATCCTGGAGCTTGTCAGCCAGAATGTAAATTATATTATCGGCATTGCTTTTCTTTTCATGGTTGTCAGTGGATTGGCCCTGGACGGATTGCTTCAAAATTTTATCCTGCCCTTTAGAAAGATAAAGGATGAAACCCGGATTATCATTTCGGCCAACCCCTCCCACCGGATAAAGATAGATGGCCAGGCCGACGTCCGCAAGCTGGCCGAGGTGATTAACGAAGGCGCCGAGAATTTTCAGAAGCTCAAGCGGGAAATGGAGGCCCGGGTCCGCGAAGCGCTGGTTGATTCGGAAGGTGAAAACAAGGTTCTGGCGGCGGTAATTTCGCAACTGCCTCACGGTATTTTTATTTGCGATACGGACGGTCAGATTATCCTGTTCAACCAGACCGCACAGGACTATTTCAAGCAGGATGAAAAGCGTTTTGACCATACGGATACCAATGGGAATGGCAACCGATATATTGGTCTGGGAAGATTCATATTCGATATCATCGACAAGCCGATTGTGACCCACGCCATGGGCGTCGTGGTGGAGCGGCTCGATACGACGGATGATAATCCGTCCACCAGTTTTATGGTGAGCGGTCGGCAGGAAAAAATGTTGCGGGTGGAAGTGGTGCCGATTCTGGATCAAGTCAGAGAGCTCAACGGATTTATGTTCATCGTCGCAGACATGACCCGGAGGGTTGAAACCGAGAATAAGATTAACTTCCTGTTAAGCCAGCTCACCATCGGCACCCGGGCATCCCTGGCAAGTATAAAGTCCGCCGTGGAGGCCGTCATAGAATTTAAGCAGATGGATGCCCGGCAAAGAGATCGATTTATCGACATCATCCATGCCGAAGCACACTCCTTGAGCGAGCTGTTAAACGTGACCGACCGGGAATTTCCCGATCGTGTCAGGGGGCAATGGTCCCTGATTCCCATGCGCATGTATGATATCATCCACGCCGTCCAGAGTCGTGCGGCAAATGTACTGGGACTCGATTTGACATTCCGACCGCCTGAGAAACCCAGGTGGTTCCGCGGCGACAGCTTTCCGTTGATTGCGGCGGTGCTTTTTATCCTGGAACAGATGCAAAATACGACCGGCTGCGACCGGTTTGAAGCGGACATTGGCGGTATCGGTAAACTCGCCCACCTGGAAATCAGCTGGCGGGGGGCCCCGCTGGACCGAGAATATATTTATCAGTGGCGGGACGAATCGGTTAGCTTCGGCGGTGAATCCTTGCCGGTCAAGATAGGAGAGGTGCTGGAGAAACACAGCGCGGATCTAATCTTGAATCCGGCCGATGACGATGCCGGTAAGCACATGCTCCGACTGGTCCTGCCCACCATCAGCCCCCGGAAGCAAGGCACGGCTGCGAATATTCCGACCATTTCTGCAGGGCGGCCGGAGTTTTATGATTTTGATCTATTCGGTAGCACCAACAAGGGCAAGTCCACTGACAAGCGGGCCCTTGAAGAGCTGGTCTATACCGTATTTGACACCGAGACGACCGGCCTGGACCCGCGAGGAGGAGATGAAATCATCTCTATTGGCGCCATCCGCATCGTCAATCAGCGGATTTTGCAGGCAGACCGGTTTGATCAGCTTGTGGATCCGCAAAGAGACGTGCCCTGGGAATCGGTAAAGGTGCACGGTATTCAGCCCGGAATGCTGGTTGGCCAGCCCCGGATTACCAGGGTGCTGCCAGATTTCCACCGGTTTGCCCAAGATACGATCTTGGTGGGCCACAACATTGCCTTTGATATGGCCATGCTGGAGATGAAGCAGGTCCAGACCGGGGTTGTCTTTGAAAACGCAATGCTCGATACCATGCTTTTATCCACCGTGGTCCACCCGAGCCATAAAGATCACTCCATGGAGAAGATTGCGGAGCGCCTGGGGATTGAAATTACCGGTCGGCACACGGCCGTGGGAGATGCTGTGGCCACGGCCGAACTATTCATAAAAATGATTCCCCTGCTAAAAGCCATGGGTATCCAGACCCTGGGGGAAGCCATCAACGCTTCAAGGAAATCGTACTATGCCCGCCTCAAATATTGAAGCCGAACTGATCCTGGGGAAAAATGCGCTTTTTTCCCAATTACCCGAAACCCAGATTGCCAGCCTCAGCCGCCGGGCCAGGCTGGATACCCTGCGTGCCGGTACGATTCTGAGCACCCAGGGCCGCTCCCGGATTGAGCATGTTTATGTTATTGCAAAAGGTCTGCTGGAGCTTTACTTTGACAACAAGGGCGAGAAGATTCTCAGTGCAACTCTGGAGCCCGGCGACATATTCGGCGGGATCTCCATTCTGATGAATGGCGGGATTTCCGCCCGGACGTCCCAGGCCCAGACGGATTGTAAGTTGGTGGTGCTCCCCAAAGAGGATTTTTTGGACGTATGTGAACGCCACAAACAATTTCGCCAGTATTTTGTGGACAATTTCAGCGAACGCATGGTGAATGAAGCCTACGCTTCTATCCTTACCGCCGGCCAGGCCCTGAATACACTGACAGGCACCATACCTTTCTCATTTTTGCCGGAGGAGGCCCTGGAATCTGTAGCCGCCGAAATAGCCCTGGTAAAGTATTCGGCGGACACAGTCATTTTTATCCAGGATCGATCCACAGTCGACTACCTCTATATTCTGCAAGAGGGCGCCGCCGAACGCTTTTTCGAGGAGAAGGGCAAGCAGATACTCAAAGCAGTGCTCTCCGAAGGTGATCTTTTTGGCGGTATCTCCATGCTGTTGAACAACGGTGTCGCCGTGCGCACCTTGCGGACGACCGAAGATACCAGCTTTTACATCCTGCCCCAGGCGAAATTTCGCGAATTGTGTGATTCCCACGATACATTTTCCGAGTATTTTACAGATACATTTGGCAAGCGCATGCTGGATCGCTCTTACGCAGAGACCGTAGCTAAGAGCCTGCGTCCCAAGGAAGAGGACCTGCGGGTTTTCAATTTGGGCATATCCGGTTTATACACCCAGAACATCATTACGTGCAGTGAGGATACAACTATTCAAGAAGCGGCCGTGAAGATGAGTGACAATCGGTGCAGTTCCATTTTTATCGAGGGCCTTACCGGCGGCGTAAAGGGGATTATTACCGACAACGATCTGCGATCCAGGGTGATTGCGACCGGACACGATACCGGCAGACCGGTTGCAGAGATCATGTCTACCCCCCTGGCGGTGGTCGCATCCGGGGCGACCGTTTTCGAAGCGCTCATGGTCATGATGCAAAAAGGCATCAAACACCTGGCAGTTGCCGACACCCCTGAGAATGTCGTTGGGATTCTCACCAACCAGGACCTGCTGCAGCTCCAGGGGCAATCTCCCCTGATCCTGATCCGTGAGATCAATGAAGCCCAAACAATTGACGCGATCATCGACAAGCATGCCAAGCTGCCCCGCATGATCCAGGGGCTGATCAACTCGGGGGCCAAAGCTGACAACGTGACCCGACTGATCACGACTCTGTCTGACGCCATTTTAAAGAAGGTGGTTGCGTTTACCCTGAACGAATGCGACCCGCCGCCGGTCAAATTTGTCTTCATGATTCTGGGCAGTGAAGGCCGCAAAGAGCAAACGCTTAAAACAGACCAGGACAATGCCATAATTTTCGAGGACGTCACCGCTGAAAACCTACCGGCCACCCGAGACTATTTTTTGAAATTGGGAGAAAAAATCTGCGGTCATCTTGACCGGGCCGGATACGCGTACTGCAAAGGCGGAATCATGGCCCAGAACCCCGAGTGGTGCCTCTCGATTTCCGAATGGAAGAAAAAATTCAAGGGGTGGATTCATTCCCCCCAAGCGGAAGCCCTCCTAAATGCCAGTATCTTCTTCGATTTCAGGAGCGGCTATGGGGAGGGGGAGCTGATCGATGAACTGCGCAAATTCCTTTTCGGCGCACTTGGCGGCTGGCCAGGTTTTTTCAGGCATCTGGCGGAAAATTCCCTCTATTTCAGACCCCCCCTTGGTTTCTTTCGCAACTTTGTGGTTGAATCCAAAGGCGAACATAAAGACGCCTTTGATATCAAGGCCGCGATGCAGCCTGTTGTCGATCTGGCCCGGATTTATGCTTTAAAAAACAAAATTGACGAAACAAATACCCTGGAAAGACTGCAGCAGATATACCAGGCCAAGTCGCTCAGTTGGAGTGAATTTCACGACCTGGAGCAGGCGTATCGCTTTTTGTTGCAACTGCGGTTTGTGCGTCAGATCACCGCCATTGTTGATGAAAACAAAGCCCCGGACAACTATGTGACCCCCAACAAGCTTTCCCGCATCGAGCAGACGATGCTCAAGGAGATTTTCAAGCGGATCCAAACGATTCAAACCAAACTGGAGTTTGAGTTCCTTGGTCGGACCTGATACAAACGAGCATGTCCATAGCGACCCTATATGTGGATGCCGCGGTCCAAGCCCACCCGGATGTGCCTAGATTTGCGTCCAAACTGGGATTACAGGCAACGGTTGTCGACGATCCCACAGTGGTCTACCAGGCGGTATCGGCGGCCGCCGATCCGATCCAGGCGGCCAAGCAGGTCCTCTTTTTGACCCGTAATCGGGGCGCCTTCCTGAAAAAGTGTCCGGGTACCAAAACCTACACCTGTTGCGACTACATGATCCTGCACATCGGGACCTTCTGTACTATGGACTGTTCCTATTGCATTTTGCAGTCCTATTTTCATCCGCCGGTGCTGCAATTTTTTTTAAACCAGGCCGACCTTCTTCAGGAACTGCGCGATCATTTCAGCACCCGGCAAATCTCCCGTATCGGGACCGGCGAGTTTACCGACAGTCTCATATGGGAATATTGGACCGATCATGCCGCCCGGCTTGTGACGGAATTTGCGGGCCAGGCGCACAGCGTCCTGGAATTGAAGACCAAAACTGCGGCCGTCGGCAATCTGAAGCGGTTGACGCACAACCGAAAAACAATCCTGGCCTGGTCCGTGAATACACCCGCGATCATCAGGAGTCAGGAAAAGGGCACTGCCGCGCTGCAAGCCCGGCTGGAAACCGCTGCGCAGATGGAAGCGTTGGGGTATCCGCTGGCATTCCATTTCGATCCAATGGTTATTTACCCGGGTTGTGAAGAGGCCTATTGCCGGGTTGTGGAGCAGATTTTCAACCACGTATCCCCGGACAACGTGGTCTGGATCAGCCTGGGCTCTTTTCGCTTTATGCCCGCCTTGAAAACGATCATCGCCCGTCGGTTTGCGGACTCCACCATACCCTATGGGGAGCTTGTAACGGGTCTGGATGGAAAAATGCGTTATTTCAAACCATTGCGGATAGCGCTCTACAAGAAAGTCGCGGATCGGATCAAGACGTTGGCACCCGATGTCCTGGCCTACTACTGCATGGAAGATGATCAGGTCTGGTCGCAAACCCTCGGGTTTGTTCCGGAAGAAAAGGGCGGTCTGCCGGCCATGCTGGACCAGGCCGCGATCCGGGTGTGCAGTCTGGAAGGATAGCGCTTGCAGAATCACCAGTTGAGTAGACCGGAAAGCTTTTTCTGACGCCCACTATCCACCCCCGTCATTCCGGCCAAGGCCGGAATATAGACGGTTCCGATGGTGATTTCCAGCGGTCGGATCAAGTCCGGCATAACTGTCTGTAACCATTATAATTTGGGTATCATATAGAACGACGACCACTCTATGGAAATGCCCCACATCAAGAAGCAATAATAGACAAATCCACCTTGAAAAACTATCTTGTTACCCGACTATCTGTCGCCACTGTCTTCCTGACTGCGCTCCTTATCCCGGCAGCTCTGCACGCCGCCGAGTGGCAGCGTGTCAAGGCGGTTATCGACGGCGACACCCTGCTGCTCGCCAATGACCGTTTTGTACGCTATATCGGCATAAATGCGCCTGAAGTGGCCCACCACGACAAGCCGGGTGAACCCTTTGGCGCGGAGGCTGCCCGCTACAACGCATCTTTAATTGGGGCGCAGCGCGTGCGTCTTGAATTTGACCGGCAGAAAACCGACCACTACGGGCGCCTGTTGGCGTATGTGCACACGGAAGGCGGGGTCATGCTCAACCGGGCCATACTGGCCGCGGGAAGGGCCTATTATCTTTATAAATCCCCGAACTTGCGTTACGCCGCCGATTTTCGGGCCGCTCAGATCAAGGCCATGAACGCCTCGCAAGGCATCTGGATGCAGTTGGGGCGCACCGGCGGGCAGGTCCTCGGGAACAAACGTTCCCGCCGCTTTCACCGGCCGGACTGCCGCAATGCCCGTAAAATGTCCCGTAAGAACAGATTCCGCATTTCCAGCCACTGGCAGGCGTTCAAAAAAGGGTACGCGCCGGGGAAAAACTGCCTGGGTGGGATGCCGATACAATAAATCAGGTTGCAAGACTGAAGACTGTCAGGCTGAAGAAAACCCTGTTTGCTTACTATCCTTCTGCTTAAAGCTTGCCTGTCCGGACGGCCATTATATTTGGTTGCAATGAGCGCTAAAAACTGTATCGCAATCTAAAATAGATGCGGTCGTTGTCTCCGATCTGTTTCAACTCTTCCTTGTCCCCCGACTGGTAGTCGATCAGGCCGACCAGCAGCGCCATATCGTCATTTATATCGTAATCAGCGGTGTACCGTTGGTAAGACCCATTTTGACCGGTGGTGCCGAAGGTAGCCGCGAGAACGGCTATTTCCAGGGTGTCATCGAGAAAGTCTTTGGACAGGCCGAGGACGGACTGAAAGTCATCCTCGATTGCGAAATCGGGGGCGGCGGCCAGGGCAGGTGTCCAGTCGTCGAGATGCCGGTTGGCCATATCCAGGCTGATGATCGTTTCGCGAAATCCGGTATACTCCAGTCCGGCCAGAGCGTCCAGACGGCGAAAGCTCTCGTCGGGAGCATTGAAGAACTGCAGGTCGTCAAAGTAGGCCACTTCGGCCTTGAAAAGCCAGTTGCCGCGTGCGACCTGTGCGGCCGAACCATACATGGTGATCGGGGCGTGCTGCAGGCTGACCCGCGGGATCGGAACCGGCGTGGTGAGGACCGTGTGGGGTTGATCATTGTAGAGCTTGGCGTGATAAAAGGCGATGTCCCATTGGCTGAAGACGCCGGCGACCGCCAGGGCCCACTCCGTATTGTCCCAACTGGTGGTGGGGATGGCTTCGGGCGGCAGGGGCGCTGGGTAGGGATAGAAATCGTGGCCATAGACCGGCTGCTTGTTGAAACGGATTTCGTGGACCGCGATGCCGGTCACACTCCAGCTACCGACATAGTAATCGGCCCGGGTCATGGTGACCGGCAGGCGCAGGTCCTCCAGGTCGGTAAGGCCCGGCTCACGCAAATCCAGCGGATTGAGGACATCGTTAATCCGGATGTAATCCGATGTTCCCCAGACGGCGATCTGGCGGCCGGCTTTGAGGTCCAGGTTTTTAGTCAGACTCCCCTGGACAAAGGCTTCGCGCAGCTCCAGTTCCTTTTCATAGGCATTTAGTACCTGCTCGGTGTATTGATCACGCCCGTTCAGGGTATACGCCAGGTCGATAAATCCGGCTCCGCTGATCAAGGCCCGCCAATTATCGGTGAGACGCGCGTTCAGTTCCGCGAAAACCTCTGTCCGCAGACTGGATAGACCCCGCCAGTCGGTCCGGCCGGGCGGGGGCGCTGCGTGGGCGTAATTGACGGTCGACCACAATTGCAGATACCCGTCAAAATCAAAGCGTGATTTTCCCGGATCCATTGCCGGGGCCGTATCAACGGGAACTTCATCGTCAAAACCTTCCAAAAGGTCCGTTACCGTTTCGGTATCCGCAGCCGGTGTTTCCTCTTTGAAACCTTCCAGCAGCTCTTCAACCGGGACTTCCCGGCGGGACCCGGCCAGGGCCGTTTGATATGACGGCAGGAGACCGGCCGCCAACAACAGGGCAATCATGAAGGCTTTAAGGCGCACAGCGGATCTACAACCCCTTTTCCATTTTCCGGATACTGAACATTGCTTCGTCCAGCGCCTGGTTGAATTTCACATTGTCAAGGGTCAGGATGGTCTTGTGAACCACCTGCTTGCCTTTTTTCCGGGTTACATGCAGCTCCGTGGACACCCAGATGCCGTCGATTTTGTCCAGTTTTTTAACATCGAAGTGTTTGAGCTGCCGGCCGCCGGAAACCCATGCTAGAATCCGCACCACGAAGTGATTGTCCTGGCGGACGAAGAGCAGGGCTTTATCGTACCCGGTCTCCTTGACCACCTTGGCAGAGCGTGGGAGCGCCCAGATGACCCATGTCTTGTGACCATTGACCATTTTTTCCCGACCCTTGGCGTAGAAACTGAAATCGTAATCCTCGAGGTCCAGCGTGGTCATATCCGCATAATTCAGGTCGGAGCCCATGAAACTGCCGCTCTTGTCGCTGGTGGCGATGCGTTTGGTCTTCTGGAGGGCCGGCAGATAGAGCCACTGGTCGTCATCTTTCGTGGAATCATCGTAGTCATAGGTTAAAAAGGCGGTATCTTTCACATCCGCCGGATGCAGAAAGAACATCAACGACAGGACATCGGCGCCTTTGTCCTTGCTGAAAGTCCGAATCTGGCGCAGGCGTTGACGGCCTTTTTTATCGATCAACAGCATCTGCATGTCGGCCGCACGGTTGTCGCCGTCATCACGATCATCCACTTTTTCCATGATGGCCCGCGCTTCGGGATCTTCAGCCCGGACGGTGGCCGGATTGCAGACAAACAGGCCCGGCAGGCCGCATACCAGCATACCGAGCAGCGTATTGAACATTCTGGTTTGACGAAGGTGTCTCATAAAACACTCCTGTTAGCACCTGGTTGTGGCAGGGCGCGTACGTCTTCTCCGGACGGCTGCGCTACACCGGTTGCCTGGCCGGTCACCAGGACCATCAACGCCGGGTTGACGAAGAAATCGGCCAGCAGGGCAAAGATGATGGTCAGCCCGGTGAGAAAGCCGAAAACGATCAACAGCGAAAGAGAAGCGGTCATCAATATGAAAAACCCCGATCTGAGAATCAGCGAGGTGAGCAGCAGGGCCCGGCCGGTGCCCAGCATGGTTTTACGAATGGCGAAGGCCGCATCGCCGCTGTCTTCGTAGTACTTGCGAAAATTGTACATGAAATGCAGGGTGTCATCGACGACTATACCGATGGCAATGCTGCCGATCATGATCGTACTCATGTCGATCTTGATCTCGAAAAAGCCCATCAGACCAATGGTCATGAAGATCGGTAGCAGGTTGGAAATCATGCTGAGCAGGCCGATCTTGACGTTGCCCACGTGATAGATCATCAAAAAAGTGATGACCACGAAGGCGATTAGATAGCTCTTGGCCATGCTGTGTAAAGAGGCCGGGATGGAACGGGACAAGATGGCCGGAATGCCGGTAACGGTCACTGTTTTGACACCGGGCAGGTCGGTGTGGGCCTTTGATTGTACGAAAGCCACCAGTTCCCGTAAATGCATGGCGTCACTCCAGGGGACCTTCACGCTCACCCGCACCAGGCGATAGTTGCGGTCGACCAGGCGTTCCAGGTCTTCAGAACCGCTGTTTTCAAACAACAGCAGTTCCTGGGCAATGGTGCCGCGGTCGGCGGGCAGACGGTAAAATCCGGGATCGTTGGCGTGCAGGGATCGGTGGGTTTCCTTGATGATATCGTTGATCGAAAACACCTTGCCGACGTAGAGATGGGCCGTGGCGTACTGCTGCAGCTCCCGGGTGAGTTTTTCCAGGCCATCTAAGAATTCCGGGTCCTGGACCCCATTGTCCTCTCTGGTGTCCAGCAGAATTTCCAGTATCACGGTGCCTTTCAACTGCCGGTCGATATAAGGCACATCCCGCTTGACCGGCTCATGGTCGGCAATCCAGTTGAGGACATTGTGCGAGTAGGACACCTGGCAGGTGTAATAGATCGCAATCGCAAAAAGGAGCAGGGTCCCGGACACAATTTTGCGTGGATGCCGGGTGGCCACATTGGAAAACGATAACAGGATCCGGTCCATAACGACCGCCTTCTTGGCTTCCCGATCGGTGGCTTTCCGGCGGATCGGAATCAGGGCGATACTGGCCGGCAGCATGATAAAGGTGTACACCATGGCAAGCAATACCCCGGTCGCGCCGAAAAAACCCAGATCGGCAATGGCGGTCAACTCGGCAAATGCAAAAGAGAACAGACTGGCGGCCGTTGTTACTGCGGTGAGGACGACGGCCAGTCCTGAATGGCCCACGGCATAGGCAATGGCATCCTCCTTGTTCTGGCCGTTTTGGTACCGGACATAGAAAATAGACAGGATATGAACGGCATAGCCGACACTCACTGCCAGCAGAAACCCCGGCAGGACAATGGTGGTGAGCTTGATGGAGACCTTGAAAAGCGCCAGCAGGCCGGCCGTGGTGAGCAGCCCGGATATAATGACCATCTCGGGCAGCAGCACCCCTGACACCCGGCGAAAGAGCAGGGCCAGAAACACGGCGATCGTCAACAGGGAAAGGGCGATGACCATCACGATGTCGCGTTCCATGGCCCGGTTGTATACATCCATCACGATGGGTTCGCCGGCAGAGGAAAGGCGGAAGTTCGGGTGCTGGTAGCGCTGCATGACCTGTTCGATGGCCGTGACCACCTCGCGATTTTCCTTTTCACTGAAATAGCGCGGCGCAATCTTGTCGGGTGCCGGTCCTCCGCGGTCGGCCGCTGCCGGCCGGCTGTGATCATCAAAGCCCGCCAGCAGGTCCACGTCACCTGTTTCGCTGAGCGTGGCTTCTGTTTCGAGTATGATCGTCGTGACCCGACCGTCAGCGGACAGCAGGCTGTTGGTATAGAAAGGGTTGCGCAAAGCACGCTGTTTTATATGGGCAACATCTTCAGGCGTCCGGGGCCAGGTTTCCATGAGTTCACCGACAACGAGTTCATCGTCGCGGCCATATGTATCGCGCACATTGATCAGGCTGGTGATGCGTTTGATATACGGGACTTCCTGTTCCAGGTCATGGTGGAATGAACGCAAACGCTTTAAAAAGCCAATCTGGAAAACCAAGGGCGGGGTGATGGCGATCACGATCAGGTCATTTTCGTCGAACTGGTTTCTAAAATCATTGTAGGCAATCCGCGCCGGATCGTTATCGCGCAAGAGGGCCGGGGCGGAGGTGTCGATCTCCGTCCGGGGAATAAAGGCCGCCAGCGTACCGATTAAAAGGAAAGTCGTCAGCAGGGTTTTGCAGCGGTGGCGGTAGAACTGCCGGGCCATGGCGGCAAAAAGAGTTTCGATGCGCTGCCGCTGTTTCTGATTCATAGCGCCGACCCGCTTTGCTTTAATGCGTTTAGATTCAATTCCAGCAGGTCGGCAACCAGTGTTTTAAGGGGAACCGGCATGAATTTGCGATGATCTTTGGCCATATGCAGCAAGATGAGGCCCGTCAGGGAGCCCCACAAGACGACCGTCAACTCCATGGGATCGCGTGTTTCAATGTCACCGGCGGCCATGCCTTCCTCTAAAATACCTGCCAGCGTACCGAGGCTCTTGAGCCCCTCTTGAAACAGTGATCATACAGGTCGTCCGAAATGCTGGCGGTCAGTTCACCGTGTTGAAATTGAAAGCTGATTTGAAAAAACTCGCTGTAGTCCAGTGAATATTGATAGTAGGCCCATCCCAGGGCGGTGAATTTTTCTTCCCAGCCGTTCAAGCCTGCCACGGTACGCTCGAAGATATCGTTTAACAGCTGCATACCTTCTACCAGGAGGGAAATATAGAGCTCTTCCTTGTTTTGAAAATACAGGTACAAGGTCCCTTTACCCAGTTCCGCCGCGGCCGCAATCTGGGTCATGGTCGTAGCCGCAAAGCCCTGCTTGAAAAAGAGGCCTTTGGCCGCCTTCAAGATGGCCTGGCGCCTGCGCTCCTTATCCTTGACACGTCTTTCGGCGATACCCATCATTCTCCTCCACGTGACCGCTGGTTACTAAGTGACCAATGGTCACTTTTTGCGCCAATAGATTTTTTAGCTGATATCCGGACGTGCGCCTAAATTCTTTAATATATGGACTTTTTCTCGAATATCGGTTTATAGCATATCGATAGATGAAGACTCAGCTGAATTGACCAGACCATGGGCGGAATGCCGTATGCCGTATGAATTATTGATTTTTAACCTGGATGGCACGCTAAGTGATCCCAAAAAAGGGATCGTGCAGGCAACGAATTATGCCCTGGCAGCGGGTGGGTATCCGGCTTTGTCTCCGGATGCCGTGGAGGTGTTTATCGGCCCCCCGCTCGATGATGCGTTTCGCCAGATTACCGGCCTTGAGGATGCCGACCGGTTAGCGGCCCTGATTTCAAAATACCGAGAAGACTACGCACGCCGGGGATACGCGGCCAACACCCTGTACCCGGGGATTGCGGCGGTCCTGGAATTGCTCACCCGGAAAGGCATTCGTCTGGCGGTGTGTACGTCCAAACGAGTTGATTTCGCCGAGGCCATCCTCCAACTGCATCGCATCCGGGATTATTTTGAGTTTGTTGACGGCGGTGATGTGGGAATTCGGAAATGGCAACAATTGCAGGCGTTGCGTGAATCCGGCGTCCTGCCTGAGAATTCGGTAATGATCGGAGATCGGGATGTGGACCTTGTGGCTGCCCACCACAACGGGCTGGACTCAGCCGGTGTGTTGTGGGGTTACGGTAGCCGCCAGGAATTGGTTGCCCACAACCCAACCCACTTGTTGGAAGAACCGGCGCAGTTGGTTGAACTCGTCGCCCGCTAGTGCTATTGTCAAACCAATTGCCTGTGGTCTTTTAAACAGGCAATCCTAATCAACAACTATTTCAGGTTGAAATCCTCTCAATGAATCAGGAGAAGCTCTCTATGCTGAGACATGCGGCTCTCGCCGGTGCCGGCCTGATTTGCCTGGGCGCGCTTTATCTTCTGGTTTGGCCGGTACCCATCGAGCCGGTGGCCTGGCAGGCGCCGTCCAATCCAGGCTATACAGGTGCCTTTGAACAGAACACCCGCTTGAGCGGGTTGCAGGCGCTTTCCATCGGCAACCACCATGGTCCGGAAGACATTGCCCTGGACCGCACGGGGCGGATTTATGCCGCGACCCATGGGGGACACATCGTACGGCTGCGGGCCGACGGTTCCAATCCCGAAATCTGGGCCAATACCGGTGGCCGCCCTCTGGGTATAGATTTTGACGCCCGGGGCAGGTTGGTTGTGGCCGATGCCTATCGGGGTTTGCTGATGGTTGCTACCGACGGCAAGGTGACGGAACTGGCAAACGTGGCAGATGGCGTTCCGATTAAATATGCAGATGATGTTGACGTGGCCGCCAACGGTTTGATCTATTTTTCGGATGCTTCGACCAAGTATGGTGCGCGGGAATGCGGGGGCACCTACGCAGCCAGTCTGTTGGACCTTATGGAACACGGCGGACACGGGCGGCTGTTGGTGTACGATCCAGCCGACGGACGGGCTCGGACCCTGCTGGCCGGTCTGAATTTTGCCAATGGTGTCGCCGTGGCCCACGATCAGGCGTCCGTGCTGGTCACCGAGACGGGCAGTTACCGGGTGCTGCGTTATTGGCTCACCGGCCCGCGGCAGGGTCAGTCTGAACCGTTTGTCGAAGCATTGCCTGGTTTCCCGGACAACCTATCCACCGGGATGGCCGGCCGCTATTGGGTAGCACTGATCGCACCCCGGAACGACCTGTTGGACAACCTGGCCGACAAGCCCTTTGTCCGGAAAATGATACAACGCCTGCCTGCCTTTTTACGGCCCAAAGCGGTTCCTTACGGGCATATCATTGCTCTCGACCAACAGGGGCAGGTCCTGTTGGACCTGCAGGATCCGTCCGGAGTGTATCCCAAGACGACGGGGGCAGCGGAAACGCGGGATTACCTGTATGTGGGCAGCCTCGTCGCCCCTGAAATGCGGCGGCTGCCCAAAAATACCATCGGCCTGTGAGACGCCAACTGCCACGGTTGTGGAAAGGATGATCAATGGTTGTAGAAATGCGCTGCTGCTCACGGTGCGGACTGGCGGTCGAATCCGCCCAGGCATTCTGGTTCCGGGAAGAACTGCTTTGCGAACAGTGCTGTTTGATTCACAGGACCCGGCCGGCGCGTAAGACGCACTGGCAGTATATCCAATCCATAACAGCCGATTACCTGCGCCCGCCTAAAAACGGTGAGCGCACGTGAGTCAACAGGAGGTCAGATGCTAAAACCACCGACCGACCGGACAATCTTAAAGGCCATCTACGCCCGCTATTACGAACAATATGCCGCCTACGACGAAGAAGATCCGGACCGCCGGTCCTCCAAAATATGGATGCCCATCGATCTTGATAAAATGGCGGCGCAACTCTCCATGGAACCGGATATTCTCTTTGGGCGCCTCTATTACCACCTGAACAAGCGTTATGGATACACCGTTGATGACCAGAGGCCCGGCAAAGAGAAGTCGAAAATGCGGGTAGAGGTTTTTGCCCTCAGAGTGGGCGGGGATCACCATTGCCTCCATTTTCCACTGCTGGCCTCAGTACTGGCGTCCCTGGAAGATGAAAATAAAAAGTACCGCCTGGCCACGACAATGTCGATTATCGCCCTCGGAGTTTCGCTTTTAACGTTCCTGCTAAAAACATTGGGATCAGCGGGGTCCTGAACCACTATTTTCTGAATTGCCAACCGGTGCAGAAAACCGTCTTGACCCGACACCGGCTTCACAGTTCATACTGTCGCCGTTTTATGACCATAGCAAAGGAGAGAGATATGAAAATTGTCAAACCCCGGCGAGTTACCCTTACCTATACCCAGACCCTCGCGGGCACGCCCGCAGAGATTTTTCCGCTGTATTGTCCGGTAAAAGAAGCCCTGTGGTGCGAAGGCTGGAATCCGGTGGTGGTCTATTCCGAGTCGGGCGTCGTCGAAAGGGACTGTGTATTCATCACAGAGGATGGTGAAGCGCAGGCAGCGTGGTATGTGACCGAATATGACTTTGCCAATGGGTTGGTCGAAATGATCAAACACACGCCGGGAAAAACCTTTGTAAAACTAAACATCGTGCTGGCAGCGGTCTCAGAAGAGGCGTCCCAGGCCACCATTACCTACAGCCAGACAGCGCTGAGCGAGGCGGGAGATAAGGCTCTGGAGGCTTTTACAGCCGAGAATTACACGACCACGATGCAGGCCTGGGAAAAGGCGATGAACCACTATTTAAGGACCGGCGAACTGTTGACCGGGTTGCCTGCCTTCTAATGACCCCGGAGCCGGGGAGGGAGGCCGGTCATTGCCTTGGGCAGCTAACCAGCAGCCAGAGCCTGTTTAACAGCCATCCCGATCGTTTCCAGGGTATAGGGTTTTTTAATGAACTGGCCGGCTCCCAGTCGTAGGGCGGCTTTCACTTCCTCGGTTTCCGAGTACCCACTGGCAATGATGGCTTTCTGGCCGGGATGAATCTCAAGTGCGGCGGCGTAAGTTTCCCGGCCATTCATGCCGGGCTCCATAATCATATCCAGTACCAGCAAATCCACCTGGCGCGCTTGCAGATACAGCAGGGCCGACTCGCCATCCGGCCGGGTGGTTACGGTGTAACCAAGCTTTTTCAAAAGTTCACCGGCAATCAGTCGCTGGTTTTCCTCGTCATCCACCACCAGGATCGTTTCCCCATTGCCCCGGTAGTCCGCCACTGGACGGCGCGGGATGGGACCCGTCGCTACAGGTTTGCGGGTAACGGGGAAATAAAGATGAAATTTTGTTCCCCCGGAACTGCTGATCACGTCGATGTAGCCCTGGTGATCCTGCAAGGTATTCCAAACGATGGTAAGGCCCAGACCGGTGCCGCCGCGGCCGAGAATCTTACGCGAGTAAAAAGGTTCAAAAATGCGTTCGATCTCCTCCGGGGTTATACCGTCGCCCTGATCGGAAACCGATAATACCGCACATTTACCGACAAGAATATCGTCGTATCCTTTCAACGGCTTGTCCAGGTAGCGATTGGAGGTGGCGATGCATATTTCACCGCTGTCTTCCATGGCTTCGGCAGCGTTGATGACCAGGTTCGTCAGGGCTTTTTTCAGGTGGATCGTCGAACAGCTGGTGTTCGGCAGGTCGGGAGCCAGCCGGGCATACAGGTGGACGCGTGGGTAAATCGTTTTCAAGGTCGCATACTCCGGGGAGACCAGGTATTCCTCGACCAGGGAGTTGATGTTGACGACCTCCCGGCTGCTGGCCGCCCCGCGGGCGATGGTCACCAGGTCAGCGACGACGGCCGCCGCCCGTTCACCCGATGAGAGGATGATTTCGATGGGCTTTCTCAAGGGGCTGTCTTCCGGCAGGTCCATCAACAGCAGTTCGGGATAGCTGACCAGGCCCGAGAGGATGTTGTTCAGATCATGGGCCACCCCGCCGGCCAACAATCCGAGAGCTTCCATCTTTTTGGCCCGCGCGAGTTTCTCCTGGACTTCCTGTTTTTCACGTTCAGCTTTTTTGCGGGCGGTGATGTCCCGGATACTCAACAAAAACCGGTGCTGACCGCCGATGGTAAAGGCGCGGCCGTGAAATTCGACTTCGATGACGGAACCGTTCTTATGCAGACATTTACCCGCCCCAATGAAGGTTCGACCAGATGATACGGTGTCAAAAAAGGAGTCAAAATCTTCCAGGGAATCCGCATGGATGAGATCGCGGCTGGAAAGGGTCTGCATTTCGGCCAGGGTGTAACCATGCATGGCCTTGGTCGACGCATTGATATCGATCAATTTTCCGTTATCACCGAAGACATACAGGCTGCTGATGGCCGTATCGAACAAGGTGTGGTATTGCAGTTCATTTTCGGCCAGTTTTTTCAGAGTGCGTACATTGGTGATGCTGGCTGCAATCTGGGAAGTGATGCCCAGCAGGAAATTGAGGTCCCGGGTCCGGTAGGGGCGCCGCTGGTGAATGCTTTCCACGGCAAGGATACCAATGGCCTTATCCTTGTAGATCAGCGGCAGACATATAAAAGAGTTGACGCCCAGCTTCTCGGCGGCTGCCAGGGCATGTTCCGGAAACCGGGCTTTCACTTCGGCCAGGTTATTGGTGAGAAAGGCCTGTTTTTCCTTGAACACCTTTACCGCAAATTCTTCAGGGCCGGCCCCCTTGAGGGCGAAAGGATGCCCGGCCAGGTAACCTTCATCTTCCCGACTGTGTCCAAACCCGGCCCGAAATTCCAGGTGATCCTGTTCTTCATCGGCCAGCATCAATATGCCGCGATCGTAATTCAGATGTTGTTCGAGAATGCCGACCACGGCTGCCAACAATTCATCGACATCAGTTACCCCGGTGGCGGCCTGTCCGATTTCTTTGGTGATCAAGGCATCGTTGGTGTGGGCGTCTATTTCCGCCAGCAGGTCCTGGGCGGCATTGCCCTGGATATCGATGCGCCGGGCAAGGTCTGCCCGCTTGATTTTTTCGGTATAGTACCCAACGGCCAGCCAGGCCGCTGCTGAAAGGGTTAATAGCTGCAACCCCTGGTAGAAAGGCAGCGCGTAAAATCCGATTGCCGTTGCGAGGACACCGACCGGCAGAATCAAGTTCTGCAGGAGTTTCCAGGTCATGGCCGGGGTGGGGATCCAGGAAACGACATACCGGCAGCAGGCTCCGCCCCGGTGAAAACATTCGTCATGTTGAATATGCGCTAGTTTGCCGGTAAACAGGGCCGCCAGCGCCTCCAAGGTGCCGGTCCGGTTGGCACATTGATAGTATTTTTCCGCTACCCCGGGAGCCGGCCGCGTTTTGATCTCTACCTGATTGCGTCCCAGGCGGCGGGCCGCAACCGTGGCCCCTTTGCTCCAGAGGCGGTACAAGCGGGGCATCAAAAGGTAGGCCGTGGTCGGATTCACCAGGCTGAGGACATACTGACGAGCGGGGCCGCCGGTTTGCGACAGGGCTGCATGTCGGCCGGCTTTACGGGCAACATCACGGTCAGCCACCTGCTGTTCAACGCTTTCCTGGAAGCGATCAACCTGGCGTTGACTGAACCAGTGGCCGAGATCATCGAGCTCATATCTTCTAACGCGCGCAAAGGCCAGGATCGCCTCTATGTCGGCCAGGGGATGCTTTTTCTCGAGGTAGTCGATATACAGTTTCAGGATTCTGCTGTTATAAAGGGGCAGGTCGTGATCATTTGTATCCGGGGTGTGCTTCCAGGCCAATTCCGTACTCCGCTGCCGCATCGCGTTGATGTCTTTGAATTACAGATAGGGTATAACGCCTTATACCATACCCCCCATAATTTTTCATCCATGGAATTATTGACTCAACCGGTTCGCATGCTACAACTGCATGAGAATTTGTCTATTCATTGATCCCGGAGATGAACTGTCAAAGGACCCTTTATGAGCGAACAAGCATTTCAAGATACATATGCAGATGGGCTGAGCCATTGTTATGGTTGCGGACGTCTCAATGAACACGGCCTGCAACTAAAAAGCTACTGGGATGGCGACGAGAGCGTTGCCGTCATCACACCCCAGGCATATCATACTGCCGTTCCCGGTTTTGTTTACGGGGGCTTGCTGGCTTCGATTATCGACTGCCACGGAACCGGTACGGCGTCCGCAGCTGCTTACCGCGCAGCGGGCCGGGCCATGGGAACCTCTCCGCCATTGCGGTTTGTCACGGCTTCCCTGCATGTTGATTTCCTGCGTCCCACTCCCATTGACGGCCCGTTGGAAGTCCGTGGCAGCGTAAAAGAGATCAAACCGCGCAAAATCGTCGTAGCGGCCGAGGTCACCGCACAAGGGCAGGTATGCGCCCGGGGGCAAGTGGTGGCCGTGTTGATGCCGGACAGCATGTTGCCCAAATAAATCGCTGTTAACCCTGGAGATGTCCTGATGCCGATTCCCGTCTATCCCGAGTCTGTCGAATTGAGCCTTGATCTGCGACCTGAACTTCATCCGCGTTTTCAGCAACTGCCCGACGGTGTGTCCGAATTTACCTTCGCTAACCTGTATCTTTTTCGGCAGGACCATCATTACCGGGTTTCCCGGCTCCCCGGGGAGTTGCTCCTGTTTACCGGCCGGGATCAGGACAGCCCATTTTTCATGCTGCCTTTCGGCCTGCCGGAAGATGCGCTCCTGGCGCAACTTTTCGGCAGTTTCGGTGTGTTGAAATGCGTGCCCGCCGTCCTGGCTGAAAAGATGGCCGCCCGGGGCTTCACAACCGCCGAGGACAGGGATAATTTTGACTATTTATACTCACGTCAAGCCCTGGCGGAACTGACCGGGCGCAAACTCCATAAAAAGCGTAACCTGATCAAGGCGTTCTTGAAAAACTACACCTATACCGGCGAGCCCCTCCTGGAAAGCCACCCCCCGGCCGCCTTGCAGATCCTGGAGGAATGGGTGCAGGGGCGTGAGGACCCGGGTGATTACCCGGCCGCCCGGGAAGCCCTGGTGCATGCCGAAGAATTGCAGCTGTGCGGCGGCATCTACTATGTTGAGGATCGCCCGGTGGCCTATTCGCTGGGTGAAGAAAATGCCCGCGGTACGAGCTTTATCATCCATTTTGAAAAGGCCGTCAGTGGTTACAAGGGCGTCTGGCAGTTTGTCAACCAGGCCTTTGCCTCCATCCTGCCCGAACAGTATGACACCATCAATCGTGAGCAGGATCTGGGCAATGAAGGCCTGCGGCGGGCCAAGCACAGCTACAAGCCGATCGGATATGTGAAAAAGTATCGGGTCCAGATGAAACCAGACCGGCGTCCAGCCCCATAGGGAACTGTTGAATCGGTGCAATTAGGTCTTAATTTATATGGAGCTGACCTGAATCCAGGAGGACCGTCACCATCTGCGTCCGCAAACCTTCTCGTAGGCCCTCCAGCTAAAAACTGACACCGTTGGAGCAACTGTGTGACGCCATACTGCAAAAGGACTGCACATGAAAGATATGGGCGAGATGCTTCTCAGGGAGGAGCCGTTTGAAGAGATCATGATGGGCAATACCGCCCTGGTACGGGCCATGGTCGAAGCCGGCACCCGGGTTGTAACTTCCTACCCGGGCTCGCCCACGCCTGAAATTGCGACGGCCATCGGGTCTATTCCCGAAGACCGGCGGCCTTTTTATTTCGAGTTTTCCACCAACGAGAAGGTGGCCACGGAAGTGGCCTATGGTGCCGCGGTCAACGGCCACCTGGCCACCGTCTTTTTTAAGAGCGTGGGATTGAATGTTGCCGCGGACACCTTTGTCCAATTAAGTCTGATGAACATTATCGGCGGGCTGGTGGTAATCCTGGGCGACGATCCCGGCGCCAACTCTTCCCAGAACGAACAGGACAACCGGCATTTGGCCCGCATGAGCTACACGCCTATGCTGGAACCGGCTTCACCGGCCGAGGCCTATGCCTTTTATCTGAAAGCCGCGGAATTGTCCCGCCGGTTGAACATGCCCGTTATCCTGAGAATGACCACCCATATCTGCCACGCCAAGGAAAAAATCGCATTTCCTGCCCGTGACCCGATTCAGCCGGACAACACGCCCCGGTTTGACAGGAAAAACGGCCCCTATATCCCCATTGCCGCACTGGTGTTTCCCATGAAAACCAGGGCCCTGATGAACCTGGACAAGGCTGAGCAGTGGGGTGTGTCAGCCGGTGTCAACCGGGTGGTGGATCACGGCAACCGTGACCGGGGTATCATCACCTCCGGGCTGCCGTTTCTGTCCCTGCTGGACGTACTGAACGCGGCCACCGCGAAACCGGATATATTGAAGTTGGGGATGGTGTACCCGGCCGCGCGCGCCATGATTCGGAAATTTTTGTATAATCACAAAGAAATCAGGATATTGGAAGAGCTGGACAACACCCTTGAAAATGAGATAAAAGCGCTGGCCTTCGATGAGGGCATTCCGGTCAAAATTACCGGCAAGGTTGCCCTCGACGACTGGCTCGATGAATATACACCCGATAAGGTATACACGTTGCTACAGGATACCTGGACTGACTTGGTGCCGGAGCGCATGGGACGGACCCAAGAACCCCCACCGGCACCCTTGCGGCCGGCCCAGATGTGTCCGGGGTGCGGACATCGCAGCGCGTTCCATGCCATCAAGCAGGCCCTGGCAGCGACAGATATCACCGTGGCCGACATTGGCTGTCATACCCTGGGGTTCCAGGAACCGTACGAAATGGGTGAACTGCTTATGTGCATGGGGGCCTCCACGGGGATGGGTTCCGGGCTGTCCCTGTTTAACGATTCCCGCAAAGTCGTCGTATTCATGGGAGATTCCACCTTTTTTCATGCCGGCCTGCCCGGAATCATCAACGCCCTCTTCAACAACCACAACATCACCATGCTGCTGATGGAAAACGGGACGACCGCCATGACCGGGCATCAGGATCACGCCGCATCCGGTCGGAACTTTAATGAGACCGTTGAAAAAATCCCCCTGCGACAGGTGCTGGAAGGCCTGGGGGTGCCCAATATATATGAAATTGACACTTACCAGCAAGCCCGCCTGCAAGAACTGGTTGAAACAGCGGTGAACGACGGCGGTTTCAGTGTGGTCATCGCCCGCCATCCCTGTATGCTCAAATTCATGCGGCAGCAGAAGAAAAAGCCGGCCTATCAGCAGCGGGCTGTAGCCGTGGACCAGGATACCTGCCAGCGGGTCCACGAGTGTGTGGAGGTCTTTGCCTGTCCCACTTTTACCCGGGACAGTGAAGGGCGGGTTACCATCAATCATGACCTCTGCATCGGGGACGGGTCCTGCCTGCAGACCTGCCCGGCCAAGGCGATCACATCACCGAAACCAATCGAACCGCGGGGATAAAAACTACATGGACGCATTCAATATTTACCTTGCCGGTGTGGGCGGACAGGGTATCGGCCTGTTGAGCGAAATCATTCTCCGGGCAGGTGATCACGCCGGTCTGCCGGTAAAGGGGGTCGACACCCATGGACTGGCCCAACGGGGCGGCATCGTCAAATCGCAGATCAGAATGGGTCGGGACGCCCACGCCCCGCTGATAGCGGAAAGGCGTGCGGATCTGGTGGTGGCCCTCGAAAGGCACGAAGCCTTGCGTGCCATGAATATTGCCCTGAAGGATCGCGGCACCTTGATTTACTACAATGCTGTCTGGCAGCCCCTTGACGTTCGGTTAGGCCGGGATCCGGAAGTCAGCGTGGAGATGTTACAAGCGACGGCGCAAGCGCGGGACATCAAGGCCATCCCGGTGTACGACCCGGAACTGCCGGACGCCCGGATGCAGAACATCGCCCTGTTGGCGGTGATTGCAAAAAGTGAGCTGGTTCCCGGTGTTCGTTTGGCAGACTACACCCGGGCCATGGACGATCTCATGGCCGGGCGGATGCTGGCAACAAATAGGGCCGTATTCGAAAGTCGTTTGGCCGGGTAACGCCGGTGCTTGGCATGATTGCTTGCCACCGGAGGGGGTGCTTATTGGTGTCCATCCAGAAATGGTAGATTTTGGTTCAGAGCAAGGCTTGAGTGATTTTGAAACCGCAAGCATAGCGGGCTATCCCGAGGGATTCAAAATAGCGAAAACGCCGCTCTGGGCCAAAAGATGCCATTTATGGATGGGCACTAATTGATTTCCAGGGATACAGGCGGGCGGGCCGACTCTCCGGAGTCGCCACCGGTCGCGCCAAGGCCACCGGCTTCAATGAAACGGGTAACAACCGGTGCGGCAATGAGGCCGTAGCGATACAACTTGGCATAGAATGCTTCCAGACCCCTGAGTTTCACCGAATCCAGGTCATACTGCAACCCTTTGAAATATCTTTCTAGTATATCAATCTTCAAATCGCAGCGTTTTTTCA
This sequence comes from Olavius algarvensis Delta 4 endosymbiont, assembly GCA_905176665.1. Lineage (GTDB taxonomy): Bacteria > Desulfobacterota > Desulfobacteria > Desulfobacterales > CAJINA01 > CAJINA01. The sequence goes on along the minus strand of CAJINA010000189.1, from coordinate 16,883 downwards.
AGGTGGCCGTGATAGCCGGCAGGTTTGCGCATCCTTTTCGCCTGGATTGATTCAAAATCTGGAGCGTACGCGCTACCCGATCAGCATGCAGGCGGGCATAATCCCTGCGGACGGCCCAAAGAGCAAAGACGAACGGTAGTCCGGTGGCGCTTTTCCAGGCGCCGCACAGATCCCACACATAACGGTAGGTTTTCTGCCACTTCCCGTTCAGGGCGGCATCTCCAATCACCAGCACGGCATCGGCATCCGCGACGGCCTTATCCCCATCCAGGGGACGGCAGCTGATGGTCGGCTGCACGTTGTGTTCGCGGAAGATGAGGCGCACCAGGGCTGCCGCCGAGGCTGATTCATCGCTGATCACGACCGACTTGCCTTCCAGGTCCCGGATGCTGTATTGGCTGGCTAAAACCACACTCATAACCGGGCCGTCACACGATATGCTCAAATTCGGCAGGATCAGCCAGTCGTCCTGGTGAGCGGCATAAGCGGCTGTGGAAACCGGGCTGATATCAAGCTCGCCCGTGGCCATTTTCCGATTGAGAGTGGCCGGCGGTGCGGCCACGATCCGGTAACACCGGGTGTCGGCCTGCCGGTCCAGTCCATAGTAGATCGGAGCGACATTCATATAACTGATGCGACCGATTCGAACCGGTTCATCCCGTTTGAGTGGCTTGTCCTGCATCTTGTTCACCTGTTTGCGTTTCAGCACCCGCGAAAAGAGGCTGGCACGGTTGGCTAAAATCCCGATTGACGATCATTTCCATAAGTTTTTGGGGGGTGCTCCCGGTAGCCGGCACATAGATCATCCGGGCGGAGAATCCCCGTTCAATCTTTCCGCAGGCCGGCTGCATCAGGGCAGCCGCCCCGTTGGCGGTTGCCATCGCCAGGATCCGGGCGGGATCAAGAGACGGGTACTGCCGGGCGATGAACGCCATCTCGTCGAATAGATCCAGACTGGGGGTACTGGCCAGGCTGTCAGTCCCTATACATACCGACATCCGGCGCGCCAGCATGGCCGGGATGTCCGGCAGGCGGCTGTGCAGGGCCTGGTTGCTGCGGGGACAGACACAGACCGGGACGCGGCGCCGTTGCAGAACATCCAGATCCCGATCATCGGCCAGCAGCACGTGCACAGCCAGGGTGCGTTCGTTCAATACCCCCAACTTTTCCAGATACGCAACCGGGCTGCGGGCCGGCAGTCCCCAGTTTGAAAAGTCAATGCCCCGTTCCGTGAGAAAACCTGCCCAAGCACCGCCGCCGCTGTTGATGAACTCCATCTCCGCGTCGGATTCGGAAAGGTGTATGGAAAAGGGGCGTTGGTACGTTTCATCTACCTGTTTGAGTTCGGCCAGCAACGCCGGGTCGGTCGAATGCGGCGCGTGACCGGCCAATGCCGGTTTTACATGCCCGGGCCAGTTCGGCAGGGTAGCCTCCGGTGTGTTCTGCAGGTTGCCGAGGATTTCTCGTGCCCATAGACCGGACAGACCGGACCCGCGCAGAAGCTGGTCCGTGAGGCCCAAACTCGAAATTTCACACACGGTTCCGGTTCCCGTTGACACGATCTCCTGCAGGCCCCGTTCAGCGGCGGCGGCGAGATCGGACACGGTGCTCTTGGCACGCAATTGGAGCAGCGTCTGAACCCAGGAACCGAATCCCTGGTCACAGTCTAACCGTCCCTTGAAGCCGCTCAATTCCAAATGGGTATGGGCGTTGACCAGGGCGGGCATCAGGACGCCCGGACCATGGTCAAAAACCGCTTCTTGACCGGTCGGGGGCGCTTTCTGACGCCATTGGCCGATTTCTCGGATTTGACCGGATACGACCCGTACATAGCCGTTGGCAATAATCGTCCGTGGATCCTGCATGATCCAACCGGCCCGGTGGAGGCCCGTATCGTATCCAGTGGAGGTGCTGGCCATTTTTACTTTTCCGCGGGGATCAGGTTGTAGTGGCAGTCCCGCTGGCAGGCCTCATAGCCGGCCGTTTCGATCAGGCGTTTCATTTCGGCCAGCGGCAGCCGAAAGCGTACCCCGGCGGCGGCGACCACATTTTCCTCGATCATGGTGCTGCCCAGATCGTTGGCTCCGAAGGCCAGGGCCACCTGGGCGATTTTGGCCCCCTGGGTGACCCAGGATGCCTGTATATTATCAATATTATCAAGAACAAGACGTGATAATGCCAATACCCGCAAGTATTCAGCTGCCGTGGCCTTCTCCAGGTCTATACAGGTGTTGTCCGGTTGAAAGGTCCAGGGGATAAACGCGGTAAAGCCCCCGGTCTCATCTTGCAACTCCCGGATCCGCAACAGGTGTTCGACAATATGGCGGCGTTCCTCGATATGTCCAAACATCATGGTGGCCGATGTGCGCAGACCCAGTTGATGACCCGCCCGCATCACCTCCAGCCAGCGGTCGGTCAGACACTTGCCGGGCGAAATTTGCGTGCGGATGTCGTCCACCAGGATTTCGGCCCCGCCGCCGGGGATGGAGTCAAGTCCGGCGGCAATCAAAGTTTGCAGGATTTCGGTGAGTGATTTACCCGTCTTTTCCGCCAGAAAGCTGATCTCCGGTGGAGAAAATCCATGAATATGGACGGGGAAGTTATCCTTGATGAACGTCAGCAGGTTTACATAATAATCCAGATCGAGGTCGGGATGCATGCCGCCCTGGAGCAAAATCTGGGTCCCGCCCAGGGCAATGGTTTCTTCAATTTTGTCGCGTAGTTCTGATTCGGAAAGGATAAACGCCTCCGTATGGGACGGCTGGCGGTAAAACGCACAAAACCGGCAGCCCGAGACGCAGATATTGGTATAGTTGATATTCCGGTCCACAACATAGGTCACCCGGGCATCCGGATGGCGTTGCCTGCGCCGGGCATCAGCCAACGCGCCCAGGTGCAGCAGGTCAGCCTGTTCGAGGAGGAACAACGCCTCTTCTCCGTCAATTCTCCGGGTTGCTTCAATTTTATGGGTCAGTTCTATCAGTTGAGAGGTCATCGTTAGCAATTAGCGGTTATGGGGTTGTAGAAACTGTCTCTCTCCACTGGTCGGAACCCGGCCGCCCGGATCAGGGACCGCATGGCCGGCCGGCTGAGTCCTTTGGCACTGCGGGCCCCGGCCATGTGGGTGATTTTCTCTTCAATGATGGTGCCATCCAGATCGTCGGCCCCGAAAGAGAGGGCTACCTGAGCCAGGGATTCTCCAATCATGACCCAATAGGCCTTGATGTGGTCAAAATTGTCCAGCAGCAAGCGGGCGGCGGCGATGGTTTTCAGATCATCAAAGGCCGTGGTAGCGGGCAGATCAGCCAGTTGCGTATTTTGCGAGTGAAACGCCAGGGGGATAAAGGCCGAAAAACCGCCGGTGCGGTCCTGGAGTTCACGAATTTGCAGCAGGTGGTCGACCTTCTCGGCGGCCGTTTCAATATGACCGTAAAGCACGGTAGCGTTGGATGAAATGCCGGCCTGGTGCACGGCTTCCATGATCTCCAGCCACCGGGCGGCACCGATCTTCTCCGGGAAGAGGGCGGCCTGGATGCGGTCACTCATCACTTCGGCGCCGCCCCCGGGCATCATCGCCAGTCCGGCCGCCTTCAGTTGCGCAATTACTTCTTGAATGGAATACCCGGTAATCCTGTGCAGGTAGTCGATTTCCACGGGTGTGAAAGCCTTGATGGTGGCCGCGGGCCGGATTTTTTTCACCAGTCGGAGCAGCTCGATAAAGTAGGCAAAATCCAGATCGGGATTCAGGCCCCCCACGATATGCAGTTCCTTGATGGGCTCGTCTATCCGTTCGAGCAGGTTTGCTTCGATCTGTTCCAGGGAAAGGGCAAAACTGCCATCCTGGTGCTCATCCCGGGCAAAAGCACAAAAACGGCACCTATTCCGGCAAACATTGGTATAGTTGAGGTGCTGATTGTAAATGTAGTACGCTTTATCCTGATGGCGTTTTTTTCTTACATAATCAGCCAATTGACCAAGGCCTACGAGGTCCGGGGTTTTAAAAAGCGACAATCCGTCGGCCTGATTGAGCCGCTCACCGGCGAGAACTTTTTCGCGCACCACCTGCAGGGTCGCATCGGCAACCCGCGGATAATTGGCCGGCAACCGCCCGTTTTCGGCTGCAGGGGTTGTCTCTTTTGTGTGGTTCCGCATATGGTTTTCCCATCCGAAGACAACCGCAGAAAGCAGCGCCTCCATTGTATGACCAGCTGGTCACACTCTATAGATGAGCATCTTTTGATAAGCAAGGGTTTTATTGCTAAACACCTGAAAATTGTATATAAGAGTCTTTGAAATCGATAAAAATCAAATAGAAAGGAGCGCTGCATGGATAAGGATTGCCTGTTCTGCAAGATTGCCGCCGGAAAGATGGACACCGAGTTTGAATTCGAAAATGACACTTTGGTTGTCTTCAAGGATATCAACCCGCATGCACCCGTTCACTGGCTCATTGTACCTAAAAAACATATCCGCAGCATTAACGACCTGACTGCTGCGGACCGTGACATCGTGGCGGAGATCACCGATGTCGCCCGGCAGATGGCCCGGCAGGCCGGTGTCAACGAGTCCGGATACAAGCTGCTGTTCAATGTGGAAAGGGGCGGCGGCCAGGTAATTTTTCATCTGCACATGCATCTGCTGGGGGGATGGGATAAAAGAAAATAGACAGGGTTCAAGGGGCCCAGGGGAAGGTCAAATGCATTTCATTCATACGCTAGAGTGGCGATAGGCCCCTTTCTACTATAGGGTTTTAGCTCAATATAGGCGTGATTTAAGTTAAACAGGAACGTTTATATATTTAATAATAACGATGTTATATTAAATGTTTGCGTTTGTTTCTTTGGTTTGGCCGGTGTAGGGGCCTTGCTTGAACCCTTGGCCCCTCCAACCCTTCAAGTGTGGTTTATTGCCGAAGCCATGTAGCCGGCCCCGAATCCGTTGTCAATATTCACCACGGCCACATTGGAACTGCAGGAGCTGAGCATTCCGAAGAGCGCGGTGAGCCCTCCCAAACTGACACCGTAACCGATACTGGTGGGCACGGCGATCACCGGGCTGGCCGTCATGCCGGCCACGACACTCGGCAGGGCACCTTCCATGCCGGCCACCACGATCAGGACGGTTGCGTCCGTGATCAGTTCACGGTGCCCCATCAGGCGGTGAATCCCGGCAACCCCGATGTCAAAGACCGTCTGTACCCGGTTGCCCATGGCCTTGGCGGTCAGCATGGCTTCCCGGGCTATGGGAATATCGGAGGTGCCGGCGGAAACAATCAGGATCGTCCCTTTGCCGGTTATCTCCGTCGGTTGCTTTTCACAGAGGATAATCCGGGCGTCAGGGTGGTAGACGGCATCCGGCTGCGTCTGGCAGATCGCCTCCGCCTTTTCCGGGTCCACCCGTGTCACCAGCACTGTATTTTCATGGACGATCATCCGCTCAAGGATGCCCTGGATCTGTTCAGCTGTTTTTCCCTCGCCGAAAATTACCTCGGGAAAGCCCTTGCGAAGGCTGCGGTGATGATCTATATGGGCAAAGTCAATGTCTTCGTAGGCAAGGTGTTTCAAACGGTGGGCGGCCTTATCAACGTCTATCTCACCGTTGGACACGCTCTGGAGCAGTTCTATAAGGGTATCCATGTTCATGTTTGGCAGTTTCCTTGGCAGCGGGGTTCAGCCCGATTTTACCGCGGTCGCGAACCGCGGATGGCGCTGACGGCAACTCATCTGTTCATAGCCCGGCCAGAGGGTCCCGGTCAATAGGTTCATCAAAACGAGAAAGGACACACCATGCAAACCGTTGTCGTTATTCCGTCCCGCTACAGCAGTACCCGTTTTGAAGGCAAACCGTTGCATCCCATCCACGGAAAACCGATGATACAGCATGTGTACGAACGATCGCTTGCGGCATCCCGCGTGGATGCGGTGCTGGTTGCCACCGATGATCAGCGCATCGTCGCAGCAGTTGAGGCGTTCGGGGGGCGGGCGGTCATGACTTCGGACCAAAACCGATCCGGCACCGACCGGATTGCCGAGGCTGCCCAGATCATCGGTCTGAATTCCGATGATATCGTCATCAATGTCCAGGGCGATCAACCCCTCATGGACCCGCGCTGTCTGGATCAGCTTGTGGCGCCTTTTTACGAGGAGCCGAAGCTGGACATGAGCACGCTGGCATATAAAATCGTAAGAAACCGCGAAATCACCGACCCCAAGGACGTCAAAGTCACTTTCGACAATCAGGGATATGCCCTGTATTTTTCACGGGCAGCCATTCCCCTGGCCCGCGACCCGGAGACCCGGCACGATACGTTTAAACACCTCGGGTTTTACGCGTATACATGCCTGTTTCTGGAAATATACAGAAACCTGGCAGAGGGCACCCTTGAAGCAGTGGAAAAGCTGGAACAGCTCCGGGTATTGGAGCATGGCTACCGCATCAAAGTTGTGGTGACACCGTATGATTCTCCCGAGGTCGATCTGCCTGAAGACATTCCCAGGATAGAGAGACTGATGCGGGCAGGGTAGAATTGTAAACTCGAAATCCGAATATCGTGTATTGATAAAACAGTACCTGTCAGGTGACTCCACCTGAATACCATCCATAAATTAAATACACCAATGTGGTTCTCAATCAAACTCAAGTTATCTATTGGAGCGGTTTAATTGCCACCAGAACATACCAAGGTCCAGCTATTTCCAACCACTGGGGTCGTAGACTGATTGGTTTTATCGAAATCGCTATCGGGATCGAAATCGAAATCGGTCGTTGTGTTTGTTACCCTAGTGGCAATTGACAGCCCGGGAGAGAAAAGGACGAAACCCGAAAATCCGATCCCGATAACGATCCCGATTTCGATTTAGAATTATGGTACTTTCTATGTCAAAATGCCTTAACTGGAACCTCGTAGAGAAGCAAACCCACCAATGTAAGGTCTAGAGGTCCTGTTCCACTATTTCACCCGGTTGGGGAGCCGGGGGCGTGGGCTTTTCCGTTTTTTCAGCCGGTTGGGGAGTTGTTTTTGGTTTGGGGGCCGATTTGGCAGTGGGGGTCTTCTGCTTGGCTGGCTTTGCCGCCCCGGTTGCCTTCCGGCCGGACACTTTCTCTTTAACTGCCGCAATCTTTTGGCGGTTCAGGACAATCTGTTTTTCCAGCCGCAAACCCAGCTTCTCGATGCTGGCCACCAGATCCTGTTTTTGGGCGTCGATGGCTTTTTCAGTTTCCGCCCGATCCATCTTTTCAGCCACCTGGGCCTGCAGCGCCAGCATGGCCGTGCTGGACTTTTCCACCAGAGCCACCAGGTCGATCAGCTCATTTTTCACCGATTGGTCCAGGGAGCTTAAGTTGGAATCGAGGATCTGCAGGTCGGCTCTAATGGCCTCCAAACCGGTTTCCAGGTCCGCGTTTTTTTGTTCAAACGTCTTTTTGCCAGCTTTAATCTTGTTGAGCCAGCGGATGGACTTTTCCGCTTCTATCAGCTTTTTTTGGAGTTTCTGCTGGGTCTTGGCGGCTTTGCTGATCTCTCGGTTAAACGATGCTTCCAGTTGGGCAAATTTTACGGACAGGGAGGAAAAGCGCGACTCCAGGTTCTGGGACAGGCTCTGGACCCCGGGTTCACCGGTATCCTGGACCGTGGTCACCCGGGATTTGATGTCCAGGTAGGAAATGACCAGGATGACCCCGATCAGTACCGGGATCAGGATCGAGATAATGGTGACCTTCTGAGTTAGCTTTTCCAGCTTGAGATCGTTGCGCTCTTCGGCGTACAGGGAATCCGTGCCCCCGTTGTCCATGCCCATCTTGAACTGAGACTGTTTTTTTTTCGGCATAACAGGCAGTTACTCCCACTCTATGGTGCTCGGCGGCTTCGAACTGATATCGTATACGACCCGGTTCACCCCTTTTACTTCGTTGATGATCCGGTTGGAGATCCGGCCCAGCAATTTGTGCGGCAGCTTGGCCCAATCGGCTGTCATGGCGTCCTTGCTGGTGACGGCCCTGACAGCCACGATATTCTCGTAGGTGCGATGGTCCCCCATGATACCAACACTCTTAAGCGGCAGCAGCACGGCAAAGGATTGCCAGAGCCTGCGGTAGTAACCGGCGGATCGGATTTCTTCCAGGAGAATGGCATCGACTTCCCGGAGTATGGCCAGGCGCCGGCTTTGCACGGATCCGATAATGCGGATGGTCAGCCCGGGACCGGGGAAGGGCTGCCGCCAGACCATCTGGTCACTCAAGCCCAATGCTTTGCCCAGTTGCCGCACCTCGTCCTTGAACAGGTATTTCAGCGGTTCCACCAGTTTCAGTTTCATTTTCCGGGGCAGTCCGCCGACATTGTGATGCGACTTGATCACGGCAGTGGGGCCCCCGAAAGCGGATTGGGATTCGATGACATCCGGATACAAGGTGCCCTGGGCCAGGAATTCAGCGCCCTTGATCTTGCGGGCCTCGGCCTCGAACACATCCATGAATATTTTGCCGATGATTTTGCGTTTCTTTTCCGGATCGGTGACACCGGCCAAAGCCGAGAGAAACTTGCGTTTGGCGCTGACAAACCGGATATTGATGTTCAGGTTCTCTTTTAGGGTCTTTTTAAGCTGCAGGGCCTCATCTTTGCGCAGCAGACCATTGTCCACGAAGATACAGGTCAGGTGCCTGCCAATGGCCTTGTGGATCAAGACGGCCGCCACGGAGGAATCCACCCCGCCGCTGAGCCCCAGAATCACCTTTTTGCGTCCGACCTGCGCTTGGATTTCAGTGATGCACTCCTGGGAAAAAGACTTCATTGTCCATGATTTTGAGCACTTGCATACATCAAACAGAAAGCTGCGGAGCATGTCTTTGCCTTTGGGAGTATGCTCCACCTCCGGGTGAAACTGGAGTCCGTAGAACTTGTTTTTCAGGTCCATGGCCGCGGCGATAGGCGTGTTGGCGGTGTAGCCGGTAATTTTGAAGCCGGCCGGCGGCTTGGTGATGGAATCTCCATGGCTCATCCAGCACTGGGTCCTGCGACCTACGGTTTTGAACAGTTGGCCGGCGGATTTCACTTTTAATTCAGCAAACCCGTACTCCCGCTTTCTGGATTTCTGGACCTTGCCGCCCAGGGCGGCCACCATGAACTGCATCCCGTAGCAAATGCCGAGGATGGGTATGCCCAGTTTGAAAATACCTTTGTGGACCTTGGGGCTCTTTTTCTCATAGATGCTGGCCGGTCCGCCGGATAGGATGATGCCCTCCGGGTTGAGTTTACGAATTTCTGCCAATTTGATGGTGGGCGGAACGATTTGGCAATAGACCTTGCACTCGCGGACCCTTCTCGCGATCAACTGATTGAACTGCGAACCGAAATCGATAATCAGAATCATGTACACCCCTCGGCAATGGTGAATGGTGTGTGGCTCCGGCAACATCCCCAAAATATCGTTAACCGATCGAAACGGTTGTGAAAATAAAGCAAACGGTTTGCGAAATCAACCCGAATATGGTAGAGACCGGGCAAAAAGTCAACTTATAAATACCGGGGAAATACGACACCATTGCAATATAATCGCGGCGTTACCCCTTGTTCGGCATCTCCGCATGACACCCATGATCACCCAGATATATGAAATTCAAACCCCGGCGGAAGCCAAGGCCGTCATTGGGTTGGGCGTCGATCACGTCGGCACGGTTCTGGTCACGCCGGAAAATTGGAAAGTCGCCGAGATATCTGATACAAGAAGGGTCGTTCGAGAACTGGGGGCGTTGAGCAGTCTAATTCCGCTTTTCAGCAAACCGGATCTGGTGTACAAGGTGATCGACCACTACCGGCCCGACATCGTGCACCTGTGTGAACATCTCACCAGTGACGAGCATGCAGCCAACGGCTGTATGGCTTTGGTAGAGCTGCAGAAGGGGATTCGTACCCGGTTTCCGGCGGTTCGGATCATGCGCTCCATACCCATCGCACCAACCGGCCGTGAGCGTCAGGTTCCGACCCTGGAACTGGCCGATCTGTTCGAGCCGGTCAGCGATCTGTTCCTGACTGATACCCTGCTGGTCGCCAGCGAACCGCAGCCGGTAACCGGGTTTGTGGGGATTACCGGTGAAACCTGCGACTGGCCTATGGCCGCGCAGCTTGTACAGCAAAGTCGCATTCCCGTGATACTTGCCGGGGGGCTATCGCCGGAAAATGTATATGCCGGCATTTTAGCGGTCGGATCGGCCGGCGTTGATAGCTGCACCCTTACAAATGCCATCGCAGCGAACGGTAAGCCGGTGCGCTTTAAAAAGGATTTGCAGCGGGTCGGCCAATTCGTGGAACAGGCCCGCCGGGCCTGGCAAGTTGCCGGGTAATCAGGAAACAAGACCGCAAGCGCTATATCAGGCGGAAAAAAGGAGAATCTGATTCATGTATGAGAGCAGCGACCTCAAAAAAGGGCTAAAGATAGAGATTGACGGCGAACCCTATGTGGTTGTCCAGTTCGATTTTGTAAAGCCCGGCAAGGGGCAGGCACTGTATAAATGCCGTCTGAAGAATATGTTGACCGGGGCTCAGTTCGACAAGACGTACCGATCGGGCGAGAAGATGAATAAGGCCGACCTGGAAGGAGTAAAAATGGAGTACCTGTACTTCGATGGCGAAGCCTACTGCTTCATGAACTCGAGCAACTATGAGCAGGAATTCATGACCGCCGATCAGTTGGGTGATACCAAGGACCTGCTCAAGGAAAATACAGAGTGCGATGTGCTCTTATTTGATGGGCGACCCATCGGTGTCACCCTGCCGATATTTATGGAACTTAAAGTGGTCAAGGCCGAACCCTGGATCAAGGGCGATACGGCCTCCGGCGATTCAAAGCCGGCTACCCTGGAGACCGGCTATCAACTCCAGGTGCCGCCCTTTATAGAAGAAGGCGAGATACTCAAAATAGACACCCGTACCGGTGAGTATGTGGAGCGGGTGAAGAAATAGGCTAACCGCTATACGTGCTCTTCATCTTGCTCTGCACATCAAAGCGCGTTTCCTGAGCGGATTAAGAGCAAAAAGAGTCAAGAATTGCAAATCACTCCGTCGAGAAAAATATATCCCCATACCAGGCCTCGGCGGTTTCCCCGGTATTGTCCGTGTCGGTCATGATAGCCACGCCGGTGATGGCCGTCGGCGTTTTTCCGAACGCTTTTTTATAATCCGCATAGACATTGCGCTTTTCTGTTACCCAGCGCCCGGCCCCGCCAGGACCGGATTGCACGGCAACCATGATCGCCCGTTCTGTATAGGCATTGGGGACAAATAAACCCGGTGGCGCGCGATTGGCCCAGATATAGTTGAGAACCGCCATCGGCGGTGTTTTGCCATAAACAAGGCGGGCGGTCTCAAACTTGGCCCGTTCCAGAAAACCAACCTGGTCCGGATCATAGGCAAAGGTTATGTAAATCCTGGCCGGGTAATCATCCCCATCCTTACGGGATACGTCGCCTTTCGGGTTGATACGGGCCACTTTCCAGCGCCAGTTGATATAGGGAAACTTGTTTAGATCTATGGAGAACTTGCGAACCAGGCCCGAGGCGGACTCCCGGCTCTGGGCGGTTAATACGGTCTGGCCGCTGTCGGCCACCAACCGGTAGCGGGTGTGCTTTTCAATTTTCTTGAAGGTCAGGGGCTTCCATAAAGCAGGGAGGGGGTCGCCGGGCGCCAGTTTCGAAAAATCGCCGACCCGGACCACCGTTTCAGAAGCTCGCAGGGGAACTGCCAGTGCCAGCAGGAGCGCGCATAAAAGCAAAACGTTCAGCAGCCGTATTCTACAAGGAGCGGTGCCGCGTGTTTTCATGAGCCCGCCTGGTCTTTTTTCACGTGGTATTCGCGGATACGGTTGCCGTCCTTCTGAGACACGGTGATGGTGAAACCGTCGAGGCTGAAACTCTCTTTTTCCTTGGGAATGCGGCCGATATTGTGCAAGACGTAGCCTGAGAAGGTGTCATAGTCCCGCACATCCGGGATGCCGATTGGAATGCGTTCATTGACATCATCGATCTCGGTTTTTCCCAGGACCCGCCACGCATGGGTCCCGTCGCGGATGATCAAGGGCTCGATCTTATCGGTCTCATCACTGATCTCACCCACGAGTTCTTCGAGCGTGTCTTCCAGGGTGATCAGGCCGGAAACGCCCCCATGCTCATCCACGATGATGGCCATGTGCTGGCGTCTTTTCTTGAACTGCTGAAAGAGTTTATCCAGCTTCTTGTTCTCCGGCACGAAATAGGGCGGCGTCATAATTTCCCGGATGTCCAGCTTCTCAGCTGATTTGACCTGGTGCAGGAACAGATCCTTGATGTTGATGATACCGATGATATTGTCAAGCTCGCCATCCGTTACCGGTATGCGGGTAAACCCGGAGTTGATAGTCTTTCCCAGATTCAATGCCTCTGCGGCTTCAACGACAAACATGTCTGCCCGGGGGGTCATGATCTCGGAGGCATTGGTGTCGTCGAACTCAAATATGGCGCTGATAAACTCCCTTTCCTCTTCTTCAATGCCGCCTTCTTCTTCGACCACTTCCACAAAGGTCATCAATTCCTCTTCCGTGGCCGCCGGGGTCTTCTTGATCCGACCGGTGAGGCGCGGAATGAAATTCATGAAAATGATCACCGGATGAAACAGGATCGAGAGCCAGTAGATCGGGTAAATCGTCAGGCGGGCGATGAGGACGTTGTTGCGGGTGGCCACGGACTTGGGAAATACCTCGCCGAAAACCAGGATCAGGAATGTCATCACACCGGTGGCGACGCCGACCGCGTAGTTGGGAAACAGGCCGATGGCGATTGAGGTGGCCAGGGCCGAGGCCCCCACATTCACCACGTTGTTGCCGATCAGGATGGTGGACAACAGGCGGTGGGGATCGGCTTTCATTTTTTCGATAAGCGCACTGGTGCCGTCTTTTTTCTTGGCAATATGCCGGGCTTTGGTTTTGCTGATGGAGAACAGGGCGGTTTCTGCTGACGAAAAAAAACCGGAAAGCATCAGCAGGACGAGAAGGATCACGATCTGGTCGATCATCATGGAGTTTTCCTGAAAAACGATCTAATTCTCTACGGCAGAACTACCAAGTTATAGTTCCCGCGATTGTAATAACGGGTATTTCGTTGTATTAGCATGTTGGCGGTGAATGGTAAAGACAGCCCTATAATATGTCATAAAACCATTAAATCAAGTAAATTACGAATGAAACCCACGAAAAAAGATCCGGAACGCTCCCCGAATGTGGCCGAATATGTCGAGGCCCTTAAAAAGTCGCGGCAATTTGGCGACCAGGTCGTCTGCCACCACGAAAAGGGCGCCCGGGCCGCAGTGACCGGCAATCCTGATCTGGGCTGGCCGGAGTCCATCGAACAATTGCTGAAGGCCCTTTCCATACCGCAACTTTTCGCACATCAGGCCCGGGCCATCGACTTGATCCGCAAGGGGCGGCACGTGGTCATGGCGATACCGACGGCCAGCGGCAAGAGCCTGGTCTATACGCTTCCAATCGTGGAACGGGTCCTTACCAACCCGAACAGCCGGACCCTCTACCTGTCCCCCCTGAAAGCGCTGGCCCAGGACCAGCAGAGGGCGTTTGAATCCCTTGCCGGGCATTTGCCGGACGGCCAACTGGCCTCCGGTATATACGACGGGGATACGACAGCCTGGTTTAGAAAAAAGATCCGCAATAACCCGCCCCATATCCTGCTCACCAATCCGGAGATGGTCCACCTGGCCCTGTTGCCGTACCACCAGCAATGGCGGCAGCTGTTTGAAAATCTGGATTTCGTCGTCATCGATGAAGTGCACACCTACCGGGGGTTGCTCGGCTCACACCTGGCTCAGGTCTTCCGCCGCTTGCAGCGCATCTGCAGTTTTTACGGCTCCCGCCCGATCTATATCTGCTGCTCGGCGACCGTGGCGAACCCGGTTGAACTGGTGCACCAGCTGACTGGTTTGGAGGCCGAGGCCGTCATCCGCAGCGGTGCACCCCGGGGCAGCCGCCACGTGGTCATGCTCAATCCCCACGATGGTCCGGTGCAGGCCACGATCCAGTTGCTGAAAGCGGCCTTGCAAAGAGGCCTGCGCACCATTGTGTACACCCAGTCGCGGAAATTGACCGAGTTGCTGGCCATGTGGGTGGGAGAACGCAGCGGGGAATTCCGGGACAAAATCAGTGCTTACCGGGCCGGGTTGCTGCCGGAAGAACGCCGGGAGATCGAACGCAAACTGGCCACCGGTGATCTCCTGGCCGTGATCACAACGTCGGCGCTTGAGCTCGGCATCGATATTGGTGACCTGGATCTCTGTATTCTGGTGGGGTATCCCGGCTCCATTGTCGCTACCTGGCAGCGCGGCGGCCGGGTGGGGCGCGGCGGGCAGCCGTCGGCCCTGGTCGTGGTGGCCGGTGAAGATGCGCTGGACCAGTATTTCATGCGCAATCCTGAAGTGTTCCTAAACAAAGGACCGGAGGCGGCCGTGGTCAATCCGGACAATCCGGATATCCTGGTCAGGCACCTTGCCTGTGCGGCCGCTGAATTCCCCCTGGAGACAACCGAACCCTACCTTGGCAACCGGGCCGTGAAAAAAGGGGTGGCCCGCCTGCTGGATCAAGCCCGGCTGCTGAAAAGCGCGGAAGGCGACCGCATATACGCTACCCGCAAAATGCCGCACCGGGAGGTCGACCTGCGCGGCGGTGGATCGCGCTATACCATCGTGGATCGCCATACCGGGCAACACCGGGGCGACATAGACGGCCTGCGGGTCTTTCGGGAAACCCATCCCGGGGCTATTTACCTGCATCGCGGGGAAACCCTGCTGGTAAACGATCTCGACCTGGAGGAGCGGGTGGTGCGGGTGGCGCCGGCTCGCGTGGATTACTATACAAAGGTAAGAACCACAAAAGAGACTGAAATTATAAAGGTTATTGATGAGGGCCAGGTGGGGCGCCTCCGGGTCTCCCACGGCATCCTGCGCATCACGGAACAGGTGACTGGATACGAGAAGTGGCAGATTCGGGGCCGTCGGAAAATGAATATTATTCCGCTGGACCTGCCGCCCCACGTGTTCGAAACCCAGGGCGTGTGGTTCGATGTCCCTCTGGAGATTCAGGATGATGTGGAGAAGGCGCACCTCCATTTTATGGGTGGCATCCATGCCGTTGAGCATGCGGCTATCGGGATTCTACCCCTGCTGGTTATGGCGGATCGCAATGACCTGGGCGGGATATCGACCCCCTACCATCCTCAGGTCGGGCAGGCCGCCATCTTTATTTATGACGGTATTGCCGGCGGGGCCGGGTTGAGCCTGCAGGCTTACCGGCAGATTGACCAGTTGTTCGCCCGGACCCTGGAGGCTGTAACCAGCTGCCCCTGTGACACCGGATGTCCGGCCTGCGTGCACTCGCCCAAGTGCGGTTCCGGCAACCGGCCGATCGATAAAACCGCCGCCAATTTTATTTTGCGGCGCATCAGCCGACTCTCCACCGCTAAAACCACGCGAAAAATTGAATCGACCGGCACCTCCAGATCGACTGCCGGGGAAGTCGTTGCACAGCCGCATGACCGCCCGCAGCCGGTGCGGCCAGACCAGCCCCCCATCGGTCGAACCAGCGGCAAAAAACGGCTCCGCCAGCTCAGGCGCCACAAGCGCCGCAAGCGTTATGCGGCAACTGCCAGGAAGGTAGAACGGAAATTACCGCGGGGACCGATTGTCGAACCGGTGCAAACCCAAAGCAACCAGATGCCCGACATCCGTTTCGGTGTGTTTGATATAGAAACCCAGCGGTCGGCCCAGGAGGTGGGCGGCTGGCACCGCGCGGACTTGATGCGTGTAAGTTGTGTCGTTCTATATGACTCGAAAGACAAGGTTTTTCATGAATATCTTGAAGATCAGGTTGATGCTTTTATTTCCCACCTGCAGGCCCTGGATCTGGTGATCGGGTTCAATATCAAACGCTTCGATTACCGGGTACTCAGCGGATATGCGGATATTGATTTCGGAGCCTGGCCGACCCTGGATCTGCTGGAAGCAGTTCAAACCCGCCTGGGGTTTCGTCTGTCCCTGGACCACCTGGCCAAGGAAACGCTGGGAACCCCCAAAAGCGCGGATGGTCTTCAGGCCCTGCGGTGGTGGCGGGAAGGCAAAATTCGGGAAATAGTGGACTACTGTAAAAAAGACGTGGAGATCACCCGGGATTTGTATCTATATGGCCGGAAACACCGCTTCCTGGTATTCAGAAATAAAGCCGGGCAGACGGTCCGGGTGCCGGTAGACTGGTAATAATTTTAAGATAGTTCGATCCCGTCGATTGAATGTGCCCCAAATGTGAGGCTTTCAAAATATAGGGGGCTTTTCCGGCATTTGGGGATTTATTAAACTCTAAATTCAAAGTACGAAATTCGGAATGTCTAGTTTCAAGAAGCCGCGGCAGTATCCGGGATTAACACTCGCTCTATTTCTTGACCTTTTTCTCGAGGTTTTTCATCCAGCCTTCAACGGTTTTAGAGGTTTTGTTGAAAAAGCCGCCCACCTTACCAGCCCCGGATTTGGTGGAGCTTTTCACATTTTCGCCGGCCGTAGCGGTTGCCTCCTGGGCCGCCTTGGTGGACTCATCTACTTTCTGACCGGCGACATCCGCGCCCTGGTCCGCTTTTTTAGCGGCATCATCAAAGGCGCCTGCGTAGATGTTGGCCGGGCCGACCGCAAAGACAAAAACCAGCAGGATGACGAACACTGGCATGTATTTTTTCATGTTCTGTACCTCCGTTGTATGCTGAAACTCTGATTTATTCAGCGCCTTAAAACCTGGCCCTCAGGGCCAGGTCTGAGATAGTCGGCTGTGCCGTAAAGGCATTATCCTCGCACAGAGGCGCAGAGACGTCTT
>CAJINA010000188.1 GCA_905176665.1 Olavius algarvensis Delta 4 endosymbiont | reverse complement strand
TCTGCCTCCTTTCTACATTAAGTAGAAAAATCAGACAGATGATGACCTATTGCGAATCTCAGGTCAAATCGTCATCTCGTTACGTCTAGTTGGCAATATACCGCGGTCCAGATACTCTCATCATATCAAACCCCTTTAACATTTTCCTGGCGCACTGATGAAAAATATCTACCGTGTCACTATTGAAATGAGCTTTTCAACGGCAGTGTAAACTCATATCTTCTCCTGAACAGTTTTGTCTTCGCCCATCGATCAGCGCGGCGCAGGGTAAGAAACAGGAGCCATATCTTGCGGTCTTCTTCATAATATTTGGCGACTTCTTCTTCCGTGATCGGATCATTTCCACCTTCCAGAATACCGTTGATTACATCGATAGCGGTGGGGATGACATCGGGCCTTTCATTGTTCAGGTTGGAGGCAAAATCGACGAAGACCTTGCGGGGGTCATAATATCTCGGGATGACATCGTTGATGAAGACTTTGCGGAAAATCCACCGAAGCCCTGTCGGTACGCTTTTCAGGAATGCTTCCACGTTCTGGTTAATCTGCTCCACGCCATCTTTTCGATAGAGGGGGGTGCTGGTGTCTACATAATAGACTTGATCCTCATGCAGTACCCAGTTGGAAAGCTGTGCATCCAGGGCAAGTTCGATACCGGACATGCACTTGCGATTGAATCCCCAAATCTTACTGATTTCCTTTATTATTTTTTCAAACAACGCACGGTTTTCATCGTCTGAGAAGCCGTGGATCAGCCGGTGACCGAAAGCCTCGGGTGGCATTAACTGTTGGACCAGATACAATACAATCACCGGGCGTCCGGAAACCTGAATTGTTGTTGTCTCAGCCGGCGGTATTCTCAGGCCCGCTTCTTCCACCAACGAGTTGTATTCCCGGTACATGGCGGCAAATCTTTCCGCTTCATCCATGCTTCTGAACAGCGGCATGCGCTTGTAGACGAGGTTTTCCCGACCTTCGATTTTAAATACAATGGAGATTTCTCCATAGTCGAGCACGGTAATCGGTACGATGCAATCTTCAATTCGGTGAGGTTTCAGGTTCTCCTCAAGCCGGTACAAGAGTTCTCGATCCAGTTCCATGTCTGATCCTCCTTGATTCTGGTTGGCAGGGTCAGGATTCATTATGCTTTCATCGCTTTAACGGAAGCCTCAAGTCCGCTCAGCACTTCATCGACTTCATCGGATGAAATTATCAGCGGGGGCATGATCAGCAATGATGACCTGCGGTTGTTGGCATAAACGGCGAGAATTCGATGGGCAACGGCCTGCCTCATCAACGCAAATCCCTGTTCTTCCGAGTGGGTCTCCAGGGCGAGCATAAGGCCCAGACCGCGGTGTTCGACGAGTTTGTCGGGGAAACGGGCGCATAAATCGTCGAATCCCAGTTTAAACTTGCGGCTCATATTATTAACATGATCCAGAAATCCGGGTTCCGTGAGTTTTTTGATCACCTCACAGACGACCACAGTCCCAGGTTCAGCTCCCGAATAACTGGAGGGGTGAAAGATCGGATCCGCTTTCAGGAAATTTTCCACTTTTTCACTGTAGCAGCAGCCGGATATAGGGTAGATCCCCCCCGAAGTGCTTTTCCCGAACATCAAAAGATCGGGGACCACTTTCCAGTGGTCGGCCGCCCAAAATTTTCCCGTTCGCCCCATGCCGCACTGCACTTCATCGAGCATCAGCAATGCGCCTCGGTTGTTGCATATTTCCCGAATCCTTTCAAAATAGCCATCGGGAGGCACGATGTATCCGGCGGTGGCGGGAATGGTTTCCATACAGACAACGGCCGTACTGTCATCAATGGCCCTGTCGACGGCGTCGACATCGTTCATGGGCACGCGTGTTATTCCCGGGGTAAGAGGTCTGTACCACTGGTTGTAAATTTCGTCGTCCATGGCCAGACCGAAACCCACGTGACCGTGATATCCATTTTCAAGGCAGACGATGCCCGGACGGCGGGTGAGCCCCCTGGCCAGTTTGACCGCGCACTCGGCGGCTTCCGCTCCGGAAGCGGTGAAAAAGGTGTATTGGAGATCTCCAGGCAGAATTTCGGCCAGAGCTCTGGCCGCGAGTGCTCGGTAGGGTGAAAGCAGAAGCCAGTCGCCCATGTCGATTTCATCCAGGGCTGCCTTGAGTGCATCGATAGCAAACTGCGGGCGGTGACCGAAATTAAAGACACCCCCAGACGAGCGACAGTTGATGAAACTGTTACCGTCCAGGTCCCATATCCGAACGCCTTCCCGACGGCCCTGGACAAAATCGAGGCCGTAAGCCTGGTAGGCGCTGACCCGGCTGGAGGAAATGTATCGGGCATTGAGTTTCAGGGCATCCTCGTTGGACATTGATCCGTTGCTTGTTTGCTTTGGCATTTTTATCTCTCCTCACTAAGTAGTTAGATGAATGTTGCACCTATTGTTTGCATTGAGAGTGATTACCCACTCTCTGTTTGCCCACTACTTATCCTTAGTCAAACCATGAGTTTATCTGGATGCTGCGAGTTTTCTTACTTCAGGTGTATTTGAACTAGGGTTTTAGCAATTGTCCAATTGATGCCATTATGACATCGATTTTTTTTCGATCGTCCAATTCCCGGGAGGTGCTTGAAAAATAGGTTTGAAACCGCTGGTTGTAATGGTCCGAAATTATCGAAAAAGCCAAAAGCATGAGATTGTTGTCGATGATGTAGGCGGCAATGTTGATGTCGATGTCTGAATCGATTTCACCTCTTTCACGAGCATCCTTGATGAGTTCTACATGAAAACCTCTGGCGCTTTTTTCGACCTTGTCGGACAGCACGTCGGCAAATCTGTTATTGGAGACGCTTCCCAGTTCCAGGTACAAGGCTACAACATCACTGTGCTTTTTCGCAAAGCGGCTGGTCGTTTCTAGAACATCCCGGATTTTTTCGAAAACCGTTCCTGATGCCGTCAGGTATCTGGCGAAAATTTCCCTGTTCATCAAGTCAACCCCGTAATCGAAACAGGATAGAAACAGCGATTCCTTATTTTTGAAATACTTATACAGCGCACCGTTGGAAATACCGGCTTCTTTACATATTTCGGCAACATTTGCCTGGTAGTAGCCTTTGCGTGCAAATACGCGAACGGCGGTATCGAGTATATGGGTCTGCTTTTTTTCGGGAAGTTTTTTGAAGGTTTTTTGCATGGCGATCTTGAAGATTATAGAGAGCAACTGTTCACTCTCTACTTAACTCGAAATAATTTGTCAATAAACTTTTCCGGTTCCAAATAATGCTCCAGTCGGCAGGAAGTATAAATGGCTTATTACCGCACCGCAGACTACGACCATTGGTCCTCAGTTAAATTCATAAGAAAAAAGGCGCAGACTATAAGAAATAGTCTGCGCCTTTTCATTTTTTTTATCTATTAATTTAAGAGTTCAAAATCTTCCGGGCGCTTTCGTCGTTTACGTCCGTCACATGTGGAATGCCTGTTTCGTGGGCAGTCTCGCGGTTGCCGGAGAATATTTCATGCCGGGTCAGGTTGGTGACGGAGAACTTACGGGCGCCGGCCAGCAGCTGCTGCAGGCCGCAGGAGAGCTTGTCAGCCATGGTCCAAAATGCGATGGCGCCGTATGGTATGTTCTTCATCTCGTCTTTACCCACCTTCTTTTCCACGTCGAAGTAGCCGGCAAAGATTTCCTTGGCATCGCGACCCACGGCCTGGACCGTTTTGGGTAGTTCGTTCCAGTGGCCGTTGACGTCGCCGCGCTCTTCCGGATGCAGGGCACCGTAGATGTTGGAACCCACGAAACCCGGTATCATGATGGCCCGGCCCATGCAGACCAGCTTGGTAAACGGTGCGCCCAGGGCCAGGGCTTTGAAGATGCTGTCTTCCAGGGCAAAGCCGCCGGCAAAAGACATATCCACCACGTTATCGCCCTTGGCTGCCAGGATGCTGGCGTACTGATAGGCCTTGGAGTGCAGGTCGATGGACGGGACGCCCCAGCTTTGCATCATGTTCCAGGGGCTCATGCCGGTACCGCCGCCGGAGCCGTCAATAGTGAGCAGGTCCAGCTTGGCGTCGGTGGCGAACTTGATGGCCATAGCCAGTTCTTCCATGCCGTAGGAGCCGGTCTTCAAGGTGATGCGGGCAAACCCTAAGCTGCGCAGGTATTCCACCGAGCTCATGAAATCGCTGCGAACCGCCTCGACGGTGTCGAGGTTGGTGCTGCCCAGGCGGCTGTGGCGGGCGAACGACCGAATGGCGCCGCTTTTGAAAGCTTCCTGAACTTCGGGGAGGGACGGATCCGGGTCTACCACGTAGCCGCGGTCTCTAAGAAATTGGGCGTAGTCGATGCTGGTGACCTGGATTTCGCCGCCGATGTCCTTGGCGCCCTGGCCCCATTTGAGTTCGATGACAACCTTGTCGCCGTATTTGTCAGCCACGAATTCGGCCACGCCGTTGCGGGTATCCTCCACGTTGAGCTGCACGATGATGGCACCATAGCCATCGTAGTAACGCAGGTAACCATCGATGCGGCGTTCCAATTCCGGGGCGCTCTTGATTTTGCCTTTACGCTCCGCACCGTCGCCGATTTCCGATTTCAGGTCCACACCGACCACGTTTTCACCAATGACCACCGGTATACCCACCAGGGCCGCGCCGACCGCAAAAGCGTCCCAGTATTTTTGGGCTACGAAAGTGGAGCCCAGGGCGCCGGTCATCAGGGGAATGCGGGCCTTGGTCTTTACTTCCTGTCCAAATTCGGTCTCCAGGGAGACGTTCGGAAAGATACAGTCATCCGGATCATTGCTCATGCCCTCCTGCAGGCCTTGAGAGCCGTAGGCATATCCCTGGATACGCAGCGAATTGTAGGAAACGCCCACGTGGCAGGTGTTGTTGGCACCAGCGGTCACGATGCCGTAGCTGCGCGGGTACAGCAGTTTGCGGCCGACCAGGCTGGATAGCCAGGTTTCACATTTACCCTTGCAATCGGCCCGGCACAGGGTGCAAAGGCTCGATTCGCACGGGTTGCCCCGGTTTTTGGTGCCCAATGCGTCGTTATTCTTGAGAATTCGTTCCATGATTCACTCCCCTTTAAAGTGGCGCCCCGGAATCGGGGCTCAGAAAATAAAAAGGCGCCCTTGCCACCTTCAGCAAAAGACGCCTTTGTCTCAAATTGGACCCGAACCGGGCCACACGCCATTGTATGACCAGTATTCGGTATAAATTGTGTAAGCCCGAATAATTAAGCAAAACTTATGTTTAATGTCAAGAAAATTAGTCCGGATTAATTAAATGAATTTAAATTAACGGTTGGTAAGCAAAGGTATATTTTACAGCCGGTTTTGCAACTCGAACGACACGCTCAGGAGGTAGCCGGATGTATGTTAAGGGGCGTATTGGGTATCAAAACGGATGGGGAAGGTCGTTGGCAGTTTGGCTAGATATTCAGCTCTTCGGAAAGGAGGATCGCTTCCGCCACCTGGCGCACATGCTTGCGAGAGTCCATGCTTTTTTTCTGGATCCAGCGATGGGCCTCGGTGCCCGTCATCTTGCGCCGCATCATGAGGATCTCCTTGGCGCGCTCCACCTGCTTGCGGGTCTCCAATTCCTCTTGAATGACTTTGGTTTTGACCATCAGTTCGGTGTTCAAGATCGCCACGGCCGCCTGGCCGGCGACAGCGCTGAGCAGGTTGACTTCGGTTTCGGTGAAGTTATGCTGGTGTTTGGTAAAACAGTTCAGGGCCCCGATCACCTTTTTGTCTTTTAGTTGCAACGGCACACCGACCATGGAGACCAGATCCAGCCGTTTGGCCATCTCCTTTTCCTTGAAACCGCCACTCTTGATCACGTCCGCGATGATCAGGGGGCGTTTGGTGCTGACAATGTGACCGACCACCCCTTCGCTTAATCCCAGGGAGCGGTCCTTGATGTATTCCGGGTCTATGGACTGGGTGGCCTTCAGGTGGATCTTGGGTGGATTTTCCTCTTCGTTGACCAGCCAGAGAGAGCAGATGGCCACACCGGTGACGTTGGCCGTCACCATGACGATCAGTTTCAGCAGGTCTTCCAGGTAAAGGTCGCTGGTGATCGCCTGGCTGATATTCATCAATGCCTTGATGTAGTCGTCCTGGGTGTGGGCGGCGTCTTTTTCCATGGAATCAGCCATATACGAATCATTGGCAAAATTCAAGCCCGTAGCATCTCGGGGTCGTGATTTCCGAGTCGGATGCGCCTTTTGGGGTGCGGAGATCAATAGCCATTGAGGGCAACTATTGAAGTGCGGCGTGTCCTCATTTTTTAGAACCAGGAGAAGAGATTAGGGGTGTTAATCAGGGGCAACACACAACATCTTGTGGTACCCGAACATCTTGACACACTACATCTGTTGACATATAATCGCGCGGATATTAATCTGGGTGTGGAGGCTGAGAGGAGTGGGTAGGCCTTACCCAATGAGTGCCTATCCACAAACAGCATCTTTTGGCCCAGAGCGGCGGTTTCACTTTTTTGATATCCTCAGAATAGCTTACTATGCCTGCGGCTCAAAATCGCTCAAGCCTTGCTCTGAACCATAAGCTCCCATTTGTGGACGGACACTGGCTAAGGAAGATATAATGACCAACGAACGGACGGCGGGCGAGCATACACGGGGACCGATCTGGATCATATCCGGCGGCCGCTATGTAAAGCTGGATGTAGGCCGCCTGGTAAAGGGCAAAGACTATGGCCCGGTCAAGGAGTACCACATTTCCCAGTTGGGGCGCTACCTGCTTAATCCCGATCCTATCGAAGTTGAAAAAATACTGATAGGTTGTGAAGTCCACTTTCATCAGCCTTCCACGCTAGGGCTGGTTGGGTTTTTCAAACGCCTGCTGCCGAGTAAAAAGAAAAACCCTCCCCAGGAATCGAGCCAACCGCCGCAGGTCATTTTTTCAGCCTTTTCCGACCCGGGACCACGCCTGGACACGCCGGCACTCGAAGCTCATTTCGATTCGGTTCACGAGCACCTGCGGCCCTATGACGATTTCTTCCATGAGATCTCCCGGCTGGATGTGGTCCGCATCGCTGACATCGTCGGCATCTGCGAAGATGTGGACGGCAATCGTTCCTACCTCACTATGGAAGGGAGCATCAACGACAAGCTTGATTACCTCGCCAAGCACATCCGTAAAGAAGTGAAGGTGCGCCTGGAAAAGGTATACACCGAACCGGGACTTTTTGAACTGCGCGGGGCTGATTTTGTCAATTATGACCGCAGCCAATCTTTCCGACTGATCCGCTTTCTGCTCGACGGCACCACGCGCAGCGCCGTTTTGACCCCGGAAGGCCAGGTGGAATTCTGGGTAGAAGATTACAACCTGGTCCATTACCTCCAGCTGTTTGAACATACCATTCAGACCAATCCCCAGTTGCAAGGATCCCTGCGTGATTGCGTCAACGACCGGGCCCTGCCGCTTAAGCTGATGTTTAACCAGCAGCTTGATATCGATTATTCGCGGAATGAATTGCCGCGGGTCTGCCGTGAAATTTTCAAAAGTCAGCAACCGGGAGAAGGCGAAAAAGAGGCCCTGCTGAGTTTTATCAATGACCGCAAGATGAGCATCTCTTTTCATTTTCTACCGCTGGCCGGCGGGGATGGAAAACTCTGCACTGACATTTCGATCATGCAGGATTTCAGGGTGCTGGAACGCATCAAGGACAACATGCCGCATCTCTACTCCGAACTCTCCAAAAGAGCAGCTATCTCCGAAGCCGGCAAGTTTTACCTGCTGGATACCATACGGGGATACAAAGATGTCTGAAAGCCACTTCAACGCCAACGACCATGCCTGGATCCGGGAACTGATGGATTACCCTCAGACCCTTGCCCGGCAGCTGGATTTTTTCGACGATACCGCCCAGATCAGCATCCCGGAGGACCCCATCGAAAAGGTGGTGTTCCAGGACCGGGCCAAGGCCGCCATCCGCAAGATCGCCCAGAACCGGGGCCACATATTGATGGTCGGCCGGCCGGGCACCGGCAAATCCCTGCTGGCGGATATGTTCAAGGAAGTGCTCGAAAAGTCCATGGGTGATTACCTGAGACCGACCGAGTCCATCGTGGCCTACCCCGGCAAGGATCGGCACCACATCCGCCTGGCCTATGAAAGCCCTGATAAGATTGAGAACCGCATCGAGGCCTTGAACAATGATATCGTAACGGCGGCCGATGCCATCGAAGAGTTCAGCCTGGAAGACCAGATCCAGTCCGTACGCAAACTGAAAAAGGGGCTGTTGTGGATCACCGGACTGACCGCGGTTGCCGGTATCTTCTTCCCACCGGCCTTTATCGGTACGAGCCTCGCCGGGATCGGGGCAATATTCATGTTCATGCAGGAAAACAATCACCGGGCCCAGGAAAAGATCCAGCGTGAAGCACAGACCGGGAAGAAAAACACGGTTAAAAAGATTGTGGACATGGTACCGGAAGTCCTATTCGATCCGCGCCAGGATACGGAATTGATGGCCCGGATATCAGAGCCCACCGCCCGGAATCTCAAGGGCGGTTTTCGGCATGATCCCTACCAGTCCGGGACCTTGCACACCCCCTGCCACAAGCGGGCTTTTCTGGGGGCTCATGCCACGGCGCCCATAATCTATCTGGATGAACTGAAGACCTTGATCAAAGCCGGCTACATGGCCGACTTGCTGGAGATTATACAAAATCGACATTACATCCTGGAGGGCGGACGGAACTCGGGCAGCGGCTCGGCTGATCGTTCCGAAGACACGCTCAAGGCCGACAACATATTCATCGCCTGTTGCAACCATGATACCCTGGCCTACCTGCAGGAAGAGGGTGACGGCGCTTTTTTAAGCCGGATCGAGGATAAGGGCGAAGTGATCCAGATGGAAAGCGCGGTTCTCCAGACTCCCGAAAACATACGCCAGGTGGCCCAGTATGTGAAACAGGAAATCGACAGTGTCGGCCGTGAGTTCGAGTCGGTGTGGGGCCGGATCATAGAAAAAGAGGGCCATGCGGGCGTGCGGGTGCGCAGTGAGCAGATCTTCGGCCAGCCACTCCCGGAAGACTACCGTCTGGCCGAGCGGGATTTCTCCCGAGCGGCCGTGATGGAGATTATCAAGGAATTACGCTGCCGAGCATCCGACGGCAAACTCAGCACGATCCTCCGGCCGATCAACGGGGTGATTAAATCAGCCGAATTTGCGGCGATCCTGGACAATGCCGATCTGGTTGGCCCTGACCACGTCCGTCGGGCGCTGGAGGAACACCTGAGCCTGGAAGGCGCCATGTCCCGCGAGGTGGTCAAGCACAAAAAAGATCTTAAAAAATATATCAGCGCCATGAGCGATTCGGTGGGTTACGTAGTGGGGCTGGCCGTGATCCAATCGCGTTCCAGCGGCCAGATGTTTGGCCAACCCCTGCCGATTCACTGCCAGATCAATGCCGGTGGGGCGGACACCGTGATTGCACCGGGCAAGACGGGCGATATCGCCAAGGCCGCCGCCCAGAATGTGCGCGCCTCGATCAAGAAAGTGTTCAAAAAGATCAAGGCCCCTTATGTAGGTTACGAGATGCATGTGGAGTACATCCAGGCGCATGGCGGAGTGGAGGGTGACAGTGCCTCGGTGGCGATGGACATCGGCCTGATATCGGACTACATCAAGCAGCCGGTAAACCAGAAGTTCGGCATTACCGGTTCTCTGACCGGTGACATCATGCTGGCGGTGGGCGGTGTTACCGAAAAGCTCCGGGCCATCATGGATGCGGATCTGGGTATGGAGGGGGCCTGCATCCCCTGGCAGAACAAACACGATGTGGAGCCGCTGCTGATTAACACCGAGGTTGATTTCATCCAGGCCAATGAGGTGCCCGGACTACGAATTTTCCGCGGTGCCGACCGGAGCGCGCCATTTGATATCTATTTTTGCAAAACCAAGTATGACGCCTACCATATCATGATGGGGGTGGACCGGGAAGAGGTGGAGACCCGGATGGCCGCCCGTAGCCGCAAAGACCTTCAGTTTATCAAGACGCTGGAATCCAGCAAGTAAACAGCTTCTATGTTTTTTTAATACCACTTAGAAAAATGGATTCGTTTGCATTTCCAGGGCAATGGTTGAACTGGGCGTGGCGCCGTAGTCGTGACCGGGCCATAGAATTGTGCTTCCCGGCAGGTTGCAGATTCTGTTAGCGATGGAGGTCTCCAGCTGACGTTTGCTGCCGCCCGGCAGGTCCGTGCGGCCCGCCGACCCAACAAAAACCGTGTCACCGGTGAATAGATGACCCTCCGCTTGCAGGCAGATCCCCCCAGGCGTATGCCCGGGGGTATGGATGACCTTAAGGGTGACGGCACCGATCTGAACTGTGTCATTATCTTCCAGCAGTACATCAGGCGGCGGAGAGCCTTTTCCGCCCATAAGCCGCGCAAACCCGCGATTGAATATTTTGCCGAGGGCGGCTGCATCCCGGTGGTGGATATAGAGTTTGGCCCCGGTTGCAGCGATTACAGCGGCGTTGCCCGCCGTATGGTCCGAATGGTTATGGGTATTGATGATATGGGTGATGGTCAACCCCTGGTCGGCAGCCAGGCCGATGAGCCGGTCGGTATCGAAGGCCGGATCAATCAGGGCACAGGTCTGGCTGGCCTCATCGGCCACCAGGTAGCAGAAGGTGGCCATCTTCGATAATTTAACCTGTTGAATTTGCATATAAAAATATTCTTCTCCAGCGGGTAGTATCAATGGCGGCATAATTTAGCATCACCTTGCGTATTTGTCAAAAAACGCGAAATTCCAGGCTGTCGATACGCTCGGAGAGCCTATTTGACATTTACGATTCGACCCTTACCTTAGAATCGTATGTTTAAAGCCGGCGAAACCCGAGAGGTGGTCTGAAGCTGCGTGCAGATGAAGAATGCGGGCGGCAATTTTAATTTGGAGGAAATAGATGGTAATCGAGACCAAAGAGCAGGTCCTGGAAAAAGTCCTTGAAATGGAAAAACCGCACTGTCCCCATTGTGATCAGGAGATGCACATCTGGGAAGTACCACCGATCAATGTGGGGGATGGTTTGGGGTGGGGGGAGCCTTACCTTTTCCTGTGTTTTAACGATGACTGCAAATTGTACAAGCGTGGCTGGGATGATCTCGCGGAGAATTTTGCCCAGACGGCCTCCTATCGCTGCTTCTGTTATCCCAGCTCGGGAAAATTCGAAGTCATGCCGGTGTTCAGCCCCCAGGGCGGCAAAGGCCAGGAAATTGACGAGCAGGTACTGGCTGAGCAGGAGATGTTGAAGGAGAATATCAAAAGGGGCTTTTCCATTCTAGCGGATTGCTTTATCAGCAAAGACGGCCCTACGATCATGAAAATGGTCCTGGATCCCACCGAACCTGCCCGGGTGCGCCTCAAGGCGGCCGAGATGATCGGCGACATCGGCGAACTGGATGCCATAGAGCCGTTGCGTAACCTGAAGGTCGGCAATGAACTGGTTGACAAGGAGATTGAAAAAGCCCTGGGCAAGATCCACAAACGTTTTTATACGCGGGAATGCCCTTTCTGTGCGGAAATTATTAAGGAGCGGGCCAAAATCTGCAAGCATTGTGGACAGGATGTTGCCGGCCAGTAGAAACTGACTTTAAACAAGTCATTTGGTCCAAACTCGGCGTTGGACGCGAATATGAAAGCCCCGTGAAAAGGTCACGGGGCTTTTTTTATGCTGAAAAGGAAGGTGCTGAGCCGGATAAGAGGATACCGCTTGTAGCCAAAGGCTAATGGGCTACGTTGATATTCATACTATCATAAGACCGAAAAACAAGCTTGACTTGCTCAAGGCGCTCTGCTGGTACCGGTTGAAAATCCTCATCGTTAAGACGTTCCACAATCTCCTCCCGGGACGGTATGGCCCCCAGTCCTACTCCCAGTAATTTGCCGGAGACCGTGTCCAGGATAAGCGCGCTGCGGCCATCCGACACGATTGAAATCGGTACCTGGTAAACTTCCAGTAGCTTTGCGGCCGACAGGATTTCCTTTTCCCGGGAGCCGATGGAGCCGGCGGCGCATTTTATCGCCACCAGGCGACGATTGTTGATGCGAACCACGATGTCAACCTTGGAATGGTACTTCTCCCCCTGAATGTCGACTACCAACGGCGCATCGATTTCCAGGTCTTCTTTGGTGTAACCTTTCTCTGCTACCAAATATTTTTCGACGGCCTGCCGGTTTTCTTCGGCCCCGACATTGGGCACCTCTTTTCCGGTAACGTAGTCTCTGATGAGCATGAACTTCTTCTCCATCCGGTCAAAGAAAAAGGTTCAAGGTTTTGTTAATAGCCCGACGATAGATTGCAAGCTCTTCACCTGAACCCTCTAAACCTTGAGCCCTCGGACCTTATTTCACTATCAACGACTGCCCCGTCATCTCGGCCGGTTGTTCTATGCCCATGATATCCAGAATGGTCGGGGCAATATCCGCCAGGCGGCCCTCTTTCAGCTGCGCTGATTTGCGCTTGTCATCCACGAGAATAAGCCGGACCGGGTTGAGGGTGTGAGCGGTGTGCGGGTTGCCGTCGGCATCGACCATCTGTTCGGCGTTGCCATGATCGGCGGTAATGAGAATCGTTCCCTGCTTGTCCAGGATCCGGTCGACGATTCGGGCGGCACAGTCGTCCACGGTCCGGCAGGCCTTGACCGCCGCAGCGAGCACGCCGGTATGGCCCACCATGTCCATGTTGGCGAAGTTCAATATAATCATAGCATAACGGTCCGAATCGATACGTTCGAGTACTTCCGCAGTAACCGCCGGGGCACTCATTTCCGGTTTGTAGTCGTAGGTGGGGATGTCCCGGGGTGAGGGGATCAAACAGCGGTCTTCGTTCGCAAACGGCTCTTCCTCCCCGCCATTGAAAAAATAGGTGACATGGGCATATTTCTCGGTTTCCGCGATACGTAGCTGGGCCAAACCCTTCTCGCTGACGATCTGGCCCAGGATATTCTCATGATGCACCGGCGGGTAGGCCATGGGCAGGCTGAACTGCTCGTCATACTGGGTCATACAGACATATGCACTCAGGCGGGGCAGGGCCCGGCGTTCGAATTCGGCGAAGGCCGGGTCCGTGAAAGCCCGGGTAATTTCGCGGGCCCGGTCAGCTCGGAAATTGAAGAAGATAATTGCATCGTCGTCCGCCACGGTCGCCAAAGGATTGCCAAGGCCATCCGTCAAAAAAATGGGCTTGACGAACTCGTCGGTTTCTCCTCGTTTGTAGGCTGCCTGTATGGCGGCCACCGGATCGTCAGCGGGTGTGCCGGCTCCCCGGGTGTAGAGGTCGAAAGCATTTTGAATGCGATCCCAGCGTTTGTCCCGGTCCATGGCGTAATACCGGCCGCAGATGGTCGCAATGGCGCCGGCATCGGTTTTATCCAGCTGGGATTGCAGTTCGGCGACATAGCCGGAACCGCTTTTCGGCGGCGTGTCGCGGCCGTCCAGAATCGCATGTACGTAGACCCGCGCTAGTCCGTGGGCCTTGGCCGTATCGAGCAGGGCGACCAGGTGGGACAGGTGACTGTGCACGCCGCCATCGGAGACCAGGCCCATCAGATGCAGGGCGCCTTTATTTGCCGCAACCTTGTCCAGCCCAGAGGTGATGGCCTGGTTTTCGGCA
Organism: Olavius algarvensis Delta 4 endosymbiont; assembly: GCA_905176665.1. Taxonomy (GTDB): domain Bacteria; phylum Desulfobacterota; class Desulfobacteria; order Desulfobacterales; family CAJINA01; genus CAJINA01. The sequence goes on along the minus strand of CAJINA010000188.1, from coordinate 275,001 downwards.
AAACTGCCTTCAGCAATGGCCTGATTAATTCGCAGCAAGCTCTGGTAGACCACCCGGCCCGCGCCGATGTTCAGGTGCCCGACCTCCGAGTTGCCCATAATCCCGTCGGGCAGACCCACGGCCTGGCCGGACGTGTGCAAGCGGGTGACCGGGTAGGTGGCGATCATCTTTTCTAAAAAGGGCGTCCCCGCCATGGCCACGGCATTATCGGTCGACTGCGGGTTGATCCCCCATCCGTCTAAGATCATAAGCATACAGGGGCCGTTAGGCGTCATGGTCAATCTCCTGATCCTGCATGGCAGCTTCGAATTTTTTCAGGCCGGGGGTCTTCAGGCGGACAGCGTCGGTCCACAGACTCTCCAGGTCATAAAAATTCCTGACCGGATCGTAAAAAATGTGGATGACCACATGACCGAAATCCATCAGGACCCACTGACCCTCCTTGAGGCCGTCGATGCTGATCGGTTTGAATTTGTGGTTCTTCAGTTCCTTTTTTATCGTCTGGGCGATCGCGGCCACCTGGCGGCTGGAGCTGCCGCTGCAGATAATGAAATAATCAGCTACCGATGTCAGGTCATGTACATCCAGCAGTATCGGTGCAATCACTTTTCTTTGCAGCATCGCGTTTACGATCAAATCGAGCAACGGGTCCACTTTGGCGGTCATCGATACAGTCCTTTTTGGTTGATGTAGGCGGCTACACTTTCCGGCAGCAAATGCTTGAAAGGCGCCCGGCTTGAAATTTTCTCCCTGATTCCGGTGGAAGAGACATCTACCGGGGTCACCGCAAACAGGTTTACCGGCTGCAAAGCGGGGTGCTGAAATTGGCCCGTTGTCGAGTCAAAAACATAGCCATCGGATATCCGGGCGTCAAGAAAGGCCTGCAGGGTTTCATGGTCGGGTGGAGTTTGGCGGCGACCGGACCCGGGGCGGGTCATGACAATGAAAGCCACGTTTTCAAAAAGACGCCGGCAGGTTTTCCAGGTGTGGATTTCAACGAAGGCGTCCAGTCCGAGGATAAAGAACAGGTCGGCGGTTTCACCGAAGCGGTGACGAAATTCATCCACGGTTTCCACACTGTAGGATAGGCCGGACCGGTTGATTTCGGTCTGGGAGACTTCCAGGCCATCCAGTTGTTGTACCGCGAGTTGCAGCATGGCCATCCGATCTGCCGGCGGCGCGATGGCCCGGTTGGTTTTATGGGGTGGTCGGGACGCGGGTATCAGGTAGACGGTCGCGATATGGAAACGGGCTTTTACTTCCAGCACCGTTTTCAGGTGTCCCAGATGGATCGGATCAAAGGTGCCGCCGAATAGTCCAATATTAGCCATGGTGTATTCTGTCCACCTTGTTAGAGTCCGTCCACAAACGGCATCTTTCGGCCCAGGGCGGCGTTTTCACTCTTTTGAGCACGTAGTGAAGCGATAGCGCTATCCTCAAAATAGCCCGCTATTCCTGCGGTTTCGAAATCGCTCAAGCCTTGCCCTGAACCAAAATTTACCATTTGTGGGCGGACACGCCTTGGTTAGGGGTCAAGTCTTATCCGTATCCAAGTAGATCAGAATCTTGGACTTGAGCTTGTTCAGCCCGATCCCCTCGCGGGCCGATATGGTCAAGACTTCCCGGTCATCACAGGCATAGGTAAATTTCTCAATGGCCGCGGCCGTATCGGGCAGGTCGATTTTATTCAATACCACGATCTGGGGCCTTTTACCGAGCGCTTCGTTGTAGAGGGTTAGCTCCCGGTTTATGGTTGTAAAGGCAGCCAGCGGGTCAGCCGGGTCAATGTCGCCGGCATCTATTAGGTGGACTAGGACGCGGGTCCTTTCAATATGGCGTAAAAATTGGATACCCAGACCGGTACCGGTGTGGGCGCCTTCGATCAGGCCCGGGATATCCGCAACCACGAACGGTTCGCCCCAGTCGGTGTGCACCACCCCCAGGCTGGGGGTCAGCGTGGTAAACGGGTAACTGCCGATTTTTGGACGTGCAGCGGATATTGCTGATATCAGAGTTGATTTGCCGGCATTGGGCAGCCCGACGAGGCCCACATCCGCCAGGAGTTTAAGTTCGAGTTTAAGTTCAAAGGTCTGTCCTGGCTCACCAGGCTGTGCAAATCGCGGCGTGCGATTGGTGGCGGATTTGAACCGGGCATTGCCCTGTCCGCCACGGCCGCCGTTGGCCAGAACCAGACGTTCCCCGTCTGCGGTGAAATCCTTGATCAATTCGCCGGTTTCAGCATTGGTAATCAGCGTTCCCGGGGGAATCTCGATAAGCAGGGATTCACCAGATTTTCCAGTTCGATTGGCACCTTGGCCCGCTGTGCCGTTTTTGGCTTTGAAATGTTTTTTATTGCGGAACTGCTGGAGGGTGCGCCTGGCTGAGGAGGTGATGAAGGTGATGTCGCCGCCTTTGCCGCCATCGCCACCGTCCGGTCCGCCCCGGGGGATAAACTTCTCACGCCGGAAACTGACGCAGCCGCTCCCGCCGTTGCCGGACTGGACGGTAATTAACGCTTCATCTATAAATTTCACTCGGCATAAACGCTTACTTTTTTACGGGAACGTCCCATCCGTTCATAGGCTACAACGCCGTCCACGGTTGCGAAAAGGGTGTAGTCTTTGCCCATTCCCACATTGGATCCCGGATGAATGCGAGTGCCCAGCTGCCGAACGAGGATATTGCCGGCCCGGACTTTTTCGCCGCCGTACCGTTTTATGCCGCGGCGCTGCGCGTTACTGTCGCGACCATTGCGAATGCTGCCGCCTGCTTTTTTATGTGACATGGTATAACCCCCTGTAAAACGATAAGGAAATTTATTTTTTCAGTGATTAAGCTTTGATACTGTCAATCTGAACCGCCGTGAAGTGCTGTCGGTGGCCCTGCGTACGGCGATACCGTTTGCGGCGTTTGTACTTGAAAACGATAATCTTTTTGCTCTTGCCCTGGGCGACGATGTGGCCGCTGACAGAGATGTTTTCGACTTTGGGCTGCCCGACGGTGACATTTTCGCCATCCGAGTACATCAGGACATCGTCAAAAGAGATTTCGCTGCCGACATCGCCGGCCAGTTTTTCGACCTGCAGGATGTCGTCTTCGCGAACTTTATATTGTTTTCCGCCTGTTTTTACGATAGCATACATGCGCTTTCTCCTTCCAGTCAATCTGCAATATTCTCTCGCTTTTGAAAATAATTAGTTTTAAACTATTTCCATCTAATGTCAAGATTATTTTTTTCCAGACTTGCAATTTTTTGCAGGCCCTGAGGTTTAAAATCGCTTGACAAACCGCCCTTGGTTTGACATATGAACACCTGCTCATATGTTAATTATATCGTCTTGCAGGAGATACGCCATGGGAACTTGCCAGATCCGGCACATTAACCGGGAAAACGTTGCGAAAGTCCAGGATGTTATACCTAAATCAGAGGAAATTCAAGGTCTTGCGGAAATGTTCAAAGCGCTTGGCGACCCTACCCGCCTGAAGATCGTGACGGCTCTGGTCGCGGTTGAGTTGTGTGTCTGCGATCTTTCCGCTGTTTGCGGCCTCTCGGAATCAGCCGTCTCTCACCAGTTGCGCATTCTACGGAACCTGCGGATTGTCAAATATCGTCGTGAGGGAAAAATCGTTTATTACCGGTTAGATGATGACCATGTTGAGTCCCTTGTGCGGCAAAGTCTCGCCCACATTTTTGAAGAGGACCGGAACCAGAATGACATTCGGTCAGTATCGGAAGGAACCCTATAATGGATAAATTCATTGGATTCATAGGCGACAGCCTGGCGGCAGCCTGGTATGTGTTCTTTGAATCTTCACCCTATATGCTGTTCGGCTTTTTTGTTGCCGGTATCATTTATGTTTTTCTCAAGCCGGAACAGGTGGCCCGGTACTTCGGCGGGCGGGGTACCCGTCCCGTGGTGCTCTCCGCCCTGGTCGGTGTTCCCATCCCCCTGTGTTCGTGCGGGGTTATCCCCGCGGCGGCAGGATTGAAAAAACAGGGGGCTTCCCGCGGTGCCACCTTGTCATTTCTTATTTCCACACCGGAAACCGGCATGGATTCCATCCCGATCACCTATGCCCTGATCGACCCCTTGATGACGGTGGTGAGACCCATAGCGGCTTTCTTCACCGCTGTCGTGGCCGGTATTTCCGAAAACCTGCTCGGTCGCCGCGATGATATCGGTCAAAACGTGGTCTGTCCGGTACCCAACGTCACTGTCGACCAGCCTCAGCCTTCCCCGTCATCGAACGCTTTACCGGGCGCCGGTCAGCCGTTTACCAGCAAAGTGGCGGACGGTATGCGTTATGCATTTGGCGAATTGCTGGGAGACATCGGCCCCTGGTTTGTATTCGGCGTGCTTTTGGCCGGTCTCATCATCACCCTGGTCCCGGATAATTTGATCGGTGGCTATCTGGGCAATCCCCTGCTGGCCATGGTGGCCATGCTGGTGGCCGGCATTCCCATGTACGTGTGCGCAACCTCATCCACGCCCATTGCCGCGGCCCTGATCTTAAAAGGACTCAATCCCGGCGCGGCGCTTGTATTCCTGCTGGCCGGTCCAGCCACGAATATCGCGACGTTGAGCATGGTGTCCGGTATGCTGGGCAAAAGGTCCGTGGCCATCTACCTGGCTGCCATCGTCGTTTGTTCATTTGCCATGGGGTTGCTGGTCGATTATCTCTATGTTACATTTCAGATCCAGCCGATGGCGGTTGCCGGCCAGGCTGCGGAATTGCTTCCCGAGTGGATCAAGTTTGGGTCTGCCTTTGTCTTGATGGTGCTGTTGGGGCGCCCATTCTGGCCGGCCCGAAAAACCTCCAAGCAGGCATCCGATCAGGCACCCGGCAGTTGCTCCAAGACCTGCTGCAGCAATAAATAGAAACACCGACATCCGTCGGAGCAGCCTATCGGCAACGTGAAAAGGCGTGGATGTCTACCGGTTTGGGACATGTTCGCACTGGGCGGTATTCAGGCTGAAATGTAAAAAGAAGGGACGGGCGGTTTTGGAACGTAGTTCACCTCACGATATCACCATTTGGAACCAGGAAACTTTTACATCCGACTCACTGTCGCTTATCGGTGAAGAACCCTTGTCCATCAGGGTGCAAGGAAATCCCTATGCGGTCATCATGCGAACGCCGGGGGAAGAAAAAGAGCACGTGGCAGGGTTCTGCCTGGCCGAAGGCGTCGTGGACCGGCCGAATGAATTTGTCTCGATTGCCCGCTGTGACATGGATGACACCAATGTGATTGCTGTGACGCTGACTCCCGAGCGGCGCGCCATGATCGATGACATCCTGGACCGCCGGGAATTTATCAGCCAAACCAGCTGTGGGATTTGCGGCAAGGAAGTCGTGCGCGACCTGCAATCCAAGATTCGCCCGGTGGAGGATGATACCCGCTTTGATATCCGCCAGGCCAGTGAATGCCTGGACAGTATTGCCACCCACCAGCCCCTGCGCAAAACCACCCGGGGTGCACACACCGCGCTCATTTTCAATCGTGAGTTGAATCTGATTTCATCGGCTGAGGATGTCGGGCGCCACAATGCCCTTGACAAGGCGATCGGAAAACTATTTCTGGACAATCGTATTTCCGAGGCTGGACTGCTGGTGATGGCCTCGCGGGTCAGCTACGAATTGGTCCAAAAGGCGGCCCGGGCACGGATTCCCGTGATTGTCGCCGTTTCACGGCCGACCGCGTTGGCGGTAGACCTGGCAGCGGCGTTGAATATGACCCTGGCGACCAAGGCCAAAGGGATCGGTCTGTTCGTTTTTACCGCACCGCAGCGTTTGATCGATCAGACCTGATCCATCCAACCTACTACCGGCTTACTCTTGACACTGTTTTATTTGATTGATTAGATAAAGCTTCCAAGCGCACTTAAAACACCCAGTCATTCGGCGAATCATAAACAGAGAGGCCTGCAACATGTCTGCTTTCAATGTGGTCTTTAAAGGTGAAGTTCTACCCGGGCAGGACATCAACGCGGTAAAAAAACAGTTGAGCAAGGTAATGAGGACGGATGCCCAGGCAATTGAGCGGTTATTTACCGGGACGCCTGTGGTAGTCCGCAAGGCGGTCGACGAGGCAACCGGCCGCAAATTTGAAAAGGTGTTTGCTGCGGCCGGTGCGGTTTGTTACCTGGAGCCGTTAGGGACTTCTTCCTCCGAAAGCCCGCCGGTTTCCAGTCCGGACAGTCCGTCGGCCGATTGGGCCCATATATCGCCGCAGGCCACCACCATTATGAATGTCGACGGAGGAAAAATGATTCTAACCAATGTTGAAATCGTGCCGGGAAAAACGATTGTGGAACATTTCGGCCTGGTCTCCGGCAGTACCATCCGCGCCAAACATGTTGGCCGCGATATCATGGCGAGTTTGAAAAATATTGTCGGTGGCGAGTTGAAAGGCTACACCCAACTGCTCAAGGAGTCGCGCCGGCAGGCCACGGAACGCATGATCGAACAGGCCCGGGAACTGGGCGCCAATGCCATTGTCAATGTGCGCTTTTCGACCTCTTCGGTGGCCCAGGGGGCGGCGGAGCTGTATGCCTACGGCACGGCGGTCCGTGTCAAGTAGAAGCGGCTCGCAGGCTTCCCCACAGGCCCAACCTCGGCGTTGGGCCGGGAAACTCGATCCTCGAAATATTGAAAATATTCCTCCGGTCGATTTCCCCAGCCCGCCTTGATCTTGAACCTGTGGAAAAGCCTGCGAACCACTTTCCAATTTTTGTTTTGGATTTTTTCTTAGACAACAATAGTTAAGGACGAACAATGGATACCTTGCTCACGTTTCTGATACTCATGGCTGTGGGGTATGGGGTTGGTACATTTGCTGAGAAACGGCATTACAAGTCCATTCATAAACGGGAAAAAGAGTTTTTACACCTGCCCGCGGTGACTTTGAAAACCGCCCACTACACGCCGGACCAGGTGGCTTCGGCCCGCCTGGTGTACGGCAGCGCTGTCATTTCCATCGATTACTTCAAGAAGATCCTGGCCGGCCTGCGCAATATCTTCGGTGGTACGGTCAAGTCCTATGAGAGCCTGGTGGACAGGGCCCGCCGCGAGGCTACCCTGCGCATGAAGACGATGGCTGAAAATGCCGATGTGATCGTGAATATGCGCATCGAGACCGCTTCGGTCGGCAAGCAGGCCAACAAGAAGAGTGTCGGCTGCCTGGAAGCCATCGCTTATGGTACGGCCATTACGTTAAAAAAATGAAATTTACCCCCCGCCAGGCAGATCCCGAAGCCAACGTCAACGTCACCCCTACCCATCCTCTGAAGGAGCTGGCCATTTTACTGGGCGGCCTGGTGGGGCTTATCGTGGGTGCCTACATTCTCCTCGGTTTCCTGGTGGATATCGTCGTCCCCCGGATTTCACACGAAACCGAGATGCAATTGGCCGGACTTTTCGTGGGCATGGTGCCGGAGCGTGAGGATGTGGACGAGAAAACCCGGGCCCTGCAGGAATTGACGGAACGCATCCAGAAGCAATGCGTAAACCTGCCTTATACGTTCAACGTACATGTACGCAAGTCCCCCACCATCAATGCCATGGCCATGCCGGGCGGCCATATCATTGTTTTTACCGCGTTGCTGGAGAAGGTGGGCAGCGAGAACGAATTGGCCTTTATCCTGGCGCATGAAATCGGGCACTATGCCCATCGCGATCACCTGCGCGGGTTCGGCCGGGCCATGGTGTTCATGACCGTTTCGGCGGCACTGTTCGGGGCGGACAGCGGCGTCAGCCGCATTGTCGGCCAGGCCTTGAATCTGACCGAGATGAGTTTTTCACGGGATCAGGAGACGTGGGCGGATGAGTTTGCCCAGGATGCAGTCAACTGCTACTACGGGCATGTGGCCGGGGGCACTGATTTTTTCAACAACATCCCCAAAGAAAGGGACCCGGGCAAGTTTGGGCATTACTTTGCCTCTCACCCGGAAAATCAACGGCGCATCGAGAACCTGGAACAGCGGGCGCGGCTAAACGGTTTCCGGATCGAGAAGAAAAAAGCCCTGGACATATTTTAGTTCCAGCTTTCCGGGGGCCACGTTGGCATATTCTTCTTCCAGAGTGCCGAACAACATCTCGAATGTCCGGCCCAGGGCTGCAGACACCTCGTGTTCCGGTTGGCCGGCGGCCGCTGCTATCCATGCCAGAAACGCGGCCTTCTTGTCATCGGACACCCGGTACGGTGTCTCCGGCTGTTCCCACAGGTTCTCGAAGAATTGGCGGATCGGTCCGATGGTAAGCGGGGCCAGGTTTCCGGATATGTCCAGAACGTGGTGGGCCCACAGGGTCAGGACGAGGTTGTAATGGCCGACGTATCCATATGTGTCGAGTGGTTGCAGGGCAATGTCCATGTTTGAGAGCAGGGCATCGAAGGCCATCACCTCCGCCAGGACCGCACCGGTCTTTTCCACGTCGGCCAGGGTTTCAAAATCCCGATACAGGACCCCATTATTGTAATTATCGTAATAGCGGGGGTGGTCGAGGAGCAAGCCGCCCAGGACACCCAGCCACGCCTCCCCCCAGAAATTCAGGGGCAGGCCGGCCTGGCTGGCCCAGGATTTGGCCTGCCACTTGCGGGCCTGCCATTTGAGATCCAGGCCCAGGCCGTAGCCCACCCGGAATATTTCGGCCAGACGGTATTGAGTAATCAGAGAACCCGCCAGGGCGGCACGATTGCCCTTCTTGCCTGTGAGCAGGTGCTCGAGCCCCAGACTGATGGTGGCGCAGGCTTTTTTGACTTTTTGTTCAAGCTGAAGCTTTTCCCGGATCGGTTCCCTGTCCGCCACCACCACCTGGTTGCATACTGTGGCGAATTCCCCCTGCAGTTGAGAGACCTGTTCCAGGTCGGAGACCGTCTTCAGGGCTCGGCCGAAAAGCGTGTCGGTATCCAGAAAAGAGGATGCCAGGACCGGCACCGGCAAACGGCCCGAACGCTCATCCGCGGCCGTGAATTTCGGGCGCTGGTTCAATAGTTGGTCCGCAGTGATGGGTTGGTAGATCCCGATGGCTTCATCCCAGGGGAGAAATCCTTTTTCGGCCATGCGGACATTACGCAAGCGGTACTCTTCTTCGGTCACTTCGGCTGGAATTACCCGTACCGCTTCAATGACAATATTGCGGTAGAGGGTGTAATCGGTGGCCGCCATCCGGTTGAGCAAGTCCCGGACCAGTTGCTTGCGGAGTTTTTCAGCATCGGTCTCGGGTCCATCCGGGTGGGGGTAATCCGGTATGTTGATATAAACGGTATCGTCGTAGGAAAAATAGGATGGCGGCAGGGCGCCGCTTTCCTGGTCGTGCTCCCGGATGATAACCTGGATATTGCGAAACAGGAACAATTCCAGGAACTCGAGCTTTTCCGTCATCAGCCAACGGGTCGTTCTGTCCGGGTCCGCCCGATAGAGCGCTTCCAGCCACCGGATGGTCTCCATATAATCGATCTGGTCGGCTGCCCATATCTCCGTGTCCACAATATATTCGAGTTGCTGGTCTTTGGCCAGGGCCAGCAGTGGGCGGGCATCATCGCTACCGATGTCGTGGATCAACAAATGGAAATCCTGCTCGGTAAAGGCGTGCACGACAGCCGCGGGGTGCTCGGCCGAGAGAATTGCATCCAAGGCCATTTTAGGCGGTAGACCCAGAACCTCACGTTTTTTGGCTTGCAGGGCCTGGATTTTCTTCTGGACGATATCGCTCATGGTGTATTATGGTTTGTAAGTTTTACTACCTTGGCAACGATATAGCTGTACTACCTGATACTAGTTTCTGCCAATAAGCGTTCAAGGGGGCCAGTGGAAAACCAAGGTGTTCCACCCGAATTCATTCAAGGTGCTTTCTAAAGACTTATTATCGATATTGTTGTGATTTTTTCGGGGCCATGGGTCTATTTGGTCCTAATCTTTCACTTGGACCCTCGCACCCTTGCCACGTTCTTCCATCACGCCGCCAACAATAAGATTGGTGACACCAAAAGGCAACCTTGTTTTTTCAGGGCGGAAGGATTGGTCAGGTTGCGACGCTGTGGCGGGCGTTGCGACTAATCGGATGTGACAGTATCGGTTAGGGTGACAACCTGATCACCGCCCTCACGCTTGGCGGTATACATGGCCAGGTCGGCGCGTTTTATCAGACGTTCCGAATTCTCATCAGACGCTGCCAGCGTGACCCCCATGCTTAAAGAGGCGCGATCCACCGTGTGACCGTCATATTCCAAATCATATGGCCATTGGGTATTATACAATTGCCGGATTTTATCCGCGGTTCGAGCGGCATCCTCCAAATCGGTTTCCGGCAGGAGGACGAAGAATTCATCGCCGCCGTACCGAAAAGCCATGTCTGTTTGACGCAGATTCTGGACCAGCATTTTGCCAAGCAGCCTGAGGACATTATCCCCTTCCAGGTGTCCCATGATATCGTTGCACTGCTTGAAGTGATCGATGTCACAGCAGATCAGGCTCAAGGGGCGCGCATACCGTTTGGCACGCTCCAGTTCCGCGGCGATGGAAACGTGAAAATAGCGCTGGTTGTATAGACCGGTGAGGCTGTCGGTAATAGACAGGCGTCGCAATTTTTCCTCGATTTTCTTGCGGGCAGTCAAATCGTGGAAAAAATCGACGCTGCCGATTTCCGAATCGTCCCTGTAGATCAGGGTTGCAGCCAGGCGGATAGGGACCAGGCTGCCATCGGCCCGGGTTACCAAAACCTCGTAATTATCCAGACGCCCCGGTCCTCCGTGCGCGTCGGCATGGAGTTGGCGCTTGATCTCACGGGCGACCTCAGGATCGCCGTACAAGTCAGTGATATTCAGGTGGCCGACGACCTCACGGGCGACTCGGCGCGTCAGTTTTTCGGCCGCCTGGTTGAATACCGTGATAATGCCGGTCCGATCGATAGCAACGATGCCGTCCGGACAAAGTTCGACCAGATTTTCCAGGTATGGTTTATCGCAGGCTTGAATGGATTCGCGGTACATACATGTCCTTTCTCCGGTCTATTTGTTCAAGATGCAAGGCTGGTGCAGGAGGGTTGCCCGATAGGGTTATTCTGCCACAAAATGATCAGGTTCGCAAATTCAGCAAAGATAGCAAATGTTACTTGCGGTTGAAGGGTGCGATCCGGATCAGCATGAGCAGTCCGGGGATGGCGATCAGGGCACAGAAGACAAAAAATTCCGTCCAGCCCAGATATTTGGCAAAATAGCCGGTGGGGGCGGATGCCAGTACCCGCGGAAAGGCCATTAGGCTGGTGAGCAGGGCGTACTGGGTGGCGGTGAACTTTTTGTTGGTGATGCTGGCCATATAGGCCACAAAGGCGGCGGTGCCCATCCCGCTGCTGACATTTTCAAACGCAATTACCCCGGCCAGTGCTTTCAGGTTGGGGCCGATCTGGGCCAGGATCGCAAAACAGGCTGTGGACAAGGCTTGCAGCACACCGAACACCCAGAGGCTGCGATTGATACCCAGCCACAACATGAGTAGCCCGCCGACCAGGGCGCCGCCGATAACCGCCCCGGTGCCGAAAATCTTCACGATCGCGCCGATCTGGCTCTTGGTAAATCCGATGTCCAGATAAAACGGCGTGGTCATGGCGCTGGCCATGGAGTCCCCGATTTTATAACAAAGGATGAAGGCCAGGATTAGCAAGGCGTTGCGACGATGAAAGTATTCGGACAGGGGGTCGATCACCGCCTCCTGCAACGTGCGCGGTTTGCCCAGGGGCATTTCAGGTTCCGGTGCCAGCAGGGTAGTGAGCAGGCAGGGCAGCATAAAAGCGGCCATGATCAGATATACATTTGACCAGGCCATATGATCGGCCAGGATCAGGCCACCGCCCGAAGAGAGCATCATGCCGATCCGATAGCCGTTGATATAAAGCGAAGAGCCCAGGCCCAGTTCATCGTCGGCCAGGGTTTCCCGACGGTAGGCGTCGATGACGATATCCTGGGAGGCGCTGAAAAAAGCCACCAGCAGGGCGGCCAGGACCATCAGGGTAAAGTTGCTGGACGGATTGCACAAGCCGAGTCCGGCAATGGAAATGATAAGCGCCGCTTGGGAAAGCAGCAGCCAGCCCCGTCGCCGGCCGAGATCCAAAATTGCATAACGATCCAGAAACGGCGCCCATAAAACCTTCCACGTGTAAGGAATCTGGACCAGGGAAACCAGCCCGATGACGGTCAGGTCCACGCCCTCTTCCGTCATCCAGGCTTGCAGGACGCTCATGGTGAGCAGCAGCGGCAGCCCGGCAGCAAACCCCATAATCAGCGCCAGCGTCATGCGGCCGCTGAAGATGACAGTTACAAATGATGCGCCGTTTACAAGCTGGTTCATGTAGTTTGTCCACTGGTGATCAAAATACTTAGAATAATGCTCAATGCCGGGACCCGTCTCATAGGGGAAGCGGCCGGATGCCGCTCCCACAACTGATGCAATCGACAACAACGCAAACGCTCAAAGTGATAAAAACAACGGGCAACGTATTGTCACGTTGCCCGTAGATGTATCATATTGTGTAAGTTATTGCTATGCCGACAAAAGTTGCTCCGGGGTAACCACGGCGCCGAACTTCTCCATCAGGGCCTGCAAGCCCTGTTTCTGTTCCTCCAGGACTTCAAACAGCTGCGGGGGAATGTTCTCCTCTTTGCCGTAGGCCTCGATCTGCATGTTCACCCGGGCCAGGATGTTGTCCAGGTAAAGGGAGAATTGGCGTGTATACAGATCCCGGGGATAGTCTTTTTTGATGAGTTCCTTGAAGAGCTTCTGGAGATCTTCGTACCGGGGCAAGTAGCCGATCGGCGTGTCGATGGCTTCTACTTCACCGTGCACCCGCCGCTCCAGCCAGCTCAACCACGCTCTTACATCCCGTTTTTCGCCGAGCAGCTTTTTGGTCTCGCCGCCCCGGGCCTCGTCGGTCAGAAAGTAGTTCAGGCCGGCCATGATCGGCGCATGCTCCGCGGCGATATCGGGGTGGTTGAAGAAATCGAACTGAGCCTGCATGTAGCCGCCCAGGGATCCGGGGATAAAGGGGGCGTTGGCCCAGGGGGCCCGCTTGACACCGGTGGCGCCCACTTCCGTGGCCGTGGCCGCGGATACAATGCACGCCCCGATGGCGACACCCTGGTTCGGGGTCTTGGCCACCCAGACCGGCGGCATGGTGTCACTGTCGCGGCCACTATAGGTGATTACCCGTGTTTCGACCCCCCGGGGGTTTTCGCACTGGTCCGAGTAATTGGCCAGGGCGCTGGCCGAAACGGTGCAGCGGGCGTTGGGGTGGGAAATGGGTATTGGTTTGCCGTCGTCATCCGTCATGCCTTTTTCCCACAGTCCCTGGAAATTAAAACCCTTGGTCGGCGCATCTTCTCCGTTGCCGGCCCAGTGGGGTTTGCCGCGATCATCAATGAGAACATTGGACCAGATCACCTCAGTTCCCGCTTTCCTTAAAAGATCCATCAGGTAGGGATCGCCCTCCCGGTTCACGTCTTCGACGATGCCGAAGATGCCGCACTCCGGGTTGACGGAACGGATGGAGCCGTCCGCCGCACGCCACATCTGGGCCAGGTCGTCGCCGACAAAATGCGTGCCGGCCATGGCAGTGGTGGTTTTGCCGCAGCCGCTGGGAGCCGCGCCGGTAAACCAGGTAATCCGGCCGCCCGGGCCGTCCATGCCGGTAATGAACATGTGTTCGGACAATTCATTGCCCTGGTTTTCGTAGACAGCCTTATCGACCGCGAAGCGGTGGTTGCCTTTTTTCAGCAGCAAGGTATTGCCGGCGTAGGTGCAGTTGACGCTGAAGGTTGTGCGGTGGCTCCGGTCCATGAACACCCGGGCGTTGGGCAGATCCTCGGGCCGGTTCAGACCCTGGCTGTGAACATTGGTAAAAAAGTGCCCGCGTTCAGCAACTTCGTTGTCGAAATTTTCGAACGCATTGCGGTAGAGAATCTCGGCACTGTGGGTGACGTAGGCCGAGCTGGTGATTTCCAGCGCGGGGTTGGATACCGGCGCGCCGACCGGGCCGCGCATGTAGAAACCCACCAGCATGATCATGCCCCGCATGATGCCGGCCATTTTGTCGCGGACATCTTCCAGGGCTGCGTCCCGCAGCATTTTATTGGCTAGGGAACTGACAATTTCACCCTTGTTGGCGATGTAAAAGGTCCGGTCGATGATCCGGCCCTGTTCGTCCTTGAGGTCGTAGTGGATCGTGTGGTCCGGCATGGCAAGCGGTGCTTCCTCGCTAAATTTCGAAGCCCAATACCGGATTAAGCGGCGATCTTCTTCCGAGCCGGTATTGATGAAAATCGAGTCCGGTGCGCACATGGAGGCGGCATTGGCAATTTTCAAGATAACATCCGGGTTGGTGATCCGGTCGATCCTGGCAGCGTTTTCACCGTCCACTTTGCTTTTAATGAGTTCGAGCCCTGCAGCAGCGCTGGTAATACCTCCAATTTCACTTAGGATATCAATCCCCTCACCTGTGTGTAACATTCTGCTCTCCTGCGATTTCCAAAGAAGTTATATGGGGTTTAGCCGCCCAAGCGGCAGTCAAACCGCATACGAAAGGTGTCTCAATCCCGACCGGATGCCATAGTGTGTTTAGAGGCTATCTCAAAAATGTCTTTTGGTCCAATTTCTACGTTGGGCGCTCGGTTTCGGCACAAAGTGAAGCGTTAGCGCTATCCTCGAAATACTTAAGTATTTACCACGATGGGCATTGGTTTCGCTGGCATCTCCGGTTGCGACCCACCTTTTAGACTTAATCCGGCGGGAAGTCCCGCAACGCGGGGGAACCTTGCGCCCGCCTTGACTTTGAACCAAAATCCTATTTTTGAGACAGCCTCTATTGCACTCTTCCGGCCTCCCCATGGAATTGAAACGGTTGCTATATAGGGTGCGATCTCGACAAGTTCTCCTATATCGAGTCTATGCTTTACTCATAGGATGAAACGATAATTTCTTCCAGGGTTCTTTTGGGGACGTGGTGCACCTCCTGGTCGTCCCGCCAGTATTTGATGTCGCCATCCGGACCCACCTGCTCCAGTAGGATGGTTTCCGCCGGTTTGCCGATGGCCAGGACCAGCAGGATCTCCAGTTCATCCGGGATCGCACAGGCCTTTTTCAACTTGGGGTTGTTGATGGCGCCGAAAATGCAGCCTGCCAGGCCCATTTCCCGGGCTCCAAGCAGAATACTCTGGCTGGCAATGCCGTGGTCGCACCAGTAGTTGGTGGCAATGCGGGTATCACCGGTGATAATAATATAGGCCGCCGGCCGCTCCCCGGGTGCTGGGCCCGGCCAGTTTTTCAGATAGGCTGCCCACCCCAGACAATCGAAAATGGCTTCATTTTTTTCCGGGTTGGTGGAGGTAATGTATTTGAGCGGTTGGCGATTGGCGGCGGATGCCGAGCAGCGGGCCAGGTCGAGGAGTTCGCGCAAAGTTTCCGGTGCAACCGGGTGATCTTGTACAAAACGCCGGCAGCTGCGATTTTGTTTTATCAGTTCAGCAATCATCGTCACTCCCGTGGCAGGCGAACCTTTCTGGAACCGGCATGTGGCGCTCGATCCAGGTGAGAACCTGGGCGAACTCAGCCTGCACCTCCATCAAGGCCTTTCCGCGGTGGCTGACCTGGCTCTTTTGTTCCCGTGGTATTTCGGCAAAGGTCTTCTCAAATGGGGCATAATAGAAAACAGGGTCGTAGCCGAAACCATTTTCCCCGGAGGGCGTATTGGTGATTTCGCCCTCGCAGCGGCCTTCATAGGTCAGGGCCGGACCGCCGGGCACCGCGATGGAGATCACGCATTCAAAGGCCGCCCGGCGATCCTGGCGCCCCTCGAGTGCACTTAGAAGCTTGCGGCATTTGTCCTGGTCGGTCGCGTTTTCACCGGCCCAGCGGGCGGAATGGACCCCGGGGGCCCCGTCCAGGGCCTCCACCACCAGGCCGGAATCGTCGGCCAGGGCGGGAAAACCCAGTACCCGTGCGGTAAAGCTCGCTTTCTTATAGGCATTCGCCTCGAAAGTGTCGCCGTCTTCCACCACTTCCGGAATGGGGCCGAAGTCCTCCAGGCTCTTGATGGCTACTGGATAATCTTTTAAGAGGTCGGATATTTCTTTGAGTTTGCCCTGGTTGCGGGTGGCGATTACCAGGGTTACGCTATTGTTCATCGAAACCTCGTGATCCACAGGTCCCATTTAGAGACCGGCAAGCTCATTCCTGGCGCCCATGGGTATTGCGTGCAGGGCGCGCAGAAAATTTGAATAACTCTCACTACTAAAATAGACCGGCTCTTTTGTAAAGATTTTTTCTAAAGATAGGGATTGAAGTTTTTTTGAATCAATGTAAGTATAAGAGACTGTTGTGTAAAAAGGCCATCGGGGGTGTCTGCGGGCCAGGCAGGCCTTTCTTGAATCACCACATTCGGTTTCGTTATGAATATTAAACATCGTCTGCAGTTGGTTGCGCTGTTGATCGTCCTTGTGATCCTGGTCGGGACCCTGGGGTACTATGTCATGTTCGGTGGGAAATACACCATCATGGACTGCCTCTATATGACGGTGATATCCATTACCAGTGTCGGCTATGGTGAGATCATCGAAGTTACCGGCAATGTTCCGGCTGAAATTTTTACGATGGTGCTGATCATATTCGGCATGAGCATTATTCTATATGGTCTGGGCGCCACGACGGCCATCTTGATCGAAGGGGAATTGTCTGGTCTCTTGAGGGAAAAGAAAATGAAAAAAGCCATCAGCAAACTCAACAACCACATTATTGTCTGTGGCGGCGGGCAAACCGGTCTGCCGGTCATCCAGGAACTGGTCAAGAACAACGAGTCCGTCGTGGTGATCGATAGCGACCAGGACTCCATTGACCGCTGCCTGACCTATATAGAGGACCTGCTCTACATCCACGGTGATGCTACCGAGGACGAGAACCTCCTGACAGCCGGTATCGAAAACGCCAATGGCATCGCCATCTGCTTGCCGTCCGACAAGGACAACCTCTACATCACCATGACCTCGCGGATGCTCAACAGCAAGGTGCGCATCATTTCCAGCCTGACCAATGTCAAGCTGCAGCCCAAGTTGACCAAGGCCGGGGCCAACAGCGTGGTATCGCCCAACACGATTGGCGCCTTGCGGATTGCATCTGAAATGATTCGGCCCACCGTCGTGGACTTTTTGGATTCCATGCTGCGCAGCAAACAGGGCAACTTGCGGATTCACCAGGTGGTGGTCACCCAGAATACGGTCTCGATCGGCAAAACCCTCGGAGAGTCCGGACTCAAGGAAAACTTCGGCCTTTTGGTGCTGGGCTCCAAAAGACCCGGCCGGGAGATCCAGTTCAACCCCGATCCTTTCATAACGATCGATCCGGGATTGGTGCTGATTGTGATGGGGGAGGTGAATGATATAGCTGCCGCCCAGAAAAATTTTTAAATAAAATGGGTCGGATGTGCCCAATGCCGGCGTTTTATCGGGTTCGCGGTATTGATAATACAGCTTCACCCGGCAAGCCCTGGCCTTGAACAGATCCGACCCATTTTATTTAAAAATTGCGCGTTTCGTTTAATGGGCGTTTATTTCCATGTCTACGTTAAGGCGAATTCGCCGTATCGATAATACAACTTCGCCTCTTAAGCCCTGGTCTTGAATGTATGCGCCCCCTTTAGTTAGAAATTTGCATTTCGTTGATTGCCTTTCCGGCGGCTGGCCGCTGACGTCTGTATACTCATAGTTGACCAGATACGAAATATATGCGAATTTCCACTCCATGCTCCTCGAACTCTCCATAAAAAATTTTGCCATCATCGATGACCTCAGTATGCAATTCAAGGGGGGGTTCACCATCCTGTCCGGCGAAACCGGGGCCGGCAAATCCATCATCATCAATGCCGTCAACCTGATTCTGGGCAGCCGGGCCTCTTCGAAAATGGTGCGCACCGGGGCCGACAGCGCGGAACTGGAGGCGCTGTTTGCCATCCCGGCTAAAAGTAAAGTTGCGCGCGTACTGGCGGATCAGGGGTATGGCTCTGAGGACGGGTTGATCATCAGAAGGGTCATATCCGCCGGCGACCGCCACCGGGTCTATATAAATGGACGCCTGGCGACCATGCAGGCTCTGGGCGACATCACCCGGAGTCTGGCCAGCATTTCAGGGCAGCACGCCCACCAGGTGCTGCTAAATGAAGAAGAGCAGCTGGGGGTGTTAGACCGGTTTGGAAAACTCGAAGGGCAGCGCGACAAGGTCGCCCGGGGGGTCCGTCGGATCCAGGATCTGATCAAGGCGTTAAAGCGGCTCATGGCCAGCGAAAAACGTAGTTTCGAACAGCGCGAGTTACTTGCTTTCCAGCAAAATGAGATTGATGCTGCCGCCATAAGCCCCGGTGAGGATGAGAACCTGGAGGCGGAGCGCAAGCGGCTCAAATACGCGGAAACGCTTTACGGGACTGTCTTTAAAAGTGTCGAAATGCTTTACAGTGCCGATGGAGCCGCTGTTGAACGGCTATCCGCGACACGGGCCAACCTGGAAAAAGCCGGTGATATCGATCCGGCTCTTGCGCGGCGGGCTAAAGAGCTGTCCCAAGCGGTTTTCCAGGTGGAAGACGTGGTCCAGGAATTGCGCTCCTATCTCGGCACCATTGAAGTGGATGACAAGCGCCTGGAACAAGTGGAAGAACGGCTGGATGAACTCGGTCGTCTGAAGAAAAAGTACGGCGGTTCCCTGGATGCCGTCCTGGCATTTCGAGATGCCATCGACGGCCAAATGACCGAGATTGAAAGCTTGTCCGGCGCAGCCAAAAAGACCCGGGTGGCTCTTGCTGCATTGAACCGCGAGGTCGGCAGCCTGGCAATGAAACTTTCCGAAAAGCGCCGGAAAGCCGGGGTGCGGCTATCCAAATTGGTGGCCGCTGAATTGGCCGGATTAGAAATGCAAGGGACCCGCTTCAAGGTGGTGGTGGATCGGTTGACGCCGGATGAAAAGACGGATGAAAACCTGGCCTATAAGGATTGCCTGCTGACGGAAGGCGGGATCGATTCCGTGGCGGTTCTCATTGCACCCAATGTGGGCGAGGAACTCAAACCCCTCTCCAAAATTGCTTCCGGCGGGGAACTCTCCCGGGTCGTTCTGGCCCTCAAGGTGATCCTGGCCGGCACCGAAGCGGTGGAGACCGTGGTGTTCGACGAGGTCGATGCCGGCATCGGCGGTGGCGTGGCCGAAGTGGTCGGCAAAAAGCTGTCCGAGCTGGCCGGAAAATGCCAGGTTATCTGCATCACCCACCTGCCCCAGATCGCCCGGTTCGGGGACAACCACTTTCTCATATTCAAGCAGGTTAAAAAAAAGCGCACCCGGACCCACATCGAGCCCCTGGATTCAGAACAGCGTGTCCAGGAAGTGGCCCGGATGCTCGGCGGGGTCAAGATCAGCCAGACGACTTTGGAACATGCACGTGAGATGCTTGGCCAGCCTTCGCCAGGCAGCTAGCCGGCTGAAGGAAAAACCTGAAAT
Source organism: Olavius algarvensis Delta 4 endosymbiont (assembly GCA_905176665.1). Classification (GTDB taxonomy): domain Bacteria; phylum Desulfobacterota; class Desulfobacteria; order Desulfobacterales; family CAJINA01; genus CAJINA01. The sequence goes on along the minus strand of CAJINA010000188.1, from coordinate 255,484 downwards.
CTGAAGTCAGAGATCAATGAATAGAAGGAGTTTTCCCTTTGCTGGCGGGAGGGATTGTTCAGTCCATGGCAAGTTGCATCGGACGTGGGGCGGGGATTGCTTTTAGTCCGTCCGGCGGCATTCGCAAAAGACAGCGGGTCGGTGGAATAAATACTTGCTATTAAATGGATTTTTGGCGGTTGCCTCAGCCCGGCTGAGCATTTATTAAAGTTTCCTGATAGGGCGGCGATATTAGACCTGATGAGTGTTTTATAATAAGGGGAGATCTCAACATCACAAGGAGATGGAAATGAAAGCAACATTGCGATTATGGACGGTCGCTCTGGTAATTGGCCTGTTTCTAACGATCGGATTTACCACAGCCCAGGCCGCCTACCGGACCATTGACACTACCCAGCTGACCAAGATGATGGCATCACCCAACAAGCCCCTGCTGGCCTTCAGCCTCAGTCCGATTGAGTATGGGGCTGGACATATTCCCAATTCGGATTGTATCCCCTACGAACTTGTCAAAAATTACTACGGGATGCCGGCACGGCGTGATGCACCGATCGTTTTTTACTGTCATGGACCTGGCTGAGTGAAGTCCAAGCAGGCTGCCGGGGCGGCAGTCGAACTGGGCTACACCAATGTATACTGGTATCGCGACGGCCTCAAAGGGTGGAAAAAGGCCGGTCACGAGGTTCGGGTGAAACTTCCCTTTTTAAATGAGAAGTGTAATTCCGGGATCGATCCCAAATCATTGGCCAAGATGCTCGCCCTGGACCGGGATGTCATTCTGGTTGATATTCGGGGCGTGCCGTCCATCAAAAAATTTGGGCGCATCGATTCTTTTACCATCGACTATCCGCTATTTCGCCTGAACAGACTGATGAGCGAGTTGCCCAAATATAAGACTTTGATTTTGTACGATATCAGGGGAAAGCAAGCGCCAATAGCGACCCGGTTCCTTAAGCATTTCATCTACAAGCCGGAGCGGCTCAGGTACCTTAAAGGTGGTATTGAAGCCTGGAATAAAGCGGGGTATCCCGTGGTAATGGAACAGTAAGGGTGATACCGGTTTATGCCTGTTAGGTCGAAGGTTGACGGCCGAACGAAAAAACCTGAAGTCCGCGGCCGGAGATCGGCCCTTGGATAGAGACTTCCATGGATATGAGGGCGGCAGACCGAGCCCCTCCAAAAACTTGAGGCCTTTGAAGGGCATTCAGTTTTTGTTTCAGGTCAAGGCGGGTGAAAATTTAAACCGAAGGCATACATACCGTGTATTCCAAGGATTTAAATTATCACCCAACACCGACCTGGTACCAAAGGGGATGGTTCTCAAAGGCCTCAATCAATTAATGGATTAGGCCATAGCCGTGCTCCCCGTGCAACGACTGATCCAGTCCCATCACTTCACTCTCTTCCTCGATCCTGAATCCCACGCTTTTTTCGACGATGAAGTAAATCAGGGCCGTTCCTACGGCCGCCAGGGCAATCGTGGCCGCCATACCTTTGAGCTGCACCAGGAATTGATTGAAAGCGTTCCAGCCGGCAATGTTGGCCGCGGCGGCTTGCATCCAGGAGTCACGGATGAAGAAAGCGAGCAGTAGCACACCCAGGCCACTGCCGATCCCGTGAATACCGAAACAGTCCAGGCTGTCGTCGTACCCCAATTTGGTTTTTGCATTGAGCGCATAGTAACAGGCAATGGAAGAGAGCGCACCGAGGATGATGGCCCCGAGCGGCTGGACCACCCCGGCCGCCGGGGTGATGACCACCAGGCCCGCCAGGATGCCGGAAACGAACCCCAGGGAAGTAGCTTTTCTAAAGATCAGGCCTTCGATGATCAGCCAGGTAAGGGCGCCACTGGCCGCGGAGACCTGGGTCATGGTCAGGGCCCGGGCCGTATCCAGGCCGCTCTGGATGGTGGAGCCGGCGTTGAAGCCGAACCAGCCGACCCACAGCAGGCCGGCGCCCATCATGGTCATGACCAGGTTGTTAGGATTCATTGTAGACATGGGATAACCTTTGCGTTTGCCCAGCAGGATAGCCACCACCAGGGCGCTGATACCGGCCGAGACATGAATCACCAGACCGCCGGCCAGGGTCTATGACGCCGGCCGCACCGGCGTTGAACAGCCAGCCGTCCGAGGCCCACACCCAGTGGCACAGGGGGCAGTAAACCACGACAAACCATAGGGCGATGAAGAGAATGTAACCGCGAAAGTAGACCCGCTCAGCAATGGCGCCGCTGATCAATGCCGGGGTGATAATGGCGAACTTGCCCTGAAACATGGCCAGGACATATTCCGGTACCCCGTCGACAATGGAATCGTCGATTCCCTTCAATAGAAAATAATTGGCATCCCACCCGACAAAACCGCCCATGATGTTTTTGCCGAACGTCAGGGCATAGCCGAAGACAACCCACAGGACCCCGATCACCGCAATGGCTGCGAAACTATGCATCATGGTCGCGATGACATTCTTGGTCCGCACCAACCCGCCGTAGAACATAGCCAGGCCGGGCACCATTAACAGCACCAGCGCGGTAGAGGTCAGCATCCAGCTCGTGGTGCCGGTGTCTATGTCTCCGGCGAAAGCGGTAAGAGGTGTAAAACAGACTATCAGGGTGGTAATGGCAGCGAGAATGGCTTTAGGCATGGCGGTATCCTTATTAGGGTTAATATTGAGTGGCGTCGGGCTATCGGGGGATGTAAATTCAAGACATGTGCCATAGAAACAAAATTGTTGAATATCAAGTAGTTTTGGGGATATATGGACAAAATTATTCTAGCATGACAAAAATGCATTTTTACAAAAATGCAATATGGGGCGGCCTGAAACTACAATATTGTAGATTGGGGGCTGGACTAAGGTAGAAGGTGTTAGGTGAGAGGCTGCAGGTACATGATCAGAAAATCGGGTGCCGGGAGTCTGGAGTCAGGGAAAACACGAGGTCGGAGATCTGGTGTCGGAAGGCAGAAAAGCTTCCCCCCCCCCCTAACGGGAGGGATTTGAGGGCGGGGGTTGCTTCAAGATCCTCGCTCAGTGAAAAAAGGGACCCCTCAAGAATGCAAGCCTTATACCTCGAACCAGTCAAGCACGCTACGCTGCGTTTGGGCCAAAGACCGCTTCTGATATAGCGTCTAAAAGGTGACTCCGTAAAACAACCACAGCATTAACAGCACAACCACGGCGAAGATAACGGTCATGCCGGTTCCGGCTTTGACGTAATCCTTGGTTTTGTAGCCCCCCGGGCGCATGATGAGGGCGTTGACCTGGTGGGTGGGCAGGATGAAGGTGTTTGAGGCGGCCACGCCGACCACCAGGGCGGCGATGCAGGGATCGGCCCCGGTTTTCAGGGCCATGTTCATGGCCAATGGCACCAGCAGGACCGCGGCCCCCACGTTGGAGGCTACCAGGGTAAAAAAGGTGGTCAGCAGGCCGATGATAAACATTAGCATCATGGGAGACACCTCCCCCGTGGCGGCCAGCAGAGCCGTGGCGATATATTGGGCCGTGCCGGTTTTTTCAAACGCGATGCCCAGCGGGATCAAACCACTCAGCAGAAAGATGGTCATCCAGTCTACGGCCGTATAGGCTTCGTCGATGGTGATCACCTTGCTTACGATCATGCCCACCGCACCGGTCAACAGGGCAATGGCCAATTTGACCTTGAACCCGAGTGCCAGGGTCAACGCCACCACCAGCCAGAGGATGGCCGGCACGGCCTTTTCCGGCCTTGTGATTTCGCCCTTGATTTCCTCGGTGAACACCAGGTCGAGCTTCTCTTTCAAAAATGGGAACTTGGCCCACTGCCCCTGGAAAAGCAGGGCGTCGCCGTGGCGCATCTTCATGGTCGATATGTCGGTTAGATGGACCTCGTTATCCCGGAAAATGGCCAAGGGGTTCACCTGGTAGCGCTTGCGAAAATGGATGTCACGCATCTTGCGGCCGGCCAGTTCGCTGTGGGGGGTGACGATCGCTTCCACGATGCCGGCATTGGCCGGCGACAGGTCTTCGCTGAACACCTCCAGACCAGGCTTAACGGTCCACCCCAGGTCCTGGGCCAATTGTTGGATGTGTTCATCGGTACTGATGATGCCGACCGTATCACCGGGCTCGATGATATCCTCCCGGGTGGGGGCCAGCAGTTTTCTGCGGCAGTGATCCTTGGCGATGCAGTCCACCGTGGCGTGGTACACGGGCCGCAGACTCAGGTCGTTCAGGCTTTTGGGGCTGAATTCGGCTGGTATGGTCAGTTCAAAAATCTTCCCGATCCGTTTGCCGTAAACCTCGTCCAGGTATGAACTCATGAAGCCTTCATCATCGCTTTTCTCGGCAGGCGGCAGGACCAGTTTACCGAAAATTATAAAATAAAGCAGCCCGGCCATGACCAGGGCCAGGCCGATGGGCGCCACATCGAACAGCCCAAAGGGTTCGAAGGTTTTTCCGGCCAGGGCTTCCGCATTGGCCTGGCACCATACTTCCATCAGGTCATTGAGCAGGATCAGGGGACTGGAGCCCACCAGGGTCAGGCAGCCGCCGATGATGGCGCAAAACCCCATGGGCATGAGCAGGCTGGACATGGGGGTTTTCAGTTGCCTGCTGATGCGGGTCGCGGCCGGCAGAAACAGGGACATGGCGCCGATATTCTGCATGAAGATAGAGATTACCGCCACCGAAGCGGACAGCAGGGCCATGATCCGGGTGCGGTTCTCGCCGGCCAGGTGGATAATCTGGCGCGACAAGACAGTCATGACCCCGGATTTGTCCAGCCCGGCCCCGATGATAATGACCCCGATGATGGCCACCACGGCATTGGAACCCAATCCCCCGATGGCATCGTTGGCATCGATGACTCCGGTTAACGGCAGCAGGACCATCATCAGTAGTCCCACCACATCCAGGCGCACCCATTCCAAAATAAACAGCACAATGACCACGACCAGCATGGCCATCACAATGAGCATATCAAAAGTAAATACGATCTCTGTCGTCATATGCCTTTTTTCAACGAAGTTTTAATTCCGGACCATTGAACGATGCTCCCTATAATCCGGAAGAATTTTAGCATATATTTCAATCGTGCGAAGAAAGATTTTTACTTTTGTCACATTTTAGGGCCACCGGCCGGGGCTGGTCGCAAGGGTTCGGGGGGCGCGCTTTTCCGTAATGGTAACCGCGCAACACCACGTCACTATTCCTTTTGGTTGGATCTTGTTTTTCTGCGGCGGGATGGCTTATGTCGCCGGTTTAAACTTCATAACATTCTAGAATTTCGCCAAAATACATTGTATGAAAGTCTTGCTCGGGGTAAAAGTGCTGGTAGCTTTCTTCTAAAAACTTAGGGTCCATAGCACTCTTGTGAACGATACGGCACTCGAAGTGCAGGCCGGGCAAATCAATGATCGGCGAATGGGTCTGCTGGGCCGCCTTGGTTTCCATGCCGGGTTCCTGGAATTTGTCTACATCTTTACCGGACTGCGTACCGCAATACATGACCGCGTTTTTCATGTCCAGGGCCGGGATGGAAACCGTGAAATCGTCGGCGTCCTCGATGATGGAAAAGGTGTGTCGCGAGTTGCGGACCATGATCATGAAAATGGGCTTTTGCCAGCAATGGCCGATGGTGGCCCAGCCGATCGTCATCGTGTTCAGCCGGTCGCCGGCTTTGACCGTCAGGAACACACCCTTTTTGATTTTGGCCATGGCCTCGTCAGCAACGGACATGTAGTTTACTTTATTCATGATGTCAGGTCTCCGCGTGGTAAAATATCTTTCAAGTTTTGAGGAAGAAGGGTCCCAGGGGTCGTGGGGTCAAGGGTTCAAGTGAAAGACCGTTCCGATCTTAAAAACCGCTTGAACAATTTATTAGCATCCCCGATCCCTTGTATCTCAAATCAGCATTGTATTTCAAGGGCTCAAGTCTCCGGACCTGGGGTTACAATGGGTTTTGATTTTTACTTGACCCCTTGCACCCTTTTATTTATTGAGCTCCGGTATCCCCAAAAAATGCAGCAGTCCAGAAATATTGTCGCTGTTTATCATTCCATCGCTATACTCTTTCAAAATTTCTTTTGGATTGAACGCGATTGCCAGGCCTGAATTTTCGAGCATGAAGCGGTCGTTGGCCCCATCACCCACAGCGACTACCTGGTCAATGGAAATACGCTCACTGTCCGCAATCTTGCGAATGATTTCACCTTTGCGGTTCGCATCGATGATCTCGCCCTTTATACGGCCGGTGACCACGCCGTCCACGATTTCCAGTTCATTGGCGAACACATAATCCAGGTTGAGCTTATTCTTCAGGTAATCGGTGAAGAACGTGAACCCGCCGGATATGACCCCGACCTTATACCCCATGAAATGCAGGGTGGCGATCAATTCTTCGGCGCCGGCCGTCAGGTTGATGGCTCCGGACAGCATTTCCAGCTGTTCGGTGGTGACGCCTTTGAGCAGGCTGACGCGCTCCTTGAGGGCTGCTTCAAAATCCAGCTCCCCCTGCATGGCCCGGTCGGTCATCGTTTTTACCCGGTTACTGACGCCGGCCACCTTGGCAAGTTCATCGATGACCTCTTCCTGAATAATAGTGCTGTCACAGTCGAAGATGACGACCCGCTTGGGTTTTTCGAAGATGTCGTGATCACGTAGAGAAACATCCAGTCCGGTATCTTCTGAAAATTTATAGAGGGTTTTGCGGGCGACGGACATATCCGGCACTTCGGAAGCGTCCACGCTCAGCTCCATGGCGATGTAATCACCGCGGGCAATCATCCGGATGGTTTCGATGTTGATGTCTATCTCGGCCATAATGCCGGAAACTCCGGCCACGATTCCCGGCCGGTCCTGCCCCATGACCGTCAGAACCATCATGCGCTTCTCGGCTTTGCGGCGACCGGCTTCATACGGTTCGATGTTGAGACCGAGGTTGAAATTCGACTCCAGCGGTTTCAGGCTGGTGTACATTTTTTCGAATCCGTGCTCCGAGGTACTCAGGTCGATGACGATGAACAGCGAAAAGTGCCCCCTTACCGAACGGGCGTCCACGTCGACAATATTGATGCCCAGTTCAGCCAGGACGTTTGATACAGTGTAGACCAGGCCGGGTTTGTCCTTGCCGACGGCGGAAATGACATACAGTTGGCTCATTTTTGGATCCAGTTGTTGGTATTCGTTATGATGGATTTAGTGTCAGGTAAAAAAAGCGAAAAGGCTTAAAAACAACAGCTCAAGGCATTTTAACCCACACCGTCACCACCCGCAGCGTTTTTACGCAAGTCATGCGAGTCTACTCATTAAGCATTCTTTCATAGCCAATAATCGGGTTCAGCGCAATACCGTTCCTAATGATGTTAGGGATGGTAAAATAATGTTTAATAAGATTTGATCTCCAAGCCTGAAACTGGCATCGCTTCGGCGAGAGCCGGAGTCCGGATAGAGGAGCTCTGGAGTATCTCGGCTGGATCCCGGTACTTGCCGGGATGACGCTACAACCATTGGACATAACCGGTCAATTCGATTATGTTCAGGTCGTTTTCTATTTTATGGGCTCTGGTGTGATGGTGAAAGGACAACACGGGTAGATGGTAAAAGATCGGCACAGTGATGTTTTAATCCTGGGCGGTGGGGTAATCGGGCTGGCGAGTGCCTATTACCTGGCCCGGGAAGGGGTGCAGGTGCGGGTCATTGAGCGGGACAAGATCGGTGCCGGAGCGTCTTCCGGGAACTGCGGGTTCGTGTTTACCAGCGATCTGCCGCCGCTGTGCGCACCGGGCGCCGTCAGCCATGAGCTGGCCCGGATGCTGGTGGGCCAATCGCCCCTTTTCATCAAACCTGAGCTGGACCTTGAAAAAGCACGGTGGCTGCTCGGGTTTGCCTTAAAATGCAGTCGGAGCCACCTTGAACATGCCGTGGCCGCCCGGGAAACGATTTTGAGATACTCAGCCGAACTCTATGCCAACTGGTTTGACAGTGGTGAATTCGACGGCGGCCGCGAGCGAAATGGAGTGATGATGGCCTGCCGAACCCGTGACGGGATGGAGCGCTACGGTCGGACCAATACGCTCTTGAAACCCTATGGACTGGAAGCCATACCCTTTCGGGGCGCGGCCCTGGCAAAACTGGAACCGGCTCTTCGGGAAGATCTATACGGCGCCTGGTACCACCCGGACGATTTCCACCTGCGGCCGGAACGCCTGGTGGCGGATTTGCGGGTGGTCCTTGAGCGGCTCGGCGTAAGCATGGAAGAAGACTGCTGTGTCGAGACCCTCCTGGGGGGCAAGCGTGCCGTGCGTGGCGTGGTAACCACGCGGGGCGAATTCACTGCCGATGGTTATGTCGTGGCTTTGGGTGCCTGGAGCCGGCAGCTGGCCCGGCGGCTTGAAACCCGGATTCCGGTTCAGCCGGGCAAGGGGTATACCCTGACCATGCAGCGGCCAGCGGTTTGCCTGCAGATACCCTGTTACATGTTTGAAACCAATGTCGTGGCCACGCCCTGGAAGGATGCCTACCGGCTGGGGGGAACGATGGAGTTTTCCGGCTACGGCTTATCCATTAACCGGCGAAGAATTGCCCGCATTAAAAAGTCCGCGGCCCGGTATCTGAAAGAGCCGTTCGGTTATCCCCTGCTGGAAGAGCGCAGCGACCTGCGCCCCATGAGTTATGATGACTTGCCTATTATTGGCCGGCCGCGAAACCACACCAACCTGGTTCTGGCCACCGGCCACGGCATGCTGGGAATTTCCATGGCCCCGGGCACGGGGAAACTGGTGGCTGATCTGGTCCGCGACGTGAAGCCGGAGATTGATCCGGTGCCGTTTAGCCCGGATAGATTTTGAAAATAGTTTGATGCTTGTGGATTAGAACTTCACCAGGCAGGTTGGTGAAACAGCCCCCCCCCTTGTTCCGAACCCCTTGTTTTACTGACTTTTGACCTCAGACATCAGCCCTCCGGATTTTTCTTCAGCCTTCTACCTTACACCCTATACCTTAATCCTTCAAAATCACCGGTCCGGGCTTGTAGGCGCCGGAAGTGACCTGTTCCCAGAACGTTTTCTTATCTTCCATCCAGCGGGAACCGAAACGTTGATCGAAGGCGCCGCCCAGGCGCTGGAACATGCGCTTTAGACCCGAGCCGTGTTCCAGAGTCAGGACATCTTCCAGAAAATCGGTAATGTCGAGCATGTTCTCTTTGGGGATATAGGCCCGGGCCCCCATTTTGATGGATTGCTGCAGGGCCTCGGCTGAAAAGGCATGGGCGGTGAGCATTACTGTCGGAAATCCCAGGTGGACCGAAGCGTTGAGCAGATCGAATCCCCGGACGCCCATGATATCGAGAATGACGGCATCGTAAGTCCAAGACCTGAGCAGGTGATAGCCGGTCTCGTAATCCGTTGCCCGGTCAAAGATCAGCCCGGGGTGGTCATCCAAAAGATCCTCCAGGGTATCCAGGACGTCTGGCTCATCGTCGACTGCTAAGATGCGTTTGCCGTCCAATACATTTGCGCTCATTTTACCTTCTCCTCAAAACCAATTGTCGCGCGCGTTGTCGCGCGCGAAGACGCTGAGGCGTAGAGAGAACAAGGGCCAAAGTATTCACGCTTTTGCGCCAAACAGTTTTAGTTTTCAGCGTAGCTCACAAATTTGATTTTAACTTTCTTTGCGCCTTTGCGTCTCTGTGCGAGGCTAAAGGTGTATTTGCGATCCTACCTTTTAAGGCCAGGATTTTTTAATCAATATATGTCGTCAACTTTTCAACCGGCTTGCGGGGAACTGCGGCCGGTGCCTGGGCTGGGGTACCGATGCAGACCAGGGAGATCGGGGTCTTGTCTGTCGGGATATCCAGAATTTTACGCAGTTCACCCCTGTCAAAAAACGTAAACCAGACACTGCCCAGGTCAAGGGCCTGGGCGGCCAGCAACATATTCTGGATGGCGGCGGCACAGGCCAGTTTATACCCGACGTTGCCTTCGGTCTGGAACATGTCCACCCCGGTTTTCTGCGGATCACCCACCACGGCGACAACTACGGGGGCCTGCTTCAGAAAATCGAGACCATACGAGTGCAGCCATTTCCAGCCGCTTTGCTCGATGGCCCAGGCCTTGCATCGCTCGGCTTCGGCAAAGATCTCGTCCTTTTTTTCCTGAGCGGTAATGACAATGAATTTCCAAGGCTGGGTGTTAAGGGGCGAAGGCGCCCAGGCGGCCGCTTCCAGAATGCGTTCGATCTTGGCCGCATCCACGGGCTCCGCTGCGAACTCCCGGCAGCTGCGCCGGCTTTCAATAGCTGTAAAAATATCCATAATCTCTCCTTAACCAGAAAACAGTTTCTTGTCCTTCGAAGTCCGGCGGGCTTCATCGTCGCGCACTTCCCGGCGCAGCAGTTTACCGACCTTCGACTTGGGCAGCATATCCCTAAACTCTATATATGAAGGCACTTTGTAGGCTGCCAACCGATCCTGGCAGAACCGGATCAATTCGGTACCCCCGACGCCACGGGCATCCTCTTTAAGCACCACGATGGCTTTTATGCGCTCGCCCACCTTCGGGTCCGGGATCCCGACGACACAGGCCCCGATGACGGTCGGGTGGTCCTGGAGCGTGGCTTCCACCTCAGAGGCCGATACGCGAAAGGCCTTGTGTTTAATGATGTCCGCCGAGCGTTCCACGTAGATCAGCTCGCCGGTGGGTTCAGCGCTGACAAAATCCCCCATCCGGCACCATGTAAGGCCATCGAGTTCGACATACGCCTTTTCCGTTTCCTCCGGCTTTTTCAGGTATGCCTTCAGCGTGTAGGGTGATGTGACCAGCAATTCCCCGCTCTCGCCGGTGGGCACCTTTTCCAGAGTGACCGGATCGACAATGCGACACTCCCGGCTCTGCAGTGGAAAGCCGATGGCCCGCGGGCTGGGTTCGACGCCGATTTTGCTGTACGTAACATGGCCGACTTCGGTGGAACCGTAGACCTGGTAGATGGGAATGCCGCAGTGGCTGCGCCAGCGCTCCTTGACTTCCGCGGGCAAAACATCGCCGCCGCAGTAACAATATTGCAGGGAGCTTAGATCGTAGCGGTCCAGGCGGTCATTTTCCAGAAGCATACGGTACAGGGCCGGAACTCCCAGCAGCCAACGGATCTTGTAGCGCGCAATGGTTTCCAAAATGGCATCCACTTGGGGGGTGGGCATCAGGACCGTGGTGTTGCCCTTGTTCAGTCCAATCGACATGAAAAACCCGAGGGCCATGATATGGAACAGCGGATTGATGGCAATGTAGGTATCCTGTCCCTCGTAAAGATGTTGGCCGGCAATATCTTCGGTGACGTCGTTGACGTAGGAGGTCATGCCGATGTGTGAACCCGGTACGCCCTTGGGGAAGCCCGTAGTACCCCCGGTGTAGAGGATATAGGCCAGGTCCTTGGACGGTTCGAGCGAGACGGTCTGCTTGAAGGGCGTTGCGGCCAGCAGATTGTTAAATTTGTGGATCCGGCTGTCTTTGGCGACTTTGCCGGTCGGTATCCGGTCGAAGAGAAAACCCAGCAGTCTTTTCCAGCCGGGCAGCAGATCGATCAGGTTGGTGACGACAACGTGTTCGAGGTCGGTCTGGTCGAGCGCTTCCTGGACGTAGCAGAAATTGGTGTCGGCGCAGACGATGGTTTTTACATCTGCATCTTTAATCATGTAGATAATTTCGTGAGATGTATAAATAGGCGCCACCGGTACGATCACGGCCCCGATTTTCTGGATGCCCAGAAAAGCAATCACCCACTGTACTGAGTTGGCGATATAGACCATGACCCGGTCGCCCTGGCCGACGCCGAGCTCGGAAAGACCACCGGCAAAGCGCTCGCTCAATTCACGCAGGCGGCGATAGGAGAATGTCTCCCCGAGATAGATTACAGCCGGCCGATCCGGGTATGTTTCGCTCATACGGTCGAACCGGGTATAGGTCAGTTCGGTATTCAGATCACCGGGTGGTGGTTGCATTTCCAAGAATCAAACTCCTTTCTGCGGTGTCTATCCATACCTGGTGCTTATAGCGGGACACGATTAAACACCGAAATAGGCGGCGCGTACATCCGGGTTGTCCATCAGTTCCCGATGGGTGCCTTCCAGGACGGCCGAGCCGTTTTCGAGGATAAAGGCATAATCCACGATGGGGAACACCGGACGGGCATACTGCTCGGTGACGATGATGGCGATCTTGCGCTCATCGCAAATTTCCCGGGTGGTCCGCATGAGCAGGGCCTGCATCAGGGGGCTCAATCCCAACAGCGGCTCGTCAAGCAGCAATATTTTCGGCTGTGCCATCAGGGCCCGGCCGATAGCCAGCATCTGCTGCTCGCCACCACTGAGAAATCCGCCCAGGCGCGAGCGCAGCTTGTAGAGGGCTGGAAATATCTTGAAGACGTAATCCAGGGTTTCTTTCGCCTGGGCCTTGGTGGCCAGATAGCCGCCGATTTTCAGGTTTTCCAGAACCGAGCTTTCCTTGAAGATCCGCCGGCGTTCCGGACAGAGCACGATCCCCATTTTGGCACGCTGGCTGGGTTTTATGGCGCTGATCTCCTGGCCCTGGTAGTGGATGCTGCCGGACTGGGTGATACGCTCGCCGCCGGACATTTCTTCTTTTTTACTGATATCGAGCATGATGCCGGACAGGGCGTACATCAAGGTCGATTTGCCGGCGCTGTTGGCCCCGAAGACACCCACAATCTGGTTCTCACCGCAACGAATGTTGACGTTGTTCAAAGTCAGCATGTTTTCGTAAAAGACCATCAGCCCGTTTGCTTCAAGCATGATCCATAACCTCCTGAACCTCTTCTGATCCAAAGTAGGCTTCTCTCACCCTGGGATCGGCCATGACCTCTTCGGCGCTGCCTTCCACCAGCTTTTCGCCGAAATTGAGCACCATGACCCGGTTGGCGACTCGAAACAGCTCCCGTAGTCGGTGCTCGATCATGATCAGGGTGATGCCGTCCATCTGGAGACGCTCGATCAAGGGTACCATGCTGGCGATCTCGCTCATACTGAGGCCTGAAAAGACCTCGTCGCAGATGATGATCTCAGGCTTCAGGGCCAGGCACCGGGCCAGTTCCAGGCGTTTGAGATAGCCGGTGGGCAGCGTGGCCGTTGTCTTGTAAGGCACATACGAATCGCGCTCGAAACCGATTTCCTCCAGGATATCGATGCTGACCGTATTGCGATCTCCCATTTTACCACCGCCGCGCCAGCCACCGGTCCGCCGGGCCCGTGGAGAGAATAGCGGAATCACCAAATTTTTATAGGCCGGCAGGCTGTAATACGGGCGCATGATCTGGAACGTCCGGGTGACCCCCATGTCGGCAATTTTATGCGGCGGTTTGCCGGTAATATTTTTGCCCCGGAAGAAAACATTTCCGGATGAGGCCCTGATAAACCCGGTGATGCAGTTGACCACCGTGGTTTTACCGGAACCATTCGGTCCGATGATACCCAGTATTTCACCCTGGCCGACCTCAAAACTGACCCGGTTGAGAGCAATAATCCCGCCGAATGTCTTGGTAACCTCTTGGACCTGCAGGATCGGTTTGTCCGTCATATTTTCGTCCACCTTTGAAACTGATGATATTTGCGCTGACCATAGACCATCAAGCCCTCGCTGCGAAAGGCGATAAAGGCCAGCAAAAGAAGGGAGTAAAAAACGATTCGCAGGGTACCGAAGTCCCGGAGCAGTTCCGAGACCGGAACCAGGATCAGGCAACCCAGGACCGGGCCCACCAGGGTGGCGCTGCCCCCGATAACCGTTGCGGCGATGGGCAATATCGAAAAATCCAGGGCAAACTGGGAGATTCCGGACCACATGTAAATGTGCACCAGGCAGGCGCCTCCCAGACAACCCAGGGCGGAGGCGATAAAAACAGCGATGGTTTTAAACCAGGTAATATTCATTCCCGAGGCCCGGATAGCCTGGTCATTGTCCTTGATGCCGCGGAAAACAAGCCCGATATCGGTGTTTACCAGGCGCCGGATGAAAAAAAGAAAAACCAGGGTCACGCCGATGACGAAATATTGCTCCGCCCAGCGGTTGCTGAAACCATCAATGCCCATGATGCCATCGGTTCCTCCGAAAAGGTCAAAGGCCTCGATGACCCGGGCGGCGAAAAGGGGGTACATAAGGCTGACAATGGCAAAATAGACACCCCGCAGCGGCAGGCAGGGAAAGAGAAGCAGGGTACAGACACAGGCCCCTATCAGGGTGGCCAGAGGCACGGTCACAAGCGGCGACAGACCGAAGGACGTGTTTAAGATGGCTGCGATATAGCCGCCGATGCCGACGAAAAATGCGCCGCCCAGGCACACCAGTCCTACATAATGCGCCAGGAAATCAAAACTCAGGGCGAGCAGGGCGTAAATGCAGGTGATGGTGATGACCCGCGGCCAGTACAGACCGGGAAGCACAACCGGCAGGAGCAGCAAACCGATAATCAGGAGGGCCCGCGGCATGATCAGGTAGGCCAGTTCTCTCCAGGACATCAAGGCATACAGGCTATCTGAACGGACCTTGATGCCACGGTCAATCCTCTCTTGACGAAGTTTTTGGGTGTTATTGGTCAAACCCGTTCCTCCAGTTCCTTCTGCTGGCCGAAGAGACCCGATGGTTTTAAAATGAGTGTCAGAATGATGGCCAGCAGGGCCACCATCATTTGGAAATGCGACCCCAGATAGACCACTGTCAGTATCTGGGCAAAGCCGATGAGAAACGCAGCCAGTACCGCTCCACCCCAACTCCCGATCCCCCCGACGATGCAAACCGCTATGGCCATGATCAGGACATTGTAGCCGGATTCAACCACGATGTTTCCCAGGGGCAGAAGTAAAATAGCGGCAAAGGCGGCCAGCATGGAACCCAGCCCCATGGCCACAACCGCCATCATGTCTGAATCAACGCCCAGCATCAGCGCGGCCCGTTCATCCTGGGCCATGCCGCGCAGCGCCAGTCCGATCCGGGTGTAATGGGTAAAGAGCCATAAAAAGGCGACCAGGACAGCTCCGGCGCCTACTACTACCAGTCGGTGGTAGTCTACCAGGACACCGGCGATTGTTGTGCTGCCCTCGATGAACGAGGGCAGGGTGTAGGTCATGCCTTTGAACCCGCCCCACCGCAGGCCTTCCAGGATGGCCAGGGCAATGGCGTAAGAGGCGATGATTTCGGAAATTTCCATTCCCCGGATGCGGATCAGGAAAAACTGGTAGATCAGCGCGCCGATAACACCGGTAATGAATAGAGCCAGAATGATACTGACCAGGTAGTTCAGCCCCAGGGTGTTGAGCCCACTCCAGGCGATGAACCCGCTGAGAACATACAGGGCGCCGTGGGCGAAATTGGGCAGGCGGCTGGTGCCGTAGACCAGGGCAAACCCGAGGGCGTACAGGGCCAGGGTGACACTGTTGATCGTGCCGTAAACAAGTATTTCCATATGGTGTTCCGCTTTTAGGGTCTAACACCGCAGGAGTAAAGCAACCCCGGTGCGGTGGAGGTCGCCTCCACTCCATTGGTGTTAGTACCGTTTGTTACATGCGTGCATGTCATTCTGAGGAGCGCAGCCACGAAGAATCCCTGCCATTGAAGCATGGTCGCGTGTTTAGTCTGTAGGGGACTCTTCGCTACGCTCAGAGTGACAGCCAGTCAAGCCGCTTAGCTATTCAGTTCAGCTTGGCTACTTCTTCATCCAGGGCGGCAGCAGAATTTCGCCCTTGACGATACTGGCCGGAAAGACCACCACACGCTTGCCGTCCTGCCATTGCAGGATACTGCCCACCGCGCCGTCCTTGGGATCGGCTGCCGGGATAACCTGGTGGCTTTTCGGATCGAAACGCAGTCGGCCGTATACGCCCATGACATCGGTTTTTTCCAGTTCGGTGACGACCGTGTCGGAGTCCAGGCTGCCGGCTCTCTCTATAGCGTCCTTGAGAACATGGACGGCCATGTAACTGCTGGAGGTGCCCAGGCCTTCAGGCTCCACGCCCCACCTCTTGGTGTAGGCATTGTAAAACTTCATGGTCCACTCTGTGGCATCGGAGGGCGCATTGCCTGCGTTGACCACGTTACGGAGCGTGTAGGCGCCTTTCCCTTCAGTAGCTTTCCAGAAGCCCGGCTGTTCGGCGGCGGCCAGGGTGGAACCAAAGGGCAGCGCCGGGATTTTCATCTCGTACCATTGTTTCAGCAAGATGGCGCTTTCGGGCATGTCCATCCAGATGTTGATGATTTCGCTATTGGTTTTCTTGGCTTTGAGCAGGCCAAGGGAAAAGTCGGTGGCCCCGGTGGGATAGATTTCAACCCCCGTGACGTTCCAGCCCTTTTTGGTGGCCACTTTCTGCATGACTTTGGCGGCGCCGCGGGCATGGGATACATCCTGGGCGATGATAAACAGGTTGTTGAAGCCGTATTTTTTTTCAGGGCGCCGAAGTTGGCGAACATCTCCCCGACCAGTTGTTTGGCCTCGCCGTGGATGCGAAAGCAATACTTGAACTTGTCGTATTGCTTGGCCACCATAGCATGGTATTTGGGAGTCAGTACGCCGGTGGTGACGATGGAGACCTTTTTATATTTGGACAAGAGGGACATAGCCGCAAGGGCCGCTTCGGAACGTACCGGGCCCCCGACAATGAAATCGGCCTCTTTGTCCAGGATCAGCTTTTCCACGGCCAGCAGAGCTTCACTGACCGGCACGCCCGGCTCCGGATCGCGGGTGTCGATCACCTCCACCGCAAAGGGCCGCTTGGTGCCGCCCACGTTGACTCCTCCGGCGGCATTGATTTCCTCAATGGCCAGGCGGATGCCCCTTTCCGCATCCCACCCATATAGAAATGCAGTTGACAGTGGACTGCCGATTATAATCGGTTTGGCTGCCAGCACCGGGCTGCCTGCAAAAACCAGCATGCCGACTGCCAGTAACACCAACAAGACTTTACAGCTTTTCATTTTGAGCCTCCTTTGAGTGTAAACGAAACGTTTGATTTCCAGGCAAGCACAGGGTTTCTAAATGATAAAGACACTGAAACGATTTAGGTGAACCTGTTGTTTCGCCAGGTTTTTCAGCTTAGTTCCAATTCTGAAAGTCAAAATGAGCGTCGAAAAACGACCAGTTACCGCCAGTCGGGTCGGGCTCTTTTTATCGCGGAGTAGTGCTGTGCGCGTCACATTACCGATAATGTGACGAAAATGAAGCGGATACAATATGAACACATGTAAGGCGGCCTGGATTTTAGCAGGGGTGCCTGCCTGCGGTCAAGTCTGGTTTTGAGTGCACATCGGGGCCGGTGGATTCAGCGGCTGAATATTTCTTATAGAGAACACTACTTGTTAGGCAGGGAAATATGTCTCGGCCGGGCTTTTAGTAACACTTCTTTTTCCAGCACAGCACCACCCCGGTTGATTTCTACCTGAACACGGTCTCCGTGTTTCGTGTAAAACAGGGCAATTTTCAGGTCCGCCAGGGTTTTGATCGGGTGGCCGGCCAGGGCGGTAATTATGTCGCCGGCAGCCAGGCCGGCCTTTCCGGCCGGACCATGTTCGATGGCGCTTTTAACGGCCAGCGCGCCCTCTTGCTCTGTTACCATGATACCGAGTTTCGGTGACTTAATTCCCTCGATCGGTGTGGTGAACAGGACGTAGTCGGCAATGCCCGGTTCGATGTCTTCATCCTGTACGATCACTGCATACGGTTGGGCGACCCGCCGATAAAGCCTTTGGGGGATACCATACTTGTAACGCAGGTGACCGTTCCCGGCCAGTACGACCAGTTTGCGGTCCGGATTAGCCTTCATCCAGGCGGCGGCCCGGGAGGCCATGGCCTCGTCCCAGAGCGTCTGGGCCTGGTAGAAATGGTTGAATTCGTCCAGGCCGGTTTCGCTGCCGTGCAGATTGAACACCTGCTTGAGATCCTCCCGGTACAGGTCGTCGGTAAAATCCAAATGCTCGGGGACCTGGCGGCGCTGTTCGACTGACAGGCTGTCGAGGCCCTGACGGCCGGTCTGGCGCGAGATTTCACCGGAAACATTGAGTGCTACCAGGGGGATCTGGTTGGCCTTCAGGTAGTCAATAATCGGTTTATAAAGATGATAATCATAGCGCCACCGATCATAATATTCCGATTGGAGCAGAAATTCACGTTCGTCGATCCGGCCGGCGAGGTACGCATCGATAGCCGGTTGATAGGGCCCCTGAAACATCTCCATGCCCACCCCGATCTCGTCACCGGCAGTGTGCAGGGCCTGAATGACCGCCAGCTGGTTCAGATGGTGCGCCAAACGGTCATGCTGCTCGCCCACGAAAATCACCTGGTTGGACCGAATTTCCGGGATAATATCCGCCAGGGTTTCCTTTTTTGCAGGCCGGACCACCAGTGGCTGGGATTGAGACAGCACCGCCATTCCCGCGTTCGACGCCGCGGTGGTCTTGTAAGTATTGCGCCCATTCTGAAAAGCGAGCGTAGAATACTTACCGTAGTGGCGCAATTTACGGGCGACGGCCCGGGCTTCATCCATACTCCCGGCCTGCACAAGCATCAGGCGCTTTTCAGGGGCAAAGGGGTTTTTGTAGATTTCCAGGCGCAAACCGTCCTGCGGTGTGCGACGACCACCCAGAAAGCGGTTGACCAAGGGGTTCGTGAATCCGGCAATAATCAGGGTGGCAGTCTTAAGGCGATCGAAATTGACGTTATCCGGGTCGATCCAGGCTGCTTTGGGGATACCCAGGGCATCCACCAGGGGTTTGTAAACTGATCGCTGCCGGGCGGCGGCTGCTACAAAAACATTGTCGCTGCCCAGTATATCGGCCAAAATCGGAGGGTGCTCGGCCGGTTGTAAAGTGCGCATGATGTCATACTCTCCATCGATAATCACCTCGACCGGAGCCGAATCCAGGGGGATGAGCACCTCCGTGGAACTTGCGGTGGTTGCCACCACCCGCGCGTGCTGTGACCGGGCGGTCTTTACCAGTACAGGCACAGCCAGCCGGTAGGGGCTGCCGTCCTGCTCGATAGTAAAGCTCAGGGCCAAACGGCCGCGGTCGAGGGCGAGTTTGGCATTTTCTATGGTTAAAGCCGGTATGTCCCGGCGATCGAGCCAGTGCGTGAAGAAGTCCTCCAGGTTTGCAGCGGTGGTTTTTTCGAAGACACGCCGGACATCCTGCCAGGAGGCCTCTTGAAAGCTGTGGGAATGGATCAGTTCCCGCAAGGCTGTGAAGAATAGCTTGTCGCCGTACCTGCGGCGCAGCATGTGGAAGATCATGGCCGCCTTGCCGTAACCAATGGCGGCCTCGGTTCGGGTGCGACGACTGGTAAAATGGCTGACCGGCATGGCATTGTCCGGGTTTACGTAGGCCTGGTAGTTGAGCATGATCTGTTTGCGGTAGGCCGGGCCACGGCCCTCTATGGCGGCATAGTGGTGATCGGCCAGGTAGTTGGTCAGTCCTTCGGCCCAGTTGCCTTGGGTGTGGTCGATGTATATCGAGTTGCCAAACCACTGGTGCAGGATTTCATGCCCCAATGACGTCCGGACGATAAACGGCAGTTTCACTACCGACTGCCCTAAAAGGGTGAACGTGGGCATGGAATATCCGGTGGGCAGGATATTTTCGACGATGGCAAAGCGCCGGTAAGGATAGGGGGTGAGCATGGCGGCGTACATGTCCAGGTATTTTTTGGTGTACTGGATATAGGTGTCCGCCAGGGCGGCATCTTCTTTGAAAAAATAAGTTTCGATGGCAATGCCGCCGTGGGATTCCGTATGGACAACAAAACGGGACGACGCCGCCAGATAGAGTCCGTCCAAAGGATTGTCGAAGTGAAAGTCAAAGGTGGTGTTCCCGGAACGCGTATGCCGGGATACCGCTTCAGACGCACCCACGGCCACAAAGTTTTCCGGCAGGGTGACCGACAGGCGATAGCGGACCGGGGTGTCCGGTTGCGGATACCAGCCCCCGGAAAGAAACACATGCTCCCGATCAATGAATCTCTGGCGCGAGTTCTTTCTGAACACGGCTTTGTATGTGATGCGGGCTTTTTCGCCGCTCGCCAGGTGGACAGCGATTTGCTGATGACCGTCAGGGGTAACGGGCCGGTTGTTGATCCGCACATCCTGCAGCCCGGCCACGGACAAACTGAATTCGGCCGGATTGGTTGAGTGGATCAGACCCGTTCCGGAAAATTCCCTGCGGGCCGGGTCAATGTTGACTTTGAGGTCATACGTTAGGTCGAGGCACCAGCCGGCGGCGGGTATCAGAAGCAACAGCAGTGTCAACAGGTATTTAGAGGCCATCTCAAAAATGTCTTTTGGCCCAATCTCTACGTTGGGCGCTCGGTTCCAATCTTCAAAATACTTTAGTATTCCTCCGGTTGCGACCCACAATCGAGGAATAAAACAGCGGGAAGTCCCGCAACGCGGGAAAACCTCACGGCCGCCTTGACCTTGAACCAAAATCCTATTTTTGAGATAGTCTCTAATGAATGCCATACAGCAGCGTCCTTCCAAAAGTGGTGAGTTGCAAATCAGAGATGGCCTGCAAGCGGCTGCCCAGGCGGTCTATATTTGCAGGCAACGTCCTAAAAGATAAGCGCTGTGGTGTTATGCGCAAGGGCAATTCGCTGCGGTTACGCTTCGAGAACTTTCCGAATCAGGCGGGCCAACTCTTCCATGACGACCGGCTTCATGATGAAACCTTTGATACCGGCGGCCAGCACGTTTTCTTCGGTGACCCTTTCACTATAGCCGGTACAGAGTATGACCGCGATATCCGGGCGGATGGCAATCAGTTCCGCGGCCAGGATGTCTCCAGTCATGTGGGGCATGGTCATGTCGGTGATGACGAGGTCAAAGGCGGACGGATTTTTACGAAAGTGCTCCAGGGCTTTCCGGCAGTCGGTGAAACCCGTTACCCGATATCCCAGGCGAGCGAGCATCTCCCGGCCCAGTTCGACCTGCAATTCTTCGTCATCGGTGAACAGAATGCGTTCAGTGCCGATAGGCAGCGGCGCCACCTCGGGTGCCGACCGGTCCTTTTCGCTGGCGATAATCGGGAAATAGACCTTGAACACAGTGCCGGCGCCTGGTTCACTTTCGACCAGAATGGCACCCCGGTGCGTGCGGATGATACCGTGGACCACAGCCAGCCCCATCCCGGTCCCTTCACCGATTTCCTTGGTCGTGAAGAAAGGATCGAAAATGCGTTCCACGACTTCGCGTGGCATACCGTGTCCGGTATCACGAACCGTGAGGCAAACGAATGGTCCCGGCGTGAGGTCTGGAACTTGGACCGCGGTTTCCGCTGAAACCGCCACATCTTCAAGATGAACGGTCAGGTTCCCACCACCTTTTTCCATGGCATGGGCAGCGTTGGTACACAGATTCATGACGACCTGGTGCATATGGGTGGGATCCGCCTGGATGGTTGCTTCCGACGCCAGGTCCTGCCGGATATCTATGAATGCCGGCAAGGAAGCTCGGAGCAATTTCAAGGCCTCTTTGACAATCGGGGTGATGTTCAAGGGCTTTGGTTCCAGTTCCGCCTGACGGCTGAAGGCCAGGATCTGCTGGACCAGTTCCTTGGCCCGGCTGCCTGCGCCGAGGACCCTTTCCAGGTATCCCCTGAGCCGAGAATCGGCTTCCACGTCCTGCAGGGCGATTTCGGAATAGCCAATGATGGCCGAGAGGATGTTATTGAAATCGTGGGCAATACCACCGGCAAGGGTTCCGATGGCTTCCATCTTCTGGGTCTGGCGCAGCTGTTTGGCCAGTTCCACTTCCCGGGTGACATTCCGTTTTACCGCAACGTAGTTGATAATGGCGTCGGTCGTGCTGCGTATGGGGGAGATGGTGGCTTCTTCCTCGTACAGGCCGCCGTCTTTTTTCCGGTTTACCAGATGGCCCCGCCAGACCCTTCCGGAGGAAATCGTATTCCACATCTCGCGGTAAAACTCTTCGGATTGCCGGCCGCTTTTCAAAACGCGGGGCGTTTGACCAAGCACTTCATCCCGATTATAGCCGGTCGTCTCTTCAAAGGCCGGGTTTACATATAGGATTTTTCCGGTGTTATCCGTGACCATAATCGATTCAGCCGCCTGTTCAATGGCGGTTTCCAGGCGCACGCGCAGTTCCTCTGCATTTTTACGCGGGCTAATGCCCCGGCCGACCCCGATGATTTCGATTACCTCCTGGTTTTCGTCCAGCACAGCCGTGTCCATCCATGAGAGCCAGCGCCAGCCAGCCCTGGTATGGGCACGTTGCTCCAAATAGGCCGTGAAGGGCGGCTGGTGGAGCTTTTCCATGGCGCGGGTCGTAGCCTTCCGATCATCCTCATGGACCAAAGGCATGAAGGTTTGGCCCAACAGCTCTTCCTCAGATTTACCGAAAGTTCGGCAGTAGGAGGGACTTACAAACAGGAATCGGCCTTCTGTGTCGACCTTGACGATCATATCGGTTTGGTTTTCGACCAGCAGGCGATATTTTTCTTCACCCTCGCGCAGGGCGGTTTCGGCGATGTGGCGCATGTCGATCATCCGGTTGGCGGAGTCGGCCAAGCGAGTGAATTCCGGAAAATGCAGGTCGGCCGGATTGATTTTGATAGATTCGGTGGCGGCTTTCTGGAAAAATTCCGTCAAGGAGTCCAGGTTCCTGCGGATCCGGACAGCGATGAAACGGATCAGCACCAGGATGATAGTTGTCAGACCCACCAGGGTGATCAGGATTTTTATATAATGGCGACGGATTTGCTCCGCCTGCGTTGCTTTCAAGCTGGCGACAGCAGTTTCGATCTCATCCATGAAAATGCCGGTCCCGACATACCACTGCCAATCTTCGATGCCGCGGGCGTAGCTGATTTTCGGTGCACTTTTCTGCCCCTCGAACTTGGGCAGGACGTAGTTTACGAAACCGCCGCCGGCCTGGGCCGCGGCGATCAATTCCTGTACGATTTTAACACCGTTAATGTCGGTGACCTCATACATGTTGCGGCCCTTGGCCGGACCGGACAGGCTCAACCCCCGATAATCGGACACAAATATATAGCCATCTTTGCCGTGGCGTACTCTTCCCAGGCGCTGGATGACTTCTTGTTGAATATCCTGATTGACGTCCTCTATGTATTCACCGGTGCCGATAAACCAGTCATAAGGTTCAAAATGCTTGACGAACGCGATCTTGGGAAAATGTTTACCCGCACGCCCGGGGCGGGTCCAGTTGTATTCATAAAACCCCTCCCCTTTTTCCTTAACAATGCGGATCATGTTCCGGATGACGAATTTACCCTGTGTGTCCTGCATGTTCAGCAGATTCTTGCCCTCCATTTCCGGTCGATCGGCAAATAGGATTTCGATGCCGGCCAGATTGGCGGCAAAATAATATCCGCGGCCACCGGCAAATCGGATGGGGCGCAGGGCATCCTTGATCATTTTTTCGATTTCAGTTCGCGAGCGGTTATCTCGGTTCTCGCGATAGATGTTCATGGCGATGTCATAGGCTTCAAAGGTCCTGGCCCGGATAGTGGCCTTCAGACGCTTTTCGGTGCGTGATATCATGTAGTTGATGAAATCAACAGCCTTATCCACCTCTCTTTTAATAAACGCTTTCTGGGTGGCCAGGTAGGCGGCGCGCAAGCTCTGGCGTTCCTTTTCAAATTCGGCATAGTCCGACTGAAGCCAGAAATAGCCCACCGTTGCCACGGAAAGCACCAGGATGGTGATCAGGCTGAACAAGATAGAATTGCCGACACTGAATTTCATTCAGTCCACCATTAATATAGCGACGTATCGATCGAACCGAGCGTACTGTCGGTTCGATTTGTCCGGAAGGCACCATCGACGTGTGCGGTGCTAAGCGATGCTGCTGTTTAAGGGGTTTAAATCAGTCTTGTAGATGAAAGTTTAACAGAATACGCCCCATGGGACAAATATTTATCTATAGGCGTGTTTGGCAAGGGGCCTTAAAAAGCCTGTGAGGCTATCCGCTAATATATCCAGGGTGTGAGCTGTCGCTGTGATTGCTGTTGATAAACCTGGGCGGCTGGCGCCGGGTGCTCAGCTAACCACCCACACGGCGATATGTTTCAGCGTGCGGATCAGGGTTTCACCAAAACGGCCCCGGAGATGCTCCGCGGCGAAACTGGCGTCTTCCCGACGCCCCACCACAATCGTGCCGAAATCGCCGCGCAGGGCGGTTTCCGTGATTTTCTGGATAGAGTTGCCCTTTACGAATAGAAAGTCCCTTGAGATGCGCTCGTCTTCGATGCCCGCGTCTACCAAGCGCTGGGTGGCTTCTTCCATGTAGGGTTTGAAGCGGTTTTGGTTGTATTTGATCCAGTCCGGATCATGGGAGGGACCGGCTGCCGTTCTGTCTGCCGGAGGCGCCATGGAGGCCGGCTGCAGGCAATGACAAAGGGTAATACGACACTTGCAGCCGCCGGCCAGGGCGCCGATGGAACTAACCGCGCGCATGGCTTCTATGGAGTCGTCCAGGGCTATCAGGATTTTTCGCGGGGCCGGTTTACCGCCCACCACAACCACCGGGATGTGACGAATTTTCACGATCAGTTTGTGGGCCATGCTGCCCACGAGCAGGTCCTTCAGCCGGCTCAGGCCGGTGCGGCCCATGACGATGGCACTGTAGCCCTGGTAGGATTCCTGAACAATGTCTTTTAGGATCCCGGTTTTCCGGGTCTGGGTCTTGATCGTGACCGCGCCTTTTTCAAAACCGGCATCCGCGAGGACTTTCAGCGCTTTTTCATTGAATTCACCCATGGCCAACTGCTGGTCCGCCAACCAGCCCATGACCTTGGTCTTTTTAGTTTGATAAAGTGGATTCCGGTTCAGATCCCAGAAGACTTCCGGGAATCCGCTGCCCACATAAAAAAGCACCATTTCGGTTGAATCCGGTTTGACCAGCCCGCTGATGTAGCGGACCGCTTCGAGGGCCTGGTCGGACCCGTCTACAGCCAGGAGAATTTTGTGTTTGCTTGTCATAGCTTCTAACCCGTTTATCCTCGCCACTCCGTGTCGTCAACAGTTGTCTTAAAGTCCGGTTCAACCACCTCGGGTGCCTCCAGGTCTCCGGCCCTATCGAGATCATCCGCCGACGGTTTACCGACAAAGACGAGCCGCTGGCGCTTGCATTTCTGGCAGGCCTCCAGGATTTCCAGTGAGCAGGTGGCCGGGTCGTATTCATCATAGTTAATGGTGGACAAGTTATCTTCCAGGGTGAACAGGCCGGAGGTCCGGGCACAGGCGCCGCAACCGATACAGCCGACATTGCATACCGCGACGACATCCTTGCCCTTGTCTTTGTTGGAGCAGGTGACGGCCAGCATTCTTTCAGATTTGAACGGGGTGATCGTGATGATATTACGGGGGCAGACGCGGGCGCAGGCGCCGCACCCCACGCATTTCTCATAGTCCACGGTGGCCAGGCCGTCCTCTACATGAATAGCGTCAAATTCGCATGCCCGGGTACAGTCGCCGAAGCCAAGGCACCCGTAGGTGCAGCCCTGGACGTCCGTGACCAGGTTCGCTGCCATGCAGCTCATTTCTCCCCGGTATTCATTGCGGCCGAGCCGATCTTCGTAGTGTGCCCCGCAGTGCACAATGGGCCGGTAGGGCAGGGTCACACCGACTTCAACACCCATAATCTCGGCTACCGCCAGGGCACAGCTCTGCCCGCCGACCGTACATTTGTGCACGGCCTCATGTTCGAGCGCCACGGCCTCGGCGTACTCCCCGCAGCCGACATACCCGCACCCGCCGCAGTTGGCCCCGGGCAAAACATCGATGATATCCAGGGCACGCTGATCCACGTCCACCTGAAATTTGTGGCTGGCCCAGCCCAGTATGAATGTCAGCACCACCGCCATGGTCAACAGGGTCCCGGCGGAAAGGCCGATGGTTATCAAGGTCATGGAGCCTCCACTTTCAAGGTCCTCCGGTGAGCACGGCCCGCAGGCCGGAGTCAACGCCGGTAAATCCCATAAAGGCCATGGCCAGGATGCCCCCCACGATCAGGGTGATGGCGGCCCCCTGGAAAGGTGCCGGGATATCGCAAAGATCCAGTTCTTCCCGGATGCCGGCCATGATGACAATGGCGATCGTGAACCCGACCCCGCCGAATATGCCCAGCGCCAGCGCGCGGCCCAGATCCCAGACCTCGCCCGGATTCTCCACCCCGATGATGTGGCTCATGACGGTCAGACAGGCAAACAGGATCGCGCAATTGGTAGTGATCAGGGGCAGAAAGACACCGAAGGATTTATAAAGCGGGGGGTAGAACTTGCGCACGTACATTTCAACGAACTGGACTGCCGATGCAATGGCAAATATATAGACAATATAGGTCAGGATGGTCAGGTCGATGACTGCGGCCGCCTCCGGCGATACGAAAAACGATGCGATCCAGACGGACACGGGCGCGCCGGGCTGCAGAACCAGGGTGGTAATGGTCCAACAGATGAACACGGCGATGGTCATGACGAACGTCACCGCACTGCCCATGCCCAGGGCCATGTCGACCTGGCGGGAAACACCAATGAAGGGGCAGATGCCCACGAAGTAATACAGCACGAAATTATTGATCAGGGCTGCGCTGATGGAGATCAGGAAAATGTCAACCAGATAGGCCATGGGTTAACTGCCCCCCCCTTCCCCTTGCTGCTTATCGGCAGAAATCCAGTTTACCAGGGCCAACAGAAGGCCGAAGGTGAGAAACGCACCGGGCGGCAGCACCATGATCACCCAGTCCGGCCAGCTTTCCGGGAGCACCGGGTAGCCCGCCAGCATACCGGTACCCAGCAATTCACGTACAGCCGCAATGCCCGCCAGGGCCAGGCCGAATCCCAACGATTGCCCCAGGGCATCGGCGGCGGCGGCCGGCACGGACTGCCGGGAAGCGCAGACTTCACAGCGGCAAATGATAATGCAGTTGACGATAATCAAAGGGATATAGGGCCCCAGGGCTTTGCTCATCTGGTACAGGTAGGCCGCCAGAAATCGGTCTACGATGGTGACGAAAGTGGCAATGGTCAGGGTGAAGACGACAATGCGCAGGTGTGGTTTCAGCAGGTTGCGGATAAGGCTGGTAATGATGTTGGCGCACAGCAGTACAAACCCCACGGCGGCGGCCATGGTCAGGGCGGGCTTCAGGCCGCCGGTCACGGCCAGGGTGGGACAGAGACCGAGCAGCTGCCGGTAGACCGGGTTTTCCGGCAGGATTCCCTGAATGAATCGTTCCGTTGGTGTCGGCAGGACTTGCATCTATGAGCGCCTTTCGATCGGTCTAAAGGTGTCCACTTCCAAGGAGTCTTTTACAGCCGCCATGACCCGATTCACGATCCGGGTCACACTGCGGGATGAAATTGTGGCCCCGGTGATGGCATCGATAGCGGCTTCGGAACCGGAGAGGCCGGCGGCCACGGTCAGTGGCCGGCCGGTGGAACGGCCCTTAAATTGCCCTCGCCATCCCGGAGCGGTAATCTTGTTGCCCAGCCCGGGGGTCTCTTTCTGGTCAAGCACAAACAGACCTGTCAGGGCGCTTACCTGCGGATCAATCCCGATGAGCAGATCGATTTTTTCCGCATAGCCCTGTCCGCCGGCTTTGATAACCCACCCGGCCAATTGGCCGGCATGTATGACCTTGAACAGGTTAAGGGTGATCGGGTTTGCCCCCGATCCGGCCTGCAAGGTTCCGGGAATAATTTGGACCGCAGCTGAGCCACTTTTTATTTCTCGGGCCCTGGCCGGCCCCCACACCAGTTCCGGAATTTTAGAAAGGGTTTCGTTTTGCCGGTTGGCCTCTATGCGCCTGCTGAGATTGACCTGCACCGCGGCCAACGCGGCCCCGAACAGAATGGCCAGGGCCAACACCAGCCAGGCCTGCCCCAGATTGGTGTCACGCAGCCAGCGGCCGGGTGAAGGGATTTTTTGCTTCAAGGCATGCGCCATGGATCAGGCTCCTCCAAAGGGACGTGGGATGGTCCACCGATTGATCAGGGGCGTGACGGCATTCATCAGCAGGACAGCGAACATCAGGCCCTCCGGGTAACCACTGAAGAGGCGCAACACCATCACCAGGGTCCCGCTTCCCAGGCCGAAAATCCATTTGCCCGTGGGGGTGAGCGGGCTGGTTACCGGGTCGGTGGCGATAAAAAAAGCCCCGAAGCATAATGCCCCGCCGGTTAAATGGTGGGCGAACGTCCACCCGGAGCCCGGCGTCAAAAAATCATTGACCAAGCCCACAAGCAGCGCGGACAGAAAAATGCCGGCCGGAATCTCCCAGGCGGCTACTTTACGCCAGTAAAGATACATGCCACCCAGTAAACAGGCGAGGGCGCTGGTTTCCCCCAGGGAGCCGTTGGTGGCGCCTATCAGCATCGGTACCAGGGACGTGCTCTGCCCGGATTGTTTCAGCAAGGTCAGCGGGGTGGCTTGGCTGAGGATGTCCACACCTGATCCCGGCACCAGGTATCCGGAGGCGGCCATCTTGCCGGCAAAGGCAATCATGATAAAGGCACGGCCGACCATGGCCGGGTTGAAAAGATTCATGCCCAGGCCACCGAACACCATCTTGCCGACACCCAGCGCCACCACACTGCCGATGACACCAATATACCAGGGCGCACTGGCCGGTAGTGACAGGCCCAGGATGAAGCCGGTGACCACGGCCGACATATCGCCCAAACGCAGGGGCCGGGCACGCAGTCTCGAAAAAACAGCCTCGGCGCAAACGGCTGCAATCAGGCAGATGAGCAGTTGCTTGACCGCATACCATTTGAAAAAGTAGATCGCCGCCAGGACCACCGGCAGCAGCGCCAGCAGGACATCGATCATCATGCGCGTAACCGTCATCCGCATGTTGAATACATGGGGAGAGGGGGCGACGTGCAAAGTGGTGTCGGCAGCGGTGAGGGGGGCCGGGGTCACTTTAATTTCTTCCTTCGGCTGCCAGCAGCGCCTTGCCGGTACGGATATTCTGTACCAGGGGCAGCCCGGCGGGGCAGCTGTACGCACAGCAGCCGCATTCAAAGCAGGCCATGATGTTGTATTTGCGGGCCAGGTTCAAATCCTTGCAACGGGAAGCCATGGCCAGCCGGGTGGGCACCAGGTTCATGGGGCACACGTCGACACACTGCCCGCAGCGGACACACACCGATTGTTCCACTTTGCGGATCTCTTCGTGGTCCAGTACGGTGATGCCGCTGGTCCCTTTTGTGACCGGAATGTCGGGGTTCGTAAAGGCAAAGCCCATCATGGGACCGCCGGCTATGATCCGGGCGGCTGTTTTTTTCAGCCCGCCGCAGTACTCAATCAACCTGCCCATGGGAATCCCGATGGGCACCAGCAGGTTTTTTGGCTCCACGATGCCGCCGCCGGTTACGCTGACCACCCGGTGGGTCAGGGGGATGCCGCGCATAACCCTCCGGGCGACCGAGGTGACGGTGGCCACGTTGGTCATGGCCACCCCGATATCGGACGGCAGTCCGCCCAGGGGGACTTCCCGGTTCAAAACGGCCTTGATGAGGTGTTTCTCGCTGCCCTGGGGGTATTTCGTTTTCAGGACCGCAATCCGGACGCCGGCCCCGGCCGCCGCACGGCGCAGGGCGGCGGCTGCTTCCAGTTTATTGTTTTCGATGCCGATATAGGCCTTTTTAGCACCAACCGCCCTGGCCGCCAGTCGGGCTCCGGCGACAATAGCCTCCGGAGCTTCCACCATCAGCCGGTAGTCGGTGGTCAAGTAAGGTTCGCACTCACACCCGTTGACAATCAGCGCCTGGATCGGTTTTTGCTCGCTGGGGGTGATTTTAACATGCGTAGGAAAAGCCGCACCGCCCAGGCCGACAATGCCGGCGTTGTGAATCTCCGCCGATATTTTTTCCGGGGCCAGGGTCTGGTAAGATTTTTGGGGCCAGAGGCCGCCATACAATTTGTCCCAAAGTTCCTGGCCGGCCAGCTGTTCTCCGTCCGCTTTAATGACAATGGCCGGCATGTGGCGGCCGTTGGCCAGGGTTGCCATGGCTTCTTTCTGGACAATGCCGGCAACCGGCGCATGCAAAGATGCGGAAACGTGGACTTCGCCTTTACCAACCATCTCGCCGAAAGTAACCTTCTGGCGTGCTTTTACCAGGGGGGTGCAGGGTCCGCCGATGTGCTGCTGCAGGGGCAGGATTACTTTTCCCGGCGTGGGTACAATTTCAATGGGCGCATCTGCCGACATCTCCTTGCGCTGGGGCGGATGGACGCCGTGGGCAAAGGTCCCGGCTCCGGGAAACTGACGCAGGGCACGATCACCCAGCGGGCTTTTTCGAAATATGGACAGCATACACATTCCGGCTCATAATTTATCGCACTGACGCCTACCCTAAATCCGCCGGCCGCCAGAGTCCTTGACTTAAATCAAGTCCCTGATTTCCTGTTTAAATTGCAAGGGCCCGGAATAGGCCCAAACCAACGGACCGGGTGAAACCGGCCGCTGGACGGATTGGAAGATCAGCAGGGCCTTAAACATAAGGGTGGTTGGCGTCGTTGCAAACCGGGGCATCCGGAAAAGCCCAAATTTGCCCGCATCCCTGCCGAAGCAAGATCGGGCCTGCCCGGAACCAAAATATGTGCGGTGGCGATCGCAGGTATTAGCGGCCGGTCGGGTAACCATCTCATTTAGCCCAACCGACCGTTTATCTACTTTCGGATGAGCATTTTATCGAGTGGCAACGTCACGTCAGGCATCGGCATACATACTCTCGATTTGAGCTGCATATTTTTCATTGACGATGCGCCGCTTCAGCTTCATGGTCGGTGTCAGTTCACCACCTTCGATGGAAAGCTCTTCCGGTAGAATAACAAACTTCTTGATCGTCTGTACCCGGGCCAGTGAGGCGTTGACACCGTCCAGCTGGGTTTGAATATAAGCCCGAAACGTGTCGCACTGCGAGGCGGCCTCTGAATCTCGGGCACCGCTGCCCGCGGCGGCCGCTTCAGAAGCCACTTTCTCAGGATCCAGGGCGAACAGGGCGGTCAGGTATTTGCGCCGATCGCCGAGCACCACCGCCTGGCTGATAGCCGGGATGGCCTTGAGTTGGCCTTCCAGGATTTGCGGGGCGATATTCTCGCCACCGGCAGTGATCAGCAGTTCCTTTTTACGGTCGGTAATCTGTAAAAAGCCCGTATCGTCCACCTGGCCGACATCGCCGGAGTGCAGCCAGCCGTCACTGTCGATGGTTTCCGCAGTGGCGGCTTCGTTTTTGAAGTATCCTTTGAACACATGGCGCCCGCGCATAAGAACTTCACCGTCCGAGGCAATTCCGACCTCGGCGCCCTGCAGGGCGGGCCCGGCCCAGCGTGTGCGGAATTTATGCGGCTGGGGCAAAGAGACGGTACCGGGCCCGGTGCACTCGCTCATACCATATACCTCGGTAATGGGGATATCGAGGCTGTGGAAGAACTCCAGGGTGTCCTTTGAAATAGGCGCTGCCGTAGAGATAAATAAGTTGCAGCGATCGAACCCCAACTTGTCACGGACTTTGGAAAAGACCAGTTTGTCGGCCAGACCGTGCAGGGCCGGCATGGGCCGGCCGGCCTGGAAGGCATAGGTGCCGGCCAGTCCCTTTTTACGGGCCCAGGCCGCAATCTTTTTCTTGAGGGCTGAATTCTGCGCACCGGCGGCCATCATCTTGGCCTGGATTTTCTCCCATACCCGGGGCACCCCGACAAACATGGTGGGCCGGACTTCCCGCAGGTTGTCGCCCAGTTGGTCCAGGCTTTCGGCAAACCAGGCCGTGCTGCCCGTTAAAAGCGGGATATGCAGGCTGACGACCTGCTCGGCAATATGGCTCAAGGGCAGGTAGCTGATAATCTGGTCGGTTTCACTGACAGCCACGCTTGCGGCCACCTGCCGTGTGGTCCAGACAATGTTGTCATGGGTAATCATGACCCCTTTGGGATCGCCGGTGGTGCCGGAGGTATATATCAGGGTGCAGCAGTCATCCGGGGACTGCCCGGCAATCCGCTTTTCCAGGTCGGCTTCCGAGGTTTGGGTAGCCAGGTCGGGCAGATCCTCCCAGGCGTGGACCTGTCCGTCTTCATCGGTGCCATTCATCAAGACGATGGCTTTGAGGTCCGGCAGTTGATCGCGGATCTGCTTGAATTTGGCCAACTGTTCGGCATTCTCCACGACCGCGATATTGGCTTCACTGTGGGCGGCTATATAGCGGCACTGTTCCGGAGCATTGGTTGTGTATATGCCACCGGGCACTGCACCGGCAAAGATTCCGGCCAGGTCGCTGATGAACCACTGGGGGCAGTTGTTGCCGAGAATACTGACGGCCTTGCCCTTTTCCAGACCCAGGGTTATGAAAGCCCGGGCGGCCATGCGGACCTGATCGTAGTAGTGCGACCAGGTGGTGGCCTGCCAGTTCCCGTCTATTTTCATGTTCAGGGCGGTCTGCTGACCGAATTTTTCTACGGTAACCTTCATCACGTCCATTACGGTTTGTTTCATGCCCTCCCCCTTTTGTTAATGAAAGTTGAAGCCGTGTATACGCCCGCGCTTTACAAGTGGGTTGCTGCCGGTCTGACCAACAGACCTGGCCGGTCGGATGGCCGCAGGCCAAACCTGCTTTATTTGGAACTGATAAACAGGGCGTGCCCTGTGGGTGTGTGGATCAAAATAAGCGCTGCCGGATGACATTGCGCCTCGAAATGATACTGCGGATATTGATTACCCAATATCCCAGTTGCCAGTTTTTGTCAATTCGGGTCGATGGCTTTATTGGTGAAACAGATGAAATCCCGGTACGATACGCGCTATGCAAAGATAGCGTTTTCCAGCTTGGGGACAGTTTTGTTGTGCAACCATACCGGCATCGTAGCAATGACCCATCCGGGCCTTTGAATCCGATTCCGATTTTAATTGCGATGTCCCTGGTGGCGTGTCACCAGGGACTAAGAATGCCCACGCCCAACATGAGCACCAGGCCTTGCGAAGACTATTGACACCGTCGGCGCATTGTCGCTATTTTAAACATCTTGTTTCACCGGCCAGCGTGTTCTGGTACACTGGCAGGCCAGACGAACCCTATCCAAGGAGAGACGTCATGGAGAAAGAAGAGATACGGGCGGCTATAGCTGAATGTGAATTTTTCAAAGGGCTTGCAGCAGCCGATCTCGACAAACTGGTACCGCTCTGCCACGCCCGTCAGTATAAAGGCGGTGAAACTGTTTTCATGCAGGGCGAAGTTGGTGAGTACCTGTACGTGATTGTCAGTGGACGGGTGGCGCTGGAAAGAGCTATCGACCTGGGCCTCCGCAAAGGCAGCGTCACGATCGAAGCCCTGGACAAGGGGCGCGTGCTCGGCTGTTGGGCAACCTTGCTGGGTGAAAAGCACATCCTGATGTCATCGGCTATCTGTCAGAAACCAACCCACCTGTTGACCCTGCGGGGAGGTGATCTGCGGGCCCTGATGCACAGCAACAAGGACCTGGGCTTCAATGTCATGGAAAAATTCTGTTATCTGCTGCGTGACCGGGTGCAGTCGGCGTATGGCGCGTTGGAAAAAATATAAAGGCATCTAAACATTTCAAATGCTTGACTGGCACTATACTAAAATAGGACCTAGCGGTTGTAGATGAACAAGGACCTGCTCAATCAAGAAGCGTTTTTTCTGGACGAACTGCCGCAGAGGCTTGAGAACTACCAGTCGGCGCGTAGCCAGTTGATTCCCATTCTTCAGATGGTGCAAAAGGCGATCGCCTATCTGCCGGCGAAGGCCCTGGGTATTGTCGCCGACTATCTGGAGGTCTCCGCGGCGGAAGTCTATGGGGTGGCCACCTTCTACAACCAGTTTCGCTTCAACCCCCCCGGGAAGTACCCTTTCAAGATCTGCCTGGGGACGGCCTGTCATGTCAAGGGCGGTGAGATTATCCTGGAAAACGTTGAAAGAAAGCTGAATATCAAAGACGGTGAAACGACTGTGGATCGGGAATTTTCCATTGAGCGGGTCGCCTGTGTCGGGTGCTGCGCCCTTGCGCCGGTCGCCATGATCGGGGAAACCATTCACGGGAATATGGCCCCCAGCAAAGTGGAAGGTCTTTTTACGCGCATCCAAATCGAAAAAGAGATGGCGGAAAGAGAAAAGCAAAAGAATGAGTCCTGACAACACCCAGGCCCGGCAGCAATATGATGCCCTCTGCCAGGCGGCGGAAGCAAAGCGCGCCGCATTTGAACAGGCTCCGGTACCGAAAATCCACATTGGCATGGCCACCTGCGGGATTGCCTCCGGGGCACTGGATACCAGGGCCGCATTTGAAGAAACACTGAAAGAGCGGGGGATTGCGGCCGAGATACACTCGGTTGGCTGCCACGGCCACTGCTATGCGGAGCCGGTGGTCATTATCGACCACCCGGCTTCCGGGTTCCCGCCGGTGTTCTACCATGAAGTCACGCCGGGCAAGGCCAGGATGTTGACCAAATTGTTCCTGGAAGAGGGGGATCCGCGCTTCGAGCATGTATTCGGCGCCACTGTGGAAAACGAGATGATTCCGACCGTGATGGAGTTTTCCCGTTTCAACCAGGAAAAACGGATTGTCATGGAAAAGTGCGGCCAGATCGACCCGGAGAGCATCGACGAGTATATCGCCGCGGGCGGGTACGCGGCCCTGGTCC
Organism: Olavius algarvensis Delta 4 endosymbiont; assembly: GCA_905176665.1. Classification (GTDB taxonomy): domain Bacteria; phylum Desulfobacterota; class Desulfobacteria; order Desulfobacterales; family CAJINA01; genus CAJINA01. The sequence continues at coordinate 220,830 of CAJINA010000188.1, read as the reverse complement.
AGACTCTCGGGCTGGCCCCCGACCAGATAGTCGCAACGATTAAAAGTTCCGGGCTCCGCGGGCGCGGCGGGGCCGGCTTTCCCACCGGGGCCAAGTGGGAAATGGCCGCCGCAGTCGAGGCCGACGCAAAAATCGTCATCTGCAATGCCGATGAAGGCGATCCCGGGGCCTACATGGATCGCACCATCCTGGAAAGCAACCCCCACCAAGTATTGGAAGGTCTGGCCATCTGCGCCTACGCGGTAGGTGCCGGCCGGGCCATCGTCTACGTCCGCTCCGAATATCCGCTGGCGGTCCGGACGCTGCGTACAGCCCTGGCCCAGGCCCGGGAGCACGGACTTTTAGGGGCGGGGGTTCTCGGCAGCCCCTTTGATTTCGAGATCGATATTTTTGAAGGTTCGGGCGCCTTTGTTTGTGGCGAGGAGACCGGGTTGGTGCAATCCCTGGAAGGTCAGCGGGGCATGCCCGTGCACCGGCCGCCCTATCCGGTGGAGCAAGGTTTGTTCGGCCAGCCCACGGTTATCAACAATGTCAAAACCCTGGCCTCGATTCCGCCCATCGTAGAAAAAGGCGCCGACTGGTTTCGTTCTATCGGGACTGAGAACAGCCCGGGGACCGCTATTTTTTCAGTGGTGGGGGATGTGGTGCATGCCGGTCTGGTGGAGATACCCATGGGGGTGACTTTGCGGACCCTGATTTTCGACATCTGCGGCGGAATTCCCAACCAGAAAGCCTTCAAAGCCGTTCAGATCGGGGGGCCTTCGGGCGGCTGCCTGCCTGAGGCCCTGCTGGATACGCCCATCGACTTCGATTCTTTGACAACAGCCGGTGCCATGATGGGGTCCGGGGGGATCGTGGTCATGGATGCGGACAGCTGCGTGGTGGACGTCGCACGCTACTTTCTCGATTTTACCCAGAAGGAGTCCTGCGGGAAATGCACCTTCTGCCGGATTGGGACCCGTCATTTGCTGGATATCTTAGAACGCGTCACCACGGGCGAGGGCCGGGAAGCGGATGTGGGACAACTGGAACGGCTCAGCGCAGATATCAAAGCCGGCTCCCTGTGCGGGTTGGGCAAGACTGCAGCCAATCCGGTGCTGACCTCGCTGCAGTATTTCCCCGAAGACTACCAAGCCCATATCGAAGAAAAACGCTGCCCCGGCATGATGTGCCGGTCTTTGATGACCTATTACATCGACCTGGATACCTGTGCCCGGGGCTGTGATGCCTGCGTGGGGGTTTGCCCCACCGAGGCGATTTTTACCACCAGCACGCGCAAAAAGGGTGTCGATCAGCAGTTGTGCGTTAAGTGCGGCGAGTGCATGGTCGCCTGTCCACCGGAATACGATGCTGTGCGCAAGGTTTCGCCTCCGGGGCTGGCACCGACTATCGAGCGGCCGGATACGCCGCGCAAACCGGAGAAACCCTGACGGCAATGATTGCCATGGGGCCGCTACTCACATGAACGCGATGAAAGTAACCATCACTGTCGATGAGAAACCATTTGAAGTAGATGCACATCTGAATCTGCTCCAGGCCTGCCTGGACAATGGCATCTATATTCCGAACCTTTGCTATCTGGAACACCGGTCGCCACCCCAGGCTTCGTGCCGGCTCTGTTTTGTGGAAGTGGGAGGGGTCGACCAGCCGGTGGCGGCCTGTACGGTAAACGTGGCTGACCAGATGGTTGTCCGCACAGACACACCGGCCGTGCGACGTCTCCAGAAGAGCGGCCTGCGCCTGCTGCTATCCGTGCACCATGTGGATTGTAAAAACTGCCCGGCCAACAAGAAATGTGCCCTGCAGGACCTGGCCAGGTTCCTAAAAGTCGGCTTGAAACCCAAACACCTGGAACAGCATCTCAAAGAGCCGGAGATAGTCGATACCCACCCGTTTTTGACGTACTACCCCAACCGTTGCGTGCTGTGCGGCAAATGCCTCCAGGTCTGCCGGTCTGCCAATGGGCGCGCCATGCTGGCTTTCGCGCAGAGAGGATTCGATACGGTGATCAGTTTCTACGGTGGGGCGGGTTCGGCGGCCACGGCCTGCGACACCTGCGCAGCCTGTATCGATATCTGCCCGGTGGCCGCACTCTTGCCCAAATAGTCCTTCTGAAGATTTATCCTATAGAAGTTATCTCAAAAAACGGATTTTGGTTCAAGGTTAAGGCGGGCGTTACATTCGAACCGAAGGAATACTACTGTATTTCGAGGATTTGGTCCGCTTTACAATCAGTAGCATTCCTTACGGAGGCGACTAACTCGCCAATTTGGCGCCCAACGCAAAGATTGGGCCAAAAGACTTTTTTGAGATAGCGTCTAAGCTTTGCCCCTGAATTTATCCGCCCGGATATCGTAGCGCCGCATAATCTGCTGCAGGGCCTGTCTTTCCAGGCCGCACGCCTTGGCCGCGTGGGTTACATTGCCCTTATGGGTTGCAAGCAGGTTTCCAATGAACGTCTGGTTGAAGTGATTGAGGGACTGGTCTTTGGCTTCCTTGTAGGGCCGGCCCGCCATTTCAGTCTTCACCGTTGCGGGTTTTGTGGCTGCGCCCCGCTGGCCAATATCGGCCGGGGTGATTTCTTCCCCGGCTGAAAACATGATGCCCTGGATCAGGCAGTTTTCCAGTTCACGGACATTGCCCGGCCAGGTGTGGGCCATTAAATAGTCAAGCAGTTGCGGTGATAGCCGCTTCAAGGGCTGGTCTAGTTTGGCGCAGTGTCGGGCCAGCAGGTGACTGGCGATCAGGGGGATATCCTCCTGGCGCTCGCGCAGGGGCGGCAACTCAATCGGGAGGACGTTCAGGCGGTAGTAGAGGTCTTCCCTGAATTCGCGCTGGGCGATCTTGCCCGCCAGGTCTTGATTCGTGGAGGCAATGATGCGCACGTCCACCTGGACGGATTTGGGGTCTCCGAGGGGTTTGAATTCTTTTTCCTGGATAACCCGCAGCAGCTTGGCCTGGATGGCCGGGCTGATGTCGCCGATTTCGTCGAGAAAGATCGTCCCCCGATTTGCCTCCTGGAACAAGCCGGTTTTGTTGCTGGTAGCGTGGGTGAAGGCCCCTTTTTTGAATCCGAAAAGTTCGCTTTCCAGGATGTTTTCCGGGATGGTCGGGCAATTCACGGCCACATATGGCTGCATTTTTCTCTTGCTCAACGCATGAATGGCCCGGGCGGTACCGTCTTTGCCCGTACCGGACTCTCCGGTGATCAGGACCGTCAAATCAGTCCGGGCTATTGTCCGGATAGTCTCGTATATGTGTTGCATGGCCGGACTGCGGCCGACCAGGTTTTGAAATGGTTCCGCTTCCAGGCATTCGCTGGTGAGCCGTATATTTTCGTTGAGCAGGCGCGTGCGTTCCAGGGCTTTTTCCAGGCGGACGACCAGGGTGTCGTGTTCAAAGGGTTTGGTAATGAAATCGTAAGCCCCGCTTTTCATGGCCTTGACGGCCATATCGATGTGGCCAAAGGCAGTCATCATGATTACCGTCTGATCCATTTTGTCGCGCCGGATCAGTTCCAGGCCGTTCATGCCCGGCATTTTGATGTCCGCCAGGACAATGTCAAAATGATTGCTGGGGAACGCTTTCAACGCCGACTCACCGGAGGCCGCTGTGGTCACCTCACAATCAAGTTCCGGTTCGAGGCTGCGTTTTAACAGGGTCAGCATGTCCTGCTCATCATCCACAATCAGTATTTTGGCTTTCATAGCGTCCTCTCGGCCGGTCCTCACCGGCATGCCCTTTATGTTCAGGGCACAGCGGGTAACGAGACGATAAATTCCGAACCCTGTCCGGGTTTGCTGGTTACATCTATATGGCCCCCATGGCTTTTCACGATACCGTAGCTGACAGAGAGACCGAGACCGGTGCCTTCACCGGTAGGCTTGGTCGTGAAAAACGGATCGAAAATGCGGGGCAGGTCCTGTTTTTCGATACCGTAGCCGGTATCCTTTATGCTGACACAGGTATGCCCGGTGGTCGCATCCATACGAGTAGTCACGGTCAACGTACCGGCCGCGCCAATGGCATGGCGCGCGTTCATGACCAGGTTCATGATGACCTGTTTGATCTTTTTCTGGTCCAGTACCAGCGGGGTCAGGCCGCGATCATAGCGCTTTTCGATTTCGATCTTTTCCAAACCACTGTGCGGCTGCACAAAATCAATCACTTCATCGATCACCGTATGAATATCGACAGTTTCCTTTTTGGGTGGTGATGTCCGGGCAAAACTGAGCAGATCTTCTACGATGGTTTTACAGGAACGGGCATGCTTTTCGATGGTTTTGAAGTCCGGATAGCGGGCTGAATCTGGTTTTTCCTTGCGTAGCAGCAGCTGAGTATAGCCCAGGATGATGCCTAGCGGATTGTTGATTTCGTGGGCAACACCGGACGAGAGTTCGCCTATAGACGCAAGTTTGTCCGCCTGAGCCATCTGGGCTTCCATGAGCAAGCGCTCCTCGACATCTTTGACCAGAAAGTGAATGGTATCCCCGGTTTCACTTTTGGCCAGGGTGCCGCTGAGCAAAGCTCTTTTAGAAGCGCTAGTCGCCGTTTTTAGCTCGATGTCGAAGTTGGAAATAAATCCGGAAGTATTGATCGCAGTTTGTATCGCCTGCCAATGGCGTTCGTCTTTCAAAAACGCCTGCAGCGGTTCTCCGGCCACCTGGTCTTCCGGAGCTTCCAGGTCCAGCAAGCTCTGGCCGGCGGGATTCAAGTCCTGGATCAAACCATCCCGGGTGGTTACCAGAATCATATCTTTGGAGACCTCAAAAATCCGGCGGTATTTAAATTCCGATGTTTTCAGAGCGGTTGTGCGCTCGTCGATGATCTGCTCCAGATTCTGATTCAGAAACAGCAGTTCTCTGTGGGCTGATTGAATCTCCTGGCGGTCTTTGAGAATCAGTTGATAGATGTTCCAGACCCTTTCAAAAAAGAGGGTGATGGCGGCCACCACCACAAACATGACCGTGTTGATTGCGCCACTGATAGGCCGGATATTGGCCCACAAGGCCTGATGCCCGGATAGAATGAAAATGTTTTTCAGGATATGGCCCGCAGAGCGGGAGATAGCAAAACAGGCCAGGCCGATGCAGATCCATAGCAGGTAAGGCCAGATGAGGTTTTCGCGATCCCTGTTGCGGAGCTTGGTTACGATCCGTAGGCACAGGAAGGAAAACACAATCATCAGGATCGAGCCGATAAGATCGACCAGGAATATGGGAACAAAGGAAACGTTCATGACAGGTTAGCAGGTTCCTTCTCGGCTTCCGTTTGTTTCAACAGCGATTTCAAGCCCAGATACAGGCAGATCATGGCCGGGACACACAACAAATGATCGAGTTTCAATATGTAATACACCCAGGGAAGGGCTCGACCGCCGTCCTGTAAGGCTATGTGCAGGTGCCATTGTTCGGTGCGGTTCACCTGGAGCCAATGGATCTGTTCGTCAAGGAAATGGACCGCCATGGCATTGAGGTTCCAGAGAATCAAAAGAACGGCGGCCAACTGGATGTATTTCCAGCCCGGCTCCCGAACCAGATTGCGCTGGCGCAGCCAGAATTCCAGAATACCCATGGAGATGATAAAAAACAGGTGGGCGATCTGATGTACGTAGAGCCCCTCCGGCTGGCCGTGGGTCTGGGTAGCCAGGGCCGGCGTGGCCATACCCCATAAGGCCATTGTTAAAGCAGCTGCGATCAGGGTCTTCAAATGTCGGGATTTCATGGTTTGTCCATGCCTCAGAATGATATCAATACTTTCTGAATGAGCTTAGCAGAAAAAGCCAGCAGAACAAGTCCAAAGATGATGCGGATGGTGCGGCCTTTTAGTTTCTCAGTCATCATCCGTGACCCGGCCTGCCCTCCGGCAAATGATAAGACCGCGGCGAGAAATGTGAAGCCCCAGTCCATATCCGCCAGACTGATATGGACCAAAAAGCCGCTGAAAGAAGAAAACACCACGATAAAGGTGGAGGTTGCTGCAGCAATTTTAGTGGGAACCTTGAGCACATAGATCAACAGGGGTACGATGAAGACCCCGCCGCCGATCCCGAGCAAACCGGCCAGGAGGCCGATTACTACACCAATGGCGCCGCCGCCCAAGACGCGGCGGGCTATGCCGATGAACACGGCATCCCGGGCGGCGGTCTTTTTGGCGAAGATCATGCGAAAGGCAGCGAGAATGATGACAAGGGCTAATAGGCCTGTGAAAAAGCGCACATTGATGCGGTTGGTAGCCAGGGCTCCGATCGGTGCTGCCAGGGACGATGAGACAATCAGCGGCAGGCCGGTGCGAATATCGACCATCTTTGCGCGCCAATAGGTTGTTGCTGCTGAAAGAGCGGCGATTCCGTTTAGTAAAAGCGATGTGGCCACGGCTGTGGAGAGAGGGTAGCCCAGAATCACGAAAAGCGGGGCAAATATGAGCCCGCCGCCCAGCCCGACCATGGTGAGGACGAATGTAGATAGAAAGATGATGCTATAAAGAACTGCGGGTACCATTACCGGTCCTTGGGTACGTCTGCCTTGACATGCTTTTTATACAGCCGGGCGCCGATAAACCAAAGGATGTGGATGAGGAGCAGGGAAATTACGAACCAGAAGAGAGCACCGATCACGACCGGCTTGTCGCCTGAACCGGAAAAGCTGAAAACATGGGGCTGCCCGAATATTTTCTGCAAGTTTGCGGGTTTGTAGGCTTTGATAATAAAGGTCGCGGTTAGCAGGACGGGCAGTATGGACGTCAGAATATTTTTTAAAAACCCTTCAAAGAAATAATCATAGTAAGCTTTATTCAGCTCGGCCTGATCGATATTCTTGGCCAGGGCTTTGCCCTTTTCCGGATCTTCGCTGGCCATCGCTTGGCGGCGCACCTCGAACCAGTGTTCATAATTGGCTTTCAGATCCTGATAGCGCTTGGTGTTGTAATACCGCGTGGCAATTTTGGTGAAGGTCACCAGCAGCAGCGTGATCAGGAATATAAGGGCGGCCGGCCCCAGAAAATTCAGCGGGGCCAACAGACCACTCATCAGGTTGAAGGCCAGTTCCAGCAGGGCCAGAATTTTGAACCAGAGTGTATCTAAGAAGTCGTCCATACCACCATCCACACTGCTAAAACACGCAGTTGCTGAATCACAGATGCGACTGTGTAAAAAGAAAAGGGGGAAAGGTCGATCCCTTTCCCCCCTTTTGGTAACACAGTTATCCGGCTAGATCCAGATTTCGATCTTGAAGAACCGGAAGAACAGGAAGAACAGCGTTATGGCCAGAACAATCTTCAGGGTTTTTTCACTGAAGAGTTTCTGGGCCCGGCTGCCCAGCATGCCGCCGGCAAAACCGCCGATGATGATGGCGACAGCCAGGGTCATGTCCGGCAGGTATCCGACCATGAGGTAACCCAGGAAGGCACCCACACTGGAAAAACAGGTGCCGATCAGGGAGATCGGAACGGCCACGTACATGGGCAGGGCGCCCAGGGTGGTCATGGCCGGCACCAGCAGGAAGCCGCCGCCGATACCGAAGGCCCGGGAAACCACGCCGATGGCCAGACCGAGAATGGCAAACAGCAAGGGGTTGATGGTAAACTCCTCACCCCAGAACTTGAACCGGTAGTCGGTCAGACCGGTTTTCACCGGCTCGATGCTGCCCATCTGGGCGCTGCGGCCTTCGGCTTTGGCCGCGGCCACTTCGTCGTTGAATTTTTTGGTCATGGCCTTGATGTTTTTACGCTTGGCCATGGCCGCCGGGCGCACTTCCATCAGGGTCTTGATACCCATGATGACCACCAGGATGGCCAGCCATTCCTTGTAGGCCTTCATGGGCAGAAAAGCCGATACGTATTTACCCAGCCAGATGGAGCCGATAAAAATGCCGACCGGCCAGGCCACCCGCCTTTCAACCACCGCGTACCGATAGAAGGAGCCCAGGGGCGAAAACAGGGTAAGGGCCATGTTGGAGGGTTTCAAAACGTTGGCAGCGTTGATACCGACCGGCCCCATGGTGTTGACCACGAGTACCTGGAAGGCCGCCATGAGCATACCGCCGGCCGCCCCGATCATGGAGAAGTAGGTGCCGACCAGGATGGCGCCGATCACGATCCACAGGGGGTTCATGTAGCGATACCCTTTGCCCAGCCAGTAACCATTACCTTCGACGGTGTAGGCGCCGGTTTTGGTGCCATTGATATAGACGTCGAAGTCCGTGTTCGGCGGGGTGTGCCGGAAACTCTTGAAAGAAACGGTGTATTTACCGGTGGCTTTGTCCAGTTTGATGGACGTACCTTTGTCCCAGTACTTGCCGCTGGTCGCATGGTCGGTGATAACGCTGCGGGCGAAGATAACCACCTTACCGACCCGGCTGCCTTCCTTTACAATGGTGTTGATCCCGTAGCTTCCCTGGTGGGCATACCGGAAAAAGTTCCACTGTTCGGCCGTCTGGATGGGACCCAGGGACGCTTTGGCGGTGGCATCGATGTTGGCGAAGTCCTTGTTCAGGTAGAACATGGTCGTGGAGTAAATGCCGTTGCCTTTGCCCAGTAGAACCGAGGGGCCGCCGAATTTCTTCTTCTTGACCGTGCCGAAGGCTTCCGGGTTGTTGGTCAGCATGTAATACAGTGGGGGAATCTTGGTGTCCAAGCTGAAATTGGCTTTTTTGGCATCTTTTTTAAACCGTTTGGTTTCGTGAACCCCGTCCGTATCGCCGGGGGCGAACATGTCCTGCTGGGCAATGGCAATATACAGGTCCTGCCCGGGTGCGATGGTACCCTCGATGGTGACCACATCGCCGGCTTTATAGCTGGCTGCGGAGATATTGGCCGCACCGGCGAGCCCGGGCGCGGTAAACGCAAACAGCGCTAACACCGCAATTAAAAAACACATGCTTTTCTTCATTGTTTTCCTCCTGAAGATGGTTAATAAAATAGTCCTACAGTATCGTTGGATGGCTTCAATTGAGTTTGAAATAATTGATGGCCAGCACACCGCCAAACCAGCTGGACCCGACCCCGAACACCAGCATGAGCAGCAGGTGGGGCAGGCCGAGCAAATACAGGCCGGTTGTGTGCATGAAAAAGGCCAGCAGGGCCATGAAGGTCAGCAGGGTCATCGTCAGGCCGGCCAGTATCGCTACTGTCCATTTGCGCTGGAAGAATTCCCTGGTCTTTTCAAGGACCATGTAGCCGGTTAGCGCGGCGTTGAAAGCGATAACCAGCGGTAGAAAGTTAAGGCTGTAAGCCGGCAGCAGGACCATATTTATGAAGGCGACCAGGATGACGCTGCCGATGGTCCCGACGGCAATGCTGTAGGCAGTTTTCCCGTATGGGGTCGACCAGAGATCGTACAGGGGTGAAAGGTTGAACATAAAGCCTCCCGAGGGGTTGTGAAATTCAAGTGACATTCATTAAGCAAGCTGTGTGCCATGGACTGGTTTGGGAGTGGTTGAAGGGGATATTCGGGATTGCTTCACAAATTTGCGTTGTTTATTCAAATAGATATGTATTTCTTCCGGACCGCGGGCGTTTGGGCTTTAGACCTGCCGGGTGCCTGTCCGGGAGTGGAAAACGGCCAGATTCAAGGTTTTAGGTGAACTGTGCCACGATGAATTGCATGTATTGTCAAATAGTTATTATGGTGCAATAAATATTATGCGGTGCAATATCATTTATGCACTAAAGCCCGTGCGGGCCGACCCGGCTGAAATTGCCTAAATCAATAACAGCCTGAAATTAAATAGATTGTGCGCATATGGAGCCGCTGCCTGGAATACCGGGGGGCAGTTGATTAGTGGTATGATTATTGCTGTTTGATTTGGATTTGTAAATAAGTCACAATAGTTAGAAATGACGTCATGAAACCCTATTTGATGGATCAATTTTCGGGAGGCAAATAATGAGCAAGTATTTCATGCTGCAGGACCAGCAGAAGTGTATCGGCTGCCACTCTTGTGAAATCCAGTGCAAGTGCTACAAGGGCCTGCCGCCGGAGCCGCGGCTCTGTCAGGTGATAGAAGTCGGACCCAAAAACATCGATGGCAAACCGCGGGCTTCCTATATTTTCATGCCTTGCTTTCATTGTGAGAACCCGTGGTGCGTCGCGGCCTGCCCTACCGGTGCCATGCAGCGCCGGGAGAGAGACGGTATCGTATGGGTGGATCATACTCTTTGTGTGGGGTGTAAAACCTGTATATCGGCCTGCCCCTGGGGTGCGCCGCAATGGAACCCCAAACTCGGGAAAGTCGTTAAGTGCGACTATTGTATGGACCGGGTCGATGCCGGTCTGAAGCCGGCCTGTGTCACCACCTGTGCCACCCATTGCCTGAGTTTCGACAACACCGAAAAGCTCCCGACGATCAAGCGGGGGCGTTACGCTCGGGCCATGGCAGCCCTCAAGGGGTCGGCCGCACTGGATTAGCCCGTGTTTTAGTAGGCAACTTGCCGTGCGGTAAGTTGCACAGCAGTGAAGGGAGTTGTTTGCATGGCGCAGATACTGGTTAACGGTCGAAAACACGAGGCTCCCGAGGGCGAACGCCTGCTTCCGGAATTGGTCTCCATAGGCTTGAAGATACCCAGCCTGTGCTATCATCGTTCGCTGACGCCTTCAGCGTCGTGTAAATTGTGCGTGGTCGAGATTAAGGTGCCGGGCAAACCGCCCCGCCCGAGGTTTTCCTGTGCCATAAAAATCAAGGACGCCATCGAGATTACGACTGAGAGTGCTCTGGTCTACCAGATGCGCAGCAAAGCCCTGGGAGATCTTTTAAATATGGCGCCCAATGCCGAAGCCATTCATCAAATTGGGCGCGAATTCGGGCTTTCCACCGGTATTCGGCCTGATGGCTGTATTCGCTGCCGCTTATGCGTGCGGGTCTGCGCTGAGATCATTGGGGCGCGGGCATTGAAAATCGAGAAACGGGGCAACCTGAAATATATAGTCCCTGCTTCCGCCGATGCATGCATCGGCTGTTTGACCTGCACCAATATATGCCCCACCGGGGCCATCCGCTATGAGGACCATGAGCAGGTCCGGACCTTGATGATTAGAGATGAAATGATTGCCCGGCATACCCTGAAGCATTGTGAGATCTGCGGACGACAGTTTGCAACGGAAAAGTTCTTGGCACATGTGAAGACCGGTGATGGTGAGCACCCGGAAGAGAAAAGCGAACATACCCGCTGCCCAACTTGTGCAAAGCTTTATTATCGCAAGAATTTAAACCTGGTTGCCCCGAAATTGGCCAAATGAGACCAACTGATGATTTTAACGGCAGCTTCTAAGCGCGGTTTCTAGAAGCGTTGAAGGTTACAAAGTGAAAAATAGATGCCCCGTAAATGACAGTGTCGCAACCCTGAACCGGGCTCTGGATGCCAATGCACTGAAAATTCCACGCAATCGGAGGGTGGCGGCCGAAATCCTGCAGTTGATGCAGGAGATTGCCACCGGTGCCTCCGGTTACCGACATATTGACGCCGTAAGCGCGCTTTCCATGGAATTGACGGCCACCGGAGAGGAAAAAGCCGCGGCGGATCTGGGGCGCTACATGCTAACGATTCTGGCAGACGAATTGGAATCTTTGCACAGTCACGTCAAGACCCACAATTGCCCAACCGAAGAGTGTGAACGCCTGACCCCGGCTCCCTGCCAGATGGCCTGCCCGGCCGGGATTGATGTGCCCACCTACATTTCCCTGATCGGTTTGGGACGGGATGCGGAAGCGATAGAGGTCATCAGAAAAGACAATCCCTTTCCCTGGGTCTGCGGTCTGGTCTGCACGCGGCCCTGCGAATTTATGTGCGTGCGCGGCCGGATTGACACGCCGGTCTCTATCAAGTTCCTGAAAGCCTTTGCCTCCGAGAGGGCCCTGTCGGAAAGAAATTATAAAAACCCGGAAAAAGCACCCGCCAAATCCGAAAAAGTATGCGTGGTCGGCGCCGGTCCCGGCGGGTTGAGTGCGGCTTACTATTTGGCCCTTAAAGGTTATACAGTGCGCGTTATAGAGGCCCTGCCGGTTTCCGGGGGGATGATTATGGTGGGCATTCCCCGCTACCGGCTGCCCCGGGAAGTGATCGACCGGGAGGTGGCCATGATCGAAGAATTGGGGGTTGAGTTCCAGTACAATACCCGCTTCGGTACCGATGTAACCTTTGAGCAGTTGCAGGCAGAGGGTTTTACGGCCTTTTGTTTTGCCATCGGGGCCCACCAGGCTTACAAGATGCGGATTCCCGGAGAGGATGATTTCCCCCAGGTGCTCGATGCCATCGATTTGCTCAAGAAGGTCGCCCTGGGCGATCGGCACGTTCCCGGCCGGCAGGTGATCTTCATCGGTGGCGGTAACGTGGCCATTGACGCAGCCCGCACTTGCCTGCGATTGGGGTGCGAGGAGGTCACGATCGCCTACCGCCGTACCAGGACCGAGATGCCGGCCGACGCAGAAGAGGTTGAACAGGCCGAAGAAGAAGGTGTGCGCCTCTCCTTTCTGACGATTCCAGTGGCCATAAAGGGTGAAGCCGGGCACGTAGTCGGTTTGCAATGTGAAAAAGCCCGAATGGTGAAACAGGCCGGAAGTGACCGGCTCTCGCCACGGCCGATTGAAGGCAGCGATCACTTCATGCCGGCGGACGTGGTTATCAGTGCGATTGGACAGCAGGTGGATCACACCGGGTTCAAAGAGCTGGAAGGCTTGACTTGGACCCGGCGTCAGACCCTGGATGTGAAGATGGCCAGCATGGAAACATCCCTGGCGGGCGTTTTCGCCGTTGGGGATGCGGTAACCGGGCCGGCCACCGTCATAGAAGCGATCGGCGGTGGTAAGCGGGCGGCGGCCTCCATCGACCGTTACCTTTCCGGACTGCCTCAGCCCCAGATGCCGCCCGTTCCGGTACGCCGAGGCCGAGCCGAGTTCATGGAGGTACCGGCCAGCACGAAAATGATCCTGAGAAGACCGGAAATGCCACTGCTGAATCTGGACCGGCGGCGCACCACCTACCAGCAGGTTGAACTGGGGTATCCGGAAAATGCAGTCCGGGAAGAGGCGCGCCGATGCCTGCGCTGCGATATCTGCCGGCGCTGCGGTGTCTGTGTTGAGGTGTGTCGGGACAAAATGAAAATTGATGCTCTGCATCTGGGATTTCTCGATTTCGACCATCCCGTAAAAACTGATTTCCGGCTCACTGAAGAAGCGTGTATCGCGTGCGGTGCCTGTGCCGAAAATTGCCCCACCGGGGCCATGCAGATCGAAGAAAAAAACGGTGAGCGCCTGCTTTCCCTATGCGGCACAATTTTAAATCGGCAGAAACTAGTGAATTGCCAGACTTGTGGGGCCACCATTGGTTCGGAGAAGTACCTGGATTATATTCGGGCGAGAGTCGCCTCTCAGGCACCGGTTTCAACCGGGGGGCCTGTTTGTGACAAATGTGCCCGCGCGGGAAAACGGACCCGCAAACTGCCGGTTTCCAACTTATAGACAGGAGATGACCATGACGTTCAAACGCGGTCAACGGATTGAAGTATACCGGCGCTCTAGTGACGAACAGTGGGAAGATTACATGGATAGTTTCGTCGGTTGCCACGGGATTATTACCGATCCGGATTCTACCATCAATGATCCGGATGCGCTGGTGGAAGTCAGTCTCGATGGCAAAGGTACCCATCGTCTGCCCCAGGAGAGCATGCGTCTGCTTGATGATTGATAAATTAAAGACAACGAATTGTTGGTTGGGCAACACACCACCTGTAATGCATATCCAGGTGGGATAATTAGTTAAGGAGAAATAAGATGGCAAAAAGTTCAGTATTCAGTGTTTGCGGCATGTGTACGGTACACTGCCCCATAAAGGTACATGTGGAAAACGGTCAGGTTGACTTCATTCAAGGGAACCCGCACGTCCCGGCCATGAAAAACGCCGTGTGCCCCCGAGGGGCGGCCGGCACTGCGTTGATCGATGATTCGGAAAGGCCCCAAACGCCCTTGATTCGTGAGGGGGCTCGCGGTGAAGGCAAGTGGCGTAAGGCTACCTGGGACGAAGCCTTTGATTGCGTGGCCGAGCGCTTGGAAGCGGTCCGCGAAAAATACGGGGCCAAGGCCATCGCCTTGACCGATCGCGGTGGCCCCTTCCGGGACATTCACCGTGCCTTTTTGCGTGGCATCGGGACGCCCAACTACAACAACCATGACTCTTCCTGCGCGCGCAACGTGCAGCACGCGGCCCTGTCTCTGACCGGCATGGGGCGCAAGGCGGTGGCTTACGATTTCAAAAATGCGCGCCACGTGGTTTTGCAGCTGAGAAATATTTTCGAAGCCATCAACGTCCAGGAAGTCAACAACCTGATGGATGCCATGGAGCAGGGGTGCAAGCTTACCGTGATCGATATTCGGGCCAATATATCCGCAACCAAAGCCAATCGTTACCTGCAGATCCGTCCGGGAACCGATTATGCCTTTAACCTCGCGGTTATTCACGAATTGCTCGACAAACGCCTCTACGACAAGAAGTTTGTGAATCGCTACATTGAAGGTGTGAAAGAACTGGAACAATTCGTCAAGCCCTATACCCCGGAGTGGGCTGAAAAGGAGACCGGGATCGAAGCGTTTCAGATCCGCCAGTTCGTCAAGGATCTGGCCGAAGCCGCACCGGCCGTGATCTGGCATCCGGGTTGGATGGCGGCGCGTTACACCGATTCGTTTTATGTCTGCCGTAGTATCTACATCATCAACGCCCTTTTGGGGGCCTATGGGGCCAAGGGTGGCCTGCCCTTTGTCAACAAGCCGGGTGATGTCGACCGGAAGGGTCTGAAGAAATTCATGGATCTTTATGCCAAGCCCAAAGAAAAACGGGCCGACGGTGTCGGCTGGAAATATAAGCAATTTGAAGAAGGCCCCGGATTGGCCCACCTGTTGTATGAAGTCATGGAATCCGAGGAGCCCTATCCGGTCAAAGCGTATATTGCCTATCGCCACGATCCCCTGATGGGTTACCCGGAACCCGAACGTCTGAAAAAAATGTGGGACAAGCTGGACCTGCTGGTGTCGGTAACCTTCAGCTGGTCCGACACGGCCTGGCATTCGGATGTGGTGCTGCCGCTGTCGCCCTACCTGGAACGTGAAAGCATCGTAGTGACGAAAAATGCTTTGAAACCCCAGTTTTTTGTACGCCGACGCTCCGTCGAACCCCGCTATGACACCCGGGCCGACTGGGAGATTGTGGCCGGCCTGGCCAAGCGTATGGGCTTGCCGGAGCTGGTTTTCGACAAGGTTGAGGACCTTTGGAACTTCCAACTGGAGGGGACCGGGGTAACCATCGACGATTTTAATACCACCGGACTGGTGCCTCTGGCGGCAAAACCCCTTTACCGAGACTTCGAAGATATCAAGTTCAAAACCGACACCGGCAAGATAGAAATCATCAGTCCAAAACTGGAAGACAATGGGTTGCCGTCTCTGAAACCCTATCAGGCGCCCGCGGTGCCGCCGGAAGGCAGTTTCCGCCTGACCTTCGGCCGCTGTGCGCTGCATACCCAGGGACACACCGTCAACAACCCCATGCTCCACGACCAGATGCCGGAAAACGTACTTTGGATCAATAAGGGCGCCGCCAGTCCGCTGGGGATTGCCGACGGCGACCGGGTGGACGTCAGCCAGGACGGTTACACGGAAACTATTACCGCCAAGGTCACCGATATGATTCATCCGGAAGCGGTTTTCGTCATCCACGGCTTCGGGCACAAGCTGCCGGTGGAAAGCCGGGCTTATGGCAAAGGCCTCGCCGACAACAAGTTTATGAAAGGCGGCCTGGACAAGTGGGATAAAGCCGGTGGCGCGATTGCCTACCAGGAGCATTTTGTCAAAGTTCGCAAGGCTTCCTGACCCGTGTTCAACTTTAGACTGTTTCTAATTTACCTTTTAGCCCAAACTGGGCGTTGGGCGCTCGTTAACGCTTAGCAATACCATCAGCACTTCCATGCGCTGATGCCCTTTACAGGCTGGGACCTGTAATACCTCCTGAAAGGTCCGGGCGGAGTTATCCGCCCGGACCTCTGCCTTTGATCTTACCTTTGATCCGTGTTACAAAGCGCTTTCGGAAAATTAAAGGAGACTGCTCCCCGCCACCCACCGGCTTCAGGACTCCCTTGTCGCAATGAACACCCGGAGCCGCACCTGCATATCCCACGGTGTGCCGCCGTATCCCAGCCGCCAATCTGACCCGGCGACTACCTGTTCACTCTCTCTATCGGAGCCGCTATGAACCTGTATAGCCTGCCCCCGCTTTTCACGCTGATCGCCTTTTTATCATTGGCCCTTATTACCATTGTTCGCTGGCGCAACGAGCCGGTCAATCGACTGTTTCTATTGATCTGTATTCTGGGTGCCGGGCTCTATGCCGATATCCTGTTCATATTCAATACTGATTCTGCCAGGAAGGCGCTGCTGGTAACCCGCATCGATCAGTTTTTCAGCCTTTTTCTCATCCCCCTTTATGTGCACTTTTTGCACGCCTACCTCGAGATTGGCCGCCGGCGGTGGCTGCTCGGGATTTTCTACACTGTTCCGGGCGTGCTGGTGTGGTTCGGCTGGACACCCCTGCTGATTGAATCCATGCACCGGTTTCCATTTGGTTACTTTGGCCAGGCCGGGACACTCTATCCGGTGGTGGCGCTATCGGCAACTTGCGCAACGGCCTACGGCGGCTGGATTCTGGGACGGGCCCTGCTGCGGAGTCGGGATCGCGCCTTGCGCCGGCGCATGCAATACCTGCTGGTTGGGTTTGTTTCCATCGCGGTCCTGACCGGACTGAATTTTTCCCCCCTGTATGGATATCCACTCTATCCACCCGGGAACTTTTGCTTTGTGCCCCTCTTGATTTTCGCGGTCGGCCTGTTTCGGCACGACCTTTTGAACATGGGCCTGCTCATCAAACGGGGGCTGATCTACTCACTGCTCATGGCCGCCTTGACCGGCATATATGCCGTCGTGGTGGTGGCCGTCAACGGACTGTTGGGCGCGACCGGGTTATCTTCGACCCTGATGGTGAACCTGCTATTGTTCGTGGTGATTGCATTTGTATTCGGGCCGCTTAAAACCGGCATTCGCAAAGCCGTGGATCGTGCTTTCAGCCGGCGCCGGTATGATTATCGCCAGGTGGTCCAACGCAACAGCCGCTTGATCGCCACGGTTTGCGATATACCTGCAATAGCCCGGACCCTGGTTGAAACCATTGTCAAGGCCATGGGGGTGGTCCATTGCCAGCTATACCTGCGAGCTGCGCGCTCAGAGAAAAACGAACTCAAGCAGATTGCAACCCAGGCCTCAGGCCCGGCACAATCGCCGTTGCGGCTGACCGATGCTGGTGCGCTCCAAGCACATTTTAAACATCAGCCGGGACCTTACCGCAAAAACACACGGCAGATACCGGGACCGTCCGCCGCCAGCCGCCTGCTGGATGAAGTCTTGGAGCAGTGTCGGGCGGTCCTGGCTGTGCCCCTGCATTTTCAAGGGGAATTGCGTGGTTTGGTCCTGGTCGGTGAAAAAGCGTGCGGTGCGCCATATGTAAAAGAAGATTGCGATTTACTGGAAACCCTGGCGGGGCATGCCGGATTGGCGGTCGAAAATGCACGTGCCTATCAAACGCTTGCCAGACTGAACCAGGACCTTGAGCAGCGGGTGGCGGAGAGAACCCGAAGCCTGCAGGCCGCCTTGGCTGAAAAAGAGCGCACCTTGGAACAGCTGGTACGTTCCGAGAGCCTGGCCGCCATCGGTCAACTGGTGGCCGGGGTGGCCCACGAGCTGAACAATCCCCTGGCCAGTGTTAAGAGTCTCCTGCAATCGGTCCTGGAAGAGCTGGAGCAGGCACCGGTCGCCCAGCCCATCGAGCCCGAGCTGCGCGATGATCTGCACTTCGCGGACCAGGAGCTGGATCGGGCCAGCGGTATCGTCGCCAGCCTGCTGGGACTGTCCCGGCAGACCCAGACCTACAGCGAACCGGTGGATGTGAACCAGGTTGTATGTGCCGCCCTGCGGATTCTGCAGAACAAGTACAAGCAGCGAGACCTGGTTATCCGGCAGTCATTGGCCGCACAATTACCCGCCATAAGGGGCAATTATGCCAATCTCGGGCAGGTGGCGCTCAACCTCATCTCTAACGCCATCGATGCCCTGCCGGTCCAAAAGGGGGTGGTCGATTTGGCAACGGGTTATCGGGAGAAAACGGGGGCCGTCGTTTTCGAATGCCGGGACAACGGCTCCGGGATACCAGCGGACATCCGCGATGACATATTCAAGCCCTTTTTCACCACCAAGCCGGTCGGCAGCGGTACCGGTCTGGGATTGTATATCTGCCATGAAATAGTTGCCCGACACGGGGGCACCATCAGCGTAAATAGTTTGCCGAACAGCGGCACCCGTATAAGGGTGATTCTCCCGATCGGCGGTCACATTCGCGATACCGCGGCTTCTATTGACATTGCCGAAGCCGGGCATTAAGTAAGGTTATTCTGGCGCGCGGCCGATTGCACCCGGCCACCGTGAGATCTGCGGGCAGTTTAATTGTATGCGGATAACGGTTTGATTATGACAAAGATTCATTGTCAGGAGAAAGAACAATTCAAAGAGCTGTTTGCCCACGCAGATGTGGATAACTTCGAGGATCGCTACCGCATCCCGGGGGTGTTCCTGCAGGCCGAGGACCACCTGACAGCCGCGGATCTCGCCCGGCGGCTCGAAGAAAGCGGCCACCACTATGAGCACGACTTTATCAAGGACACCCTGCAGCTCATGTGCCGGTTTGGGTTTGCTCAGAAGAACCGGTTTGACAACGGCCAGGTCCGGTATGAGCATCGCCACCTCGGGGATCATCACGACCACATGATCTGTATCAAGTGCCGCAAGATTATCGAGTTCAGCAATGCACAACTGGAAACCTTGCAGCTGCAGATCGCCTCCGCCCAGGGGTTTCATATGCTCCAACACCGGATGGAGCTATACGGTATCTGTGATCGCTGTTTTGGAAAACGGATGGGGCGTCTGCCCCTCGTTACCGCCCGGCAGGGAGAACGGCTGACGATTGACGAGATCAGCGGCGGGAGCAGTGCCCGCATGCGGCTCATCACCATGGGACTGCGTCCGGGTGATGTCCTCGATGTGATCACGAATCTTTCCGACGGCCAGATCGTGGTCGCTCTGGATGGCAAACGCTATGCTTTGGGCAGGGGGCTGGCCTCAAAGGTTCTCGTTAAGCCATACACCGAGCACCCGATGGCCGGGACCGTGGATCTGGAAACAGCCGCCCGGCCAATGAGCAAGATGAAGGAAGGACAGGTCGGCAGCATTGTTAAAGTAGGCGGTGAAAGTCTATTGCGGCGGCGTCTGCTCGAAATGGGCTTGCTCAAGGGAGTGGATGTCTATGTGGAGAAGTATGCCCCGCTAAAGGATCCTATCGAACTGATCGTCAAAGGTTACCATATCTCACTCCGGGTGGAAGAGGCCGAGCATATCATGGTGGCCAACGTAAGGTAGTATGAACAAGAAACAGCTTACAATTGCCCTTGCGGGCAATCCCAATTCCGGCAAAACCACCACCTTCAATGTACTGACCGGCACTCGGCAGAAAGTGGGCAATTGGCCCGGGGTGACCGTCGAGAAAAAAGAAGGCCGCATCGGCAAAGACGGTTATGACCTCCGCATTGTCGACCTGCCTGGTACCTACAGCCTGACCCCATTTTCCATAGAAGAGATCGTGGCCCGTGATTTTTTGCTGGATGAGCGGCCCGACGTGGTGATCGATATTATCGATGCCTCCAATCTGGAACGCAGCTTGTATCTTGCTACCCAGATGCGCGAGCTGGATTGCAAAGTTTTGTTTGCGTTGAATATGGCCGATGTGGCTCAGGCACGCGGTATTAAAATCGATGCGCAGAAACTCTCTGCATTGTTGAATGTGCCGGTTGTTTTTACCGTTGGCAACAAGCAAAAAGGCCTGGATGAACTGCTTGCCCAGGCCATTGCGCTGGCACGCGATGACGATGCCGGCGTGGTTCACCGCAAAGTCCAGTATTCCAAGGACATCGAGGCCGCCATTGGGGAACTGCAGGCGCAGGTTGAAAACGACCTTGACGCCTGGCTGCCGTACGGCTCCCGCTGGACGGCCATCAAATTGCTTGAAAACGACGACATCCTGAAAACAAGAATCACAGATGGTGTCGGCGCGCAGGGGCAGGCGGTTCTGGCTTCGGCGGAAAAACTGCGCCAGCATTTGACCACCCGCTTTGACGATGATCCTGAGATTGTCATGACAGATGAGCGCTATGGATTTATTACCGGGATCATTAAAGAGGTCCCCATCATTACCTCGCAGCAGCGGGTGGACTTTTCCAGAAGCATCGACCTGGTTCTGACCAACCGTTTCATCGGTTTTCCGATCTTTATCTTTTTCATCTGGGCCATGTTCCAGTTGACGTTTACCCTTGGCGATTACCCCATGCAATGGTTGGAAAGCGGTATCTCCGGCATACATGGTTTGTTGGCCCGGCTGCTCCCGGAGAGCCTACTGAAGGATTTACTGCTCAACGGGGTGCTGGCGGGGGTGGGCAGCGTGATCGTATTTCTGCCGAACATTTTGATCCTGTTTTTCTGCATCGCCTTGTTCGAGGACACCGGCTACATGTCCCGGGCCGCATTTCTCATGGACCGGATCATGCATTTAATCGGGTTGCATGGTAAATCCTTCATTCCCATGTTGATGGGCTTCGGCTGCAATGTCCCCGCGATCATGGCGACCCGGACGCTGGAGAGTGAAAAAGACCGACTTTTAACCATATTAATTACGCCCTTTATGTCCTGCAGCGCCAAATTACCGGTCTATCTTGTTCTGGCCGGCACCTTTTTTGCGGCCCGGGCAGGGACCGTGATCTTTGCCGTGTACGTGACCGGCATCATCCTGTCGGTTGTGACGGGGCGGCTCTTTCGGTCCACCCTGCTCAAAGGGATGGATGCCCCCTTTGTTATGGAGCTACCGCCTTATCGGGTGCCCATGTTGAAAAGCCTGTTGATCCATATGTGGGATCGCAGCAAGTTGTTTCCGAGAAAAATGGGTGGTATCATTCTGGTGGGGTCTGTTATTGTCTGGGCGCTGTCGGCGTTCCCACGCGACGTGGCTTTTTCCCGGGACTTTCAGGCCGACATAGATCGCGTTTCCAAGGCCTACCAGCTGAAAATTGACGCAGCGGCCGCAATTGACCGGGAACAGTTCCAGGCCGACCGTGACCGGGCCGTTCGCCAGCTCGAGCGGGCCCGCAACGCTGAACAGGTTGCCGGATCCTACATGGGGCAGCTCGGTCGTTTGTTTGCCCCGGTTTTTGAGCCACTGGGAATCGACTGGCGGGGTGGGGTGGCGCTGATTTCGGGGTTTGTAGCCAAAGAGATTGTGGTCAGTACCCTGGCGGTCCTCTATGCCGTGGACAGAGCGTCGGGCGGGGATGCCCTGGCCCGTGCTTTGAAAACAGCCGGCATGGAACCCTTGGCAGCGTTGTCCATGATGGTGTTCGTGCTGCTTTACCTGCCGTGCCTGGCGACGGTAGCGGCGATCCGGCGAGAAACCGGCTCAACGGGTTGGATGGTATTCGGCATTGCCTACAACACCTCCGTTGCCTGGGGACTTGCCTTTGTGGTGTATCAGGGCGGCAAACTATTGGGGTATTAAAGTCGTATGAAATACAAAGCCGGTTTTTTCGCATGTGTTTTTGTGGTCTTTCTTCTGCTGCTGGCGGGATACCCGGGTGCGGCCGGGGCCCAGCGCCTGGCAGTGGGGGCCGCCATCGCGAATGTCCGGTCCGGTCCCGGGACGCAGTATGACGTGCTGTGGCAGGTGGAAAAATATTACCCGTTCGAAGTGTTGAAAAAGGAAAACAAGTGGTACTATTTCAAAGACTTCGAGGGTGATCGGGGCTGGCTGCACGAATCGTTGGTAAAGAAAATCAAGTCTGTTGTCACCATCTGCGGTTCCTGCAACGTCAGGTCCGGCCCCGGCACCAAGCATGCAATAGTATTCGGTGTTGAGCGGGGCACACCCTTTAAAGTGCTGGGCAAGCGGGGGAACTGGATCCAGATCGAACATGCGGAAGGCCATCGGGGATGGATATATAAATCCCTGGTATGGTAGCCGCCTTGATTTTAAACCAAAATCCGGTTTTTGAGATAGGTTCTAAAAGAACTGCAATCAGGGGAAAAAATGGTTTACGAAAAGATCATCCGGCCCGGTCGAAGCCTTATCGTGGGTATTGGGTCTGCCCTGGTCGACTATCTTGTCCAGGCCGAGAATGCCTTCATAGAGCAAGCCGGTGGAGTCAAAGGCGGCATGACCCTGGTGGATAGTAATGCCATCGATACGGTTGTTTCCATGGCACCTGAAGACCCTCAGGTTGTGCCCGGCGGCAGTGCTTGCAATACGGTTGTAGGCGTTGGGAATTTAGGCGGGGCGGGACGTTTTGTCGGCAAACGCGGATCGGATGCCCTGGGGGACCTGTTGGCGGAAGGCTTGACGGACAATGGGGTGGAACCTTTTCTTTTCCAATCACCCACACCAACCGGGCGTGTGCTCTCGATTATCACCCCCGACGCGCAACGAACCTTCCTCACGTATTTGGGAGCCGCTGCGGAAATGTCGACCGCGGAAATTCGCGGTGATTGCTTTAACAGTGCAGCCGTTGTGCATGTAGAGGGTTACCTGCTTTACAACCGTGAGTTGATAACGGCTATCCTCGCAGAGGCCCGCCGGGCCGGGGCCTGTATTTCTCTCGATCTGGCCAGTTTCACGGTTGTAGAGGAAAATGCGGAGATACTCGCTGATCTGGTGGATCGTTATGTGGACATCCTGATCGCCAATGAAGATGAGGCACGCGCCTTTACGGGTCTCGATGACGAGACTCGGGCCGTGAAGGCCCTGGCGGAAAAAGCAGACCTGGCAGTGCTAAAAATCGGGGCCCGCGGGAGTTTGGTGGCCTTTGAGGGTGAGATTGTCCGAATCGATGCCCTGGGAAACGGTACGGCCGTCGATACCACCGGTGCGGGAGACCTCTGGGCGGCCGGTTTTTTATTTGGCCTGGTCAATGGCTACGATATCAAAAAAAGCGGTCGGCTGGGTTCGGCCTGCGGTTATGAAGTGTGCCGGGTAGTCGGCGCGGTGATTCCCGCCGACGGATGGGAGCAGATAAAAAAATTCATATGAAATCAATATTAACAGTAGGTTCGGAGGATAAATGGCCAAGAAGCGCGTAACCAGAAAACAGCTATTAAAGGAACCGGATGAGTTTATAACCTTTTCCAACCGTATAATTAGACTCGGTGTGGCGTATAAGCAGCATTTGATGATCGCGGTGGGTGTCTTTTGCGCCGCCGTGCTGGTTTACGTCGGGATGCAGTATGTCTCTGCCCGCTCCAGGGCCAAGGCCTTCAATCTCCTGGAAAATGCAGTGGCCCGGTATGATCGTGAACTTGCTCAAAGTGGGCCTGCCAAGGCTCTGGCCGATGTGCAAGGGGATTTCGAATTGATTTTGAATAAATACGGATCAAATGCAGGCGGGCGACTGGCCCGGCTCACATTTGCCCAGTATCATTTTGCGGCCGGCGGGGCTGAGCGGGCCATCGAACTGTACAATGCCGCCCTGGTCGATTTTGAAGGTGATCCGCTCTATCGGAGTCTGGTTTTAAGTGGCCTGGGATACGCCCATTCTCTTAAGGGGGATAGCCCCACGGCGATTTCCTTTTTCGAGCAGGTGGTATCCGGTACGGTAGCCGGTCTGAAAAGCGATGCGCTTTTCAATTTGGGTCTCCTATACGCCCGGATGGGGCAGTACGATAAAAGTAAGGAGTCATTTCAGCGGATTAAGGAAGAGTTCCCGGAATCGTTCTATGCGGATATGGCTGGGGAAAAGGCCAAGCTATAGGCAGTATCAGAAACTGCCTTAAAAAAGTTTTTTGGCTCAATCTCTGCGTTGGGCGCTCGATTGGCGAGTAAATCGCCCCCGTAAGGAATCCTGCTTGATATTCAGCGGGCTAGATCCTCGAAATATCGAGAATATTCCTCCGGTCTAAATCTTGCGGCCGTCTTGATCTTGAACCAGAATCCGCTTTTTGAGGCAGTTTCTAGAAACCAAAAATGGCCGACCAGCCTATCTGGTCGACCATTAAGGAGGAAAACAGATGAAGAAATTATCAGGTTGCCATGAGAAAACGCATTAACTGTGCCACTGTTGTCTGATAATTTCTCATTTTGAGGGATATTATAAAATATACAATAGATATCAGATGGTTAATAATTTAATCCAACCCAGAGCCACCGCTGGCCTGCCTCGCGTATGCCTCAAAGTGCCTCCTTTTTGACCCCTGCGGTTCAAGTTTATAAACCCTCTTGGGCACATCGCCCTTTAACAATCTGAAAATAAAGAAAAAATTAAAAAATAGACAGCGGTTCAAAATTTTGAACCGCTGTCTATGCTTTTCCGCCTGATTCGGATAAATGATTGATATAATGTGGGTAATGTCCGTTTAAGGATTTGAACCGATGCGAATTCCGAGTTTTTTTATCTTTTGATTGAGACCACTTTTACCGATTCCCAGCATTTTGGCGGCATGCGATTGAACGTTGTTGGACAGTTTCAGGGCCCTTTCAATCATACGCTTTTCAACCATAATGAGAGTGTCTCCCAGGGAGGCATCAGCCGGTATGCCGCCGAAATGCAAGATATTATAGACATTCTCGCGAAAATCACTGGGTAAATCATCCAGGGTGATGGTATCGCCCCCGCACAAAATCATGGCTCTTTCGATTAGGTTTTCCAGTTCACGGACATTTCCGGGCCAGGAATAATCAAAAAACAATCTTTCGACTTTCGGGTTTATGCCCTGCACCGGCGTTAGACCGCTGCGCTGCCCTGAATACTTGTTAAGAAAATGGTAAACCAGCAGGCGTATATCCCCCTGGCGCTGCTTGAGGGGCGGCAGGGCGATGTTGACCACATTGAGCCGGTAGAAAAGGTCTTCCCGAAAGCGCCCCTGTTCGACCTCTGATTTCAGGTTCTTGTTGGTGGCGGCGATGAACCGGATATTGACTGAAACCGGTTTTGTCCCGCCCACCCGTTCAAAGACTCTTTCCTGAATGACCCTGAGCAGTTTTACCTGTAGATTCTGGGAGAGCTCTCCGATTTCATCGAGAAATAGCGTGCCCCCTTCGGCCACTTCAAAACGGCCTTTTTTCATGCCCGCCGCCCCGGTAAAGGCCCCCTTTTCATGTCCGAAGAGCTCGCTTTCGAGAAGGGTTTCCGCCAGGGCGGAACAATTTACGGCCACGATGGGCTTGTCACGCCGAGGACTGTTGAAGTGGATCGATTTGGCAACCAGCTCCTTACCGGTGCCGCTTTCGCCTTCGATGAGCACAGTGGCATTGGTCGGAGCGACTTTCTGGATAATGTCGTAAACATCCTGCATGGGCTTGCTTTTGCCGATGATGTTACCGAAACTGTATTGGGATTCAACGGCATTACGCAGACGCTGGTTATCCTTGACAACGGCGTACAGGGAGACTGCCTTTCTTACGTAGATAATCAACTGGTCATTATCAAATGGCTTCAGGATATAATTATAAGCCCCTTTTTGCATCGCCTCGACCGCCTTTTCAACCGTGCCGTGGGCGGTCATCATGATAACGGGTAGTTCCGGATCTTTCTGTTTGATCTTTTCAAGCAGGTCAATGCCGTCCATGGACGGCATTTTCATATCGGTCAGTACCAGATCGACGTCAGAATTTGCCAGCAGTTCCAGGGCTTCCTCACCACTGTGGGCCGTCAGGGTTTCAAACCCTTCGTCTGCCAGCACGGCACTGAGAATCAGGGGGTAGTTTTTTTCATCGTCGACTATGAGGATGGTGTCCATCTTTTGGCGACCTTCCAAAGCGTATGTATGATCCCGGGATAGCAATGCCTGGTAGTCTGTGGCCTGCATTCACAGGTTGCCGGCTGCAGACGGCAAGAATCAGTCTCTTTGGCCGCGCCCCGGGTTCTGCGGCCCTGCGGTCTAAACCCCGCCAAGCCGGATCCAATCTGCGGGCACGGCGTGCTTGGGCAAACTGACCTTTTCCCGGGCGCGGTAACAACGGCGCTATTCTTATGGTCAGGGAAGGCTTTGCTAATTCACCGGCAGGTCAATTGCCACACAGGTCCCGCCTTCCGGAAGATTTTGGATGGCGATACGACCGCTATGGGTTTTTACAATATTCTTCACGATACCAAGTCCCAACCCGGTCCCTTTGTCTTTGGTCGTGAAGAAAGGATCCCATATTTTTTCCTTTATATCTTCTGAGATACCGGGGCCTGAGTCTGTTATGGATACTTTTACCATATTATCCCGGCTGTCAACCATTACATGAATACTACCGCCATCCGACATGGCCTGCATAGCATTGATGAGGATGTTTAAGAATGCCTGATAGAGCATGTCGGCATCCGCATGAATTTCTGGTATCGCTTCGGCGAACCGGCGCCCGATGGTGTATCCCCCGGACTGAATCTGGGGCGCGAGAAAAGTGATGTTCTTGTCCAGGATCTGATCGACCCGGCAGAGGGATATATTGGGTGTGCGTGGACGCGCGAAGTTCAGAAAATCGGTAATAATCGTATTCAAGCGTCCGGCCTCTTCCATGATAATCCCAGTGAGCGTATTGGCCGGGTCGTCGGCATCCAATTTCTTTTGCATTAGTTCAGTCGAACTCAAGATAATGCCCAGCGGGTTGCGGATTTCATGGGAGACGGCGGCAACCATCTCGCCCAGTGAAGAAAGGTGTTCGGCGCGGTTCAGCTGTTCCTTCAGGCGCAGGCGCTCCAGGGCCCGCCGTTCAATGATGGCCTCGCCTTTTCTCACGATCAGCAGCAACACTAGGAACAGGGCGATCATTACGATTGCGCTGGTAATAATGACCCTGATTTGAAAATTGAATATCGTTTTATACTCTTCCGTCAAATCCAACTTGATTTCAATCGCGCCCAGGATCGGGCCGGACAGGCGGGATATTTGCTTTTCGGCCCGCAGCGGTGAAATTGTTATCAGGTGACTGTCCTTGGGAAAGCCTAACATGATCTCGAAAAAATTGCCCCGTTGCACCAGGCGCGAGCTGGATTTACCTTCGATTGCTTCTTTGTACCCCGAACTGCGGATGTCTTTCCGGCCAATGATGTTTTCATTGAAGCTGTATGAAATTGTGCTTCGCATGTCGTAGATGTTGACCATTTCAACTTTAAAGCTGTGCAGGGTGCTTCTGACTACCTGATCCAGGCGGTTGTATTGCTCCGGATTACTGAGCTGGATGCGATTGTATTTCAAGACGGCGGGTAGAATGAACTGCAGGAAGATTTGGTGATTCAGGTTTTCGATTAAAAGCTTTGCATATTCTTCGCTTTTTTGCAGCTGCATTTTGCGGGCCAGGTGGGTGTCAAAGGCGCTCAGTACCAGGGTGCCCACGAATATGACAACCAGACTGGAGAGGGTAAAGTACTTTACCAGCCGGAAAGGTTTTGTTTTTTCGGCTGGTATGGTGGCGGTTTTTTCCATGCAGTAGATCCGGCGTGATGGTTTGTTTGACCGTATATGTAATGGGACGGGCAAAGTCAAGCAAAGCTTTGGGAGCGGGTTTTGGAACTCCCCGTAGACAACCGGAACTTTACGGCCCCGACGCCTTTTAAGGGCCAGGACTGGAAATATAAGTTGGGGTTGTTGAAAAAAGCAGACACTACATATGACGGTATGCCCTTCGAGAAACACAATATAAGGTAAGTGGACATAATATATATATAATTAGCGATAATTCTTCTTGATAAGCAGATAAAATTACATTTATATCGGATAAAAGCTATATAACTGTGAAAGTTATTTCCATCGATCGCCCGATTCAGAGGCAAGGCTGATTAAACCTTCAATATACGGCCGGAATAAAGCAAACATGAGCAAACTAAGAGAAATCAGAGAATCTCTCCTCGTAAGCAAAGCCGAACTTGCCAGGAAGGCGAAAGTCTCACCTATCACGATTACAAGGATAGAAAATGGGATGCCTTGCAGGATGGAGACCAAGCGAAAAATCTTGCTGGCACTGGACTTGAAACTTTCAGATAAAAATAAAATCTTCGGGGACGATTAAGAGAATACCATGGTTTTTGGAAAGAAATCTCATCTAATAGGATTGGATATCGGGTCCCGGTCAATCAAGGCCGGAGAAGTCGTCGATGCCAAAAAGGGCCGTACCCTGAGAAAATTCGGCATGGTCGAGCTGGCCGACGGCATTATCGAAGAGGGCTCCATCAAAGACCCGGACGCAGCTGCCGCGAGCATCAAGGAGCTGTTCAAGGAGTATAACTTTAAGGATCAGAATGTCGCTATTTCGATCGGGGGCTATTCTGTAATCGTGAAAAAGATCACGGTGCAGACCATGACGGATGACCAGCTGCAGGACACCATCCAGTTCGAAGCGGAACAATATATCCCCTTTGATATAAACGATGTAAATCTTGATTTTCAGATCCTGGGGGAAAGCGAACACAACCCCAACCAGATGAGCGTCCTGCTGGTGGCTGCCAAAAAAGAGATGATCGATGAGTATATCAGCCTGATTCGGCTGGCCGGTTTGAACCCAATGCTTATCGACGTTGATGCCTTCGCTCTGCAGAACATTTTTGAATTCAGCTATGAGCCCGAAGAAGAAATAGTGGGCCTGATAGATATCGGGGCCAGTAAAACTTCATTGAATATCCT
The DNA here is from genome assembly GCA_905176665.1 of Olavius algarvensis Delta 4 endosymbiont. GTDB lineage: Bacteria > Desulfobacterota > Desulfobacteria > Desulfobacterales > CAJINA01 > CAJINA01. The sequence goes on along the minus strand of CAJINA010000188.1, from coordinate 192,061 downwards.
CAAGGGGACGAATTCGGTTTTCATGCGGGATGCTTCCCTGGGATGCGGTCAGATCAATCAAAAGATCGTGTCATTGGTCGATTGTACAGTTGAGGAAGCGGAACAAATCAAGCAGAGTGATCAATCCGACAGCATTTCTCCCGAGGACCTGCGTGAAATCATTTCATCGGTTGTTGCGGACTGGTGTTCGGAAATTAGAAGAGCCCTTGATTTTTTCTATTCAACCGAACCGGATGAGCAGATCGACAAGATCGTTTTGAGCGGCGGCGGTGCCAACATTGCTGAATTCAGGAGCCTGCTGGCTGCCGAAACGTCGACAGATGTGGAAATCGTAAATCCGTTTAAGAATTTTATTGTTGATGAAAGTGGGCTGGATTCTTCTTACCTTGAACTGGTGGCGCCGCAGGCGGCAATCTGCATGGGGCTGTCATTAAGAGAAGTTGACGACAAATGATACGAATTAACCTGCTGCCTTTTCGGGCAGCCCGAAAAAAAGAAAACATCCGCCGGCAGATATCCATTTTCAGCCTGTCCGTTTTCTTGTTAGCCATAGCCCTTTTCTATTATAATTCGGTTTTGGCCAATCAGGTTACGGAACTGGAGGAGAGTGTCGACAATGCCAGGGTCGAGCTGACAAGACTACAGGCCAAGGTTAAAGAGGCCAAGGCCTTGGAAAACAAGCTCAAAATCCTAAAGCAGAAGCGGAAGGTCATCGAAGATCTCGATGCCAGTCGCGAGGATGCCGTCCGCCTGCTGGACAAAATGACGGAGGTACTGGTGCCGGGCCGGATGTGGCTTTCCAGCTTTTCAGCCTCCGGAACCAGTGTTCAACTCAACGGCACGGCGATGGACAACAAAACCGTAGCCGATTTTATAACCAAATTGCAGGAGGTGGAACAATTCAGCGATGTAAACCTGGTGGTGACCAGCAGCCAGGAATACAAGCCCGGTGTGAATTTTAAGAGTTTCAGCATCAATTTCAACCGGACCATGATGAAACCTCCTCCAGAAAAAGATAAGGCGCAGAACTAATGAAAAAGGTCAAACTGTCACTGGACGCGCTTGCTCCGTTTTTCGAAAAGGTTGAAAAATTATCAACCGTTCAACGGATATTGATCTATGCCGGAACATTTCTGGTATTGATCGGCGCAGTCGTTTGGTTTCTTTATATGCCGAAATGGGACATGAAAAGCGAGCTCCAGGCCGAGTTTGAAACGCTGGAAACTCAACTGATGACCGCCCGGACAAAAGCGGCTAAACTGCCGAAGCTCAGAGCTCAAATGAAGGCCGAACAAGCCAAGTTCGCCCTGGCCAGCAAGGCCCTGCCCGAGCGCCGGGAGATTCCGTCGCTATTGACCAGTATTTCTCAATCTGGAGGTGATGCCGGCCTGGAGTTTCAGCTCTTTCAGCCGGGTGGCGAAGTAAACCGTGAATTTTATGTGGAAATACCTGTATCGGTCAAGGTTCAAGGCGGCTATCACAGTACCGCGGAGTTTTTCGACCGCGTGGCGGCTCTGTCGCGGATTGTCACCATAAAAAATATCAGCATGACACCGGGTGAAAACAGTGAAATCAGCACCAGTTGTTCCGCGGTTACATATAAATTTGTTGAGCAAAAGGGATCTTAACCGGATATAAATTTGGTATATCATGCACAATTTTAAAATTAAATTCAGTTTCCTGGCTATTGCGACCTTCTGCCTTTTATGGGGCCCGGTAGGCTGCGGCGGGGATGAAGAATCCGCCCCGGCCCAGCCCGAAGTCGTTGCTACCAAAATTAAAGCGAAGGCGCCTAAACCCGCCAAGGCTCAAAAGCCCGCTGCCGCCGCCCCAACCCAGGCGACCCAAACAGCTGCGGCAGCGCCAGCCGGTGAAAAAGCGGCCGCCGATGATTCGACCCTCCAGAAGACGATGGCCGGCATGGAAAAGGAGGTCGCCGCCGGTTCGGTGTCCCGTTACCAGGCGCGCCTATACAAGCCCGAGGGGAAAATCGATCCTTTTGAAAATCCGTTCAAGGTATCGGCGCCCCAGGAAACCGTCCAGCAGGCGGAAGATAAAAACAAACCTGAGCGCGTCCGACAGACACCGCTGGAAAGGATCGACCTCTCCCAGCTGACCCTTGTGGGCGTCATAAAATTTACTTCCGGTTACCAGGCCATTGTCGAGGAGCAATCCGGCAAGGGCTATGTGATTAAGAAAGGCACATACATCGGTACCAACTACGGTCAGGTGGCGGATATTCAAGACGACCGAATCGTTGTCCAGGAAAAGGTAAAAGATCTGCTGGGTAAGTACCAAGACCGCAAGAGCCATTTAAAACTTCAGAAGCCTCTTGGAGAAAACTGATATGGATCACAAAGTTAACAAAACAATGAGACTTAAAACGTTAGGCGCCCTGCTGATTACGCTGTCTCTGTTGTTCGGCGGATGTGTCACGTACGATGAAGCCGGCACTTCAAAAGTCGCCGAGCCGGGTGAAGTCTTAAAAAAGATTACCGAGGTCAGATTCACGGAGGACTCTGAAGCTGTTTCCATCTGGATAACCGGCAACCAGGTATTGACCTATACGTCGGTTAAGCAGCCGTTCCCTTCGGGAGTCATTCTCTACTTCCCGATACAGCCTTGGAGGGTATCGAGCCCAGCTTGGCCATGGACAGTGACGTCATTGAATCTGTCCGGGCCACGGAACTGACCGGCAAGGGGCATACCAGCCGGGTTGGGATACTGCTTAAAAACGATATGGCCTATGATGTTAGTCGGGAGGGGTTGGACCTGAAAGTCTCCTTTGCCAAGATGGCTGCCGATATGCCGGCTGCCGAAGAGGAAACCCCCGAGGAACCCGCTGAAACCCAGATGCAGGCCGCGGCTGAAGAAGCTGCGCCCGCGGCTGCCGGAGAGATGTGGGCGGCCGCAACCCTGCTGACCGGAATCGATACCGCAGAGGATGCGGACGGGGTTGCCATCAGTATCAATGCGGACGGTGCCGTCAAGGATTTTGACGCCTTTACCATTAAGAATCCGGCCCGTATCGTTGTGGACATGTACGGGGTAAACAGCGCCCATGACAAAGAACAGACCATCCTGGTGAACAGCGACAGCGTCCGGCGGGTACGACACTATAAGAGCCCGGATAAACTGCGCGTGGTCATTGACACCAAGGATGTCCTTCTGGAAGATTTCACCGCCGATACAGTTGAAATGGGGCTTCTCGTGAAAGTGGGAACCGGTGCGGCTGCGAGCATGGAAAGTAGTGCCATGGAAAGCGAACAGATGCCGCCGGAAGTCGCCGCGACAGCGGTTGCGGTACCTGGGCCGCCCAAACCGGCCGCGTCAGTCCAGAAACCGGCCTGGATCAACCGGATCGATTTTTCCAGCGAGGAAAATGGGAAGTCGACTGTTATCCTGGGGACTACCCGACCCATCACCTACCAGATGGAAAAAATCGGCGATCTGAAATTGCAGTTGCGGATGTTTCATGCCAACCTGCCCGGATACCGGCAAAGACCGCTGATTACTACCCGGTTCGAAAGTGCGGTTGACCGGATTATGCCGGTTCAGACCGCGGCCATGCAGGACACCAGCGTGATTACCTTTGAATTACGCGAATCGGTACCTTATTATGTGGAACAGGTTGACGATATCCTGTTTGTGCATTTTGATCCATCTACGGTACCGCCCAAGCCGGTAGACGATACCGAATTGCCCAGCTGGCAGAAGGTTATCGCCCAGGCCGAGCAGGGGGCCATAGTCGCGCAGCCCGAAGAAGCGGTTACAGCCCCCGGCGAAGTGGCTGCGGCGCCGGCCATGGAGCCCGTTGAAGAGCCCGGGGAGGCCGCCATTCAGGAGTCACCGCTTAGAACCGGAGCTTCCGGTAGGAAGTATACCGGTGAAAAAATCGCCCTCGACTTCTACGAAACCGACATTAAAAACGTTTTCAGAATTCTCAGGGAAGTCAGTGGGAAGAACTATGCCATAGACAAGGACGTCACCGGTAAAGTCACGCTAACGCTCCGGAAGCCGGTTCCCTGGGACCAGGTTCTCGATCTGGTGCTCAGAATGAATTCGCTGGGTATGGTCTATGAAGAAGATATCGTGCGGATTGCCACCCTGGCTACCCTGAAAGAGGAAGAGTCCCTGCGCCAGGCGGCGTTGGAAGCTGCCCAGAAATCGCGTGAAGCTGAAAAGGCTCTGGAACCGCTGGTCACGGCTTATATACCGATTAATTATTCGGATGCCACGGCCGATATCCTGCCGCACCTGCAGAACATTATCACTGAGGGCCGGGGAACCTTAAGTGTGCATACGGCCACGAACCAGATTATCATCAAAGATGTGGCGACCAAAGTGGAAGAAGCGAAGTTTCTGGTAAGTAAGCTGGATATTGTTACCGCCCAGGTGCTCATAGAGGCACGGGTCGTTGAAGCGACCAACACCTTCAAAAAGGAGCTGGGCACTGTTCTTTCCGCTTCGGTTGGCCCGATTACCCAGGTGAACGGGAATAACCAGAACTATGCGTTTACGTCAAATTTTCCCAAGAGTGCCACCAAATCTCTTTTCGATGTCACCTATAACAAGGTGGCGGGCACACCGGCCACGCTGAATGCCAAGATCAACGCGCTCGAGGAGGAAGGTGAGAGTAAAACCATCTCCTCACCCAAGGTCCTCACCCTGGACAACAAACCGGCCACCATCAAGCAGGGTGTCAGCTATCCGATCAACAAATTGGATGCGGATGGAAACTCAACGACGGAATTCAAGGATATTGTCCTGGAACTGACGGTTACGCCGCATGTAACCATGGATGGCCGTGTCTCCTTGGTTATCAAGATAACCAAAAACGACCTCGGGGCCCTGATCGGTTCGAACTTCTCCTTCACGGTAAATGAAGCCAACACGGAGCTGTTGGTAAACGATGGAGACACGATCGTTATCGGCGGTGTGACCAAAACCACGGATACCAGTGGTGAAGAAGGCATCCCGGGACTCCGTAAGGTCCCTGGGCTGGGCTGGCTGTTCGGGGCGAAATCAACTGATAAATCCAAAAATGAATTGTTGATATTTATTACCCCCAAGATCGTAAAGTTGGACTAAACCGCTAAGTACTACCTGCTCACCTGTTACACTGAAAACGCCGGAAGAGTGTTGGCTTCCGGCGTTTTCCTTTTTATGCGGACGGGCAGTCCCGCAATCGAATAGAACCTATCCCATAAAAACCGGTTCAAAATCAAGACGGCCGCGCGGATTCCTGTGTTGGCGGACCTCTCGTGGTTCATTCCTCAAGGTTGCGTTACAATCAGCCAGAATCCTATGGGACTTCAGCGGCTTGCATTACGCGCCGAATGCGAAGGAGGGCCAAGCACTCTGTGCCTGCCGGTCAGGCCTGACAAGAAGATTATTGGGGATAGGTTAGAGTTGCTTACCGAAGCTTTAAGGCTGCCCGCGCCGCCCGGTTAGCGATTTCAGAATCCGGGGCGACATCGATGACCTTTAGATAGGCCATTTTGGCATCTTTCGAGCGACCCGCTTTTTCGTAGGTCTGGGCCATGTAGTAATAAGTTTCTGCGTATCGCGGGGCCCACTTGATTGCCTGGCCGTAGACGGCCAGCGCTTCGGCCAGCTTGCCCGTTGCGGTGTAGGTGCGGCCCAGGCCGCCCAGCGCCTTGATATAGGAAGCATCCTTGGGAAAACCATCCTCGTAATGTTTGATGGCAAGTTTGTAGTTCTTTTCGGCCAGGGCATAGTTTTTATTGTTAAAATGCGCATAGCCAAGGTTCAGCCAGGCATACTGCGGGGTAGCGTATACCAGGTTGCTGGTCAACTGATTAAGGTAATCGATGGCTTCATCCCACTCTTCTTCTTTAAGCAGTGCAGTTGCCAGGTTGTTAATCGCCTCCGAATAGTCGGGCTTCAATTTTATGGCCCGTTTGAAATGCTGGACGGACAAGTCCATCCGGTCCTTCATCATGTAAACCAACCCCAGGTTGTTCTGGATCAAGGCGCTTTCCGGACGCAGCTTTTCGGCCTTAAGCAGTTCCTGCAACGCAAGGGTGTATTGGCGTTCCAAAAAGTATGCCTCGGCGAGTTCGCGGTAAGCGTTTGCCTGCTTCATCTGTTTTTCCTTGCTGGCGGTGCAGGCGGTCGCACTTATCAGGATAGCCAGTAAAAGCGTTAGCCAGGGATAATGATTGCGCATGAATGATTACCTTTTCATTTGGCCGGCCGGTATCCAATATTCATCGTAACCGGGCAACCGTCTGTGTTATCCCGCATCCCCCGGGAGGACGATGATCCGAATATTGCGTTCATTTAACATGTTTACGAGGGCCCTGTCTATAGACGTGAACGTCAGGAGCATGCGGAGACTGTCGGGCCTTTCTTCGGTCAGGTAGCCTTGAATGACGAACTCGGTGTTGAACTGGGCCGGTCTTTTGGCCGCCAGAAAGGCTGGATTGCGAAACCATTCCGGTCCCAGGGCCCCGGCCAGTTTGGCGGTGATTTTACGGGGCGTATCCCTATGGTTGATCTGAATGATGTTGAAACCGGATTTTTGGATGGTCAAAAAGGCGTCTCCAAAGAGATCGCCGTAGTCCACAAAAACCGGGTTGCCTTCCGGCGTGGTCACCAGGTTGGAAAGGGCTTTGATCTCGGTGCCGGCATAGGGAAAGGTGATGGTGACATTCTCGGTATAGGCAAACCGCATGGCGCGCATCAGGTCTTTTACAAACGAACGGCGGCCGGTGGCCCGGACGGTTTTGACAGGGTTTTGCCGGGGCACCGGTATGGGGCGCACCGGGCTGGCAAACGAAGAAGATTTCGAGCTGCGGAAGACCTCTTTGAGCCGGATGCCGTGGTGTTCCAAAAAGCGGACAATCCCGGTCGGGGTCCGCTCGTCGGGATGTTCGATAAAGGCAATACAGATGCTGCGTACCGGGTTCATCTCGGTCCCGGCCCCCTTCACTATCCACCTGGCCCGGATCGTGATCCCGGCGCCGCCGGCTGAAAAGGAAAGGCTCGGCGTCTGGTCTGATATGTGGACTGCCGACAGGACGGTATTCAGAATGTCCTCCACCGGAGCACCATCTGGAATGTTCACCTGGGCGAAGGTTTTCCATTTTGATCGGACGGTTTCCAGGTCCTGGGGGGACAATTGCTGTTTGCCGGAAAGCATGACTCGGCTGCCGTCTGACATCTCCAGAACCGGGTTGCGTGCCAGGTTCAGTTCGAGATCCTCCTGCTCGGAGCGCGGGAAAAAATATTTACCGTTATCGAGCAGTTTTGCATCCAGGATAGCGGCCGCTTCAGCGAGGGGCGGAATCATCGGTTTGGCCGGGCGCCGGGGACCGGCACCGGCAGTTTTCTTTGCCGGGTCGGCAGCAGCCTGCGGGTAGGGCGATTTGCTGGGTTTGGCAGCCATGGCACCGCTGGTGGGACCCTGCGGCGGCTGGATACCACGGGGTAGAAAGATAGTCTGGCTTGTAAATATAAGGTCAATATCCTTGACGTGCGGATTCAACTGTTTAAATAGAGCTACAGCCTCCTTGTAGGAATTGGAACCGTAGCGGCCGAATTGACCGGCCAGCAGCTTGGATACCGTATCCCCCCTTTTTACTCTATAGCTGTTGGCCGGCGGCGGGGTCCGGCCGCTGTTGCGCGATAGATCCACGAACGGGATGGTCACGATTCCGGAGGTTCTTTCGGGTGCCGGGCTTTCCCTTAGACGCCGCAAGGGGATGTAAATCTGCTGTCCGGGACGGATGCGGTCAATATTTTTTATATGGGGATTGATGCGTTTGAATATCTGCAAAAAGTGGGTGAAATCTTTGCGGGCAATTTCGCCGCGCAGTTTGAAAATTTTCAGTACCCAGTCGTTGCGTTCAACGGTGTAGGGCGCGCAGAGAATGTCCCAGCCCATATCTTCCTTGATGACGTAGTTCTTATAAAGAAAGGACCCCTGGACCTGAACCGGTAACGCGAAGGTCAGGCCTGCCAGTACCAGGGCCAGTATCCCTGACACCAGGCGGTTGCGAGTTTTTGGGTAGTTCCAGAGGGCCATGATGATTCGGTTGCGCTCTCTAAAAGGCCGATTACGATCGGCGTTTTACCAGACCAATACGGTCGGCAATGTTTTGGGCGGTTTTCTTAACGAACAGGTCCAGTTCCTCCCCGGTGAGCGGATGCTGATGCGAGGGGAAGCGGGGCACACCTGCCGGGCGGATCAGCGCCGGCTTATTCACCAGTTCCGGTTTGGGGGTTACCCCGTATTCCGGCGGCAGCGTGCCTTCAAAGTACATATCCTGGAATCCTGAAAACTTTAAAGCGTGGGCGGTGGAATCGATGATGGCCGTCTCGTTCGAATCCAGAACCTGCGTTTGAACAGCCCGGGCCAGCCCGGCCAGGCATTCGCCCCCATGGGTACAGGCAATATGGCCGTTGCGATTGGCGGTCAGTTCCCAATCCATGATCTCCTGTTCGGTCACCTCGACAAAGAACACCCGTTGATCACCGGCTAGTTGGTTATAAAGTGTGACCAGGTGAATGACCCGGGGCATGGACACCGGGTTGCCGATCATGGCGGCCTGGGCCACGCTGGGCTGGGCCGCCATGGGAACGAATTGACGCTTATCGACATCGGGTTCCCGGTAATAGTTGCAGACCGGGTTGGCGTGTTTGGACTGAACCCCGATGATTTTAGGCAGAGCAGTGATAATGCCGGCTCTGAAGAATTTGATGAATCCGCTCATCACGGCCGTGATGTTGCCGGCGTTGCCGATGGGCACGACTACGACTTTGTCGGCCAGGTCGTATTCAAATTCTTGAGCGATTTCATAGGAATAGGACTCCTGTCCCAGGATGCGCCAGGCGTTTTTAGAGTTCAGGAGCGCCACGCTATAGGTGTCGGAAAGATGCTCGACCACTTTCATGCAGTCATCGAAAACACCGGGAATTTCGAAAACCGCCGCACCACTGCCCAGCGGCTGGGACAGCTGCTGGAGCGTCACTTTTTTATGCGGCAGCAGGACGGCTGATTTGATGCGGGGTGCCAGGTAGGCCGCGTAAAGGGCTGCCGCGGCAGAAGTGTCGCCGGTGGAGGCACAGATTGCCAGCACATCAGACACGAGTTCCTGCTTGAGCAGATAATTTATATAGCTCAGCGCGCTGGCCATGCCGCGATCTTTAAAGGAGGCGCTGGGATTCTGCCCGTCATTCTTGTAATAAAAGCGGATCCCGGCCAACTCCTGGAGCAACCCATTGGCCTCTACCACCGGCGTGTGTCCTTCCCCAAGGTAGATCACGGCGTCCAGAGGGATCACGGGGCCGATAAACTCGTGATACCGGTAAATGCCTTTCAGGGCCGGAATCGTCAGCATCTTGCGGTAATCGAAAATACGGTGCCAGACATTCCCCGGCGTCTGCAGGTAATCGGCCTCGTTTTCGTTGTAGATAAGCAGGACCCCGCCACAATCGGGGCAGGTATACAAAAGCCTTTCGATACCGGCTGTCAGGTCGCAGCCCATACAGCGGTAAATCAGTCGTCCGCCGGGTGACGGTACGATCCGGTCTTGGATATCATCCGGGACATGGCCGGGCTTCATGGCGTCAACCTTTCCAGTCCCTGCATGTAAGGTCGCAATGCTTCCGGAATAACGACCGAGCCGTCCGCCTGTTGGTTATTTTCGAGGATGGCGGCTACGGTGCGTCCCACGGCGAGCCCGCTGCCGTTTAAGGTGTGAACCAACCGGGAGCCCTTCTGCCCCTTGGTTTTGAATCGAATGCCGGCCCGTCTGGCCTGGAAGTCCTCAAAATTACTACAGGATGAGATTTCCCGGTAAACATTCTGGGAAGGCATCCAGACTTCAAGGTCATAGGTTTTTGCAGCGGAAAAACCCAGATCGCCGGTACACAGGGAGATAACCTGATATGGCAGTCCGAGGAGTTCAAGGACACGCTCGGCGCAGGCCGTCAAGGCCTCGAGTTCGGCGTAGGAGGATTCCGGCGTTGTGAAATTGACCAGTTCCACCTTGTTGAATTGATGTTGCCGGATCAGACCCCGGGTGTCTTTTCCATATGAACCTGCCTCGGAGCGAAAACACGGCGTAAAGGCGGTGTAACGGATCGGCAGTTGAACTGCGTCGATGGTTTCGCCTTGGAATATATTCGTCACCGGAACTTCGGCGGTCGGAATGAGATAGTAGTCCCAGCCATCGATTTTAAAAAGATCTTCTTCAAATTTAGGTAGTTGGCCGGTGCCTGTCATCGTCGTGCGGTTGACCATGAAGGGCGGCAGGATTTCGGTATACCCATGTTGGGTGGTATGCAGGTCCAGCATGAAATTGATCAGGGCCCTTTCCAGCCGGGCGCCGGCGCCCAGATAGAGCGGGAAGCGGGCTCCGGTAATTTTGGCGGCCCGGTCAAAATCGAAAATATTCAGGCGGGTACCGATGTCCCAGTGGGGCAGGGGCTCAAAATCAAATTCCGGCGGCGTGCCGATTTTCCGCTCAACCGGGTTGTCACTCTCATCCCTGCCTACCGGAACAGAGCTATGCGGGACATTGGGGATGCCCATCAAGATGGCCTGGACGATATCCTCGTTAACGGACAGCTCTTTATCGAGTTCCTTAATCTGGGCGGAAACCGTGCGCATTTCAGCTACAATATCATCCGCGTTTTCACCGCCTTTTTTCATCTTGGCAACCTGTTCAGATACGACGTTGCGCTTGTGGCGCAGGGTTTCAGCCTGTTGCAGGTAATCTCTTCTTTTCTGATCGGCGTCCCGAAAAGCATCCAAATCCGCTTTCTCTCCTCTGGCCGCCAGGGCGTTTTCAACTTCCGTTAAATTTTGCCTTACAAACTTGATTTCGAGCATAATAATCCTTATATTGTGTATTTAGTGCATGTATCAGCCACTGGCGAATGGTCGGAAGAACCACGATAAAATCGCCCTGAAAGAGGTCACAGACCCGCTGGCGCTATTGCTGATTTCATTGCAAGTCTGTAGTATGGACTGTTTATTTAGTCAATGATTAATGCAAGTTGACTTTGTTCGGCTAACTACACTTTTCTGGCCTGGGAGATCTGTATGGAGGAAATTCGGGAAGCAAAGAGTGAGATGCGCAGAAATATGGTGGAGACCATTGAAAAACTGCCGCAGGAAGAAATTGTTCAAAAAAGTGCGGCCATTGAAAACAGGCTTTTTGAGTTTGCCAATTTTTTAGAAGCTACCATTGTGTTGCTTTATATAGATACCCCGGGTGAAGTCACAACCGATAAAATTATAAAAAAATGTTATGATTTCGGAAAGATGGCAATCCTTCCGGTTTTCAATTCCGAGACAGGGGCCGCCACCTTGAGGAAAGTGGACAACGCCGAGACCGATCTGGTACCTGGTCTGCATGGGATCCTCGAACCGGATCCGGAAAAGTGCAAAGTCGTTCCCATCGAATGTATTGACATTGCGATCATACCGGGGATTGCTTTCGACGAAAAGGGTTGTCGCCTGGGTACCGGCGAGGGCTACTACGACCGGCTTATCCCGGATCTGCCGGTGACCACGCGCAAAGTGGCGTTGACCATGGAGGCCCAGATGGCACCCCAGGTTCCCATGGAAACCCATGACAAACACGTGGATATCATCATTACGGACGAACGGATAATCTACAAGATATGACCGGATCGGGGTTCAGTAAGGACAACCTGCAGCGGCCGCCAGAGTGCGGCCGCTTTTTATTTTGAGCAATCTTACGGATACCTGCTTGTCAGGCAAGGCAATCAGCGAAGACGGAAGCTCACCGAGCGTAGATGGGACCGAAACCAAAATTCTGTTTTTCAGATAGCCTATTGAGAGGCCGTCATTTTTCCTTCGAGCTGAGATGCGCTTCTATTGCTTGTAGCGCATTTATGAATTCGCGGCGGGTTTCAGCCGCAAAAGGGTTGAAACGGTGCATGTCTTCAAAAAGCTGCCAGGTATCGTTTTCCACCACCTCCAGGATATGCAGCAGCCGTTTGTAGCCTTCCGTATCGATCAGGAAGTCTTGGGCTCCAAAACTGGACAATGACCGGCCGATGAAATGGGTCAGGGCCAGGCTGACGGCAATCTGACGATCGTGATCTTCCGGCGTGGATTCAATCACTACCAATCCCAGGGACGCCAGCCGGGCGGCAATTTTTTGGAACCGGTCTCTGTCAATTCTTTCCGGGCAGAGGACAATCTTATGACCCCGTAGCGAATCCTGCGCGCTGTCCGGTCCGAACATGGGGTGGGTCGCCAGCAGTGAAACCGTCGGGGGCAGTTTGGTCCGCATCCATTTGACGGGCAGGGTTTTAACCGAGCAGACGTCGACCACCAGGGACCTGGGGTGGGTGAGTAACGGGGCTATTTTTTCCAGGGTAGCGGGCATGGCCGAGATGGGCATACAGAGCAGCACGATCTCCTGGCTGCACGCCTCAGCCAGAGAAACCGGCTCGGCTCCGGCGGACCGGATAACCTTCCCTTTGCCGCCGGAGTCGGAGACTACCATTTTGCATGCGCCGGAAAGGTGCGCAACGGTCAATCTTCCAAACCGGCCGAATCCTATCAATCCAATCATAATATTTCCCTGAGGCGTTCAAAACCTGTCATCAGGTCTTGATCTGATACCGCAAACGCAATGCGCAGGTGATTTTCAACGCCGAAAGCCTCGCCCGGCATGACGGCGACCTTTGCTTCGTTCAGCAGGCGGATGGCAAAATCCGTGGCGGACTGTCCACGCTTCAATCTTCCGCTGATGTCGGGGAAAAGGTAAAACGCCCCTGCCGGTTTGACGCAGGCAAATAATTCGCTTGCCATCTGATAAGCCGCATCACGTTTTTTCTGGAAGGTTGCCAACCTTTGCCGGTCAGGCCCTTGGCGCCCTTGTAGAGCGGCCAGGGCACCATACTGGGCGAATGTGCAGACATTACCGGCCAGGTGGCTCTGCAGGTCCGTCAGGGCCTTGATGACGGACACCGGGCCGATGGCATACCCGACACGAAACCCGGTCATATTGAAACTCTTTGAGAAACTGCCGGTGACAATGAGCCGGTCGGTCAGCTCGGCAAACCCGGTCAGGCTGGTATACGGCTGGTTATCGTAAACAAAAGCCGCATAGGCCTCATCACTGACCAGGTAAAGGCCCCGCTGGCGAACCAGGGCGGCAATCTGCTGCAGGTCCTCGTCCGGATAGACAGCCCCGGTGGGGTTATTCGGCGAATTGATCAGGATAGCCCGGGTCCGCGGACCGATCGCGTTTTCCAGGGCGGCCGGATCCAGCTGGTGATTGACGGTTGGCACCAGGATTGGATTGCCACCGGCCAACTTTACCTGTTCTGGAAAACTGACCCAGCAGGGGACCGGGATCACGACTTCATCGCCCGGGTTGCAGATGACCTGGAAGATGCTGAAGAGGGCCTGCTTGGAACCATTGGTAATGATGACATTCTCCGTCCGGTGGTGCCTTAGGGGGGCCACCAGCGCGGCCCGCAGGGGTTCCAGTCCGGGAATTGCGGAATAGCGGGTTTGCCCGTCCAGCAAAGCGGCCCCAGTTGCGGCCAGCACCTCGGGGGCTACCGGGCCGTGCGGCTCACCAATGGCCAGGCTGATGACATTTTCGCCGGCCGCCTGCATCTTGGCCACCAGGTTTGCAAAGTGGGCGGTACGTGACGGCTCGATGCGGCCGACGCGGGCAGATAGCTCCATTAGCCTCTCGCTCTCTGTCGCAGGGCCAGGTCGGCCAGGGCCAGGGCGGCCATGCTTTCTACAATGGGAACCGCCCGCGGCAGGACACAGGGATCGTGGCGTCCCCGAGCCTCCAATGTAACCTGGTTGCCGTCAAAATCGACGGTGTCCTGCGGTTTGCCGATGGTGGCGACCGGCTTGAAGGCCACTTTGAACAGGATCGGTTCGCCGTTGGAGATACCCCCCTGGACGCCGCCGCTATAGTTGGTGATGGTTCCAAGGCCGCTGTTTTTTTTCACGAATGGATCATTGTGGCGGCTGCCGCGCATGCGGGTACCGGCAAATCCGGATCCGATTTCAAATCCCTTGGTGGCGGGGATCGACAGCATGGCCCCTGCCAGCACGGCTTCCATTTTTTCGAATACCGGTTCGCCCAGCCCGGCCGGGACATGGCGGCAGACACAGCCGATTGTGCCGCCCAGGGAATCGCCATCCTCCTTGGCGGCGAGAATGTCCTGTTCGATCGCGGCAGCGGTGGCCGGATCGGGGCAGCGTACCGGCAAGGCATCCACAGCCGCGCGGTTAATTTCCAGAGGGTCCGGCGAGGGCGTCTCATAATCGCCGACGCTGGCAACCCAGGCAACGATTTCTATCCCATGGGCTGACTTTAAAAGAGCTTCCGCCACTGCTCCGGCGGCTACTCGGGCTGCGGTTTCCCGGGCACTGGAACGTCCGCCGCCGCTGCTGGCCCGGATACCGTATTTCTGCTGGTAGGTGTAATCCGCGTGGGACGGACGCGGAATGTTTCCGAGGTGGCCGTAGTCTTTCGGATACTGGTCGCTGTTGGGGATGAACAGACCGATGGGGGTCCCCAGGGTCACGTCGTTTTCAACACCGGACAGGATAGAAACAGTATCCGACTCTTTGCGCGGGGTGGTCAAGTGACTCTGGCCCGGGCGACGCCGGTCGAGCTGCTGTTGGATTTCGGCGGTGCTCAGGGGCAGCCTGGGCGGGCAGCCGTCGATGACCGCCCCGATTCCCTGGCCGTGTGATTCACCAAAAGTCGTAACCCTGAAAACTGATCCAAATGTGCTGGACATGATCTGTTCCTTTCACCGTGACCCTGCGGCGTTATCGTCGTGTATACTAAAGTAGGCTGAGAATTTTCTCAACGATTTCATCCGGACCGTCATCGTCAGTCGCCACAATTAAATCGGCTGCCTGACTGTAAAGATCCTGGCGGGCTTCCAGAGTGGTGATGATTTCCCGGTCAATGGCTTGCCGCGTGAGCGCCGGTCGGGAGTCACCGGTGGCCGGGTCCTGGGACAGGCGCGCCAGGATCGTTTCCGGGCGGGCTGTAAGCCAGATGACGGTCCCACTGTTTTGCATGCGGTCGATATTCGCCGGGTTCAATACTATACCTCCGCCGGTGGCCGCCACGATTGATGCTTGCCGGGGAAGGTCTCGCAGGCACTTTTCTTCAAGCCGGCGGAAATACGGCCAACCCCGGTCCGCCACAATTTTCGCAATGCTGCGCTGTTCACTGGCGGTGATATCGGTATCCAGGTCATAAAATACCCGGTTCAGTCGTCCGGCCAGAGTGCGTCCCACCGTGGTTTTGCCCGTACAGCGGTACCCGACCAGGTATATATTGTTGTGTTTAGCGGGCATACAGGGTTTCCAGCACTTCCCAGAAACCGGGGAAGGACTTATCCACGCACCCCGGATTGCGGATGACTGTTCCGGGGGCCTTGAGACCGGCCACGGCGAAACTCATGGCAATCCGGTGGTCGTTATAGGTTTCGATTTCGACACCCTGCGGCCGGCCGCCCTCGATGACCAGCTCGGCCGCGCCGCAATGGGCAACTATCCCCATCTTGGTTAACTCGGCGGCCATGGCCTCCAGGCGGTCGCTCTCCTTGCCGTGCAGGTGGGCCACATTGTGGATCACGGTTTGGCCACGGGCAAAAGCGGCCACCACTGCCAGGGTCGGCACCATATCCGGCATGTCGGCCATATCCACGGTAATACCGTACAGGTCACCGCCGGTAACGGTGATCCCGTCGTCTTCATAGGCCACCGTGCAGCCCATCTCGGCCAGCACCGGCACCAGGCGCAGATCGCCCTGCCCGCTGTCGCGGGTGATCCCGTTGACTTTGATCGCCGTTCCGGTGATGGCGGCAGCGGCCCAGAAATAGCTGGCCTGGGAGCAATCAGGTTCGACGCGGTAGGTGCCGGGTCGGTAGTGCTGTCCGCCGTTAATGGCAAAACGGCGGTATCCCTCGCGTGTGACCGCGATGCCGAATTGCTGCATGATGGCAACTGTCATGTCGATATACGGCTTCGAAACCGGTTCGCCCAGGACGGTGATGTCCAACCCTCGGTCGGTACAAGGCGCCAGCAGCAGCAGGGCCGACAGGTATTGACTGCTTTCCCGGCAGACGATTTCCAGACGCCGTCCGTAAATGGTGCCGCCTTCAATTTCCAATGGTGGGCAGCCGTTTTGATGGTCACAGCGGGAGACGACGCCGATCTGGGCCAGACCCTCCAATAGGTCAGCGATGGGCCGCTGCCCCATACGCTCGGTACCGGTCAGCCGGTAGCTGCCCGAACCCAAGGCCGCGATACCGGTAAGCAGGCGGATCGAGGTGCCCGAGTTACCCAGATAGATTGGCCCCGCACATGGCTGCGGTCGTCCCCCAAAGCCCGTGATGACGACAGTTTCAGTTTTTTGGGCGTGGGCCCCCATCTGGACGAGGGCCTGCAGGGTCAAACCCGTATCTTCGCTTGACAAGGCATTTAAAACGGTACTGGAGCCGTCTGCCAGGGCGGCCGCAATGAAGATCCGGTGGGTATAGCTC
Source organism: Olavius algarvensis Delta 4 endosymbiont (assembly GCA_905176665.1). Lineage (GTDB taxonomy): Bacteria > Desulfobacterota > Desulfobacteria > Desulfobacterales > CAJINA01 > CAJINA01. Next base: position 175,510 of record CAJINA010000188.1, on the reverse strand, counting down.
TTTGAGCCCGGAACAATGACACTCTTATTTTCGATAGGTTCTGCACGGACTGAATACATCGTTTACTTGAACTCCTGCAGGTTCTCGATAACCGCCTGTCGCATGTTATCCAGAGGCGCTTTTCGACCGGTCCACCACTCAAACTGCTGAGCGCCCTGGTTGACAAACATGGCCAGGCCGTCAATGGTGCGGCATCCGGCGCGAGTAGCTGCTTTTAAAAGCGCGGTTTCCAGGGGATTGTAAATAATATCCATAACCACAATCTCCGGTGACAGGATATCGTCGGGTACCGGGGAGGCTGCCGTGGCAGGGTGCATGCCGACCGGGGTGGTGTTGATCAGGATGTCGATACGGGACTGTTGTAAATCCGCGAGGGGTAGAAAGTCGACCTCCAGGTCAGCGGCCAGGCGCACCCCGGTTTCCGGGGTGCGGTTGGCGATAGTGACTTGGGCGCCCGCGTTGCGGACCCCGTACCCAATCGCCCGGGCGGCACCGCCGGCACCGACAATCAGGATTTTTTTGGAGGCCGGTTCGGTTTTAGCTCGCAGGGCGTCAACGGCGCCGGTAACGTCTGAATTTTTGCCGATCAGCCGGCCATTGTCATTGATGATGGTATTGACCGCTCCGATCTCGGCGGCCACCGGATCGATATCGTCCAGGTATTGCATCACCCGTGATTTGTGGGGCAGGGTAATGCTGGCCCCTTTTATGCCCATTGCCCGTAGACCTTGGATAGCGGCCCCAATATCCGTCACCCGGAAGGCAAGGTAGACCGCATTCAAGCCATGGTGGGCCAACGCACGGTTGTGCATGACCGGGCTCAAGCTGTGAGCGACAGGATCTCCCAGGACACAGTACAAGGCGGATTCGGCATCGGCTGAGCGGTTAGCCATCATGATCACTTTCGGTAGTACGGCGGTTCGTGTTTTGTAAATAGCATGATGCTCGAATAATATCTGCAAATACACGGGAAAGGAGATCATTGTCAATCGGTCCGCTGTTGGCGGACTGCAGGCGGTCGATAATGTGCCTTTCTCTTTCCCGATCTTTCACCGGATTTCCAGACACTTGCTTGATGGAACCGATGCGGGCGGCTAGCTTCAGCCGATCGTTGATCAGGGCCAACAGGCGGTCGTCAATGGCGTCAATGGCATTGCGCAGATCACCGATGCGGGCGGTGATCTGTCGGTCCCGGCTGTCGTTGTGTACGGCAGTCATGACAGGTTCCCTTTCAGTCTAGCATGCGCGCTCAGCAATAGCGCCTGGGTTGTTTCCCAGGAAATGCATTCATCGGTGATGGACACCCCGTACTTGAGGCGCTCCGGATCCGAAGAGTATTTCTGATTGCCTTCAAAGATGTTACTCTCCAGCATCATACCAACAAGGGAAGGGTTGCCGGCCAGGCGCTGGTCGATAATGCTTTTCCAGACAATCGCCTGCCCCTGGTATTTTTTCATGGAGTTGGCGTGGGAGCAGTCGACCACCAGGGCTTCCGGCAGATCTTTTTCGATCAGGTTCAGCCGGGCTTCCTCGACGCTGATGGGGTCGTAGTTGGGACGCTTGCCGCCCCGGACAACCAGATGGCCCCACTCGTTGCCGGAGGTTTGGACAATGCAGGTTCGGCCTTCATGATCAATGCCCAAAAAACTCTGGCGCTGGCGTGAGGCGACAATGGCATTGATGGCCGCCGACAGGCTGCCGTCGGTGCCGTTTTTAAAACCGACGGGCATGGAAAGGCCGCTGGCCATTTCGCGGTGGGTTTGGGACTCGGTCGTACGGGCGCCGATACAGGCCCAGCTCAACAGGTCCGCCACATACTGGGGCGTTATGGTTTCCAGCATTTCCGTAGCGGTAGGCAGGCCCATTTCGCCGATTTCCAGGAGGATTTTACGGGCCTCGCGCAGGCCGCGGCCCATGTCGCAGGTCCCGTCGAGGTGCGGGTCGTTAATCAGCCCTTTCCAGCCAACCGTCGTGCGCGGTTTCTCGAAGTAAACGCGCATGACCACTACCAGCGTGTCTGCCACTTCCCGGCTCAATTCGGCCAGCCGGCCGGCATAATCATAAGCCGCCTTTTTGTCGTGTATGGAGCAGGGGCCGACGATGGCTAACATCCGGCGGTCTCGGCCGGCCAGGATGTTCTGGATGGATTCACGCCCGGTGATGACCGTGCGGTTCACGGTCTCCGTGATCGGGAGTTCTTGGGTCAGGGCTGCCGGCGTCATCAGGGGCTGGTAGCCCTCAACACGCAAGTCCTCAGTTGACTTCATTGCCTTTCCTTCCAGCAAAAAGTCCCCGGACAGTTTATCATGCCGGCGGCAGAAAATAAAAAAGCCGCGGGCATTCAGTCTGCCCGCGGCTTGTTGCTTGTTTGGGTTTAACTATCAGCGTACGCCAGGCAGACCGGTACCATAAAAATAGTACCTAAAATAAAAATAGATGCGGCTGCCGGTCCAAAATGCGTTCATGATGGTCCTTGGTTTTCTTGAGTCTGCTCTGCCATACCCCGGCAGTTTAGCCTTGTCAAGCGTTTTCTATCTGCTTGAAAGACCTTGCAATCTTCCAGAGCCTTTATAGCATAGTGCCGTGCAACGGCCGCCCCGGCCTTTTGGGCCGGGGTGCCGGGGGTCGGTGCGCTTAAATATCGTAGTAGAGAAAGAACTCGTGGGGGTGCGGGCGCAGCTTGACCGGATTTACTTCGTTTTCCATTTTATAGTCGATCCACATGTCGATGACATCCTTGGTGAAAACATCGCCCTTGAGCAGGAATTCGTGGTCTTCCGTCAGAGCGGCCAGGGCCTCATCGAGAGAACCGGGTGCGGATTCGATTTCAGCCAGCTCTTCCGGCGGCAGATCATAAATATTTTTGTCCAGTGGATCGCCGGGGTCAATCTTGTTTTCGATGCCGTCCAGGACTGCCATGAGGATTGCCGAAAAAGCCATGTAACCGTTACAGGACGGATCCGGGGTCCGGAACTCTATCCGTTTGGCCTTGGGCGAAGACGAGTACATGGGGATCCGAATGGCGGCACTGCGGTTACGGCTGGAGTACGCCAGGTTGACCGGCGCTTCGAACCCGGGCACCAGGCGCTTGTATGAGTTGGTGGTCGGGTTGGTGATGGCGCACAGGGCCTTGCAGTGCTTGAGGATACCGCCGATGGCATAGAGGGCTTCCTGGGAAACCCCGGCGTATTTGTCGCCGGCGAATAACGGGGCATCATCTTTCCAGATGCTGACGTGGGTATGCATACCGGTGCCGTTGTCTTCGAACAGCGGCTTGGGCATGAACGTAACCGTGTGCCCGTACTGGGTGGCCACGTTTTTCAGGACGTACTTAAACCAGACCAGCTGGTCGCTCATCTGCATCAAGGGCTTGAAGCGCATGTCGATTTCAGCCTGGCCGGCAGTGGCTACTTCGTGATGCTGGCATTCCACGTCGATACCCAGTTTTTCAAGGGTCAGCATCATATCGCTGCGGAGGTCCTGAAACTTGTCCGTTGGCGGTACCGGAAAATAGCCTTCCTTGTGGCGCGGCTTGTAAGCCAGGTTGGGGCCTTCGTCCCGTCCAGTATTCCAGGTGCCTTCCACCGAGTCTAGTTCATAAAAGGCGCCGTTGGCAGCAGAGTCGAAACGAACATCGTCGAAGATGAAAAACTCGGCTTCCGGGCCGATGAAAACGGTATCACCGATACCGGTGCTTTTCAGGTAAGCTTCCGCCTTCTGAGCGATATGGCGGGGATCCCGCGTATAGGACTCCCGGGTAAGCGGGTCGACGATGTTGCCGATCAATACCAGGGTGGGTTCTTTGAAAAACGGGTCCATCTTGGCGGTGGTCGCATCGGGGACCACCAGCATGTCACTGGCGTTGATCGGCTGCCAGCCGCGGATACTGGATCCGTCGAAGCCGAAACCGTCATCGAAACTGGAAACCTCCAGTTCGCTTACCGGTACGGAAAAATGCTGCCAGATACCCGGGAAATCCATAAAGCGGATGTCCACGACCTTGGCGCCCTGTTCTTTTGCCATTGCCAATACTTTTTCCGGAGTCATAACACTCACCTCTCTTTTTTAAAGTTAATCGAGTTATGGTAGTCAGCTGCTAAATTGCATCGATACCTTCTTCGCCGGTACGCACGCGGATGGCCTGCTCAACCGGGGTTACGAAAATTTTGCCATCACCGAGTTTGCCCGTGTTGGCGGCCTCACAGATAGCTTTGGCTACTTCATCCACTCTCTCTGCACCGATAACAATCTCAATCTTTACCTTGGGGATGAAGTCCACCACATATTCGGCGCCCCGGTAAATCTCCTTGTGCCCTTTTTGCCGGCCGTAGCCTTTTACCTCGGATATCGTCATTCCCTGAATACCGATATCGTTGAGAGCTTCCTTGACATCATCGAGCTTGAAGGGTTTGATGATCGCTTCAATTTTTTTCATTTTCTCCTCCTGGTTGGGCGTCTGCGGTCTGGTCCTGGCGACCGGAATTTCGATTTTCTATTTCAGTCAGCACGAGGCTGATCTGTTTCTTCAGGTTCTCTACCTCTTCCGGATCATCTACCTTCTGGCCGTCAATGTCCCGGACGTAAAATATATCCGCCACCTGATCCACCTGCGTGGCTATCTTGGCGACCCAGACGTCCAGGCCGCATTTGAAGAGTGTGTCGGTAATGGTAAAAAGCAACCCGGGTGCATCATAGGTGAATATCTCAATGATCGTAAAATAGTTGGAGGCCTCGTTGTCCACGTTAATCTCTGTGGGGCGCCAGGTTACCGGACCGTGTATATTGGTCCGCGGGATAGCCCGGGCCGCGATGGCCGTATCCAGCTCGAATTCAGCGGCCAGGGCTTTTTCAAGGACCGCGGCAGCTTTCTGCCAGGTCTCTTTTTCAAATAATTGATCCGGCGGCGGCTGTACCTTGAAGATATCCAGGGCGATATTGTTTTTCCAGGTGAAGACTTGAACATCGAGGATGTTGATGCCGTGGAGGGTAAAAACCCCCGCGATTTTAGAAAAGAGTCCCGGCCGATCCTGGGCACAGATGGTGACGGTGCGGGTGGCGCCGTCCTCGGATTCTTCGATTTTCCAGACGAACGGACGCTGTCCGAGCTGGACATATATATCCACGTGCTTGCGCATGGCTTCAGGGTCTGCATACAACAGGTAGCGCGGAGACATGAAATTGAAAAGCTTATCGATGTCCGGCCGGCGAGCGGGTTCCGCCAATTCCAGTAACGCGGTTTTCTTCGCATCAACGGTGCGGATTGCCTCCCGGCTGGCCAGTTCCCCGCCTTTGAGAATGTTCAGCACCCGGAAGAACGAGGCCCGCAGCAGGGCGGCGGTCCAGTCGTTCCAGGCTTTGGGGCCGGTAGCGATTGAGTCCGCCACCGATAGCAGGTAGAGCATTTTTAGCCGCAGGACGTCTTCGATCTTGCGAGCACAGGCGATGGCGGTGCCCTCATCGTTCAGGTCACGGCGGGTTGCCGTTTTTACCAGCAGCAGGTGCTCGCGCACCAGAAAGATGACGGTGTCAATGTCCTTGGGCCGGTATCCAAACCGGGTCAAGATGGATGCCGCAATTTCAGCTCCCTTGCGGGCGTGTCCTTTGCCGGGCTGACCTTTGCCGATGTCGTGCAGGAGCGCGGCCCACATCAGCATTTTGCGATGTTTCATTTCCTTATAGAGCGACACACATAGCTGATCATTAACCGGGCTGTTTTTAGATCCAAAGGCTTTTACCGTTTGGACGACCTCCAGGGAATGTTTGTCCACCGGGTAGGTGTGATATTCATCATACTGAATCCGGTTTGCGATCGTCTGAACCTCGGGCAACAGGGCGGTGAGCAGTCCGGTGGTCATCATTTCATTGAGGACGTTGAACTGCGGGACCGCCGTTGTCAGTATTTTCTCGAACGACTTTACAGCCTGGCCGGAAGCAAAGAAGCGGTCGTCTACCAGGTGCAGAAAATCCTTAACCAGCCGACGGGCCTCAATACCCGGGGGTATTTTCAAACGCGCGCTTTCGGCAAAGATTTCTATGAGTAGTTCCGGGGTGCCCAGAATAGTTTCCGGCGATGTGAACCCGAGGGTGTTATTCTTGGCTACCGTCAGCCCATTTACGGTAGTTGTTTTAATGGGCCGGCGTCGTTTGCGGCGTGCGGAACCTCCGCCCAACTCGTGCAGGAACATCTGGTGTTGCTGCTTCACCTGTTCCATATGTCCGTGGAGTTCTCCAAGAAACAACTCAACCGGCTGCTGGCCCTGTTCCGGTTGGTAAGCCATTTCGGCGGCCAGCTTTTCCTGATGACTGAAATAGAGCTGGTCACATTTGCGGCCGGTCAGGATGTGCAGCCGGTTACGAATACTCCAAATAAACGCGAGTGAGCGGAAGAACTCGCTGAATTCGGCATGGGAAAGATAACCGTAATATTCCAGATCCCGAACCTGTTGGGCGCCGGATTTGATTTTAGCGATCCACAGCATGGTGTGGTAATCCCGGAGTCCACCCAAACCTTCTTTAAGATTGGGCTGCAGCAGGCCGGCAGAATCGCCGAAACGAACATGGCGGGTTTCATTGGATTCTATCAGCCAGTCTATGATGCGTCGAGAATGCTGTTTCAGGACTGTATTGCGCAATCTTTCCAGCAACTTGGTATATAGCGGTGAGATCCCGCAGATGAATCGCGCGTCCAGCAGGGATGTCAATACTTCATAATCCTGGGATGCGAGTTTCAGGCACTCTTTGAGCGACTGGGTGGCATGTCCCACATCGAGACCGATATCCCATAATGGGTAGACCACCTCGCGTATCAATTCCTCGGCCTCCGGGGGTACGCGTTTTTCAAAAAGAAACAGCAGGTCAACATCCGAATGGGTGCACTGTTCCTGGCGGCCGTAGCCACCCAGGGCGATGATAGTGTATGGGTTCTTCAAAATGCCAATGCGCGGGCCGATGACGCTGCCGGCGAAACTTTCCCGGAAATAATTGTCCAGCAGGCGTGCATTATCGACCAGATAATCCGGTTCTTCATTGCGCAGAAAACGAGTCGTCAACTGCTTGCGATCTTCCAGTAGTTCCAACGAAGTCTGGGAATAATTACTTTTCATTTGTGTTAATTGCACGTTCCGGCCTCACGACTATGTTTATCTTCGTGAGTATTTCGCAACAGGCGTGCCAATATGTTAAATTAAAATATATCAATATTATTCAGATGGTTAAGATTTCTATAGTATCGCCCTTGTTTGGAGGCGGATTACAAAAATGTAACAATTTTGGTAAAATTTTTACATTTTTGTTCGCACTTGTTCTTTGAGAGTTGAAAGTTACGGGCCGGATAGAGGCATGCGGGGGCCGAGAGTGTGGTAATCGTGTTCTTGTGCACCGCCTACTGGTGTGACTGCTTCTGCCCGGGCCGACCCTGTGCTCATCTCCTTGTAGGTTTATTTGGCCTCTGCGTCAAGGTCTCGCAGTGCCCGCCGCATCTGCTTTAGGGCCTGATTGATACGGTTTTCATTTTCCACCAGGGCCAGGCACAGGTGGGATATGCCTTCTTTCGAGCCGATGGTCACAATGACTTCATTGTCCGCATCCAGGTTTACGCCGTATTCCTTTTTATAATAGCGGGCAATCTCACGGCGCAGATTTTTATGCCCCGCCGCCGCAGGGTAGCGGTGTGTTTTCGGATCGGCGGTAACTTCGCAAAGTTTGCGAATGACGGTATCAGGGGTCGGGTCGGCAGGGTTGCCCAGACCCAGGTCGATGACATCGTCCCCCCGCCTGCGTTTTTCCATTTTCATTTTGTTGATCATGCCAAAAAGGTAGGGCGGCAGTTGACTCATCCGGTCGGCATATTTGATGGGGCCCTGGTCTTCCATGCTTACTCCTCTGCAGTCCCGGGGACAAACTGAAAAACCCCGGGTTTTGCGGCCCGGGGTAAAAAAACGCCACGGACCATTTGTTCAGTCCCTGGCGGTCGAAAAGCTGGTTGCTGCCTATATGCGGATGACCGTCAGCGGACTGTTTCCGCTGCGGCCGCCGCCTGGAATCCCAGGCGAACAGGAAATTGAGATGCAGGAGTCAATGCAGGCATAGGTGTAAATCTTGAGATAGCCGTTCGTAAAGTTATTGGTCCAAATAGCGAACTCTGCAAATGCTACTATGGATGTAAACAGCCGCCCTGTAAAAGTCAATTGTTTCTTCCGGCCGCCGGGCGGTCGGGCATCTGGCGGCGTCTATTCTTTGGGTCTTATCGATATGATTGTGACATCCGTGGCCGGTTTCCCCTGGGCGGCGACCGGGACCTGTCCGATTTTGTCAACCACGGCCATGCCGTCTGTAACCCGCCCGAAAACAGTGTGCTTTCCGGCCAGCCAGGGCGTATCCGCCAGGTTGATAAAAAACTGGGAGCCATTGGTGTTCGGACCGGCATTGGCCATCGCCAGGGAGCCCCTTACGGGTTGCTGGCCGGAACCACCGGCACTGTAACGGTAGCCCATATTTTCATAGGCTTGTTTGAGGGTAAGTTCGGCCAGGGCACTGTCGACATCGCCCTTGCGTTTATCCAGGTCCTCGCGGGAGCTGATACCCATTTTTCGGAATAAAGGCACCAGCAGCATTGCCTGGAATTCACGCTGACTGCGAATACCGAGATAGGGGTGGGGACCGCGCTGCATGTCCATGGCTTTGACTTTATCCAAACCCAGGGCATCGGCATTTATTTCATCCTCAAACCGATAGCCGGGGTCCCCGGTACCGTTGCCCAGCGGGCACCCGCCCTGAATCATAAAATCCTTAATGACCCGGTGGAAAATCAGTCCGTTGTAAAAAGGTCGTCTGACCTCCTTCTGAGTGGCGGGATCGGTGAAGGCCTTGTTGCCGGCAGCCAGCTCGACGAAATTGCGTACGGTCGCCGGTGCCTGGGCAGCAAACAGTTCTACCTCTATTTCACCCTGATTGGTTTTAATGATGTATATAGGATTTTCGCCGGTCATCCCGCTCGAACCGTAGGCCGGTGCGACAAACATCACGGCCAGAGTCAGGGTCGCCAAGCACAGCAGGTTTTTCATATGCGGAATGTCCTTTCTCGCCTGGCAGCGTTTAGGGGAAGCCGATAACCGATCAACCAGGGAAGTTATCCATTTGAGCGGCCGGGCCTTAAGGACTTGACGGTTGTCATTAGAACCCATCTCAAATAAGTCTTTAGGCCCAAACTCGGCGTTCGGCGCTCGGTGCAAGACCTCAAAATACGATAGTATTTCTCCGGGTTGAACCTCGCGGCCGCCTTGACTTTTTGAACCAAATTTCATTTTTGAGATAGGTTCTGGTCAGGCCGGGAATTTGTCTCTGGGACCGCCACAGTTGGAACTTATAACATAGCTGGTGAATTTAAGCCCCTGTTTTCTTATTTCGTGGGGCACGCCCGGACCGATGATAACGGCATCTCCCGGGTGTAAATGATGGATTGCCCCGTCAACTTCGACGACCATGGATCCGTTGGCAACCACGTAGATTTCAGTGGCCTGTTCGTGAAAATGCCGCTGCTGATCGGCGTGTTCATTGAAGACCGCCATTTCAGTCCCCGGGAGTTCTAAAACCGGGCACGGCTGTTGGGCGTCGGGTGGCGGTTCCCAGCGCGAATCGCGTGCTGGCGCTTCGGCCTGGTTATAAACCTGGGTTACGGCCAGTTTGCGGGCACCCCGGGCGTCCGGCTGCATGGCCGGGTCAGTTTGAATTTTGGCCATCTGCACGAACAGTGATGAGGTCATACTCATGAACCTCCTTGAGATTCGATTGCCGCATTGTCCTGTGGGAAAAGCGCAACCCTTTGTATGAATTCGTCAATCGCCTGCCAGAACTGCCTGCTGTCTGTAGGCAGGTCGTTGTGTCCGCTATTGAAAGATACCAGTTTGCCATCCGGTGCCCCGGCAGCCAGTTCCTGCCCGTGTCGATACGGGATAATCTCGTCCCGGGTGCCGTGTATGATCAGTACGGGCTTGTTTAAGACGCGGATCACGGCCAGATTGTCAAACGGATCTTTTACCAAAAATGGCGGGACCAGGTACCGCGGCGCAAATGCGGTGACGCTTGTAAAGGCCGAGACGAGCATAAGTCCGCGGATGGGACGCCGGGCGGCCAACTGGCACACGGCACCACCCCCGAGGCTGCGTCCCATCAGGATGATCCGGGTGGCATCAACATCTGGACGGGCGGCTACCACGTCATAGGCTTTCAACATGATATCGTTGATGGTCTGCTGGGAGGGAGAGCCCAGCGAACGGCCGTACCCGGGGAACTCCACCATAAAAAGCGATACACCGCGTTCGGTAAATGGCTGGAACTCATCCGGCAGGAAGTCGATGGATTCAGCATTGCCGTGTGTGATGATGACGACCGGCGCCGGTCGGATCTGGGGCCGGGCCGGCAGGAACCAGGCTTCGACGCGCATGCCCGGCAATTCGAGCCAGATGCTTTCAAGTCCTGGAAAACCGGCGGGCAGGCTGTCGCGGGTCATGACCATGTAGCGGGGGAAGAGCATCTGGCGCTGAAAGACGAACAGCAGGCCGCAATAGGCCAGGTAGATGCCGATAATGCCAAGTGTTATCCTGAGGGCCGGGTGCATGGAGGCTCCTTTGTGCAAAGATCGACACGCAGCCGATACGTCCCGGCAGTATAATCCATCCCAGAGGGGATGAGAACATTTTTCTTGTTTTCAAAAGGTTCTTAATTTAAAAGCGTTACGGTCAGGTTCAGATTGAACGGATACGCTGGGGCGGATGACAATCCAATAGACATATGGGGGAGATGGGCATGAAACTGCGTAACACGGTGCTCGTTTTGGGAGTGACCTTGTTGGTCACGTTGTCGGCCGGGGCAGCCCGGGCCGGGTTCGAGGATTTTCTGAAAAAGACCCTGCAAGATGCCCTGGAGGCAAATGCCGGCCTGAGTGAAAATGAAATTGTCCAGGGACTCAAGGAGGCTCTGGAAATCGGTACGGATAATTCAGTGCGTCTGTTATCCCGGGTTGATGGTTTTTACCGGCATCCCGATGTTAAAATTCTGCTGCCGGAAAAGGTCCGGCAGGTGGAGTCCTTCCTCAGAACGGCCGGTTTCGGGGACCAGGTGGACGCGTTTGAACTCAGCATGAATCGCGCGGCGGAAGAGGCTGCCCCCCAGGCGCGCAAGCTCTTCTGGGATGCGATCACCCAGATGACCTTTGGGGATGCCAAATCCATTTTAGAGGGACGTGAGAATGAAGCCACGCTCTATTTCCAGGCGAAAACCACCGACCAGCTGACCGAGCTTTTCACGCCCCTGGTCCACAACGCCATGGCTGAAGTAGGGGTTACCCGCGCCTGGCAGGACTTGGACAGCAGCATCAGCCGGTTACCTTTTGCGGAAGCATTGCACTTTGACCTGGACGCTTATGTGACCGGCAAGGCCCTCGATGGGCTCTTTTTCATGATCGAGCAGGAAGAGCGCAAGATCCGCAAGGATCCCGCCGCCCGGGTGACCGAATTGCTGCAAAAGGTATTCAAAAAGTAGCCCCGGCATTACTGTCCGGCGGCCCTGCACCGCAATCAGGTCCAGGTCCTATTTCGAGCGCGGCTTTACATCCCGTAGCGATCTGGTACCGGACCAAACCCCGCCGGCTGCCTACCCGGCAGCGGTACTGCCCTATGAGACCGCACCTGTTTTCTAAGACTATAATCAACTGAATTAATTGACATTTGAAGTTTGAGTAGCCTATAATTGCTCTTTAGAGAAAATCACGGACTGAAGGGGGTCGAACCGGACGTGCGTTTCCCCGACTGTCGAGCGTAAATGCCATGTCGAAAAAAGCCACCACAGATGAGCTGCAAACCAAGGTTGCCCGGCTGGAGCAAGACATTACCCGGCTGACAGCCGACCTTGAGACGTATCGGAATGTCTTTTTGAGCAGTCCTTTCGAGGCCGTCATAGTTGATCGAGAGGGCCGGGTGGTGGATGTCAATCAACGGCGCCGGGATGCCGGTGTCAAGCGTCCGGGCGAACGCTGCCCCCAAATCGGAGACCGGATGTATACCGCCGATTTTGCCGGCAATCACAACATCGATATGCGCAGCGAATTGATGGAGTGTATTCAAACCGGTCTGCCCAAAGAGTTTCCAGGTCTGGGCTACAAGGGACGCTATCTGTCCGTGAAAATGGCCCCCTTTGCGGATGGTGCCATTATTACCGCTACAGATGTTACCCGGCATGTCCGTACGGAAAAAGACAAGAAACGGTACGCGTCGCAGCTGCTGCAATCCCAGAAAATGGAGGCGGTTGGTACGCTGGCCGGAGGTATTGCACATGATTTCAACAATATACTGTGGATTATCACCGGCAACGTAGAATTGGTGAAGACCGAGATTGATGAAAACAACAACCGGGCTCACTACCATATCCAACGGGTCGAGGAAGCTAGCCGGCGGGCCAAGGACCTGGTCACCCAAATCCTGAATTTCAGCCGCCATTCGTCCCAGGAAAAGCGCCCCCTGAAAATCAGCACCATCGTCAAGGAATCCCTGAAACTATTGCGTTCATCTCTGCCCACGACAATTGAAATCAAGCAGAACATCGCCGAGGAAGATATGACCATCCTGGCTGACTTGACCCAGGTCAGCCAAGTGTTGGTCAACCTTTGCACCAATGCCGCCCATGCCATGCGTGACACCGGTGGGACACTTGGTATCAGCCTGTCCAAAATATCTCTGGATGAAGATGAAACGGTCCGGCACCAGAATCTGGCCCCCGGGCAATACGCCCTGTTGAGTGTCATGGACACCGGGCAGGGGATTCCAGCGGATGTAGTGGAGCGGATCTTCGATCCCTTTTTTACCACCAAGCAGGTGGATGAGGGCACCGGTATGGGGTTGTCAGTGGTTCACGGTATTGTCAAAAACCATGATGGTGCGATCACGGTTTTCAGCAAACCGGGTAAAGGTGCCGTTTTTCACGTACTGCTGCCCATGATTACCGCCGATACCGAGCAGGCCGAACGAAATCACAGCCAGGTCATCCCCACCGGCAATGAACGGATTCTGCTGGTGGACGATGATGGCGTGTTGCTGGAAACCCAGGAGCGCATTCTTTTGCGCCTGGGGTATGCCGTAGTGCCCCGTCAATCCAGCGCTACGGCCCTGGAAGAGTTTAGAAAACAACCGCATAAATTTGACCTGATCATTACCGACCAGACCATGCCCCAGATCACCGGCCTTGACCTGGCTCGCGAGTGTATTAACGTTCGGCCGGATATGCCCATCATCCTCTGTACCGGCTACAGCGAATCCGTATCCGAAGAGATGGCTCGCGCTGCCGGTGTCAGTGCCTTTTTGATGAAGCCGGTCATCCTGGGAAAGCTCGCCCACACCGTGAGGGACGTCCTGGACGAAGTCAAGGCTTAGAACCTATCTCAAAAAAGTCTTTTGGCCCAAACTCGGCGTTGGGCGCTCGGTTCAAGTCCTCAAAATACTGGAGTATTCCTCCGGGTTGAACCTCACGGCCGCCTTGATTTTGAACCAAAATCCGTTTTTTGAGATAGGTTCTAGACGCGACCCGGCCCCATTCTTGTTCGGCTGCCCTTGTAAAACTTACCCGGCACCCTTATTATAACCGATGCCATCTGTGAATGGTGATGGGGTAATAAGGTTGTAGGATACCAAGCTGCTATGGCACCAGATAAAAAAAAAGTAAGCGCCTTGGGTTTGTGTTCAGGCGGGCTGGACAGCATATTGGCCGCATTGGTGTTACGCAACCAGGGTATCGAGGTTGAATGGATCACCTTTGAAACGCCGTTTTTTTCGGCCGACAAAGCCCGGCGAGCCGCCCGGCTGAACGACATCCCGATTACGGTCAAACGCATTTTACCAACCTACCTGGAGATGCTGAAAAACCCGCCGGCCGGTTATGGCAAACAGATGAATCCTTGCATGGACTGCCATGCCCTCATGTTTCGCCTGGCAGGCGAGGAGATGCAGTCCCGGGGATTCGACTTTCTTTTCAGCGGTGAAGTGTCCGGTCAGCGGCCCATGTCGCAGAACAAGAACTCATTGCGGTATGTTGAGAAAAATTCCGGATATGACGGCGCTATCGTCCGACCGCTGTCCGCACAGAATTTACCCGTTACCCGGCCGGAAAAAGAAGGCCTGGTGGATCGAGATCAATTGTTGAATTTTTCAGGGCGCTCGCGCAAACCCCAGTTGGAACTTGCGGACAGATGGGGAGTGAAAGATTTTCCTTCGCCGGCCGGAGGTTGCTTGCTCACCGAGAAAGGTTATGCCACCCGTCTGCGCGATCTGTTCAATTACCAGGATACTTACCGGGATGCCGAGTTCTATTTGCTGAGCTGCGGACGCCACCTGCGTTTGAACGCGGATCACAAGTTGATTGTGGGGCGTTCAAAAGTGGAAAATGAAAAGATTGAGGCCCTGATCGATCCGGACATGGATGTCGAGTTCCGGGTTGAGAACTGCCCGGGACCCGTATCCCTGGTACCTAACGGTTGCGACGAGGCCACGGCCAAACAGGCGGCGGCCATCTGTGCGGGCTACAGCAAGGCACCGGCCGGCGATCCCGCCGAAGTGTTGGTTATCCAGGGTGATCGGCAGACCACCCTCACCGTCATGCCGACGCCTCCTCGGGATAACAAACCGTTTTTGCTGTAATTGTCTCTATATCTTAAAATGCAAATGCCGAATTCCCAACCTGTTGCACTACGGATACAAAAGGGGGTCAGACCTACACTTTGACATTGTTTGTCAAAGTGTAGGTCTGACCCCCTTCGTTATGCAAAGAAGAAGGCAGGGTCGTCTGACCCTGCCTCTGTTGTCCAATCTGATGCTTGCAACACCTATGTTTTTTACTTAATCGTCGTCATCGTCATTGTCATCGTCATTGTCATCGTCGTCGTTGTCATCGTCGCCGTCATCGTCGTCATCGTCATCGTCATCATCGTCATTGTGCTGTCCAAGGGGAGGTGTTACTTTGGCGACCGCAACATTTCCGGCAGCATCCTCACAAACCACTTTAAGCTGAAAGGATTGGGCTTCAATTTCCAGTATTCCGTCATCCCACTCCACTTCATTATCGTCATCAACTTCCAACGCTACCAATTGACCGTTGGTTACTTGTATATCGTTGAGTTCTGCTGCGGAAACTACACCAGAGCCGCTAATGTCGCTGCAAGTATATTGAATACGAAACCGGCCTTCATCGTCATCCACTTCGCCTATTGGTACGAATTCAGCTGTGACATCGGGTGGTGTGGTATCTACAACCGTAATGGTCACATTGTCTTCATCGGACTCTCCAGCGCTGTCGGTGACCACCAATGCAATGATGTGTTCGCCCAGAGGGAAAGTATAGTCTATAAATTCACCATTCCCCAGCAAGGCCGCCCCCTCGTACCACTCGAAAGAAACAATATCGTCGTTGGTATCCGGTGTGGAGTCGGGGTCGGTTGAATCAGCGCCATCTAGCGTGACCAAAGTTCCCTCATATGATTCCAATTCCACTATCCGATCCGGACCCGCATCTGCCACGGGGGGTTGGTTTGCAGACTCTATAGTGAACACATAGGCCGAACCTGAAAATGAACCTGCGTCATCGTCACCCCAAGCACCGACCAGCGCTGTATCCCCACTTATGTAAACCGACCAGCCGAAAAAGTCACCTTGAGCTGCGTCATTTGCGGTTAATTTGGCCTCCTCAACCCATCCTGTGCCGCTATACCTGAACACATAGGCCGAACCTGAATTTGAAACTACGCCATCGCCAAAAAGAGCACCGATCAGCGCAGTACCCCCACTGATGGATACAGATCTGCCGAATCGGTCAAAACCAGCAGCATCATTTGCGGTTAATTTGGCCTCTTGAATCCATGTTGTTCCGTCATACCAGAACACATAGGCCGAACCTGATGATGAACCTGCGTCATCGTCACCAAAAGCACCGACCAGCGCCGTATCCCCACTGATGGACACAGACCAGCCGAAAAGGTCACCTGGAGCAGCGTCATTTGCGGTTAATTTGGCCTCTTGAATCCATGTTGTTCCGTCATACCAGAACACATAGGCGGAACCTGATTCTGAACCTGCGTCATCGTCACGATAATTACCGACAAGCGCTGTATCCCCACTGATGGACACAGACCAGCCGAAAACGTCACCTGGAGCAGCGTCATTTGCGGTTAATTTGGCTTCTTGAATCCATGTTGATGTTGTTCCTTCATACCTGAACACATAGGCGGAACCTGTGACACCGCCACCTTGAGCACCGACCAGCGCTGTATCCCCGCTGATGGACACAGATTCGCCGAATAGGTCAAAACTAGCAGCGTCATCTGCGGTTAATTTGGCCTCTTGAATCCATGTTGATGTTGTTCCTTCATACCTGAACACATAGGCGGAACCTGAACCTGAAGCTGCGTCATCGTCAAAACGAGCACCAACGAGCACTTTACCCCCACTGATGGACACAGACCAGCCGAATTGGTCACCTGTTTCAGCGTCATCTGCGGTTAATTTGGCCTCTTGAACCCATGCTGTTCCGTCATACCTGAACACATAGGCAGAACCTGAACCTGAACCTGCGTCATCGTCACCATAAGCACCGACCACCGCTGTATCCCCGCTGATGGAAACAGAGTAGCCAAATCGGTCATCTGAAGCAGCGTCATTTGCGGTTAATTTGGCCTCGGATATGACGAAGGGATCAACGGCCACGGCGTTATTCACGGCCAGAGATCCAAATATGAGCGCCAATATCAACAAGGTAATTAATTTTCCTGGTTTGATTATATTCATGGTTGTGATCCTTATATTGAATGGTCGATCCGGAAGTGGCTAAACGATTTATTGGAGCAAAGAGGTGGATCCTCTATAAACCGCTATGGGAAGATACCTAAAGACATACTATTTATACCACAATGTGGTATGTCAAGAGCATGGCGTTTATCAGTCGTTGCGCAACCAGCTAGGCCGAAACGAATTTTAACAACAAAAGGGGGCAGACCTGCACGTTGACAGACAATGTCAATGGGTAGGTCTGGCCCCCTTCGTCATTTGCTGACTTTTTAATAAAAAAAGCGGAGCAAGGCGAAAGCCTTGCTCCGCTTTTTGAGCCAAGGATGGTGTTTATCGGTTTCCGGTTACTGGTAGCCGATTTACGGGGCTTGAGCGCGGCCTTCTCGGTCAAACTTGCATTTATAGCACGTCAACGAGAGACAAAACCGCTTGCATACGCTCCGCCGACCCATAGGGGTGAAGTAGGTCCGGTACCAAAGCATTCCGGGCTGACCAATAAACCCCCAACTCCCCTAAAAATGGTGTCAGCTTCCATTCCAAGTTTAATCTACGTTCGGAACCACCAACACCGGGCAGGGGGCGTGTCCGATCACGTTTTGGGCCACGCTTCCCAAAAGAATCCGCTCGAATCCCGTTCGTCCAAGCGTCCCCATGACGATAAGGTCGATTTCCCTTTTTTTGGCTTCCTCCACAATAGGCTCGTACACTCTACCGCCCATGCGAACGATGGTTTCACAAGGGATATTGGCCGCATCGACCTTCTCTTTAGCTGCATCTAAATGCTGCCGCACCTGGGCCGACTTTTCCTCCACCAGGGCCGGCGCGATACTCATCTGTTCCGGGTAGAGATCGACGACGCTGATCACGAAAATTTCGCTATTGCAAATTTCACCCAGACTGATGGCCTGGTCCACCGCCGCATCACTGAAAGCGGAACCGTCCACGGCGACTAATATTCTTTCACCCCGGGTCAAGGGGCAGGCACATACCAATTCTTGTTCCATATTGATATCCTCCAACCTGAATACAGGCGATATGTGATAAAAACGATGGTTGGGAAAACCCAACCATTCCCGTTTTAATGCGCTGCAAATATTCCGACCATGGACAAAGCAACCATGATCGAGACCCATATCGCCAAGCTAACGTAAAGATAATTCCTGTCCGCAAAATATGCAACCGCGGTGGCGATAAGGACCCATAAGGCCACGCTGCAGCCCAATGCCAGGCCGAATTGCGTAAAGCCGTCACCCTGGGTGAAGTTTTTCAGGTAAAAGTGCCCTCCGGGGAATCCGCCCCCCACTTCCTGCCACACGGTCTGGGCGTCTTTGCCTTCAAAAATAGCATTGAAGAGCTTGTAGGGATTCAGTGTGTTGTTGTCCGGGTACGCTACGGATATCACCGGGCCGATCATGCAAATAATACAGGAAACGATCGTCACCCAGTACACGATGTTGCCGTATACAGTATTCGCACGCGGCATTTTTGGAGCTTCCACAGTACTCATTTCGTCAGTACTCATATTGTCACCTCCTTTATGACTCGGATCGCGTGAAGTTGATGATTGATCGGGTTACAGCCGCGAAGATGCCTATAAATACCAGTCCGGTGACCCACACCGGTACCGCTTTAATGACACCCAGCATGATGAGCCCTTTGGTCAACAGGCCAAAGCAAGAGAAAAACATAAACCCGATCAGCAGGTAGCGGACGAAACCCGCCTTAACGCGAATCAGAATCAGGGCACCGAGCAAGCCGCCCAGAACCTGGCCCACCAGCCAGGGCGCGGCAAAAACCGGAATGATGGCCCCCATCAAAAGATAAGGCCACACGGCGATACAGTCGCCCATTCCCAAAAGTACCCCGCTATTGGCCGCGGCAACCTTGAGAGGCACCGCCATGATCACGTTCTGAGCCGGCACGATGGCCCAGCCAGCACCGAGACCGAAAAATCCGGACAGGATTCCCACGCCAACGATGGCGCCAAGCACCCAGCCGGCTCGGGTCAGGGGATAATCAATCACCTTGTTCAGGGATACTTCCAAATATGGTTGTGAGAGGTGTAGCTTCTTTGTAAATCCATCCACCTTTTTAACCTCGGGCCATTCGATTTTCTTACCACCGACCAGGAAATATACGGCCAGCGAACAGAGAATGCCGCCCAAGGCAAGACGGATTAAACCTTCCCCGGTATCACCCAGATGCTGGGCCACATAGATGGCCCCCTGGGCACCGGCAAAGGCCCCCACACCGTAAGCGGCCGCACAGAAGATGCAGATCTTCAGGTTGGCCAGCCCTCCCTTCATAAAGGGGCCGGTAGATACCAGGCCGCTGAACATGGCCACGATCAGGCCGGTCGCCCGGACAATCAGGCTGTCCACGGGTGTAAAGGCCAGCATGACAGGTGTAAACAAAACCCCGCCCCCGATACCGCCGATGACGGCCACCAGGGCGATGGCAAAACTGAGAAAAAAGAATCCAAACAGCCATCCGAAAATCGCTCCGCCGGTCATGGCCCCGGGCTCGGTTTCCGCGGCGTTCGTGATCAATGCCAGTGCAAGGTAAGAAATGATGAGCACGGCTAGCATCACATTCACTTCCAGCCACGGAGATCTAAAGAATTTTCGCATTCGTCGCCTCCTCTTTCTTATTGAATTGTAACCAGCTTGATTTTGATTTGGAACCAGCCGTCTATCACAAACGGTGTCGCATTTCAAATAGAGGCGGCCGGTCATCTGTTCGCGGAGATAGCATTAATATGAATTATTACAGTATTATGGCGTGTAGAAAACGTCAAAAGGCAGTGGCAAGAATCCCTTTTTGTCAGTCCTGAAAAGGGAATTTTTTCAACTCAACTAACTTTACCTTTCAGCTGCCCGCACGCCGCTGAAATGTCCTGTCCTTTGCTATAACGGACAATCGCCGTGTAGTGTTTTTCTACCAGGATGTCCTGAAACCGCCGCACTCGGTCTTCATCCGGTCGCCTGAAAGTGCTGCCGGGATGTTCGTTGAACGGAATCAGGTTTATCTTGGCCCGTAGCGGGGCCAGGAGGGTGACAAGCCGCCGGGCATCTTCATCGCTGTCATTGACGCCGGCTATGAGGATGCATTCAAACGTGATGCGACGGCGGGGTTTCAATGGATAGCGGGCGCAGGCGTCCAGCAGGGTCGCGAGGTTGAATTTTCGATTGATCGGCATGAGGCGACTACGGGTGGCATCGTCCGCAGCATTCAGGGATATGGCCAGGTTGACATCCGTATCGCGTCCCAGGTCTGCAAGCCGGGAGGCCAGGCCGGCAGTGGACAGGGTAAAACGCCGGCCGGAGATTCCCAGGCCGTGGCTCGTGTTAGTGATAATGTCGATGGCCTTGACAAGATTGCGGTAGTTGGCCAGTGGTTCACCCATGCCCATCACCACTATATTGGTCAGGCGCCGATCCGGCACGGCCCGCACCACATCCCGCACCTGGGCGATGATTTCGCCGCTGGTCAGATTGCGGACCAGACCGTCGCGGGCGGTCAGGCAGAATTGGCAGCCCTGGGAGCAGCCGACCTGACTGGATATGCACAGGGTGTCGTACCCCTTCTCCGGGATCAGGACACACTCGATATGGCAACCGTCCTTTAGTTGCAGCAGGTATTTACGGGAGCCGTCCCGGGATTTCTCCACGGCGGCCACTTTGAGGCGTTCGATGTCAAACGCCTGGGATAGCAGTGCGCGGGTTGGTATGCCGAGGTTGGTCATTGCGTCGAACGAATCGACCTGGCGCTGATAGACCCACTTAAAGACCTGGTCGGCCCGATACGCGGCCAGATCATGGTCTTTCAGCCAGGTGACCAGCTCTTCAAAGGACAGGTCCTTGATATCTTTCAGTTCTTCTGACATAGAGCGAAATTCAATTTGCGAAATACGGTTGCCAATAGTAAAATGTCATTACATAGCTGCCAAATAAGGCCAGCTTCCATGATTTTGCTTGACTTAACACAAGTATCACATTACTTATAAGGTTTTCAAAACTCGAGGGATTTGGTGTACGATGTTTGATAACCTGAGTGAAAAGCTCGATGCGGTATTCAGAAAACTTAAAGGCCACGGGAAATTAACCGAAAAGAACATCGATGCCGGCCTGCGTGAAGTTCGCATGGCCCTGCTGGAGGCCGATGTACACTACCGGGTGGTCAAAAAACTGATTACCGACATCCGCGAGCGCAGCCTGGGGCAAGCGGTCCTGGCCAGTCTCACCCCCGGGCAGCAGGTAATCAAGATCGTCAATGAAGAGTTGACCCGCTTGATGGGGGCGCAGCACCAGGAATTGAACCTCGCGGGGCAGCACCCGGTTTCGATCATGCTGGTCGGGCTGCAGGGCTCGGGAAAAACCACCACCAGCGGCAAGCTGGCAGTTTTGCTGCGCAAACAGGGCCGCAACCCGTATCTGGTTCCGGCGGACGTCTACCGACCGGCGGCTATTGAACAGTTGCAGAAACTCGGGTCTCAGCTATCCGTACCGGTTTTCGATGCAAGCCCGGAAATAGATCCGGTCGATATCTGCAGTCGTGCCCGGGCGGCCGCTCAGCAGGCCGGCTGCGATACGCTCCTGCTCGATACGGCCGGCCGCCTGCATGTGGATGAAGAATTGATGGCCGAACTCAAGGCGATCCAGGCGGCTGTCAACCCGAGTGACGTCCTGCTGGTAGCCGATGCCATGACCGGTCAGGATGCGGTCAATATTGCCAAGTCCTTTGATGAGGCTCTGGATATCGGCGGGGTGGTACTCACCAAGATCGATGGTGATGCCCGGGGCGGAGCGGCCCTGTCTATCCGCGAGATAACCGGCAAACCGATCAAGTTCATCGGTGTCGGCGAAAAATTGGCCGATCTCGAGGCCTTTCACCCCGATCGCATGGCCTCGCAAATTCTGGGCATGGGCGATGTGCTGAGCCTCATCGAAAAGGCCCAGACAGTTGTAGACGAAAAAAAGGCCCTGGAACTCGAGAAAAAACTGCGAAAGAATCAGTTCACTCTCGAGGATTTTCGGGACCAAATGGTCCAGATTAGAAAGATGGGCTCCCTGACGGATCTGATTAAAATGATACCGGGCCTCGGCAGCGCCAAGCAGTTGAAAAATATGAAGGTTGACGAACATGAACTGGTACGCATCGAGGCCATCATCAACTCGATGACCCCCCAGGAGCGGCAGCAGCACGGAATAATTAACGGCAGCCGCCGGAAAAGGATTGCCAAGGGCAGCGGTACCAGTGTACAAGATATAAATCGCCTGTTGAAAAACTATACCCAGGTGATGAAAATGATGAAAAAAATAAACAAAGGCGGCATGCGCGGTTTGGGCCGTGGGATGTTGCCGTTTTAGAGGAGAAGAAGATGGCAGTTAAGATTAGATTAGCCCGGCATGGTGCCAAGAAGAAACCGTTTTACAGAATCGTGGTGGCCGACTCGGAAAGCCCCCGTGACGGTCGTTACCTCGAGGCTGTCGGCACCTATGATCCGTTACAGGATCCGGCCGCAGTATCCCTCAAGGAAGATCGTATCAAACACTGGCTCGGCCAAGGGGCGACCCCTTCCGATACGGTGAAGAGCCTGATTAAAAATATCTAAGGAACTGACAGCTGGCCTGATCGGTTCTTTGGTTATCCCTGGATATGGAAGCTGCATCTAACTCTCAACCGCCAACTAAAGGAGATGGAGCTATGCAAGATCTGATCAGATACATCGCAAAGGCACTGGTTGATAATCCGGATCAAGTAGTGGTCTCAGAGGTTGAAGGGAACCAGACCTCGGTGTTGGAGTTGCAGGTAGCCAAAGAGGATCTGGGGAAAGTGATCGGCAAGCAGGGGCGCACGGCTCGCGCCATGCGTACTATTCTAAGTGCGGCTTCGGCCAAGATAAAAAAGAGGACCGTGCTGGAAATCATCGAGTAACCGGCCACCCGTTAACCGGGTGGCTGTTTCTACCCGCCCGGCAGGAGCTTACCTGGGGCCGGCGCTACAAAAACGTAAGCCGGCCTGATTCGTCAGCCCCTTCATAGTCACGAAAACATCCCATGTCAGAAAATCCTCTGGTGCCCATCGGACAAGTTGTCGGTGCACACGGTATCAACGGCGCCGTCAAAGTCCATTTTTATGATATCCAACCCCGTACGTTCACTCCCGGGGAATCCCTCAGAATGCTAACGCCACAGGGCGCCCAAACCAATTACCTTATAGAGTGGGCCCGTTCGCACAAGCAGCACTACCTGGTCGGCCTGAAAGGCGTTGTTGACCGTGACCAGGCCCAGTCCCTGCAGGGGATCAAAATTGTTGTCCGGCGATCTGACCTGCCGGCCCTGGAAGAGGACACCTTCTACTGGGCGGATCTTATCGGGATGGCGGTATATACGCTCGAGGATCGCTATCTCGGACAAATCAAGGCGATCATTCCCACCGGCAGCAACGACGTTTACGTCGTGCAAAATGATGATTCGGAGACCCTGGTGCCGGCGTTAAGGCGGGTCGTACAGAGCGTTGATCTCGACACCCACACCATGCGGGTAGATCTTCCGGAGGGCTTATAGGCTCTAAAGCAACCGAACCAGATATCATGTCATTCTGAGGAGCATAGCGACGAAGAATCTCTCACAATGGAAGGTGGCCTTGGCATGTGAGGGACTCTTCGCTACCCTCAGAGTGACAAGACAATACTACTAATTATAGAGCCGGCCCAAAATTAAGAAGCGAAAATGGATTTTACTGTACTGACCATATTCCCGGAAATGTTCGACGCCTTCTGGGCGCACGGCATCATCAGGCGCGCCTTGAATCAGGGCCAGGTGACGGCGAGCACCGTCAACATTCGAGATTATGCCGAGGGGCGCCACAAGATGACCGACGATCGTCCCTACGGTGGGGGCTGCGGCATGGTGATGAAACCGGAGCCGCTGGCTGCCGCCATCGAGGCTGTGCGCAGCAATTCTCCCCAGGCATTGACCGTGCTGCTGACACCCCAGGGGCGCCCTTTCGATCAGGGCCTGGCCGAGGAACTCAGCCGTGAAAACAGCCTGATTTTTGTCTGCGGCCGCTATGAGGGCGTGGATGATCGCATCTGCGACAACCATGTCGATCTGGAAATCTCCATCGGAGATTACGTGCTCACCGGCGGGGAAGTGGCCGCCATGGCGGTTATCGATGCCGTCACCAGGCTGCTCCCCGGCGTGCTGGGCAATGAGGATTCCGCCTGGCAGGATTCTTTTTCCCGGGACCTTCTGGAACATGGCCACTACACTCGGCCGCCCGAGTTCAATGGGGAAAAGGTGCCGGAGGTCCTGTTATCCGGAAATCACAGTGCCATCGCAAAGTGGCGGCTGGAGTATTCGCTGGTAAAAACCCTGTTGAAAAGGTCCGACCTGCTTAAAGAACGGCCCTTGGAACAATCCGAATTGGACATCTTGCATAAATGGCAGAAAGAGATTGAATCCATCATCCGCTCTAAATCTTAATATCGCCCTGATACACTATCCGGTCACCAACAAGAACGGTGAGGTGATTGCTTCGGCGGTTACCAACCTCGACCTGCACGACATGGCCCGTTCCGCCCGGACCTATGGTGTCAAAGGTTTTTATGTGGTCACGCCGCTCGAGGATCAACAGGCCTTGGCGGGCAAGTTGGTCGACCACTGGGTCAGCGGTGGCGGTGCCCGCTACAACCCCAAACGCCGCGAGGCCATGCAACTGGTCTATATCCGGGATAATCTGGAACAGGTGGTAACCGAAATCGGGCAGGCAGAAGGCCGGGAACCCCGGACCATTGTTACCTGTGCGCGGCCCCAGAAAGGGAGCGTTACCTACGGGGAGTTGCGCCAGGCCCTCAGCGATGGGGCTCCCGCTTTGCTCCTGTTCGGTACCGCCTGGGGGCTGGCACCCGACTGCCTCGCCGCGGCCGACATCATCCTGGATCCTGTCCGGGGCGCGGGCTCCTACAATCATCTGTCGGTGCGATCCGCAACGGCCATCATTTTGGACCGCTTGTGTGGAGAATTTAAATGATTAGAAGCTGCGATAGATATGGATTTTGGTTTAAGTTCAAGGCGGGCGCTATATTTGAACCGGAGGAATACATCGGGTATTTCGAGGATTGAAATTTAGTGCCCAACACCGAAATTGGGCCAAAAGACTTTTTTATGGCTGCTTCTATCATTTTTTGCTTGAAATATAGGGAACAATCCAATATATGATACCAGTTTAAACTACTGGAAAAATTACCTCACAAGCCGTGCGGAAGGTTTAAGTTTCTAAAATAAAAGAAGTTTTTGTTATACGGGGGTATCATGGACAAGGTTAAACAAATCGAAAGAGAGATGATGCGGATGGACCTGCCGCAGTTCGCGCCAGGCGATACCGTTAAAGTACATGTTAAAATCCGGGAGGGTGAGAAGGAACGTATCCAGGCATTTCAAGGCGTCTGCATCAGCAAGCGTAAAGGCACCACCAATGCCTCTTTCACGGTTCGCAAAGTTTCTTACGGTGTCGGGGTTGAAAAGATTTTCCCCCTGCATTCACCCATCATCGACCGGATCGAAGTGATTACCCGCGGGCGGGTGCGTCGCTCCAAGATCTACTATCTGAGAAAACTGCGCGGCAAGGCTGCCAGGATTCGTGAGCGTCGTTTCGTTTAAAAGTCACCCCAAAAACAGTCTTTTGTTCCAATCTCTGCGTTGGGCGCTCAGTTCAAATCCTCGAAATACCCGATGTGTTCCTCCGGTTTGAACTTCGCGGCCGCCTTGATCTTGATCCAAAATCCAATTTTTGGGATGACTTTTTGATAGTTGACTTCTGGAAATTCGAAAATGAAGCCCGCCTGCAAGGCTTCACCCAAGTCGCCGGTATAGATGAGGCCGGTCGGGGTCCCCTGGCCGGCCCGGTTGTTTCCGGGGCCGTCATTCTTCCTACTGGATTTGAGGCCCCCGGGATCAATGATTCTAAAAAGCTGACGCCCCGCAAAAGAGATCAACTTTATGACCAGATCCGGGAAGGTGCCATAGCGGTGGGTGTCGGCCTCGTCGATAATCTCCAGATCGATAAAATCAATATCCTCCAGGCCGCGCTGCTCTCCATGGCGCAAGCGGCCGGGGAACTCAGCCCGGCACCCGATTTCCTTCTTATTGACGGTACATTTACCACGCCGGCTACAATCAAACAAAAGGCCATTCCCAAGGGCGACGCGTTGAGCATTTCCATTGCTGCGGCCTCGATCATTGCCAAAGTAACCCGAGACCGGATCATGGCCGACTTTCATGACCGCTACCCCGAATTCGGGTTCGACCGCCACAAAGGGTATCCCACCAAGGCCCATAAAGAGGCCATTGCCCGCCACGGTATCTCGCCTATACATCGGTTGACTTTCAAGGGTGTGAAAGAGTACGTTTAGAAGCTAACTTAAAAAAGCCTTTCGGCCCAATCTCGGCGTTGGGCGCAACATTCAACTCCTCAAAATACTATTGTATTCCTCGGACTTAAATGCTGCCCCCGCCTTGATCTTGAACCAAAATTCATTTTTAAGTCAGCTTCTACTATTTGTTTATATGATCCCTGCCAACGGGATCAGAAGTGGTCTTTAGAAACTTTCTTTACAATCCATGTGACGACAATGCCCAGCAAAACCCAGAAATTTGGGATAGAAAGTGAATCCCTGGCTGCCAATTACTTGAAATCGAACGGCTACCGTATTCTGGAGCGCAATTACCGGAATCAGATTGGCGAGTTGGACATCATCGCCAAGGAGGGGCCGGTCCTCGTATTTATTGAAGTCAAGGCGCGCAACACCAGGCGCTTCGGCAGCCCCAAACAGGCTGTAACACCGGCCAAGCAGGCCAAGATTTCAAGGACGGCCATGGCCTACTTGAAAGCGACCGGTCAGGTCCATGCCAAGGCGCGCTTCGACGTGGTCGCGATCGACGCCCGTTTCAACCCGCCGGATATTGAAGTGGTGAAAAATGCCTTCGAATTTCTCAGCAGATAAGCAAGGGGCGACGGCTATAGGCGGTACGCTCTATATCGTGGCCACGCCGATCGGCAACCTGGGCGATATTACCCTGCGGGCGGTCGAGATCCTGCGGACCGTCGATGTCATTGCCGCCGAGGATACCCGCCAAACCGGTATCCTGCTCAAGGCGCACGGGATTACGACCCGCCTGATGTCGTACCACGAACACAACGAGAGGCAACGTGCCGCGCAGTTGATCGAGAAATTGAAAGCCGGCCGCGCCGTGGCCGTCGTGTCCGATGCAGGTACGCCCACCATTTCCGATCCCGGTTACCGCCTGGTCAGTAACGCTGCGGACGCCGGTATCGAAGTGATTCCCCTGCCGGGGGTTTCCGCAGTGACGGCCGCCTTGAGCGTATCCGGGCTGCCCACCGACGCATTTACCTTCATCGGATTTCCAGAGAAAAAGACCGGAAAGAGAACTAAACTACTTCGCCGGCTTGCAGACCGGCTGGAAACCCTTATCTTTTATGAATCTCCCCGGCGCATCATTGCACTGCTCGAAGCCATTCATGAATGCCTTGGCGATCGGCCTGCGGTCCTGGCGCGGGAGATGACCAAGCAGCATGAGGAGTTCATCCGGGGAGCCATTTCCCGGATCATTTCCGCCTTGGCTGAGCGACCGGCGGTAAAAGGCGAATGTACCCTACTCGTGGCCGGGAAACTGGAAGAAGAGCCGGCCGCAGAGGATGCCATCAAAGAAGAGATCAGCCGGCGATTGGCATCCGGCACGGTTGGCACAACGGCAATTTCCAAACTGATTGCCAAAAGGTTCAATATTTCCAAAAATGAGGCTTACAATTTGGTTTTGGAATTGAAAGCAAAAAAATGAATCTGCGGCCTTATGTCAGTCCTGGCGCCTAAAAATGATCACCGCGGTCTTTCCCAGAGACTCGGGTAATCCGGAACGCAATACGTGAATGAGGAAAAACAGAGGTAGCACAGTATGAACAGATTGGACGCAATATTCGCACCCGCTTCCCTGGCGGTAGTCGGGGCTTCCACGACGCCGGGAAAAGTCGGACACGACATTTTTGTCAACATTTTAAAAGGTGGTTATACCGGGACGCTCTACCCTGTAAATCCAAAAGCCCGCTCGATCGCCAGTGTCCGGGCCTATCCCACGATCACGGATATTCCCGATGAAGTCGATTTGGCCATGATTATTCTGCCGCCCATGCTGGCTGTCAAAGCGGTCGAAGATGCCATTGCCAACGGGGTCAAAGGCATCGTGATTGTCTCGGCCGGGTTTCGTGAAGTAGGGGAGGAAGGCCGCCGCATCGAGGACCAGATCGTGGCCATGTGCCGCGAGGCGGGTGTGCGCGTGATCGGTCCCAACTGCCTGGGGGTGATTAATCCCAAGGCCGATGTCCGTCTGAATGCCAGTTTTTCCGCCCGTATGCCGGAATCGGGCAATGTCTCCTTCATTTCACAAAGCGGAGCGCTCTGCACAGCCGTGCTCGATTTTGCCGCGGACCGGGAATTTGGATTTTCCAAGTTTATCTCCATCGGCAATAAAGCCGACGTAGATGAACTGGACCTGCTCCGGTACCTGCACGCGGACCCGCACACTGAAGTGATCATGATTTACCTGGAGGAACTCCGGCGGGGACCTGAGTTCATTGAGGAGGTCAAAGAAATAACTTCGGGTGAAAATCCTAAGCCGGTCCTGGTGATCAAATCGGGCCGCACCGGCGCCGGGGCTCAGGCGGCCGCCTCGCATACCGGTGCCCTAGCCGGTACCGAAGCGGTCTACGATGCAATTTTCCAACAGGCCGGGATTATCCGGGTGGATTCCATCGATGAACTGTTCGATTATGCCACGGCCTTTGCCTATAAAAACGAGAGCGCCCTGGGCAAGCTGCGGCGCAAAGTGCCCAACGGCAATCGGGTGGCGATCGTGACCAACGCCGGTGGACCCGGGATTGTGGCCACCGACATGACGGTTTCCTCGGGTCTGCGGCTGGCCGATTTTCATCAAGACACCATCGAAGCCCTGGCCAGCCATCTGCCCTCTGCGGCCAACCTCCACAATCCGGTGGATGTCATCGGGGATGCCGCCCAGGACCGCTATGAAAATGCCCTGGCGGCGGTGATCCGGGACGAAGGCGTCGACGGGGCCCTGGTCATTCTGACCCCACAATCCATGACCAATTCCTTGGAGACGGCCAAGGCCATTGCCCGGATTGCCCGGCGCTCGAGCAAACCCATCCTCTGCTGCTTCATGGGGATCGTGGATGTTTCCTCCGGGGTGAAGTACCTGCAGGCCAACGGCATCCCGGTATTTCGATTCCCGGAAAATGCGGCCAAGGCCTTCGGTGCCCTCTACCGGTACTCCCAGTGGCTCAATCGCCAGGTCCTGGCCGAATTCAGTTTTCAGCATGACGTGGCTGCCGCCGAAAAGATCATCTCCGGTTGTCTACAGCGCGGCCAGACCTATCTCGGCGAGCTGGACGGTCTCAATCTTTTAAAAGCCTATGGCTTCAATACCCTGCCTACCCACTTAGCCGAAACCGCGGACCAGGCTGTTCAGATAGCCGGAGAGATCGGATACCCGGTGGTGATGAAAATCGTGTCGCCCCAGATCGTGCACAAATCCGATGCCGGTGGTGTGAAGGTGGGACTCAATTCCGACCAGGCAGTTGCCGAAGCATTCGAGACCATCGTGGCCAATGCCGGGCAATTTGACCCGGGGGCCGAGATTACCGGGGTGCTGGTTCAGAAAATGGCCCCGCGGGGCGTGGAGACAATCCTGGGGATCAATCGCTATCCGGTGTTCGGCCCCCTGCTCATGTTCGGACTGGGCGGCGTGTTTGTCGAGATATTCAAGGATGTGATCTTCCGGCTGGCCCCGGTCAATCGCAATTCCGCGCGCCGGATGGTTCGCAGCATACAGGGGTATAAATTACTCCAGGGCTATCGCGGCAGTCCGCCGGCCGACGTCCGGTCGCTGGAGGAAGCCCTGGTCAAGCTGTCCGATATGGTTACCCAGCATCCCGACATCATGGAACTGGATATCAACCCCCTGCTCGTGCACGAGGCCGGCAGCGGGTTCACAGTAGCGGACTGCCGGATTGTACTGAAACCTGTAGATATGGACGATTCCTGAGACGGATGCCGAACCGACTGTCAAATGCAGACCCCCTGAAAGAAAAGGTGCGGGCCGGGAAAAGTGCTTTAAAGGCTATTTTTCCAGTGCTACTGCCCGTAGCGGCAGATAAACGGAATTTAGCCGGGAGAGAAAAAGTCGCCCATCTCAGTGCGTTTGCCCGTGAGGCCCTGGGGCTTTCCGCCCGGGAGGCGGGCATTGCATTGGGAGCCCTGAAGAAAAACGACGAAGGGGCACCGCTGCCCAGCAACGGCTATTTCTGGTCCCTGGCCCACAAATCCGACTACGTGACGGCAGTCGCGGCCGATGTGGTCATCGGCATCGACATCGAAAAGGCCCGGACGGTAACCCCCGCGTTGTACCGCCGCATCGCCGGTGAAGATGAGTGGGGTCTGTCCGACGATGATCGCGAACACCTGTTTCTGCGCTACTGGACCGCCAAGGAAGCGGTCCTGAAAGTGGCCGGCACCGGTATCCGAGAACTTGCCTATTGTCGGATTGCGGCGGTGCCCGATGAAGAGTGGATTCATCTGGACTTCAAGGGTGAACCGTTTCGGGTCCGCCAGTTCTATCACGACCGACACATGATCTCGGTAGTGGATGTAGGGTGTCCGATCAAGCTGCAGATAATTCGTCCATAAAAGCCATTTCAAAGATTCTTTTTAAACCAGATACCGGGGGATTTAACGAATAGGCACCGTCATCCCGGCGAAAGCCGTGATCCAGTCCAGCTAAAGGAAACGCTCCTGGATGCCGGATTAAGTCCGGCATGACGATATCCCCCCGATTACGCATTTAAACAGTTTTTAACTTTCCCATTAAAAAGCACAGGGAAGCCCGTAGGGCCGCGTCTTTATCCGAGTAATCTTAGGCCCTATGCTATATTTTCATAAATACATTCCATTATTTTGTCACTCTGAGCGAAACGCAGAGTCCCCCGCATGCCAAGGTTATCTCTCATCGCAAGGGATTCTTCATCGTTTCACGCCTCCGAATGACAGATTAGATCAATCGGAACATCTTTTAGGAAATTGCGCTAACTTGCATTGTAAAGGAGGCAAAAAGATGACACATGCAGTCAGAATATACGAAACCGGCGGAACGGAAGTCCTAAAGTGGGAACCATTTGATCCGGGTGAACCCGGACCGGGAGAGGCCCTGGTCCGCCACGAGGCGGTCGGGCTGAACTTTATCGATGTCTACCATCGCACCGGGCTTTATCCTTTGCCCGCTCTGCCGTGGATTCCGGGTATGGAAGGCGCCGGCACGGTGACCGCGGTCGGCGAGGGGGTCACCGAGGTCTCCGTCGGGCAGCGTGTGGCCTATGCCGGGGTACCGCCCGGTGCCTACGCACAGGTGCGTACGATCCCGGCTCACCGTTTGGTGGAACTCCCGGATGAGATTGCGTTCGAGCAGGCCGCTGCCATGATGCTCCAGGGCATGACTGCCCGGTATCTGATCCGGGGCTGCTACCAGGTTTCAACCGGCGATACCATTTTGATACACGCGGCCGCAGGCGGAGTGGGTACGATTGTGTGCCAGTGGGTCAAGCACCTGGGTGCGACTGTGATCGGGACCGTGGGATCACCCGAGAAGGCCGAGCTGGCCAGGGCCAACGGCTGTGATCACCCGGTCTTGTACAACAGTGAGGACTGGGTTGCCCGGACCCGTGATATCACGAATGGTAAGGGTGTCGACGTGGTCTACGATTCGGTCGGCCAGGCAACGTTCGACCAGTCACTGGACTGTCTCCGTCCCATGGGCATGCTGGTCACATTCGGGCAGTCCTCCGGTGCCATAGCCCCGTTGGATCTGGGTCTTTTAGCCGCCAAGGGGTCCCTGTTCGTCACGCGTCCCAGCCTGATGACCTATACCGCCGAGCGCGATGACCTGCTGGTGCACGCCCAAGATTTATTTGCGGTCGTCCAGTCCGGCGCGGTCAAGATTGCCGTCCGACAGCAATACCCATTGGCCGACATTGTGCGGGCGCATGAAGATCTGGAAGGGCGGAAGACGAGTGGGTCGTCGGTGCTGTTACCCTGGGGATAGAGGTTATCTCAAAATGGTCTTTTGGTACAATCTCGGCGTTGGGCGCGAATGTCAGAGCCTCGAAATACTCACTGTATTCCTCCGGTCTGATATTCGCGGCCGCCTTGACCTTGAACCAAAATCCTAATTTTGAGATAGCCTCTAATAGATGGGTTCAAAGGTTTAAGTGAATAAATACACATAGGCTCATGGCAAGTCAACCGCAAGCCACAGCCACTGGCCCATGATGCCCCGCCTGCCTATACGCACCCCCTATTTGACGATACTTGCGGGCCGAGTGCAAATGATCTGTTTGTAGAACCGCAATACACTGTAGAATCCTGTTGTTGACGCTATGCGGGGTGACCGGATTTTTATTGTCAAAATTCAAGGATTTCAGGAAAACCGAGCCCCCAATGCGCTGTTGACATAAGGCCTCTGATCGATCATACAAACAAAAAGAGTGGGCGGCCGGATTGGGGGCGCGATTCGGTTTTCGGACCCGCTGCATCTTGGGATACAAATACAATGGCACACAATTCGGCAATTCCCTTCTTGTGACCCTGAAAAGGGAATTCTTATCACAGCCCTGTGGGGACGCCACATTTGATAAAGGTTTAAAGAGATTGCCGCTGTAAACCATTTGCTTTTCTGCTACCGAGAGTCTTGAATTTGATAGACGATTGTGCCACACTGTGTAATACACTTGCCACCTCATCTGGCGCTACCCATACTCAAGCGTCACCTGTTGGCTCAGCGCTGCGTTCTCGCAAACAGACTTTCCCTGCGGTTTCGACTCTGATGCGCCTCAAGACCTCTTAACGGGTTGTCATAACGTAATCTGGTTATCCATCGGGTTGGAAAGCCGCTTGATCGACAACGTCTCCAACCTATCACCCTCTAAAAGGGCATCCGTGCCCGGCGGTCAATTGCCTCATCGTGATGTCATGGCCTCGGTTACTCGGGAAAAAGACAAACGCAAACCTATGACGGAGACTGGTGCCGATGCGGTTTCTTCACAATCGGTTTGCCCGAAATGCGGACACACGCAACCCTTGTCGGAAGAATGTCTGAAATGCGGCATCATTTTCAAAAAACACTTCAGCAGACCGCCATCGATAAATAAAACCTATAAGGTTAAGTCGTCATTGTTACTGCTTTTTGCTTTGGCAGCCATCTTTTCCTTCGCGGCCAGCGCCTGGATGTTTTCGATGCAAAACAACCCCGCTGCCGGGGCACAGGCGGCTGTTTTTCTGAGTATATTTCCGCTGGCTTTTGGAGTGGTTTTCATTTTCGTGGTCCTACAAGGTCTTAATTATACGGTCGTTCTCACGCCGGCGGGTCTGAAAATCAGTGGTGTCCCGTTTATTGCATGGGACAGTATTTTCGATGTAGAGTGGCTCACCAGAAAAGTCAGACTATCACCTTCACTACCGAAGAAATATGAGATGACTTATCATGGGATAGAGCTCTCCTACATCGATAAAAACACCGAAAAAGCCACCCGGGTGCTCATTGTGGACAAAGTCAAAGATCTTCGCGGGCTCTACGAAGAGATCGAGAAACGGATGAATAAGGATTTGTACGCCGTTTATCTTTCTGAAGGCCTGAACGTCAGGAAAATGGTCGTGTATGGAATCTGCTTCACAGCGATACTGTTTATCTTCCTCACCTTTCTCTACAAAACTTCGATACCGTGAGACTTTAAATAATATTGGGGCCAGGTCTGCACAGTTTACATGTCTTTTATGAACAATCACATAGGCTGGGGATTTAGCATGCCGGAGAAAGGCCATAGGTGCTCAACCATGGGTAAAGGGGTCAAGTCTGCGTTTGACCTTTGCTACCCTATTTATGCATAAGTCAAAAGAAGACTTGACCCCTTTTATGACCCCTTTTATGTGCGGGCGCATGAAGATCTGGAAGGGCGGAAGACGAGTGGGTCGTCGGTGTTGTTACCCTGGGAATAGAAGCTAACTCAAAAAAGTCTTTTGGCTTAATCTCGGCGTTGGGCGCTAAATTCGAATCCTCGAAATACAACAGTATTCTTCCGGTTCGAATGTAGCACCCGCCTTGACCTTGAACCAAAATCCGTTTCTTGAGATAGCTTCTAATAGGAGGCGCGAGGGGGCAAGTGGTGTTAACCCTGAACCTTGAACCCTGAACGGGGAACCATTTAAGAACCTGGCTCGTAATTGGCCACATAAAAATCATCGATCAGTCCCTGATTTTTCAAAGACTGCCCGTAGGCCCGGGCCGCAGGTTTATCGGGGAAGTGTGAAACCCGGACCTGGTACCATCGTTTGTTGCGACGGGTCGTAACGATCCAGAATGCGTCCAAGCCAAGGGTTTTCAGGTGGGCCACGTATTTTTCGGCATGCTTCTTTTTTAAATAGGCGGCCACCTGCAAGGTAAACTTGTCGGTAACCACTTTCTTTATCGGGGTCGGCGCCTTGTCGGGTGTCCGTGTCCGGGCCAGGTAGCCGATCGTGTTGACAATCAACACGACCACCAGGACTGAAAGCAGGGCAACGGCGGTCCCCTTTAGAATCGGGCGGGTCAGGGAAGATTGCCTGAGCCGGGTGACCAGGGCGTCGGCTTGACCTTTAATGGCTTTAAGCCCATTCAAGAGCAGCCCGGCGAAACCGACCAGGCTGGTCCAAAAATATCCCCACATCTTCATAAATGCTGACCTTACAATCGGCGGCTCTACCGGTTGGGGAGGGGTGAACCCTACCCGCATCAGGGAGAGTTGTTCCGGGGGGATACCTTCCAAATAACGCACACCGGCGATGAGCAGGCGCTGGTTGCGGGATGTTTCCGGTATCCAGTGCACGCAGGCGGCAATCCCGTTGAGCAGTTCCTGGCCGGGTTCATCCTCGGACGCAGCCTGCAGGTACAAATGCAGGGCCCACTCATCCGCCCGCCCATCTTTAAGAAACAGCCGGGCCACATCTCCGGCAATGGCCCGCCCTGCCCGTCCTCGGCCTCCCATTGCCCGGCGATATGTTTGCAGCGCCGGGAAGTCCGTCCGGTTATCTGACAGATACAGCCGCGCCAGCAGTTGCTGGATGACCCGGTTGCCGGCCAGCGCCTCGCCAACGCCGGCAGCCGTATCCTGAAAGCGCGGATCCAGTCCCTCGCCGGCACGGGCCTGTCGGAGCCAGCTCTCGGCCACTTCGCTGTCGTCGGGATGCGACCGCAGGTAGAAAGCAACAAAGGATTCCGAGGTGTGTTGCTTATCGGTTTTGGCCAGGTAAAAGCGCGTCAGGCGGGAAGTCAGGCGTTCCGATGCCACCTTTTTGGCGCGGGGCGATATGAGAAAACTGTCGAAAACCGCCAGGGCTTTTTCATAGGCCGCTCCCGCCGCCGCCACGCTGCCGACCCGCTCCCAGGCGACCGCTTCATCTATATGCCGGTCGGCCAATAAAAGACCAAGCCGGTTGAACAGCCAGCCGAGAATAAGAAAGACCAGGATCAACAGGGCGGCTGCTGGGACAGGCACCCAGGCCGGTTCCAGACCGAAATCGAGGGCGGGCAGCAGCCACAAACCGATGAGCCCGCCTGCCAACACGGTACCCCAGATCCGAAACGCGATATGTTTCAGAGCGTGTGCCAACTCAATGATTCTCCCTTTCCCAGGGTTGCGTGCCGGGTGCCAACCTCAGCTGCTGATCGTCTTTCAGGGCTACACGCAGCGGGCCTTGGGTATCCCCCCCGGCCTGATACCCGGTAATCGGATCCGCCTGCTCAAAATGAATATCGGGCGGAATCGTGAATTTACGCGGCGGTTCCCCGGAGGTGGCCTGAATCATAAACTCAGACCATATCGGGGCCGCACCGCGGCCGCCGGTGATGCCGGACCCGTCTTTGTCCTGCAGCCCCTTCCTCTTATCGAACCCCACCCAGACGGCGGTACTCAGCGTAGGGGTAAATCCGGTGAACCAGGCGTCCCGGTATCCATTGGTGGTGCCTGTTTTGCCGGCAGCCGGCAGATTAAAACCCATGCGTCGAGTGATGGCCCCGGTCCCTTGGTTTATGGCCCCCTGGAGCATGTCCACCAGCTGGTAGGTAATGCCGCGGTCCAGGGTGCGTTTGCCGCTGACGATATGCTCTTCCAGGACTCGCCCCATGGCGTCCTCCACGCGACTGACCAGAAAGGGACGGTTGCGGATGCCGCCGGTCGCAAAGGTGGCAAAGGCAGCCGCCATTTCGAGCGGGGTTACCTCCGAGGATCCCAGGGCCACCGAGTACACGTTGTTCAGCGGGCTCTGGATTCCACATCGGCGGGCCACTTCGATAACCGCTTCCGGGCCGGTTTCGGCCACCAGTTGCGCCGCCACGGTATTGACCGATTTCATCAGGGCCTTTTTCAATATCATCGGCCCGGCGTGCTGCCGTCCGAAATTTCGCGGGGTCCAGTCACCGGACCCTTTAACCGGAATGGTGACTGTTTGATCGGTGACCACGGCGGCCGGAGACAGCGCCAGCTTCTCCAGGGCACTGTAATAAAGAAAAGGTTTGAATCCGGAGCCCGGCTGGCGCTTTCCCTGGACGGCCCGGTTGTATTCGCTTTCGGCGTAGCTGCGGCCGCCCACCATCGCTCGCACAGCGCCGGTGGTGGCCTCCACGGCGACCAGGGCGGCCTGGGGGCGGTCGGTTTTATCGGCAGGCTGACTACCTAGCAGTCCCAGACGCTGCTCCAGGGACGCCATCCCTTTATTGACGGCAGCTATAGCAGCGGCCTGCAGACGAGGTTCGAGGGTGGTGAAAACCTGCAAGCCGCCGTGATGAATGACCTCGGGTCCGTAGCGATCTTCGAGGCGCCGCAGGACAGCGTCCAGAAAATAGCTGCCCGTACGGGTGCCTGCCGTTCTTTCTACTAAAACCGGTGCCTCCCGGCAAGCCTCCTGAGCATCCTGGCGGGTGATATAACCAACAGCCACCATGCGGTTTAAAACCACCCGCTGCCGTTTCCGGGCCCGCAGGTAGTAGCGATATGGGTTGTAGCGGGTGGGCGATTTGGGCAGGCCGGCTAACAATGTCGACTCGGAGAGTGTCAGCGTAGCAGCCGGTTTACCGAAGTATTTTCGAGCGGCCTGTTCAATACCGTGGGCACCGATGCCGAATGGAATCTGATTGACGTAAGCTTCCAGGATATCCCGTTTGCTGTACTGGGACTCTATCTGCAGGGCCACCATCAGCTCATGAAATTTTCGCCGGTATGTCCTTTCAAAACTGAAAAAGAGGTTTTTGGCCAGTTGCTGGGT
Organism: Olavius algarvensis Delta 4 endosymbiont; assembly: GCA_905176665.1. Classification (GTDB taxonomy): domain Bacteria; phylum Desulfobacterota; class Desulfobacteria; order Desulfobacterales; family CAJINA01; genus CAJINA01. The sequence continues at coordinate 138,250 of CAJINA010000188.1, read as the reverse complement.
AATGGTGGAAGCGCCCTGGATCCGGCCCGGTTCAAACAGGGTGATCCACAGGGCTTTCAGGGTGCGCAGTTTGTTGATGCCCTGGTGGTCCCAGAAGCGGTGGTCTTCGGTGGCGATAACCGCCCGGACAAAATGGTGTGATACGCGGTTCAAGGGAACGGCCTCACGGCCACCCAGGACCATGATGCGCTCTCCCGAAGCCGCGTAAACCTCCGTAGGCGGTGTTTCAATGATCCGGCTCAAGGGATCCGGTACGCGGGGTAGATCTTTGAGGGCTACGAAAAACAGGCCCATGATGACCAGGGCCAAACATCCGGCCAGGGCCAGGGCCAGGTAAAAGAGAGAGGCCAGGCGGCGTAGTAGTTTAGCGGCAGGTGTCATCGCAGGCGCAGGTCCCTCAAGAAGTCCGAAAGCGTTTCCGTTGCCTGGGGCTTACCATCCAGGACCGAGCGCAGGTGCCAGACAGCCCACTCTTGCCCCTGAAAACGTACGACCTCCTGGCGGGTGCCGGTATCGACTTCGAAGCCGAGTTCAATGTACCCCGAGCCGGCTTCGTCGGAAATCCCCACCCGTCGAATCAGGCCGGGCAGGGCCAACAGTTTTTCAGGGTGCGGCACAGCCGCCTTGCGGATATCCACGGGGAGTTCGGCCAGTACCTTGAAGAAGTGATCCCCCGGATAAAGGCGATCTTTGAATTGGGGCAGGTCGGACAGGGTAGCCGCCGTGAACACATTTTTACGGTCCGCGTAAAGCAGCAGGTCAGCTGATACCGTCATCTGTTTCAAGACCCGGTTTTCGGCGTCCAGCAGATAGACAGTCAACTGGTCGTCATTTTTTTCAAAATAGGTCCGGTCCCAGGCCGCCTCGCTGAAAAGAGCCAACAGTTCAACGGGTGCGGCAATTTCGCGGGCAATCTCGATCGGTAATTTAAGGTAGAGGCGCTTGAAATGGTCCGGGCTCAACATGGTTCCCTGACCATCCGGGATCCGTTCGGCCAGTTGCTTGAAGGACTCTGCTTCCAAGGCATCCCGCCGGCTGGCCTGGCGGTCGGTTACGATCTGTTCCAGCACCTTGCGGGCTGTGGTCGCCTGGTGGCCTTTTTCCCAGATGGCGCCGATCTGCGGTCGACGGTCATTGATGGTTGCCAGGTAAGCGCCGACCGCTTTTTCTATCCAGTCGAACCGCAGTTCGGAAACCACCAGCAGGATGACCAGCAAGCCGCAGATGATGGCCTGGAGGCCGAACAGGCGTCTTAGCCACTGACCAAGAGTATTTGGTTGCGCCCAGTCTTGCATGGCCTGAAATTACACACAAATTCGGTTTGTTGCAATAATAATCATCGGGGGAATTATTCGAAATCGGGATTGGGAACGAAATCGCTATCGAAAAGGTTGTCGGGTTGACGTTCTCGGAGCCGATTTCGATCCCGATTTCGATAGCGATTTCGATTAAAGCCGCAGTATTAGCGGTGGGCAAAAGGTGCCCAGTACCATTTTTTAACACGGGCATAACCGGCGGCAAACCAGCTTTTCGAATCTTCTATAAGGGCATACAGGGTCGGCACCACCACCAGGGTGAGTATGGTTGCCACCATCAAACCGAAGATGACGACGATGGACATCGAGCGCCACCACTGGGTCGACTCGCTGGCCCAGGAAATGGCCATTATGTGAAAGTCATAACTGATACCGGTCACCATCGGGATCAGGCCCAGCACGGTGGTAACCGCAGTCAGCAGGACCGGTCGCAGGCGAGTGGCGCCGGCGGACACTACCGCCTCGTTGAGACGCAACCCCTGCCTGCGTAGCTTGTTGGTATAGTCGATCAGGACGATGGCGTTGTTGACCACCACGCCGGCCAGGGAAATGACCCCCACCCCCGACATGATAATGCCAAAGGGCGTTTTGATGACGTAAAGGCCGAGAAATGCGCCCCCCAGGGACAAAATGACCGAGGTGAGGATGATCAGGGGCTGGGTTACCGAATTGAACAGGGTCACCAGAATCAGGAAAATCAGGAAGATGGCCACCACGAAGGCCCGGGTCAGGAAATCCTGGGAATCCTGCTGCTCTTCATTTTCACCAGTGAACTTCAGCTGGTAGCCCAGCGGCAGGGGCAGCTCGGCCACCAGGGCTTCCGCCTGGGTCCGGGCCACTGCGCCGGGGATCTTGGTTTCGTCCACATTGGCTTTGATGGTGACCACCCGCTCATGGTTGATCCGTACGATGTCACCCACGCTGCCGGTGTATTCGATGGATGCCAGGGTCGTCAACGGAACGATCTGCCCTGACACGGTAGGGATCATCAGGCTGTGCAGGACGTCTGTGACCCGGCGGTCATCTTCGCCCAGGGTAACGGTGATGTCATAGTCTTCATCACCTTCATAGTAGGTGGTGACGTCCAGGCCGTTGTAGGCGGTTTTCAGGGCGGCGCCGATGTTGCTGGTGGAAAACCCGAAGAGGGCTGCTTTCTGGCGGTCGATGCGCACCCGGACCGAGGGCAGACCCTGGACATAATCATCGCGGACATCCTCCACGTGAGGGATACGGGATATGATGTGGCGCACTTTTTCCGCGATCAACCCCAGGCGTTCAAAGTCGCTGCCCGAAATTTCGATGTTGATGGGGGCCCCGGTGGGCGATCCTTCTTCCTGCTCGTCGACGGTAATGCGGGCGCCCGCAATGGTCCGGACCCGGTTACGCAATTGTTCCACATCGGCAGCCGTGGGTGATTTGCGATCCTTGTAGTCCACGAACTGGATACCGATGTGATTGGGCTTGTTGGAATCGAAGGAAAACCCACCCCCGGCCTGGTCGACCTTGGCGTACACATGTTCGATATTGTTGATATCGCCGGGGGCCTTGAATTTCGTGCCGTCCTTTTTGCGATGCACCTGCGGTCGATACGCCTCACTGTAGGCCCCCGGTCTCAGGGCGGGGTCGCCCTGCGGACCGGCGAGAATGGCCAACTCGGTCTGGCGCACCACATTGTCCATATAGTCCAGATCGGCCCCTTCGGGTGGATCGATGTTGACGTACACGCTTTTAGGATCAATGGCCGGGAAGAATTCCACCGGTTTTTCCAGCCCGATGCCCAGCATCCAGATCTGGACGAGGATCACCAGGCTGGCAAAGGACATGGCCAGCACGGCGAGTTTATGTTTGAGGGCGCCCCGCAGCAGCCGGGCATAGGACGTCAGGATCGGTCCCTGGATACGGATTGGTTTTTCAATGGAACGTTGCGCGCTGTCTTCTTCGGTTGGCTGTTTCCGGTCGGGCGCACCTTTCAGCTTCACGAAGATCGCACACAGGGCCGGGTTGACCACCATGGCCACGAACAGGCTGGAAAACAGGGTGACGATTAAGGTGATAGGCAGGTATTTCATGAACTCGCCCATGATACCCGGCCAGAAGATCATTGGAAAAAAGGCGGCCAGGGTGGTCATGGTCGAACCGATGACCGGCCAGGCGACTTCTCCGGTTGCGCGCATGGCGGCCTCGATGCGGCCGACACCCTGCTCCAGGTAACGATAGATGTTTTCCACAATGACGATGGCGTTGTCTACCAGCATGCCCAGAGCCAGGGTCAGCGAGAAGAGGACCACCATGTTCAGGGTGATGTCCATGGCTTGTAAGATGGCAAAGGAGAGCAGCATCGAAAACGGAATTGCCAGGCTGACCAAAAGGGCGTTGCGAAATCCCAGCACGAAGAACAGGACCACGATCACCAGCAGCAGGCCGGAGACAATGTTGTTCTCCAGGTCAGCCACCATCAGCCGGATGTCTTTGGCCCGGGCAATCACATCGTCGATCCGGTCGGATATCTGGATGATGTTTTCACCTACGCGCTTTTTGACCGAGACATTGACGGCCTCTATGCCATTCAGACGTGACCGGCTGGTTTCATCCTTGAGACCGTCCACGACCCGGGCCACATCCTTCAAGTAGATCGGCATACCGTTGTGGGTGGCCACGATCAGGCCGAGAATCTCCTCGGGGTTTCAAATTCACCCGGGACACGCAGCTGGTAGCGGCCCTGGCCCAGGGTGATGGCCCCGCCGGATGTGTTCTGGTTTTCGCTGGCCACGACCTGCTGCAGGGCGGTAATCGGGATGCGGTAGTAGGCCAGTTTGTCGGCATCCACTTCCACCCGGATTTCCCGGTCCCGGCCGCCGGTGACGACGACTTCCAGAACCCCCGGGATGGCTTCGATGTCGTCTTTGAGGTCATCGGCAATTTTTTTCAGGCAGCGCGGGCCGCAGTTGCCCGACAGCGAATAGACCACGATGGGTATTTCCGAGAAGTTGACTTCGTAGACCGAGGGGTCGTTTTCCAGGTCGGTGGGCAGGTCCTGTTGGGCCTCGTCCACCTTGTCCTTGACTTTGGTCAGCACCTCGTCGATGTCGGTACCCGGGATGAATTCGATGTCAATCTGGGAGCGGCCCTCCGAACTGACCGACTTGATTTTCTTGACGCGATCGAGCCCCTTGAGCTTCTTCTCGATTTTAATGGTGATACTGGTTTCGATGTCAGCGGCGGAGACCCCGCGGTAATCGGTGCTCACAAAGACGTGCGGGATCGTAATATCCGGGGAGCTTTCCCGCGGCAGTTTCACGTAGCTGTAAGTGCCGATGATCAGGATGATGATCGCCAGGACCACGACACTGATCCGGTTTTTGACGGCGGTATCGGAAACAATCACAGGGCCAGATCTCCTATATCGCGGATGGTGCGGGTTACGTTGACTTTTTCGCCGTCATCGATCTGGCGCTGGCCGACCACGATGACCTGGTCGCCGGGGCGCAGGCCTTTGCTGATCTGCACCTGCCAGCCGTCGAGGATACCGGTTTTGACCAGCGTGAACTGGGCCATACCGTCGCGGACAACGTACAGCGCGTCCATGCCGCGGCGATTGATCAGGGAGTACAGGGGGACGCCCAGTCCGTCGAGGATTTCGGTTTTGATGATCTCCACCCGGGTAAACATATCCGGCAGGATTTCATTGTGCGGGTTTTCCACGGCAATCTCGAGATTGTAGAGCCGGGCAAAGTTGTCCGAGTTCTGGTAGAGGTAATGGCGTTTTCCCTGAAACGTCCGCCCGCCGAGGGCGTCGATCTTAACGCTGAAATCCTCCAGGCGGCGCACCTTGTCCACATCCGATTCCGGAATACCGACCTCGACCTTGACGCGATCGATCTGGAGCACTTCGGCCACCGGGTCGCCAATGGCCAGGTACTGGCCGGCTTCGATGTGGAAACGGTTCACCACACCGTCGAACGGGGCCAGGATGGCGCAGCGTTCCAGGGCCAGGGCGGCATTGTCCATGGCCGCCTTGCTGGTTCTGGCCTGGGCGATGATGTCATCGACCTGGGACTGGGTGCCCACCTTCTGTTGGTACAGCTTCTCAATTCGTTTCCGGTTGGCCGCAGCTACCTGATAGGCCGCTTTGGCCGAAGCAAGGGCATTCTTGTAATCGCGTTCGTCTATGCGGGCCAGGATATCGCCTTTTTGAACCCGCTGGCCCTCACTGACTCGTTTTTCGATTATCTTGCCGGCGACCTCGGCTACCACGTTCAGCGATTTCCAGGGCTTCACGGTGCCCGGCAGGCTGAGCCGTTCCCGCAGGTGGGCCGGTATCATTTCCAGGGTGATGACATTGGTGGCCGGGCGCTCGTTGCGCAGGCCGGCGGCGACCTTTTCCTTGATTACCTCGCCTTCACTCCGGATCTGGCCGGACAGGAGAAAGATCACGCCGACCAGCAGGATGACGACACCGGTGGGGAGAAAACCCCAGAGGCGCTGTAAAAGTGAACGGTGGGCATTAACCGGTTTTGAGTCGCTGTGTTGTTCTGCCATGGTGTTCAATTCCGTTTTGACTGTTATCCGCGTCATCGATCAGCAGCGGGATCATATTTTCCAGGAACAGGGCAATCTGTTCCCTGACATTGATGTAGCCGACTTCAATCAGGCCGTGCATGAGGATGCCGTCGAGAAAGGCCATGAAGTTGATGCAGATTTTTTCGGCATTGCGGGCGATGTCCGGCTTGAGCTGCCCACGGGACACGCCGTCCAGTAAATAATCCACCATGACGCGGACAATACGCTGGTGCAGTTCGCGAATCAGGTGGGGGCGGTCGAAAAAGATGCCGCCCTGCAAACAGGTCTGGGCAATGACCTCCAGGAACATGCGGGTCCCCTTCTGGTCTTCCTGGCAGCTTTCCAGGTACATCTCGGCGATGAGGGCCAGCCGCTTAATCGGATCACTCGTGTCCTTACCGATGGCTTTGAGATCGTTGGTCCATTCTTCCGCGCCTTCCATAATGGCGGCCAGGAACAGATCTTCCTTGGTTTTGTAATATTCGTATACTGTGCTCTTCCCGATGCCCGCTTCCTGGGCGATCTGTTCGATGCTCGCCAGGGCATAGCCGTTGGTCGAAAAGACGGCCAGGGCGGCTTGGGCAATCTCATTAGCACGCATGGTTTTCTTGTCCGGCATTACGTTTTTCTCCGGGTTAATAAGGGTTCGTGCCGCCGGATAGTGTTCCCCGAACGGCGAGTCGAAAATAATGGCGGTTTAAGGCTTTGTCAAGCCCTATCAATATATTTTAAAAAACACTGAAAAAGCGGTAGTTTAAAATGGTAAACAGTGACGGGTGGTTACAGTGGTCCGACCCGCGGGTCGGGAAAAATTGTTACAGATTGTTACACATAATAACAATTTTCTGACCTAAGTACCCAATAGAGGGGACATGCTGGCCAATTTATGTGAGACGGCGGTCCTCACCATCTTATCCGTGTGTACATGACTATCGGCAGATATCGGGTAACTTACAGCATGCCGCTAATGATCTTGACACCGGAGCCTCCTTTCTCTTAAGGTCGGCTGCATATTCTGCGCTGGAGCGGATATCAATTGATAAGGAGCGAATCTATGGCTGACATGACGTTTTATGGTGCGGTGCGCGAGGTTACCGGTTCCATGCACATGCTTTCCACCGGGGAGCAGAAGATTCTTTTCGATTGCGGCATGTACCAGGGCCGCCGGAAAGAGGCCGCCGAAAAAAACCGGCACATGCCGTTCGATCCGACCCAGATATCAACGGTGATCCTTTCCCATGCCCATATTGACCATTCCGGCCGCCTGCCGCTGCTGACATCTCAGAATTTCAACGGGCGCATCCTCTGTACCCGGGCGACAGCCGATGCCTGCCGCTACCTGTTGATGGATTCGGCCCATATCCAGGAATCCGATGCGCTGTATCTGAATTACAAACTGGTGCGCAATGCACTCTCCCAAAATAGCAACCAGGGTGGTTCTCGCAAGGCCAACAAGAAGATACTGAAAGAGCTCAAGCGCAAGGGACACCGGATCGATTTCGACCGGGTGGCCCGATTGGTGAAGAAGATGAACATCGACGGCATTGAGCCGCTTTATACCAAGGTGGATGCCGAGGACGCGTTGGAATTTATCGAGGGCTACCCCTACCGACACGAAATTTCCCTGGGGGATGCAGCGACTTGTAGACTTTATGAGGCCGGTCACATCCTGGGATCCTCTGTCGCGATGGTCAAGTTTCAGGACAATGGCCAGTCCAAAACGATCTGTTACACCGGCGATATCGGTCGCTACGACAAACCAATTTTGCGCGACCCTTCGAAAAACTTCAACGGTGAAGAGGTAGACCTGCTGCTCATGGAAAGCACCTATGGCAATCGGTTTCACGATGCGGTCGTGGATCTGAAACCCCGCTTGCAAGAAGTCCTCACGGAGACCTTCGAAAGGGGCGGAGCGGTTATCATACCTTCATTTGCATACGGGCGGACGCAGGAGTTGCTGTATGTCCTTCACGAACTCTACAACGAGGGCGCGGTCCAGCCGGTGCCGGTGTATGTGGACAGCCCGTTGGCTACCAATATTACCAAAGTCTTCGGCGAGCATCCCGAAGTCTATGATGACGAAACCCATGAGACGTTTCTTGAAAAGGGCCAGAATCCGTTTACCTTCAGTCAGATGAATTTTGTCGGTTCCGTGGAAGAGTCCATGGCCCTTAACCGCGACGAAACCCCCCACATCGTCATTTCCGCTTCGGGTATGTGCGAGGCCGGGCGGGTGCTGCACCACCTGCGGCACAAGATTCACAACCCCAAGCACACCATCCTGGTGGTCGGCTACATGGCCCAGCACACCCTGGGGCGCCGCATCCTCGAACTCGGCACCGAGTATGAACAGTCCGGCCGCAGCGGCCATCCCCCGCTGGTGAAATTTCTCAACAAGGAATATCCTTTGGCCGCCCGTGTGGTTAAAATCGGCGGTTTTTCCGCGCACGGCGATCGGGATGAGATGACCCGCTTTTTGAAGGAGTCGGGCCTTTCCGTCAAAAAGATTGCCGTGGTCCATGGGGAAGAGGGTCAGTCCCTCGCTTTTGCCGAGCACCTGAACAGCGAAAGGTACAACGCCTTCGTACCGACGGTGGGCGAAACTGTTCCTATATAGAGAGTCCATGGAATTGCTCAGGTATAGATTGGAGCAACTGGTTGCCGATTTGAAGGCCAAAGGCCGGCCGGCCAGGACGGAGCTTGCAGACGCGGTGGCAGACATCCGGCTATGGAAAGCAGAGCATGGCGAGGAAGGTCTCTGGCAGGAACCGCCCCTGATGGTAACCGCCACCCTGGATGATGCCATGGGGCACGGTCTTGATCTCATCCACCAATACGCCGAGGTTGCCGGGATTCAGGTAAACCACCTGGGGCTGCTGCAGGCCCCCGATGCCATCGTGTCTGCCTGCCGGGATTTAGAGCCGAAGCTTCTGGGTCTGACCGTTCTGCAATTCGATACCGAAGAGGATCTGGCTTTTATTGCAGGCAACATTCCGGAGGCGACCCAAATCGTGGCCGGCGGTCCGGTGTTCAAAGCCGACCCGGAGCTAGCCCGGCGGGCCGGCATCCACCGGGTGGCCATGGATGCAGCTGATTTTCTGAAATTCCTGTTAGCGCTTTAATAAAGATTACCTGGATCACCCTGCTGTGCTTCGCAGTCAGGAGAACACGCCTTTGAACGATAACCAGTTTAAAAAAATCCGGGAACCGGGCATCACCGCGGTTCTTGCCATGGCCGGTCTCTGTTTCCTTTTCGGGGCGAACTCAGTGGCCATCAAAACTAGCCTTGCCGGTTTCGGGCCCTTTACGGTTGCCGGAGTCCGGTTTTCTATTGCAGCCGTGGTGATTGCCGTCTGGGCTCGGGCTACCCGGCGACCGTTCCGGGTAAGCGGCCGCCAATGGCTGCACCTGGGGATACTCTCTGCCATCTTCCTGGTGCAGTTGTCCCTGTTTTACCATGGCCTGTCATTAACGTACGCTTCCCGGGGGATCCTGATTGTCAATTTCCAGCCGTTCGTCGTGCTTATCCTGGCGCACTTTTTTATTGCCGGGGATCCCATAACGAAGAAGAAGGTGGCTGGATTGGTCCTCGGGTTTTCCGGTGTGCTCTGTGTGCTGCTGGACAACAGCGATATGGCTGCCGGTTTGCGGACCGGGGATGCGATTATCTTTGCCGCTACAGTTATGTGGGGCACCAATACCGTCTATGTCAAGCGCATCATCTCCGGTTTCCGGGCATTTCACGTGGTTCTTTACCCCATGGTTTTTTCGGCGCCCTTTTTCCTGTTGGCCGGCGCGTTATGGGACCCGGTGCCGGTTGGGGATATTACTCCTGCCGTGGCCGTGGCGCTTTTCTACCAGTCATTCGTAACCGCTGCCTTTGGGTTTGTGGCCTGGAGTTTCTTCTTGAAAATCTACGGGGCGGTCACCACGCAATCGTTTACGTTCATCATGCCGATATCGGGAGTATTGCTGGGAGGGTTGATTCTTGGTGAGCCGCTGACCGGGAATATCCTGGTTGCCATGGTGCTTATCGGGACCGGTATCGTGGTGGTCAATTTCCGGCGTAGGAAGGTGATACCGGCTGTCCAAATCAGTCGCAACATCTAGTGTCCGCCCACAAACGACATCTTTTGCTCCAGAACTGCGTTTTCACACTTTTCAAATCCTCGACATAGGTGCACTATGCCTGCGGTTTTAAAAGTGCTCAGGCCTTGCTCTGAAACAAAACCTGCCGCTTGTGGACGGACACTGGGTAATTTAAAGATCATTGGCCGCCTTGACCTTGAACCAAAATTCAGTTTTAAGAAGGCTTCAGGAAGAATTTGAAAAGCGAACTCTAAAATTCTATCATAAAGCCAAGCTTTAAACCGACACGATAAAAACTTATGAAAATTTTACATGTTCTCAGTCAACGGCCGGAAGCTACCGGCAGCGGGATATTTATCCAGGCGATGCTGCGCGAGGCGGCCCGGAAGGGGTACTCGAATTTTCTCGTGGCCGGGATTCCCGACGACCAGCCGCCGGACCCGGAATTGCTGTCTGATGCGCAATACCGGTTTGTGCGGTTTCAGACGGAAAGCCCGCCTTTCAAGGTTGTGGGCATGAGTGACGTGATGCCGTACGATTCGACCCGATTTTGCGATATGGATGCCCAGATGATCGCTTCATACGAGCGGGCTTTCGAGGAGGTGTTGTCAGAGGTGGTGCCGGAATTTCGGCCGGATATCATCCACTGTAACCATTTGTGGCTGGTGGCGGCTCTGGTGCGGCGGCTTTGTCCTGAGATTCCCATGGTATCGATGTGCCACGGATCCGATTTGCGGCAGTTCCAGAATTGTCCACACCTGGCCGAACGGGTTCAGCGGCCATGTGCCGCCCTCGATGCCATCCTCGCTTTGAGCAGTGAGCAAAAAGACCAGATCGATAAGCTCTACGAGGTAGATCCTGATAAGGTTCGCATTGTGGGTGCCGGCTATAATGAGGCATTGTTTACCCCGGCCACTAAATCAAAGGCGCCGGTCACCCTCGCTTATGCCGGCAAATTAAGCCGGGCCAAGGGCGTTCCCTGGTTTTTAAAGGCGCTGGATGGCATTCAAAATGAAGACTGGCATTTGCACCTTGTGGGTGGCGGCAGCGGACCAGAGAAAGCTGAGTGCCTCGAGTTGGCAGCGCTGCTAGGCAATGAAAAGATAACAATGCACGACCCCATGCCCCAGGCAGCGCTGGCCGATATTATCAAGCAGGCACACGTTTTCGTACTGCCGTCCTTGTACGAGGGTCTGCCTTTGGTGCTGCTCGAGGCGCTGGCCTGCGGATGCCGACTGGAGCCACCGATCTTCCCGGCGTGCAGGAGCTGCTGGGCGGGGTTTCACATGAATGGGTTGAACGGGTGGATCTGCCACGCCTGGAAAAGGTTGATTCTCCGCTGGCTGAGGATGAAGCTTTGTTTGAGCAGAACCTGCAAAGGGCTCTGGAGGCACAGATTAAAAGAGCTGCCGCGATTCCGGAGCCTGATCTGGAACCTGTGCGGCCGCTGCTGGAAGCTTTTACGTGGAAAGGGGTGTTTGAAAAAGTGGAAAAAGTTTATGACCGTTGCATTGCCTGAGCAATTCAACTCCATTCAAAGTTACCCGATTTTTCTGAATTTTCCTATTAAAGTGGTTCGTTCATTTTCTTTCGCGTGAAAGAAAACGAACCAAAAGAAAACGCCCGTGGTACGCGGCCCTGCGGGCTCCCCTGTGCTTCTCGGAAAGGGCGCACTCAGCACAACTCGCTCCGCTCAGACACGCACTTCGCTTTCTCGCCCTTTCCTGCGATGCTCGGCGCGTCCCAAAGGGATTAAATCAAATCAATAAGGATCAAGCCTCATCGACATTTTCAGGAAACTTAGAAGCTATTTCAGATACGTATTTTGGTTTAAGGTCAAGGCGGCCGTGGATATGAAACCGGAGGAATACTGAAGTATTTCGAGGATTTGATATTCTCGCCCAACGCAGAGATTGGGCCAAAGGACGTGTCTGAGATAGCCTCTAACAGGTAAGGTGAAAACAGGCGCCTACTCTTTTGGATGAACTGAGTTCATTAAAATGATTTAACGCCTGGCTGCTTGGTGCAGCGACCATTTTGATGCCCTTCTTGTTCAGGACTTTCTCGATCCCGCGTTCCGGTTTTAGCTGGCCACTGGCCCCGGTGCTAACCACGATTACCTCGGGCTTAGAGGCGATCAAGGCTTCTATGTCGGCTTTCGTCATGACGTGCCCGCTCTGCCGCCACCACCCGTCCACTATTTTTCCATCCGGATAGATAATCAAATCAGATGTGTAGCGCTGGCCGTCTATCACGATATTGCCAAAGTTGTAAGATTCGATTTCCATCACCTGGTCCCCCCAGAAAAGGTTGCCAACATGACCAATGGTTTTGGTGGGTCTTGAATTATTATATGGACGCCATATTCCATATGCAAGTACCTTAGAAGTTGCAGAATCCTTAAGGTTGAAATTTCACTTGGAAAATCACAGGAAGATGCTTAGGATGATTTGGCTATGCGATAAATGCTTGAATCTATCCTCATGATGCCATCCACTCAGGCAATGCCGTTTACCGGCATGTTGTAGTTTTCGACCGTTTTTACGTTCTAACTGGTTTAATTAAGAAATGAAACTACCATAGTTGTTTAGAAGCTATTCCAAGAACGGATTTTGGTTCAAGATCAAGGCGGACGCGAGTTTCCAACCGGAGGAATACACGCAGTGTTTCGAGGATTGGAGACTCGCGCCCAACGTCGAGATTGGGCCAAAAGACTTTTTGGAATAGCTTCTAACTTTTCAAAGGAGGAAATCAATGACCGCCTTCAAAGACCAATCCGAACTTGAGAATATACTTACCGAACTATGGACCCGGATCTTTGCTACACCCGCTATCGTTAAAGCTGTATCCGGGGCACCCCTGATCGCCAAGTTTCGCTACACGGATTATCCGACCGCCCTGTACATTGACACCAAATCCGAGACCCCGGGGTTCTATTGGAACCCCGACCCGCCGGTGGAGCCTGACGTTGAGATGATCCTTTCCTCGGATACGGCCCACAAATTCTGGATGGAAACGCTCAATGTGCCCCTGGCCATTGCCGGGCGGAAAATCATTCCCAAGGGATCTGTCCAAAAAGCCCTGAAACTGATCCCGGCTTTGAAACCGGCCTTTGCACTCTATCCCGAGGTTCTCAAGGATGCCGGCCGGGAGGACCTGCTGTCAGGCGGTAAAAAGAAAAAACGGCGCCGGAAATTCAGTTTCTTCAACCGACGTCGCACGAAGACGTTTGATGAAAGTGTGCTGCCCCCGTTTCCTAAGCCCGATCCGGTTTCGACAATCCCGGCCGGGATAAATACATCGGTTGCTTCACAGGAGGTCGGTCCCCTGGATTTGATGCGGGTCATGACGACCATCCGTGAGTTCGAAACTCATCTAGCCGGTGCATTCAAGGAGGGTATCCTACCCACCGAGGCGATTCATCTTTCCATCGGCCAGGAAGCCGTGGCCGCCGGGGTTTGCCTCAATCTCAGGGACACCGATTATCTCAATACCACCCACCGGGGCCACGGGCACATCATTGCCAAGGGGGCCGACCTGGACCGCATGATGGCCGAGATTTACGGACGCAAAACCGGCTTGTGTGCAGGCAAGGGCGGGTCGATGCATGTAACCGACAGCACGCGGGGCATCCTGGGGGCCAACGGGATTGTCGGGGCCGGTTACCTCCTGGCCATGGGGGCCGGATTCAGCATCAAGATGACCGGCAGCGAGGCGGTGTCCGTCGTGATTGCCGGGGACGGCTCGGTCAACCAGGGGATGTTCCACGAAGCCTTGAACATGATCGGCGTGTTCGATCTGCCGGTTCTGGTGGTCGTTGAAAACAATTTGTATGGCGAGTTCACCTCTATAGAACGGCACAGCGCCGTGACGGCCGCATCCGAAAGGGCAAAGGCTTACGGAATCAAGTCTGTCCAACTTGACGGCAACGATGCCAATGGGGTGTTCAACGAAGTGGGGAAGCTGGTAAGCGCTATCCGTGCAGACGGCAAACCCCGCTTTGTCGAGTTGATGACGTACCGCTGGCACGGCCATATGGAGGGCGAATCCGAGGCCTACCGGACCGAAGAAGAAAAACAGCTTTACCGGGAACAAGATCCCATTGCTCGTCTGGAAAAGGAAATTATTGCCGATGGTTCAGTCGCCGAAAGTGCTATTACAGCGTTAAAGACCGAGGCCCGACAAGCAGTCGAACATGCCATCGCCTTTGCCAATGAAGACGAAACACCCTCAACGGAAGCGCTCTTTACGCATGTCTATGCTCCGGATGCGGATAATCTGTTCGCAGGGGCCATGGACATTTCCGACACGGCTTCTCAAGGGCGCCAGATATCCGTCTCCCAGGCCATCAACGAAGCCATTGCCCAGGAAATGGAGAGGGATAAATCCATTTTTCTCTGGGGTGAAGATGTTACCCTGGGCGGTTACTTCAGCGTCTCCGAGGGATTGGTGGACCGGTTCGGCGGCGAGCGCATCATCGACACCCCTATCAGTGAAAACGGCATTGTAGGCGGGGCGGTGGGTGCGGCGCTCACCGGCATGCGGCCGGTGGCGGAAATTCTCTTTGCCGATTTCCTCACCTGCTGCATGGACCCGATCATCAACCAGGCGGCCAAGCTGCGCTACATGACCGGCGGCCAGGTGGCTGTGCCGCTCACGGCCCGGACGCCTTTGGGCAGCGGAATCGGTATGGCAGCCCAGCACTCCCAATCCATTGAAAAGTTCTTCTTCGGCGTCCCCGGCCTGATGCTGGTGGCACCGGCGGATGCTTACACGGCCAAAGGCCTGCTCATATCTGCCATGCGCTCCGACAACCCGGTTCTATTTTTAGAGCACAAGCTGCTCTATTCCGAGGCCGGTCCGGTCCCGGAAGACCCTTACACCCTGCTGCTGGGAAAGGCCCGCATCATTCGAAAAGGCACCGACGTCACCATAGTCGCCCACTTACTGACCGTAGGAATCTGTCTCGAAGCGGCCGGAGTGCTGGAGTCGGCCGGGATTTCGGCCGAGGTGATTGATCTGGCTACACTCTACCCATTGGATACAAAGACCATTCTCAATTCAGTGGCTAAAACCGGTTACCTGGTCACCGTCGAAGAGGGCGTGCTGACCGGTGGGATCGGCTCGGAGGTTATCGCCCGGGTGGCCACGGCCGGCAACGACATGCTGAAACGGCCTCCGGTGAGAATCGGGGCGCCCGAATGTCCGATACCGTATGCGCGTAATCTTGAGAACGCGATGCTGCCGAAGCCGGATGAGGTGGCGAAAGCTGTTGAAAGGATACTCGATTAGACACGGAATTCAGAAGACACAGGTCGGAGATCAGGAAGGGCAGGGAGATCAAAGTCTTTCTTTGACAGGATTGCGCCTATTCGGCTTGAAAACATTCTACAGGATTTACCGGATTTAAAACCTGTATTGGCTGCCCTGATGGCAGCCAATACGTTGCCATTGCCTTCGGCAAATTAAGTTTGCGCCATGTGATAGCGGTTAACTTAAAAGGTACTGTAGAGATACCACTTAATATGAGGTGGTTAAACTCCGCGAAAGCGGATTGCATCGTTTTCAATTTCATCCGGAAATTGAAAACAGATCTTAGAAATCCTGTCTAAAAGCTTTTCTGATTTTAGGTCGGATCGAACTTTCTTCTCTGCCAGAAGGGATCAAGGAGGGCTGATGCCCAAAGAGAAACTCCTCATAACAGGCGCAAGTGGACTATTGGGCCATGCCCTCTGTCTGCAGGCCGAGCAAGCCTATGATGTGTACGGCACCTGCTTTCAAAACGAGGTCATGGTGCCGTATGTGACGCCGATCAAGCTTGATTTAGCGGATACTAAACAAATCGCACAATGCTTCCAAAAGGTCCAACCCCAGGCGGTCATCCATACCGCTGCTTTTTCTAAACCCAATAGCTGCGAGCAGCAGCCGGAGAAAAGCAGGCTGATCAATCTGCAAGCAACTGTCGAAATCGCCCAACTATGCGCTGCGTCAAAAATTCCCCTGGTGTTTACCTCATCGGACCTGGTTTTCAACGGAAAGGACGCTCCATACTACGAAGACGACCCGGTTTCACCGATCTGCGTTTATGGAGAACACAAAGCTGCTGCTGAGGAGGCAGTACGCGAGATTTACTCGAAAGCCACCATCTACCGGATGCCGCTGATGCTTGGTGCCGCCCCTGGGTTTGAATCAGGTTTCCTTGCTCACATGGTAAGAACCCTGCGTAACAAGGAACGGTTGATTTTGTTCACGGACGAGTTCCGGACAGCGGTTGATACGGAAAGTGCCGCCTCCGGTCTGCTCATGGCTTTGAAGCAACCTGGTGTGTTGCTGCATTTGGGCGGGCGCCGTCGTTTGTCCCGGTTTTCCATGGGATGCCTTATTGCCGATGTCCTTAAGGCGGATCATGCGTTGTTGAAACCGATGCTTGCAAAGGACCTGCCCATGCCGGCCCCACGTTCGCCGGATGTTTCCTTATCAAGCGAGCGGGCCTATGTCCTTGGCTATGCACCCGAAGACCTGGTCAGCTATCTGGAGCGGTCCGTTCCTGGGATTGTGCAGTGAATGATCGCCTATTCAGTTTAATTAGTCTCGTAATTTCCTATATTCTTGACCTATCAAGGGAGCCTATCAGACCAGAGGTAAAAACAAGATTGATAACACTTGTTGGAATTTTCAAGGAGCTTATAAACGATGTCCAAACGTCCCAAAAGCTAACTTTTATGGACACCTGTGAATCGGGTGAGATTGATGATGGGGTAGAGAATACCCACTATGCCTTGGCCGGCAGTCTGGGATTTTCTGCTCGTACAACCCGAGCCAATAGAGTCTTTGGCAGGGAATTCAAGAATAAGGTAAATCGGCCATATCTCTATGATCTTGATCGCTATGTGTACGATGAACTGGCCCGTCGGTCCGGGGCGATCGTCTTTTCTTCCAGTCGAGGGGGCGAGTTTTCCTATGAAAGCGATGAAATAGAAAACGGTTTTTTTACAGACGCGATTCTTCAATTTTTGGCGGGTGGAAAGTATGCGGTTAGCGCTGAAAAGTATACCAATACTGACGAACTAAGAGATTACGTCTCAAAAGCGGTGGGCACCATGATTGGTAGGCTGCAACGGCCCACGGTAGATCGCGATAATATCTATATTGCCATAAACCTGGGGCGTCATTGATGCAGTTGAAACCCCATCAAATCGGCCAGGATCAAGGCAACCTGCGTGTTATCCAGCCACCTTGAAAACCTTTGGGCTCCAACACCAGTAGCAGAGGTAGGAATAGCGGTGCCTGTATGAATGGTAGTGGTCCAACTGATATTGGCTCTTTCGGAAAGGATGTGTGCGGAAGTCAAAGCAACCGGGCTCATGTAGTTGTAGTATCCAACCTTTCTTCCTGCATCAGCATCTGACATGCTTTTTTTAAGTTTTGCCTTCTCTTTTTGAGAGAGGTTGGTCAAACCGAATTCTGTGTCTAAGAAGTAGATAAATCTTGATTTGTTGCCTTTATACGTATTTGATCCACTTAGAGTGTCCTCCACAGATACCCTGGTATTGAAAAGTGTAGACAGATTGAGGCGATACCCGTGGGTATCACTGCCAAGTCCCAACCCACCCGTTTCGTGATCCGCTACTACCACGATAAGCGTTTCACTTTTGTGGTTTCTATAAAAGTCGTGCGCCTCCTTGACAGCCTCGTCAAGGGCAAGGGTATCGTAGATAACACTGACGGTATCGTTTGCATGCGCGGCATGATCGATGCGGCCACCTTCGATGACCATGAAGAATCCATCGGGATCTTGTTGAAGAACTTCAATGCCGGATTCCACCAGCCTGCCCAGGGAAGGAATATGTTTGTACTTGTGCCTTCTTTCGATCTCATAGGACAAATGGGAATTGTCAAAGAGGGCTAATACATGTTCAATTTTGGAGAAGTCTGCCTTGGTAAAATCTTTTGCCCCCTTCAAACCGATATAAGTTCGGTATCCTTTATTCTTAAATTTGCCTACGAGGTTGATTTTGTCCTTTCTTTTTGAATAGAGGTCATTGCCACGGACATCTTTAAGCCCTGAGCGAGAGTTGGAAGGGATAAAATACCGAATCCCACCCCCGGCCAGAAACTCCACCTCGCTTGTTAAAAAATCCACCGCGATTTCGGCTTCGTTGTGCCTGCTAATATTATGCGCAACAAAAGCGGCAGGCGTAGCATGAGTCAAGCGGGTGGTGGTAATAATACCGGTGGCCATTCCTTTGGCTTCGGCGGCATCGATGAGCGTTGTAACATCGTTACCGGCCAGGTCCTTGCCGATGACACCATTGTTGGTTTTGACGCCGGATGCCAGGGCGGTGCCGGCGGCGGCTGAATCTGTGATCAACGAGTTGGCTGAGTGAGTTGCAATGACGCCGGTCACATCCAATGAGTTCATGACCAGTTTGCGGGTCGGGTCTTTCTCCTTTTCCTTTAAAAAGAGTTCAGCCAGCTGCCGATGGGCAAACCCCATCCCATCCCCGATGAAATAGAATATATATTTCGGTTTGCCGGCATGGGCAGTGGTGGTGATGAATAGTAGGAATAAGAAGAAACCGATTAGCTTTCTAAATCTGTTCATGTCGAACCTCTGAGAGGTTTATCATTAAAAATTCTATTTAAGTAGAAGCTATCTCAAATATGGATTTTTGTCCAAGGTCAAGGCGGCCGTAAATATAAAATCGGAGGTGCCAGCGAAGCCAATGCCTTGCGTGGTAAATACATATGGTATTTCGAAGCTTTGATATTTGCGCCCAACGCCGAGATTGGGTAAAAAGGCGTATTTGAGATAGCTTCTAAGGACTTGGCTTGCCTGCATAATTAATATGCGTTAGAATCACTAAGTATATGAAATATCCTCTGCGGCAACCCGCAATGCTCTAATATAAAACAGATTATGATCCGCGTCAGCCAAGCAAATTTGATTGACTAGAAGCTATCTCAAAAAACGGATTTTGGTTCAAAATCAAGGCGGCCGCGAGGTTCAACCCGGAGGAATACTGGAGTATTTCGAGGACTTGAACCGAGCGCCCAACGCCGAGTTTGGGCTAAAAGACTTTTCTGAGATGGCTTCTAAAACCTATTTCTGTCAGGTGGTCCAATGGAAAATGAAATTCAGCAGGCTCAAGCCATTTATAACATGATCACGGAATTTTTCGTTACTTACAGCTTCCAGATCCTCGGAGCACTCATCATCCTTGTTCTGGGCATTCTTGTCGGCCGGAAAGTCGGCGACATCGTTTTAAAGTTGTGCGAGAAAAAGGAACTGGATATTACCCTCAGTCGGTTTGCCTCCAGTGCCGCCAAGCTGACGATTATCGTCATGGCGGCTGTAATCGCCCTGGGTAAAGTCGGCATCAGCGTGACACCCTTCGTAGCTGCCATCGGTGCCCTTGGTTTAGGTGCCGGCCTGGCCATGCAGGGGCTGCTGTCTAACTACGGGGCCGGACTCAACATCATCCTGACACGTCCCTTTATCGTGGGTGATACGATCCAGGTAAAGGGGGTGGCTGGCCTGGTCAAGGAGGTCCATCTGGCCTACACCCTGCTGGCCGATGAAGATGATGTGCAAATAGCGATTCCCAATAAACATATAATCGGCGAGATCATTCACAACTCACAGGCGGATACCCTGGCAGAGGAAACCGTCGGGATTTCGTATGACAGCGATCCCGAAAAGGCTATTGGGGTGATTCAGAAAGCCCTGTCTGATACCGACGGAGTCAGTGCAGATAAACCACCCCAGGTGGGGATCGAGGACTTTGCCGACAGCAGCATCAATATCGGTATCCGTTTCTGGGCGCCCACGAACCGTTATTTTGACACCCGCTACCGGGCCAATGCCGCCATTTTTTCAGCTCTGAAAACGGCTGAAATCGATATCCCCTTTCCGCAGCGGGAGATCAAAATTCTCGATAAAGCCTGATCACTCATTTGTGGATATCCAATTCCTCTTTGCCGCTTGAAAAAGCAGCAGCCGCCCTTATATTTTCAGTAGTTTGTGTCACTTTCACACAATGAAAATCAAGACCGGATCGATGGTATGACCACCAAATGGACGCACATTTTACTGTTGCTTTTCTTGGGGATTTCAGTTTGCGTAGCTTCTGCCTCAGCCACGCAATGCGACGAATTCGTTGCCTGGGTTCACCCGGCCAAGAAGGCCTACATGCAGGCGCACCAGGTCTATCCGGTCCCGACCGATATTCAAGAATTGGCAGTGCGTTTCATGCCCAGGATATGGGTGCATCCGGATAGCTGGCAGCCGATCGCCTTCGATCAATACCTGGCACAGTCCAAATTGGTGAACCACTCCAATGGCCTTACATTGATGGTATCTCCAAAGCCTGAAGATGTCGCGGCACTGAAGTATGAAGATCAATGTGGCGCCTTTTTAGAGGCGGGCGAGATAAAGCCGGCCAACCCCGCCCCATTGTACGTGCAGGTGTTCCGTGACCGCAGCCCGGTAAACGCGGACGAAAACTGGATCTACATCAAATACAACCCGGTATTCGATTGGAGCGGTTTGGCGCATGAGATCAGTCGCCTGGCAGCTCTGGGGTCACGGGTGGCCGGTGGCGATCAAAGGCGCTGGCATCGGTTGGACGTGCATACAGCCGCTATCCTGGCCTTTGATGGCCAGAGACAATTGCGCCTGCTGACGCTGGCCCAGCACAACCATCAGGCCACGTATGTTCCCGGGCGGGATTTTCCCGCAGACCAGGCACCCTCGTTGGCGGCGGCGTTCCGGAGCAATGAACTTTATCTTGACGGCGGCGAGTCCGTGCCGATACCGCACCGGGCGGTTCCCTTTTTTAACGACGTATCCTACCTGATCGATCCGGATGAAAAACCCTGGCTCTGGGCGATGGATCTCGTCTATGGCCGCCATGCCGGCGGGGCGGAAATTGAATTTTACCCGGTTTTTCTCGAACCGGATCATCCCCTGGCCGATTTTGCCGGACTTCTCGCGCCGCCCCGCAGGACGCTGGGTTTCTATACCGGACGCGACGGTCCGCCGGGATATAACTATTATGCCCCGCCGAATTACTTTGAGATGCCCGATTTTATGGCCATGGGATACTGGCAGGCCGGCAACCAGGATCTGCTGGCGGACCTGGCGCCTTTTCTGAAAGGGTTTGACGATACCGATTGGGACGGCATGTTAAACGTTTTTAAAAAATATTTACAAAGACACCTGGAATGAAAACAAATACATCAATGCACAGCTTTAGGCGGAATAAGGACCTACCATGAATCCCAACATTCCTGACGTCGGAGAAGCTGCACCTGATTTTGAGGTACTGAATTCAAGTGCAGAAACCTTCCATCTCCAACAGGCCCTGAGTACCGGCCGCAATGTCATGCTTCTTTTTTACCGGGGGCACTGGTGACCTTTTTGTGTCAGCCAGTTGGCTGGTCTGAAGAAGAACATCGATCGGATCGAACAGGCCAACACCCAGGTGGTGGCCTTGTCAGTGGACACACCCGAGCGGTCGGCCGGGTTCCGGCAGGCGGCGAGGTTGCCTTTCGAACTCCTGTGCGACACCGATAAAAAAGTCGTAAAGTTATACCATCTGCTTAATCCATTTGAGCATGCGGGGATTGCCTATCCGGCTATTTATATCATCAATTCGGAAGGGCGGATCTGCTACCGGTCGTTGGACGACACGGCCTCCCGGGTTGAGCTTACAGAGGTATTGGTATTTTTAGAGAGACTTCAGGCTGATCCTACACTTGAAGAGGTGGGTGGATCCCGGAAATCCTTTATCTTACCATCTTTCGCCACCATGTGGCAGATCACGCAGAACATGACTTTCAGGGGCACCAGCGCAGACTGGAAGCACTATTTCATGTTTACCTTTGTATATACACCCAGAAATTTGTATAAGCTAATAACCAAACCGTTTAAGAAAACCTGAGTATAGTTGATTTAGCCGAACATCAATTCTATTGCAGGGTATGCATGGTTAGACAAATTCTTTCGACCAATAATATGCATGATGCCGGTAAAAGGATATGCCTGAATCGGGTGGGGCTGGCCCTGGTCATGATCAGTTTCTTCATGGCCGGTTGCACCATGGTTAAATTGAAACAGGAAGTAAAGCAGAGCCTGGCATCTACGGTACTGGTGGGCCAAATCGCGACCGGGCCTTCTGAAAAAGGCAAACTCGTGGTTGTGGCCTATTCTCTGCAAAACGGGGAAAGGACGGTTGCGCATTATGCGGTTTTACACGGGGCCGGTGAATATGAGCTTATGGTTGCCCAGGGGAATTATTATGTGTGTGCGTACTGGGACCACAACAGTAATTTGATTTACGATATGGGCGAGCCGGCCGGACAGTACGGAGAACCCAAGCTGGTTGCTGCGCCGGCCGGAGGCGTGGTGCTCGAGATCAACTTTGTAGTTCCGGATGCGGGCACCGCGATTGACCTGCCCCAGGGATTCGATATCTCACCAGACAAGCCCCGCAAGCTTCTCAGCCGCCAGGCCGGCGCGATGGTGACGTTGGACGATGCGCGTTTTTCCGCGGCGAACGGCAGTCGGGGATTCTGGCAGCCGCTTGAATTTTTTAAAGAAATCGGCGGCAATATCTATTTTTTAGAGAAGTACGATTCGGATAAGATACCGATCCTATTCATCCACGGTGCCGCCGGAACGCCGACGGGGTGGGACTACCTGATCAACAGCCTGGACCGGGAGCGCTTTCAGCCCTGGCTGTTTTACTATCCGACCGGCGTCAGGCTTAAGAGTACAGCGTATCTGCTGTTCTGGAAACTGTTCAATCTCCAGCTTAAATACCGATTCGATACGCTGTATATTACTGCCCACAGCATGGGGGGGCTGGTGGCGCGATCGTTGATCATGGATTACTATCGCGCGACGCCCTATATTAAGCTTTTTATTTCACTTGCAACGCCATGGGGCGGTGACCGGATGGCTGAATATGGCGTCAAACAATCTCCGGCGGTGATTCCCAGCTGGATCGATATGCAACCGGAGGGGGATTTCCTCCAGTCGCTGTACAGGGACAAGATGCCGGCCGCCGTCAGTTTCTACATGTTTAGCGGACACCGGGGAAGCCGTAATCCTTTCACATCCAACAACGACGGTACGATCACTCTGGCCAGCATTATGGACTGGCGGCCCCAGACCGAGGCCAAGATGAACTATGTGTTCGATGAGGACCATACCAGCATCTTGAACAGCCCGGCCGTGATGACTCAGTACAATACCATCATCAATGCGTTTGCGAAGGGTACGCTTGCAGAAGAGCAGGCCGGGGGGTATCTAAAAATTGACTTTTCCTTTAATTATCCACTTGAGGGTAGTCGCCCCCGACCAATCCTTTTCCTGCAGCCTGACGACGTAGTGGCGCCGGCAATCGAGACCCATCTCAGCCCGGATGACAGCGGCCGCCGAGTCGGGCCCTTTCCGGTCGGTAGGTATACCGCCAGCTTGATGGCCGCTGCAGCAAAGGCCGATAGACATCATGTGCCGGTCTCAATTACAGATAATGAAACCGGCTATCTGAATTTTACATTCAGGCCGGATGGCATGGTCTACGGTCACGTCGTTGCGCGACAGGACGCTGAAGACCGGCCGGCCGGCATGCCGGCTGAACAATACCGGCCCAACGACCGGCCGGTGGTCATTCAAAAGGTGACGTTGAAGGGCACCGGTATCGAGAGCACTGTCCGGCCCATAGAGTATGGGGCAGTTACTCCCTTTCACCCATTTTTCTTAAGCATTAATTTTTGTTCTAAAAACTATTTTCATTTTTTCGGGTTGCCCGCCGGGGAGTATGAAGTCGAGATCCATGCGAAGGGATTCAACCCTTACGTAAAGACCTATGTCGTCGAGCCAGGACGCCCGGCAACTGCGAAGGCTATCGAACTGGTACCTTTGCAATAAACGGCTGTCAATTATCATGACACCAGGAGTAGATACAAATGATTCGCAAGATTGAAACACCCACCATTGTGGAAGCAGAGGGCAACAAGCCCAAGAAGATTGAAGAGTTTATCGGGGCCGTCAATTCCGGGACAACTGATCTCAGTGTGGCCCGGATGCGCAGCCCATCCGGGTGGGTGGAACCCGGCCAGACCCCGGAGTTCGATGAATACACAGTGGTTCTCAAGGGGATGCTGCGGGTCAAGACGCGGGAAGGGGAATTCGACGTCCACGCCGGCCAGGCCATCATCGTCGGCGCCAACGAATGGGTGCAATACAGCACACCGGGGGAAGAAGATGCCGAATACATTGCCGTCTGCCTACCAGCTTTCACGCCCGAAACTGTCAATAGAGATCTATAAAGCCATCTCAAAGTAGCCTTTTGGCCCAATTTCGGCGTTGGGCGCAATTCCCAAGCACTCGGAACACTTGAGTATGCCTCGGCCTTGAAAATTGCGTCCGCCTTGAACTTGAACCAAATTTCTATTTTGAGATGGCTTTAGTACTATTTATTGATGGTGCAAATACTGCTCTCTATGCTTGTTGTTGAAGCATTTCTATGACTTCCACCAATCGTTTAACCAGGTGCTGGTGATAGCACTTGCCGCCTTCCGGTGAAGCCTTGCTGGGTTCACCGGCCGTGCCTCCGGCTGCTTCGACCAGCGGTGCCATTTCGGCCTTGCTGCTCGGCACGTAGCAGAGCGTGTCATCCGGGTAGGCCGGGTCCACCGAGTAGAGTTCCCGGTGAGGATGGGGGTTGTCCACGGCCCGATCCATCTTGACCAGTTCCGGGTAGCGGTACCACATGTGTGAGCCTTCGATCTCTTCGGCATGGCCCACCGAGCCCCAGCCCATCTCTTTGATGATCGACTTCGACATGAAGGCCGGATCGAAGATCACGACCTTGACCCCCAGCTCCCGCTTGGCCCTTTCCCCGGCTATCTGCATCCAGGTGACATTGACGATGCGGTGACCGTTGACGAAGATGAATTTATCGAACCCGTGCTGCTGCAGGGATCCGATGATGTCGCTGGTGATCTCGACCAGGATCTCCGGCCGGATCGTGATGGTGCCGGGCAGGACCATGTGGTGGGGGCTCCAGCCGAACCACAGGGGTGGCGCGACCATGACATTTGTCCGCCGGGCGGCAGCATCCGCCAGGGTGTTGGCGACCATGGTGTCGGTGCCGACCGGCAGGTGCGGGCCGTGTTGTTCGGTGCTGCCTACCGGGAGGATGACGGTGCCTTTGGAGATTTTTATTTGTTCTTTGATGTCTTCCCAGGTTAAGTTCTGGAGCCACTGTGATGATGTTTTCATAATTTATTCAATCCTTCAAAACCTGGTACTCAGGGCCAGGTCAGCGATATTAGGTTGTGCCGTAAGAGCATTATTCTCGCGCAGAGACGCAGTGGCGCAGAGAAAACCACGAATTTTCCCCGCTTCGCGGGATTAAAACCCAAAAGGTCTTGAAGTGCTTTTCGCACGATAGTGCGACCAAATTCTGGCTTTGATTTTCTCTGCGCCACTGCGTCTCTACGCGATGCATGGTTTTGCCTTTGTGTTTTGATGGCGAAGCCCCTTTTAGGGGCGGCCCAAAGCCTATTCCGCTGGGCCAGGATTCTTTACACCTCAATAGGGTCTAAGCATTTCAAGGCTGCTCCCACACTTCAATTGATAAATGAGCACAAAGCTACAAATGAATCACATCGTAAGCGAGGCGGCAATTTCTTGCAGCTTCTTTTCTGAATCACGATAAATTTTGTGTGCCTGGGCCAGGTCGACTTTTTCGAAGCGGGCCGTGTCCCCCGGGGTGGCCTGGGTTAAGCGGGCGATGTCCGGGGTGATGACCGTGGCGATTTTGGAGTAGCCGCCGACGGTTTGCTCGACCAGCAACACGATGGGCTGGGCATCGGCCGGGATCTGGATGCCACCCGGCATACTGGGTTCGCTGACGATGCTGGCCGGGGTTCCGGGTATACGTTCGATAGCGGCTCCCTGCAGCCGATAGCCCATGCGGTCGGCCTTGGGGGTTACCATATAGTCTGTGGTGAGCAGCGTTTCCAAGCCAGTGTCGAAGTAGTCGTCCTGTGGTCCTGGGATGATCCGCAGATTTATCTCCCGCTTGTGTTCCGGAATCCATTTGTTCGGCAGCACCCGGGGTGCTTCAAGCAGCCGGGCTTCTAAACCGTTTACGACATCATCGGCCTGCAGGGGACGGCCTTCGAATCCGCCGAGTTTCCCGCCGACATAGGTCGAGCGACTGCCCATGACGACCGGCACGTCGATCCCGCCGCTGATGGCCAGGTAAGCCCGACAGCCGCTGGTGACCTGGTGGATTTCGAGCATATCCCCCGGTTTTACCCGGACGGATCGCCACGCCTGCACCAGGGTATCGTTCAGGGTCATCCCCATTTTGGCACCGGTCAGAGCAATGTCGGTTTCGGAGAGGAACTCCAGCCTGGGTCCGGTGATGGTGATTTCCAATACCGCACTTTCAGCCGGGTTGCCTACCAACAGGTTGGCTACTCGAAACGCAAAGGCATCCAGAGCCCCGGAAATCGGCATTCCCATCTTCTGGTAGCCGAAACGGCCGTTGTCCTGCACGGTTGTAAATGCGCCGGGCGAGTGGACCTTAAATCTTTTCATGGTCCCTCCTGTTTCCGGATTTGCTCGGCATAGCGCTCCGGCGGGATTGGCACGAATCGAATGCTGTCGCCGGTTTTATAGATGAAGGGGTTTCCCTTTTCCGGGGCAAACAGGCGCAAAGGTGTGCGGCCGATCAACTGCCAGCCGCCGGGGCTCGTCAGCGGATAGATGCCAGTCTGGGCATTGGCAATGCCGACCGAGCCCTCCGGCACCCGCATGCGGGGTGTTTCCAACCGGGGAGTGTGCAGCGCATCCGGCAATCCACCCAGGAAGCAAAAGCCGGGCGTGAAACCGATCATGTAAATGCTGTAAACCGTTTCGCTGTGCAGGCGGATGACATCTTCTACGGCCAGGCCGTTGGTCTGGGCCACATGCTCGATGTCCGGCCCGTGGTCACCGCCATAGCAGACGGGAATTTCCACGGTGTCCGGGGGCGGGATGGTAATCTCGCCCAGGCGGTTTTCCAGGCCGACCAATTCCTGGGATAAATGATCCGGATCGGTCTGCAGGGGATCGTATAAGATCAGCAGGGACCGGTAGGTGGGCGTCACTTCGCGCACACCCTTTAAAGGATGGGACGCGAGCACCATATCCATGGCCCGTACCCGGGCGTTGACTTCCGGATCGATGCCGTCCCCATACTCCACTAACAGTCCGCTGTCTCCGGCCAGCCGGAAACGGGCATGGGCATATAAGTTCGTGCTCATATAGAGTCCTTCATTAGAGTTCCTGCATGCTAAAAGATCAAAACCAAGATTAATCTCGCGCTGAGACGCAGAGACGTCTTCCTGCAGTCAAGATACTAATGAACAGCCCAGTTCATCTGGGAAACCACCATTTTGCCGGCTTCGCCGGTTTAACCCAATAAGGGTACAAAGTGCTAATTGGTTTTAAGCGCGATAGCGCTACTAATTTTGGGTTAGCCCTTCTCCGCGCCTCTGCGTCTCTGCACGAGAAACTGGTTTTATGATTCACCCTTTCTTTTCATGGGCGCAACCGTTACACCTTCCGCTTCCAGGCGTGACCGGATGCCGCGGACCAGGTCCACGGCTGTGGGGCCATCCCCGTGGACGCAGAGTGTCTGCACATCCAGATCAATTTCGGTACCGTCCAGGGCGATGACGCTATTGTCAAGGGCCATTTTCAGGGCGCGTTCTGTAACGGCTGCGGGATCGGTGACCAGGGCACCAGCCATGCTGCGCGGCGCCAGGGTTCCTTCCGGTGTGTAGGCCCGGTCGGGGAAAGCTTCGTAGACCACCTGCAGACCAGTCTGCTGGCCTATTTCGCGCATCAAGGCACCTTTGGCGCCGGCCAGGGCTACGAAAATCAATTTCGGGTCGACGCTGACAATGGCCTCGGCCACCGCCCGCGCCACTTCCTCATCTTCAACAGCTGCCAGGTAAAGGGCACCGTGCGGTTTCACATGGCGCAGCTGGGTGCCGTGAACCTTGCAAAAGGCCTGCAGGGCGCCGATCTGGTAGACCAGGTAGTTGCGAATTTCTTCTCCGGTACACTTCATGTAACGCCGGCCGAATCCGATGCGATCGGGAAAACCGGGATGGGCGCCGGCTCCTACGTTGTACTCGACAGCCATCTTTACGGTCTGCTCCATAACCAGCGGATCACCGGCATGCCAGCCACAGGCGATATTGGCCGAGGTTATATGGGGAAATACATCTGCGTCCATCCCGATGCGGTAAGCACCATAACTTTCTCCCATATCGCAGTTCAGGTCGATGGTTTTCATATGTCACTCCCCTGGTTTTTACTTTTTATGCTCTTGCCTTCAGCCTATCCACCTGTTCCTCATCACTTCACCGTCATCAATTGCGGCAGATAAAGGGCGATCTGCGGGAATATGGTGATGATAGCCGTGGTCAGCAGCATGAGCAGGAAGAACGGGAACGCATAGCGCGCGATGCGTGTGATCGGTTCACCGGTGAGTCCCTGGATAACGAAAAGGTTGAAGCCGACCGGTGGCGTAATCTGGCTGACTTCGACCATCAGGATCAGGTAGATACCGAACCAGATGGGATCGAAGCCGGCCGCCGTGACCATCGGCAATGCGATAGGCAGCGTCATGACCACGATTGAAAAACCGTCCAGCAAACAGCCCAGCACGACATAGAAGACACCTAATAAAAGCATCAGGGTGTAAGGCGACAGTTGTAATTCGGTGATAGCTGTGGTGATGGCCGCCGGGATTCCCAAAAACCCCATGGCCCGGGAGAGAAACCCCGCACCGATTACGATGAGCATGATCATGGCATTGGTCTTCACTGCGCCGATCAAACACTCAAACAGGATCTTCAGGTTCATCTGGCGGTTCAGGAAGGCGAATGCGGTGGCGCCCAGGACACCCAGGGCCGCGGCTTCGGTGGGGGTGGCGATTCCCGCGTAAATACTGCCCAAAACCATCAGGATCAGAATAACGGTCGGGGCCAGATCCTTGGTCGCGACCAGGCGTTCTTTCCAGCTGTAAGTGTCCTGGGTACGGGGTGCGATTTCCGGATTACGGATGCCGCGGTAAATGATGTAGGCTGAATAGATTCCGGCCAGCAACAAACCTGGCAGGATACCGGCCATGAACATCTTGCCGATGGAAACACTCGCCAGGATCGCATAGACGATCATAATCAGCGACGGTGGAATCAAAAAGCCGAGGGTGCCGGCACCGGCCAGCGATCCCATGGCAATACGCTTGTCGTAGCCAAGTTTGTCGAATTCAGCCAGGGTGATCCGGCCAACCGTGGCCGTGGTGGCGGCCGAGGAGCCGCTCACGGCCGCAAACAGTGTGCAGGAAATAATGTTCATCAGCAGCAGCCCGCCGGGCAAGCGGTAAAGCCACGGCACCAGGGCCTTGAAAAGTTTTTCGGAGATGCCCGACCGGTAGAGGATTTCACCCATCAGGATAAAGAGGGGCAGGGCCACGTATTCCCATTTTTCCACCGTGGACCACACCGAAGAAGCCATGTTGTTGGCCGCCGGCAGCGAGCTGAAAAAGGTCATTCCAATGAAGCCGACCATAAAAAGGGCAAAGCCGACCCAGATGCCGGCGCCCAGGGTGATGAACAACACCCCAAAAACAACCAGGGACATCAGAGGCATGCCAGCTTCCATTAGACGACCTCCTCCCCGGTTTTGATGGCTAGATAGGTGCGCAGGCTGGTGGCGGCCAACTGCAGTACGAATCCGGCGGCACCCACCAGCATGATTGTCTGGGGAATCCAGAGCGGTGTATTGGTCAGGGTGCCGGACGTTGAGTTATACCGGTAGGCGGAATTGACCATCTTGTACAGGTACCACCAGAGGTATCCGGCGAAAACAGTGGTCAACACCGTAGCCAAAAAGGTGATCCAGCGCGTTACCTTTTCCGGCAGGAATGTCAGGATCAGGGTGATGCGGATATGGCCCTTTTCTTTCAGGCAGTATCCGGCCCCCATGAAGATAATGGCCGCCAGTCCGTAGGCGCTGTATTCATCGGCAACCAGGGTTGTTTTCTCAAAGACATTCCACAGGAAGATTTCGACTAAGATGAGGACTGTCAACAGCCCCAGGATGACGGCTGAGCCGCGGGCCAGCCAGTCACTTACCTTTTCGACAAAACGGATGGCGGTATTCATTAAAAAGCCCTTTTAGCAGGTATGCCTTGAAGCTCAAGGTGTCGAATTGAAGTTATTTTAGAATTTGGATTTTGATTCAAGGTCAAGGCGGACGTGAGGCTCCAGCCGCAAGAATACTAAACAGTATTTTGAGGACTGGGGCCTTACGTCCAACGCCGAGATTGAATCAAAAGACTTTTATAAAATTACTTCAACTTAGCGGCCCGTGATGCGGTAGTACTCTTTTAATATCATCTGCGCATCGGAACCGGCTTTTTTAGCCCACTGGCCCCGCAGTTTGTCACCAATGGCGTTGAGTTCAGCGCGGAACTCTTTGCTGACCTTGTTGATGGTCATGCCGTTCTCGGTCAAAGTGGCCCGAGATTTGCGGTCCATATCACCGGCCAGGTTCCACATTTCATCTTCCATTTGGGCCGCGATTTCAAGAAGAGTGGCCTGGGTGTCTTTAGGCAGTTTGTTCCACGCGTCCAGATTGACGTTGACCATGTTCACGGGGCCCACAATGTTGATGGGTGTAAAGTACTTCAATACTTCCCAGGCCTTGGCGTCCACGCCCGAGACCGAAGAGGTATACATGGAGTCGAGCAGACCGGCTTTCATGGCCGGGTAGACTTCGCTGAAGGGCATCTTGCGGGCCGCGATTCCAGTCGCGCCACCGAAAGCCAGGCCGGTCCCATCATAAACCCTCATTTTCAGGCCCTTGAGATCAGCTTCGGACCTGATCGGCCGCTGGGTGTAAATCCCGGAAAACGGCCAGACCGAGGTATAAAGGGTAAACTGGTTGAACTTTTTCAGGATTTTGGCGTAGGTCGGTTTGGCCAGTTGGTAAAGCAGGCGCTGTTCAAAGGCATTGGTGGAAATGAAGGGCTGTGCGGTCAGCGCCAGGGTCGGCGCGTCGCCTTCCACCATACCGGTCGGTACCTCAGCAGCCTTCAGCTGTCCTTCGGCCAAGGCCCGCAGCAACTCGGGGCCCTTGAATCCCAGGGCGCTACCCGGGTGCAGGACGATTTTGACCTGGCCGTTGGTAGCTTCCGCCACCCGGTCAGCGAAGGTCTGGGCGCCTTTGGAGTGAAAGTTACCGGCCGGATAGTTCAGATGCAGATCCCATTTTGCCTTGGCGAAGCCTTCCGGCACGAAGACCAGGGCCACAAGCAATGCCATAATGAAGCAAAGTGTCCTTTTCATGATTTCCTCCTTTTAGCTAGTTTATGTACACGTTACGGTTACACGCTTAACATCCGGCAAATAGCTTAAGAGGCCATAAACAGCAGGATCCTGTTTTGAAAGGCCTGGATGTGCTCGATCAGGGTCCTCTTCAGGGGTTCCTCTTCGCGGCGCCGAATAAAATCTATAATGGTGTCATGATGCTGGGTAACACTTTCATAATGTTCCGGTAGTGAGCGTAAGGGGTCCACTTCATTATTGAAAGAGAGGTACGCCAGCCGGTTGGTTTCACAACGGACCTTGTGCAGGCTCTGGATGATATAATCGTTGCGGCAGGTACTGGCAAATGCGCTGTGAAAATCGCTGTTGGCCTCCACCATGGCCAGCACATCTTCGTTGCGGATGGCGGTTTTCACCTCTTCGTTGGCCGCCGACATATCGTCGATCAGGCCGCCGGGATCCTGGCGCACCGCCAGTTCGGCCACCCCGAGCTCCAAAATTTTCAAGGCCGCAAACGAAGCTTTGGTGTTCTGCAAGGTGATGGGTCGGACGATGAATCCTTTGTTGTGCTGGGACTCCACCATAAAATCGGCCGACAAGTGCATAAGGGCCTCACGGACCGGGGTGCGCCCGATGCCGAGTTGTTCCATGAGTTGTTTTTCTTCAAGACGCTGACCCGGCTCATATTTCAGGGTCATGATGTTGCGGTAGATCAACTGGTAGGCAGTCACAGCCAGGGGCTGCTTGGTGTCTTGCGGCATAGTTTGATTCCGGGTCTGAGTTTGAAGATGAGGATATACTTGACATATATGTGAAATATATGTCAAGTATATTTCCAATTTGACTTGCGAAGGACCCTGGATGACTGCTTGAGATAGTATGTGGGTAATGGACCCATGCTTATATACAAGGTCTAAAATAAAAGAGGAGGACCAGTGGGAAACAACACCTATACCGTCGTATCGCCTTTGATGGGAACCTTTTACCGGGCGTCGGATCCGGATGGGCCACCCCTGGTTGAAGAAGGCCAGTCGGTTGCGGCCGGTGAAGTCGTTTGTATTATCGAGTCCATGAAGATCTTTACCGAAATCAAAACTGAAAAGGCTGGTACTGTTAAGGCGGTTTTATTGGACAATGAAGACATGGTGATGAAGGACCAGGCTGTCATCGAGATTGAGACGGAATAATAGATCTTTATCCACGAGCCGTCATCTTCCTGTATTTATTATAAATGATCTTTCTCACGCTGGCATTAAAAACTGGGCGTCAACACCAGCTCAAAGTTATTTGGCGATGGCCTAAAAACAATATTCTCGCGCAGAGACGCAGGGGCGCAGAGAAAATCAAATATTATACCGGCTTCGCCGGATAAAACCAAAAGATGGATGGTGCGGAAGGCTCGAACGGTTTTTCGCACGATAGTGCGACTAAATCCTGGTTTTACTTTCCCGACTTCGCTGGACTGCGCATTCTATCTGGGTTTAAGGAGGACGTCTCTGCGCGAAACAAGGTCTTGCTATTGAGTTATAGCAGGGAAGCTCCATTTGGAGGGGCAAGCCAATGCCTGGTGCTTCGGGCGAGGCAAGATGTAAAAGAAGAAAGGAGGCCTGCTCGATGTTGAAAAAAATTCTGGTGGCCAACCGGGGCGAGATTGCCCTGCGGGTGATCCGGGCTTGTCGTGAAATGGGCGTGACCAGCGTGGCCGTTTACTCAGATGCGGATAAGGAGGCCCTGCACGTTCGCCGGGCGGATCAAGCTGTCCACATCGGGCCGGCTTTGAGCCGAAAAAGCTACCTCAATATCGAGGCCATTGTCGCTGCCGCCAAGAAAAGCGGTGCGGATGCTGTTCATCCGGGATACGGCTTTTTGTCGGAAAATCCGGATTTTGCCCTGGCCTGTGAAGACAACGGCCTGGTTTTCATCGGCCCCACGGCCGACAGCATCGCCCTGGCTGGGAACAAGTCCGCGGCTCGCGAGCATTTCCAGAAACTTGGGATCCCGATTATTCCCGGCAGCGATGGGGTGGTGGCCGCTGCAGATGACGCTATCGCCATCGCGGAAACCATCGGCTACCCCGTGATCATCAAAGCCTCCGGCGGTGGCGGGGGCCGCGGGATGAGGATTGCCCATGATGCTGTCCAAGTCTCCGAAGCCTTTGCCACGGCTGCCGGTGAAGCACGTGCGGCGTTCGGCAACCCCGACCTCTATATTGAAAAATATATCGAAAATCCCAGGCATATAGAATTGCAGATCCTGGCCGATACCCACGGCAACTGCATTCACCTGGGCGAGCGCGAATGCAGTATCCAAAAACGCTACCAGAAGCTGATCGAGGAAGCCCCCTCCCCCTTCATCGACGATGATCTGCGCACCGAGATGGGGGCCGCCGCCATCCGGGTGGCTCGCTCTCTGGAATACACCAATGCGGGCACCATGGAGTTTCTGGTAGATAAAAACCGACAGTACTACTTCATGGAGGTCAACGCCCGGGTACAGGTGGAACATCCGGTGACCGAAATGATTACCGGTATCGATATCGTACAGGAGCAGATCCGCATCGCGGCCGGCCAGCCGCTATCCCGGCGACAGGAGGATATCAGCATCAACGGCTGGTCGATCGAGTGCCGCATCAACGCCGCCGATCCGGACAATGATTTCATGCCTTCCCCGGGTATCATCGAAACGCTGGTCCTGCCGGCCGGGCCAGGCGTGCGCATGGATACCCACATTCACAGCGGTTATCTGGTGCCGCCTTTTTACGACTCACTTATCGGCAAGCTGGTTGTCTGGGCCGAAAACCGGGAGGCCGCCATCAGGCGCATGGATCGGGCCCTGGCGGAACTCGAGGTCGAAGGGATCCAGGTAACGGCTCCGTTCCACCGCAGGGTAATGGCCGATCCAGACTATATCAAAGGCGATATCGACACCCATTTTCTTGAGCGGTTTGGTGATTGACCTGCCTGTTCGGACGACAGGTTGAAGCAGGCTTCAGCGCTTTTCCCGCCCTGACGGCCGGTGGTTTTCATTCATAATCCGGCCGACCTCTTCCATGAACACCGTTGACCCATGGTACAGAGGTTGGTAAATAGTATCTACAATCGAACATCTCCAAAACATACAGGTAACCTGAAATGGAACTTGATCTGAGTTCGCTTGAGGCGCGGCATGCTCACGACCTGTTGACCAGTGCCCTAATCCCGCGACCCATAGCCTGGGTTGCGACGGTCAATTCGCGTGGCCAGGCCAACATTGCGCCTTTCAGTTTTTTCACCGGTGTATCGTGGTCGCCGCCGGTTCTGGCCGTGTCGGTGGTGACTCGGCCGGACGGGTCATACAAGGACACCCTGGTCAATATCCGGGAGGGCGGTGAATTTGTGGTCAACCTGGTTTCGGTGGACCTGCTCGCAGCCATGGAGCAGACGGCCCGTTCGCTGCCCTACGGCACTGACGAAGCCGAGGCAGCTGGGTTGCACTGGGCGCCCACCCTCAAGGTGAAGCCGCAGCGGATTGCCGAGGCACGCGTTGCCTTTGAATGCACCCTGGCCAAAATCGTTTCGGTCGATACCGGGCCCGATGCGGGAAATCTCGTCCTGGGACGTATTCAGCGTGTGCACCTGCAAGAGGGTCTACTGGCCAATGAACGGGAAGTGGACTGGCAGGCTCTGGATCCGCTGGGACGGCTCAGTGGAAAACGCTATTGCACGGTACGTTCGGTGATCGAATCCGATTATAAACGATCTCAACAGACCCTTTTTAGATAGCCGCTAACAATCTTACTCAGTGGAGGCGAAGATGCAGGCAAAGACAAGGCAAAATGTGTTGACGGCGTTTGTGGGCGAGGCCAAGGCCTATTTCCGGCTGCTGGCGTACGCCGAGAAGGCGGACGAGGAGCAGGAGCCTCAAATCGCACTGTTGTTCCGTGCCATTGCCGAGGCGGAGAGGGTCCATGCCACCCGGCAGTTGAACCTGGTGAAAGACCTATTGGTGAAAGACACCGACACGAACCTGGAAGCATCCTTCCAGCGGGAGAAAACCGTCAGCGAAAACACCTATCCCGATTTTATCAAGGATGCCGAAGACGAAGGCGAGACAGTCGCGGCCCTGGCTTTCAGTCATGCCCGGGACGCGGAATCCTACCATGCGAAACTATACGAAAGGGCCATCTATCACGTGATCAAGAACGTGGTCAAAGCGTATCACGTCTGCCAGGTTTGCGGGTATGTCACCGACAAAAAGATACCGAAGAAATGCCCGGTCTGCGGGGCGCCGCCGGAGAAGTTCAAGACGGTGGGAGAATGAAAAACCAAGGGTCCCAGGGGCCAAGGGTTCGGCGGGTCGAGTGAAGGGCTCTAAAGCCTGGAACCCTATTCAAAATAAAGTGTAGGCGGAATCTTGCAGGTAAGCATGACAGTGGAACCTACAAACAACCTTGCTCCTATTTTGTACCTCCCCCATGGCGGTGGGCCGTTGCCGCTGCTTGGGGAGGAGGGCCACGGTGCAATGATTCGTTTCTTGCAGGCCATTCCCGCCGAGCTCGGGAACCCGGATGCCATCCTGGTGATCAGCGCGCACTGGGAGGCCGGGCGGCCGACCATTACGGGTGGTGTCCGGCCGCCCCTGATTTATGACTATTATGGTTTCCCGGCGGAAGCTTACCGGATTGAATATCCTGTCCCGGGCGAAACACAGATGGCCACCAGGATTTATCAGTTGTTAAACGCAAGCGGGTTCGAGGCGCAGCTGGATGAGAATCGTGGTTTCGATCACGGGGTGTTCGTGCCGCTGAAACTCATGTACCCCGAGGCCACGATACCCTGTGTGCAGGTGTCGCTGGTAAAGGGCCTGGACCCGGGTGAGCATGTCAGGATCGGGAAAGCGCTGTCGTCCCTGC
Organism: Olavius algarvensis Delta 4 endosymbiont; assembly: GCA_905176665.1. GTDB lineage: Bacteria > Desulfobacterota > Desulfobacteria > Desulfobacterales > CAJINA01 > CAJINA01. Next base: position 101,983 of record CAJINA010000188.1, on the reverse strand, counting down.
GCGCGGCGAACATCTTGACGATCGGTTCGGGATTTTCATTTCATAATATGCAGGCATTTTCTTTTAGCAACGCTATCCAAGTGGATGACAGAAACGACAGCTTCGATCAATGGCTGCGAGATACCTGTAGCGATCCGGATTTGGCGGCGGATGTACGCGCAAGGCGCCTGATTGAGTGGGAACAGGCTGAGCACGCCCGCTATTGCCATCCCCGGGAAGAGTATTTATTGCCGCTGCATGTCTGCTATGGTATGGCCGGAACCGCCGCAAGCGTTGTCTTCAATGACGTTATCCTGGGGAAAAGAGCTACGGCCCTCCTATGGTCGTAAAAGCAGGGTGCCCAGTGAACATCAGTGATGTAAAAGCGAAGCGAATCCGTAAGGCTCTGGTCAGCTGGTATCTAAAACACAAGCGGAAGATGCCGTGGCGTGAAACCCGAGACCCCTACCGGACATGGCTTTCTGAAGTGATGCTCCAGCAGGCCCAGGTAAAGACCGTTATCCCTTACTATCACCGGTTTCTCGAACGGTTCCCCACTATAGAAGCGCTGGCCCGCGGTGACCTCCAGGACATCCTTAAGATGTGGGAAGGCCTGGGGTACTACGCCCGGGCCCGCAATTTCCACCGGGCGACCGGAATTGTCACGCGCGATTACGGCGGGAGTGTTCCCGCGGATTGGGAAACCTTTATACAGCTTCCGGGTGTCGGCGAATACACTGCCGCGGCCGTCCAGAGCCTGGCTTTTGGACACCCCCACGCGGTGGTGGACGGCAATGTCAAACGGGTATTGGCCCGGCTTTTTGCGATTGAAGACCCGGTCAACAGACCGAAAGCCTATAAACAATTCAAGGATATCGCGGGCACGTTGCTGGACCGGGAGCAGCCGGGCAACTTTAACCAGGCGATCATGGAATTGGGCGCTTTGATCTGCAAACCGGCTAGGCCGACTTGCGACCACTGTCCGGTGCAGCCTGACTGCATCAGCTATCAGCATGACCGTGTGGATGAGTTCCCCAAAAAAGAGAAGCGCAAACCGGTTCCCACCTTGCAAATGGTAGCGGGCGTGATTCGTAAAAAGGGTCGCTTTTTGATTACCCGTCGCAAACCCGCGGGGCTGCTGGGTGGCTTGTGGGAATTTCCCGGAGGGGAATTGCAAAAAGGGGAAGCGGCGGCTGCCGGTTGCATCCGGGCCATTCAAGACAAAACCGGCCTCAAAGTGGATACCGACAAACGCCTGGCCAGAATCAACCATGCCTATACGCATTTCAAAATTACATTGGAGGTGTTCGTCTGCCAGGTGCGGCCCGGCAGCCGGGTCCGCCTGAACGGGCCGGTTGATTTTGATTGGGTCCGTCCGGAACAGTTGGACGATTATGCTTTCCCCAAGGCGAATCTTAAGTTTATGCATTTAATTGTTTAGGTAATGATTATTTCCGCAGGCAATACCCGCTCATGTCGTTTCTTACCGGGCCTGTGAAAAGAAAGGGGGATACAGTGGCAACCATCCAGAAAAAGGTAATGATCACCGGGGCCAGTGAAGGCATCGGCCGGGCTTTTGCCCATAGGCTGACGGCTGAGGGCTACACCGTTACGGCAACCGCCCGCAATGAGGAACGCCTGCAGGAATTGGTGACGGAGCTGGGTGAAGGCAAGCATGCATTCCAGGTGGCGGATTTGTCTACCGACACGGGTATCGCGTTTATAACCGCGGCCCTGGCTGCTGACCGGTATCATCTGTTGATCAACAATGCCGGCTACGGTGTCTACGGCGCCTTTTTCAAAACCGATCTGCCTCGACTCGAAGCCATGATGCGCCTTAATTGCAATGCCCTGGTGGCATTGTCCCACGCCTTTCTCCAGCAGGCCGAAAACGGTGATGCCCTGATCAACTTATCCTCGGCGTTGGCGTTCATGCCCATGCCGTCTGCCGGAACATACGCCGCAACTAAAGCTTTTGTGACGTCGTTTACCGAAACCCTTTGGCACGAACAGAAAAAGCGAGGCATTTATGTCATGGGGCTGTGTCCCGGAGTGACGGCCACCCATTTCCACGACCGGGCCGGCGGCGATGAAGCCAACCGGCCACCCGCCGCCATCACCCAGACTCCGGAGGATGTGGTTGAGACCGCCATGCAGGCTCTGGCAGAAAGGGCCAAGCCGACGGTTGTCTCCGGAGCAAAAAATAAGCTGGTAACCAACTTGACGCGTATCATGTCGCGGAAGAGGATAGTCAAGATGATGGCAACCTTCGGTTAGAGGCTATCTTAAAAACTGCCTTTTGGCCCAATCTCGGCGTTGGGAGCGAATATCAGATCCTCGAAATACTATCAGTATTCCTCCGGTCTGACATTCACGGCCGCCTTGAGCTTGAACCAAAATTCAGTTTTTAAGATAGCCTCTACGATAATAGAATACTCATTTAAAACCTATAGTTCGAAGAGTGATTGCAAAGGAACGCTATGAAAGTTGCACCGGTAAAACCGACCGTTACATTCGAAGATTTTGAGAAGGTCGACATCCGCGTGGGCACCATTTTGCGGGTGGAGGATATTGAGGGGTCCAACAAGCTGGTCCGCCTGATCGTGGATTTGGGCGATCATGAGCGGACGATCCTGGCCGGTATCAAGCAGGAGCGGGAAAACCCGTCCGAGATCGAGGGCTGCCAGGCGCTGTTTGTGGTCAACCTGGCACCGCGCAAGATGATGGGTGAAGTGTCGGAAGGGATGCTGTTTGACCTGGGGTATGCCGATGGTTTAGGTCCGGCGCTGGCTGTGCCCGAGAAGGCGGTACCCAATGGCACCCGCGCCGGGTAGAAGCCATCCCAAACAGCGGCCATTGGCTCAATCTCGGCGTTGGGCGCGACTATCGGGTTCTCGAAATACCGTCAGTATTTACCACGCAAGGCATTGGCTTCGCTGGCACCCCCGGTCTGATAGTCGCGGCCGCCTTGCCTGTCCGGCGCAGTCTGGAAGGCGCAGACGGGACCTCGACCCAAAATCCATTAATTACGGTGGGTTCCCGAGTTTTGAAAGTGTCGTCTATGAAAATCAAGACCATCGTCATGACCATGCTCAGCGGATTGCTGCTGGCGGCGTGTAGCGGGGTCAATGCTGAGAAAGCGGCTACAGCGGCATTCCCGCAAACGTTTGTTTTCGAGTGCGATCGGAACTATGCTTTTACCGCCAGAATCGAGGGTGGACAGGCCTGGTTGTTTTTGCCGGGTAAAACTATCGGTTTATCACCCGCCGCATCAGGATCCGACGTAACATATAGTGACGGAAAGATTGTTTTCTGGAATAAAGGGGACACCGCTCGATTGGAGATCGGCACGCATGTTAAACATGCCTGCCGCAACAACCGGTATTTGGCTATCTGGGAACATGCGAAGCTGAATGGTGTGGATTTTCGGGCGACCGGCAATGAGCCTGGTTGGTATCTGGAAGTATCAAAAGACCGTAAACTGCTTTTCGTGAGCGACTACGGTCAGCGCCGGCACGAATTCGATACACCGGAACCTGAAAGCGAAGCAGGGGGCCGAAAAACTGTCTATAGAGCCCGCCAAAACGGGAACTCACTGGAAGTTATCATCCTCGGGCAACCGTGCCGGGATACCATGCGCGGCGATTCGTTAGAAAGTACCGTAACGGTGACCCTGGATGGCCGGACCTACCATGGCTGTGGGAAAGCCTTGCATTAAGGCGGCGGCGATTCGCATTCTGTTTCAGCCGGATTGAAACGGTCTGCTGGTGAAAACCGCGATCCGGAGGTTTCATCTCAAGCTTGTATAGGGAGGTGCATATGAACTGGGGATTAATCAAAACCATCATCATCTTGCCGGGCACGGTCTTGGTATTCGTTCCGACAGCCATTCTGCTTCTGGCAGATGGATCCAGCTTTGGCGCCGATTTTCAAAACCCGGTTGAGTTCACGTTTTATGCTGCCTGTATGTTCTTTGCGGCCGGCGGTTATTTGGCAGTGCGAACGGTAACACTTTTTACCTCTCGCGGGGAGGGGACGCCTGCACCGTGGGATCCGCCGCAGAAACTTGTCATCCTGGGCCCCTACCGTTATGTTCGCAACCCGATGATTGCGGGTGTCATCGTTGTGCTGCTGGGCGAAAGCATCCTGTTCAACTCGTGGCTGATTTTCCTGTGGACCCTGGTTTTTATAATCGGGAACCTGCTATATTTACCCCTCGTGGAAGAAAAGGGCCTGATCGCGCGGTTCGGCGACCCCTACCGCGAGTACCGGGACCAGGTTCCCCGCTGGGTGCCCCGCTTTGAGAAATGGGAACGCTGATGGGTGTACATCGGAAGGTAAGGATATCGGCAGCATGATTTATGAAAAACGAATTCCCCTGTTAAGAGACCATCATACGCATCCCTCGCTTTACGCCTCTTTGAGTACTAGTTTAGACCTGCGGACTGTCCGGGATAAAGGCCGGGCCCTGGCGTTAATCCAGGCGCAGGAAGATCCGGTCGTTGTCGTGTTCGGCTGGAACAACAGTCTCTATACTTTTACGGAAGAAGAACTGGAGCGTCTCAAGCCGGTCCTGATCTGCAATGTGTCCTTACACAGTTTCCTGATGAACGCCCCGGCCAAAGCGCGGTTTGCGGGGGCTTATCCTGAGATCGTGGCCCACATTGAAGATCCCGACTGGGTCGAAAAGAATCTGCCGGAGATCTTTAAGTTCATCGTGAACATCCAGCCCGGCAGTGCGGCCCGGGTGACCGCCTTCAACGCGTACCTGAATCGTCAGGGCATCTGGTATGCCGAAGAGATGCTATTGCCCAATGCCGCGACCATCGAGTATCATTACCAATTGGGGCACCTCGATCGAACCCGGTTCTGGGCCGACCTGAAGCTGTATCAAGCCCTTGATGCTGGAACCCAAAAGCAGGTATTCGGCATCAAATTGTTTACCGACGGCGCCCTGGGCCCCAGGACCGCCGCTGTCCAGGTACCCTATCCGGAGGGTGGTCAGGGCATTTTAATTTACACCCTAGCGGAACTTAGCGCCCATATCGCAACGGTTACGAACCTGGGAAAACCGGTTGCGATCCATGCCATCGGTGATGCGGCCGCTGATCAGGTGGTCACGGCGCTTGAGAATGTGCAGCGTTCAGAAGGCGCACTTCCGCCGCTGGTGCGCATGGAGCATTGCCAGTTCATATCGGCGGCCACCGCCCGCAAAGCCCGATCGCTCGGTGTGGTGTTATCCATGCAGCCCAACTTCAATTATGACTCCGTCCAGTATCGGGATCGCCTCTCACCGGCCTATTGTGCCCGCAACAATCCCTTTCGCATACTGATCGATGAGGTCGGCTTTGTGCCGGGGAAAGATCTCATTTTCGGTTCGGATGGGATGCCCCACGGGATAAAATATGCCCTGGAGATGTCATTGTTTCCCCCGGAACCGAACCAGAAGCTGAGCCTAGATGAATTTGTGGCTGGCTATTGCGTGGAAACTTTGGAAAACGGTTTCATCGATATTCAGATCGATGAAACCAAACGTATGGTGTTAAGCCGCGTGGTCCTTACATAATGGCAACGATCATCGATGGACAATTCGAAACAGCGGTACCCTTAGCCGGCGAGCTATTCAGGGAGTATGCCGAGTCTTTGCCGTTTGACCTCGATTTCCAAGATTTCGAAGAGGAGTTGGCGCATATCGAAACCCATTATGCCCCGCCCCGGGGGCGACTTTATATTGCCCTGGTGGATGGGCTGCCGGCCGGATGCGTGGCGCTGCGCTATTTCGAAGACGGCGTGTGCGAGATGAAACGCCTGTATGTCCGGCCCTTTTTCCGGGGTCGCGCCATCGGCCGGCAGCTTGCTGAAACAATCATTGAGGCGGCCCGCCAAATCGGATACGATTACATGCGGCTGGATACGGTGCCGGCAATGCAGGTTGCCAATGCGCTGTATGCCGACCTGGGATTCAAACCGATCAACGCCTATCGATACAACCCGGTAGAAGGTGCCATTTACCTTGAACTGAGCCTGATGCAAACGGATGCGACCATTAGAACAGCCGATGAATCCGATGCCGACCTGTTGGCCGCGCTCATCAAAAAGTCACATGCCGATGTGGCCCGTAGATTCAACCTGACACCGGAAAACTGTCCGAAGCATCCATCCAACTGTACGCCCGAATGGATAGAGAGCGATCTGGCCCGGGGCGTTTGCTGCTTTGTGGCGGAGTATGAAGGGGCCCCCGTCGGGTGCGTGGCAATGGAACACGCCAATCCGCAGATGGTGTACCTTGAGCGATTATCGGTGTTGCCCGGGCAAAGGCGCCGGGGTGTTGGCGGTCGCCTCGTTAGGCGTGTATGTCGCGAAACCGCCAATCTGGGCGTTCCCCAAATCGGCATCGGAATTATCGCTGATTTTTATGAGTTGAAGACGTGGTATCAAAAGCTGGGCTTCCGGGAAGGAGAGACCAAAACCTTTGACCATTTACCTTTCCGGGTGTTGCTGATGACTTACGCTGTGCCTTAATCCATACTCATGTCCAAGTTACTGCGAATCATCGGAATCTGTATTTGCCTGGGATGCTTTAATCCGGCAACCTTGTATGCGGAGGAGAAAGCTTTGAGGGACGAATGCGTGATAGTCTTGCACGGCATGGGCCGGACCAAATATGCCATGCGTAAGGTGGAGAAGGAACTCCGTGGGGAAGGGTATACCGTCTGGAATCAAAGCTATCCTTCCACCAAAAAATCCATCGAAGACCTGGCAAGCGAACACATTGCCAAGGGCCTGAAGGTCTGTCGCCGGGCAGGAGCCCGCAAGATTCATTTCGTGACCCATTCTCTCGGTGGGATTCTGGTTCGTTACTACCTGCAAGATAACACCATAAAAAATCTTGATAAAATTGTCATGCTCAGCCCGCCCAACAAGGGCAGCGAAATCGCCGACAACCTCCGGGATCTTAAAGTTTATCAATGGATGATGGGCCCGGCGGGCCAGCAGCTCGGGACAGATGCAAAGAGCCTGTCCAACAAGCTGGATAAGATCGATGCCACGGTAGGCATCATCACCGGAAAAAGTTCTTCCGATCCCTGGTTCTCGCCATTTATTCCCGGCGAAGATGATGGCAAGGTGTCGGTTCAAAGTGCCCAACTGGAGGAAATGACAGATTTCCTGGTGGTCGAGGCGGGGCACACCTTCATCATGAGTAATCGCTCTGTTTTGGAGCAGATCAGACATTTCTTAGAAGAAGGAACGTTTAAGCGGTGAAAAAAGCCGGAATTGCCACAGGATGTCTGCTGGTATTGTTTCTTGGGTACCAGTGGCTGTCGTCTTCCTCACATGAAATTAGAAATGCAAAACCCACCGGCAAGACCATTGTCTGCTTCGGAGACAGCTTGACCTTCGGCACCGGTGCCGGCAAGGGGATGGATTACCCGTCCCAACTGTCGGGTCTGATCGGGAGGCCGGTTATCAATCTGGGCGTGCCCGGCGACACTACAACCGGAGCGCTGGCGCGCATCGATACCGTGCTGGCCAAAGAGCCCCGCATGGTTCTGCTGACATTGGGGGGCAACGATCTAAAAAACCGGGTGCCGAAGGAGACCGCCTTCAAAAACCTGGAGCGCATCATCCAAATGATCCAGGACCATGGTGCGCTGGTGGTGGTTGGCGGTATCGACATCCCCTTTTACGGGCGGGGCTTTGGGTTCGCTTACGAAGAGCTGGCCGTCAAAACGGGCTCGGTTCTTATACCCAACGTCTATACGGACATCATGGGGCGATCTAATTTGATGAGCGATCCGATTCATCCCAACAGCGAAGGTTATACCATTCTGGCCGGGCATTTTTATAAAGCGATTAAACCTCATTTGAAGTGAAGGATGCCAAACGAATTTTATCATAAGCTTTCCGGCGGAATTGCCACCGGCATTGGCAGCACGCCTTTCAAAGATGCCGCTGCAGCCCTGGAGATGATTAAAAAACACCTGCCCCTGATTCCACACTGGCCGCAGCTGCCACAACGGGGCATCCAGGAAGGCCTCATATTTCAGGCCTTCCGCTGTCTGGTCGATACCGGGTTGTTGACGGTGTGCGGAGATGAGGCCAAATTTGACACGGCGGCGCACAACTGGCCGGAACGATTGACCGCATTTTATACCATCTGCCTGGCGGCGGAACAGGGTGCTGTGGAAGCCATGGAGCGCTTTGCCTTCGGTTCGGATGCCGCCGCAGGCTTTCACGCGTTTGTCGACGATCTGAAGGCCGACCCTGCTGCAGCCCGTTTCATCAAGGGCCAGGTAGTGGGACCGCTGACAATGGGGTTCCAGTTAAAAGATGGGGATGGCAACCTGGCCTTTTACGATGATGAGCTCAGGGACCTGGTGGTCCGTACCCTGGCGCTCCACGCCAGCTGGCAGTGCGGCCGGCTGGCCGAGGTCGGGTTGCCGGTCATTTTGTTTATTGATGACCCCACCGTGGCCGCCTACGGTACCCACGCCCACATCACCCTTACGAAAGAGATGATTCTGGAGAGTCTGGACCAGGTGATCGGCGTTATCCACCAACGCAGGGCCCTGGTCGGCATTCATTCTTGTGATGCCACCGACTGGTCACTTTTATTTGCAACGGGGACCGATATTGTCAGCTTTGACGCCCATAGCTTCAGTGAATCCATGATTTGCTACCCGGCAGAGCTCCAGGCGTTTTTAGAACGTGGCAGCAGGATTGCATGGGGTATTGTGCCCACCAGCGAGGCCGCTTTCGCTGAAACCGAGGGCACCCTGTTGTCACGCCTTTACAGGCTTTGGGATCGGTTGGTCGAGCTGGGTGTCGATCGTGAGCTGTTACTGCGACAAAGCCTGATTACCCCGGCCTGCGGCACCGGACTGCTTTCAGAAGAACTGGCTGAAAGGATTTACAACCTTACCGCCGAGGTTTCGGCGACAGTAATGGCGAAGGGGCTTTAGGTTCAAAGGTTCTAACCCAGAACCAGGACCTTATTTCTCAGAAGCTATCTTAAAAATCGGATTTTGGTTCAAGGTCAAGGTGGACGCGAGGTTAAGGCCGGAGGAATACAGGTAACTATTTTGAGGATCTGAGCCGAGCGCCCAACGCCGAGATTGGGCCAAAAATGCATTTATAAGATGGCTTTTAGTTGTTTTCCGGCTTTATCTCCGCAAAAGGTTCGGTTTGCGGGGAACAGCCGGAGCAGTCCTTGCAGTTGTTCTTACGGGCCCATTCCATCAGGTTGTGGCAGTCGTAGGCTTCCGGCGGTTTGCTTAGTATGGTTTCCAGGGCGGGGTGTTCGAATTTGATATCGGAATCACGGCCCAGGGATTCGCGGTAGACCGCCAGGCAATAATTGATGGCGCCTTGCTGCGTTGCCCGTTGGAATTCCAGAATATTGTTGATATCACTGGTGTCTATTTCGTGGTCTCCATGGACGACCACATACAGCTTTGTGACGATGTCCAGGATATCCGGATCAAACCTGATTTTGTCGGCGGCTTTGTCCGCGTCGGATTCAATGTCCGCATATTGCTGTAAAAAGTCATTGACCTTCCAGCCGATATAGGCCAGCCATTTGTGGGGCAGGTTCTGGGGTAGCAGCTCATTAGGCTCGGCCTGGGCAAATTCCTCTTTTAAAGATACGGTCATATTCGTGGTTCCCTCCGGATTCAAGTTTTAGATAATCTAATACAAGTTCATGATTTTGCAAGCCTCAGGTTCCCAATCGACCAGTTTTAATTTGGAATTATAAGTGCTATGACGGTTTTTAGACCAACTCGATATAAATAGCCGGGGAGTCTTGCACGGTCAGGGAGTTTATATGAATACCAAAGTACGCGAGATAATAGATAGTTTTGAAAGAATTAACGAATTTCCCCGTTGCAGCGGAGACGAGACCGCCATCGCAGCTTGGCTAAGTGATTGGGCGGCGCAAAACGGCTACAGCCACCGTAGCGACGAGGCCGGTAACCTGCTAATCGACGTACCGGCGTCACCCGGTTACGAGGCGGCCCCCTGTGTCATATTCCAAGCCCATATGGATATGGTGTGTGAGAAAACGCCCGATTCCAAACACGATTTTTCCAAAGATCCCATTCGAATGGTTACCCGGGGCGAGTGGTTGACCGCTGAAAAGACCTCGATTGGAGCTGACAATGGCGCGGCGATTGCCCTGGGGATGGTGCTGGTCACCGACCCTGTGGTGAAACACCCGCCGATGGAACTGCTTTTTACGGTGGATGAGGAGTCCGGTTTGATAGGGGCTAAAAAATTACCGGACAATTTCATTCGGGGCCGCGTTCTCCTCAATGTCGATTCCGAGGATGAAGGCGTCTTTACCGTGGGTTGTGCCGGTGGTATCGATACCCTGATGACACCCGAGTTTGAGCTGGCCGCTGTGCCGGAGGGTTATGTACTCGTCGATATCAGTACGGGCGGCATGCGCGGCGGTCATTCCGGTATCGATATCGGGAAACATCGCGCCAATGCCAACAAGGTCCTGGCGCGGCTGCTGGCGACAGCGGGCCGGTGCTGCGAAATCCGCCTTATGGCTCTAAGGGGGGGGACCAAGCACAATGCCATTCCGCGCGAAGCCGGAGCAACGATTGCGTTGCCAGGCGATGCCCTGACGGCGGTTGAAAAGCAGGTGAGCGAACTGGCGTCCGAAATTGCGGCCGAGTACAAAGCCACCGAAAAGAATCTCACCGTAAAATTTGAAAGGGTAACCATCCAGGCGGAGGAACAGGCCCTCACGGGAGACGATACCGGCAAGGTGATAGCGGCGTTGCTGGCCATGCCTAACGGCGTTTTGGAAACCGTCCCCGGAGAGATCGGGCGTGTGGAAACTTCATGTAATACAGCGGTTCTCGGCTTTGAGCAAAACCAGGTTTCTATCCTGGTCAGTCAACGCAGCTCGGTGATGTCTAGACTCCGAGCGCTCAATGCCCAGGTGGAGGCGGTGGCGGCTATGCTTGGGGCCGATGTAAAAACAACCAACCAGTATCCAGCCTGGCCGGTGGCGGAGAATGCGTCGCTGCTCAATCGCTGCCGCCGGGTTTATAAGGCCTGTTTTGACAAGGAGCCGGTTGTGGAAGTTATCCACGCCGGTCTGGAATGTGCCGTGATCGGGTCAAAATACCCGGGGATGGAGATGATCTCCTTTGGCCCGACCATGAAAAATCCACACTCTCCGGACGAAAAGTTGAATATCCCCTCCATGGGCAAACTATGGGATTTTGTGGTGGCGCTGATGGCGTCTTTCAAGCCTGAGGACGAATAAAGTAATTCATTAAGTTAATCGAGCAATCGGAGGGTTTTTGTCGTCATGCCGGTCCCGGACGTGACCCCGGACCGGCAGGCGACAATGGTATAGGGGCTGTTTCTAAATTAGGATTTTGGTTCAAGGTCAAGATGGCCGCGAGGTTTCAATCGGAGGAATACGCACGTATTTCGAGGATTGATACCGAACGTCCAACGCCGAGATTGGGCCAAAAGACAATTTAGAAACAGTCCCTAGTCCGCCATGCTGTTGACAACCGCCGTGATCACTTCTGGTGAGAAACCGCGATTATAGAGATAGCGGTAGATTTTCGATTTCCGTTTGTAAGGGTCTTTTTCACGGTTAAATGCGGGCAGCTTTTTTTTCAGCATGATGATTGCATTTTCTCTCTCCTCAGACTCGGGATAGCCCCGGTGCAGGACATCTTCGATAATTTCCACGTCCAGCCCTTTTTTACGCATGGCCGTTAGGACATAGCGGCGTCCGTAACCTTTTCTCTTCAATTCCTCCAGATATTGCTGGGCGGTACCTGCATCATTGATATAGTTCAATCGTTCACATTCAGCCACCACCCGGGACACGATATCTGGTTTGATCTGCCGGCTTTTCAGCTTGCGGGCCAGCTCGCTGGACGTGTGTCCGCGACTGGTCAGGATTCTGACCGCTGTATCCATGGCCGCTCTTGTTTTGATTTCGGAAAGGGTATCTTCTTCCATAAAGTCTTTTCCTGTAGTGTCGTCCGCTGAATAGAAGGTCAAAATACCAGAATGCGCGCTTGAATGCAAAAAGATGCCCGGGCGGTTTTCTTTTTGTTGAATCAATGTTAAGGGTGACGCTTTGCCGCCCCCGGAGAAAAGCGGGTGGCGGCCCAATCAAGCGTTAAGGAGATTTGTGCGTGTTTGGCAATAGAATTAATTGGTTGCCGGTTGTAAGCCTTCTGACGGCTACCGTGTTGTGGGCCAGTTCCTTCATTGCTTTGAAACTGGCCTTTCGAAGCTATGATCCCATGTTTGTAATTTTTGGCCGCATGGTCGTCGCCAGTGCCTGCTTTCTGTTTTTCCTGCCCGGTTTTTTAAAAAACATAGACTACCGCCCCGGCGATATTCGCCGGATTGCGTTCATGGCCCTCTGCGAACCCTGCCTCTATTTTATTTTTGAGGCTAAGGCGGTTGTGAATACGACGGCCTCGCAAATGGGAATGATCTGTGCGACCCTCCCGCTGATCGTGGCGGTGGTGGCCTGGATTGTTCTGAAGGAAACCATTTCCCGGCGGATGATTGCAGGCTTTTTCATGGCCATCGTCGGGGCATGCTGGTTGAGCATCAGCGCGGAATCATCCCCGGACGCTCCCAATCCGGCCCTGGGCAACTTTTACGAGTTCTTGGCCATGGTCTGCGCGGCCGGCTACATTACCACCTGCAAATACCTGACATCCAGGTATTCGCCCTTTTTCCTGACGGCCATACAGGCATTTGTCGGGGCGGTTTTCTTTCTGCCGCTGGCCCTCTTCCCGGAATCCACGCTGCCGGCTACATTTGAAACGACCGCAACCGGGGCGGTAGTCTACCTGGGCGCCGTGGTAACCCTGGGGGCCTATGGTTGCTATAACTACGGTGTAAGCAAACTGCCCGCCAGCCAGGCGACGGCTTTCATCAACCTGATACCGGTCTTTACCATTATCCTGGGCTGGCTGATCCTGGGTGAGCGGTTCAACTTTATGCAGTACCTGGCGGCTGCCATGGTATTTGCAGGTGTAATTGTCAGCCAGGATAACACGGGTCGGGAAGCTGCTGTTTCAGAAACATAGAAGATTCAATACGCTTTCGATTAAATTTACAATAAGAGGATGCCTTTGAAAAATACTCAATTGTGTTTCAATCCAAGGCGGGCGAATATTGATATCGGAGGAATACTAAACGTATTTTGAGGATATCAATTTGAGCTCAACGCCGGAGTGGGGCAAAAGGGAGTGTTTTTCAAAGGCATCAAGGAGGAGGGATGGATTGTAACAAAAAGAAGAACCTGCAAAATTGCAACTGCACCTATGAACCCTGCCCCCGCAAAGGTAACTGCTGCGAATGCCTGCGCTATCATTTGGACATGCGGCAGCTGCCCGGCTGTTGCTTCCCGACGGCTGCCGAGGCCACCTGGGATCGGTCCTTTGATCATTTTGCGCGGCTGGTGCAAAACGGCGAGGTTTAAAACCGCTGTTTGACAGAGTATAAAACCGATCCTGATTGCTTCGTTGCGTGTTTGGTCCGAGCCTAAGGCATCGACATGTGAACTGTATGTTCAATGCCGTGAAACTTTATAGAGAGCGAATTCTCTGCAGCTCGCTGCAGTGAGCACCAAAGTCAACCGTCCTGGATAAGGAATGGATATGCTAGATAAATCAGGAATGCAAAAATTGAGGAACTTTGACGGCAGTCGGGACTGTTTTGCCTGTGGCCCCGAAAACGAGCATGGCCTCCACATGGATTTTTACACCGATGGCGACAGCATCCATTCCTGGCTGACGGTTGACCGCCAGCATTGCGGATGGCGCAAGCTTTTGCATGGCGGCATTGTGTCAACGATACTCGATGAGGCGATGAGCTGGTCGGCCCATCATTTACTCCGGAAGTTGATTCTCACCAAATCGATTCAAATTGAATTTCATCGGCCGGCATTTGTGGAGAAGCCACTACATGTGGTTGGCCGGGTAGCCGTGATTAACAGCGAGCGGGAAGCTGTAATGGAAGCGGTTTTAGAAAATGACGCGGGGGAAAAGTGCGCAATCGGCAGGGGCGTGTTTGCCACCATGACCCCAAAAATCGCCCGCCGGATGAAGGTGATCGAAGAAGGGGTCATCCAGGTCTTCGAAAAACACTTCAATTTATAGTTGGTCAAAGCAAACATTAGAAGCTATCTCAATATTGGATTATGGTTCAAGGTCAAGGCGGCCGTAAAATTTGAACCGGAGGAATACTATAGTATTTCCAGGATTTGAATTTTGCGCCCAACGCAGGGATTGAGCCGAAGGCCAATATTGAGATAGCTTCTAACGGGTGGCTATTGAAAGCCCCGCCCCCACCATAATCGTCCCGGCCCCCCGGTTGAGGTTGCGCAGCGCCCGGGGTTTTGTAAAAAGCACCCGGGCCCGGGCCGCAGAAAAAGCGTAGAATCCGAGGGTCAGGAGCAATACACCTGCCACCAGCCCGGCGACAATACAAACATCCCCCACCGTCAGTTGGCCCAGATCCATGAAGGTTGGTAAAAAGCCGGCGTAAAATAGAATGACCTTGGGATTGCCCAAAGTAATAAACAGACCACCCAGAATCCGCTGCTTACCGGATTGCTGTTTGTCTACGTTTTGATCGCCGGGCGGGATCGGTTTGGTCAACCACAGCTTGATGCCCAACCAGATCAGGTAGCCGCCGCCGGCAAGCTTTACCACCACAAAAAGCTCCCCCAGGGTGCGGGCCAGGGTGGCGAGACCGTAAACGGCCAACAGTAGAAATACCAGGTCTCCGGCAACGATGCCCCCAATGACGTCCAGGGCCGAGCGAAAACCGCCGGCCAGGGCCTGGGCCACGGTCGCGAAGACGCCGGGACCTGGGCTGGCCGCTAGGATGAACATGGCGAAGGCAAAAGCGAAGGTGGATTCGACGGTCATTGGTTCTCCCTGGCTAATCGGACAGCGACTTGTGCTAAATGGCGGTTGTCTGTACCGCAACAGCCCCCGAGAATGCGGGTCCCGAAATGTCTGTGTATCTGCATTATAAGGTCGGCGAACGGCTCTGGTTCAGTGGTGTCCAGGTAGGGCAGGTTTTCCAGTTCCTCCGGACTTTTAGTCGAAGTGTTGGCCTGAAAGCCGAGAACCCGCTCAGTCAGTTTGCTGTCTGCAGCGGTTTCCGCGGTCATGGCTTTCATAAACACCGTAGGGTGGACGCAGTTGACCATATAAAATGCCGGTGCCCGGTCTGTTGCGGAATCGATCCGGGCCACGGCCGCATGCAGGGGGGTGCCGTCCAGTACGGTTCCGTCCGGCCGGATAACGAAACTAAGGACGCTTGATATTCCGGTCCGGGAAATAGCCCGGGCGATCCCGAGGGCTTCAGAAACGGCCGGAAGTGTGGCGGCTTTGATCAAGTCTACCCCACTGGCTGCCAGGGCTTCCACCTGCGGTAGATGAAACTGCTCGGCGGCTTCTGCCGTGAGCCCCTCCTGGGGATTGTAAGCATCATTGCGGCAGCCCAGCAAGCCGGCCACGAAAAGGCGCTCTCGATAAGGCCCAAAGCTGGCACGGATCTCTTTTAGGAACTCGACACAATCTCGATTGAGCCGGGTAACCGGGCCGTAGCCCGCCCGGGCAATTCTCTCTGGATTGGTGCGCCAGGTTGGCGCCAGGGTCAACATCGGCAGGTTATGACGTTGGCCTATGGACAGGTACTGCTCGTAAATTTCCGTGAGGGCCTTGCGACCACTATCACTATAGATAAGACCGGCATGGGCTATGTCGGGGTCAAGCTCAACCGCCGGGTGGCGGCGGATGCGTTCCACCAGGGCGCCTTCGGTCAGGACAGGCAGGCCGGATTGAATTGTCTCTATGAATTTCATCCATACCCTCGGGCCATTGGTTTCAAAGCTGTATTGATAGGCCTCCCGCGCTTAAAAGTCAACTCCGGGCAGCATCCGTGGTTCGATACACTGCGTTGTCCTTCTTTTAAACTCCCTTCAGACAATCGTGGCCGCATGACCACTTTTGAAAAAACAGTTTGATAATACAACAGTTGTATAATACAATAGTTGGTGTGTGAAACTGGTCGACTGGCGAATGGTAGCTTTCATTATTTGGGCCCTCGATCGATTTGTCAGGGGAGGAATCATGCAACAGGCGGATGTTCGCGATTTTCGGCGGGATTTGAGAAAGTTTGAAAGGCTGGTCGGTTCCCAGCAGAAGGGCAACACCTGCTGCAGCGGGGTGACCCTGGCCCAGTGCCATACGATTTTGGAAATGGAGCATCTCGGCAAGACCACATCGGGCGAATTGGCCCATAGCTTGGGTTTGGACAAGAGTACCCTCAGTCGTACAGTTGATGGACTGGTAAACATCGGCCTGGTTTCGAGGGTACCGCACCCAGCGGACCGGCGCTATACATGGTTGCTGCTTACGGACCAGGGGCGGTCCACCTGTGATGAAATCAATCGGCTGAATGATCTTTACTACAGTCAGGTTTTTGAGGCGATTCCGAAAGGGGAGCGGCCCGGGGTGTTGCTGGCTTTCGGCCTCCTGGTGGATGCCATGATTGGGGCCCACCTGGGGGAGGGGGAAGGTGCATTGTAAAAATAAGGAGCACAGCATGAGTTCAAAAGCATATTTTGATGAAGTTGCCGGAGATTGGAGCGAGATGCGCAAGGCTTTTTTCTCGGAGTCCATTAGAGAGAAAGCCTTTGCCGTTGCCGGTTTGGAAGCCGGAAAAACAGCTGCCGATATCGGGGCCGGGACCGGTTTCATCTCCGGGGGTTTGGTTGCCGCCGGCATGAATGTAATCGCTGTGGACCAAAGTGACGCCATGTTGGCGGAACTGAAAAAGCAGTTGGGACCAGCCAGCGCGGTGGACTGCCGTCAAGGAACGGCCGAAGCGCTGCCCATTGGAGATGCGCAAGTGGATTATGTGTTTGCCAATATGTACGTCCACCATGTGGAGAAGCCGCCCCTGGCCTTAAAGGAGATGACCCGTATTCTCCGGCCGGGCGGACGTCTGGTGACTACGGATCTCGATCAACACGAATTCGAATTTCTACGCCGGGAACAGCACGACCGGTGGATGGGTTTCAAGCGTGAAGATTTCAAAGCCTGGTTAGAGGCTGCGGGGCTTGTGAATGTCAATGTGGAGAGCGCCGGCGGCAACTGCTGCGCCGCCTCCTGTGAAACAGCGTCACCGGCGGCGGTCTCCATATTCATAGCTTCAGGAGAGAAACCATGCTGACCCCCGCGCAGAGAAGCCGGGCACATTTTGAATCGGGGCTCTACTGCGCCGAAAGTGTGTTGCAGGCGATCGCCGAAGAGTGCGACCTTTCATCTGATTACATTCCACGAATTGCATCCGGCTTTTGTGGTGGCATGGCCTTGACCGGGGGGCTTTGCGGAGCCTTGTCCGGCTGGATCATGGCCCTGGGAATGCTCTATGGACGCAACAGCGGAACTGATTCCAGGGACATGGTTTACACCCAGACCCGGCGCTTGATTGAAGCTAGCGAGCATCGGTTTGGGTCTACCAACTGTACCATCTTGCTGGATTGCGACATCAGCACCCCGGACGGATTGGCAATCTTTGAAAGAACAGGTCTGGAGCAGTCCCTGTGTTTGAAATTGACCGAAGAGACAGCCTGCCTGGTGGATAGGATCATCCGTTGTAAACATGCCGCTTAAGTCCCAATACATCAGTTAAGAGGGCGGCGGATCGCTCCGGCTCACATTTTCCTGGCCGCCTTGTCGATATTGATGATCTTGCCGTGCGAGTACGCCGTGGTTTCGTAAGAGGTTATAGCCGCCCCCATGCGCGATCTGCTTTCAATCACCCACCATATCGGCAATCCGTAAAAAGCTTTTCCAGTCTATCCTGTTTATGCTTGACAGGGGAATCCGCTGGTCATATACATATACCCCCTATATGTATATAAGGAGATAGCGATGGCTTTATGTGGAGACGACCATGGAAAAGTGATTGCCCGCATCAACCGGATTGAGGGCCAGGTGCGCGGTCTGAAGAAGATGGTGGCCGAGGACCGCGATTGCCTGCAGGTATTAAAACAGATTGCCGCCGCCAGCGGGGCCATGCGGTCCCTGGGCGGGGTCATCCTGGAAGACCACTTGAAAGGCTGTGTGGCTACGGCCATCCAGGAGCAGGACCATGCTGCGGAACTGATTACCGAGGTGATCGACATTTTTAACAAGTTCAGCAAATAGGATTTTAGTTCATGATTGGACGATATGCGAAATTGGGAGTTTACCAGGAACTCCTGCGCTTGAGGGATTTTTACATCTCTTTTGCCGCGGCCGCTTTGGCTCTGCTCAGCTTTATCATTGATTACGGCAATGCGGCCCCAAGTTATCTGGGCAATTTCCTGGCCCTGGTATGTGTGACTTTCAACGGGGTGCCTATTATCTGGGGTGCCGCTAAGGGGCTTATCAATAAAGAGGTCAACGTAGATGAACTTGTGAGCCTGGCGATTATCGCCAGCCTGATCCAAGGCGAATTTCTGGCGGCGGCGGTGGTGAGCTTCGTCATGACACTCGGTGGGCTGATCGAGCAGGTCACGAGCGAATCGGCGCGCAGGGCCATCCGGTCCTTGATCAGCATTGCTCCGCAAACTGCAACCGTGGTGGTCGGTGAAGTTGAAAAGGAGGTTCCCATCGAAGCGGTGTCCGTCGGCGACATCATCCTGATCAAACCCGGCGATCGAATTCCAGTGGATGCCAAGATCGTCACCGGGGTCTCGGCTGTCGATGAATCGGCCATGACCGGGGAGCCGTTGCCGGTTGAAAAACGGGTTGGCGACATGATCCTGGCCGGGACCTTGAATCACAATGGGGTTATAAAGGCGCGCACGGCAAAAGTAGGCCAGGACACCACTCTGGGCAAAGTGATCAAGCTGGTCAGTGAAGCCGAAAAGCATCGCCCGGAGGCGACCCGCCTCATCGACCGCTACGCTACCTGGTTCACGCCGACTATTCTATCCTGTGCCGCGGCTACCTATCTGTTTACCGGGGACATCAATCGGGCCGTGGCCGTTTTAATCGTGGGCTGCCCGTGTGCCTTGATCCTGGCCGCGCCCACAGCCACTGTGGCGGCATTGGGACGTGCGGCCAAATCCGGTATCCTGGTCAAGGGTGGGCAGTACCTGGAACGGATTGCGGCGGTCAAGGCGGTATTGTTCGATAAAACCGGGACCCTGACCATAGGGGAACCGGGGGTGGCGGATATTGCCTGCGCCCGGGATCTCAGCAGGGAAGAGGTGTTGGCCAGCGCAGCCAGTGCCGAACAGCATTGTACCCATCCTTTGGCGCGGGCGATCCTGAAAGCGGCCCACTATGCGCGGATACCCATCCGGGGAGCCGAAAACGCGTTTCACGAGATTGGTCTCGGCGTGCGGGCCATGGTGGATGGTACCCTTGTGGAGGTTGGCAGTTTTTCAACGGCTGAGAGTACCGCGGCCTTTCCCGGTCATCTCCGCAAGGCCCTGGACGACTCCGTGTCCCGGGGTGTTACCCCACTGGTTGTTTACCGGGATAAAGCCCCGGTGGGTCTGATCAATGTTACCGACCAGGTTCGGCCATCGGCTTCCCGGACCGTTCAGGGCTTCGCCGAACTCGGTATCTACGAGATGGCCATCTTGTCCGGCGACCATGAAAAGGCTGTGCGACGGGTTGCCGAGGCGGTGGGTATCCCGGGGGTTCATGCCAAATTGCGGCCCCAGGACAAAGTGGACATCATTACCGGCTACCAGGACCGGGCCCTGCCGGTCCTGTTTGTAGGCGACGGAATTAATGATGCCCCGGCCCTGGCATCCTCCCAGGTGGGTGTGGCCATGGGCGCCGCCGGAACCGATGTGGCTTTGGAGACAGCCGACATTGCCCTGACCCACGACGACATTTCCAAATTGCCCTGGCTCATCCGGCTATCCCGCCGGATGCTTGCTATTATCAAGATTAATATCGTGTTCGGCCTGGCGTTCAATGCGCTCGCTGTTGTGGCCAGCGGAATGGGGTGGTTGACACCGATCATGGCGGCCATCGTCCACAACGTGGGCAGCGTACTGGTGGTTCTGGCTTCGGCGAGTCTGGCCATCTTTCCCGACCAATCTTAGGGTAGACAATCAAGAGGCAGCCATCGGCATCAAGGGTTGCCACCATCTTATAGCATTGACAGGCTGCCCGAAGACGGTCGTTGCACCTACGACCGGGGTGACGGCCTGGATACCGGCCTTATCGGCGGCGGCCGTCAGGCGCTCCATCGGCTCGTACCAGGCATGCAGGGACAGGTTGAACGTGGCCCAGTGAATCGGGTGCAGCAACCTGCCGCCCAGGTCCAGGTGTGCCCGCACGGTTTCTTCGGGAAACATATGCACCGGGTGCCAGGCTTCATTGTAAGCCCCGCATTCCAAAAAGGTCATATCAAATGGCCCGTATTTCCGGCCGATCTGCTTGAAGCCGTCAAAATACCCTGAATCACCGCTGAAAAAGATATTATGGTGCGGCCCGGTCACGACCCACGAAGCCCAGAGGGTTTTGTTGCGGTCGGTCAACCCCCGGCCGGAAAAATGCTGGGCCGGAGTGGCTGCGATTCTTAATTTACCGTCGAGATACATGTCCTCCCACCAGTCCAGTTCCACTATTTTCTCACGAGGAACCCCCCAGTCTACCATCCGTTCGCCCACCCGGAGCGGAACGACGAATTGTCTGGTTTTCGCCTGCAGTCTTTGGAGGGAATACTTGTTGAGGTGGTCGTAGTGGTCGTGGGAAATGATGATCGCATCCAGATCAGGCAGCTGCTTCCAATCAACCGGCACGTCCCCGTTAAACCGCGTCGGCCCCAGGATCGAAACCCGTTTTTGGAAGACGGGGTCCATCAGGATCTTGAAACCGTCGATGTTTACCATCAGGGACGAATGCCCCAGCCAGGTAATGTTCAGTTGATTCTCCCCGGGGTTCTTGAATTGAGCAAGATCGACGCGAACGCGTGGCAAGCTATGATCGGGTGTGCGGTTGTTGCGCGTGAAAAGAAATTCCCAGGTGGTGGTGGCAAATTCGGAAAATGAGGGTGTATAGGCCTTCCCGTTCCCACGGATTCTGACATCGCGGTACTGACCAGAGTCCTGGATCTTCGGAGACTGAACAGGTTCCGGTGCATTCAAGGCCGGTGCATTTGTGGTGAGCGTTAACATCAGAATGACTCCTGTAGTTAGTAATAGAATGGGTTTTAATTGCATGATTTGTCTCTATAAGTGAATGTTCATTTATTTAAACAAGAAATTTTTTTTAATGGATCTATAATTTTATAGCATCCCAAGCCAGTCCAAAGGCCGTTTCAATATTGGCTTGACTGGTTTCAAAGTCCTGGCAATGCTTGGGATTGGCCAGCATCATGACCGGATAGAAGATAAACGCTTTCAGGATATCGAAATTCACATCTTTGATGATCTTTTGGTCAATCCCTTTTTGGAGGACCAGGATCAAGGGTTCGAAATATTTCTCAACTTCACGTTTATCGACCAATTGGCTGTAGGGTGAATTCGCAAATTGCTCAGCATATTCAAAATAGCTAGAATTTTTAGATATATAATCGAACATATGAACCCAGACCTGTTTGAATATGTCCCTGAGCGGTCCATCCGGGTCAAATCCGGCGAGCAGTACCCGGCTCATGTCCTGCTTGATATCGATGTAGGTCGAAACCAGCAGGTCATCTTTGTTTTTGTAATAGACATAGAGGGTGGCCGGGGAAACGCCGGCTTCCTTGGCAATCTTGGAAACAGAACTGGTGGCAAAACCGATTTCGTTGACTACTTTTATCGTAGCTTTAAACAGGGCTGTTTGTTTCTCATCGTCTCTCGTACGCATGGTTTTAAAATAAACGATCATTCATTTATGTCAAGTCAATTTTTAAATTTTTACGTAGCAGTTCGTGGTTAACCACATTCCGATCAAGCTATAATGCTGTAATTAAATGGCTAATTACCCCTTATGTTCCTGATTATCCTCAAATGAACGTTTTGTGCTTGACCAAAAAGTCCAAACAGGTCATATAGGAATTATCCAACCTATAATCGACCAGCAGTAGGGGAGGCCAAAATGGAAATGACCCAGCCGGAAATCATCCAGGTTCTCAGGCGCAGGACTGGGCTCAACCAGGGGACCTTTGGGTCCCGCTCATTCGACACCAGTTTCGAGTCAGGTCGCACCAAAGTTAAAAAGATTGAACTGGGTAAACAAATCCCTACCTATGAAGACTTGAAAAAAATGGCGACTGTACTCGGTGTTTCCATTGGTACCCTGATGCCGGAGACGGAAGCCGAAGCCATTCAAAGCGTGTCGGCCGTGGAAGGGGTGGTGCTTACAAATGAGGTCCTCGACCTCTATCCCGGCCTTGAGACCTACGCCGAGATGTTGAATAATGCCGCCAAATTGGGTGATGAAGAACTGATTGACTACATTTCAGAAAAGATTGCAGCCCTGCTGTCAACCGAGGGGGCGGCTGTCGCGGTTAACCAGTAACGAAGATGCACCGGGAGAAGTCAAATGAACGAGAATTACGATCTCTACCGGCAGATGTTCTTGGATGCCCAGAAGGTAAAAGATAAAAGACTGGCCCGCATGGTTCAAAAACGGCTCAGCATCCATCTAAGACCCAATCGGGGGAGCTGCAATAAAATCATACCCTTTCCGGCGGCACCGGTGTTCTGTACCGAAACCGAACCAGCCATTTTCGGAGAGGAGCAGCAGATCTGTACTGGGCTGAGCCAGTTATTCGTCCTCCTCGGCTTTACCGGAGCCTGGTTTTTCTATCCTTTAATGTACTGGTTATTCATACCTTAGATATTGATTGTAGCGTTCAATATCTTATATACTCAGTGCTTATTTACTGACAAAGCCGTATCCCTACGGATGCGGCTTTTCTATTTGTCGGGGTAAGAAAAGAAGGCTAAATTAATTCTGTGAAAAACCGGACGTGTTTTGGGTAGATTGATTTGGTTCTAATTGAGTACGGAAATACGTCTGTCGTTTCTTGAAATAAAGATAGGCACACAAACCTAGACCGATGGTGGCAATTCCACACAGGGCCGGAATCGGGCGGCTTTTTACGGAAAACCAGATGATCCACAGGTTCCCGGCGATGAAAATCAGCGGGGTTATGGGATAGCCGAAGGTACGGTAGCCGGTTGGATTGGCACCATTTTTAAACCGGAGGCGTACCAGGCCGACAACTGTCAGCATGGCGAAGAGCGATAGGGTGAAGCCGATGTAGATCAGAAGCTTTTCGTAGGAAGCGGTGACGATAAGAAGGACTGCAATGCCGGCTTGTAAAAAAATGGAGTGGGCCGGGGTGTGACGGGCCTTGCTGATTTTGGCAAAGAGTTCAAAAAATATCCGGTCCTTAGACATGGCATAGTAGACCCGGGGACCGGTCATAATCATGGCGCTGAGCACCGAGAGCAGGCCCAGGGCGATGGCGCCGCTAACGATTTTACTGATGTTTTCACCGAACAGTGAAATCGCGGCCCGGGCGCCGATGTCGACGGCCCCGCTCATCTGCGTCGGGGTGAGCGCGTAGATGTAGATCACATTGAGCAGCAGGTAGAGACCGGAAACAATAATGGTGCCAACCAGCAAGGACAGCGGGATATTACGTCCTGGATTTTTAATTTCACCCCCAATGTAGGCTGAAGCATTCCAGCCGGCGTAGGCAAAAGAAATAAATATCAGAGA
The DNA here is from genome assembly GCA_905176665.1 of Olavius algarvensis Delta 4 endosymbiont. GTDB lineage: Bacteria > Desulfobacterota > Desulfobacteria > Desulfobacterales > CAJINA01 > CAJINA01. The sequence continues at coordinate 78,248 of CAJINA010000188.1, read as the reverse complement.
GACGGCGAATTTTTCGGCGAATCCGGCGGCTGGTTTGATTTCCAGCAGAAAATTCGCGGCGGTTCCATTTTCTGATAGAAAACCGGCTGCAATGAAGGCCACCACGAGGCCGATTTTGAAAAGTGTCAACAGGTTCTGAACACGGCTGCCGACCTTCAGGCTGTGGTAGTGCACCACCGAAAAAAGGATGACCACACTGATGGCCACCAGGCTTTGCAGAGATATGGAAACCACCGGGATACCCATAATCGGAACGACCAGCGGTGGCTTGGGGGCAATAGACAGCATCTGAAAGGAATAGATAGCAAAAGCAATGGCCGCAGCGGCAATAGGTGCCGAGAAACCGACCACCAGGGAAATCCACCCGGATAAGAACCCCATCCATTTTCCGAATATTTCCTTCAAATAAGTATACTCACCACCGGCCTGGGGGTAACGGCTGCCCAATTCCCCATAGCACAGGGCCCCGCACAGGGCGAAGACGCCCCCGGCCGCCCAGCAGATGAGCATGGCCGTCGGGCTGCCCAGTTCCTTGATGACGAAACCCGAAGTGGTAAATATGCCGGTTCCCACCATGTTGGCGATGACCAGAATCGTGGCGGTGAAAAAGCCGATTTCCCGTTTGAGCTCGGAACCATTCAAGTTGTTTTTCACGAAGCCCCCGCTTGGGCCGCAAGTGGTCGCTGGTTTAATTGGTTTGGCTTGGAGAGGCGTTTCCATGGACACTGGCCCTAATGGGTTAATTAGTACTCAAAAGGTTATAAGTCAAGTCTTTTTGGGGCCGCCGGTTCCCCTTTACCGGTCACTGGTCGGATGGCAATTGGATGGTAGCCGAGTATCCCAATACGTGGGCGGTGTTTGCCAACTCTTTTTCGCTGGCTTGTTCAGGACGGGGGAGGTCCAGGGCTGGATCCGGAGCCGGCAGGGCAAGCTTGGAAAGAAGTTCTGATTTTATGAGGGCGAACATCCACTCGAGCAGGACATCGATCGAAACTTTGGGGAAGTTACCGGACAGGTGGCGACCGCCCTGGGCAAGGGTATCGATTTTTTGCCTGAGGCGAATCAGTTCATTCAACTGGCCGAACAGATTCTCATTCCCGGCTCGTTTTTTATAGACGGTCTGGAGTCGCTGCAGTTCTGCGAGGGTACTTTTTTTCAGGCGCTGGCGAACATTGCCTTTCTTGAAAGCATTCTGATTTGCGAGCAGGTTTTTAAACTGCTCGTTGGCCTGGCGCCATTCGCCTTTGATGTACGACAGCAATCGTAGCTGCACCTTTTCAGGAATGTGCGCACTTACCGATTTCAGCCGGTTGCGGTGCAGCTTAAATTTTTCCCGGGTTTCGATAGCGGCGTTGTCCTTGAATTGTCGCGAGAAGTGGAGGAATTTCTTTTTCAGGTTGCCTTTGCGGGCAGCGGTCTGCATCACGGATTTCATCATCATGGGAATCTGGTAAGCAGCCCCTTTGAAAAGGGGATCTCCGGTAATGGCGCCAAAGATAATGGCGATCATAGCATGCCAGTCCTGCAGGTGGTAAACTTGGCCCAGGTCATTGTATAGCCCTTTTAATAACTTGTTGGGGAAAAAATGACTGGGGGTACAGTAAAGCGGTGTGCCCCCCAATTGGGGCTGCTGAATTTCTCCGCTTTCAGCAGGCCTTAGATCCACGGCTGTTTCCAGATCGATTAGGCCGATGGTAAAATTTTTAGCGGCGGTCAGAAAATGGGGATAGTCATCCGGATTGCCGGCCACAAGCAGGTTGTCCGGTTTCAGGTCGCGTAAACTGATCTGCTTTTCGTCCAGCCAGGCCAGAAGGTTGAGCAGATTGGTAACCATGTTGCCCAGGAGGGGGCGGCTGCGCTGGAAAAGTCTTTTTTCCGTATAATGACGCATCATTTGCTGGTACTGCTGTTTGAGCATCGCGTCGGCAGTATCCGCCCGGGCAAGCCTATCTTTAAAAAGCGCTTTGAACTGCGGGGATCCTTTCAGGTTGGCCATGCTGGATTCCCGGCCGGCCATGAATCCAAGGTACAATTCCTTTATGTTCCATTCCGAGAGGGAAACTTGCTCGGCTGTCTGCGCGACGGCGCCTTCCAGTTGATCCCGAAAGGTCTCGTAGGTTTTATGCAGGGCCGGCCACAATTCACCGCCGCGGGGGCCGTATTTGCCTTCGAACAGCGCCAGGTCAGTCAGAATTTCGACGTCCGCCCGGACCTCCTCGGTCAATGCGGCGTCCACAGCATGAAACCCGCCCACTACATGACTAAGAAAATAATGGCGCGCAAGGTCCATGAAGAACACATAACTCCCGCCGATCGTCAAGTAGCGCTGATTATCAGGGAATTTGCGCAACCAGCGGACGTAGCGGCCTTCCAATTGGGAGGGGGGAATGTCCTCGGCATCCGGAAAGCTGTGGATCCTGCTTAGAATTACCGCCAGGTTGGGAATGACGCAGACCCTGGGGGTCAGCCGCTGCATGATTTCCGTTTCCGCCTGCACCCGGGCAATATATTCCTCGAAATCGGTGATCGGTGTCGGCGGAATTTTAATCACCATATGGGTGTCGAAGATGACGTAAAAACATTGGCTCTTGCTGCCGGTCCCCTCTCCGATGGGGGCTACCGACATACGCCGGGACTGCCACGTGCCTTCATGGAGCACCTTGAGATTGAGAACCTGCCCGGGCCAGCCATCTTTGCGGGGTGCTTTTTCGATTTCCGCCGGTGCCGAGGCCGGGGCGCCCAGTTTCTTCTTATACAGGCTGAGAAAAAGACTCTCCACATCGGAGAAATCCGCCAGGCGCACAAACACCTCGTCCACCGAAGTGTCGGTTGCGGTGGCCTTTTTACGGCGGTGCTCACGCCAGCCCCTGACCCCCAGCAGAAACAGCAGCAGGCCGAGAAAGCTGCCGGCAATTATTGGCAAATGTGGCTTGATTTGCAGGAAAAACGGGTGTTGCGTTGCGCCGGCCCAAGCGGGGGGCAGTTTCAGGTCGGACAGGCTTCTAATTGAAGCATGAAAATGCGCGTTGAGCAGGGGTAGATAGCAGTTCGGGTCTGTCAGTGAACCGGTCACGATTTGCCGTACACGGCTGCTTTCAATTACCTCGATCGTGATGCCCTGCTTGTAAAACACCCCGCCATTGGAAGACCACACTTCAGCGGCGGATATAGAATCGCCGTTGTGCAGGATCAGCAGACTGCCTTGAAGGCTTTGGTGCGCCCACCAGAACAGCAAGCCCAGGAAGGCAACCGCGGGCAGCCACCATTTCCACCGTTTCATTGTTCACCCGATGCGTATTGCAGTTATAGTTTCCTTGCGTGTCGTGTCAGCGAATAGCGATTTCACTATACTGGGTGCGCACATTTTTTTCAAATGGTTGCTGTTGGATTGCCCAGAACCCATCTCAAAAAAGTCTTTTGGTAGGTAATCTCCATAATGTTCTCTTGGTTGGGAGGATGGCAGCAAGGGGCGGGTGTAAGACGCAAGATGGAGGCTGTAGGCATTGGGACTATCATTTTGCGGGTTGAATATTTTGGAGCTCGATGATGTTGCCTTCCGGATCGGAGACATACCACATGGTCAGAATGCCCACCCCGGTTATTTGTCGTACCGTAAATTCACCCACGGGACGTCCTCCGGCCTGGAACACCTGGTTGGCTGTCTCTTCCACATTGTCCACCGCAAAGGCAATGTGGGCGAATCCAGGTGTATCCGGCGTCGCAGGACGGGCATCCTGGCCGCGGCCATACTGGAAAATTTCCAGGGTCGGGCCGCTGTCACCGCCACCGGGCAGGCGCACGTGGATGCCGGTAATTTTCGCGGCATCCACTCGGGTGGCCTTGTCCAGCCATTTGCCGGATAGATCCCGCTCGGGCGGTACCCTTTTGCACCCCAAAACAGATTCATAGAATGCCGCCAGGCGGCGCCAGTCTTTGGCGATGAGGTTCACATGGGTAAATTTCATTACTGCTCCTAGCAGGGTTATGATTTTTCCTTTAAAGCGAATATTCTCGCGCAGAGACGCAGAGGCGCAGAAAAAGCAAACCCAAGATTTCGTCGCACTGTCGTGCGAAAGACCGTTAAAAGCTTCAGGTTACAAAAGCCGCTTGGTTTTATTCGGCGCAGCCGGAAATTACTATGGTTTGCCAGCTGAGCTGGACTGTTCAATTGATTTTTACTTATGGAAGACGTCTCTGCGCCTCTGCGTCTCAGCGCGAGACATTTTTCTTTATTCCTTCTTTTTGAGAAGCGCTTGAATAAAATTTTGCATGGCATCCAGAGTCGCCTGCTCCTGTTCCATATGGGGGGCGTGGCGGCAGTTCGGCAAGAGCAAAGTTTGGGTGCGCGGGCCTGTTTTTGCTGCTATCGCTTCTATTTGGGCCGCAGTACCGTACTGGTCGTCCTGGCCCTGGATGGCCAGCATGGGGACCTTTATGCCGGGCAGGTACTCCTCAATATTCCACTGCATGAAATCCGGATGCAGCCAGACGTCATTCCAGCCCCGAAAGGCAAATTTTGTGTTGGCCCCGTGGTATCTTTCCAATTTCTGCCGTAAGTCGTGGTGCTCGTATTGCGTCCGGGCAATTTCGATCGAGTCCACCGAAAGCTGCTCGCAGAAAACATGTGCCGCTGCGGTGATCAGACCCCGCAGGGGGACGGCCGGCGTGCCGCCTGCATAAATGATGGCGATGGAGCCGCCGTCTGAGTGGCCTACCAGGATACAGTCCCGAATGCCTGCGGCCGTCAGCACGGGGGCCAGGACTTCCAACCCTTCTGTGTGCATGAAACTGATTGGCCGCGGTAATTCGCAAGGATCAGACTTGCCGTAGCCCAGCCGGCTGTAGACCAAAGCTCCGCAACCGGTGGCAGCCGCCAATTTCGCAGGAAAATCACGCCAAAGCGCCACGCAGCCCAGTCCCTCATGCAGGAAAACCAGGGTCGGGGCTTCATCCGGGCGGGGACCATGCCAGGCAAACTCAAGTTTATGACCATCGACCTGCAAGTATTGGGTCAAGATTGCATACCTTTCAAACGAACCGGCATTTTTACTTTCCGGCGGAAAGTTTTTAGACCGGGTTTGCTTTCAAAATGGAAAAGATGGGTTCCACACCGGCAGTCGGAAGCACCGAATCCGGGGCAAGGAATTCGGGTATGGCGGGTTTGCCGGATTACCTCCGCCCAGCGGCACTCCGCTTTTTCCGGGTGCAAGGTGTACCAGATTTCAACCAGTTCGGCAAGCCGGCGCAGGTAGTCGATGTGCCAGCGGCTGCGTTTGCGCTTACTAATATGCCGACCCAATCTTGTCCGCAGGCCGCCCGGGCCGAAAGCACTGCCGATGTAGATGTAAAAACCGGCCGGAAAATCAATTGAATCCAACCGGCCAATGGAAACAGCCCTATCCCGGTTGAGTCTCAAAATGAGGGCGTATGTGCCGGTGTGATTCTCCAGAGCGGCCGGAAGCCTCTTCACTGCTGAATCCTCAGGAAAGGTAGAGTTGCTGGTTGCGCAGAATCGCCGGCAGGATTTCGAAATGGTCGAAGGGCGGCATGATGCAGGCCCCGGCAAATCGTTCCCGGGCAATGGCCACCATATCGCGGGCATTGCGGACACCGGCTTCAATCGGATCGGCGGCCTCCTCCATCTGCTGGCGTACATGTTTGGGGACTGTGATACCGGCAACCTTCTCATCCAAAAAAGCGGCGTGCCGGGGGGTCCGCAAGGGCAAGATTCCCAGGGTTATGGGGATGTTGATGTGCGCGGTAGCATTGGCCAGGCGTTCAGCCGATATGCGGTCGTACACCGGCTGGGTTACGGCAAACTGGGCACCGGCCTCCTTTTTTTTCTCCAGGCGGCGGACGGCCTGCCCGAGGCCATCTTTTCTTTCCGGATGGGTATCGAAAACAACGCCGGTGTAAAGGCCGCTGTTGCGCGCCATTTCCACCAGGTCATACACGTTTATATCTTTCACCATGGTTGTGCGGGCACGGTCGCCCAGGGCCACAAAATCCCCCGTGGCACACAGCACCGTAGTTAGGCCCAGGGCCTGCGCGCCCCAGAGTTCACCCTGGAGGCTGATCACGTTGTGGTCGCGGATGGTGCAGTGCAAAATAGCCTGACGGCCAGTGAGTTTCTGGATCAGGGTACACAGGGCCATGGCGCTCATGCGTGCTTTGGCCACCGGATTGGTGGCGACACTGAAACCGTCGACCGGCAGATCTTCAAGCGCAGCAAGCGCTTTTAAAAGCGGACCGGGGTCTGCACCGGCCGGCGGTACAACTTCCACCGTGGTGATAAAACGGTTCGTGTCCATCAGGCTGGTCTCGAACGGAGGACCGGAAACGGTCTTTTCAGTCATCTTTGATTTCTCCCCAGGCTTTTTTGCTGCGATCGATTTTTTTGCGGACAAGTGACCACGTTTTGGTTTTAAGAAATGAGCCCTCAAAGCGCGTCAGCATCCCGGTGAACATCTCCATGGGTACCGTGAAGGAAAGTTCATCCGTCTTAAAAAATTTGCGGGCGGATGTATCCCGGCCGCCGAGGACAGCCTTGAGCCGGCCTTCGGCCAGGTATCGGCGCGGCCAAACCACCAGGCTGCCGCAGGCGGCACTCCAGGGGGAGACGACCACCTCGGGATCGCTGGTTACATAGGCGGCCAGTTGATGCAGGCCACCCAGGGTTTCCGGCCGGGTAAAGAAGTGGACCAGTTCCGGGCGTTCATCACCCGCAAAAAGGCTGAGCGGCTTAAACACACAGTAGCGGGCCGCCGCCGCCGGCGGATCGATATATTCGAGAATCCGGCGCAGGTTATCTGGTGAATCACAATAATGTTCGCCCTGCATGCGGTCGGGAATGCCGGTGGACACATAGTGGATGATGGTTTCTACCTGGGGCTTGTTGAATCCGAGCCAAAAAGCGGCCCCGGGGCAGCCAAACTGCTCGGCGGAAAAACAGGCCGGCAAATTCTTCTTGCGCGCCCGCCAGATATGGCCGAGGGCACAGGAAAAATTGCCGAATACGGCCTGCCAATCAATTTCGTTGCGGCGTTCTTTTTCCACGGTGGGCAAATCCATTGCGGCGGGCGCGAGTCCGTCATCCGGACGGTGGTCCGTAAAGTAGCTGCCCAGCGGTTCTTCGGTAAGTCCAAGTGTTTCGAGGAACGGAGGTATTTTTTCAACGTTGGCAAGCGACATGGCTGATTTCCTGACCATTAAGGGCGCATTGAACAGCGCACGTTTGGAATGATGTCGACATTAGGGTCAAAGCTCCCTGTTGGGTTTTTAATCCTTGATTTCCAATATTCCCTGGCGTTTGCGGTTTAAAACCAGCCGGGTGACATCCGGCCGGGAATAGTGACCGGAAGGATCGAAGTTCTGTCGTTCACGTCGGACCTGCGCATGGTCAACCGTTGCGGTAAAAAGACCTTCGGTGTTGATCTGGGGTTCCAGAACCCACTGTCCGTCCGGGCCGGCCAGGCAGGAACCGCCGTTGGCCATTATGTCGGCCGCCTTGGCGGTGACCTGGTCACTTAACGGCACGCCGGAATCCATATCGCAGCTCCGCATCAGGCCCGATACCGACAGGACATAAGAACGCGCTTCCCGGGCGATGAAGCGGGTGATTTCCTTGGTATTGTGCAGGCCGCCGGGCCAGATTGCCACGTGTAAGTCCTCGCCCTGGGCGTACAGGGCGCTGCGGACCAGGGGCCTCCAGTTTTCCCAGCAGTTCAGGCCGCCCACCGAGAAGGCTCCCAGGGCGTGCACCCGCAGGCCGTGCCCATCGCCGGGGGACCAGGTCAGCCGTTCTTCATAGGTGGGCATTAATTTGCGGTGTACCGAGGCGATGCGGCCATCAGGGGCGATATACACCAGGGCGCAATAGAGGCTGTGCCCGCCCCGATCGGCGGCCCGTTCGATGCAGCCCAGGACAACCGCAATTTTATGGTCGCCGGCCAGGCGGCAGATGGAGTCGAGACCGCCGGAATCAATCTGCACGGCCTGGGACGTGTAGTAGGCGTGCATCTCTTCCTGCACCGGGGAATCAAACCGGGCTCCGTCAGTAAGTTCAATCCAGAAAGGATACCCCGGGACCAGCGCCTCGCCAAACGCAACCAGGCGGCAGTCTTCCACCGCGGCGTGCTCGATATACGCTTCGATCTTTTCAAGCGTTTTTTCGCGATTCAGCCAGACCGGGGCGATCTGGGCCAATCCTACTTTCAGGGAATCGGACATGCTCACAAAATTCCTCTCTTTTGAGCCATTTGTACCATCTGTTCGAAGGCCGTGGCCGGCGGTAATTTGACCTGCTCAGTAGATTTTTTTGCCAGGGACAGGGCCTCCTCCGGGCAGGTGGTCACACAAAGGCCGCAACCGATGCAGCGATCCCGATTTATCTCGGCACAGTCATCCTCCGTTACCCCAATGGCGGCCATCTGGCAGCGCTCTTCACAAAGCCCGCAGGCGGTGCAGGCACCCGTGTCGATCTGGGCGAAATAGTTCGAGAAGACGATTTCCGCCGGTCGCGGATGACTGTTAAGAGCGGAGAGTGGACCGCAGCAGTCGCCGCAGCAATTGCACATGCCGCCCGGATTTTGCGAAGATGCCGGCTGGGTGACCAGGCCGGCCTCACCGGCTTTGGTCAAGAGCGCCAGGGCTTCGTCCAACTCGATCCGGCGGCCCATGCCCTGATCCAGATAATACTGGCCCATGGACCCGAACATGAAGCAGACTTCACCCGGTTTGTCACAGCCTTTATCCACCAGTTTGGCCGATTTGCGGCAGATACAATCGGTGACGACAATATGGGGGGCATTCTTATCTAGAATCCGCGCCGCGTCTTCATAGGGCGCAATAGTGTGCTTCACTTCCAGTGACTGCTGGACGGGGATCGTTCGTAAAAAGCCAGCGGCAGACGCATTCAATGCGTTTGAAAAGTCTTCCTTGAAGTATTGACGAACCAGTTCAGCCAACTCCCGGTCCAGCCGATTGACCTGAAATTCGAGCAACCCGTGGACAAAGGGGATGGCCCCATACTTTACTACCGCGCCTTTGGCCAGGCGAAACAGAAGACCCCGGGCCGCCAGATTGTTCAATTTATCATCGAGATCGGATACCGGGCTGTCAAGGCGGGCGGCGATATCCTCGACTGTTTCAAGCATCGGGGTCATTTGCAGAAACAAGTCGGCGTCTTCTTCTGAGAAAAGCTTCTTTAGGATCTTGATTTCAACCCCGGATTTTGTGGCCGGGTAGCCCATCGAGTATTGATCCAATTGCTGCTGTAATCGGCGGTAGAGCTCAGTGTCCATTTTTTCCACTATTGCGGTCGTTTGTTCTATAGGGACAGTAGTTACTTTAAAAGCCCCTCGAAGTATTCATCCAACGCCCGGTTGAGGACATTTTCGGCTCGAGCCCTGGAAAAGGCGTTTTTTACCTGGGCAATAATTTCCGGGTCGGTTCCGCGGCTCAATGCCATAAAAAGCTTAGACTTTCCCTCCGGAATCAGGATATTGGTGCTTTCAACGATGTTAAAAGGTTTGCCCATCTGATCAAGCCGAGCGGCCAGTGATAGCGCATAGGAAGGAATTAGGTCTACTCTCCTGGATAATAAGTTCTGGGCATTTGAAACCGCATCGTTGGCTATTAAAAGGCGGGGGAATTTGTGCTTTACCAGCAATTCATCAAAATAGTCATCCCGCGTGACTCCAATCCGATATTGCTTGGCCTCATCCAGACTGGAGACGTTTACATCGGCGCGTGCTTTGAGCTTATAGAAATAGACTGCCGCTGGCGGCAGGATTGGGCCGACCCAGGCTGCAAATAGCGGTTCCCGTTCGGTACTCCGGTAGATTGAATAGATGAGCACATTTTTTTTATTTAAGGCCAGTCTTTTATATGCCTTTGCCCAAGGGTACACATGCATGCGGTAATTCAGACCGGATCGTTTCAGCGTTGCAATGACGACAGTTGTTGAAATGCCTTTGATTTTTCCGCCGACGGTATAGTTATATGGTGGGAACTCTTCCGTTACAACCGTCAGCAACGGTGGTGCTGCCAGAGCGTGTACGCCATATCCCAAGGCGATTAAAGTGATAAACAAGCTTGTTTTTATGAACTGCATAGATGCCTTCTCCCCGCCGAGTCCCGGGGGGCAAACTTCAAAAACCTTACAATACCACAGTCAGATATCATATGAAAAGTCGGTTGGCCGATTTTGTTTCCGGTTTGTTGTCTTATAACCAGCGCCGCACTCTGGCCTTATATTCGCGATATTCAGCCCCAAACTTTTTTGCGAGGTAGGTCTCTTCCGGCTGGATTACCCCGTGATTGAGAATGACCATAAAAATCATGGCCATGAGAATGAAACTGAACGCATTGAACAGGAAGGCCGCTGCAAACAGCAGCAGGGCCAGAGAAAGATACATGGGGTTGCGGGTGAACCGGAAGGCCCCGGTCTGGACGACACGGGTTGTTGCTTTATAGGGATTGAAAGGCGTTTTGTGCCGGTGCAGCGTCAGAAACGCAGATGCGGCAATCACCCCCGCCATTGCAAACAGTCCGCCCCCCACCCAGGGCCGGGCAACTTCGGGAAAACTTCCCAGGGTAGATCTAAACAGGGCATGCAACCCCACGCCGGCAATAAGGCAGCCTAAGAAGATTATGGGTGGCGATGCAATGATCAGGGGCCTGTCCTTGAATTTTGCCTCCATTCACAATCCCTTCCAATGCAATTGTTAGTCAGCTGCATTGTTTGGTGCATACTAACGGAAATCACCGGTCAAATAAAAGGCGGCCCAATAAAAGGGTTGGCGGTACTGACCGCCATAAAGCATGTCCACCTGGGCAGCTCGCAGGGTAGCGTCCCGCGGCATCACTTTTAAATTTTCGTAAAACTTTTCCATCAAAAAAGCGGTGGATTCATCCCCAATACTCCACAAGCTGGAAACCACCGCCGGCGCGCCGGCATAAATAAACGCTCTGTTCAGACCGATAACCTCGCCGCCGCTGGTGACGACGCCCAGGCCGGTGCGGCACGCACTCAGGGTGACCAGCCAGGGTGAGATGCGTAGTGAAAAAATCTCCGCCGCTTCGAGGCGGCCGTCATTTTTGCTGTCGGCGGCCAATCGCAGGCTAGAGTACAGCGGGTCCGCAGTGCTGAATTCGCCGTGGGTCGCAAAATGGATAATGTCATAGCGGGCCGCGGCTGAACGGGCAACCGTTTCGGTGGCCTGGGCGCCCAAGTAGACCCGCGAGCCTGGAAATCGCGCGGCCACCTTTTGTGCCTCGGCCTGGGCGCTGGGCAGGTCCATTTTCGGATTGCCCAGGTCGGGGTTCCCTAAGGCCAGCACCCGCCCGGTTTTCGGCCGTGCCTTGGCGCGCGCATATTTTAAAATGCCCATACTGGGGGTATAGGCCAGGCTGAATCGTTCTATCAGGTAGGCCTGACCGTCATGCAGGGCAGCGAACGGCAGGTAAAACAAAGCTTTATCGGGGACAATGATGATGCGATCAGCGTCCAGATGCGTTGCAACCGGCCTGACCAGCTGGCCATAGAGCTCCCTGGCCAATGTATCGACCCGGGCGTCGCCCTTTTTGAAGATCGCTTCGCGTAAACTTCGAATCTTGGCAGTGAGGGCCGGGCGGTCCACCTTAATTTGGACAACCCGGGCCTGCCCTTTAAAGACCGTGAAAATGAAGCCGTAGTCCCGGGCCAGGTGGTACGCACACAGTGCGGTCCGCGCGGGGATTAGCGCTGCGATCTCCCGGTACGGCAGATGGTCGGCACTGATGAAGGATGCCAGCTCCGGGGCTTCTTTTTTGAGTTGCACGACAATGGCGCGGTATCTGGCGACATCACTTGCCGACAGGCTTTCCGCACCGGCGGCCAGGGTGCTGTTCTGGTCCGGGACCGGTGTCTGGGTGATTTCCCGGCGCAACTTGCGAACAGAGTGGGCCAGCGGGTTTTCAAAATCGACTTCGCGGGTGGCCATCAGGTCCAGCAAGTTTCTGGCTTTGGAACGCTCCAGAGCTTCAAGACCGGCCCGGGCGCCGAACAGCTCCACACTGAGACGGATATAGCCGTCATAGAGGAGTTGTTTGTCCGCCCGGAAGGAACGCTTGTTGAGATCGGTTTCCAAGGCAGCCCGGAGGGATTCTATCCTATCCAGGGCCGCGGCATAATTCCGGTAGGCGATCAGTTTAATGCGCCGGACCAGATCCCCGGCCGCCTTGGACAACGCCGGGCCGGTCTCGGCCTGTTCAAGCGCGGCGACCAGCCGACCGGTCTGGGCCGCGTCGTCATCGGCGAGTAGCAGGGATACGCTGTCCAGTTGCCTTTTGATATCCGCGACCACGCTGGTTTTGCGGCGGGAGGCTTCCGCAGACAGCTTGCCTGCAGCCGGGGTGTCCGACGCGGCTGTTCCCAGATCATCAATCAGTTCCCGGGCGTGCTGATCGAAGTAGTAGGCAAACCGGCCCTTGGCGCGCCACAAGATATCCTCGAAACCAACGGCTCCCAGCCTATCCCACATTGCACGTATAATGGCGGCTCCTTCCGGGTACCTTTTCTCGCGCAGAAAAGAGCAGGCGTACAAGGAACGCGTAGCGTAGCGGCCGAAAACGGATCCGGAGATTTCAAAATAGGTTTCGGCCAACTCCAGGTAGGCGCGGCCTTTATCGGGTGCCCCCATAAAGGTGAGCGCATCACCGGTAGCCATGGCGGCATAACCGGCGCCATCATAAAAGTCCCGGCGTTCCCGGGCTGCAGCCAACGAGATGGCTTTTTCAGCCTTTTGGAAATAGTGCACGGATTTCTTCCCGGCGGCGGCCGCCCGCGGGTAATCGCCCAGGAAATACCAACTAATCGTTCGGGCTGCGGTCGATCCCAGTACGGCCTTTAGCATGACCACATCGGGCGGCAGTCCCGGATTGGCCACAAACCGTTCTATGGCGGTTGTACGGTTAAGCCCGCCAAATTGAGCCGGACGGTTGCGCAGGGCTACGGCCAACGCCTGCTCGGCTTCAGCCAGCGCTTTCTCGATGTTGCCCAACCGGGCCAGGATAGCAGCCAGGCGGGTGTGGGACATGGCGGCTTCATCGGCCTGTGGGGTCGTCGCGATACTGTGTTCAAGGAGTTTAACGGCCTGTGCGTATCGGCCGGTTTCGGCCGCCAGCCAGCCCTGCTGACTCAAGGCCCGGGCCAATTCCATGGTGCGGGCTTCTTTTGCGGCCCGGTCGATGACGGTTTCAAAGGCCGTGCGGGCCTCTTCAAGGCGACCTGTTTCCCACAGGGTCATGGCCTGGTTGTATCCCTCGGAAAAACGGAGATCCCCATGATCCTGTTTCCGAGCATGCCGGTCATAACGGCCGGAGGCAATATAGGCCGCCAGCAGATCATCGTCCTTGACCGTGATCCCGATCTGGTCGAAAGCGTCCTTCCCGGCCTGGAGCAATTCCGCGGAGCGCTTCGGATCCTCCAGCAATGCATAGGCCCGGCTGGCCACGCCGGCGGCTACGCCTTTGCCCTGGTAAAATGTGAGCCGGTCTTCAGCTGGAGCCATTTTCATAATGAAGGTCAGTGCATTGCAGTGATCAACCGTCCGCTCGCCCCACCGAGCGGCCTGCTCCAAGTCATTGGCGTTAAAATACAAAATGGCCCGGGCAGCCTGGGCCATGATGGCCGCCCGGATCATATCTTCATCCGGCGGCATGCCGGCATTGTGGACAGCATAGCCGATGATCTCATCCGTTGCGTTCAATTTGGATTTTGACCGCCAGCGGGCGGCCGTCAGTTCCAGGGCTTTGGCGGCGGCGGCCAGCCCCTTTTCCACCTGGCTGCTTTTGGCTCGGACCACGGCCAGGCGGCCATACATCACGGCCGGGTCACCGCCTTGCTCCTGAACCATGCGGATGGCCCGGGTCAGCAGCGCTTCGGCTTCGTGAAAATTCAGCATTTCAGCCTGCGTCCAGCCGAGAATGGCCGTCAGTTCCGCCGCCGCGGCGCGATTACCCGCTTGCGTGGCCACCCCAATTCCTTCTGAAAACTGGGCCGCCGCTTTTTCCGGCTGCTGCTGGGCCAGTAAGGCCATGCCGTTTTTGTGTTGTGGGGAGACATACCGCCCGGTGGTGCAAGCCGAAAGGGCCCAAAGCCCGCAAAAGCAAAATACAATCAAACAAATATTTAAGATACCGTTATTATATCTTTTTTTCAATTTCAGCCACCCTCTTCAGGGGAATTCGGGTTGGATTTTTTTTACTTATGCTAAACTTGGAAACTCGATTTGCCAGATTATCATCCCCCTGCCGGGTTTAAAAGTAAAAATCTCAGTTCTCAGCAGTTGGGAAATATGGCGCAACCCGTTGAAGGTAGCCTAAGAATATGGATCGCAGGGATTTTTTAAAAATGATGAGCCAGGGCGCCATGGGCCTTTCCGGACTATTGCTGGCGCCGACCGTATTGCCGGCCGGCAGTGCCTTTGAATATGCCCTCAAGGGGCAGGAACTCATCCAGAAGCAAGATTACCACCGGGCGGTGGCAGTGTTGGCCCGGGCCATCAAGCTGGACCCCACAAGTGATTGGGCCTATGGTCTGCTGGGCCGGGCCCTGCGGGAGTTGGGCCGCAGTGCCGAAGCGGTGGGTGCCTTCCGGCAGGCTGTCCGGCTCAATCCCGGGGATACCTATTCGCGCATGATGATCGATATCATGACCCAAAAACCCCTGGCCGGCCCGCGACGCAAGACCAAAGTCGATGCCCGGGAGGAACAGTCAGCACGCCGGGAAGCACAGGCCATGGCCCAAAAACTCAATGCGGATGCCGGCTTGGGATACCGGGTAAACCGGGTGGTCATCGATGCGGGGCACGGTGGCTTCGACTCGGGTGCCGTCGGCCTGAATGGCTTGCAAGAAAAGAGCGTCACCCTCGACCTGGCAAGGCGTCTGCACCAGACGCTTGAACGGCAGGGACGGGTCAGATCTTTTTTGACTCGCACGGGCGATTACTATGTGCCTTTGAGTGAACGGACCGTCATAGCGAACCAGTATCGGGCGGATCTTTTCATCAGTATTCATATAAATGCTAATAAAAACAGGCGGGCACACGGTTCCGAGACCTACTATTGTTCCGCCAAGGCCTCAAGCAAGGAAGCCGCCCGGGTGGCCGCTCTGGAAAATTCTGCTTTGAGTTATGATGAAAAAAGACAACGAAAACAGGGATATATTGATATTGAGCAAATTCTGACGACTTTCGGCCAGAAACTTAATTGGCAGGAGAGCGGAAAATTCGCGGTTGGTTTTCAGGATCGCTTCAAGACCGAACTTCCCATCAAGAGCCGGGGTATCCATTCAGCCAATTTTTTTGTCTTGCGAAAAGCTAAAATGCCCGCCATACTGTTGGAAGCTGGATTCATCTCGAATCCCGGTGAAGAAGCCCTGCTTCATCAGGCGGGCTTCAGAGCCAAGATTGTCGATGCCATCGCAAGGGGGATCGCATGAGCGGCTTGGACCGGTATTCGGGATTTACAGTTTTGGTGGTGGCAACCTTTGCATACTTACTTGTTGGCTGCCTCCAGGGGGTATCGGCGGTAAGTGCAGCTGATGTCAACAGCCTGATATTTCAAGGCTCCGATTCTCATTACCGGGGCAAGATTGAAAAGGCTGTCCAGCAATTCGAAAGGGCTCTGCAGCTTGATCCGAACAATGAGTTCGCACTCAACCAACTCGGGCTGCTTTATGCAAAAAAGGGCCACTATCAAAGTGCAGCGGTGAAATTCTCGCAGGCGCTGCGCATCGATCGAAAGAACACATTTGCCATGCTCTGGCTGGGGATTCTGGCCCTGCAGCAGGGCGATACCAATAAGGCGTTTGACTGGTTCAGCGCCATCATAGACATTGACCCGGCCAATGCAGACGCTTACTATTTCATTGGCACCATTTACAATTTCAGGCATAACCCGGCCAAAGCGATTGAATACTTGAAAAAAGCCCGGGATGCCGATTCGGGTGAATCCGAGACCCATTATCGTCTGGGCAAAGCCTTTCACGACCTCGATATGGTCGCGAATGCCCTTTTGGAATACAAAAAGGCCATCGTCATCAAGCCGACCCATACCCGGGCCATGAATGAGATTGGCTGGATCTTTTTCAACCGGGGTGACTTTCAGACGGCTGTGAAGTGGTGGCGCAAGTCGCTGGCGCTAAATCCGCGCAATACGGACGCGATCTTCAATTTGGCCAAAGCATACAACGATGCCGCCCTGGCGGCATTGAATCGCGGGAGTAAAAAAGAGGCGCTGGGTTGGTGGCAAAAAACCCTTAAAATCAACCCATCAAACAAGGCCGCCAAATATTACCTTAAAAAATACTCTTTATAGACACAATCAATGGAGGCGTCATGAAGAAATCAGGTGTGATGTTAACGGTTGTTTTGAGTTTGCTGCTGGGGATTACCGGGTTTGGCACCAGTGCACTGGCCGACAGCTATGTCCAGAACGTCGGGGAAGGTTCCATCAACTGGACCAAAGGCGTCATTCAGGGCAAAGGCATCGGTGCGCCCCCGGAAAAGTTTTACGGCAAACCCAATGCACGGCCCATGGCCATCCGGGCTGCTAAAATCGTCGCTCTCAGGAATATCCTGGAAACCGTCAACGGGATCCGGGTTGATTCGAACACCGTGGTCAAGGATTTTGCCGTGCAAAGCGATACCATCCGGTCCCAGGTGGAGGGTATGGTTCGCGGTGCCCGTGAGGTGAATGTCGAATACATGTCCGACGGGACGGTTGAGGTGATTATGGAGATCAGCATGTACGGTGGTTTTTCACAGGTACTGCTGCCCGACACGATCATGGACGCCCCCATGGAATCTCCCGGGGCGGCGCCTGGTGAGGCAGCACCTTCTTCGGCGGTGCTGACCGGATTGGTGGTAGATGCCCGCGGGCTCGGTGTGCGCCCGGCCATGGCTCCCAAGATTCTCGACGAATCCGGTCAGGAGGTTTACGGGTCCGCATTTGTCAGCCGCGAGTTTGCCGTCCAGCAGGGCATGAGTGGGTATGCCAAGGATGTAGGGGCTGCCAAACAGAATCAGCGGGTCACCGCGAATCCGCTGGTGGTGAAAGGCCTGCGGGTCGATGGACCGGGACAATGTGATATCGTCATCAGCAACACGGATGCGGTCCGGCTGCGGAACTCAGCGGCAGATCTTTCCTTTCTGGAAAAATGCCGTGTTATGATCGTTGTCGACTAACTTACCAGGGTATGTCGCGTATGCTACCGATACGCCTCAAGGAGGAACCATGTCTTTTCGCAATGTGACAGTCAGTCTACTGATATTGATGATGTTTTTTACCTTTGCCTGCACTCAGAAAGCAGCCAAGCAGCAGGCGACCATGGATACCCCCGAGCATCATGTGATGAGCGGCAACAAACTGCTTAAGGCCGGCAACTACGACGGCGCCATCAGAGAATTTGAACGTGCCAAAGCACTCGATCCCAAATACGCGCCGGCCTATCTCGGCCTCGGCCTTGGATTCAGTTACAAGGGGGACTATGAAGCCGGCTTGAAACAGATGAAAAAGGCCGCCAGTTATGCCAAGGGCGATCAGCAGAAAGTGGATGTCAATGTCGGCTATATGCGTATTTTCCTGATGGGCAAGGAGCAGGTCGACCGGGACTGGTTTGACGAAGTGCGGAGCAATTATAGAAAGGCCACCGGTAAACTACCTGATCAGCCGGAGGCCTACTATTACATGGGACTGGCTTATAAATCCAAGTTTGAGTTCAGAAAAGCTTCCCGCGAATTCACCAAGGTGCTCGACCTCGACAAGGGCCTGGTTGAAGAGGCGGATAGAGAATACGCTTTAATGCAGAAGATCGAACGGGCCATGCCCGGGTCTACCATCGGCAAGCAGATCGCTATTCAGGACAGTATCACCCGGGCCGACCTGGCCGCGCTGTTCATTCACGAACTGCAGATCGACGACCTCTACAAGCGTAAAACCAAACGGACTTTCGACACGTCTTATAAAGCGCCGGGGAAGACCTTCAAGGCCGGCGAGTATGTAAAGGCGCCGCCGGCCACGGACATTGAAGACCATGTCCTCAAAGCCGATATCGATGCGGTTATCGCCATCGGGATCAAGGGTATGCAGCCTTTTCCGGATCATACCTTTAAACCGGACAAACCCACTACGCGGGCGGAGTTCGCCATGATCGTCGAGGACATCTTGATTAAGATCACCGGCGACACAGGTTTGGCGACCATGTTTATCGGTAATCAATCACCGTTTCCGGATTTGAGAAACGATCTGCCCTATTTTAATGCCGTTATGGTTTGTACGACCAGGGGGATCATGAACGCCAAGGATGCGGGTGCCGGTGAATTCGATGCCGCCGGCAGCATTCCCGGGGCGGATGCGTTGCTGAGTATCCGGACCCTGAAATCTCAGTTGGCCAAATATTAATCGTCATCTCAAAACCTGAAAACCGGGTACAATTATGAGGCTGATATGAGGAAATTCGGAAAATTCGGTGTGCTCACAACCCTGTGTTTATGCCTTGCGTTTCTGGTGTTTCCAGTGGTCGCGGGGACCGTCAAGGTAGATGTGGGCACAGGTACGGCGGTGATTACCGCCCTGACCGGGAAAGCCAAGGTTCTCCGGGTCGCGACCAAAAAACGGGATACGTTGAAATCCGGTGTGATGCTTGCCGCCGGGGACCTGGTAACAACCGGTACCGGTGCCCGCCTGGAATTGAAACTGCCGGATGGCAGTTATCTGCGCTTTGATGAACGGACCACTTTCAGGCTGGTTTCCATGGCCGGTTCCCCCGAAGACCAGACTCGCGATATTCGCGTTTCCATGGTAGTGGGCAAGACTTGGGCCCGGGTGGCCAAGTTGTTCGGCAAGAAGCGGGGCGGGTTTAACATTGCGACCCAGACCGCGGTAGCCGGCGTGCGGGGTACCACCTTTCGGATGAATGTGAATGAAGACAACTCGGCGGTTTTGAAAGTCTATGGCGGAGAGGTAGAAGTACGCAAGAAGACGGCCAAGGAGGATGCTGCCAAAACGGCGCCGCCGATATTTACCAAGCCGGTACCCATCAAGGGCCCGCACCCGATATCCATGGAGGAATGGGTGTATATCGTTAAATCCCTCCAACAGATCAACATCAATCCGGACGGTACCGCTGCCAAGCCTTTCCGGTTTGATATCAAGGCGGACCTGAACGAGTGGGTGAAATGGAACCAGATGCGTGACAGTGAAGTGGCAGAAACCGAGTAAACCAGAAATTATCTCAAAATTAGAATTTTGGTTCAAGGTGCGGCGGCCGCGAGGTTCTCAATCCGAGCGAATACGCAAGTATTTCGAGGGTAGGAGCCGAGCGCCCAACGCAGAGATTGGGCCAGTCAGGCTTCGCCAAGGGCTACGCCCGACATGAAGACATTTTTGAGATAACCTCAATACTCCGAGATTGACCAGTTATTATTCACTGATGGCCGGGCCTTCCCGGCCATCTGTCATTTTTAGAATTGAACCAGGCGAACGAATTGCGTCTGCACCTTGAAAAAGGCCTCCGGGTGTATTAATTTACCCAATCTCCCCCAAAACAGATCAAAAAAGGACAAACATGAGCCGTTTCATACCTGAGTGCCGCCCGACCTTGATCGGCAGCATGCCGGTAAAGGATCATCAGGAAGCCCACCGGCTCGTCATGGATCACACCCCGGAAATTCCGCCCTGGGTTCAATTACCGGCATTTCGGCAGGAAGGTATGGTGCCTCAATTCCTGCCCGGGTTGCCCGGCTTGACCCATTCCGGTGAGCGAGCCTTTGTCGATACGGAGAGTGAAGATTTCGAGGCCGAACTGGTGGCTTTCTATGAAGCCTACCTGGCCTGCATGGAAGCACCGGATACATTGGATGAATCGGTTTTTGCCCTCACGGAAGAAACGGCCGCCGGGTTTGGCACTCTTTGTTCCGGGCTGGAATCGGCCGCTGCCGATTTTTACGCGGTGAAAGGCCAGGTAACCGGGCCGATTACCTTTGCTACCGGTGTAAAGGACCAGCACGATCAAGCGATTTTTTACCACGACCAATTGCGGGATGCCGCCGTGAAACTGCTGGCCCTGAAAGCTCGCTGGCAGACCCGGGTGCTGGCAAAATTCGGCAAGCCGGTCATTATATTCATGGATGAGCCGGCCCTGGCCGGGTTCGGGTCCTCGGAGTTTATCAGCATTACCCGGGAGGAAGTCGTGGCCTGCCTGGAAGAAATTGCGGGGGCAATTCACGCGGAAGGCGGCCTGGCAGGTGTTCACGTGTGCGCCAACACGGATTGGTCCATGTTGCTGGACTCCTCCCTGGAGATCATCAATTTTGATGCCTATGCTTATTTTGACCGTTTTATTCTGTATCCGGGGCAGTTGCGGAATTTTCTGGATGCCGGCGGGATTCTTGCCTGGGGCATCGTGCCCACGCTGCATGCAGAAGATATTGGAAAGGAATCGGCGGCAGCCCTCCAGGCCAAATGGGAGGGCCAGTTGGCGCAGGTCGCGAGTCTGGGAATTCCCGCTGCAAAGGTGCGCGCCCAAACACTGATCACCCCCAGCTGCGGCGTGGGATCGCAGAGCCGGGAGAATGCTTTGAAAGTATTGGAAATGACACGGGACCTGTCTCGGCTGATCAGAGAGAATGATGGTTAATTAAAAGGAGAATCATGGCTGTAGAATCTACAAATGGGAATTTTACCGGGTCCACCCGCTACGTGCTGGATGAAGAACTGGCTGGAATCGTCAACATATCGATGGTCCTTGAGATGCCGCTGTTGCTCAAAGGCGAACCGGGTACCGGCAAAACCATGTTGGCCCATGCCATTGCCGAAAGCCTGGGTATGCCCTTGATCATTTTGAATGTAAAGTCGAGCATGAAACTGGTAGAGGCCCTCTACCAGTATGACACCCTGACCCGGCTCAACGACAGCCGCTTCGGAGACTCCGCGCGGGATGTGAGCAATATAGAGGACTACATCAAGATGGGCAAGATCGGCCAGGCCTTTACCGCCGCGGAGCGGACGGTTCTGTTGATTGACGAAATCGACAAAGCCGATACCGATTTCCAGGACGACATGCTGGATGTCCTGGATCAAATGGAATTCGATATCATCGAGATAGACCGAACCGTGCCGGCCAAACACCGCCCGGTATTTATCATTACGTCCAATGCCAAGAAAGATCTTTCCGATCCGTTCCTGGGCCGCTGTAATTTCCACCACATTGCCTTCCCCGATCCCAAAATGATGCGCAAGATCGTCAAGGTGCACTTCTCGGATATCGACAAGGAACTCTTGGACAACACGATCAGCACGTTTTACGGTCTGCGGGAGCTCGATGCCGTCGAGAAGCGGCCGGCTACCCGGGAACTGCTCAACTGGCTGCGGGCTTTGCAGGCGGACCCGGATTTTAAACCCAGTAGATTGGCCAAGGGTGAAGTCCCTTACCTGGGGGTTCTGTTCAAAAAGAGTCAGGATTACGAGCGGGCTTCCCAGCAGACCAGTAGACGACGGTTGTTTTAGTTTAGATTCAGCGATTCGCTATTGGCAATTAGCCGTTGGCAACATGTATTGATCGTCCTGTGGATCTTATGCAAACGATACCATAGATAACGGCCCTGGATGACAAATGCTCAAAGGTTGAAAGCAATCAGCTAAAGGCTAATCGCCAATTGCTCAAATTTGGTTTAACTACTTATGTTCATAGATTTCTTCTATACGTTAAAAGACCAGGGGGTTCCGGTCAGTCCCACTTCTTTTCTAACCCTGCACCGGGCCCTGAAGAGCGGTCTCGTTCGTACCCTGAATGATTTCTACACGGCTTCCCGGACCATCCTGGTGAAGAGCGAGCGCTATTTCGACCTGTATGACCAGGTGTTCGCACATCATTTCCAGGGGGCCGATCTGCCCGAACCGGATGAGGCGCTTCTGGACGATATCGCCAGCGCGATGCTGGAAGAGTGGCTGCGAGATCCCAAAACCCTGGCGGACGCCATGGGGATCGATGAATCCGAATTGAACAAACTTTCCCCCGAAGAACTCATCGAGTATTTCAAAGAGCGCCTGAAAGACCAGGAGGGCCGCCATGACGGTGGCAGCAAATGGATCGGCACCGGCGGGACCTCGCCTGTGGGGCATTCCGGCTACCATCCCGGAGGCATGCGGGTAGGGGGCGTCTCGCGTAATAAATCGGCTGTCAAAGTAGCCATGGAACGCCGGTACAAAGACTATTCCCAGCAGGGGCCGCTGACCCAGGCTATGATCGGTGAGGCTTTAAAACGGCTGCGCAACTTGATTCCCAGTGGTCCCCAGGACCAGGTCGACGTAGATGAAACCATCTATCGCACCATGAAAAATGGCGGGGAGATCGAGATTGTCTTTTCCCGCAGCCTCAAAGATCGGCTCAAAGTGATCCTGGCCATCGACAACGGCGGCTGGTCAATGGATCAATACATCCCCGTTGTCCAGACCCTTTTCGACTATGCCCGTGCCCAGTTCAAGGATGTAAAGACGTTCTTTTTTCACAACACGGTGTACGACGCCCTTTGGAAAGATCCGACCCGTATCAAGAAGCCGGTACGGGTGACAGAATTTACCCGCTATGATCCTGAAACCCGGTTGATTTTCGTGGGTGATGCCAGCATGGCGCCCTACGAGTTGATGGCTAGCGACGGCAGCATTTACGTGCAGGAGCGCAGCGGTAAACCCAGCATCGAACAGCTTAAAACCCTCGCGGAAACTTTTCCCCACAATGTCTGGCTCAATCCGGTGCCCACCCGGATGTGGAGCTACACCCACACCATCAACGCCATTAGCCAGATATTCCCCATGTATCCCCTTTCCCTGGATGGTTTAGAGCAGGCAATTACCAAATTGATGGAGAAATAGAACTGAAGGCTGTCCCTGATTTCTAAGGTCAGGTAATCTTATTATGTGACTTCACCCTCCTTCGGCCCCTCCCTTCAAGGGAGGGGAGAATAGCACTGCGGCCCCGCGGGGTTTCACTATCCGATATTAGTCTATGTCGCTGTATCGAGTACCCCTCTCCTGGCGGGAGGGGGTAGGGGAGGGGGCTGTAAAAGGTATTTCGATTTATATTGAAGTCCGGGTGTTTCAAAAACACCCGGACTGTTGTTGGCTAGGCCACATCCTGATATTCCGCATCGATGATATCTTCATCCGCATTGCTTCCCGGCCGACCGCCGGTGGCCGGACCCCCACCCGGTACCGGACCGGCCTGCTGGCCGGCGGAAGCCTGGGCCAGGTTCTGGTTGATCGCGGAGAGTTCTCCGGCCAAGGCTTTGATTTGCCCGGGGTCGTCGCCCGCCATGGCCTGCTTTAGCTGGGCAATGGCTGTTTCAGCGCGTTGCCGGCTATCCGGATCGATGCGGTCGCCGAAATCGGCCAGAGTCTTCTCGGTGGCATAGACCAGGCCGTCGGCCTCGTTGCGGGCATCGATCAGCGTTCGCTTGCGCCGATCTTCATCCGCATAGGTTTTCGCTTCGTTCACCAGGCGGTCAATCTCCTCCCTGCTCAAGCCGCTGGACGCGGTGATCTGGATGGATTGGGCCTGGCCGGTGGCCTGGTCCCGGGCCGATACATTTACGATACCATTGGCATCGATATCGAACGTGACCTCGATCTGGGGCACCCCGCGGGGGGCCGGGGTAATCCCGGTCAGTTCAAACCGACCCAAGGTCTTGTTGTCGCCGACCATCTCTCTTTCGCCCTGGAGCACGTGCACCGAGACCGCCGGCTGATTGTCCTGGGCCGTCGAGAAAACTTCACTCTTGTTTGCCGGGATGGTGGTGTTCTTATCGATCAACCGGGTCATAACGCCTCCGAGGGTTTCGATGCCGAGTGACAGGGGCGTGACATCCAGCAGCAGAACATCGTTCACGTCGCCCTGGAGGACGGCGCCTTGAATGGCCGCTCCCATGGCGACCACTTCATCCGGATTGACGCCCTTGCTGGGAGCCCGGTTAAATATCTTCCGCACCCGATCCTGCACGGCCGGCATCCGCGTCATACCGCCGACCAGGATGACCTCGTCGATTTCACCAATGCTGTATCCCGAATCTTTCAAAGCCGTAAGGCAGGGTCCGTCCAGTCGGTCCAGCAGATCTTGTACCAGAGCCTCGAGGCGCGCGCGGGTGAGCTTGATATTCAGATGCTTGGGGCCGCTGGCATCCGCGGTGATAAACGGCAGGTTCACATCTGTCTCCATGGATGTGGACAGCTCCATCTTGGCCTTCTCGGCAGCTTCCTTGAGCCTCTGCAAGGCCATGGTATCCATCTTTAAATCGATGCCCTGATCCTTTTTGAACTCATCCGCCAGGTAATCGATCAGGCGCATGTCGAAATCCTCACCGCCCAGGTGTGTGTCACCATGGGTAGCCTTTACCTCAAACACACCGTCCCCGATATCCAGGATGGATATATCGAACGTGCCGCCGCCCAGATCAAAGACGGCAATTTTTTCCTCTTTCTGCTTGTCCAGACCATATGCCAACGACGCAGCGGTCGGCTCATTGATGATTCGCTGGACGTTCAGGCCGGCAATGCGACCAGCATCTTTGGTGGCCTGACGCTGACTGTCCGAAAAATAAGCCGGTACCGTGATGACGGCTTCCGTCACCGGTTCGCCCAGATACGCTTCAGCTGCTTTTTTAACCGCCCCCAGAATCTGGGCCGATATTTCCGCCGGACTGTGGACCTTGCCTTTCAAGTTTACCCCGGCGTCGCCGTTACCCAGCTTTTCGATTCTATATGGCAGGGAAAGCGCATCCTGCCGGACTTCGGCCGCGTCATACTTGCGGCCGATCAAACGCTTTATACCGAATACCGTGTTGGCGGGGTTGGTTACCGCCTGGCGCTTGGCAATCTGGCCGACCAGTCTTTCGCCGCTGTCGGAAACCGCAAAAATCGAGGGCGTCGTGCGGCCGCCCTCGGGATTGGTGATAACCTTGGCTTCGCCACCCTCCATCACCGCGATACATGAATTGGTGGTTCCCAGATCTATTCCAATTGTTTTACCCATTTGAAATTCCTCCTGATTTAAGATTTAGGGCGCCTAATGCAGGCGCTCGCTTACATTACTAAAAGTAAATTATCTAAAAAAGTAATATACATGTTGGGGCGTATGTCAAGGCTTGGCCGCATATAATATTGGTTTGACACTGCCCCCTACCCATATTAGGGTTGATTTTTTAAAGCCCCGGCCGACCTTTGACGGCGCATTCGTCTGCAATAGACTCCTGGATAAATTCAAGCCGTGCAGCCCTGGGCGGGCATATTGTTTCGTAACTGTCAGGTATCCCTCAATAGACCGGCAATTTCACACCCGGGCGCCATCGGCACCCCATGACGTGATGTCTGCTCCAAGCAATCGGCCCGGCGACGGCACACGGGCCAAGCAATACCGGCCATGCTTCCTAAAAACGCCAGCATCCGAATCAAATTAACGGCCGCTTTCCTGCTGTTGGGGATGGCCCTAATCGCCACCATTACGGTTTCAACCTATCTGCAGATGCGCCATACCCTGTATGACCAGTTGGCGCGCCAGGGCCTCGCTGTTACGCGGACATTTTCCCAGCTGACTACCGCCAATATATTCAAGTCGGATTTCAGGGCGGTTTTAAACAACGCCCACGAAATTGTGACAATGGGAAACCTGGGCGCCGTCACCTTGATCGACACCCAGGGTGTCGTGTGGGTGACGACCAAGACGGATCAACGAACCGTCGAAGTTGTAGATGCGTTTTATCGATCGATAATTGCCGCCAAGGAATTGAAAAGCAGGGAGCGAGTTGTCGATCGGCAGTCGGTTCTAGAGTATGTCAGTCCGATCATAGCGCTGGGAGACGTGGTCTACCTCTTGATTACCGAGATCCCCCTTAAAATCATCGACGAGCAGATCGCGGTGAATACCCGTCGGATTGTTGCCATTACGTTTTTCATGGTCCTGGCTTCAATTTTTCTGGCTATTATTTTGTCCAACCTGCTGACTGTACCGATTCAGCGTTTGGTGGAAGGCACCCACGAAATATCCAGGGGCAACCTGGGCTATAAAATCAAGGTGACGTCTCGAGACGAAGTGGGCGTATTGACCGCTGCCTTCAACCGCATGGCAGAAAACTTGCGTTCCGAGCAGACTGAAAAAAAGAAGGTCGGCCTGGAACTCAAAGAATCACAGGAAAGATTCATCACCGTGCTGGACAGTATTGCGGCCCATGTGTACGTGGCGGATTTGAACACTTACAAGATATTATTTATGAATAAATACATGCAGGACGCTTTCGGAGCCGACCTGACCGGAAAAACCTGTTGGAAAGCGTTTACGTGCAACGACACGCCGTGCGCAAACTGTACCAATGACCGAATTGTGGGACCGGATGGTGAGCCGGCCGGGGTCGTCACCTGGGAAGGCAAGAACGATATCACCGGCCGATGGTATATCAACTACGACCGGGCCATCCGTTGGCCGGGCGGTGACCTGGTGCGGCTGCAGATCGGCACCGACATTACCCCGTTAAAAGAGCTGGAAAAAGAGCGGCATGCCATGGAACTGCAACTGGTCCAGTCCCAAAAGATGGAGTCGCTGGGGACCCTGGCGGGGGGCATTGCACACGATTTTAATAATATTCTCTATCCCATCCTGGGCTTTTCCGAAATGGCCCTGGACGAAGTTGGCAAGAACCCACCGGCCCGACAATGCATGCAGGAAGTTCTGGACTCTGCTGAACGGGCGAAGAATCTAGTCGAACAGATCCTGTCCTTCAGCCGCCAGTATGTGGAGGAATTCAAGCCAGTGGCCCTTGTGCCGATTCTTTCCGATGCATTGAAACTGGCCCGGGCCACCATACCCGCAACCATCCAAATCGAGACCCAATATGCGATAGGGCACGGTAGTGTCAACGGGGCCGAAAACCGCCTGCACCAGGTCATCATGAATCTTGTGACCAATGCGTTCCATGCCATGGAAAACACCGGCGGTGTCTTGAAGATCGAACTGAGCGAGGCCACCTTGAGTGCCGCGGACATCCCCAGCGGTTATAGCGTCGAGCCCGGCAACTTTTTTGTATTAACAGTTCAGGATTCCGGTCAGGGGATGCCGGCCGAAGTGGTGGAGCGCATCTTCGAGCCTTACTACACCACCCGGCAGAAAGGTAAGGGTACCGGACTGGGGCTTTCCATTACGCACGGCATCATTAAAAGTCACGGCGGTTTTATCAAGGTGGATACTGCGCCCGAATGCGGAACTACCTTCACGGTTTATCTGCCCCGGATCGATTTGCCTGAATTGCCCCTCAATTCAGATACCGCTGGTGACGATATTCCCGGGGGGTATGAAAATATCCTGCTGGTGGATGACGAGGAACAGGTGATCAAGCTGGCCCGCAAAGTGCTGATCAAGCTTGGCTACAACGTGCACGCGCGTACATCGAGTCTGGAGGCCCTGGCCCTCTTTCGCTCTAAACCGGAATCCTATGACCTGGTCATTACAGACATGACCATGCCCCATTTGACCGGTATCGACCTGACGCAGGCCCTTATGGACATTCGACCGGACATTCCGATTATCCTGTGCACCGGATTCAGCGTGATGATCGATGAGGCCAAAGCCAAGGCTCTTGGTATTCGGGCGTTTGTCATGAAACCGATTATGAAAAGGAAAATGGCCCGGATCATACGCCAGGTGCTCGACGGCTTAAGTTGACATTGCGCCGAATTCAATCTATTTTATAAACATAAGTGCCTGTATCGGATCCCGGAGACACCGCAACCGAATTCACACCGCGGATTGATCCCTACTCGGCATACGCTGCGCCACACCCGCCGCCTGTTTCTCATACCCAATTGACAACTAGCTTGTACATCACCCTGGTCGGATATCAGCCAAACTCATCATTGGACACCCTATTATCAGGATCCGTCCGGCTTTGAGCGGTCCTGGAACCCACGGGCGCTTTAGACCCCTTACAAGAGGAGGTGCGCCATGACTTTTTTCTTTACCAGGCAATCAAAACGGCGGCCCCGATTTGATCCGGTCCGGATATCCATGGACCCGGAGGCCGGGACCGTCGGTGATGAGCCATCGGATCCGATCCCCGGCAGAATTGTGAACGCCGGAAAGGAGGGGGTGTGCGTGGAGAGCGGCCAGGCCCTGGAGCCCGGAAAAACTGTCTGCATCGAACTGATAACGCCCGATGGGGCGTTGCGGGAAACCGTATCCCGGTTACGGCGGGGTAGAGTCATTTGGTGCCGTTCGCTTGAGACCGGCCGGGGCAGGCGCTTCGGGGCCGGAATTGAAATCCTGGAAAAGGTGATCCAGGCCAAGATTCCGGTATTAAGCTTGGTTTAACAGTCGGCTTTGCCATCGGCAGCACCAATCGCCGGCCGGGCAAACCTACCTGCCAGGCAAGGGAAAAGAGAGGATGATTGCGCTGGACATAAAAACCTTTATCCAGGGCCTTCCAAAAGCCGAGCTGCATGTACATGTCGAGGGGACCCTCGAACCGGAAATGATGTTTGCCTTGGCAGCCCGCAACAGGATTCCCCTCGATTTTGATTCCGTGGAGGCCCTGCGGCAGGCCTACGAGTTTACCAATCTGCAGTCTTTCCTGGACATATATTATGCCGGTGCCCGGGTTCTGAGAAAGGCAAAAGATTTTGATGACTTGGCCTGGGCTTACCTTGAAAAGGCACATGCCCAGAATGTGCGGCACGTCGAGATTTTTTTTGATCCCCAGACCCATACCACGCGCGGTATCTCATTTGGTACCGTGATGACCGGCCTGTGTCGGGCTCTGGCCCGCGCCCGTGAAACGCTGGGACTGTCAGCCCACCTAATCATGTGCTTTCTGCGCCATCTCAGCCCGGGAGATGCGTTGCAGACCCTTTTACAGGCCCAACCCTACCGGAAGCACATTACAGCGGTTGGATTAGATTCTTCAGAAGCCGGCTATCCACCCAAACTTTTTACAGACGTGTTTGCCCGTGCGCGTGAAGGCGGGTTTCTGACTGTGGCGCACGCCGGTGAGGAGGGGCCGCCCGATTATATCCGGCAGGCGTTGGCCTTGCTGAAAGTGGCGCGCACTGACCACGGTGTCCGTTGCCTGGAAGATGAGGCCCTGGTCCGGGATCTAAGAAGAAAGCAGGTGCCGTTGACCGTCTGTCCGCTGTCGAATGTAAAATTGAAAGTGTTTGAATCGTTGGCCCGTCATAATGTGAAGGCACTGATCGATAGTGACCTGTGCGTGACCATCAACTCGGACGATCCGGCCTACTTCGGAGGCTACATCAATGAGAATTTTTTAGCGATTTGCAAAGCTTTTGGCCTGACGCATCAAGACCTTCAGCGCTTATCCCAAAATGCATTTAGGGCGGCCTTTATTGGTAAAGATCTCCGACAACACTATCTAAACGAGCTTGACCGGTATGCGCGAAGGTATATCTAATTGTCTGGTAACAAAAGAAAAATAAAACACAATGCCTACGCGGAGATGCCAAACAGGCGACAGGTATTGTCCCAGATGGTGTCCGCCAGTGTGTCGACATCCGTCCGGGTTACGTCCGCCAGCTTAAGTAAAACCGATTTGACAAAGGCGGGCTCATTGCGGCGGTGGCGGTTTTTCTGGGGAGCCGGGGTCAAGTAGGGTGCATCGGTTTCGATCAGGAGGCGTTCCGGCGGAACCATGGCGACTTGGCTGCGGAGCAGGCGCCCCCGTTGCTGGATGGTAAGGATGCCGGTAATTCCGATGTAAAAACCCTTTTCCAGGTAACGTTCAAGTTCCGCATTGGTACCGCTGAAACAATGCACCACCCCGGTCCGGCGGGAATGGGGATGTTGGTCCAATAATTCCAACAGGCGCCCTTGGCTGTCGCGTTCATGGAAAATAAGCGGCAGTCCGAGTTCGTCTGCGATTGCGAGCTGCTGGAGAAACCATTTTTCCTGGATATCCTGCGGGGAATACATCCTGTTGAAATCAAGGCCGATTTCACCCCACGCCCGAACGTTGGGGTTGGCTGCCAGGTTTTGCAGGGTGCTTAAGACTTTTGTGTTGCAGCTGCTGGCGTCATGCGGGTGGATGCCTACCGCCGCGTACAGCCCGGGGTGCCCTTCCGCCAGGGCCAAGCCTTTGGCAGATCGATCCGCATTGATGCCGGCTATCAGCGCAGCCGCTACATCATTGGCGGCCATGCGTTCAAGCACCGCAGACCAGTCTTTTTCAAAAGTTCGATCATCGAGATGGCAGTGGCTGTCAAATAGCTTCATCATCTTTTCCTTGTTGCGTCTGCAACCGGAGAACCCGGAATGCCGCTGGCGGTTTAACACACGCCGGCCTTCTCTTCAATAGCCCACGCCTTAAAAGTGCGCGCAATACAACCTATGGGTTGCGGCGGCACGCCAAAATAGGGTTGCATTTAAATTGGGTATATGCTTTTTTGCATCTTTTAATGTGACTATGTAGTGAGAACCAATTTTGGAGGCCATTGTAAAATACCGGTAATACCCGCTCAGCGAGAGATCATTTTCAAAATGCCCGCACCCCGCTTGGATCGCTGCTCGCCCCGGCCACAGAAGGTATCTATTCTTTTTTGCAACGGCTTCAATTAAATCATACATGGCGATGTACGCCCGGAGGTTAGCAATGTTCAAAATTGTTCGTCGCGAAGAGATGGCAGAAGGGACGGTAATACTCAACGAAATTGAAGCCCCCCTGATTGCCCAAAAAGCCAAACCCGGCCAATTCGTAATCCTGAAGGCCAATGAAGAAGGCGAGCGGATTCCGCTGACCATGGCCGACACGGACACGGAAAAAGGTACGATTACAATCATCTACATGGTTGTTGGGAAATCTACGGCCATTTTCAAGGATCTGACCGTGGGCGATATCTACCAGGATGTGATCGGCCCGCTCGGGAAAGCCACCCATATTGAAAAAGTCGGCAAGGTCGTCTGTGTGGGCGGTGGAACCGGGGTTGCGGTTTTGCACCCGATTACGCGTGCCTTGAAAGAGGCCGGCAACGACGTGACATGTATTATCGGAGCCCGTAATAAGGACCTGCTGATCCTTGAAAAAGAGATGGACGCGGCTTCGCACGATCTGAGAGTGTGCACCGACGATGGTTCTTACGGCCACCATGGTTTCGTGACCGAGGTCATGCAGGCGGTCATCGAAGCCGGGGATGTTAAGCTGGTCGTGGGGATCGGGCCGGTGCCCATGATGAAGGCCTTGAGCGGCATTACAAAAAAATACGACGTGCCGACCATGGTCAGTCTCAATCCGATTATGGTTGACGGCACCGGTATGTGCGGGGGCTGCCGGGTGACCGTGGGTGGTGAAACCAAATTTGCGTGTGTGGACGGCCCCGAGTTTGACGGCCATAAAGTGGATTATGACGAATTGATGCTCAGGTTGCAGGCCTACCTCGCAGAGGAGCGCCGGTGTCATGAGGATTACTGTACGATCCGGGATGCCCAGTAGCGTCCACCCAGAGACGGTATCTTTTGGCCCGGAGCGGCGTTTTCGCCCTTTTGAGATCCTCGACATAGCGTCTGCTATGCCTGCGGTCTCAAAAGTGCTCAAGCCTTGCTCCGAACCAAAACCTACCGCTTCTGGGAGGACACCATAGCGAAATTTCGGTTTATGAAAAGAAAGAAAAGGTATTTGCAGTTATATTTTTACGGAGGAGAAAATGGCGAAAAAGAATGCGGTCCCGCGGGTGGCAATGCCCGAACAGGAGCCCCAGGTCAGGGCGCGCAACTTTCTGGAAGTACCCACCGGTTATACGGTTAAAATGGCCCAGGAAGAGGCGGCGCGTTGTTTGCAATGCCGTAAGCCGGGCTGCGTGGCCGGCTGTCCGGTGGAGGTGGATATCCCGGGTTTTATCAATTTGATTACCGAAGGTGATTTTACCGGGGCCATCCGGGACCTCTGGGGCAAGAATGCCCTTCCGGCGGTTTGCGGTCGGGTTTGCCCCCAGGAGATTCAGTGCGAAGGGTTGTGCATTGTCGGCAAGAAGGGCGAGCCGGTGGCCGTTGGCAACCTGGAGCGCTTTTGCGCAGACTGGGAGCGGGAGAATGGGACCGGTGAACTGCCGCCGGTTCAGCCGTCCACCGGAAAGAAAGTGGCCGTTGTCGGCTCCGGGCCTTCCGGGCTTACCGTGGCGGGCGACCTTATTGTAAAGGGGCATGACGTCACTATTCTGGAAGCGTTCCACAAGCCCGGCGGGGTCTTGGTATACGGCATTCCGGAATTCCGTCTGCCCAAAGCGATCGTCGCCCAGGAAGTCAATTTTCTGGAGCGGCTGGGCGTCAAGGTGGAATGCAACGCGGTTGTCGGCCGCACGGTTTCCATCGACGAACTATTCGAGCAGGGCTACGATGCGGTGTACGTCGGCGTGGGCGCCGGCCTGCCCCGCTTTATGAACATTCCCGGCGAGAACTATGTGGGCATCCTGTCCGCCAACGAATACTTGACCCGGGCTAATTTAATGAAAGCCTATGAATTCCCGAAGGTGGACACCCCGATTCCGCTTGGTAAAAAAGTGGTCGTCCTCGGGGCCGGGAATGTCGCCATGGATGCGGCCCGGACCGCCATGCGGCTTGGCGCGGAAGAGGTCAAAATCGTCTACCGTCGCTCCCGTGATGAAATGCCGGCCCGCGTGGCGGAAATTCACCATGCGGAAGAAGAGGGCATCGAGCTCTTTCTGCTCACGAATCCCACCAAGTACCTGGGCAATGAAAAGGGGCGCCTGACCGGCATGGTCTGCCTCCAGATGGAACTCGGTGAACCGGATGAATCCGGCCGCAGAAGCCCGGTTCCCATCGAGGGGTCTGAATTCGAGATCGAATGCGACCTGTGCGTCGTGGCGGTCGGTTCCGGGGCCAACCCGCTGCTTACCAGTGAAACGCCTGATATGCAATTGAACCAGTGGGGGTATGTCATTGCCGAACCGGAAACCGGAAAGACCACCAAACGCGGGGTCTGGGCCGGGGGCGACATTGTCACCGGTGCAGCCACCGTGATCCTGGCCATGGGGGCCGGGCGGGAGGCGGCCAATTCCATCGACAAGTTCCTCGAGCTGGGGTGGTAAGCAAGGAGGGTTCAAGGCTAAAAGGTTCAGGGGTTCAGAGGTTGAAAACTAAAATCCCTGAACAGTCCCCAAAAAATCGCGAGTTTTCTACTAGTTAAATTTGCAAGCCCGCCGGAATTGCCTCCGGTGGGCTTTTTGTTTAGGTTGAGCTTACAATTATATCAAGGGCGGCATAACTAATTGGATCAACCCCCTCCCGCGAGGGGAGGGGCGCTATTTTGCGTGAAGGTTCCATTGGTCGAATAATATCTGGGTTAAGGCGGCGACGGCATTGATCCCCCTCCCTTGACGGGAGGGATTAGGGGAGGGTGAACTATCGGACGAAGAGTTCTTCCAATTGAATGAACGACTGTTCCTCAAGCAGCAAACAGCTCCAGCCAGGATTTAAACCGAATCACTTTATCAGAGCCGTAGGATTCGATTTCCGCCAATATTTCTCCGACCGTTTTCTCGCGTCCGTTGCCGTTGCCGTTTTTCGAGAAGAACTTGTCGGCAGAGCCGATGATTTGTTCTTCGATGGAAACCGGGCGCATGTCGCGGATGGGTAGCGGTAAATTGTGTGTGACAATGTCTGCGGCCGAGATACCGATGCCGACATGCCTTTCACAGACCAGGGCGTGTCGCGGCAAATCCAGACCGTCCAGCATCTTTCTACCCAGCGTACCGTGCAGCAGGTAGGGGTGTCTGCCGTGGCACCCCAATGATTCGGCCACCGTGGCGTGGATACCGATATCATGCAGCATGGCGGCTTCCGCGATAAAATCCAAGTCCGGTTCGAGGTGCGGGACCTTGGCGGCGACAGTGAGTGCCTTTTGGGTGACCTGCTCGCTGTGGTGGACCAGGGTCGCGTAGCTCTTTGTTCCGGGCTGGTAGAACTTTTTTATGATATCGATAGGTTCCATAAGACCGAATATTTTATGAAAATTATTCTGCGTTCCTGGAAAACCGCACAGAATGCAAAACCCCCCCTGAAAACCAGACCACAAACAGCTCTTCTATATTTGAATAATGGTATAGAATCCATTGTGTAGAAAAAATTTCATAAAATATCTGGGCTAGGATTTGCCGGCCAGCAGGACGCCTTCGATGAACGGGTCGATACCGCCGTCGAGCACCTGGTTCACATTGCCGATGTCGAGGCTGATGCGGTGGTCTTTTACCATCTGGTAGGGATGCAGGACATACGATCTGATTTGGCTGCCCCAGGCAATATCGTCCTTACCGTCGTGGATTTCCTGTAGTTTTTCGTCCTGGCGTTTCTTTTCATCCTGATACAGGCGGGCCTTGAGAACTTTCAGTGCCATTTCCTTGTTGCGATGCTGCGATTTTTCCTGCTGGCACTGGACGACGATGCCGCTTGGCAGGTGGGTGATCCGCACGGCGCTGGATGTCTTGTTGACGTGCTGGCCACCGGCTCCGCTGGCCCGGTAGACATCAATCCGCAGGTCTTTTTCTTCCACATCGATCACAATTTCCTGGTCGAGTTCCGGGTAGACAAAGACGGAAGCAAATGAGGTGTGGCGTTTTCCGCTCGCATTGAACGGGGAAATGCGGACCAGGCGATGGACGCCGTTTTCCGATTTGAGGTACCCGTAGGCGTTTTGGCCGGTTACCGTAATGGTAACGCCCTTGATGCCCGCTTCCTCGCCAGGCTGGTAATCGATCACGGAGGGCTTGAAGCCTTTTTTTTCGATCCAGCGCAGGTACATGCGGAAGAGCATTTCAGCCCAATCCTGGGCCTCGGTCCCGCCGGCCCCCGCATTGATGGAGACAATGGCATTGTTCTGGTCCGATTCGCCGTCCAGCATCATTTCCAGACTTAGCTTGTCGGTGCCGGATTCGATGGCGGTGACCTGCTGGGCGACCTCCGCGAGGGACTCCTGGTCAGATTCCTCCAGGGCCATTTCCAACAGGAGTTCGCTCTCTTCCAGTTGGTCAACCAGCTTGGTAAAAGCTTCGACCTTCGTGGTGAGTTGGGTGCGTTCCTTCAGGATGGCGGTTGATTTTTCAGGTTGGTCCCAGAAACCATCTCTGGTTAGAAGGTGTTCGATTTCTTCCAGTCTTTTTTGTTTGCCCGCCAGGTCAAAGATACCCTCGGAGATCTTCAAGTTTTTGCTGAAGCCCCTTTATCTTCTGTTTTAATTCTGCGGACATGGTGCAACCCCTTTCATATAGAACCCGTCTCAAAAAAGTCTTTTGGCCCAAACTCGGCGTTGGGCGCTCATATCAAGTCCTCAAAATACTGAAGTATTTACCACGCAAGGCACTGGCTTCGCTGGCGCCTCCGGGTTGATATTCGCGGCCGCATTGATTTTGAACCAAAATCCGTATTTTGAGATAGGTTCTCGCTTAATAGCCTAACATTAACATGTGCAGCGACTTATTACACCAAAATTATTGCTTATTGCAATTTGTTTTTACTGCCCCGGCAGGATCCGGTCTGCCCAGCCGATGAAGGTGTTCAGCCCTTTCGGTTTTTGAGGCGGGCGATGAGGTTACGACCACCGATTATGAGGGTCACGAGTAGGCATCCCCACGCGAAGAGGTCTCCGATGCGGGTGTAGAGACTGACCGTGGTCATCAAGGGTAAGCTCTGGGTCAGGGCGGCGGGTGTATTCAGTTCGGAGGCCTTCAAGACCCGGCCAACGGGATCGATAAAGCCGCTGATACCGGTGTTGGCTGCCCGTGCCAAAGCCCGGCGGTTTTCAACGCTCCGGAAGACGGCCATGGAAAAGTGTTGGCGGGGGGCACTGGTTTTACCAAACCAGGCATCATTGGTAATGTTGACCAGAATGTCTGTTTGGTTGTTTACCATCGCCCGGGAGAGGGCCGGAAAGATAATCTCATAACAGATCTGGACCCCCAACCGCCCACCCTGCCAGGCAATGGCTTTGCCCTCCTCGCCAGGGATGAAGTCCCCTACCTGCGCAACCATCTTGCCGATAAAGGGCAGCCATTCTTTCAACGGTACATACTCCCCATATGGCACCAGGTGGACTTTTTCATAATGATCGACGACCCGGCTTTGGACATCGAACAATACTGCACTGTTGTGATAGGCGGTGCGCCCGTTGTAACGGACGGCCGTCGGGGTGCCGATGAGATGATCGGTTTTGGTCTGGCGGATACCCTCCTGCAGCAGATCGGTCATGGGGCGATTATGACCGATGAAAAAAGGCGTCGCGGTCTCCGGCCAGACAATGAGATCCGGTTTGTCCCGGCTCGCAAGGTCGGCCAGATGGTTGTATTTCTCGATGGTCGTCCGCTGAAATGTTCGATTCCATTTTTTATTCTGGTCAATATTGCCTTGCAGCACGGCAATCTTTTTGCGTGGTGCCTGTGCGGTCTCCCGGTCGATGGCCTGGATGCGGGTAAGGCCATATCCCCATATAAGGCCGGATACAATCAGAACGAGCACACCGCCCCCTGCGATGGTTTTTCTGGATACCGCGGCTGTCTGCCAGTTTTTGCGGCGCAACCCCAGGGTGGCGAGCAGCACGGCAGCGTTGTTCAGGGCCAGCCAGAATGAGATGCCGTAAACACCGGTGAGGTCGGCCACCTGGATGAAGGGCAGGCTGGCATATTGCGAATAGCCCAGCAGTTCCCAGGGAAACCCGGTAAACAGCATGGCCCGCAGAAACTCAGTGGCGGTCCAGAACACGGGCACAAAGAGCAGCAGCCAGACGGGCTGTGAAATAAGGGTAATCAGGCCGGCGAACAGGGCCGGATAGAGCGCCAGGTAAGCAGCCAGCAGGACCAGTAAGGGGATGCAGAGGTAGAGCGGCAGGTGGCCGTATATTTTCATGGTATACGCCGCCCAGTAGACCAGTGAGATGAAATGAACCAGGCCGGTAGTAAAACCCAGCCGAAAACCGCCGGCAAAAGAGGCCCTGCGCAGGGTCAGCAGCAGCGGTACAAGGGCAAAAAAGGCCAGGGCCGGCTGACCGATTTTGGGGAAGGCCAGGGTGAGCAGCAGGCCGCTGGCTATGGCGGCCGGTAGTTCATACCGGTATGTATCCAACGCGGGTCGCACGATTGGGTCTGCCTCTAAGGTCAGGTGAAGTTGACGTGGGCCAGGTATTCCTTGACGCCGATGATAGCGGCATTGAACACCCGGTTGCCGGTCATGATGACGTGGACATTGTCAGCCGCGTTACAGATGTTGGCAAACGTGGGGCCGATGACCGCGGCCGGGTCTTTGGCATCGGGTTGCATATTCAATGCCTGGACATAATTGTCTACCCGTTCTTTAATCATATGGAAATAGTTGATTTCCGCCCCGGTAGTAAGGTTGGTGACGTCTGAAAGACTGCGCGAAAATTCGTCGATGGCTTGCCAGAAGGATTCCAGCAGGACTTTTTTTTCGGGCTTGTTTTCCAGGAAGTAAGCAACAGCCCAGCCGACACTGACGATTTTCAGCAAGGGAATTTCGTATTCCACCGTGACCCGGTTGACACTCTCGTCTTCGGGCAGCATGGCCATGATCCGGTTGAGATCATCCCGGTCGACCGAGAAATTGACGAGATTCTCACTGACTTTTTCAAGGCTGGTATCTGCGTTTGAGGCCTTGGCCATGGTCCCTCCACGTTGTGCCCCCTGCAAACGGCATCTTTTGGCCCAGAGCGGCGTTTTCGCGATTTTGAGCACGCAGTGAAGCTTCGGCGCTATCCTCAAAATAGCGTCCCCTATGCCTGTGGTTTCAAAATTGCTCAAGCCTGGCTCTAAACCAAAACCTACCACTTGCAGAGGGGTACAATAATAAATAAGATATGCCGACATAGCATTAATCGCGCCATTGTACAACTCGCCGGGGCAGAACGCTATTTACTATATATTGTGGCTGATAGGGTGTTGACACACAATATATATAGCTGTATTCTTAAAAAGTACGCGGTTTGATCGACAGTGCCATTTTTGTATTATCGAGGAAGAGGAGAAATATCATGGCTATGATGACAGTGGAACGACTGCATGGTCTGTTTGACGAAAATCCTGAAAAGAATGCCCTGGCGTGGCCGGGAAAATGCCACGACTGCGGCTGTGAGGTCAACGTGACCGCCCTGCCCATGGAAGACGGCATCCATATCAACGGCGGCAGCATATACGAACCCACCAAAGACCACTTTTTCCTGAAGTGCGACACCTGTTTTGAAAAGGACAGCCTGTTGAGGAACTACCAGGATTGCGAGGTGTACAGCCGGGTGGTGGGCTATCTGCGGCCGGTCGGCCAGTGGAACGATGCCAAGGCCCAGGAGTTTCAAGATCGGGGGCTGTTTGACAAAAGTCTATAGTAGACCAATAACCTGAACCTCCCTTAAAATAGTTGACATGCGAACGCTAGGCTGAATGCAGCGCTGGATGGAATGCCGGCCATTTATGGGGAGGTCCCAGGATTACATATCTAGTGCCGATATAGCGCTAATCTAACATCTGTTCTCTTATCGTGTCCCTGTTTTTCTTTAATTCTTTAAGCGCGTTTCCGTAGTCTTTCACAATTTTTCGGATGGTATCATCGGTAGCATAATCTCGTTGCCGCCATCTGGCGTAGGGCTTGAAATCATCAATGTTACTATCTATCCATTCGCTATAATCATCGGCGACCTTAGAACGATTAAAAGCTTGCAACGCACTTATCAAATTACTTGAAACCTCGGCGACCTCGCTGTTGAAATGATCAACACTTTTTGATCCTTTAACTTTTTTATAAAAAGCGCGTGCGGCTTTGTAGGCAGCATCTACCTTCTTGTCCTGTTGCCGAAAAGCCCTTTCACCGCGTGCCATAAAACTAACCATATCATCGTACTCTGACTCGGCAGCGTCGCCGATGGACTCCAGGGTCAGCTTCAGCGACTTTAGCAGTCTTTTTAGCTTTTTATCCGTCTCACTTCTAATCTCGTCATTCAATTCGCCGATGTAACGATCTTTTTTCTGGGTAAAGACATCTAATTTGGCCTTGTATCTTCTTATGGCTTTGTCCGGTTCGGAGCCACCCACGGAATCATACGCCTTGTCCAGGTTTTTTAGCGCCTTGGTGATGCCGCTGCCCAGACGGATACCGAAGATGCCGGTTCGGGAGGGTTTCTTCCGTTCGGCCAGTTCTTCGTAATCATCTTTTGCCTTGAGCCATTTACCTTTCCAGTTTTTGCCGGCGGCCATGGCGTGCGGCACAACAGAAGATGACAAGAACAAGACAGCGACCACTGCCAACATGATCCTTACACGGCGTCCAAAGTTTGATTGCGAATAACGACTGCCTGCCTGCGGGGATATTGTAGCCATGGTGTTCTCCTTGATAAATGGTTAACGTTTGCTCTGGCCTAGAAACGAAGTTTACATAGCCAACGGGACCTCCGGACTATTCAGACGAAACCACCTGTCCGTCAGTAAAATAACCGGGTTCGTCAATTTGTATGTGCTTGAACTGATTTGGGAAGATGTTGGAATATTAACAATAACCTGGAAGTAATGTCAAGACGGTCGGGACCTTAGATGATCCGGGCTGTTAGGCCTATCCGCAAAATGGGCAACCCCGCATTGCGGATAAAGTCGGCAAGGAGAATAGATTGTGGGCGCGTTTTTTTGTTCTTGCTGATATGCCTTTTAGCGGCGGGAGGTGGCTTGGATTTTTTGTCCTACCCCGATCTACGTTTCTATGAAAGCGTTATCTGCCGGGCGGGTTCATATAGCGAGCAGATAATGCCGGATCTATAAACGAGATGTTTTCCCTTACTTCTTGCCGTTATCTTCTACCTCAACGCCGTGGGCCTGGGCGTCCTTTTCGGCGTCTTCAGCTTTAACGGCGGCTTTGACCGCCTTACGGGCGGTTTTTTCGACCTGTTGTTCCGCTTCCTGTAAAGCCTTCTCCGCCTTTTCCATTTCGGCCGCATCCTGCTTATGCGTCTGGAGGGTTTCCAGTTCCTGCCGGGCGGTTTCCAATCGCCGGCGGGCTTTCTCCGCATTCTGCTCGGCCGTCTCCACATTTTTACGGGCTTTTTCCAGATTGTCCATTGCGGCAGCCATCTCACCCGGGGGCCCTTCTTCGGGCTCGGCGTCGAGGTCAATGTCCTCGGCGGCCAGGACCAGCGCCGTGGTCGGCAGCTGTGTTAATAGCTCGCCGCAGGGGTTGCCGAAAGGACCGGCTATCGTCTGCTGGTTGAACCGAAAGGGCATAAAGACCAGGCTGGCATCATTTGAATAGGCCACGACCGATTCAGGTCCGGCATTCATGACCACTTCGGTGGCCGCTTCGATCCGGGCTTCTTCCAGGGTGGCATTCAAATCGGCTATGTTTTTCCCGGAGGATTGGTCGTAACCGGCGGCCAGCACCCGTATGTTGGACCGGTCCCACTCTGGGCTGCGGGTCATCAGGTGGGTGAGCAGCAGCATGAGGCGGCCGGTGGCATCATCCCACCACCAGATGTCGATGCGTCTTTCATGCGGTGGTGTTTCCAAGGGGTCCTTTTTAGGATCCAGAATAATGATGTTCTTTCCCAGGCGAAAGGTGGCTTGCAGGTTCCTGGTAAATCTCACAGCCCGGGCTTCCTTGATATTTTCCGGCGTGTGATCAAACCAGTTCAGGAGCATGGTGTTCGCTTTGAGGGGACCGATACCAAAAGATTGCAACAGGGTTGCGATACCGCTCTGTAGATCCGGGGTCAGCACAACCAGGGGAAAAGCGTTTGAATTGACCGCTCGCAGTTCCTTGCGCAGTTCAGCCTCGGTTTCCTGGTATTGTTTGAGCTTACGGGCACCCTGGCCGGCCACCATCTGAACAGCAGTTGTCGAGCCGCTGCCGCCTTCTACCCAGGCGGCGAATTGCATCAGTTTGGCACGGCGGTCGGGATTGTCGGAAAAGGCCAGAATGTGCGGCCGCCAGTCCCGGTCGTGTTCAGGTTCAGCGGCCGCCTCCTTCAGGTTTTCCAGGGCGCGGTGGATGGTGTAGGAGCGACGGCCGTCCGCCCAACGGGAGGGGCCGGCGGTTCTTTTCAGGTACTGGTAGATGGCAAACAGCAGGGAAACGGCGATGAGGCCGGTTTTTAGATCGATGGCCAGCATGGCGCCGAGACAGGCCAGGCCGCCCGCGAGGCTCAGGCGTTGATCAAACCACCTGAAGCGGGGGCGAAAGGATGGGCTGGCCGCCCGGGCCTCGAACCAGGTGGCGTAGTTCAACAGGCCGTAAGAGATCAAAAAAAACATGGACACGACCGGTGCGATCAGGTTCAGGTTGCCGATGGCGATGGTTCCAAAGGCGATTGCTGCCGCGAGCAATACACCCCGGCGCGGGTTGTTGGCCGTTCCGGTTCCTTTGGCAAACGGGTTCAGAACGGGGAATATTTTGTCGCCGGCCAGGGACTGCAGAATACGCGGTGCGCCCAGAAATGAGGCCATGGCCGAAGAGAGGGTAGCTGCAATCACGCCGGCATCGATCAGAGGTCCGAAGACGGCCGCCTGTCGCATGGCACCGTAATCACCGGCCAGAACCTTCTGGGGCAGGGCACCGGCAAATAACAGGGCGACGGTAAAATAAACCACGATAGAAATGCCTACGGCCAGAAAGGTACCCATGGGTAAGCTCTTTCCCGGATCCTTCAAGTCACCGGACATACTGACCCCCTGGGTGAAGCCGGTAACCGCCGGGAAAAAAATGGCAAACAGGACCCAGAAGCCGGGACCGCCGTCGATAGAGGTCCAGCTTTGCGCAAAGGTACCCGGAGTCCAGGCCGCCAGGCTGCCGGCGTAAAAGGAGCCCAGGGCGGTCACCAGCAACACCATGACCACATACTGGAATTTGGTGGCCAGGTCGGCCCCGATCCAGGCCAATAAGAAAAGCGCCGCCAACGCGATTGCGGCGATGGCCCGCGGCGGCAGAGACGGGTTGACCAACATGGCACAGACAGCTTCACCGAAGCCGATACAATAAAATGCGATAGAGACCGACTGGGCCAGAAACAGGACCAGGCCGATGGCGCCACCGAATTCAAGCCCCAGGGTCCTGGAGATCAGATAATAGTCGCCGCCGCCTTTTACCCTGAGGTTGGTGGCAATGGCCGCCAGGGAGATGCTGGTCAGGACCGAGATGAGATTGGCAATCCCGATGATGACCAAGGCTTTGAACAGGCCGGCATTTCCGACGACATATCCCAGTCTTAAAAAGAGGATGATACCCAGGATGGTCAAAACACTGGGCGTGAAGACGCCACCGAAGGTTCCCAGGCCGGCGGTCGGCTGAGGATCACCTGGTTTTGCAGGGGTTTCGGTCTGCATGCAACTCGTCCTTCCAGCGGGGTTTCACAGGGCGGTAAGACTACAAGCTATCTCAAAAAACGGATTTTGGTTCAAGGTGCGGCGAGCGCTACATTCGAACCGGAGGAATACTGTTGTATTTCGAGGAGTTGGTCCGTCCTACAATCAGCAATATTCCTGACAGAGGCGATTTACTCGCCAATTTGGCGCCCAACACCGAGATTGGGCCAAAAGACTTTTTGAGATAGCTTCTATTCCAACCGTCCGATATCACTTGAAGACCATACTACATACCGATAAGGGACGCAATCTGGCGCATAAAAAAAGACCCGTGTGCGATACACCGGGCCTTTTTGGTTGGTTGTTTCAGTCTTGCGGTTACAGAAGTTGTCTTGGCGACAAACGCCTGTCTCCGAATGTGTTTAGGATTTCTCTTCGGTTTCCTGCTTGGCTTCGTGGGTTACCTGCTCCTGGGAATCAGAGGCGTCCTGGATAGGGTCGGGATCGTTGATCCCTTTCTTGAAGCTTTTAATACCTTTGCCGATACCACCCATCAATTCCGGCAGTTTCTTGCCGCCGAAAAGAATCAAAACGATTAAGAGGATGACAAAAAGTTCCATACCGCCGGGAAAGCCCATCATAGTGTTAATCTCCTGCTATTAGAAGCTATCTCGACACCTATTTTGAGATAGCTTCTAGTGAAAAGTCAGTCCATTGGACGATTATAAAGATCACACGGGCCTTTGAAAGTCAACTGACTTTTTGTGGTGACTACTTTTTGGGTGAAGACAGAATGCCTTTACTCGGGCAGCCTTGTTTGCAGTCGCAATCGGTCTCGCATCCATCCGGGACCACGCCCCCTTCGCGGTATTCATCCACTGCTTTGTGCAGGGCTTTTACGGCCAACTGGATGCAATGGTGTTTCTTGACGGGAATGGCGACCAGAACTTTGAAAATATCACCGTCATTCAATGATTTGGCAAAATCCAGATCCTTGCCCTTGATCAGATCGACCGCGGCCATGGCTGCGGAAATTGCCCCGGGGCAGCCCAGCACCTGGTAACTGGCATCTGTAATGACGTCATTGTCAATTTTGAGAAACACTTTCATGGTGTCCCCGCACGAACCGAGAAACTCCGACACCTGATCGGCATCGGCCATTGCGCGCATATTCGGTTTTTCCAGGTAGTACTTGATGGCTGTCTGTGAATACCCGGTTTCGGCAAGCATGGCGGCCTCACCGGTCTCTCCCGGTTGCGACATGATCTGACTCATTTTCGGTCCTTTTTTGAATGATTTGGAGTGGGTAAAAATGAAAAATATACAATATGAGCGATAAATAATTCTGTCAAGGGGTTGAAATTCGGCAATAATGAGCATATACTCTAAAAGATAAACAACAATAATAGGCTGTCAACCCATATACTAAGACAACTGATAGGAGATGAGGATGTACAGATTGATTTTAGTTGATTCGGCCGGGGATACATTTTCAAAAATGTTGCCGGCCCTGCAAGAAGATAAGCGCGTGTTGCTCTGCCAGGCTGATTCCGGTATTGCCGCTTTTGATGCATTATCCCGTGGAGCCTGGGATCTGGCCCTGTCTGATGAGCAACTCACTGATATGACTGGATTAGAATTTGCCCGCCGGCTGGTTGCCCGTTACCCGCTTGTCAACTGTGCCCTTGTAAGTTCAATGGCGGACACCGAATTTCACGAAGCGACTGAGGGGCTAGGAATTATAGCCAAACTTCCCCCGGATCCTGATCAGGACCATGCCGGGGAACTACTGCAGAAACTTGAATCCATCTTGAGGCTCCAGGGCGGACCGCCTGTAACCCTCTCTTGAAAAATTATGAGCAAAAGACCGAAAAAGGCTTGATACAGGATTTTCAGCCACCATATTATGGGCATAAGCTCGAAATGTGGTTTGTATTGGATTGCAGTTTGCGAAATGGAAAAAGCAATGATCATCAGTATAGCCAGCGGAAAAGGCGGAACAGGTAAAACCACGGTGGCGACCAATTTGGCCCGAGCGGTAGACGGGGAAGTCCGGTTCCTGGATTGTGACGTGGAGGAACCCAATGCCCACCTATTTCTGAACCCGACAATCACCGAAACATATGAAATTAGTATCGATATACCGGTAGTGGATGGCTCCCGCTGTACCAGGTGCGGCTTGTGCGCTGAGTTATGCCAGTTTAAGGCTATTGCTGTTTTGCCGGAAGCGGTACTGACGTTTCCTGAACTGTGCCACAGTTGCGGGGG
This sequence comes from Olavius algarvensis Delta 4 endosymbiont, assembly GCA_905176665.1. GTDB lineage: Bacteria > Desulfobacterota > Desulfobacteria > Desulfobacterales > CAJINA01 > CAJINA01. The sequence goes on along the minus strand of CAJINA010000188.1, from coordinate 33,605 downwards.
GTGTTTCGAGGTCTGTACAGAAAATGCCATCAACCGGGGAAAGCGGACTATCGGTGTGATTGAAAAGGGTCAGCTAAATGGTATTCGGTTTAGACATGGCCGTCTGCGTATTGGCGAGGCAATGGTCCCCCCTTTAATTGCGGCCGTCAAATCCTGCAAACAATTCGCCGGCCTGACCATCATTGATGCCCCACCGGGCACATCCTGCCCGGTGATCACCAGCATGCGCGGGACTGATTTCGTATTGCTCGTTTCCGAACCGACGCCGTTTGGTCTGCATGATCTGAAATTGGCTTTAGAGGCCGTGAGGTTTCTCGGAATTCCCTGCGGCCTGATCATCAATCGTGCGGATTTGGGCACGGGGGATACGGCTGCCTACGCAAAACGGGAAAACATTCCCATCCTGATGGAGATTCCCTTTGATAGGCGGATAGCAAAGGCCTATTCACGCGGGAAGTTGATTGTGGAGGCGTTTCCGGAGTGGGTGGAAAAATTCAAGGCACTGCCGGCTGTAATCGATCGTATTGCCAGCGGCCGGTTTCCGGGTTCGGAAGGCGAAAGAGAATAAGTTATGCGAGAACTTGTTATCGTGAGCGGGAAGGGCGGCACTGGAAAAACAAGCCTTGTGGCAGCGTTTGCATCGCTGGCCAAGAACTGCGCTTTCTGTGACGCAGATGTGGATGCAGCCGACCTGCATTTACTTCTAACGCCGAAAAATAGAGCAAGTCACGATTTCCAGGGTGGGTGCGAAGCCGTTATCCAGCCGGACAGGTGCAGCGCGTGCGGTACCTGCCGCGACCTTTGCCGGTGGGATGCGATTGATGCTTCTTTCAAGGTGGATCCCGTGGCCTGTGAAGGCTGCGGTGTCTGTGTGTGGTTCTGCCCGGAGAATGCCATCGACTTTCCCGTCAAGACCTGTGGTCAGTGGTTCATTGCGGATACGCGTTTTGGCCCGCTGGTGCATGCCCGTCTCGGGATAGCGGAAGAGAACTCGGGCAAGCTGGTGACCTTGGTTCGCCAGGAGGTAGAAAACCTGGCTGCCATCACGGGACGGGATTTGATCCTTACCGACGGACCTCCTGGGGTCGGCTGCCCCGTCATTGCTTCACTGGGCGGGGCAGCCGGCCTGGTTATTGTAACGGAGCCAACCGTTTCCGGGTTGCACGACCTGAAGCGGGTGGTACAACTGGCCGCGCATTTCAAGGTTCCGGCGATGGTTTGTATCAATAAATCTGATCTCAATGGTGACATGGCCAAGCAAATTGAGGCCTATGCGGAAGAAAGCGGCTTGCCCGTAGTGGGTAAGATTCCGCATGAGCCCGCCTTTATCGAGGCCATGGTGCAGGGGCAGACCATCATGGAATTCAGCCCCCAATCACCAGCGGCCGGCAATATTGAAGAAATCTGGTATAAGATCGAAACAAACTTAGGTTAATCAAAAAGGAGAAGATGAATGGAAAACGGCAGAATAGCGGTTCCCTCGGTTGAAAATGGTGGCTTGGAAGGTGTTCGGTCAGGCCATTTTGGACACTGCGATGTATTTACCCTGGTGGACGTTGAAGGCGGACAAATTAAAGCGGTTTCCACCCTGCCCAACAAAGAACATTTGCAGGGTGGTTGTATGGTGCCGGTAAACCTGCTGGCCAATAACGACGTCAATGCCCTGATCGTCGGCGGTATTGGGATGCGGCCGTTGATGGGGTTCCGGCAGGTCGGGGTCGATGTTTACCACGATGCGGAGCGTGCCGACATCAGGCCGGTGGTTGAAGACCTCATTGCCGGCGCTCTGCCGATTATCGGGGAGGATCAGGTGTGCGGTGGTGGAAGCGGTCACTGAAAAGACAGGAGTAAGGGCAATGAAATTGGCGATAACATCTCGAGGGACCAATCTCGATGCAGCGGTGGATAAACGTTTCGGCCGGGCACCCCATGTCCTGATCGTGAATCCGGATACGCTTGAATATGACGTCCTGGACAATAGCGAGAATCTCAATGCATTCAAGGGGGCCGGTATTAATACCGCTGTAATGGTCAGCGGCTGCGGTGTCGGGGTTTTGATTACAGGCTACTGCGGGCCGAATGCGTTCCGGACCCTGGAAGCTGCCAAAATCAAAGTATCCAACGATGCCCGGGGTACGGTGCGAGAAACGATTAAGGAATACACAGCAGGCCGGTGCCGATATCTGGACGACGCCAATGTGGATGGGCACTGGTAGAGTAAAAGGAGGCTACATGCAAAAAGTTGCAATCATTGGTTGTGGGGCCTACATGGATAGCGGGTACGGCTGCCCGGGTGAATGGCGCTGTTTAAAAGCAGCCGCCGGCGGGGAAGGGCAGTTTGAAGCGCCGTCGGCTGTTACGGCCTTTATCAAATGCGAATGTCCGGGCAGGACGGTTGTTCCCAATGTCGGGATGGCGGCCAAGCTGTCGCAGATAAAGCCGGATGTAATCTATTTGAGTTCCTGCCTGGCCAACGCCAAGCCGGATTGTCCTTACACCAGTCCTGAACAGATGATGGCCCTGCTGGAGGCAAAGACAGGGACGAAGGTGGTGGCCGGCACCCACGACTACCAATAGGGCCATCATTGCCTATTGTCTGTATCTGCTGCACCCTTTTTCGGTGCAATAGAAATCCACAGACCGTCTGATGGGCTGTGACGATCAAACTAACAAGGAGGTGAGTCATATGCCGCAGAAAGATGGAACCGGCCCGCTGGGTAAAGGCCCGGGAGTCGGGCGGAATCCGGGATTCTGCCGCCGTGACCCGGAGCGTCAAGGCTTCGGACGCGGCCAAGGCCGTGGTCGTAATCAAGGCTCCGGCATAGGTTCCCGGCCTGGAAAGCCGCAACAACAGGATGAGGTAAAAAGCGAGAACCGTTAACTTATAGACAAGCGGCAGCCTGGGTTTAACCGCAAGGCTGCCGTTTGTCTATTGAAAACCCGTACTACTTGGAAAGGGCATTTTCTACCATCTTGACAAATTGGTTGAACAGGTCGTCGCGACCAAGCCCAAAAGCATCTTCGAAATGTTTTTCACGGATGCGCAGGATCTGGATAACCCCGAATATTTGCCCCCAGAGCAGCAGCATGAGCTGGCGCGGTTTGAGATTGGTTACAAACGAGCCGCTGGCGATGGCCTTTTTAATGGCTGCGGCCGCCATTTCGGCAATCTCATCGGAAACCGCCTGACAGGCCGCATGTCTCTGCCCATAGTCCTCCGGCCTATCGGCGTCATGGTAGACAAAGTACCGGGACTCGTAGATCATGATCAGATCCATGTATTCCGGGTAATCCTCGGAAAAACAAAAGAAAGCCCAGGCAAACTCCTTCATTCCCGCCCGGTCACCCGGGACCAGTTCAGCCGCGGTCTCGAGACTCTCCTTCAAAAGCTGCATGCAACGCAGCACCACTGCCAGGAAAATCTCTTTCTTATTCTTGAAATATAAATAAATGGTGCGCTTATTATATCCAGCCGCATCGGCAATGGCTGGTATGCCCGTCCGGTCATAGCCTTGCTCTACGAATACCTTCAGGGCAATATCTATGATGCGTTGTTCCCGCTGCGCCCGTTCCCAGGCTTTTCGATCGTTGGTACTCATTTTCTCAGGTCCGCGAATTTGGTTGACAATGCATATGAGCGAATGATATTTCACAGTCACGAAACATGAATCACTACAATGAAGTCTACCTGTGTCACGGATGACAGTCAAGGGATAATATGCCGCATACCCCGTTGGAGTTCGTCTTTTTTGCCGCTGTAATCATGTTGGCCGGCTATGTACGGGGCTATGGCGGGTTCGGGTTCTCCATGATCACCGTAGCGGGGCTTTCATTGCTTTTTCCGCCGGCAATCATCGTACCCGGTGTCCTGCTGCTCGAGGTTGTCGCCAGTGCCTATCTCATCGTGGGCAACTGGCGCAAGGTGGCCTGGAAGTCTCTCGGGTGGCTTTCGATTGGGGTAATCCTGGGGACGCCGGCAGGGGGCTGGCTGCTGGGCATTTTACCTGAAAACGTTTTAAAGATCGTTATTGCCGGCATCGTCGTCATCCTGGCGGGACTTTTACGGTCCGGATTTCGACCCAGGCGGGCCATGGGTAAAGGCGGTACCGTGGCAACCGGGCTGGTGTCCGGCTTGTTCAATGGAAGTACCGCCCTGGGAGGCCCACCGGTGGTTCTGTTTTTCTTTTCCTCGCCCGGGGGCGTCGACATATCACGCGCTTCTTTAATTGCTTTTTTCCTGGGGACGGAAATAGTCGCGATAGGAACCTTTGCCGGGATGGGGCTTATCACCATGGAAAGCGTGCGCCTGTTTCTGACCGCCCTGATTCCGATGGGGGTCAGCCTGGTAGTCGGCAAACGGTCCTTTATCCAGACCGATCAGAACGTTTTTCGCAAAAGGGTAATGTTGTATCTGATGTTGCTGGCGGGACTTTTATTCACCAAAACAATGATGGAAGTGTATTAATTTAAAACTTACAGATTAGGTGCCGATAATGAAAATTTCAGAAAAAGGAATGAACGAACGAGACGTATTCGCCCAGTTGGAAGCCTTTCGTAAAGATGATCTGAAGTGGCAGGAAGGGCGGGCATTCGGGTATGTGTTCGACCCCGGTAAGGCTGTGATGGCCGTGGGCAAAAAGGCTTACAACGCCTTTCTGTCGGAAAACGGCCTGGATTTCACCGTCTTCCAGAGTCTGTAGCGGTTGGAAAGAGAACTGGCCGCTTTCGGCGCCCGGCACCTGCGCGGGGATGAGCATGTGGTCGGCAATTTTTCCAGCGGCGGGACGGAAAGCATCATTTTGGCTGTGAAGGCCGCCCGGGACTACCACCGAGAAAAACGGCCGGACGTTACCTGCCCCGAAATGATTCTGCCGACAACCGCCCACGCGGCTTTCCATAAGGCGGCCCACTATCTGGATATTAAAGTTGTGCCGGTTGCCGTGGACCCGCAGAGCTTCAAAGTGCGTGCCGACGATGTCCGTCAGGCGATAACCGCCAACACCATCATGATGGTCGGCTCGGCCCCCTCCTATGCCCAGGGAGTGATTGATCCCATTGCGGAGCTTGGCGATCTCGCCCTTGAAAAGGATGTGTGGCTGCACACCGACGCCTGCATGGGAGGCTTTCTGCTGCCTTACTTCAAACGGCTGGGTGAACCGGTGCCCGATTTTGATTTCAGCGTACCCGGGGTGTCTTCGATCTCCATGGACCTGCACAAGTATGCCTATTCACCCAAGGGGGCCTCCCTGGTGCTCTATCGCCATAAGGATCTGCGGCGGCACCAGATATTTGCATGTTCCAGTTGGATCGGTTATACGATTATCAACAATGCTGTCCAGAGCAGCAAATCCGGAGGCCCCATGGCAGCCGCGTGGGCTGTATTGAACTACCTGGGCGACGAGGGGTACCTGGAAATCGCTCGCCGGAAACTGGCGGCCGTAAAGAAAATCGCGGCCGGTATCGAAGCAATCGACGGCATTCGGCTGCTGGCGCAACCGCAGATGAGCCTGGTGGCGTATACGTCCGACACGGTCAATGTTTTCCATATCATCGATGAAATGAATGCCCTTGGGTGGTACATTCAGCCGGCCCTGTCCTTTGATAATTCCCCGGCGCACATCCACCTGTCCATCAATGCCAGCAATGTTGGCTGGGAAGAAGACCTCCTCAAGGATTTGGAAGAGTGTGTCCGGATTGCCGCAACCCTGCCGGAGGGAGATCTGGTAAAAATGGTCCGCGGGGCCTTGGAGCAGATCGACCTGGAGAATGTTTCGGACGAGGATATCAAGGGTCTTTTGGCCATGGCGGGTATCGACGCGGGTGGACTCCCCGACCGGATGGCCGATATCAACGGGGTGCTCGATGCCCTGCCGCCCAAGGCCCGGGAAAAAATTCTGACCAGCTTTGTGAATGACTTGTTTGTGCAGTGAAGAGCTTAACAATCTGGTTTCAAGGGTTCAAGGGGTCGAGGGTTCATGTGAAATGCTGAAAACCCGTAAGAACGACACTTGACTTCTTGGCCGCCCGAATCCATGGAACCTTTGCAAAAATGAATGTAGATAATATTGGTAAGTTCCTGATGGTTTCGCTATCTCGTATTGCTACCAGTGGAGAATAGTATGAACAGCCCCTTCCCTTTCGACGGCATGTTGGTGTTTGCGTTTCTTTCCGGTCTCCTACTGCTCGGTGTATTGCTGCGGGCCAAAGTCGGGTTTTTGCAGCGATTTCTTTTCCCCAGTTGCCTGATCGGCGGGGTGTTTGGTCTGGTCCTGATGCATACCGGTTTGCTGGATATCACCGCCGGCACCATTGAGACCTTTGCCTACCATTTTTTTAACATCTCCTTCATATCCGTAGGGCTGACCCGGGACGGTGAAGATGCCGCCCATCCGGTTTCCAAGAAACAGATGCTCAAAGGCCCCACCTGGATGGCGCTCATTCAGGGTCTGACCTTCCCCAGCCAGGCCGTGATCGGCGGACTCTTGGTGATTGCCTTCGGTTTTGCCGGTCTGGAACTGTTTCCAACCTTTGGATTCCTGGTGCCATCGGGTTTCAATGAAGGCCCCGGCCAGGCGCTGTCCATCGGCAAGGCCTGGGAGGGGGTGGGCTTTACCAATGCAGCCACCATCGGGCTGACCTTTGCCGCCGTGGGGTATTTTTTCGCATTTTTCGTGGGTGTGCCCCTGGTGAATTACGGCATACGCAAAGGCTGGGCCACTTTTGGTTCCGGAGAGCTTTCCCGGGATTTTCTCGTGGGCCTGTTGCCGAAAAGCAGGGATAGCGAAACCGCCGGCCGCCTGACCATCCATACGGGCAATGCGGAAACCCTGGCCTTCCAGGCAGCCCTGGTGGGGATTGTCTACGGCATTACCTGGGCGATTGTCAGGCTCCTGGGATCAGTGGTGCCGTCTGATGTGGCGACCATCCTCTGGGGTTTCTTCTTCTTTTTCGGTCTGGGAACAGCCTATATCCTGAAGGGCCTGATGAAGGCCGTCGGTATCGTTCATCTCGTCGACCCGGGCATTCAGCGCCGGATTACCGGTTGGTCCGTCGACTATCTCATCGTAGCCACCGTGGCGGCCATCCAGATGAAGATCGTCTGGGACTACATCCTGCCCATCAGCGTTATCGCCATAGCCAACGGTATCATCACGACCCTGATCGTGATTTATTTTGGTAAACGACTCGAAGCCTTTGGTCTGGAGCGGTCGGCCGCCATCTTCGGAACAGTCACCGGAACCGTGTCCTGCGGTCTCCTGCTTCTGCGTATTGTCGATCCTGAATTCAAAACGCCGGTGGCCTTTGAAATTGCGGTGATGAACATCTTTGTTCTGCCCATCGTGGGCGGCTGTACCGTACTGGTCAACGCCCCCCTGTGGTGGGGGTGGAGCGTGGGTTTAACCGTGCTGGTCTTTGCCGCTATCCTTTCTGTTTGTCTCCTGTTGCTGAAGCTGCTCGGATTCACGCAGATGAAAAAGGCATAGCTCCCGAACATACTCATTAAGTAATAATGCCAGGCCCCCCCCAAGTTAGTAGCTCGAGGTGGTGAGCTGTACTGGCCGCCCAGCGTGAATTCTACGGATTGGGCCAGGCCCAGATATCCTATCACCATAGCCACCGCTACCAAGTCAATCCCATCGGCAGCGTTCTCTGAATCTCAATTCAAATATTCTGAATAATACCCGCAACGTATTATTACGGATGTGAATCATTAAAAACCGGGACCCTTGGCAAAAGGCTATAGTTCAGATATGTTATACGTACATGCAGTTTCAGCGGCTTTGTCATATTGGCAAGTAGGCGCCCTTATTGCAGATCGTGTTTTGGCTGGATAAGACCTATTGGGAGGCATGCAATGAAGTTTTGCAAACTTATTCTAATCACCCTTTTGCTGATATGCATAACGGGGCTGGCCTGTTATGCAGACAGACTTTACATATGGACGGATGATAAAGGTGAAACGCATGTCTCGCAAAACGCACCGCCCCCCAACGCGGTCTTAAAAGACATCATGGATTACAAATCACACACGAGGAAACCTGAGCAGAAAACCAAACCCAAGCGGACACCGGTTGTAACCACGAAAACCACGGGTGTAACCGGGAATAATTTAAAACCAGATTCTCTTTCAGGTGAAAAAACATGTATTCTTTATGCCTCGGCCGGCAAAGTGAGTGTGACCGTATGGGATTATGATTCAGTTGGAAATCGGCAGGGCGTCATTTTTAGAGGCCGGCTTGAAAAAGGAGAACGACAAGGGATTAGTAGCTACACAGGTATTATAGTATTCAGTTATCAACCGTACGGTGATAGTAAATCATATGGCGACAACCGCGAAACCTGTGAAAAGGGCAATACCATTAATGTGCCTTAGCGGACAATTGAAATGGAACAGGAGGTACCACCGAATTCATAAACCTTCCGCGTCAACTCTCTTTGGTGAAGGCACCTGCTGGCGGATTCTCAAATTTACTGTAATCTGATGAACAGATCCCTGGTACTCCATATAGCGCGTTTTGCATTACTAGGCTGGTTGGTTCCTGCAACGGCCATGGCTGACTGGATTAATTTCTCCGGTGCTGAAAATGCGCCCAACATTGCTGAAATTTACATCCATTCCGATCACGTCCGGATTGAACTGGAAATCTATGTCAATGACATGGTTGTGTTTGATCAGATCCTTCCCGACGCTTTTTTTGAAGGCTCTTCCATCCAGCGGCCGCCACAGGCGGAGCGCATGCAGCAATTTTCCCGGACCGGTTTTCAGGTCCAAACCGAAGCGGGGCGGAACCTGGCGGCTACGCTCAGGCTGGTGGAGCCGCGCTTTAGAAAAAAGCGTGCTTCACCTTACGCCGGAAAACCAAACCCCTTCACCGGGCAACGGATACCGGGGCCGCCCCAGGATAAGCGCGTGCTCTATGTGGAACTGGTCTATCCCTTCAAAGAAAAACCGACGACGCTGACGTTCATCCCCCCTTTGGATAATAAATCGGGCTTCAGTAAAGTGCCGCTGGGTTTCGTGACGTATCACGACCGGGTCTTGGTAAATGATTTCCGCTTTCTGCCCGACGCCGCCACCCTGCATCTCGATTGGGATGATCCGTGGTACTCGGTTTTCGACAAGAAGGCGTTGAAACGCTGGCAGCGCGGCAGTGTGATGTCCTTTCTATATATCGAAGACTACGAAGTGCGCCATGAGGTCCTCGCCCGGGTGAAAGACCTGGCGGCCTGGATCGATCTCGGCCTGCGGGGGCCGGAATTCATAGAGGAAGATGAAAATGATGCGCTTAAAAAGCGGGTCGGTGAGTTCTTCCTCAAACGGGACAAAGTACTGATTGACGGGCAGCAGCTGCAGCCAATTCTCGACCGGACCGCTTTTGTCAAGGTTGCCCGAACCGGCTCCCGGTTTCTGGTGCAACCCGAGCGGCTGCCGCTCAACACCGCCATGATAGGCGTGATTATAACTTATCCGACCAAAAAGATGCCGCGCGAGGTTACCAGTGAATGGACCCTCTGGTCGGATCGGATTCAGAAAGTCCCCACCAACGCCATCGATCCGGCCGGGCCCTTTCCGTCCTATGTGACGCCGGACAGTAATATCCTCACCTGGACCAACTTTTTAAAGAAACACAAGGCGCCCACTGTGGCCCGGCTGGAGCTGGACCCCGCCCAGACGACCCTGCAGCTTCCCCTGGCCAGCATTCTCGGCCTGCTGTGCCTTGTGCCCCTTGGTGTTCATATTGGCAGGCGGCGGCGCGCCGGCCGATCAGTGGGGCTGCCGGTGGGGGTTCTCGTTTTGGTACTTGCGGGCAGCCTTGGGCTCTATCCATTTCTAAAGGTCGCCGTAGCCAAACCGGCCGTTTTGGCTCCCGAGATGACCAAGGATGAGTCCGTGTCCGTTTTAAAAAACCTGCTCGACAATGTCTACCGCTCCTTTGATTTTCGCCAGGAAGAGGATGTCTATGACCGTTTGGCCACCAGCGTCCACGGGGATCTGCTGACAGAGATCTATCTGCAAAACCGCAAATCACTGGTGGTGTCCCAGGCCGGTGGTGCCCGGGCCTGGGTAAAGCGCGTCGAAATCCAGGATGTCGATATCAAACCGCACAAAAGTCATCCCCTGGGTCTTGTTTTCGCGGCCCGCTGGACAGCCCTGGGGACTGTCGGCCACTGGGGCCATATCCACACCCGCAAGAACTGGTATCACGCCAATATCATAGTTGAACCGGTGGAAGGGGCCTGGAAAATCACTGGCCTCGAACTGCTGGAAGAAAAGCGCATCGATCCTAATGCACCAAACGAATTGTTTGGAGGACAAGATGAAAAGTCCAAATAAGCGCCGTTTTTGTTTAGCCCTGCTGGCGATCTTTTTGCTGGGGGGGGTGCTGGTAATGTCCGGCGGCAGCAAAGGCAACAAGAAAGACACTGTGCCCGGTGAGAAATGGGCGGAAGATTTGCCGGCCCGGATTGAGAAACACATCGCCGACCCGGAGAAAAAGACGCAGCTGCTGGTCATGGTTGATCAGGATATAAAATTATTCAAGGAACTTCTCCAGGTGACCAGGCAATATGATCAGAAACTGTTTACCCTGGACCGGAATTATGATGCTGTGCCTGAAGATTTTGAAAAGCTGTTTGCGGATTACAATGCAAGCCGTTACCGACTACGCGACCAATCCATGGCGATAGGGTTTAAAATAAAAGCGCTCTGCACTGTGGAGGAGTGGAAGGCCCTGATCCATTTTCGGACGAAAAAAGGTCTTTTTAACCAGCTGCGGCAAACGCCGGGCGGAAAATAACCGCAACGGGATAGTTACGGGTAACTGCCCATGACAGGAGGGATACGATGATAATTGGAACCATTACCCTGATCATGATGCTCTTGGGCGGCGGTGGTTTTTCGTTTGATGTCTTTCATGATGCCGCCAAGGATGTCATTGCGGACAAACAGATCGTCAGCCAGATAAAAGCGGTGACCAAATCCGCCGATAAAGAAATGAAAGCCTGGGGCAAGGACGTCAAAAAGATTTCAAAAGAGTTCGCTGAAATGAATCGCAACTATGACCTGACGGAAGCTGAAATGAATGCCTACCTGAAAGGGGTGGACACCCGCCGGGACGCCTTTCAGGACAAGTTAATCAAATTGCGATTTCAAGCCCGGAATTTGGTGAGCCGGGAGCAGTGGGAAGCTATGTATGCCAAGACTGAGTGAGAGGATTTGATCATCTCTCAATGCCTGGCTATGATTGGAAGCCTGGATATGAGGCTTGGAGACGATTATAGGGTAGCTGTAATCAGGAGAACTGTGGGATTCGAGTATTTCCGAGCGGGGTAGAAAACAAACGGAAGGCAAGCCGTCAGAAACAATATCGGGGGTGCCCATGCACTTAATCCAACTATTGATGAGCCTGACGTTGATTGTGGTGCTATCGGCGTGGCCGGCAAATGCCCAGATGCCCACCACCGTCAAAAACGCAACCCTCCGTGAAGGAAACCCAAAAGGCGCCAAAGAACGCCTGATTATTCCCTATGTCTTTTCTTCGGAAACCATGGGGCTTACCGGGGGTATCAGCGGTATGGTCAAAGGCTACGGCCAGGAACAGTTGATGATGGCCGGGACGGTTTTCGCCAGCAGCGATGATCTGGCAGGCCGATGCCGGCGTCGGAATCCGGGCCATGGTGGCCGGCGCTGTTGTAAGGTTTGATGTGGCAGCTTCCAACGAGGGGGCCAGTTTCTGGTTCATGGCCGGTCAGCCGTTCCGATCGTCGTCAATATAGAGCTGTAATATAGAGGGTAGCGTTTTAGGGATAGCACCAAACAGCAAATGGCCCCCTGAATCGGCGGGGGCCGGGGAGAGCAGATTGTGAAAAACAACGACCTGGTCGTCTTAGTGAAACTGTTCTGTCTGATTGGCCTGCTGCCGGTATACCTCAGTGGGTGCGTGTTTCTTGATTTAAAAAAAGAGATAGCGGAAAGTCATGATACCTATTCCATCCGCGGCGAGATCAAGACCGCATCCGCGCAATACGGGAACGTGATCGTAATTTTATATGCCGATGAAGGCGGGACGGCCGAGCCCGTGGCCTACACCATCCCGGAAGATACGGGTTACTTTTCATTTCTCATCTCGACCGGCACTTATTATCTGCTGGCTTTCGAAGATACCAACGGCAATCTGACTTACGATTCCGACGAAGCCATCGGCTATTACGGTGCCCCGGATGCCATCACCGTATCAAGGAAGTCCAGGGCAGATGCAGATCCGAACCGGTTCGACGGTTTGCAGGTGCATCTGGCCCCTGAAACAGCAGTCCCCGCCGGGGCGCCTGTGTCCATTGAGGCGCGTGTTCTCAGCCGCCAGGCGTTTACCAAACTGGGCCGTATTGCGACTCTGGACGATGATATCTTCGCCCAGGAAAACGGCTCCCTCGGGTATTGGAAACCGCTCACCTTTTTAAGAGATCTGGGCTACGGCATCTATTTTCTGGAGCCGTACCAGCCGGACAAAATACCGGTATTGTTCATCCATGGCGCCGTAGGCACACCTGTCGGCTGGCAACCTTTGATCTCCGGCATGGACAGAAAGCGCTTTCAGCCCTGGTTCTACTATTACCCGTCGGGTGTCCGGCTGGAAGTAGCCGCCAAAGCTTTGAATCACCTTGTGAAAGAACTGCACGCGGCTTACGGGTTCGATACCCTGTATGTGACTGCCCACAGTATGGGCGGACTGGTGGCCCGGGCGTTTATCTTGAACAACCTGCATGGAGACAATTCCGACTATATCAAGCGTTTCATTGCCCTCTCCACGCCATGGAATGGGCACAAAATGTCAGCCAAGGGTGTCGAACAGGCACCTGAAGCGGTGCCTTCCTGGCATGACATGGTCCCGGACAGCCCCTTCATCCAAACCCTTTACCAGCAGAAGCTGGCCCCCATGGTGGATTTTGCGATGTTCATCAGCGTGCGCGGAGACTGCAGCCTTTTTCTGGCCAACAACGATGGGTCCGTTGAAATTGCCAGCCAGTTGGATTACCGGGCGCAGGCCGACGCAAGCCATGTGTTTGGATTTGACGAGGATCACGCCACCATTCTTACCAGCCAAAGGGTCATTGCACATTATAACCGCATTTTGAACGCGGACCTTACCGAAGCGACCCGGAAAGGTCTGTGGCCCTGGAAATGGTAGCCCCCCAGTATAAAAAATTGGTTGTGGCCGTATGCCTCGGGAGTTCAGATTTTTTCCCAGGATTGGCGCCCGGTTTGTAAAACAAATGTAAATCAATGAAATCAGCTTGTTAAAATGCGATCGCCTGTTTAGAACAGCAACTGTTTGGCGAATGTCACCAAAATTGCTATTTCTTTTACAGGAGATCACGCACATGCCTTCCCCGACAATCCATCCCCTTGGAAAAAAAGCCCGAGTTTTGCTTTCCAGCGTGTTTGGCCCCTTTGCCCAAGACGATAACTACGGCAGCCGCAAGAACAACCCCATGGAGCTCTACCAGAACCAGGTGACGCGGGTTCAGGGCGTATATTCCCTACGGATGTTCCACCGCTCTTTCGGCCTCATGCTGATCAAGGAAAATATCGAGGCCCCCTGTACGTTGCTCGATTTTCCTGACCTGGCGCGGTTTAAAGATGAAATTAAAAACACGCCCTATGACATTATCGGCATCAGTTCCATTTTGCCCAACATCGGCAAGGTGCAAAAGATGTGTGAACTGATCCGGGAATACCAGCCCGGGGCTACCATTGTGGTGGGGGGCCATATCGCCAACAAGGAAGGCCTGGCCGACATTATCAGTGCAGATCATATTGTCCAGGGCGAAGGTGTCCGCTGGTTTCGCACATTTCTGGGTCTCGATCCCGAAAAGCCTATTAAACATCCCGCCGTCATTTCCGGCTTCAAAACTCGTATTCTGGGCCACACCCTGCAAGACAAGCCGGGTGATACAGCGGCAATGCTGATACCTTCCGTTGGCTGTCCCCTGGGGTGCAACTTCTGTTCGACGTCCGCCCTGTTTGGCGGCAAAGGAAAATCCGTCAATTTTTTTGAAACCGGTGATGAACTCTTTGCCGAGATGGAGCGCCTGGAGCGCAAGCTGCAAGTGAACTCCTTTTTTATCATGGATGAGAATTTTCTCTTCCACCGCAAGCGTGCCTTGCGGCTGCTGGAACTCATGGAGGCCCACGACAAGAGCTGGGCGCTCAATGTGTTCAGTTCAGCCCGCGTGCTCAAATCATACACCATGGAGCAGTTGATCGGGCTGGGCATCGGCTGGGTCTGGATGGGGTTGGAGGGCAACCAGAGTAAGTATGCCAAGCTTTCCGGAATCGACACCCACGCGCTGGTCGCCGACCTGCAGGCCAACGGAATCCGGGTGCTGGGATCTTCCATCATCGGCCTGGAAGAACATACGCCGGAGAATATCGATGCGGTGATCAATTATGCCGTCAGCCACGAGACGGTGTTTCACCAGTTTATGCTGTACACGCCGATTCCCGGTACCCCGCTGTACGAGCAGCACCGGCAGGCCGGCACCCTGTTGCCAGAAACCAAAATGCCCATCGCCGATACCCACGGGCAATACCGGTTTAATTACAAACACAAGCACATCCCGGAAGGCCATGAAGAAACGTACCTGTTGAATGCCTTTCACCGGGATTTTGAGCGCAACGGCCCCAGCCTGGCCCGGCTGCAGCGGGTTCTATTGGTGGGCTGGCAGAAATACAAGCACCATCCGCAGGCCAGAATTCGCAAACGGTTCGAATTCGAGGTCGCAGGGCTTAAATCGACCTGGGCCGGTGCGGTCTGGGCCATGCGGAAAAAATATCGCCATGATCGGCGCTTGTTTGCCGAACTGTCGAATCTCCTGCAGGCTATTTATCGTGAGTTTGGCTGGAAGGCCCGTCTGTCGGCACCGGTTGTGGGTCGCTTTCTAATGGTCACCACCAGGCTTGAAGAAAGGCGTCTGGCCAACGGCTGGACCCTGGAGCCGGAATGCTTTTATGAGCAGAATCGCGCGGCAAAGAAGCTTGCGTCAAAACCCCTTACGAAAACCATCCCTATGCCCGATAAAATTCACTGGACCGGTGGCGCACCCAGTCCGGCTGGTTCTTTGGATGCGTAATCATAACCGCTCGTAATTAAAATATCTTCCTGCTGATGATTAGGAAAAGCTGGTGGTCTGCCGCCGGCTTTTCACTTTCTGTCGAACCAATGTTGAGTTATTTTCTTGACAGGGGACAACGAGATGTATATTGTCATAGTAAAATATAACAATAAATGAATGTGTGTCTCTAACAGGTGCTATCCATGATTGCCTTCAATTTAGACCCCAAAAGCGGCGCGCCTTTCTATCGCCAGATTATCGATCAGATCCGATACGGGATCGTAACCGGCAGCCTGGCCGTGGGTGAGCAGCTTCCCACCGTGCGGGCTTTGGCGGTCGAACTTAAAGTAAACCTGAACACGGTCAGCAAAGCCTATAAAGAACTTGAGATCCAAAAGGTGCTGGAGACCCACCAGGGCACCGGGACCTTTATAGGTCCGGTGTCCGTCAGAATCGCGCCCGCTGAACGTGAGGCAAAGCTAAAATCCATCTGTGCCGAGTTTTATACCATTGCGGCCAGTTATGGATTCAAAAAAGAGGAGATGATCGCGGAACTCAAACGGATAGAGGGAGGTGCCCGATGAAAATAAATAGAGAGGCCAAAGTTTTTTCAAATCCGGTCGCCACGATGGTTTTTTCTGTCACACTCGCCGCCGGCGGCTACCTAACCTATCTGGTGTACCCCCTAACCGGTCCCATGGTGCTAGTTGGCTTGGCCGGCGTGGTACTCGCCTATTTTCTGGCCACCGCCATCCGGATTGCCGATCAATGGGAAAAGGCCGTGGTTTTACGCATGGGAAAATACCGGGGGTTGAAAGGTCCCGGCTTTTTCCTGATCATTCCGATCATCGATCAGGTGGACAGCCACATCGACCAGCGGCTGCGGGTGACCGACATCAGCGCCGAGAAGACCCTTACCAAGGACACCGTACCGGTAACCGTCGACGCGATTGTCTACTGGGCAGTCTGGGATGTGGAAAAAGCCGCCCTGGAGGTTCAAGCTTACGCGGACGCGGTATCCTATGTTTCATTGACCGGACTGCGGGATGTCATCGGCAAACATGAACTGGCGGACCTGCTCCAGCACCGGGATCAGATCGCCGAGGGCCTGCAAAAGTACCTGGATGAGGCCACCAATCCCTGGGGCATTACTTGCAACAATGTCGGGATCAAGGATATCATTATCCCCACAGGCCTTTCCAATGCCATGAGCAAGCAGGCCCAGGCCGAGCGCGAACGCCAGGCCCGGGTCATCCTGGGGACCGCGGAAACCGAAATCGCGGAGAAGTTCGCCAAGGCCAGCGAACAATACATGAACAATCCGGTGGCATTGCAGCTTAGGGGCATGAACATGCTGTTTGAAGGCCTGAAGGATAAGGGGTCCTTGATGATCGTGCCCAGTTCGGCCCTGGAGTCGATGAACATCGGCGCCCTGGGCGGTATGACGGCTCTTGCCGAGGCCCAGGCGGCCAAAGTATCGGAAGCGGCACCTAAGCCGCTTGGCGAAAGGTAAGCCCAAACGATGCGGCCTGAGAAACCAGATAGCGTGCCAAACGCTGCCGGCCAAGGATCGAACCGGCCGCTGCGCCGGGGGGTTATTGTCTTCCTGGTGTCGGCCGCTCTGATAGCCGCCGCCTGTTACCTGTTTGGCTGGTGGTCAGTTGCTTCTCTGGGGACCGGATATATATACGGGGCCGTTTTCCTGGCTATATTCGGCCTGTGCATGGCGGCCGGGAACTCAATGCCGCTGCAATTGTCGCATGTCAAGGATGTCACTTCGCGGAACGGGTCGGTTGAGGATGCCCCGCCGGATAAGCCCGGCCCAGCCCAAAAAGGCGCTGCGTTTTTAATAACCACCTTGATCGGGGCAGCCTTGTTGGGGTTAACCGGCTTGCTTATAAAAGTACTTTCAGGCAGATAGAAAATGCCCCAAAACCCAAATTGCCGTTAGGGACGGTCATGCCCATTGAAACAAGCACAAGTGAGAATGGCCTTGGCAGCATTATTGACTGCAGCGACGTGGTGGTTGGTGATGAATTGATCGATGCCCTGAGCCAGAATTTTAATCGGCAGGCGGAATTTAGGCGGCACAGGTATCTGATTCTTGATTTTTCGGCGGTTACCCGGATGAACCTCAAGGAGGAGACCACTGATACCATTGTAAACCTGTGTGCTGCAGCTGTCCGCACCAATCCCGATCTCCTGGTTGCCGTGGTGGCCTACTTTTCCATGGCCGTCAGCATCGATGTCATCAACAGGATGAAGGGCTTATATGAACTTTTCCAACACCGCTCAGATTGGGAAAGCCTGGTATTTAGAACCAGGCCGGAAGCCGTTAGATGGATCCGCAAGCGGTCTGCTGAAAAATTCAGCTAATCAGTGTCCCTCCAGAAATGGTAGCTTTTGGTTCAGCGCGCGTGTCCGGCGAAGCCCGGAGGCGAAGACTGGAACACGCCACTCTGGGCCAACCCGTCGTCGCCGAAAGGCGATGCCGGGTAAAAAGATGCCGTTTGTTCAGTCTTTAAAAACCAGGTCCTCAGGGCCAGGTCGGAGATAATAGGCTCTACCGTAAAAGATCGTAAAATTGCTCAAGTATAAAGGTTGAAGACTGAAGACTGAAGACTGAAGGTGAACGTGCTAAAAGAGCCATAAACCAAAGCTTGCTCGATTCAGTGCCGACCGTGTTTTCAATGCCCTCAATTCGGCCAGATTGGTTTGAAGGTTTTTCTTCAGCCTTCAGCCTTTGACCTGATCCCCTGAATCCGGCCATGCTACGAATGCGCTTTCTGGGTGCTAGCCTCTTGAAGGGGCAATGCCAGGCCTGGCCCTTTGGGCCAGGATTCTTTACGGATGGGCACTCATTACGATAAGCGGATATGCACATATCCGCCGCTGCCATACCCATAGGCCAAGAGCACACGGTGGTAGTCGCTGGCGAGCCCCTGGTAGAAGGTGTCGAAAGCGACCTCATAAGGCGCTTTCTGATCGGGGTCCACATCCAGCACGGTGACGCGGTCGGTAAGTGCGTCGTAGGCGCCCACCGGTGAAATATGAGGGATGTTCAAGGCCGGTACCAGGCTGCCCTGGTCAAAATGGGCGACTATCAGGCTGTTTCCCACGCGGTCGAAATTACGCAAACGCTTTTTGAGGGTTGTTTTTATATGTGACCGCCCGGATCCATTGAGAGGTGTCTGAACGATATCCACGTCCCGAAACCCGAGCCCATAAACATCAAAGCTGTCTCTGATTATTTCTCCCAACAGGGGCAGCGGCAAGCCGCGGCGTCCGCGATAACCACTGTCACTCATCCGTTCTTTCCAGTGGCCGGTGGTCACCCGGTCCAGAATATCAGACTGGGAAACAGGCGCGGCATTGCCATTCGTCAGAAAGCGGACGGCGTTGATGCACGATACGACAGTAGCCACGGAACATGAGGACTCGTGAAACTGTTTGACGTGGGCTTTCCAGATGGCTTGCTTCAGAGGATTCCACGTCGGTTGCACATTGCCGTGGAGGTATCGCACGCTGCCGTTTTTAAAAGCACCGGTGCCGGTCACCCGATGAAAACCATAGCGGCTGTAGAAGTATAGACGCATCAAATTGCGCAGCAAGTTCATAGCGAGCCTCCGACCGGAAAATCAATACGCCCTAATATGCGCATTTTTTGAATTCTTGCAAGCATTGCGGTTTGCAATGCTTAGTGTTATTCCTACCGGTAACAATCACAAAAGCCATACTGTAAGGGAGGTACACAGTGACGATTCAAGCAAATGTGAGATGGGTTCAAGGCTTGCAGTTTGTCGGCCGGGCCGGTGACGGGCCGGCCGTGGTGATCGATTCAACCAACGGGGCCAGCGGGGCGACACCCATGGGATTGCTGCTTATGGGGGTGGCCGGCTGCACGGCTATCGATGTGGTGCTGATTATGGAGAAAAAGCGGGCCAAGCTGACCAACTTCGACGTCAATATTGCCGGCCAGCAGGCAGAAAGCGAGCCCCAGCGCTACACCACCATCGAGATCGAATATGTATTGACCGGGGAGAACATCAAGCCCAAAGGTGTGGAACAGGCCATTGCTCTGTCCGAAGAAAAGTACTGCAGCGCACTTGCGTCACTCAACGCCAGCGTGACACACAGCTATCGAATTGAACCAGCCTGACAGGTTCTCGCGATGGCTATATAAATACAGCCACTTCCTGCAATATTTTTCGTTTGATATCAGGCAGGGCCGCCTCTGCCGCCGGATATCCGGTGACCAGGATTAAAAAGGGTTTCTCATTGTCCGGACGTTTCAGAATCCGATTCAAAAAAGACATGTTCGCCGGCGTATAGGTTAGGGACCCCAGGCCGGCATTGTGGACGGCAGCCACCAATAAGCCGGTGGCAATGCCTACCGATTCCTGAACGTAGTAGTGTTTGATTTTACCACCGTCCGGGGCCATACCATATCGCTGAGCAAAGATGACTATCAGGTAAGGGGCTGCTTCCAGAAAAGGCTTGCTGGCGTGGGTGCCCAGGGGCGCCAGGGTTTTGACCCACTTTTCCGTGGCCGTTTCCGTATAGAATTTCTGCTCGACCTTTTCAGCCGCAATCCGTATCTGGCTTTTAACAGCCGGGTCGCTCACGGCTACGAAGGTCCAGGGCTGTTGGTTGGCGCCACTGGGTGCGGTTGCGGCTGCCCTGATACAGTTCTCGATGATTTCCTGCGGAACCCGGCGATCGGAGAAGTCGCGGACGGTCCGACGGCGGTTTAGGTCCGCATAATATGTGGCGGCACGCGCCTGCATTTCTGCTTTAGGGTATTCACGATAGTCTGGCAAGGATGAATAAATTGGGGTGGACATGGGGCCCTCTGGCAATTACCGATGATTTGCACGGTGGACATTCGTTGCGGCTAGTATAGCTGTAAGTGTTTCCTGGAAAGCTCAAGGTAATTTTTAACCGGCTGCAGAAATGATTTTGCATCTTCTTTGTTTAGTATTTTTTTGACTGTGGCCGGGACGCCGGCCGCCAGGTTATACTTGCCCAGTTTATCTTTCTCCCGCAATACTGATCCAGCCGCCAGGATGGACCCTTCTGCCATGTAAGCGCCGCTCAGGACCACTGCGTTGATGGCGATCAGGCAGTTTTTTTCAATGGTACAACCGTGGACGACAGCATTGTGGCCGATACTGACATTCCCTGCGATCAAGGTAGGATAGCCGTAATCGGTATGCACCGTGCAATTGTCCTGGATATTGGTGTTGCGGCCGATCGTAATCGGTTCCATGTCTCCCCGCACAACCGTGCCGTACCAGATGCTGGCATTGTCACCAATAGTGACGTCGCCGATGAGGGTGGCGGTGGGCGCGATGAATACGTTTTTTCCAATCTTGGGCGTCTTGCCATCATATGCCACGATCATGTCGCCTTCCTTTGCTGTCTGCGGTTCCCGCTGGGCGCGAGTTAGAACCAGGCCCGGATTTAATAACTGCGGGTGTCCAGGTAGTCAAACAACTGCTTACTATCATCATTGTGGGTTTCGATCAATGTGATACAGGCATCCACGCATTCCGGGCAATAGGCATTGCCGCGGTTTTCAAGAATCTCGGCCTTGGCGGCGGCCATGGTCAGGGCCGGGCGGTAAGGACGGTGGGATGACATGGCCTCGATAACATCGGCCACACTGAGAATTTTAGATTCCAATTCCAGTTCGTCCGCGGTAAGTCCCCGGGGATAACCGTTGCCATCCAAGCGCTCGTGGTGATTGAGAACCATCTGCGGAACATCCGCCTTCAGGGACTTGATAAAGGGGATGCCCCGGATGATGTCGTAGCCGGCCTGCGGGTGGATCTTCATCAGGTTTGCTTCTATGGTCGACAGCAGGGACGGTTTGACCAGCAGTTCCACCGGTACGGCCACCTTACCGATATCGTGTAGCAAACCAACTACTTTAAGGACTTCGATCTCCCGGGTGGTCAGGGCCAGTTTTGCGCCGATGGCCATGGCGAGCAGGGCCACCCGGTGCTGGTGGCCGGCGGTGTAGGGGTCACGCTTTTCGGTGATCAGCCCCAGGGTACGCACAGTCTCGTGAAAGCTTTCCGTAAGGGCCGCTGTTCTCTCCCGGACGGTCTCCTCGAGCAGGGCCTTGCGCCCCATCCGGTCTTTGATCAAGCCGTGTCTTTCCACGCAGCGGGACACGGTGTGGAGCAAGAGGCCGATATTGAAAGGCTTGGCCAGGTAATCGCTGGCGCCCAGGCGCAGGGCCCTGATGACATCGTCCGTCGTGCCGAAACCGGAAAAGATTATCACCTGGGCCGTGGGTGAAACCTCCTTGACCTTTTTGAGGATCTCAATACCGGACACACCGGGCATCTGGATATCTGTCAGGACCACCGGCGGTTTTTCTTTTCTAAAGAGTTCCAGCCCCGTGGTCCCATCCTCTGCGGTAAAGGGTGCATAGCCATGGCGGGTTAGAATATCGGATACCAGCTGTAAAATACTCTGGTCATCGTCTATTACCAGGATTGGCGTATGTGGCGCAGCGTGTCCCATCGGGTTTCCATTTGGAAAACTGTGGTTAACATATGAACCAGAAGGCTGCTCTGGCAGCCTATATTCACATTTTCTTATGTTTGCCTTTATGATAGGTTATGTGCTGCACGATGGCAACGCAAAAGCTCGTGTCAGCACCTAACTGCTCAAAATCATATAACTATCTGTTAATTGACCGATCGGGAGGGTATATATCATGGATTACCTGTTCCGTGGGCTTCCGCTGGTAACCAGGACGCCGATATTGGCAATCCTGGTCATCGTCCTGCTGTTGCAACCAGTCACAGCGTCGGCCGAAAAACCGGTGATGGACAACTCCCTCGGCATGTCCTTTGTGTTGATTCCGGCCGGGTCTTTTACCATGGGCAGCCCGGTGGACGAATACGGCCGGGCAGCTAACGAGGCACAGCACCAGGTTACGATCACCAAATCTTTTTACCTGCAAACGACCGAGGTGACGGTTGGACAATGGCGCCAGATTATGGGGCGCCGCTGGTTTGGGGATGTAAAGTGGCCCTTGGATCGACCGATAGCAAAGGTATCCTGGTACGATGTCCAGCGCTTCATTGATAAGCTGAACAAAAAAAACGAGGGGTATTACCGCCTGCCGACTGAGGCCGAGTGGGAGTACGCGGCCCGTGCCGGCAGCACCGCCGTCTTTGCCTGGGGTGATGCGGTTGACTGTAACCGGGCGTTGTACGGGCACAGCCCCAAGGGTAAAGATGAATGCCGGGACTATAATTTATCCCGGGGCCTGGAAAAAGAGATGCCGGCGCCGGTGAAGAGCTACCCGGCCAATCAATGGGGGCTGCATGACATGCACGGCAATGTCTGGGAATGGTGTTTGGATGTCTTTGCAGATTACCCGGGAGAAGCGGTGGTAGACCCCTGCCAAACGGAGTCCGGAAGCATGCGGGTACGCCGGGGCGGCAGCTGGTTCAGCAGTGGTTATGGCCTGCGTTCCGCCAATCGTGCTTACGGCCATCCCGCCAGCCGCCTGCCGCATACTGGTTTTAGGCTGGTACTCGAACTTAAACCTTCGACTGGCGGTGCCAAATCACGGATGGCCAGACCACCGGATGGTGTAGACAACCAACAAGGGCCCTGAACGAACACATGATCAAACGTATCGGCAGATGGCTTGAAATACACGAAGACGAAATCGGTCTGTTCCTGTGGACCTGCCTGTTATTGTTTTTAGTTCGCAGTTCGGGGATTTTGCTGAACAACTATGCCGAAACTGCATTTCTAAAACGTTTCGGGGTCGAATACCTGCCGATCGTCAACATGATCAACGCGGTGGCCACCTTTGTCGTCATGGCCCTGTTGACGGTCCTGATGACCCGCGTGGCGAGCGTGCGGCTGTTTACCTACCTGTTTGTTTTCAGCGGTGTATCCATCGCTGCCATCCGGCTCATAATTCCGCTGGGGATCGATTTAATCTACCCCCTGCTATTTATGCTGAAGTCTCAATATGAAGTCCTGCTGGCCATGTTTTTCTGGAACCTGGCCAACGACATGTTCAATACCCGGCAGAGTAAAAGACTGTTTCCGCTGATTACGGCCGGAGGCGTGATTGGACAGATTCTCAGCAGTTTCGCCACCCCTTTTCTGGCACGGTGGCTCATGCTGGACAACCTGCTTTTTATCTACCTGGGCACCACCCTTTGCGGAGCAGTGGTGGTTGCCAGTATGGGGCGGCGTTTTCCGACCCTGTTTCATAAAGATCCGGCGGGCGGGAAAAAAGGCAAGAAGCGTTCGATGGCCGATCAATTCAAGGACGTGCTGCCTCTGATTAAAAAATCGGTATTGATAAAAGTATTGGTATTGCTGACATTTGTGGCAAATGTGCTTATCCCGATCATGAACTACCAGTTTAACTACGCCCTGGATGAGCAGTTTGCTACCGAAAGCGGACTCATTGAATTTTTCGGTTATTTTCGGGGGGTCTTGAATATCGTCAGTTTGATTCTGCTGCTGTTCGTCAAGCGTCTTTACAGCCGCTGGGGGCTGCCCGTGGCCCTGATGTTCCATCCGTTCAACTACGTGATCATTTTTACCTCTTTCCTGCTGCGCTTCGACATCTTCACGGCCATCTATGCCCGATTTTCTTCGAACGTTTTACGTACAACCGTCAATATCCCATCCATGGCTATCTTGAACGGGCTTTTCCCGGCCGCCTACCGGTCCATGGTACGGCCATTTTTAAGGGGGACGATCGTCCGCGTGGCCCTGTTTATGGGTCACGGCATGATCCTGCTTTCAACCAACCTGTTCCATCCCAAATACCTGTCCCTGGTGGCCTTGCCGTTTGCCCTGACCTGGGTGGGTACCACTTTCTTCCTGAAAAGGAAGTATTCGCAAATCTTGCTGGATCTGATTACCGAAGACATGATCGACCTGAAGTCGATGAAGGAAACCGATATCAGCCACCTGTTTAACGAGCCCAAGATCAAGGCCCATTTGACCAGGGCCTTTGCAGCGGCCGAGGGCGAGAAATGCCTCTGGCATGCTCAGTTGCTGAAACTGTTAAAGTTGCCCGATCTGGACCTGAAGATCATCGCCGCCCTGGAGACGCAATCCGATGAAAAGACCCGGATTGGATTGGTGCAACTGCTCTCGCCGGAAGCAGGCCAAACAGCGGTTGATGCGTTTTCCCGGATGGCCCCCACGGCCGGCCCGGATTTGATGACCGCCATGATCCGCTGTGCCAACAAACAGGCACCCGGGACCGGTCGCGCTTTCAACCAGCAGGTCATGCATCTCAATTGGCCTAGCGAGGTCAAGGCTTACGCTGCGGCCGGGCTTTACAAGGCGGATATGGGCGAATATGGGGCGATCATCTCCGGCTGGCTGGAATCTGCTGACGGGGAACAGCAGAAAGCCGGTATCATAGCTGCCGGCCAGACCGGCGCTATCAACTTTGCATCCCAATTAGATAGCTTGCTCGACCAACCGGAACAGGCCGCCTTTATTCCATTGATTATCAGAGGTTTACGGAGGATGGAGGTATCGGACTTGAACCACAAGGTGGCCCGCTATCTGGAGCACGAAGATACCGCGGTCCGTCTTGAGGCCGTGAAAAGCTGGACGATTGGCGATGATGTGGATTTGGACCAGATGCTGCACATTATCGGCAATGCATCTGAAGACGTGCATAAGGCCGCCCACGATGCAATTGTCGGGGCGGACTACCAGAATGTTCAACTGCTGCTGGAAGCACTCTCCAGTCCGCGGCGTACGAAGCGCGCGGACATCCTGGGAATTTTGGAGTCCATGGATATTAAGGACCTGGATGTGGTGCGGTTTGCACGCAGCCGGACGCAGCAAGCTTACGAGAACCTGGCTGCCGCCGAATCCCTCGATTTACTCCCTTCCGGAAAGATAACCACATTGCTGCACGATCACCTGAAACAAAAAGCCCGCGTGGATGTGGAAATCGTTATAAAGGTACTGGCGGCCCATGATCTGACCGGACGTATTCGGATATTAACGCGCAGTCTTTTCTACGCCGATAAGCGCCAGTTGGATAACAGCCTGGAGGCCCTGGACAGCCTCCTGCCGCAGGCGGTTTTCCAACCGCTGCTGCCGTTGCTTGAAAATGCAACCGCCACGCAACCATCCAGGCAGATTGCGCGCAAATTCTTTAAAATTCAGGATTTTGGGGACAATAAACTTGATTTGGTGGATTATCTGATCAGCAGGGGGCAGTGGTTGGAGATCACCTTGCTAATAGCGGCGCTCCACAACGCGCCTGCCGGAGCAGTTGAGCAAAGTGTCGTTACAAAATTGACCCGCGCCCTGCAGCAAGTATCCGGCGGTCATCAATTGAAACATCTGCATCCCTATTTGCAGCGCACCAATCAGAAGGAGATATCCATGGATTCAGCGATCAGACTTACCGACAAGATCTTGCTGGTCAAGGAGATTGACATTTTTTCCGATTTGTCGGTCAGTGAACTGGCAGCCGTGGCCTCGGTAACCGAGGCGGTTTCCCATCCGTCCAACCAGGTGGTCATCCAGGAAGGCGATATGGGCGAAACCATGTTCCTGATCGTGAAAGGCCGCGTGACCGTGATAAAGCATCTGGGTGCCGAGAATGAGCTCGAGCTTGATCAGATCGATTCAGGTGACTATTTTGGAGAAATGGCGCTGTTCGAGGATCGCCAGCGGTCAGCCAGTATCCGGACATTGACCGAGTCTGAATTTTTAGTCCTGCATAAAGCCGAGTTCAATGAAATTGTGCACGAATTTCCTGAAATTGCCCTAAATGCCTGCCGGGTTCTCAGTGATCGGATTCGGAGGCTGCATGCCCGGTTTACATCTAAAGATTAGCCGTCTTCGCAAAAAGGACCAGCATATTCAGCTTCCAGCAGAATTGCTCGGCTCTGGAATCAATAAAGGCGACTTCCAAGACCGGCGGCAAACTGCTCTGCAGCGCTCCCTGAACTTTCCAGAAGATTAAAATTATTGAGTGATTAGCATGAGGTTGGCTTCATCCGGAGGCCGCGGCGCCGGCATTTTCATTTTCTGTTTCAACCGATTGCCACTGTTGATCAGACGTTACTTGAAAACCGTTTGAAAGGTTTGTGCGCGCTATGCGACAATACTCTATACCGTAAAACAGCAAACGTGAGGAGGGGGGATATGGGACATTCAGATACTGGACGCACAACCTATCCCACTAAATCCGGTACTGGCTATAAAGGTGTCCGTGAAGTGCTCCTGAATGGGATTTTTATCCGAATCCTAATAATCGAAGGGATCTTGCTGGTTTGGTCGGTCGGCTATCGGTTTGTTGTGGATATGACCGACATCACGGATCTTCTCTGGTATACGCTCCGCATTGTTGTCCTGGTGGCTATCATCATCGGATTCATGATGATTACCCTCAGGCGTTTTCTGGATCGTAAAATCATCTCGCCGCTTGAAATGATCACCGAGGCGAATCGCCGCTTCAAGGAAGACGGCGAAGAAGACCAGCGGGTGAACCTGCCGGCCCGCACCCCGCGGGAGATCGGGGAGATTGTCTCGACCCGCAAGGAACTTCTGGCAAATATACTCACGGTGTCCCGGGAACGCCTGGCTCTGGTAGATTTCATTCGGGCCACCTTTGGGCGCTACCTGTCCAAGGAGGTTGTGGAAGAGATCCTGGCGTCTCCGGAGGGCCGTAATGTCGGCGGGCGGCGGGCCACGGTCACCATTTTAATGTCCGATTTGAGGGGATTCACCACCCTGTCCGAAGAACGGGATCCGGAACAGCTGATGGAGCTGTTGAACCGCTATTTGCAGAAGATGACCGAGGTCATCCAAACATATGGCGGTATGATTGACGAATTTATCGGGGATGCCATCCTGGTGGTGTTCGGCGTGCCGGAACCCATGCCCGACGATGCGGCTCGGGCCGTGGCCTGCGGTATGGCCATGCAAAAAGCCCTGATGCAATTGAACAATGAAATTGTAAAGGAGGATTTTCCCCCTCTGGAAATGGGCATCGGCATCAACACCGGTACGGTGATTGCGGGAAACATTGGATCGGAGATGCGACTGAAATACGGCATTGTCGGTGCCCCCGTGAACATTGCTTCCCGTATCGAATCCGACAGTGTCGGCGGCCAGGTACTGGTGGGACTATCGACTTACGAGCAGGTGAGCCACCTGGTGACGGCTGAGTCTGCCCGGACCGTTATGATGAAAGGTGTCAAAGCGCCGCTTGTTTACTACCCGGTTACGGCAATTGGTCCGCCCTATAACCTGCGCTTTAATACCGTCATGGACAATCAGCAGGATGTGCCCCTGGCATTGCCGTTTCAATGCTGGCCAGTCGAGGACAAAAAAGTTGCTGAGGTAGCCATTCGCGGGGAGACGGTTACCCTGGGACGGGATTTCCTGGCGGCTGAGATGAATAAGCCATTGGCGCCTTTGACCAATATCAAACTGGTATTTGAGTTCTGCGTGGACGCCCATTGTTTCGGAGATATCTATGCCAAGGTGCTTTCCCAGGAATCGCAGAACGGTAAAATGGTGCATCAGATGCGGATAACGTCCATCAGTAAGGCGGATCGGGATATACTGAAGCAGTGGATGGAACAAGCCAACTAGCGCCCATTCACAGATGGCATCTTTTGGCCCAGAGCGGCGTTTTTGCCCTTTCGAGATCCTCGACATAGCGTCTGCTATGCCTGCGGTCTCAAAAGTGCTCAAGCCTTACTCTGAACCAAAATCTACCACCTGTGAATAGGCGCTTCCTTATTAGAATATGTTTTTAAACTCACACTCTTGCCGAGAAATGTGTTGAGAGTTGATTCATCGACTTGATTCTATCCTACCTCTCAGAACCAAGATCGCGATACTTAGCCGCCAGATGGCGCGCCTTCGCAGTGACAGTAGCATTCTCGGAGATATAATATGAACAGTCTTGTCTACGGCCGATAGAGTTCGCGGCCGTAGCCCTTGATGGCGATGGCGGTGGTTTTAAAACAGGCGAAGAAGTCGTGGGCTTCTTTGAAATTTCTCAATTTCAGGGAAATCAGGGTGTCGGGAATGTTGCGACGGTTACTGGCGTTTTCGATCTGTAGAATCTCCAAGCCCTTGGGGATGAGGCCCAAAAGCATGATACTGTCTGCCAGCGATTTACCCCGCACCCGGACATCGAATTTTAACGGGATCTGCCACTGCGAATTAAAATCCCAGACCACCCGCGGCAGTTCTTCCGGTCCCAGGCCGTGTCGCGTGGCGAGGCTGCGGCAAGATTGCAGGTGGAACGCCACCCCCCGCTCACTCAAGGCCGCCACAATCGAATCCTGTCCGGGATGTGGGCGGCAGCAATTGGAAAACTTGTGAATCCCCCGTTTCAAACCGGCGATCCGAATAGTGCTGGGTTGGTGGTCCGGCTGTGGCGATTTAGTTCTTGAGCTCTCGGCGTAATATAAGATCTCCTGCGGAGAGAGCAGGTCCTGCCCGATGTGGGTAAACATCTGCCCGAGATCTTCAATATTTTTAAATTCTAAAAATAGCCGCAGGGATTCACTGTCCAGAAACGTTTCCGCCAGGCCGGCCCGCTGAATTTCCTGCACAAGAAGTTCCTTTCCGATTCGACGGGCGTAACGGCGTCGCTTTTTTTGGAGCGATTTGTTCACGGCACTCTTGGCCCGGGGGGACTGGCACAACCGTTCTAGATCCGGGTCCGCATCGATGGTGTCCGGGAAGGTCAGGATCTCGACCTTGTCGCCGTCTTTCAGACGTTCGGTCAACGGTTTGAGATCTCCGTTGATGACCGCGCCCCGGCAGTAATCACCGAGGTTGGAGTGGATTCTATAGGCGAAGTCCAAAACAATACTGCCCCGGGGTAGATAGTGCACGTCGCCCTTGGGCGTCAGGATAAAGATCTCATTGGATTCCGCCAAGCGAATGAGATCTTTGCGTTGGTGCGCCGGTCCGCCATATTCACCGATGTCTTTGAACAGTTCGCTGATT
This sequence comes from Olavius algarvensis Delta 4 endosymbiont, assembly GCA_905176665.1. Classification (GTDB taxonomy): domain Bacteria; phylum Desulfobacterota; class Desulfobacteria; order Desulfobacterales; family CAJINA01; genus CAJINA01. Next base: position 4,481 of record CAJINA010000188.1, on the reverse strand, counting down.
TCCTGGGCATAGCGATCACCGACCGACTGGTTAATATCGTATTGACTCAAGACGCCCTGGCGAGCAGCGGTGGCCATTTCTTCAGTCCTGATTTTGATGAGAAACTCTTTGGCGTTAATGCTGATGCGAATGTGGATGCTTTGGTAGCCATTGGCTTTGGGGGTGGCGATGAAATCCCGGATGGTCCTGGGAACCGGTGGAAAAAGGTTCGCCACCATTCCCAGGGCCGTGTAACAATCCAGATAATTGTCCGTTTCCAGGGTTACGGTAAAATCAACCTGGTTTTCCGTATTGCCCACTTCAAGGGTGCGTTTGACAGGCGAGTAATATGAGCTCAGGCTCTTTGCGCGGGGGCGAATAGTAAACGAACAGTGAAAATCGGTCAGGGCCTGGCGGATGGCCCGCTGAATTTCAAATACTTCGGGCGAGTTCAGGATCTCACGGGTGGCATTAAGCAGCCTTTTACTTTTTTTGGGGTATAAATACGGAAGCGCGAGCTGGAACAACTCGCGTTTTAGTGAGAAGAGATTTAATTTAGCTGCCAGCGGAGCGTAAATTTCGATTGTTTCCAGGGCAATGCGGCGTTGCTTTGACTTTTTTGAAAACTCAAGAGTTTTGATATTATGCAACCGGTCCGCCATTTTAATCAGCAAGATCCCCAGACGGCGGCTGGAACTGAGCAGTAGTTTACTGTGCGTTAAATCCACAAGCGTCGTCCGGTCCAGACGCTGCAGGGACATCTTGGTGCAGCCGTCCACCAGTTCGGCGACAACATTTCCGAATTCTTGCTGGATATCATCCAGGGAGATGTCCGGCACATCTTCCACCACATCATGTAATAGCGCCGATGCGAGGATCAGGGGGTCGCGGACACCCAGGTCCTGACTGAGAATCTGGGCTACCGACAGGGGATGGATGATGTAGGGTTCGTTGGATTTGCGCTTCTGGCCGGCATGCAGTCTCACTGCAAAATCCAGGGCTGTGAAGACTATCTCGTTTTCCGGCAGGTTATCGTCCACATAGCCGGCCAGATATGTTCGATAGTTCTCCATGGCCCGTATCAATACCGCATTTTCCGGATGGCGGCAACCGGCAACCGCAGGTTGGGACGTGTAAAAAGTCAGTCGGAGGGACAATCGGGGTATTATCAGCACTTGTATAAAAGGAACCGCCGGCCGTAAGGCACGGCTGGCCAGGGACTGGTAATGGGGCGAAATCCAGAGCCCTGGCAGGTCGAAAGCCGGCTATGATCTGCGCTTGACAACCCCCAGGCGATTCAGTAATGCAAAAGGTCAGCTTTATCAACCGGCCTTGGGGCCGGATATTTTTTGAATAGGTTGTATTGAATTTAGCCGCCATATGAAACGCGAAAGCCATTTCACAAGCGCCAAACGCCTGGTTGTAAAAGTAGGTTCCAATGTGCTGACCAAGGCGCAGGGGCTCAACCTACCGGTGATGTATGCCTTGAGTGGGCAGATCAGTGAATTGATGGATGGCGGCCGGGAAGTGATTCTGGTGTCTTCAGGCGCAATGGCTTCGGGTATGACCAAGATTGGGTTGACGCGTCGTCCGGATGAGATCCCCAAGCGCCAGGCGATATCAGCGGTAGGGCAGGCTGGTCTCATCCGGGAATATGAGAAGGCCTTTCACGTATATGGCCGCAAAGTTGCCCAAATCCTCCTGACCAGCGAAGATCTCGATGACCGACAGCGCTACCTCAATGGCCGCAATACCCTGAATACCCTTATCGACTGGCAGGTGGTGCCCGTGATCAACGAGAACGATACGGTCATGGTAGAAGAGATCAAAGTCGGCGATAACGATAACCTGGCGGCCATGATCACCCTGCTGATGGATGCCGACCCGCTGATCCTGCTGACCGATATCGACGGTCTTTTTACCCGGGATCCGCGGGTGCATGCCGATGCCCGGCTCATTCCGGAAATTGCCGTGCTTGATAGTGAAGTCGAAAAAATGGCCAGCGATATTCCCGGCCCCCTTGGGCGGGGCGGTATGTCCAGCAAGATCCAAGCCGCTCGGAAAGTGACCGCAGCCGGTGTGCCCATGGTGATCGCCAACGGCAGTAGCCCGGATATCTTGAGAACCCTGATGCTGGGGGATACGGTCGGTACTTTCTTTGTACCCCGCGGAGAACGGCTTGCCAGCCGTAAGAGCTGGATTGCCTATACGTTGAAACCGAAGGGTGCCATCCAAATCGATGCGGGCGCGGCGGATGCGATCATGGGCAATGGGAAGAGCCTGCTGCCCAGTGGGATTGTCGCCGTGGAAGGTGATTTTCGGAAAGGTGCCCCGGTGACCCTGAAAATCCCGGCGGGCGTGGATATCGGGACCGGCCTGGTCAATTACAGTGCCGCGGATATCCAGAAAATCAAGGGTTTGAAAACAGATGCCGTTGAACAGTGCCTCGGTGAAAAACCTTACGATGAAGTCATTCACAGGGATAACCTGGCCCTCACCTACAAGGAGTAGGCACCGGGATTTCCGGTGTGCGTGAAACCATGACGATTGAGATGACGATCATAGAAATGGCGCGGGCGGCGCGGGCGGCCACCCGGGAACTGGCCCGTTGCCCCTCCGAACTTAAAAATCAGGTCCTGCTGGCCATTGCCGCTGCGGTTGAAAGCGAAGCCAAGCGCATCAAATCGGGAAATGCCCGTGATTTGGCTTACGCCCGCGACAGGGGCCTCAGTGACGCCATGATCGATCGCCTGGCCATCACGGACGCCACGATCCATTCCATGGCCCAAGGTCTGCGGGAGGTTGCCGGTCTATCCGACCCGGTGGGCACAGCGGATGAAACCACCCTGCGGCCCAACGGGCTCGAGGTTTCCCGGGTACGGATACCGCTGGGGGTCATTGGTATTATTTATGAGTCCCGGCCGAATGTGACCATCGATGCGGCCGGCCTTTGCTTAAAGTCCGGCAACGCCGCTATTTTGAGAGGCGGCAGTGAAGCGCTGCATTCCAACCAGGCACTGGCCGCCATCATCCAGCAAGCCCTTGCTAACGCCGGCCTGCCGGAAGGGGCCGTGCAGGTGGTGCCCGTTCGGGACCGGGCGGCGGTGAATATCCTGCTGGAACAGGAAGAGTACGTGGATTTGATCATTCCCCGGGGTGGGGAAGGGCTCATTCGGTTTGTCGTGGCCCATTCGAAAATTCCTGTTCTCAAGCATTATAAGGGGGTTTGCCACGTATATGTGGATGCGGATGCAGACCTGGACATGGCCGTTGAGATCGGTTTCAATGCCAAAGTTCAGCGGCCGGGCGTGTGCAATGCCATGGAGACGCTCCTGGTCCATGCGGATGTAGCTTCCGAGTTCTTACCGGCCATGGCGGATAGGTTCTCCGCGGCGGGTGTAGAGATGCGCGGCTGCGAGCGGACCCTTGAAATTCTTCCGGAGATTACGCCGGCTAAGGAAGCAGATTGGCCGGCCGAATTTCTCGATCTGATTGTGGCCATCAAAGTTGTAGACGATATGCACCAGGCCGGCGATCATATTGCCGCCTACAGTTCCAACCATACCGAGGCCATCGTGACCAATCACTATGGCCGGGCCCGACAGTTCGTCCAGGAAATCGATTCATCCGTCGTGCTGGTAAATGCATCCACCCGTTTCAATGACGGCGGGCAACTCGGGCTGGGTGCGGAGATGGGCATCAGTACGTCCAAACTGCATGCCTTCGGCCCCATGGGCCTGAAGGAATTGACCACGACCAAGTTTGTGGTGTTCGGTGACGGGCAGGTTCGAGAATGAAATCCGCGCAGTAATCAATGATCGCGCACTATAACTTTAAGATCCTGCTGGTTGATATGTGTAGTACCATAGCAGTAATGCGCGAATGCAATCCCTGCAGTAAAGGTGCAAAAAAGCGGGGACTATATCTGGTAGCCCACGCTTTTTGTTTTTTGACGTAACTCAGGACTAATGGTCGTATTATGCAGTTTCGATGCTGGGTGGGTGATTGTGATTTGTTGGAGATATCACAAGGTCGTCAAAACTGCATATACAGAGCAGGTATCTGTATACGGCAAAGGCGTGGACTATATCAGATAATCCACGCCTTTTTGCTGAATCATATACCTGAGCACTTATGGTCGTAGTCTACGGTATTAGGGCTGAATATATCGGTGATCAATAGTTTTCAATTTTGGTGGTGATATGTTTTAGATCTCAAAAAATTTTCAGCTATCCGATATGTTCAGGATCATGGCAGAAATCTGCCATGTATATCGACTACATCTTCCGAAAAGATCGTCATCTCATTGAAAATGCCCATCACTTTTATTAATGGTGACCGATTTACTTTGAAACCAACTGTTGATAGCATAAAACATAAACTATCGGCTTTATGTATTAATACTAAGTTGTAAAAGTCAAAGACCTCCCGGACAGTCAGCCCTCTCGGGTCAGTGATTATTAGGCGGCCTCCTTTGACAATTCTTCTCGACGTTTTTTACC
>CAJINA010000187.1 GCA_905176665.1 Olavius algarvensis Delta 4 endosymbiont | reverse complement strand
TGTTGGCAACTAGACGTAATAAGGTCTGATTTTTCTATTGATTAAGGTGGGTTATCTACCACTTTCCTGTTTCATTTTTCCCCTCTTGTCAAGTTAAAAAT
>CAJINA010000186.1 GCA_905176665.1 Olavius algarvensis Delta 4 endosymbiont | reverse complement strand
TGTTGGCAAGCAACTATGCTGCAATTGAGAATTTAGGCTTTTTATATCTGATGGTATATTCAAGCGAGCATTGAATAACCAACACATATAGGAGGCCACCA
>CAJINA010000185.1 GCA_905176665.1 Olavius algarvensis Delta 4 endosymbiont | reverse complement strand
GCTTGGTAAAAAACGTCGAGAAGAATTGTCAAAGGAGGCCGCCTAATAATCACTGACCCGAGAGGGCTGACTGTCCGGGAGGTCTTTGACTTTTACACAT
>CAJINA010000183.1 GCA_905176665.1 Olavius algarvensis Delta 4 endosymbiont | reverse complement strand
TTTTAACTTGACAAGAGGGGAAAAATGAAACAGGAAAGTGGTAGATAACCCACCTTAATCAATAGAAAAATCAGACCTTATTACGTCTAGTTGCCAATATTGTTTAGTTTAATCTGGATTCTCTCAACCGAGGAATAATTTTGACATTATATTTATAGTATGAGGGGGTCGACCCCACGGTGCACCTTAATTTTTTAACAATTACAATAGGTCCATATTTAGGGTGGGATACTGCCGGGATACAGAACCGGAATTCGTGGGATATTCTTAGCGTAACACTATATATTTCAAACTACATGTATATAGCAGAAAACACAAATATCATTTAGTTTAAAAAGCCAACCGGCATATCAATAATATCTATCAGATACGATATGCGAATGTAATCTTTAAGAGAAGCAGGACTCATTTTCGAGTATATCAACAATTTTTTATTTGGGTCGAATCGTTTAACCGCCGTTGGGTTACACCGTGTAATTTGTACTCTTGAAGTTGCAGGCCAATTCTGGATGGACACAAATTTCATTAATTTTCAGACACGGTAAGTAATTTTACTTCTTCGTTTTTACCGCGAAGTTTACATGACCCGATTTCTCTATATGTGTACGGAGAATCTGATGGAAGCTGTATTTTTAGATCTTCTGATATAAGGATTTCGACACGATGCTCGTTACATTTTCCTTGAATCCGAGCTGTTGTATTGAGTACATCACCCGTAAAAATTATTTCTTTTTTGATAACGCCGATTTCTCCAGTTGTGATTGATCCTAGATGAAAACCTGCTTTAAATTCTGGCACTACACTATATTTTAAAGAATAAGATTCTGAACTTTTTTTTAAAATTTCTTTGCTTAAAAAATAACAATTTAAGCAATTTGAATTATTTAGCCCTTTATCAATCAGCCAGGAAACTACGACTTCATCACCTACATATTGATAAATTTCACCAGATGTTTCTAAGATGGCTTTGGTTAAATCGGCATAATAATCGTTGAGAAGCTGATAGTGTTTTAAATGTCCTAGCTTTTCGGCGATTGTCGTTGAAGATTTCATATCGAGAAACATAAATATTCGTTTTTCAACCCGTGGCGTATGATATTTTCCGATGAAAAAATTCTTCAACACCCCTTGTCCGATGTTATCACTGATTTCAAAAATAAATAGCGCGATACCAATGATTGTCGCTATATAAAGCACAACACTCCAAAATGCGAAATTATAGAAAAATGATAACATCGATTGGATAACTTCAGGATCAAAGAGAGACACATTGAGGCGATAACTATTCATTATGGGGGTAAGCAATATTAAGAACAAGCATATGGACGTTAAATAAATTATGGTTTTAAAGAATATTTTCTGTCCGAAAGGCCTTTTATCAAACATTTTACTTATGTATGAGATTTCGAATATTCCCATTATCAAACCCATAATAAATGAACTCAGACTAGTAAAAAATAATGAGGTATTGAAATCGTAAGGATTGCCTGTTGAAGGAAAATGATTTAATTCACCCAATATCCCTTTTTCAAGCAATGAATACAATACTCCAAAGACAAACCAAATAATTCCGAACAAGAAAATTTTATTGAAATTACGGTGATGTTTTGGGTGTGAAAAGTTAAAAGCCATAACTTAATTGTGGATTTTTTATTTTTTAAAAGCGTACCAGCATTTCATTTATATATTATAAAAAAACGGGAAGTTGTGATTATTTGAGGCTACTTTTCGAATTACGGCCCTGTCAAACCCAGTGTATTCTTGTCACGAAACAGTGGACTAAGCATCTCGGAATTATTCAATTTCTAAGATGATTTTTCCAATAGGTTTGGACTGCTCTATTAATTCATGGGCATGTCTTGCTTCCGAGAGTGGCATACGTCTCCATATCAATGGCTTTATTCTTGAACTTGATAATAAAGCGAACAGTTTTGTGAGGTCATCGGCGAACCAATCCGGGTGTTGGTTTCTTAAGGCAGTGATTGAATAAAAGGTTTTTCTGCGTGAACCTGGCAAAATGCTCATGAGTTTGAAGCGAATAAAATCCAGCATGACGGCTATCTTGCCTTTTCTGACAGCATCCGAAAATCCATATGCGATCAGCAAGCCTCCCGATTTTATAACTTTCAATGAACGTTTAAAACTCTGCCAACCCAATCCATCGAAAACCATGTCGATACCACCAGGTTCAACTTGGTTAATCTTTTCAATAAAACTTTCGTGGCGGTAGTCAATTAGTGTGGCACCAACTTGTTGTAGCGATTTGTGCTTTTCAGCGGACGCGGTACCATAAATATTGAGATTTTCTAATCGGGCCAGTTCCTGTAAAGCAGAGCCTACAGCCCCACCAGCTCCATGCACCAGAATGCTCTGACCGGCTTGCACTTTTCCAATGCGATGAAGCATTTGATATGCCGTCACGTAGGTGAGGATCAAGCTTACCGCTTCTCCGGCTTCAATCGATTCCGGAACAGAAACAAGTCTCTCTTCGGACATACACAAATATTCAGAATATGAACCGATGACCGTCAGGTCACAGACACGATCCCCGATTTTGAAGTTGCTTACGCCGTTTCCCAACTTGTCAACCACGCCTACCATGTCGTACCCTGGAGAGAACGGTGGTTTTTCTTTAACATCCGGATAGACACCTTTTCGAATCATTGTGTCTGTGTAGGCAGCGCTTATTGCCTGGACCCTAACGCGGACTTCCCCAGGATTTGGCTCTGGTAACTGCGGTTCATCTATAACCTGCAAAACCCTTGGCGGTCCGAATTTCTTGATGATAACACGTCGGTAAGCCACTTGAACTTTCCCTTGTGCGATTGCATTACCTAATGGGTCTTTTATTGGATATTTTTTGATTCTTGCACTATGCACAAAATTGTCAAGATTCCAGAATAGTAAATGTATTGCAAACGTCAGATTGATTAAGAGGTTCCATTAATGTAGAGCGGCAAGATCAGATCGAATGGAAATCAAGTGCCGGTAGAAGGAGCTTTCAATATATTAGATACGGCAGTAAAACACAATATGGGTACTAAGAAATGAAGCTCTGGTGACATGTATCTTGCCAGACCTATAATATATCAGATACCACAAAAACCAGGTGATATGCAAATTATATCACATATTATCAATATGTTGGATATATAGCAGATACTACCGGTTTTGACTTCAACTAAGTGACCACAACATATAGGGGTGTCAGTCAGGCATACTCATTGTATGTTTGACACCCTAACCGATACTGTGTGTATTTTTAATACGATTATGAGAAAAAATGGATGGGGATATATTACGCTTTAAGGGGTGCTCTATATTCCTAACTGTTTTCCAAGGTAGACTCTGACTGGGCATGAACAATAGTGTATGCTTCCAAAGCTCAATGCGAAATAACAATTCTTGGGATTAGGCTCTAAACATTCGAGATACTCCTCATGACCAGAGTCCTTTGCTTTGCACAAAACTTTAAATCCTGCATCTTTGCATTCAAAATTTTTATAGCAATGCAATTTCCGAATTAATTCTTCGATTTTTTTCTTATGCTCTGTTTCCATTTTAAGCTATCTTAGTGATTATTTGGATCGAATATCATCACCTATGCAATGTAATCATTTTTCAATTTAATAGGTTTTACAGCCAAATAGAATTATAATTCAGATGGAAGGAGGATAATTAAGAGGCACAGGCCTTCGAGTTACTCACACAGACCAGATCGATCTTGTGGTAGAGGGTTGTGCTTTATATGTACCCATTTTGGGGAATCCGATGCAATATATGACAAAAATGAACCATATACAAGATAAAAACGGTCATCAAAGGGTTGTCCGCAACGGGTACCTCCCGGAGCGCGAGATTCAAACCGGCATTGGCCAGGTATTTGTGAGGGCGCCCCGGGTTCGCGAGCGCCACTAATTCTTTACGGCCATCTTCAGTCGCCCCGAGGATAACCAAAAGGCACTGCCAGTCATCCATACACACGTTGCAGTAAATTCCGTCCGCCCAGAAGTAAACATAGCGCTTTTTGGAAAGATCCCGTTACTGCCACTCTATTTATTCTTGTTTTTAAAAGACTCAAATCTTTTGGCCTAAAACGATCTTAGGTATGGCTTTTAGTATGCCTCCTATACCGATTCTCTCCATTAATATTTTTTTATACATCGCTTCGGAGTCTTTTGGAGGGACATATTTACTCTCTTTTTGCTTAAGCTCAATAGAGTTGGTTGGGCATTTTGAAACACATACACCACATCCAATACATCGATCCTTATCTACGGCCGAATAGCCGTCATCGGCGGAGATTGCTTCCATGGGGCAGATATCAATGCATTCCCAGCAAACTTCGCATTGCTTAGGATTTATAGATGAATAAAAATTCGAATGGTAAAACTCAACAGGCCGGGGGTACTTTTTAACCGTTGTTAAGACATTGCAGCAGCACCCACAGCAACAGCAAATGAAGTTTGGGTGTAAAAGTCAAAGACCTCCCGGACAGTCAGCCCTCTCGGGTCAGTGATTATTAGGCGGCCTCCTTTGACAATTCTTCTCGACGTTTTTTACCAAGC
>CAJINA010000182.1 GCA_905176665.1 Olavius algarvensis Delta 4 endosymbiont | reverse complement strand
GAAGGTAAAAACACTACTGCGCAATTAGACTCAAGCGTCACACGGGCAGATTGGTTTTAAGGTTTTTCTTCAGCCTTCAGTCTTTGACCTGATCCCCTGAATCCGGTCAT
>CAJINA010000181.1 GCA_905176665.1 Olavius algarvensis Delta 4 endosymbiont | reverse complement strand
TTTGGATTGCCCCTTGAAGGGGCGAACACCCTGACAAACATAGTTCTAAAATGACCGGATTCAGGGGATCAGGTCAAAGACTGAAGGCTGAAGAAAAACTTAAAACCAATCTGCCCGTGTGACGCTTGAGTCTAGTTGCGCAGTAGTGGCTTTACCTTCAGTCTTCAGCCTTTTACCTTGAAACCTGAGCGCCACTACAATCTTTTACGGCAGAGCTAAATACCTCTGACCTGGCCCTGAGGACCAGGCTTTTAATAACTGAGTAAAATTGCCATCATCACAATAACCTCTTGATAAAACATAGATTAAGAGTAAGATAAGAGCAAGATTATGATTGGACCACTTAAGGGCCTCTAATGAACGCACAATATAAAGTCATCTTTATGGGAACCCCGGATTTTGCCGTCCCCACCCTGCAGGCGCTGCACCAGGCCGGGTATACCCTGCCCCTGGTGGTCACCCAGCCGGACAGGCCCAAAGGCCGGGGCCGGAAAACCATACCGACACCGGTAAAAGCAGCTGCCACCGAACGCGGCTTGACCGTTGCCCAGCCGTCGTCGGTTCGTACCCCGGATTTTGTTGCCAAACTGAAGGCCCTTGAACCGGACTTCTTCGTCGTGGCGGCCATGGGGCAGATACTGAGCCAGGAACTGCTGGATATCCCCCGGGTCGGCCCTGTGAATGTCCATGCATCCCTGCTGCCCAAGTATCGCGGTGCCGCCCCGATTCAGTGGGCCCTGATCAATGGCGAACAGGAGACCGGGATCACCACCATGCTGATGAATGCCGGAATGGACACCGGTGACATCCTGCTTACCGCGCGTACGGGCATCTCCGGGGAGGACACCGCCCAATCGCTGCATGACCGCTTGAGCAGCATCGGCGCCAAGCTCCTGATTGAAACCCTCAACGGACTGATATCAGAAACAATATCTCCGGTTCGTCAAAATGACAGCCTGGCAACCAGAGCCCCCATGCTGAAAAAGGCCGACGGCCGGATCGACTGGTACCAGCCGGCCGCTGCCCTGGATTGCTTCATCCGGGGCATGACCCCCTGGCCCGGCGCTTTTACCTTTTTGGGGGACCGGCGGTTGAAAATCTTTGCCGCCCAGCCGGCACCGCTGCCGGACGCAGCGCCGCCGGGCACGGTGGTGCCGAGTTTCACCGGTGAGTTACGAATCGCCACCGGGGACCAGGCCCTGTCCATACTTGAACTCCAAGAGGCCTCCGGTAAGCGTTTGCCCGTCCGAGATTACCTGATCGGCAAACAGGTGGCTGCGGGTACCGTGCTGCGTTGATGGGTACCGATGCCAGAAAAGAGGCTCTGACGCTGCTTTCCGAGCTGGAGCATAATCGGCACGCCACCCTGGACCAGTTGCTCGATACCCGGCGGGAAGGTGATCAAAGCATGCCCCGTCGTGACAGGGCACTGCGCCAGGCACTCGTTTTTGGGGTCCTGCGCTTACGCAATCGACTTGACTGGGTCATCCGTCATTTCTCAAACACGCCTTTTCGTAAAATTGACCCGATTATAAAGAATATCCTACGATTGGGAATCTACCAGCTGCTGTACATGGATCGCATTCCCGCCTCGGCGGCCGTCAACACCGCCGTCGAACTGGCCAAAGATACGGCGGCTCCCTGGACCGTTAAATTCGTCAACGGCCTGCTGCGCAGTGTGGTTCGCAACCCAGACGCTGCTCATTTTCCGGATGTGGCGGCAGATCCGGTAAAGGCCATATCCATACGCAAATCCCTCCCGAAATGGATGGTAAAGCGCTGGTTGACCCGCTGGGGCCGGAAAGAATGCAACCAATTGTGTGCCGCGCTAAATGAAATCCCAACGCTGACCCTGCGTACGAACACCCTGAAGACCACCCGGGCGGAGCTCGTCGAATCCCTGCAAGCCGACGCGGCCCGGGTGCTCCCCACACCCCATTCCCCGGAAGGCGTATCACTGCGTGGACTGCAGACCGATCTAACGGCCCTTCCCGGATTTACGGCCGGCGCCTTTCAAGTCCAGGATGAAGCGGCCCAATTGATCTCCCATCTGCTGGCACCCCAGTCCGGTCAGCGGGTCCTGGATGCCTGTGCCGGGCTGGGCGGTAAGACCGGACACATAGCCCAACTAATGGAAAATAGAGGTGAAATTAAAGCCGTTGACACGGTTGACCGGAAGCTGACTGAGCTGCAAAAAGAGATGCAGCGGCTGGGCGTCTCGATCGTCACGACTGCCCGCCACGATTGGGAGAACCCCCCGGATCCGGTCGCGCTCGGCAACTTTGACAGAGTTTTGCTGGACGCACCCTGCTCCGGCCTGGGCGTCCTGCGGCGCAACCCGGACACCCGCTGGCAGCGCACCGAAGCGGATCTCGAGCGTTATGCCCGGCGCCAGGGGGTTCTTATCAATCAACTGGCCTTGCTTGTAAAGCCGGGCGGACTTCTGGTATATGCTGTCTGCAGTATGGAACCCGAGGAAACTGACCGGGTCGTGCAACGCTTTCTCAATCAAAACGAGCAATTTTCCCAGGACACGATTTCCATGGAGGCCGTGCATGAACCGGCTGGGTTGACTGGACCGGACCATTGCTTCCGGACCTTTCCGCACCGCCACGCCATGGATGGATTTTTCGCCGTGCGTTTGAAGCGCCGAATATGATATCCAAACTCTTTAAAATAGTGGTTCTCTTAGCGGTTTTCGTTATCGCGGCCGGGGCCAGTGCCTACCTGGCCGTGACCCTGATCATCAAGGCGGAAGAGACCGTTGTCGTACCGGCCCTGAAGGATAAAGAGGTCGTTTATGCCCTGCGGATTCTCAGCGACCTCGGCTTGAACACCCGGATAAAAGCCTCACATTTCAGCACGACCATCCCAACGAACCACATCATTGCCCAGGAGCCGGCACCCGGTGCGGAGATCAAAAAAGGGCGCAGCGTCAAGCTGGTTATTTCCCGGGGGCCCCTGTCCGTATCGACCCCGCAACTGATCGGATTGCCGGTCAGCCAGGCCTTGATTCTTTTGGAGGAGCAAGGGCTCTGCCCGGGAACCCGGGCCCAAACCCGGCATCCCACGCTGCGGGCTGATACCGTCATCACCCAAGCGCCGCAGCCGGGAATTGAGATCAACCGGGACAATTGCGTGGACCTGTTGATCAGCCTGGGACCGCACCCGGATGCCTTCGTAATGGCTGATCTGACCACCTTGCCCGTGGATGATGCCATCTTGAAAATCGAAACCGATCATCTGGCATTAGGGGAAATAGCAACCGCCACGACACAGGCGGTGCCCATGGACACGGTGGCCCGTCAGACCCCCCCGGCTGGCTACCGGGTCGTCACCGGCCAAACTGTCAGCCTGGGGGTGAACCGGGTCCGGGTATCCGCCGACAGCAGCCATGGCCGTCGCAAGCGCCCGACTGCCTGGTTGTTTTATTACCGAACCGGTACGGGTTTTTTAAATCGGCACATAAAGGTCCGTGTTAACAGTAAAATAATCTCTTATGACCTGTTCGATGATTTCATGCCGCCAACCGGGGAACTGCTGTTTTTGATCCCGCGCTTTGAAAATATCACGGTAATGCTGTATGAAGACGGAGAACTGATGAAAACAATCTTTCCGGGCAGTCATTTGACGGAATCCCACTGGTAACAGGAGTGATTAAATGAAGAAGATTGCACCCTCGATTCTCTCGGCAGATTTCGCCAAGCTCGGTGATGAAATTCGTGCGGTGGCTGCTGCCGGCGCAGATTGGATTCACGTGGATGTCATGGATGGACATTTTGTTCCCAACATCACCATTGGTCCGCTGGTTGTGGAGGCAATTCGCCCGGTGACGGACCTGCCCCTGGACGTACACCTGATGATAGAAAATGCCGATCGCTACATTCTAGAATTTGCGGCGGCCGGGGCGGATATCATTGCGGTACAGACCGAGGCGAGCGTGCATCTGCACCGCACCCTGCAGCTCATTCGACAGCATGATTGCAAGGCCGGAGTGGTCCTGAATCCGGCCACGCCCATTGACGGCCTTCAATGGCTTCTGGACGATCTGGACCTGGTGGTCCTGATGAGCGTCAACCCAGGTTTCGGCGGGCAAAAATTCATTCCGGCCACCCTGGCGAAAATAGCCCGAATGCGTAAAATGATCGATGATCGGGGGCTGGACATTGAAATTGAAGTCGATGGCGGTGTAAACAGTGGGACGATTGCCGACATAGCCGCCGCCGGGACCGATGTGTTCGTGGCCGGATCGGCCATCTTCGGCAGCCCCGATTATGCCGCCACCATTTCTGATTTCAGACACCTGATGGAAGGAGCGTAGCGACCATGCCGAAAATCCTGGTGATTCACGGACCGAATCTCAACATGCTGGGCAAACGGGAACCGGAGGTTTACGGGAGCGAGGGACTGGAGGAGATCAATACCCACCTCACCGAACGGGCCCAGGCCTTAAACGTGGACCTGGATCTGTTTCAATCCAATCACGAAGGGCAAATTGTGGACAAAATCCAGGCTGCGGTCTCCCAGAGCAACGCCGTAATTATCAATCCGGCCGCCTTCACCCATACTTCCGTGGCCATTCGCGATGCCCTGCTCCTGCTCGAGGTGCCGATTATCGAGGTTCACCTCTCCAATATCTTCAAACGGGAGCCCTTCCGGCATAAATCTCTGATGACCGATGTTGCCACCGGACAGATATGCGGTTTGGGAGCCCATGGCTATCTCCTGGCTCTGGAGGCGGTTGCAAAACTGATATAAAAGGCTTACACACGCCGCTCGGCGGCTTCGGTGTCCGGATATGCAAAGGCAAAACCATGCCTCGCGCAGAGACGCAGAGGCGCGGAGAAAATCAAGACCAGAATTCCGTCGCCCTATCGTGCGAAAAGGCACTTCAAGGCCCTTTGGTTTTTAACCGGCGAAGCCGGTAATAGCTGTGGTTTCCCAGCTGAGCTGGACTGTTCATTTGATTCTTGACTGAAGGAAGACGTCTCTGCACCTCTGCGTCTTTGCGCGTGAATAATGGTTTTACGGCACAGCCTAATATCTCTGACTCCCGCGAAACGGGACAGGCTTGGCCCTGAGGACCAGGTTTTAAAGGATTGAATAAACTCGTAATGCTGAAGGCTCCCAATAAAAACAACCCATTCGAATCCTGGAAAATCGTATCCGGGCCGAAATTGATCGTTGCCGGACCCTGCAGTGCTGAATCGGAAGACCAGCTTGTTGGTACCGCCCGTGAACTGGTCCACTGCAACATCGATGTCCTGCGCGCGGGTATCTGGAAACCGCGCACGAAGCCGGGCACCTTCGCGGGCGTCGGGAAACAAGGCCTGGCCTGGCTGGCCCGGGCCAAACGGGAAACCGCCCTGCCGGTCATCGTGGAAGTAGCCACCCCCGGCCATGTGGAAGCCTGTCTGGAACAAGGCATCGACCTGCTGTGGATCGGCGCCCGCACGACTGTGAACCCGTTTTCCATGCAGGAACTGGCCGATGCCCTGCAGGGCGTGGACATCCCGGTGCTCGTAAAAAACCCGATCAACCCTGATATCGACCTGTGGCTCGGGGCCGTCGAACGGCTGGCCCGGGCCGGCCTGCAGAAAATCGCGGTTGTGCACCGCGGCTTTTCATCCGCTACTGAAAACGTCTATCGCAACCGGCCGCACTGGACCATTCCCATCGAAATGAAACTCCGTCACCCGGAGATCCCCGTCATCTGTGACCCCAGCCACATCAGCGGTGACAGTCGTTTGGTTTTCGCAGTAGCTCAAAAAGCCCTGGATCTCCTGTTTGATGGTCTCATGATCGAAGCCCATGTCGCACCGGAAACCGCCCTGAGCGATGCGCGCCAGCAATTATCGCCGGACCAGCTGGCTCAAGTGCTGCAACGGCTGGACTTCAAACGCGCCCATTCGGACAATGCCGAGTTCACCACCACTCTGGAACAGCTGCGCGAACAAATCGACCTGGCCGATGAGACCATCATCGCGTCCCTGGCTAACCGGATGCGGATCGTGGATGAAATCGGGCGCTACAAGCAAAAAAACCATGTGGCCATTTTGCAGCCGGAGCGCTGGAAGGAAATCCTCACCAGCCGGATCGACGCCGGCGTCCGGCGCAATCTCTCGGAACGTTTCATGCGTGAACTTTACCGCTGCATTCATGCAGAATCCATCCTGCACCAGGAAGCGCAATTTAAAGAAGACGATTAGAATCTATCTCAAAAAAGCCTTTTGGTGCAAACTCGGCGTTGGGCGCTTGGAATAAATCCTCGAAATACCTTATGTATTCCTCCGGTTTATTCCTCACGGCCGCCTTGATTTTGAACCAAAATCCGTTTCTTGAGATAGATTCTACAAGTTATCGGGAGGGCCCCATGACGGATCACGAGTTTGCCGGCCAAAACATCCGCGCCCGGGAAGCAGCCTGGACTTTCGGCGGCGAAACACCGGCCTCTTTCTCCGAGCATGTCAAAAAATCGGTACCCTTTTACGATGCCGGACACGATCTGATATGCAAACTGAGCGACTATTTCGTGAAGGACCAATCGGTCTGCTACGACCTGGGGACGTCAACGGGCGTCCTGGCGGCGAAATTGGCCCATCGACACACACGACGCCCGGCAGTGCAATGGATCGGCATCGATCGCGAATCAGCCATGATTGAACAGGCCCGGACAGAGTATGCAGGGACAACCGGCCTGGAATTCGTAGTCGACGATATCAACATGTATCCATACGAAGCGTCCGATCTGATCACCGCCTACTACACGGTCCAGTTCGTGCCGCCCGCAATTCGCCAGGATCTTTTCAACCGGGTATTCCAGACCTTGAACTGGGGCGGGGCCTTCATATTGTATGAAAAAGTTCGGGCCTGCGATGCCCGTTTTCATGATATCATCCAGACCCTTTACACCGATTACAAACTTGACCAGGGATACACCCCTACCGAAATTATCAATAAAACCAGGAGCCTGAAAGGTGTCCTGGAACCCTTTTCCACCCAGGGCAACCTGGATCTCCTGAAAAGAGCCGGCTTCGTGGACATCATTACCGTCTTCAAGTATCTGTGTTTTGAAGGTTTTTTAGCTATAAAATAAGTCGAACACTTCATTGGTGTGTCCCTAACCCCTTTTCCGTCCTCGGAGCATTCAGCGCTACCAAGAAATCCTTGACAATTTTCTCGATATGTTATTGAGTAGTTTTACTACTCATAAAGCGTCTGGCGGTGCATCATGGATAACCTGTTCCAGGGGCTGATAGCCTCTAAAACCAGAATCAAACTGCTCACCCGATTTTTCTTCAATCCCCTGACCCGCGCCTACCTGCGCGAACTGGCCAAGGAGTTCAGCCTCTCTACCAACGCAGTCAGGGAAGAACTCAATCAATTAACCAAAACCAATCTGCTAATTTCGGAAAAAAAGGGCCGCCAGGT
The DNA here is from genome assembly GCA_905176665.1 of Olavius algarvensis Delta 4 endosymbiont. GTDB lineage: Bacteria > Desulfobacterota > Desulfobacteria > Desulfobacterales > CAJINA01 > CAJINA01. The sequence continues at coordinate 24,197 of CAJINA010000181.1, read as the reverse complement.
TCTTTACAGCGCCAATACCGAGCATCCCCTGTTTCCCGAACTGAAATCAATGGTCGGTAAAGTCATGGGGATAGACAAGGTCATCGATTCCATTGTCACCCGTCTGGGTGATCTGGAGAAGGCCTACCTGATTGACGATTACGCCGAGGGCAAGGACACCGGCATTCTTGACCTGCTGCTGGTGGGCGAAATCGATGAATACCACCTGAATGATCTGAGCCGGAAAACGGAGCGATATATTCACCGGAAAATCCGCAGCCTGGTCGTCAGCCAGCAGGAATTTCTGGATATGGAAGCCACTTTGATATCCCGACCCCATGTGATGGTGTGGGAAAAACAAACTGGATAAGCGGTTCCGCTCAAGTTGAGTACCGTATTGTCCATTGGCTGCAATTGTTTACGTTTTTATATTTATTTTAGATAGTTACAATCCCATTCCCACTGAAAGGGACCGGGCGGAGCTGTATCAGCCCCCGGTGGAAACCCAAAACCTGATTTTGCAGGCACGCAACTATGAAAACATTAGCCATTAACGGAGGCCAACCCGTCAGGTCCCCTGAAAATTTCCTGGTCTTCGGGGCGCCGACTATTGGAACGCTGGAAATTGAGGAAGTGGTCGCCACCATGAAGCGGGGCTGGATCGGCACCGGTCCGAAGGTAGCGGAATTCGAAAATGCCTTTGCAGCCTATAAAAGCGCCCCGTATGCCGTGGCCGTAAATTCCTGTACAGCCGCGCTGCATGTTTCCATGATAGCGCTGGGGATCGGTCCAGGCGATGAGGTCATCACCACGCCAATGACGTTTTGCGCCACCATCAATGCCATTATCCACAGTGGGGCAACCCCGGTCCTGGTCGACTGCGATCGGGAAACCATGAACATCCGGCCGGAAGATATTGAAGCGAAGATTACCCCCCGTACCAGAGCGATCCTCCCCGTACATTTCGCCGGCCGCTGCTGCGACATGGAACAGATTATGGCCCTGGCCGCCGCCCACCGCCTGTATGTTATTGAAGACTGCGCGCATGCTATTGAGGCTCAGACAGCTACTGGAAAAACCGGTATGTTCGGGGACATTGGCTGCTTCAGTTTCTATGTCACCAAGAACATTATGACCGGCGAGGGCGGGATGGTCATCACCCGTGAAGAGGAAGTGGCCGACCGCATCAAAATACTTTCGCTGCACGGGATGGATAGACACGCCTGGCGACGTTTCTCGGATGCCGGTTACCGGCATTACGCGGTGGTCGATGCCGGATTTAAATACAACATGATGGATATTCAGGCGGCCATGGGCATCCACCAGCTGAAGAACATAGAAATGTTCGCGGCCAAACGCAAGCGCATCTGGAAGCAATACACGTCTGCATTTGCAGACCTGCCCTGCCGTCTGCCCGCTCTGCCTGCGGAAGGCACCCGGCACGCTTACCATCTCTTCACTCCCTTGTTGGATCTTGGCGCAATAGGCAAATCCCGGGATTGGGTACTGGATGCCCTGACAGCGGAAAATATAGGGGCCGGCGTGCACTATGTGCCGGTGCATCTCCATCCCTACTATCAGGCGCAATACGGCTGGCAGCCCGAAGATTGCCCAAATGCAAACTGGATTGGTGGGCGCACCCTTTCACTGCCGTTATCTCCAGCGCTCGAACAAAAAGACATGGACGATGTCATCGCGGCATTCAGGAGCATCTTGTCAGTCTGACGGAGTCATTTGATTTATTGCTATGCGGAGCAACTTAAATAATGCCATTCGTTTCAAATACCATCAGCTGGCGCAAGGCGTTCGTTTTGGATACCATCAAGCCCGAAACCTGGTAAAACTTGACCTGGGCCAAAGATTGACCTCCCCCACCCTGGTGGCGAACACGTTAGACCAAGACGATGTCAAAATCGCGAAAAGCGAACTGAAGAACAGAGACCACTGGTTCCGGGCAGACGACGTAACCGTATACGAAAAGACCTTTGCCGACTGGAATCAATCCAGTTACGTCTTTGCGTTCATGGGAGCCCGGGTGGCTTTAAGCGCCAGTATATACGCCTTGAATCTGAAACCGGGCGATGAAGTGATTATCCCAGGCTACACCTGCGTGGTTGTTTTAAATTCATTTCGGTTTGCCGGTATCAAAGCAGTTTTCGGCGACATTGAACTTGACACCTACGGGCTGGCGGCCGAATGCGTTGAAAACCTCGTCACTCCTAAAACCAAAGCCATATTACTCCACCATCTGTATGGACTGGTGTGCCGGGATTATGAACAGCTTTTATCAATCGCCCAAAAGCACCATTTGTCCGTTATTGAAGATTGCGCCATGTCGACCGGGGCCGTTTTCAAGGACAGAAAAATTGGCAATTATGGCGATATCGCCATCTACAGTTCCGAACAAACCAAAGTGTTCACGACGATACAAGGCGGCCTGGCAGTCACGAACCGCAAGGATCTGGCTGACCGGCTCAAAGGCTTTTACAGTCAGGCGGCCTATCCGCAGGAAGGCTATATTGACAAACTGCTCCACACCGTCTTCATCAACTACTTTTCCTTTAAACATCCCCACCGGTGGTGGCGTGAAGAGCTTGTCCAGATTCTGCACGAAGGCAAAACCCTGCGGTCAACCACACGCGAAGAAGAACAAGGCGTGAAGCCTGCGCACTATGGTTGTAGAATGCCGGCGCCTGTTGCCAGAATAGGCATCAACCAACTGAGAAAAATAGACGCCTACAACCAGACTCGTAGAGAGACATCTCAAAACTGGGATACCTGGTGCCGCCGGAACGGATATCAACAACCGTTCGTTGTTCCGGATTCTACGCCTGTGTTTTTACGGTATCCTGTTTTGGTAGAACCGGAAAATAAAAGAGATACCCGTTGGGCCCATGTGAGCCCGGGCGTCACCCCGGGAGTCTGGTTTGTCAGCAATATCCATCCTGTCGCCGGTGAGTTAAAAAGTTGCCCGCGTGCAAATACGGCTGTGCGCCGGTGCATCAATTTTCCAACATTGTTATTTTAATCGATATGCAAAGAATATTGCGCCTTATAAGAGCGATTCTCACCGGGACCATCTCTCTGATGATCGTTCATTGGCCAAGCCCCTTCGGTTTCGAGATACGGTATAGATATTACCGAAAAAAACTCAAATATCTGGGGACGAATGTAAAGATAGATACCGGAGTCTACTTTCAAAACCCGGAATTCATAACAATTGACGACAACTGCTGGATAGACAAGAATGTAATAATTCTGGCTGGCCGCGACGATAGTACCAGGGAAAAAATAGTTAGAAAGAATAATGGCTACCCAGGGAGACCAGGGGAAGTTTTTATAGGGAAAAACATCCACGTAGCCGTGGGGTGCCTTATTTCCGGCATCTCAGCGGGGATTTATGTAGATGATAATTGCGGAATCGCGGCCGGCAGTAAAATTTTCGCTTTCACAAGTCATTACCGCTCTGAAAAGTCACCCGCAAATGACGCCATCTGTTTCAACATTCTCACCGCCCCTGAGCGCCAGTGTATTGTTGAGGGGCCCGTCTACCTGGAAAAAAATGTGGGGGTGGCGCTCAATGCCGTGATTCTGCCCGGCGTTACAATTGAAAAGAACAGTTTTGTCTCAATCAACACGGTTGTCCACCGCAATGTTAAGATGAATTCAATCTGCAGTGGCAATCCTGGCCAGGTTGTTTCTGAAAGATTTCGAAATAAATGATCCCGTATTCCTGCAAGCAGTTTAACTGGCTGGCCTACCAGGTAAACAACACATCTTTTGCGCGTGTGGCCCCATCCATTGCCGGTGAAGTTCTTGATTTAGGTTGCGGCGAGAAGCCCTTTAAAAAGGAAATCCAGTCTATCGCTGATACGTATGTCGGTGTTGACTGGCCTGCAACCCTGCATGCTAAAAGTGAAATTGATGTTTACGCCGACATTTCAAAAGACTTGCCGATTAAAAACGAGTCATTCGATACCGTTGTGTCGTTTCAGGTCATGGAACATTTACCTGAACCCGCCATTTTTTTAAGGGAAGCCTGCCGCGTTTTGCGACCAGGCGGTAAAATTATCCTGACAACGCCTTTCATGTGGGGGGTCCACGAGGCCCCCCACGATTACTACCGCTATACGCCGTTCGGCTTGAAACACCTCCTGACCAGGGCCGGCTTCATGAAGATCAATGTAACCCCCAATACGGGATTCTGGATTATGGCCGGGCTCAGGTTCAATTATCATCTATACCGATTCAACAATCCTCTGCTCAAGCCTTTTTTCATAGTTCTTTTCTGGCTTATTCAAACAGCTGCCCGGTTACTTGATCGTGTTGATTTCAACCCGGATGATGCCGCCAGTTATACCGCTACGGCCGAAAAACAAATTGTCTCTTAAACAAAAGACTCTGTCTGGCATCCTATGGAGTGTGATCGCCCAGGTCGCCCGTCAGGCGATGCAATTTATTATTTCAGTCATCCTCGCGCGTTTATTAATACCAGCCGATTTTGGACTGGTTGGCATGGTCATGGTTTTTACCGGGTTTGCAGGACTCTTCGGTGATCTGGGATTTGGTTCGGCTTTGGTTCAAAAAGCGGCCATCGATGACCGGCATTTATCATCCGTTTTCTGGGTAAACATACTGACCGGACTTGTTCTGGCGGTTCTCATTTTCATGGCGGCCCCACTCATTGCCGGCTTCTATAATGAACCGGTGTTAAAACCAATCACCATGCTAATCTCAGTGAGTTTTGTGATCAGCTCCATCGGCATCGTGCCCGCATCTATTCTCAGGCGTTCGATGGATTTCCGCAAGCTGGCATTTATTGATATGGTCCAGATCGCCTTTGCCGGATCGATTGCCATTGCGCTGGCTCTGGCGGGTTTTGGTTTGTGGAGTCTGGTGTGGCAATTGCTTATATCCGGAATGGCCAGTGCGCTTTTATTGGGCACCATCTGTTCATGGCGGCCGCAATTGACCTTTAGCGGCCGGGCCGTAAAGGAACTCCTGCACTTCAGCAGTAATCTGACCGGCTACAATCTGTTCAATTACTGGGCCCGCAGCCTGGACAACCTGTTAATCGGCAAATTCATCGGGTCTGCCGGTCTGGGTATCTACACCCGGGCTTACAGCACCATGTTGATGCCGATCAGCCAGGTTTCCACAACTGTCGGGCAGGTGATGTTTCCGTCCTTATCCACGATCCAGGCCGAGAAAATCCGCGTAAAGAAAATCTATTTGAACACCCTTGCCATGATCGCCCTTATTTCATTTCCAATGATGATGGGCTTGATGGTCGTGGCGGATGATTTTGTATTTGCCCTGTTCGGCCAGAAGTGGGTTGAGGTGATTCCCATACTGCGTATCCTGTGCCTTATCGGCATGCTGCAGTCCCTGGTCACCACAGTCGGTTGGATCTACACCTCCCAGGGGCGCACCGATTGGCTGTTTCGATGGGGAATCGTCGCCGGCTCGGCGGGGATCATCAGCTTCATAGCGGGGGTCTGGGTCGGATCCATCCGCGCCGTCGCTATTTGTTATGCCGTGGCCAATATCCTCTTGCTTTACCATAACTTTACAATTCCGGGAAAACTGATTGGAATGACATTTGCCGAAGTCGCAACACGCGTGTCAGGTATACTTGGGTGTGCCCTCACAATGGGAGGTCTGGTGTTCCTGCTGCAAGGGTTTTTGCCTGCCGGGCTGTCCCCCTGGATGCGTTTACTGACACAGGTTCCATTCGGGATATTCATCTATACGTGCTTGATCCATGGCTTTAACCTCAAGGCCTACGCCGACTTAAAAGCGCTGCTTCAAGAGCAATGGCAGGCGCGTGTGAACAGAGAGAAAACCGCATGCTGAATGTCGCCCACCTGATGGGACCCTATCTGCAGCAGACGCAGACCTTTATCTGGCAGTATTTACGGTCCTTTCAATCAATAAAGCCAATTGTCATTGCATCTTCATTAGAAAATCTCGATCAATTTCCTTTGCCGAATGGAAAAATTGTATTAAGGCACGGCCCCCGTTTCAGCTCCTCCTGGATGATGTCTGTTTTCTATCACCGGATATGCCGTGACTATCATGGCTACATCAAGCGCATCATGCGCAAGAATGCCGTAAAGCTTGTTCACGCCCACTTTGGCCCGTACGGCTGTTCAATCCTGCCTGCCGTGACTGCCCTGAATCTCCCGCTGGTGACAACCTTTCATGGCTATGATCTCTCCATGCAGGCGGTGCTCGAAAGACATGCCACGGATTACCAGGCGTTGTTCGAGCAGGGGCAGGTGTTTCTCGTAGAAGGCCCCAGCATGCGGGAAAAACTGGTGCACATCGGTTGCCCCCGGGAAAAGATCCACATTCAGAGAATAGCAATCGATGTGCGTGACTATACACCCCCGGAAAAGAAGTTCATAAGCGGCCAAAAAATTAAATTGCTGTTCGTTGGCCGCTTCGTTGAAAAAAAGGGGCTTGAATATGCACTCAAGGCCCTTGCCTCTGTCAAAAAAAAGACCGACTTCGACTTTCAGTACAGGATCATTGGTTACGGCGAGTTGGAAGACCACCTGCGCCAGGTTGCCCGGGACCATCATATTGCGGATGATATTGTCTGGCTGGGAAGGCGCTCTCACGCACAGGTCCTTGCTGAAATGAAAACTTGCGACATTCTACTTCACCCAAGTGTGACGGCGGCTGACGGCGACAGCGAAGGCGGAGCGCCGACCATCATTTTAGAGGCCCAGGCTCTGGGGTTGCCCATAATTTCAACCGACCATGCCGACATCCCTTATATTGCACGAGCGAATGAAGCCGCCCTGCTTGCACCCGAACGTGATGTGCCGGCCTTGGCTGCCAATATACGCCGTCTTATGCAGCAACCCGAAATTTGGCCAACAATGGGAGCCCGCGGCCGCGCGAACGTTACTGCGAATCATCATGTTCGTACAGAAATATTATCCCTGGAAAACCTATATAAATCCCTTTTGAAGAACCGGCAAAATCACTTATGATGAAATCCAACACCGCCAAGAAAATTTCAGAGACTTACGCCAAACGCGATCAACACCTGCAGGTGCATGACTGGCAGGCCAATTACTACCATCCCCGCCACCCGCTGGGTCAAATCCTGAGCGAACACAATCGCGGCTGGCTGGTGACCGTTTTGAACAACCTGGGCGTGTCATTGCAGGATGAAAAGATACTCGATTTCGGCTGTGGAACGGGCAGCTGGCTACGGTGGCTCATCGATCTGGGTGCGGTCCCGGAAAATCTTTTTGGCCTGGAATTGACCGCCAACCGGATGAACATTGCCCGCCGGATGCACGGCGGCATCAACTGGATCCGTGGTACGGACAAACACTTGCCCCTGCGCCCGGCATCCATTGACCTGGCGATTCAGTCGGTGGTGTTTTCTTCCATACCGGATGAAGACTTTCGCCGAACCATTGCCGAAGATATCGGCCGGGTCATCAAACCATCGGGGCATCTGCTCTGGATAGACCTGAAAAAAGACGTGGAAGACCGGCTGTCCGGTTTCTCGGTGGAAAAAGTCTGTGCCTACTTTCCCGGCTTTGCACCTGACTATGTCACCTCCGTGCACCCCCGGTATTACCGGCGATATTACCGCTTTTTCCCTTTCCTGATGAAAGCGGTGTATCACCTGACCAAAATCGGATGCGAATCGCATCTGATCGTTTTAAAAAAACAAAAATAGGACCCCTGCTTCCAGTGCCATGCTGATCAGCGTCATCATACCGACTTATAATCGCGCCGACCGAATTGCGGACACGATTCACAGTGTTCTGGCGCAAACCCACCCGGATATAGAGATCATTGTCGTCGATGATGGTTCCACCGACAACACCCGGGAAGTGGTTGACGCCATTTCCTGCCGACGCGGGGCGGTCCTTGTCTACGCCTCGAAACCCAATGGCGGGTGTGCCTCGGCCCGCAACCACGGTCTGACCCTCGCCGCTGGCCGCTATATTGCTTTTCTGGACTCGGATGACCGGTGGCGTCCGAAATCCTTGGAACGACTGGCCGAGTGCCTGGAGCAAACCGGGGCCGACTTCGTTTACAGTCCCTACGATTTTGTCTGGACCGGCAGAAGAGTCAGAGAGATCAGCAACCGGCCGGTGGCGGCCGACAATCCGGAACGGCTCGCCGAAGCACACTTCATGGACACCAATGCCCATATCTGTGCCGCCCTTTTTCACCGGCACATTTTTCAAGGGTCGCTCCGTTTCGATGAGACCATGTCGCACAACGAGGATAGCGATTGTTTCCAACGAATTGCGATCGAATACAAGGGCGCCTACCTGAATGTGCCGACCTTACGCGTCTTCCAGCATGCCGGCAACAAATCGCGCAACCGGGTTGCCATTTACCGCGCCTTGATCGCCAGTACCCGCAACATCCTGGCGCACTATCCGATATTTTGCGAACGCATGGGGCCACGGGCCGACGGGCGCCTCAGGCAATTACACGCGTTCCTGGCCGAAGCCCTTATCAGGGAAAAACGCTTTGGCGACGCGGCCGAGACACTGAAATCAAACAGCCAATCTCCAGGGTTCCCGATTTCCTGGTGCCTCGCTGCCCGCACAGGCTGGCCCCTGTTTCTCCAGGATCTGGTTGTCTCCATCAAACGTCGTTTAACCCGCATCCTTTCACACGGAAAGCGGCACCCGTGACCCCAACCTCCCAAGCTATCAGCATTGTGCACGCAACCCGCGTCTGGCTGCCGCTGACCATGACCTGGTTGTACAATCAATTGCGCCACCTTCCGGATCACATCGCAAACCACGTGGTATGCGAACGTGTGGAAAACCGCGACGCCTTTTTCTTTGACGCTATCACCACCTGTCCCTCGGGACTATCCCGGTGGTCCCAGCGCCTGTTAAGAATCTTTGGTTTCCAATCGTTCCACCCGCTTCTCAACCGGGCGATTGCACAATACCGGCCCCGCGTCGTGCATTCCCATTTTGGGCACGTTGGTTGGGAAAACACAAAAATCGCCCATAACCGCGATTTAGCGCACGTCGTGACCTTTTACGGTCTCGACATGAATATGCTTCCGGTAATTCAGCCAAAATGGAAACAGCGTTATCGCTATATGTTTCAGGTCGTAGACCAGGTAATTTGCGAAGGCCGCCACATGGCTGCCAACCTGGTTGCCCTCGGGTGTCCCGAACACAAAATACGTGTCATACCTATCGGCATCGATCTGGAGCGTATCTCCTTTTCTCCGCGCACGCTGGAACCCGGCAGCAAACCCCGCTTTCTCATCGTGGGCGCGTTTCGTGAAAAAAAAGGCATCCCTGATGCGATCGGAGCACTGGGGCGCCTGAAACAACGCGGGCTGGAATTTGAGTTGACCGTTATCGGCGATGCGACCACAGAAAACCGGGACATCCTTGAGAAAAGACGTATACAGGTCGCCGTCGACCGTTGGAAGCTTTCCGGGCAGGTGCGCTTTCTGGGTTTTCAGCCCTACGAACGCATCTTGCAGGAATTTTACCGCCACCACATCTTCCTGTCTCCCAGCCGAACGGCCGCCAACGGCGACACCGAAGGAGGCGCCCCGGTTACCATCATCGAAGCCGCCGCCAGCGGAATGCCGGTTATCAGCACAACCCACTGCGATATCCCCAACGTCCTGGGCAAATCGAACCGGCAACGCCTGGTCCGGGAAGGCGACGAAGGAGCCCTGGCACACGCAATAGACCAACTGACCGCATCCGGATGGGATCGCCTGGTCCGCGAAAACCGGACATTCATCGAAAAACAACATGATATCCGGCGATCAGCCCAGGCGATCGCCCAGGTGTATGCCGACGTGCTGAATTCATCAGGTCATAACCCCAGTATCTAACCCTTCTGATGGCTGCAAAGGCCGGCCGCAAGGCCGCGTATGCAGCCGGTGGAGCGTATCGTGATTGTCAAACCCCCTGTTTTCAATGCCGGCCTGAAAGCCATCCGCACCCTGTGGCTGCGCGGCCGGAAACTGTATTGCCCCATATGTGAAAAGGGGTGTCGCGCCTTTTTGCCGACCGGTACCGACCGGCGCCTGAATGCTGTCTGCCCCGGTTGCGGCGCGTTCGAACGTCATCGCCTCCTGCGGATCGCGATTCAAAAACTCGCCCACAAAGGTTTGTTAAAAACCGGGGGACGCCTGCTGCATGTCGCGCCGGAGGCTTCCATTGCCAACAAACTGGCGACGGCTGCCGATTACGCGCCCTGCATCTCCATCGATCTAAACTCCCCGGAGGCAAGCGTGTCCGCCGATCTCACCTGTCTGCCCTTCCCCGACAATAGTTTTGATACCGTCGTGTGCAATCATGTCCTGGAACACATCCCGGACGATCGGACCGCGATGGCCGAGCTGTATCGCGTGATGAAGCCCGGATCCTGGGGCAGTATTCAGGTGCCCATGTCCGACAAAGAGACTTTTGAGGATGCCACCATCACCGATCCTGCTGAAAGAGAGCGTGTTTTCGGCCAGTGGGACCACGTCCGCCTTTATGGTAAGGACTACCCGGACCGGCTGTCCGGGGCGGGATTTCGGGTACGCCTTTTTGAAAAAGAAGCCCTGGTCGACCCCGGCGATCTGCCTTCCCTGTCCATAGATTGTGAGCAAGAAGTGGTGTTTGTCTGGAAATGAACCCTTTATCGCGACAAGGCGCCCTCTGTTCAAGCAAGGCGGGACCCCAAACGACAATCAGTGTCATTCTGCCCACGCGTAATCGGCAAGCAACCATCGCAGCCGCAGCCCGCAGTGTGCTGGGTCAGTCGTATGCGCCCCTGGAGTTGCTGATTGTGGATGACGGGTCCACGGACAACACCGCCCGAATTGTAAGCGCTCTGGATGACCCGCGTATCCGCTACCTGCCGCAAGCCCGCTCACGGGACGCCGCGGCTGCCCGAAACATCGGGATCGAGCAGGCTCGCGGTGAGTGGATTGCCTTTCAGGATAGTGATGACCGCTGGCATCCTGATAAACTGGCGCACCAGATAGATGCTTTGACACACGCCGGAAACCAGGCGAGTGTCTGCTGTCACGGTTTTCTGAGGAAAAACGCCGCTCGAACGATCTATATCCCCAAGGCCGGATGGCATATCCGGCCGGGCTATCGAAATTATTTAAAACCACTGCTATTCGGCAGTTTCATCACGACCCAGGCGCTGCTGGTCAAAAAAGAACTGCTCACAGCCGTGGGTGGATTCGATGAACGCCTGCCGCGCCTGCAGGACTGGGATCTGGCCATCCGGCTTGCCGCGGCCGCGGATTTTATTTACCTTGGCTATCCGCTGGTTGACGTCTCCATCAGTGCGGACAGCATCAGCCGCCAGGCCCACCTGCTTTCCGCGGCTTTTAGGATCATCGTCACCAAACACAGACGGCTGTATGCTAAACACCCGGTGCATTACCAGGCCATCTTGATGAAGATGATCCTATTTTCCATGGGTACCGGTCAATTCGGTGTAATGGCAGAGCACCTGCGGGCGCTTGCAACGGCAGCGGCAAAATGGCCGCAATGTCTGTCGGGAGCAGTCTCAACCCTGATTCGCCGAAGTTTGCACAATTAAGAGTTTAAGCACGCGATACCGGTTCAATCTCCCTGATCGCAGCCTTACGGGGTACTATGAAGATATCCATTATCACCCCCGCCTATAACCAGGCGGCCTTTATCGAAGAAACGCTCAAGTCCATCTGGTCGCAGCAGGGCGATTTTGATCTCGAACATATCGTGGCCGACGGCGGGTCAACGGACGCCACCCGGGACATCCTCGAGCGGTATGATGCGCTTTACAGAAGCGGCGATTTCCCGTTTGCCTGCCGATCCTTCACCTTCACGTGGTGGAGCCGCCCTGACACCGGTCAATCCCAGGCAATCAACCGGGGATTCGATCGCTCCTCCGGCAGCATCCTGGCATGGCTCAACAGCGATGATACCTACCTCACGGCCGACAGCCTGCAGCATGTCCGGGACACCTTTTCCCGGTACGATGCCGACATCGTGGTCGGGAACGCCCGTCCCATAGCCGGTGACGGCACCGCGGCCGGCCATCGCTGGTTTATCAATACTCTGGATAACCGCCAATTCCAGGTCAGTCTTAGAAACTTAAACAAGAATAATTTCCTGCTGCAGCCGGCCTGCTTCTTCCGGCGGCATGTCTGGGAAAAGAACCGGATTGATGAAAACCTCCATTTCCTGCTGGATTGGGATTTCTGGCTGCGTGCTTACCAGTGCGGATTTCGTTTCGTGAAAACAGACGCCGATTATGCTACCTGCCGCATCCACGCTGCGGCAAAAACTGTCCAGGCCGGCAAAACCAAGTACGACGAGGGTCTGCTGCTATTCAAAAAGCATAACACCTGGTGCCTGAATCGCGTATATTACAACATATACCGCATTTTGATGAAAATTGAGGCCCAGCCGCTCTGGGCGGGTCCCGCCGGGCGGTTGATCGGGTACGGGAAACGCTTTCGGAACCTGCTGGTGAATCGTCTCCGGCTGTATTGAAACCGGGACTAAGCTCGCCGACCGCGGCATGCCGCGGCGATCAGGTAGACTTGCGACCGCATTTCTGTAACGCTACCGACAGGCAATTATTGCATACGGAACGAACACGGGGGGCCATGTATACAGTTTTTATGACCAGCACATCTTACCCTCGGAATGCCAGTGACTGGCGCGGCCGCTTTATCGCGGACCTTGTCACGGCTTTGAGCAAAGATATAGATGCCCGGATCCACCTCTGGGCACCCCCCGGCACATCGCCCCCGACTGTCCGCAGAGCCACGCGGGCGGCAGACGACGCCTGGCTGGAACGACTGATGGCAGCCGGTGGTATTGCGGCCAGTCTTCGCCGGAAAAATGTCGCCAGTATCCGCACCGCTGCAATGCTTTTGCTATTTCTCACCAAAGCATACCGCCGCCATCGTTTTGCAGATGTGATTCATGCCCACTGGCTCCAGAATGCCCTGCCCCTGTGGGGCGGCCGGCAGCCACTGGTGGTATCCGTGCTGGGAAGCGATTATGGCCTCCTGCGGATTCCCGGTATGACGCGCCTGCTGCGCACTGTAATGACATCGAGGGCCTGCCTGATAGCACCCAATGCCGACTGGATGGTTCCCGGGCTGGAAACGGCATTCGGGGACCTGGCCGCGATCCGCCCCATTCCTTTCGGGGTCGGGCGCGAGTGGTTCAAAATTGAAAGACGGGCCGAGACGCTTCAGGCCGATCGCTGGATCGTTGTATCCAGGATGACTCCGGAGAAATTGGGCCCCCTTTTCGACTGGATCGAACCCTTACTGGCGAAAAACACTGAGCTGCATTTGTTCGGTCCCGCCAGACAGGATTTTTCACCGCCGCCATGGGCCACATTTCACGGACCGGTCACCCCCCACGATCTTAAGAAGACCTGGTATCCGTCCACCCGCGCGTTATTGACGCTTAGCGAACACGATGAGGGTCGGCCCCAGGTCATCCTGGAAGCGATGGCCGCTGGGGTGCCCGTCACTGCCTCTGACACTCACGCCCACCGGGATGTCATCGCCCATGCAAAAACAGGATGGCTGGTCCGCGACAGAGGCGATATGAGCCGGGCCATGACCGCTTTGAACGATCCTGATACCAATTTGGACACTGGGCAAAACGCCCGCAAATGGGTCAAACAGCACATCGGCACGTGGGACGATTGTGCCGCCCGGTATCGGCAGGCTTACCGGGATGTCATGACTGGAGAGATATGAATCGAAACAATATTTTGCTGCTCGGGGGGGATGGTTTCATCGGTAGCGCACTGGCCCGGCAATTATCAGAAGGCGGGTATCAGGTACATGTCGTCTCAAGACATTTACAGGAAAGTACCGACTACAAAAACTGCAGTCGCTACAAAGGCAATCTGGCGGATACCGGTCTGATCACAGAATTGTTGCCGACCTGTGAAACCATCGTGCGTCTCGCTTCCCGCACATCGCCGGGGGTATCCGCCCGGAGACCATCTTTGGAAGCCGAACTAAACATCCGTCCGACCCTTCAATTCCTACAGCTGTTAAGCAATTATGATAACAAACACCTGATATTTATCTCTTCCGGTGGCACACTCTATGGAAACCCCAAGAAAATCCCGGCCAGTGAAGACATGGCCCTGCAACCGCTCTCGTATCACGGCGCGGGGAAACTGGCCATTGAAACGTTCCTGGGAACGTTTGCCCATTTAAGCGGTCATCGGGTCACAATCGTGCGCCCTTCCAATGTATATGGCCCGGGCCAGCATTTTCAATCCGGCTTCGGCGTAATCCGGACCATTCTTGAACACCTGCGCAATGACTCTGAGATGGAAATCTGGGGCGATGGAACAATTGTCCGCGATTTTCTTTATATAGATGATATTGCCCGGGCTCTTGAAACGCTTATTCGGGCTGAGCACCCCCGGCGCATCTACAATGTCGGCACCGGCCGCGGCTACAGCTTGATGGACGTGATCGGTATCATTGAAGCGGTGAGCGGCCGCAAGCTTAAAACCCGCCATGTTTCAAATCGGTTGGTGGATGTTCAGGCGATAGTTCTCGATGCCAGCTGTCTCAAGCAAGATACCGGCTGGACACCAACGGTATCCCTGGAGGAAGGAATTCAGATAACCTGGAATTGGCTGAACAGCTGACGATAGCGGATCAGGTCACTTCAACTTCTTGTTGTGATCCATGTCGAACCACATTCCGAACAACAGTAACTGCAGCCCGCTGATCAGGGTAAATGACAATAATAAAGCGTTCATGTCCGGAATATCACCCGTCACCGCCCAGACATACAGCAAACGGCCCATCAGCGGCAGACTACAGCATAGCAGGGCAAACGCGAGGGTATAGAAAAATACCAGCGGGTGAAAATCCTTTAATACATATTTGAAGAACATTCGGTGCCAGAAGCCTTTGAACAGCAGCCACAATAATTTCGGAATCACTGACGGCAGACGAATCCCCGACTTTTCCCCGACATTGTAAACCGGCCGGATATGCACATCGCGAACAACAAAGTCGAACTCGTTTAGTTTGATGAGGATATCGTTGGGCATCCCATATCTTTTATAGATCTTATCCAGATCAATTCGTTTGAGCACCAGGCTGGAAACAGCCGTGTAGCCGCTCTGGGAATCGGCAATGTGCCAATAGCCGGACGCGACCTTGGTCAACAAAGATAAAAATGAATTTCCCAGGTAGCGATGGTGGGGAATCATGTTCCACGCATCTCCATAGAACAGGCGGTTTCCCTTGGTGTAATCCGCCTCCCCGGTTGCCACTGGATCAATGATGTTTTCAAGATCAGCTGGATCCATCTGCCCGTCGCCGGCCATCACGACGGCCACATCGGCGCCCGCATCGCGGGCATATTTATAGCCGGTTGCGATCGCCCCCCCTACCCCCTGATTTACTTCATGCCGGATCAAAATTGTGCGCTCCCCCTCCCCGGTAAACCCTTCCACGATTTCAACCGTATTATCTTTGCTGGCATCATCTACCACTATGATGCGGTCAACCAGAGACGGCATACTTTTAATGACCGCGGCAATCTGGCTGGATTCGTTATGTGCGGGTACGACTACATGAATGGTCTTGTCTTTATACATATCGGATTCATTTCGGGTTCAGGTGCGCGTACAGCTTTTTACCGGTGCCTGCACAATAAAAGATTCCCGGTAATTATGCAACCACCGGGGTGACGATTGCCTAACAAGCCCGCTTCATCCGGCGCTGAGCGCGTGCAGGCCATACCCCCGACCGGTGTACAAACTCGGGGCAATATCATTGAGAAATGTCTGCACCCGCCCCTTTTCCGCAGCAGTAAAATTGTCATTGGCCCAGGTGACAAACAGGTCGTAGCGCACAATCAAATGCGTCACCCCCTGTGCTCGCAGACGGACGGCTATTTCCCCGGCGTCCGCAGCCTGTTGGACGGCGTCCGGGAAGATACCGCTGTCGAAAACGAGGTCGCGATCGCTGTAGTAACTGCGGTTTCCCAGGAAAAGCCCCAGTATGACCGCATCTTTCGCCAGATGGCGGGCAGCATACCGGTGAACGGACAGCGCCGGCCGGAACTGTTCTATATAGGTATCCCGCGTAAGCCGCCCGCTGATATAGTCTATCGGCTGAATAGTCTTGAACGGGCCGGCCAGATAGAAAAAGTTCGGCAGCCAGAGTCCGGCTATCACCATGCCGACCACAACCAGGATCGCCTGACGCCGGGTTGTGGATACCATCCCGGCTGTCCTGGCAATCAGGTTGCGAACGCCATAGGCCGCCAGTATGACCAGCGGCGGAACCGCCGGCAGAATATACCGGATACGCATATCTATGGATACGAAGATGATGAGAATAAACAGGACGGCAAACAATAAAAGCACTGTTTTTTCAACCCTGCTGGGAACCGGGTCTGCCCGAATGCCCGCGAATGCGAAAATCGGCAGCAGCAAAAGCAAGGGGGTCAAGATCCCATCGAAAAACTGCGGGGTGCCATCCTGGCCCTGGAAGAAAATACGCAGCGGTATCAACGCAATATCCACACCGCTCTCTTGGTATGCGTTGGCCCGGTAGGAAAAGTGATTCAGCGGTGTATGGGTGGGCGTTGTTCTGGCAGGGGTGGCCACCTCTGCCGGGGGCGTCGCGTCGACAGCTCTGTTGAGCAGTGCCTGGATGGAGCCATTGAACAATGGGTATATCGGATTTTGCTTCCACAGCGTGTTGCGAATCATCCAGGGCGAAAAAACAATCAGTGCGATGACTATAAAAACACCGGCATGCCTAAGCGCCTGTAGCGCACTGCCCCGACGGGGGGGCGCCCAACGGGCAGATACCAGGAACAACAGATTCACCAGGACAAAGAAAACAATCAGTCCGTGATACTTGGTTCCCAGGGCGAGACCGCACCAGATGGAAGCCTGGACCAGGTAGCCTGTCTTAAAATTCTGCTCACGCCATTTCAGGAGCGCCAGCAGGGCGGCGGTGGAAAAGAATACGAGCCCCAAATCGACATACACAGTAACAGAGAGTTTCAGTATCACCGGGGTAGACAAAAAAAGCAGTGCCCCAAACAGACCATAACCGGTTCCAATCCGATTTCTAAGGAAACGATAAACCAACCCGGCGGTGAGCAGGGCAAAGCAAAAGTGCATATACTTCGCAATGATGTCGTTCCCCAGGTAGAGCGGTACCATGTAAAGCAGGTCCAGGTTCATGGGATAGTAGGAAAATACCCGATCGGGCAGTTCAACCATGGCCCCCTTTGCCAGGTAGAGCTTGGGAAGGGCCAGGTGGTGGGTCAGGGCATCTTTGCTGACCGGTGGCGTACCGGCCAGCACCAGGACACTGATAACGGTCACGGCAATCAGCACGGCCGCCACAAGCCGCCAGATCCGTCCGGCCATTTTAAGGGAATTCAATTGGGGAAAATCGCCTGCCATAGTATATTGAGGTTTCGTTGCTAACTTAGTATTTGGCCCGGGCACGCGCCACTGTTGCGGTTGACGACTCTGTCCGGGATTCAAGCTTTCCCAACCTATCATAGAGAATTTACTTTTGCCAATATCATATTGGCGCATATGATATTTACATTCCGAATCCGGGTGTGTTAGGTTTTACCGGCACTAAACACCCCGCGTCGGTCAGTACAATCCAAGACCACAGAAAGTTCACTGAAGTCGCATCCGGCATAAAGGTGGAAACTAAAAATCAGATCAAGAACAAGGTCGTGATCATGCTTCAGGGCCAGCCAGCCGCTAGAAAGCACCTCATTTCAAAAGACTTAGGTTTCTTCATGGCCGTTTTCATCCCGGCCATGGCAATACGCTGCTGGTTTCTCCTCTACCTGGATGAAGCGGTCCTGTTTGACAAATATCCCTACTTTGCCGACAAACTGGCCGGCGGCGAAAGCCTCGGTAACCGCTTGGCCGACCTCAGCCCGGCCTACCTTTATCTTTTAACCGCCTTTCGCTGGCTGACCGCCGGAGAATGGGGCCTTTTCAAATTTATCCAGGCGGTAATCGGCGCACTCAACTGCTGGCTCACCGCCGTTCTGGGGCAGCGGATTTTTAGAAACCGCGCCCTGGGCTTTGCGGCCGGAGCGGGCCTCGCGGCCTACGGCAATCTCGTTATCCTGGAAACCACCCTTGAGCCGACCGTCTTTGTTATCTTTTTCAATCTCCTGGCGGTCCTGTTTCTATACCGACACGTGGATTCAGAACAGGCGGACGAATATCGCCGGACGCATCTGTGGCTGTTTCTCAGCGCTCTTTTCACCGGGATTTCGATCATCACCAAACCCAGTTTTCTGCTGTTTATTCCCCTGGCCTGCCTTTGGCTCAGCGTGCAGCCCGCGTCCGGAAAATCTTTAGCAAAAACGGCCGCAACCCTCATGCTTTTTTGCGTGGTTGCGCTCAGCATCGTCTTTTCGATCACCCTGCGCAATTATCTTCTGCTGGACGACGTTATCCTTGTGACCGCCGACGCGGGAAAGGTCTTTTTCCACGGCAATTCAAAAGACGCGACCGTCGTGGAATGGGCCGGCTTACCGGATCAGGGTTTTGTCGAGGAAAATGCAAAAGAGCCGGATTACGCGCACGCGGCCTTCCGGCAGGCAGCGTCCAAGCAGGCCAGCCGGGAGCTGTCCCCTTCCGAGTCCTCGAAATTCTGGACCCAAAGAACCCTTGAGGACATCGCTGCCGAGCCGGGGCGCTACTTCCAAAGGCAATGGGAGAAACTCCTGTTTTTTTTATCAGACTATGAACTGCATTATATCGCCTCCGCCTACAAGGAATACAAAGCCAGTCTGGGGTACCCGTTTATCAAAATCTCCTGGATCATCGCACCGGCAGTGATTGGCATGCTGCTGGCGGCCGGACAAATCACGCGCCTGCTGCCGCTTTACGGTATGATCTTGCTCTACCTGGCGTCGGGCCTGATTTTTGTCGTCCAGTCACGCTACCGGATACCGGCAGTCCCCTACTTTTGCCTGTTTGCGGCCTTTGCGTGCCTACGTTTATTTCAGTTGCTGCGGTCCGGACGATTGTTTGCCCTGGGTGCTGTTCTGGGAGGTGTTGCAATTGTCTACCTATTGTCCAATGCGTTTTTAACCGACAAAATCCAGACAATTGAAAAATGGTATCAGGCCACCAAGATCCACTATGAACTGGAGGCCCGTACCAGGTTCCACACCGGCCAATATGCCGGTGCCATTGAGGCCGCCTCCCGGGCACTGGCCCTGGAGTCCGGTTTTGCGCCGGCCTACAACCTGAGAGGGAAAAGCCACTCCATGCTGGCTGAATACCGGGCAGCTATCGAAGATTTTTCCATGGTCATCCGGCTGAGTCCGAATCACGTCGGAGGCTATCGCAACCTGGGGTTTGTCCACTTGTTGAACAACGATTCGGGAAATGCAATTATTTATATAGAAAAGGCGCTCTCCCTTAACCCGGGAGACAAGCGGCTGCAAAACACCCTTGAACGCCTTAAAAAGAACCAGCGGCCGATCAAATAAACACCGCATGGCTGCACAATTGACTAAAGATATGAAATCCGGTTTTCATCAATATACCCGCCAATGTGCGCTCACTATCATCGTTGCTACGACACTTGTTTATGCCAACACTTTTCAGGTGCCTTTTTTTTTCGATGATGGCATCAACATCATTGAAAATCCCTCTATTCGCGGAGTACCTTCGGTTTTCAGTGCATTCGTGCCAACTGCCGAAACCGGCATTGCAGGACGCCCCCTGATCAATTTTACGCTCGCTTTAAATTACGCTATCGGTGGTCTGGCGCCCTGGAGTTATCACCTATTTAACCTGCTGATTCATGTATTTGCAGCCCTTACCCTGTTCGGGATTTTGAGAAAGACCTTTGCCGGCAGCGTATTTCCGGAATCGGTTCGAAGTTATGCAACCCCCATGGCGTTTGTTTCTGCATTGATCTGGGCGATACATCCTCTCCAGACTCAAGCAGTTACATATACCATCCAAAGATGCGAATCTTTCATGGGGCTTTGTTTTTTTCTGGTTTTTTACTTTGCTATCCGTGGCTGGCAGTCTGAAAAACAGACGACCTGGCACCTGGCTGCCGTGTTCGCGTTCTTGGCAGGGGTGGGTGCTAAAGAGGTCATTATTGTCGCACCGGTACTCCTTTTTTATTACGATTGTCTGTTTATGAATCACTCGCCCATAGCGGCTCTCAAACGATCTCGGCTACTTTACACCGCTTTGGCAGTTGGCATCATGTTCATGGTTGCCATCGTAATAGCGGGCGGAACAATGTCTACAATGGCCGGGCCCGAGGTGTATTCTGCATATGACTACTGGCGCACCCAGCCGCAGGTAGTCTTACACTATATCAGATTGGCTTTCTGGCCATCGCCTCTCAGCATCGATTATGATTGGCCGGTGGCAAGCTGGAGCGCTGCCTGGCCCGCTTGTCTTCTGTTCATGTCGTTTGTGATCTTAACTTTCTGGAGTATTCTGAAACGGAGTCTGCTAAGTTTTCCCGCTGTGTGGTTTCTTCTGATTCTCGCGCCCACAACGGTTGTCCATTTACCGGACTTGGCGTTTGAGCATCGCATGTATCTGTCTTTGGCAGCGATTGTAGTTCCAGCGGTGCTATTGGTTTTTCAGGCAAACAACGTTTTCATGATACGCCTGAGTGCGCAGCGGGGAAGGTCCTTGGCTGGTTCGCAAAGATGGATATGGTATTTTTTTATTCTTATGAGCCTTTCTTTATGCGTTCTAACGTCTTTCCGAAACTGGGATTACAGGAGTAAAATTTCCATATGGCAAGATGCCGCCCTGAAGTATCCGCGCAACAGTCGCGCACATACAAATCTTGGCCAGGCACTGCTTGAAAAGGGCCATTATAAATCCGCCCTATCCACTCTAAATGCGGCCATGCGGATTGAAAAAGAAAAGGCAGCGCTATATGTGAAGACCGCGATCCCTTTAGGTAAAATGGATGATTTATACAGACAGTACTTGAGCAGCAGGGGCGTATATGTCGAAATCGAGAATAATCTGGGCATCATATATGCCCGTCAGGGCGATCTTGAATCCGCCTTGCCACACTTTCATGCGGCCCTGACGGTTGCACCCAACCATGTGGCCGCCCTTACAAACACCGGACTCATATACATTATGCAAAGCCGTGTCCCTGAGGCGACCGAAGCCTTCGAAAAAGCGATAACGGCGGGTCCAAATTCCGTTAAGGCGTATGTAAATATGGGCGCCCTCCTGCGCCAGAGCGGAAAACCGATCGAAGCGATAAAATTTCTTAACACGGCCCTGCACCTGGCCCCGAACCATGTAAAGGCGAATTACCACATGGGGATGGCCCTGTTTGAACTCAACCAAGACGATGAAGCGATTTCTTATCTTCAAAAGGCGTCGCGCCTGGACCCCGATTTCAAAATCGCCAGGGAAGCTTTAAGATCCGTTCAGACATTCGCGAAATCGCATGGGGGAACATCATGAGAGTGTTGCTGATATATCCACCTATCACTATGCGGGAAAGGTATTCATCCGATATCGGGCACTCCGGTGGGCGGCAACTACCCCTGGGCGTATATTACCTGGCATCCGCTGTTCGCAAGGCCGGCCATGTTGCCGATGTTATCGACGCGGAGGCCAGTGGCCTGACAGTTGCCGAGGTCGGATCCGCCACGGCAGATTTTCACCCGGACATAGTCGGTATCAGCACAACCACCGTAGCGCTTGCCCGTGCCCTGGAAACCGCCCGCGCAATCAAAAGACGAATTCAGGATATTCCGGTAGTCTTTGGCGGACCGCATGTTACCTTGGCTTCTGAAACCGTTGTCAGTCGGCCAGAAGTCGACTTTGCCGTTTTGGGAGAAGGTGAAACCACCTTTCTGGAGTTGATCGACTGCCTGGAGAAGAAAGGAAGGGTAGCCGACATACCGGGGCTGGCCTTTGACAATCGCGGGTCAGTCGTCCAGACCCCGCCCAGACCATTTATTCAGGATCTGGATAAAATAGCCACTCCGGCCTATGACCTTGTCCCCGATTTTTCACGCTACAATCCACCTCCGACAAATTATCAACAGCTACCGGTCGCAAACATTATCACCAGCCGCGGTTGCCCCAACCAGTGCACGTTCTGTGGTCATTCTGCCTTTGGGCGCGTGTTGCGCCAACGCAGCCCTGCGAATATAGCCGCTGAGATTGAACTCCTGTATAAGCGCTATCATATCCGGGAAATCGCGTTTGTTGATGATACTTTTACGATAAACTCTGATCGGATCCTGTCACTTTTCCGGATTCTCGAGAAGAAAAAGATACGATTCCCATGGACCTGCATGAGCCGAATCAATACTGTGAATCTGGACATTCTAAGGTTCATGAAAGATCATGGCTGCTGGCACATTTCCTTCGGAATCGAATCCGGCAACCCGGATATTTTACGCTTGATAAGAAAGAATATTTCACTCAGTGAAACCAGGCGGGTAATTGGCTGGTGCCGCCGGGTGGGAATCCGCACCAAAGGCTTTTTTATAGTCGGGCATCCGGGGGAAACCGTAGCCACCATCGACCAGACAATTCAGCTGGCTGCTGATCTGCCTCTGGATGATGTTGTGGTAACCCTGAACACCCCGCTTCCCGGCACGGAACAATACCGTACCGCGAATCAGCATGGGACGCTTTCCCGGCACGACTGGGCCGAATTTAATATGTGGAATCCCGTCTTTGTACCCAAAGGACTTACCATGGAAACCTTGATCACGAAACATACCGAATTTTACCGTCGCTTTTATTTGCGCCCACGCATCATCATACGCTATTTACAAAATATCCTTTCCTCGAAAGCAGGCATTCGCCGCGCCATCTCGATTGCCCGAAGCCTGCCGTTCTTATTGAACAAAAATCAACTGAAAGGCCATTCTCATGGAAACGAAAGCCTTTAAACTGTCGGTCGTCATACCTGCTTTCCGGGCGGAAGCAACTATTGCCTCCGTTTTACAGCAGATCCCGGACTGTGTGGATCAGATCATCGTGGTAGATGACGCGTCGCCTGACCAAACCGCCCCAATCGTGGCCGGCCTCCCTGACAGGCGCATTGCCTTGGTCCGTCATGACCGCAACCTGGGTGTTGGCGGGGCGATGGTTTCCGGCTTTAATAAGGCACTTCAATCAGATGCCACCCTGGTTGCCAAAATCGATGCTGATGGCCAAATGGATCCGACGTATCTTGACCGGTTTGTTGCCGCTGCCCAATGCTGCCAGTGTGATTATATCAAAGCCAACCGCTTCGGTCATGTCGATAGCCTTGCAACCATGCCGAAAATCCGATTGCTCGGGAATCTCTTCCTGACGTTTTTGACAAAGTTTGTTTCCGGATACTGGAATGTTTTCGATCCGCAGAACGGCTATATCGTGATAACACGCAGAATGCTGAAACGGCTTGATCTGACCAAGATAGATTCAGGGTATTTTTTCGAGAACAGTATGCTGATCCAGTTGAATATCATGCGCGCCAAAATTGCCGAGATTTACTTACCGGCGAACTATGATTCGGCTACCTCTTCAATGAATTTAACCCGCATTGCAGTGTCATTCCCGGGCAAGCTCTTGCGGGGGTATCTTTACCGTATTTATCAAAAATACATATTTCGCAGCCTGTCGCCCTTTGCAATCCTGGCTTGCTTCGGTATCATTGCCACCACATGGGGCGTCCTCTGGGGAGGCGCAGCGTGGTGGGTGTCTTATACAACCCGGGTTGCGGCTACCACGGGGACGGTTATGCTCGCCCTGCTGCCCTTTTTGTTGGGCTGGTCGGCACTGTTACAGGCGTTTGTACTGGATGTCCAGGATGCCGGCCCCTGTTTTCTGTTTGATCTGGATGATGATGCGCTTATGCCCCGAAACACCGCGGAACCGGCTGACTGATTCGCTGAAGAATATCATAATCTGGGTTTTCTGTCCCTGGCCGAAACGCTACAGATACCACCTGCAATTATCTATTCTTGTGTCTCGCAAATTAAGTAAAGAATCCTGGCCCTGAGGGCCAGGCTTTGGATTGCCCCTTGAAGGGGCGAGCACCCTGACAAACATAGTTCTAAAATGACCGGATCCAGGGGATCAGGTCAAAGACTGAAGGCTGAAGAAAAACCTTAAAACCAATCTGCCCGTGTGACGCTTGAGTCTAATTGCGCAGTAGTGTTTTTACCTTC
>CAJINA010000180.1 GCA_905176665.1 Olavius algarvensis Delta 4 endosymbiont | reverse complement strand
TTAACTTGACAAGAGGGGAAAAATGAAACAGGAAAGTGGTAGATAACCCACCTTAATCAATAGAAAAATCAGACCTTATTACGTCTAGTTGCCAACAGTCCTTTATTGAACTGGTTCATCACCAATGAGGAAT
>CAJINA010000179.1 GCA_905176665.1 Olavius algarvensis Delta 4 endosymbiont | reverse complement strand
TTAACTTGACAAGAGGGGAAAAATGAAACAGGAAAGTGGTAGATAACCCACCTTAATCAATAGAAAAATCAGACCTTATTACGTCTAGTTGCCAACAGTGCGTAATAGATGCAGGATCAAACCCATACCGGAATAATCACGGTATTATTCATTTCAGAAAAGAAAAAGCCCGATACGAAACTTTCGTAACGGGCTTTTATCAATTTTATTTTATCCTTCAGGCCGCTTTGGACAGTTTCACGGCGCATACCTTAAATTCGGGAATACCGCAAATCGGGTCGAGGGCGGCATTGGTCAGCATGTTGGCCGCCGCGGTGGCATAGTGGAAGGGAATGAACACGGTGCCGTCGACGGCTTTGGTCGAAATTTGAACCTTGGCCTGGATCGTTCCCCGGCGGGAGGCGACCTCCACCATGTCCCCATCCGCCAATTTGTAGCGGTCCGCATCGGCCGCGGAGATTTCCACAAAACTGCCCGGGGCCTTCACATTGAGATCCTCACTCTTCATGGTCATGGTCCCGGTATGGTATTGGTAAAGCAAGCGCCCGGTCGTTAGGTACATGGGGTAGTCCGCATCCGCCTCTTCCGCCGGCGGTTGCACATCGATGGCATGGAACAACCCTTTACCCCGGGTGAACTGCGCCGTGTGCAGGATCGGGGTGCCGGGATGGTCCGCGCTGGGACAGGGCCAGTGAATGCCCAAATCCTCAATGCGTTCATAGGAGATGCCGGTGTAAGAGGGCGTCACCTTGGCAATCTCATCGAAGATCTCCTCGCTGTTCGCGTAGGACATGTCAAAGCCCATGCGGCGGGCGATGTCACAGGTGATCTCCCAGTCGTAGCGGGCCTCGCCCGGCGGTTCGACTGCCTGGCGCACCCGCTGCACGCGGCGTTCGGTATTGGAGAATGTCCCTTCCTTTTCGGCAAAACAGCGCGACGGCAGCACTACATCGGCGATCTGGGCGGTTTCGGTCAGAAAAATATCCTGTACGACCAGAAAATCCAGATGTTCCATGCAGGCCCTGGCATAGTTAAGGTCGGCATCAGACACCAGCGGGTTTTCACCGATGATGTACATGGCCTTGAATTCACCTTCATGGGCCTTGGGGAGCATCTTGGTTACGGTCAACCCGATCTCGGTGGGCAGGCCGGTAACGCCCCAGGCGGCCTCCATTTTCTTGATGGCCTCCTCGCTGGTCACCGGCTGATAGCCGGTCAGAACGTTGGGCAGCCCGCCCATGTCACAGGCGCCCTGCACATTGTTCTGGCCGCGTAGCGGATTCACCCCGCCGCCCGGCTTACCCATATTGCCTTTCAACATGGCCAGGTTGGCCAGGCTCTTTACGTTGTCGACCCCGGAGGTGTGCTGGGTGATGCCCATGCAGTAGAGCAGGCTGCCGGCATCGGCTTTACCGTAAAGTCGCGCAGCCGCGACGAGATCGTCGGCCGGGATCCCCGTCAGCTCTTCCACGTAAGCGGGGGTGTATTTTTTCACGGTTTCCACCACGGCCTCAAATTCTTCGGTGCGCTCTTCGATGAATTTCTGGTGGTGCAGACCCTCTTCGAGGATCACGTGCATCATGCCGTTGATCCAGGCCACATCATAGCCTGGCTTCTGGCGCAGCCAGAGATCGGCGTACTCGGTAAGTTTGATTTTCCGCGGATCGACCACGATCAGCTTGGCCCCGCGCTGGGTAACGGCCCGTTTGACAAAACTGGATAGTACCGGGTGGTTTTCAGTGGTATTGGATCCGGTGACGAGGATGACATCGGCAGTCTCAATATCGGCGATGGTGTTCGTCATGGCGCCACTTCCGAAAGCTGCGGCCAGACCGGCCACGGTGGAGCTGTGTCACAATCGGGCGCAATGATCGATGTTGTTCGTCTTGAGCACCGCCCGCGTGAATTTGTGGGCGATATAGTTCTCTTCATTGGTGATCCGGGCGGAGGTCAGCACACCCAAACTGTCCGGGCCGCTGTTATCACGGATTTCCTTGAAGCGCGCCGCAACCAGGTCCAGGGCTTCGTCCCAGGAAGCTTCTTGCAGCTCACCGTTTTTGCGGATCAGCGGAACCGTGAGACGTTCCGGGGAATCGATGAAATGATACCCGAAGCGGCCTTTGACGCAGAGGCTCCCATTATTGGGCGGCAAATCTTCGACGCCGGTCACCTTGACGACCTTGTTGTCCCGGACATGCAGGTTCAGCTGGCAGCCGACCCCGCAGTAGCTGCAGGTGGTGCGGACTTTTTCCGTATCCCACTGCCGGACCTGGTAGCGGACATCCTTTTCGACCAGGGCGCCGACCGGGCAGGCCTGGACACACTCACCGCAGAAAACGCAATCGGAGTCTTTCAGCGGTTTGTCGCCGGCGGCGATGATCTTGGTGGCCGCCCCGCGGTATCCGAAATCGATGGCATTGTTGACCTGGACTTCATTGCAGGCCTGTACGCAGCGGCCGCAGAGAATACAGCGGGAGAAATCCCGAACGATGAAGGGGTTGACGGTTTCCATGGGGTACCGGGTTTCGGTGGCCGCAAAGCCTTCCCCGTTCACCTGGTAATGGTAGGCCAGGTCCTGCAGGCGGCAATCGCCCCATACCGGGCAAAGTTCCGCGCTGTTGTCATCTTCCCGGACCTTCATCTGAAAGCCGGTCCAGTCTTTGTCATCGGAGCCCCGGACGGCACAATTGTGATTGCCCGAAGAGAGCAATAACTGCAGGATTTCCTCGCGAGCCGTAATGACGGCCGGCGATTCGGTTTCCACCACCATATTGGCGGCCGCCGGTGTCGAGCAGGCGGTCAGCAGGCTGCGGGCATTTTCAACTTCCACGACACAGATGCGGCAGGCCCCGGTCGGGTTTGCCCCCTTGAGATGGCACAAGGTGGGCACATCAATACTGCTGCGACGGCACACATCCAAAATAGTTTCACCGTTATCGAATTCAATTTGATTACCGTTGATCGTGAGAGTCTGCTTGTCGCTCATGGTCTGGTCGACCTCCTTTTCGAAGAGGTTTTTAAGGCCTCTTTGCGCCATTTAGTCACGCTATTTCAAGCTTGTAATCATTACAAAAGGCCGGTCGTTTTGTCAATCCGTTTAGAGACTGCTTCTAAATTGTCTTTTGGTCCAATCTCGGCGTTGGGCGTTCGGTTTCGGCACGGAGTGTCGGTTTTCAAGCCGTCCGGTGCAACCGTAAGCAAAAACACATAAATACTCAATGTATTCATTTGGTTGCAACCCGCATTCGAGAAACAAATCAAGCGGGGAGTCCCACCAACCGGGAAAACCGCTCGTCCCCCGTACCTTGAACCAAAATCCTAATTTAGAAGAAGCCTCTGGACCTCAGCCATCCGATCCCGGCCCCGATGGTGCCACCGACCAGATCGGCCAGGGCATCCGCCGTTTCAGGCGAGCGACCCGGCACGAAAGACTGGTGCCACTCGTCGCTGGCACCATACAGGGCGGCAAATAAAATACTGATAATGAGAGCTAAATTTAAACTATGGGCCAACCGGCCGGTAGCAAGGGCCCGAAATACCAGA
Source organism: Olavius algarvensis Delta 4 endosymbiont (assembly GCA_905176665.1). Taxonomy (GTDB): domain Bacteria; phylum Desulfobacterota; class Desulfobacteria; order Desulfobacterales; family CAJINA01; genus CAJINA01. The sequence goes on along the minus strand of CAJINA010000179.1, from coordinate 40,158 downwards.
TACCCCAGAAGGGCATAGGCGACCACGTGCAGGATTTTATCCAGAAAGGGCCAGGACGGGAGCTGCTCGGTGGTGGGAAAGGATGACTGGATGAAGATGGCGGTACAATAGACGATGACCGGCAGCCAGTAGCGGGTGAATCTGGAAACCGTCAAAAAGTTGCCTCCGGAGGGTTACGTGCCTTTAGGGTGGAGCCTGGACGGCTGCATGTCGATGTGTCTTGATCGAAATCGGGATCGGGTTCGGGTTCGAAATCGGAAACCCTTTTCGATTGCGATACCGATAGCGTTAGGAATCCTGGAAAATGTCGAAATCCAGCTTCCGTGTCTTTACATGCGCCACAACCTGGTCCAGAAAATCCTGCTGGAGAATTCCGTAGCGGACCTTGCCGTCCAGCGTGCGCACCGAGAGGGTCCCGGCTTCTTTTTCCTTGCCCCCGATGGTCAAAATCAGCGGCGTTTTGGCCAACTGGGCATCCCGCACCTTCCGGTTCAGGCTTTCCGTCCGGCGGTCGAGTTCGGTCCGCAGGCCGGCAGCCTCCAGAGTGCTCTGGATCGATTCGGCATATTCGACCAGGTCATCGTTGATGGGCAAAAGCGCCGCCTGGACCGGTGCCAGCCAAAGGGGGAAGCGTCCGGCGAAATGCTCGATGAGAATACCGAAGAACCGTTCAATGGAACCAAAGATGGTCCGGTGAATCATGATGGGCCGGTGTTTGTCGTTGTCCTTGCCGACGTAGAACAGATCGAATCTTTCCGGGAGGGACATATCCAGCTGGATCGTGCCGCACTGCCAGGTCCGTCCCAGGGCATCCTGGATGTGAACATCGATTTTGGGCCCGTAAAAGGCGCCGTCGCCTTCATTGATTTTATATTCCTGGCCATAACGGTCCAGGGCGGAGCGCAGACCGTCGGTGGCCACCTCCCAATCCGCATCATTGCCAATCGATTTTTCCGGGCGGGTGGAAAGCTCCAGGTGAAATTTGAGGCCGAACGTGCTGTAGATGCGCTCGACCAGTTGCAATACCCCCAGAATCTCGTCCTGGATCTGGTCGGGCACCATGAAGATGTGGGCATCGTCCTGGTGAAAAACCCGGACCCGGAACAGACCGGAGAGCACCCCGCTGAGTTCGTGACGGTGAACCAGCCCGATTTCGCCCTGGCGCAGCGGCAGGTCTTTGTACGAATGCGGCTGGGAGCTATACAGCAGCATGCCGCCGGGGCAGTTCATCGGTTTGATGGCGTATTCGAAGTCATCGATCTCCGAAGTGTACATGTTTTCCCGGTAATTTTCCCAGTGGCCGCTGCGTTCCCACAGGGTGCGGGTCAGCATGATCGGTGTTTTGGTTTCCACGTAGCCGGCCCGTTGGTGCTCTTCGCGCCAGTAATCGAGCAGAACGTTCCAGACCGCCATGCCCTTGGAGTGGAAAAACGGCATGCCCGGCGCTTCGTCGTGAAAGCTGAACAGATCCATGGCAATGCCCAGCTTGCGGTGGTTTCTTTTTTTGGCCTCTTCGAGGAAATGCAGGTATTTTTTCAACTGCTTCTTGTCGAAAAAAGCCGTCCCATAGATGCGCTGGAGTTGGGCGTTGTTCTGGTCGGCGCGCCAGTAGGCCCCGGATACTTTCATCAACTTGAAGGCCTTAATGTATCCCGTGTGGGGCAGGTGCGGGCCGCGGCACAGGTCGGTGAAATTGCCCTGCTTGTAGAAAGAGATGGTGCCGTCCGCGAGGTCCGCCAGCATTTCCTGCTTGTAGGGCTCGTCCTTATAAAAGTCCAGCGCCTCATCCTTGGGGACCTCTTCGCGCACAAAGGGGAGTTTGGCCTTGATGATCTTTTTCATGACCGCTTCGATTTTTTCGAAATCGTCTTCGGAAACGGGCGGCATGTCGATATCGTAGTAAAACCCGTTTTCCACGGCCGGCCCAATCGTCAGTTTGGCTTCGGGATAGAGCTCCAGGACCGCCTGGGCCATGACGTGGGCGGCCGAGTGGCGCAGGATCTCAATTGCTTCCGGATCTTTCTTGGTGATCAGGCGGATGGCGGTATCCCCTGGCAGGGGGGTGCTCAGGTCCGTGATAGCCCCATCCAACTCCACGGCAACGCAATTGCGGGCAAAGCCCTCGGAAATACTCAGGGCCACATCCCGGCCCGAGGGGGCGTCTTCAAATGACTTTATGCTTCCATCCGGAAGTGTTATGTTGACCATTGGCTATTCACCTGCGCTTATGATTTTGAAACCACTTCAGATATTACGTTAAATACACGCTTTGTTAGGTAGGTGAATTCCAATGATCGGTCAAGGGAAATTTGACTTTTTCGAGCGCCCCTGAAAGACTGGCCAGAACATATGGAAAACCAATACCGGATAATTGAAACTGCGCGCGAGCTGGAAGAACTGGTAACTGAGATCGACTCCGAAGCCGTATTGGCCGTGGATCTGGAAGCGGACTCCATGCACCATTTCAAGGAGAAGGTGTGCCTGGTGCAGCTGGCCACGCCCCGGGTCAGTGCCATTGTCGATCCGCTGGTCCTGCCTGATTTGTCCCCGCTCAAACCCCTGTTCGCCGATCCGCAGATCAAAAAGGTGTTTCATGGCGCGGACTACGATGTCCGTTCTCTTTATCGGGATTTTGAGATTGACATTCAGCACCTGTTCGATACCCAGCTGGCGTCGATGTTTCTGGGTATTCGCGAGACCGGGCTTGAGGCTGTGCTGAAAAGCCGGTTTGACGTCCAGCTGGATAAAAAATTCCAACGTAAGGACTGGTCGGTCCGCCCGCTGCCCACAGAAATGATGGCTTACGCGGCCAAGGATGCTGTCTACCTGGTGAAACTGGCTGACGAGCTGGCCGCGGAACTCGAGGCCAAAGGCCGGCTGTCCTGGGTGGAGGAAGAATGTGCGCTCTTGAGCCGGGTGCGGCCGCCGGTCAATGACGGTACCCCGCTGTTCCTAAAGTGCAAGGGGGCCGGGAAACTGAAACGGATCGAGCTGGCGGTACTCGAAGAGCTCCTCGAGCTCAGGCGCAAGATTGCCCGCCGCAAAGATCGGCCTTTGTTCAAGGTGTTAGGAAATGGCGCGTTGATCAAGATTGCCACCCGGGGACCGCGCTCCATCTCCAGCCTGGAGCGACTCAGAGTATTGAGCGCCCGGCAGGTTGCGATGCACGGCCAAGACATTATCGCCGCGGTTAAAAAGGGGTTTAAGGTGACCCCGGATAAATTACCCCGGTACCCCCGTAAAAAAGCACCCCAGGTGCCGCCCCAGGTGCCGGACCGGATAAAAGCCCTGAAAGCTTGGCGGGACCGTAAAGCGGAAGCATTGGAGCTGGATCCGCCCCTACTGCTGACCAAGGCGCAGATGGCCGTCGTGGCCACTGCCTGTCCTCGCAGCATTCACTCCCTCGATGCATTGGCGGATCTGAAAAATTGGCAGAAAAGAGAGTTCGGTCGCCACATCGTCAATATATTAAAAAAAATGAAATAGTCCATGGAGCGCATCCACTTCAATTCGGGTAACCTTACCCTGGAGGGCTTGTTTACCAAAGGAAGTTCCGAGCGCGGGGTAGTGGTAACCCATCCGCATCCTCTCTACGGTGGTGATATGTACAACCCGGTGGTCCAGGCCGTTGCGGATGCCTATATCCAGGCCGGTTACAGCTGCCTGCAGTTCAATTTCAGGGGGGTTGGACACAGCACGGGGCATTTCGACAACGGTCGGGGCGAAAGGGCGGATGTGATCGCGGCCCTGGAATGCCTCACCGCGCGGGGTGTGGACGCGGTCAGCCTGGCCGGCTATTCTTTCGGCAGCTGGGTGAACGCCCACATTACTGCGGATATGACGCCGGTGGCCCACCAGATCATGGTGTCCCCCCCGGTTACGTTCATTGAATTTACGGAGGTGGGTAGCCTGCCGATGCTCAAGTTCGTGGTGACCGGCGGCCACGACGAGATTGCGCCGCCCGGCATGGTGGCGCCCTTGCTGTCCGGTTGGAACCCGGAGGCCCGGATGGAAATCATCCCGGAGGCGGATCATTTTTACGGAGGCTGTCTGGATCGGTTGCAGGCCCTGGTGTCAGGCCAGCTTTAGAAGCCATCTCAAAAAAGTCTTTTAGCCCAAACTCGGCGTTGGGCGCGCGGTTCAAGTCCTCGAAATACTCGATTATTCCTCCGGGTTGGACCTCACGGCCGCCTTGCACCACGTTAGGCATTAGCTTCGCGTCATTTTGAACTAAAATCCGTTTTTTGAGATAGCTTCCAGGCTCAATCGTGCCCGGACGCCCGTTTGCGCGGACCTGTTTGCCAGGGTTAGCACCCCGCCGTGCAGCTTGGCCACCTCCCTGACCAGATTGAGACCCAGCCCGGTACTTTTCTTCCCCGTCCCGGGGCGCTGCAGCGAAAAGAATTTTTCAAAAATCCTGTGCTCGGCATAATCGGGGATTCCCGGGCCTTCATCCAAAATCGACAGATGGGCCTGGGCGTTTGCTACCGCCATGGTTACCGCTACGGTGCCACCGGCGGGGCTGAAGTCAATGGCATTCTGGATCAGGTTGCTGACGGCCTGGTGCAGTAAGAAGGCATTCCCCGGCACCAGGGTTTCTGCGCCAAGTTTCAATTCGACCGCGAGGTCTCTTTTTGACAGCAGGGGCCCTTTGCTCTCCAGAACTGTTTTTACCAGGGTGTTCAAGGAGACCGGCTCTACAGCCGGCAGGATGGAACGGCTTTCCAGGGCGGCCAATTCCAGCATCCGGTCGACCAGATCCTGGATGCGGGCGGCTTCGTTCGTAATGTTGCTTAAAAACCGTTGTCGCTGCCGGGGCTCCATTTTTTCGCCGAGCAGTTCCGCTGCCCCCCGGATTGCCGACAGGGGGCTTTTCAGTTCGTGGGTCAGGGTCTGCACATACTGTTCGATATATTCGCGGCCCTCCAGGGCCACCCGCATGTTTTCAAAGGCCTGGCCCATCGTGCCGATCTCACTTCTATCCAGCGGCGGCAGCTCTACCCGATGCCCGGCCCGGATGGTATTGGCATAGGCCGTCAGCCGCCGAATTGGGCGGGTAATCCAGAAAGAAGCCACCAGGCTGAACACGACGGCGGCCGCTGCAGCCAGGCTGCCCACGGTGACGATGCGGGGCTTGGCGGTCTTCAAAAAGCTGTTGATATTGACGGTCGGTTTGGCCACGGTCAATACGCCGGCGATTTCACCGTCTACCCGGATAGGGGCCGCCACATACAGTACCGAGGAAGTCAGATCCTCCGGGTCGCTGCGGGTCGTCCGGGCCCCGTAACGGCCTTCCAGGGTCAGACGCACATCCCGCCAGTTCGAGTAGTCTTCGCCGACATTATCCTGATCTTGGGAATCAAAAATGACGCGGCCATTGCGGTCGGTGATATAGATCCATTGGTCCACACCGGCTTTGTCAAGGTCGTAGATCCGGGTGTCGAGCCGGCGCTGGTAGACGCGCTGAAACACATTCGCCAGGCGCTCCGGTCGGAAGGCATCTTTTTCAAATTCGGTCTCGACAAGCGCGGCCAGTATGTTGGCCTGATCTACCAGGGGATCTTCGACGCCTTCCAGGTAGCGGGTGCGCAGGTTGGTCAGCATCCAGTCCACCGGGTAGTAGAAACAGACCGCAAAGATAACAATGTAGCAAATAAAAATACGGGCGCCCAGTTTCATATGACCTCTTTCAAGGAGTAGCCCACACCGCGATGGGTCACAATGGGATCGTTGTCCGGCCGAACGGATTTGAGCTTGGCCCGCAGGTTTTTGATGTGCGCGTCCACGGTCCGGTCCATGCTGCTCTCCGGTTCATCCCAGGCCAGGTTCATCAACCGTTCGCGGGAGTAGACATGTCCAGGGTGCTGAATAAAGATGCGCAGGATGCGGTATTCGTAGTGGGACAACTCCAGCGGGGTGTCGAAATACGTTATTTGACGTCGGGATTCATCTATGACGAACTCGGTCGCGGGTGCGGCCGCTGGCGCGGTGGTCGCTCCACCGCGACGTAAAACCGCGCGGACCCGTGCGGCCAGTTCGCGAGGACTGAATGGTTTGGTTATGTAATCATCACCGCCGATTTCCAGGCCTACGACTCGGTCAACCTCGGCAGCGCGGGCTGTCAGAAAGATGATGGGAACCGGCGACTGTTTGCGGATTTCCAGACACAGCTCGATCCCGCTGATATCCGGCAGGCCGATGTCCAGGACGATCAGGTCGATCGCCGCGCTTTCCAGTATTTCCAGCACGGGGCGACCGGCTGCCAGGCACTGGGTGTCGAAGCCTTCGGTTTCGAGGGCATACTGGATGGTATCTGCAATGGCCGGTTCATCTTCTACGATCAGGATTTTCGGATTCATGGCCGTTTGCCTCTATATTCCGTTTTTTAAAACCAGGTCCACAGGGCCGGGTCAGAGCTCGTTGGCTATGCCATCAAAGCATGTAACGTTGCTCAGGTTTAAAGGTTGAAGGCTGAAGTCTGAAGGTGAAAACATACGAACCAAGAGTCGTCCGATTCACAGCCGCCCTTTTTTTCAATACAATCATTTCAGCCTGATTGGTTTTAAGGTTTTTCTTCAGTCTTCAGTCTTCGACCTGATGCCCTGAATCCGGCTACGCTATGGTTGGGGTTTCTGGTTGCACGCCCCTGTAAGGGGTTATCCTAAGCCTGGTCCTTTGGGCCAGGATTCTCTACAACGCGCTTGCATACGGTGGTAACACAGCTGGCCGATTAAAAAAATACTGAAAACCAGCAGGCCGACGGTCATCACGGTTAGAAAGTGGTTTTGAAATTGGGGCTGGCCGGCAATTTCGAGGTGACGCAGCAGCGGTACGACCAGGGTAATCGCCGTATACCAGAGCAGCGGTACCAGGCTCGGGGAAACGATTTTAAGCCGGCGGTACGACCGCGCCTGATCTCGCCGGGTCGGTTCTGACGGTCGGAGGCCGGCCATGATTTTTCCGCTGGCGGGATAGATTGCCGACAAGGCGGCAAAATAGATCAAGACCCCTGCGGCCCGATGAATGCCGGCCGGCGTAACTTGGTGGTCGTACAGATCGGCGCCATACAGGTAGATGGATAGGGTGATGCGCAGGGCATTCACCAGGATGGTCAGCAGGTAGGCGCCGCCCAGGGTCGCCACCAGCCAAGCCAGTTTGCGACCCGCGCCCATCAGCCGGGAAACGCCTTGAAACGCGGTCATCCCGAAGACCACGATCAAAAAATTGACGCCGGCACAGGCCGGTGCTATGACAGCCCGGACATCACGGCTGAGGTACCCGGTCTGGGCTTCGTGTTCAAATGGAATCCCGCTGATGAGCTCGGCCATTGCGGCAGTCGGGCCCAGAATCCAATCCAGTGCCTCACTGCCGGCCTGGCTGTAATGCTGCTTGAGTCCATAGGCGATGGCCACGATGAAGAGATAAAAAACGGCGTTGGGACGGTGGCGGCGCCAAAACGATATCACGCTATTGGTTACTTGCATGATCTTTCCTCCCGTAGTCTGTGTTAAAACGGTGCCGGCGAAAGATGACCCGTGTTGCCATATAGAGTAACAGGCCGATCAAAAGGAACGTCAGTTCCGGTTCGGGAACATTGGCACAGCCCCCGCTGACCGCCAGGTTGGAAACGCCGGTCGGCAGGTTCAAGGGCTGGGCGACGGGATCGCTGTGTCCCTCCGCATTGCGTACGGTTTCCTGGACCGCAACAAAGGCCGTGTAATCGGTAAGCAGGCTATAGGTCAACCCCAGCGAAGTGATCGCGGCTTGCTCTTCACCGGTCCGGTCATTGAAATTGAAGTCCGCCAGCCGGGCTATCTGGGAACGGGCCCACAAGGGGCGCAGGGCCCGGTTGGCTTCCCGCGGCTGGGTGGCGGCCAGGTGAAAGGTTTGCCCGTATTTACCGCTGCCGCCGGTGCCGGACACCTCGATCGCACCGGTAGCCGCGCCCCGCCATTTCCCCTGGATGATGACCGGACGGTGGGCGAAAAGATCGCCAATGGCCGCCGGTTCGACATCATACGCATCGAAACCGGTATACTTGACGGTGATCCCGGTAAGCAAAGGGGCTTGGATGTATTCGCGAAACTGCCCGGCCGCAGAACGGGCGGACTGGGGATCGGTGGCAATGAACGGTTCCCCCAGACCTGCTTTAGCGATACCTTCCACCAGGTAGCGGTTCACGGAACTACCGATACCAAAAGCAAACACGTTTGTCCGGTTGAGGTTCCTGCGGATCAACTGGAATACCTCTTTTTCAGCCGAGATATAGCCGTCGGTTACAATGACGACGCTACGGGCGCTGGCTTCGTCTCTGGGCAGGGCCAGCGCCTTTTGGAGGGCTGCCTGCAGACGGGTGCTGCCCCCGCCCCGCTGGTGGTCGAGCAACCGCAGCGCCTGCGCGACATGGCGGGGGGTGGCCGGTAACGAGGTCGGGGCCATCACCCGGGACCCACCGGCGAAAAAGATCACATTGAACTTGTCCGTGGGCCGCAGATGCGCGATCAAGTTGGAGAGCAGGTCTTTGGCTGTGTTCAGCGGAAAGCCGTCCATGGAGCCGGACACGTCCACGACGAAGATATATTCGCGGTCCGGGATATCCTTGGGTTTGATCCTTTCGGGCGGCTGTACCATGAGAAGAAAGAAGTTCTCCTGGGCACCCTCATATAACATGGGACCGGATTGGATCTGTTTGCCGGCCAGTCGATATTCCAGGATGTAATCCCGGTCCGCCCCCGAATTTTCCGGGTGCTTAAAGGTGATGTCGGCCACGGATTCACTCTCCCAACTGGTTTCAATGTCATGGGACCGGCAGACCAGGGCTGCCAGCGGGATGCCGGTGGATATCCTGGCGCGCAGGTTGAATCCGGAAACCGGGCGGCTGCCCTGGGGCAGGTAAGGGTTTTGCACCCACCGCTCTGATGCGGGGGCCGTAGACTCTGGCTGCTCGGAATAGCGGGGTCCCACCACGGTAGGGTAGACGAATTGATACGTGCCATCTGTGGGGATCAGGAGTTCCGTGTAATGTAGTTCGATATCCAGGGTGTCGCCGGGCATGATATTGGCTACGTTCATGCTGAAAACGTTGGGTCGCTGCTGTTTGAGCAGGGCCGCACTTTTACCCTGTTTTTTAGCGGCCGCGAACGTCGTTTCAGCCTTTTCTTTTTCCTTGATCCGGGCGGTGATCACGTTCTCCCCGATGGTCATTTGCATACCGTGCACCGCCGCCCGCGTGGAGGCCGGAAATATATAGCGTGCGCTGATCGGGCGCATACCGTCGTTGGTGTAGGTCTGCAACACCGTGACGTCGGCAATGACCCCACTGATGGGAACGCTGACATCGGTATTTTTTAAAGGAAACCGATCGACGGCGGGGTCGCCGGATTCGATCAGAAAATAGGGCGAGAGGGTTTTATCCGTGGCCGGCTCGGCATAGCCTGTCCGCGCAAACAATATGATGATGACGATTGTAAAAACCATTCCTCTGAATCTTCTGTGAGTGTCCATGGCGCCTCCTTTTCGATGAACTTGCTGGAATCGCTTCCAGACTTGTGATAGATTCAAGTTTCTAAGCTTGCAGCAAGCCTACCGCAGAGGGATGAACTCCCTGTGAACGCAAAATGAAAAGTTCGTGAAAAAACGCTGTCCCCTGAAAGAGGTGCCCATGCTCCATAGATGCCATCATAAGCTACCGGCGTACCTGGCGGTGTTCGTCTGCCTGATGGTTTTTATGATTGGCTGCGGGCAGGCGTTTGGCGGCCAGACCGGGGCCAAATGCCTATGGACCGTATCCTCGGACCGCAATACGGTTTATCTGCTCGGTTCCATTCACCTGCTCAGCCGGTGGGATTATCCGCTGGATGAAGATTTTGAGGCGGCCTACCGCGACAGCGGCATCATTGTCTTTGAAACCGATCTGGCGCAGATGGACCGACCGGAAACCCAGACTCTGATGATGCAGCAAAGCCTGCTGCCCAAAGGGCGTTTCATCCGGGATGTCCTGACGCCGCCAACGCTGCGGATGCTGGAGCAGTACTTGGACGGACAAGGCCTGGATATGGTGCAATTCGAAGGCTTGCGTCCCTGGGTCTGTGCCCTGACGCTGACCATGCTGGAGCTGCGTAAAAGGGGCTACCTGCCGCGTTACGGTATAGATCGCTACTTCTATCAAAACGCCCGGCGGGATGTAAAAAAAATTATTCCCCTGGAATCGGTCCAGGATCAGCTGGCCCTTTTTTTCGAGTTGGGCCGCATGGAGCAGGATGCGTTTTTAAAGCGGACCCTGGCTGATCTGGATATAGTCGAGACCCTCTTTCCGGAAATGCTGACGCTATGGAAAACGGGTGATCTCAAGCAGCTGGACAAGATCATGCAGTCAAGTTTTGCCGGCCATCCGACGCTCTACAAAAAATTTCTCACGGAGCGCAATGCCCGCTGGCTACCGATCATCGAAGGTCTTATCGGGCAGCCGGATAATGCGCTGGTGATCGTGGGCGCCAGCCATCTGGGGGGCAAAACGGGCGTCATTGCAAAATTGGAGCAAAAAGGCTACGCCGTCGTCCAAAAATAGAACAGGGAGGCGCTATGACGGATGTTGATGCAGTCGTAATCGGGGCCGGTAATGGCGGCTTGACCGCTGCCCTGGGCCTTGCCCGGGCCGGTGTGCAGACGCTGCTGTTGGAGCGGCACAACGTCCCCGGCGGGTGTGCCACCAGTTTTATTCGCGGGCGGTTCGAATTCGAGGTGGCCCTGCACCAGCTCAGTGGTATGGGCACGGAGAGTTTCCCCGGCCCGTTGCGCGACATGCTGACGCGGCTGGAAATTATCGATCGCCTCGAGTTTATCCAGATGCCCAACCTGTATCGCCTGGTGCTCCCGGACCAACTGGACATCACCCTGAAAGCGGACCGGTCTGCCGCGGTGGACAGTTTGAAAGCGCGTTTTCCCGCCGAAACGGAGGCCATCGACCGTTTTTTCGATTTGGTATACGAATATTGCACCCAGTGGGTCGGGGTGACGATTTTCCGGGATCCGGAATCTTCCCCGGAGAAGTACCCGTCATTTTTCAAGTATGCCCTGAAGCCGACACAGACCATCCTGGATGACTTTTTCAAGGACCCGCTGTTGAAAGCCACCCTCGGGATTTACTGGTCCTACCAGGGGCTGCCGCCTTCCCGGCTTTCCTTCGGAGACTTTGCGATTGTCCTCTGGGCCTATATCGAATTTAAACCCTTCCACTTAAAAGGCGGTTCCCAGGCCCTCTCCAGCACCCTGCTGGATGCCTTTTTGCAGGCCGGAGGTGACGTGCGGTTCAATTGCGGTGCCCGTGAGATTCAGGTCGCCGACGGCCAGGTCACCGGTGTGGTGACCGATGCCAACGATCAGATCGCCACCCGGCATGTGGTCTCCAACGCCAGCACCCTGGCCACCTATGTCGATCTGATCGATAAGGCCCACGTACCCGCAGCCCGCTTGCGGGAATTGGGAGCCCGGACCGTGGGGACGTCATTCGTGAACGTGTTTCTCGGGTTCGACTGTGAACCGGCGGAGCTGGAGATCACGGAGACGACCAACTTTGTGGCCGTCACCGACGATCTCGATGAAGTGTACCGTAAGACCAGGGCCCTCACAGCGCCGGAAGCCATGCTGTTTACGTGTTACGATGTGGACGACCCGGATTTCTCACCTCCGGGGGCCTGTCAGGCCGCTCTGGTGGGACTGGCCTATGCCGAACCCTGGTTGACCGTGCCGCCGCACGACTACTTCGATACCAAATACCGGATTGCCGGCCAGATGCTGGAAGTCCTCTACCGGGTTTTCCCGCGCTGCCGGGATCACATCGAAGAACTGGAGATCGGGACGCCGGTAACCCACATGCGCTACTTGGGACATCCCGGCGGGGCCGCCTACGGGTTTGACCAGTATGCCAAAGATGGCGAGTACTTCCTGGATCGTAGATCCCCTATAAAGGGGCTTTTCCATGTGGGCGCCTGGGCCGGGATGGGCGGTTTTCAGCCCACCTTGATGTCCGGCTATTCCACATCGCGGGCCGTGGTCCGGTCTTTGCAGGCTGGAAAGGGGAACGGATGAAAAAACCAGATATAAAAACGCAAATCGATGGTTATGCCGATATACAGCGGGAAAACGATATCCTGCGCAAATACGCGTTGGATCGGACGGTCGAAAAGGGGGCTGTGGCGGCCGCCGTCAATCGCCTGCATCCCCCCGGCCTCGAGCTGCGGGTGGCGCGTATCATCTCGGAAACCGCGTCCACCAAAACCCTGCGGTTGGTGGCGGCCGACGGCGGCCCGCTGCCGCCGTTTCAAGCCGGGCAATACATCAACGTTTTTGTGGACATCGGTAGTGTGCGCACGAGCCGGCCGTACAGTATCTCCTCGCCGCCCAACCAGACCGCCTATTATGATATTACCGTGCGCCGGATGCCGGACGGCTTCGTGTCGGTCTACCTGCTCGACGAAGTTGCGACCGGACAGGTGTTGACCAGCACTGCGCCGGCCGGGAACCTTTATCACAACCCGTTGTTTCATGGCGACGATCTTGTGTTTATCGCCAGGGGTAGCGGCGTAACACCGTTTATGAGCATGCTCCGGGAGGTCACGGACCGGGGGCTGGACCGCCGCATCCACCTGGTCTACGGCAGCCGGAGTGAGGATGATATCATTTTTGCCGCTGAACTCCGCGAGCGCGCCGCACACTACGACCAGCTCAAGGTGACGATGGTGATTTCCGAGCCCTCCTCCGAGGGCCGGGATCTAACCGGCTTTATCACCGCCGAACTGCTGGCCGAGCAGGTGGATGATCTCGGCCGGAAAATGTTCTACCTGTGCGGACCCGAAGTGATGTATAAATACGTGCAGGCCGAATTGGCCCGGCTGGATGTTCCCGGTCGCAGAATCCGGATTGAGGTATACGGCCCGCCGGCCGATGTAACCGCTCAACCGGGCTGGCCGGATTCTGTCCGGGCCCAGGACCGGTTCACGGTCACCCTCCCGGACGGGGCGGTGTTCACCGTTGCGGCCGGCGAGCCTTTGATGAATGGCCTCGAGCGGACTGGCCGGACACTGAACACCTGTTGCCGTTCCGGAGAGTGCAGCCTTTGCCGTACGCGACTTACGGCCGGCAGGGTTTTCCACGCACCGGGCGCAAAACTGAGAAAGTCGGATGCCATCTCAGGATATATTCATCCCTGCCTGGCCTATCCGATTTCGGATCTTGAGTTGATGCTATAATTTATCCCCATCGTTAACGGTCGCGAAATCGGTCTCGACTTCCACAGACCAGATCAAGGCCCTGTTCCCCCAGGGGCCGCGATCCCGATGGCGGGTACCAAGTTTTATTATATAGGCAACCAAAAAGAAGGGAATATACCGAGACCCATATGGCAGGCAACCCAAATTACATGCGGACCCGGGTGCTGGTTATCGGCGGCGGGGCTACGGGCACCGGCATTGCACGTGACCTGGCGTTGAGGGGGGTTACCTGTATCGTGGCTGAAAGGCGTGATCTCAACGCCGGGGCTTCCGGCGCCAATCACGGCCTGCTGCACAGCGGGGCGCGCTATGTTTCCGGGGACCTGACCATTGCCGCGGAGTGCCGCCGCGAGGCCGAACTGATCAAGCAGCTGGCCCCGCACTGCATTGAAGATGCCGGCGGTTTGTTCGTGGCCGTTGAGGGGGACGACGAAAGGTATGTTGCCGATTTTCCGGACCTGTGCGCCGCGGCCGGTATCTCGGTCACGGCATTGTCCGTGGCCGACGCCCTGGAGATGGAACCCCGGCTCTCTCCCAGACTAATAGCGGCCTATCAAGTCGCGGACGCAACGGTCGATCCATTTCGGCTTTCCCTGGAGAATATGTCCCAGGCCCAGCAAGCGGGCAGTGTGCTCTTGCGGAATACCCCCGTGGTAGCATTTCGCAGAAAGAGCGGCCGGATTCATGAGACGGTACTGCAGCGGCGGCACACCGGTGAAAAGATCGTGATCCGGGCCGACCAGGTGATCAATGCCTCCGGTGCCTGGGCCGGCCAGGTGGCCGCCCTGGCCGGTGTGGCGATGGACATGGTGTATGCCAAGGGCAGCCTGCTGATCCTGGACGATAGGATCAGTCAACGGGTCATCAACCGGCTACGGCCATCCTCCAATGCCGATATACTCGTGCCCGGCGGAACCGTGTCCATCCTGGGGACGACCTCGGTCGCCATTGACAACCTGGAAGATGTGCGGCCTACCATCGGAGAGATAGACGCGATTATTGCCGAAGCCCAGGCCATGCTTCCCGTGCTCACTGAAGCACGCTGCTTGCGGGCGTATGCCGGTGTCCGGCCCCTGGTTGGGTCCGGTGAGGGAGATGCCCGCCAGATCAGCCGTGGATTCGTCCTCCTCGATCATGCCGACCACAAGCTGGAGAATTTTGCTACCATTACCGGCGGCAAGTTGACTACCTATCGCCTGATGGCCGAGAAAACCGTTGATCTGGTGTGCACCCGCCTGGGGGTGACAACCCCGTGCCAGACACACTCCCGGCCATTGGCGCTGACACCGGCCTGCCAGTGGACCAAACCGGGGATGGCCCCGCGCATCTGGCTGCAATCCCAGGCACCCCGGGATATGCTGTTATGCGAATGCGAAATGGTGCCCAAAGGTGCCGTCGACAGCATTGCCGACGCCATGGGAATGGTCGGTGACCGGGCGGATCTGAAAGCCATCGGTTTGCGCAGCCGGGTGGGCAAGGGTACCTGCCAGGGGGTGTTTTGCGGTGTCCGTACGGTGGCCTACCTGTATAATCGCGGGATGTACAGCGGCGATGAGGGGCTGGTTGATCTGAGAGCGTTTCTCAAGGGGCGTTGGAAGGGGATTCGCCCGGTTTTGTGGGGTCCGTCCCTGGCACAGGAAGAATTGCAGGAGGCCTTACACTGCGGTTTCTTTAGCTTAGAATTATGAATGTATTAAAGGAACAGAAATTGGACCTGGTGGTAATCGGCACCGGGATGGCCGGGGCCGCCGCGGCCGTGTTTGCGGCCAACCGCGGTCTGACTACCGCGCAGGTCGGCGAGACCGGTGAAATCATCTTTGCCAGCGGCTACCTGGACCTCCTGGGTGTTCATCCCCCTGAAAATGGCCGTATCTTGAGCGATCCCTGGGTGGGGCTGGTCCAACTGGCCCGGGATGAGCCCGACCATCCCCTGGCTCGACTGGCGCCGGACATTATCCGCACGGCCCTGGATGAATTCTTCCGCTTTTTAGAGGCATCCGGCCTGCCCTACCGCCGGGACGCCAAGAAAAATGCGCAGGTCCTGACCCCCCTGGGTACCACCAAACCGACCTACGCTGCGCCGGAAACTATGTGGGCCGGCGTAAAGGCGCTGCAAGACCAGCAGCCGTGCCTGCTGATCGACATCCGAGGGCTCAGGGGATTTTCCGCCCGACAGATTGCCGCTGTCTGGGATACACGCTGGCCAAAGCTGCGGACGGTTACCATAGACTTTCCCGGCAGTGATCACCTGACGGAACTCTACACCGAGACCATGGCCCGCCAACTGGAGCAGCCGCAGAACCTGGCTGAGCTGGCCGCCCGGATAAAGCCCCATCTAAAGGATGCCGTGGTAGTTGGCCTGCCGGCTATCTTAGGTGTTCGCAACAGTCTGGCCGTGGCTGCGGCCCTGGCCGAGCAGCTGGCGGTACCGGTTTTTGAAATACCCACCATGCCGCCGGGCGTTCCGGGTCTGCGCCTGCGGGATACGTTTTCAGAGAACATTGCGCAACTGGGTGTCAGCCTGTATCGTGAAAAGCGGGTCCAGGCCGTCCGTCCGGAGTCGGACGGTGCGTTCGTCCTCACCATTGCTGATCATGCCGGTGAAGAGATGATCCATGCCTGGCGGGTGTTGCTGGCCGGTGGGCGGTTTCTGGGCAAAGGCCTGCAGGCGGACCAGGCGGGTATCCGTGAGCCGCTGTTTGGACTGCCGGTTTATCAGCCCCTGTCCCGGCGGGAGTGGCACCGGCATTACTTCCTGGACCCCCGCGGGCATGCCGTGAACCGGGCGGGCCTGGAAACCGACCAACGCATGCGCCCGCTGGGCGAAAAAGGGACCCCCGTTTTTCGTAACCTGTACGCCGCCGGATCCATCCTGGCCCACCAGGACTGGATGCGCAGAAAATGCGGCAGCGGGCTGGCCATTGCAACCGCTTACGCGGCCGTGGAAGCGATAAAAATGGATGGATAGGGAGAGGACAAAGGTGTGAACCCAGATCGCATGCGCAGCTCGTTCGGTTTCGGAACCCGGCTTACCAAGATCGGAAAACGGCTCCTTATATTGTATACCGTCGTCTATGTGGCGGAGTTGTTGTTGGAGCACTGGCTGCATATACCGGTAGTCGCCTTTTTGCAGCTCTATCCGCCGACTGCCGACGGCTTCCATGTTTGGCAAATCGTGACACACCCTTTTATCCACAACCCGCAAGCCCCGCTGGGATTCCTGATCAATGCCCTGATTCTTTATTTTTTTGCCGCGCCGATAGAATTTGCCCTGGGTACCGGCCGCTTCCTGGCCTTGTTTTATCTTTCCGCAATAGGGGCCGCGCTGGCCGGCATGGCCCTGGGCGGGGTGGCCGGCTTCAATGCACCTTTTATGGGTATGCTTCCCAGCCTGTTGGCTCTGATAGTTGTGTTCGGCCTGCTGAATCCCGAAGCCAGCATCTTGCTGATGTTTATCCTGCCGGTAAAGGCCAAATATATCAGCTACGGTACCGCCGGGATTACCCTCTTAACCTTTCTGGCCAAAGCCAATCCGTATGGCGCCTACCATCTGGGCGGGATTCTCTGCGGCTGGGCCTATTTCAAGGCGCCGGGTACCTATCTGGATCCGCAACTGCTTTATCTCAAGTATCTGCAGTGGCGCCTTAACCGGCGCAAGTCGCGGTTTACGGTCATTGACGGGAAAAAAGGGAAGGATGACGACAAGCCTACCTATCATTGACGCCGATAAAGGTGCCAGAAAACACCGATCGCGGCGGCGTTCAAAACCGCCGTCAGGTAAAACCCGTAGGCAAAACCGATGACCTGAATGATACCGCCCATGCAGGCGCTGCTCAACATCATGCCGAAGTAAATACAGGTGTTGTAACCGCCCATGGCCACCCCCCGGGATTCGGCCGGTACCACTTCGGCGATGAGAGCCCCCACCGAAGTAAAGGCGAGCCCCATACTGCATCCCGATAGAACGGCGTACCCGAGGAAATGCCAAAGCGTTTGCGACGTGCCGAAACCGCCCAATGAAACGGTGTATCCGGCCAGGCCGATCATAACCAGTCTGCCGCGCCGGGAGACCTTATCACTGAGATGGCCGAAGGGTATCCGCGAGAAACCGTTGCACAGACCCTGTGCGAAAAAAACCAGGCCGATCTCCTTGACGTTCAAACCGGCGTTGTGCGCGTGCAGGGGGATGAAACTGATGAACATGCCCAACCCGAAGCAGGCGTTCAGGGTGACAAACCAGCAAGCCATCAAAGGGCGATTTTTGAAGAGCTCGCGCAAGGCGGGTCTTCCTTCAGCAGCGGCGGCCCCCCCTTTAGCGGTAGATGCCTGTCCGGGCAGGCAGAACACCAGGGCTCCCAGGACACAGAGCAGGGTGATGCCGATAAAGTTAAACACCGGCTCGAACCCGGTTCGCTGGGCCATGAAGCCCCCTACCGCCGGACCTAAACTCATACCGCAGAACAGGGCCGTGGTATACCAGCCATAGGATCGTCCCAGGTGGGTGGACGGAGAGATCTGGGCCACAAAGGACATCATTGTCGGTCCAAAGGCGGCTGTCCCAAGCCCGAAAAACAGATAGGCCAGGGTCAGGGACCCAAACGTGTCGCAGAGCAGCAGGGCAAATGCGGTTGCGGCCAGGATCGTAAGCCCGGCGGCAGCCACCGGTTTACTGCCGGTCCGGTCGGATACGGCCCCCATGGGCAGGGAGAGCAGTCCGGCCATGAGAAAGAAAGCTGCATTGAAGAGACCGATCTGGGCGGTCGTGATGCCTAGTGTGCGGGCATACAGCGGCACGACCGGCAGGCGCATGGAGGTGGAAAAATAGCACCCAAAAGTGACCGCGCAACAAATGAACAGCAGGGAGCGGTAGGCCTGCAAAGTCGGTTTCAAATCAGTGGCAGATATGGCGTACTCCGCAAACAGGTAGTTAATCCGTCTTGGGCCGTGTGGACAAGCAGGATCGTTTTACGCAATCCGGATCGCTAAGGCAATACGCAAGTTACATTGGAAGCTATCTCATAAAAGTCTTTTGGTCCAATCTCGGCGTTGGGCGCTAAATTCAGCACGAAGTGAAGCTCCCGCGCTATCCTCGCAATACAGCAGTATTCTTCCGGTTCGAATGTAGCATCCGCCGCACCTTGAACCTAAATCTTTTTTTTTTGAGACAGCGTCTATGTTTTTTTGCCCAGATCCAGATCCAGATCCGGGTATAACTCATGGGCGCAATCCGGGCAGATACCATGACTGAAACGGGTCCCCGAATGTTTGTGGATATAGGCTTCGATCTGGTTCCAGTAGCCCTTGTCGTCCCGGATTTTTTTGCAGACCGCACAGATCGGGAGCAGCCCGCTCAGGATTTTGACATCGGCCAGGGCGGCCTTGAGTTCAAGGACCATTTTTTCCCTTTCGACCTCGATGGCTTTCCGTTCCGTAATATCCCGGCTGATATGGACAACATGCAGCAGATTGTTGTTGTCATCAATGAGGGGGTCAATGGAGATCATCATCCAGCGGCCGTCCGCGAGCTGGAGCTCGACACTTTTACGTCGTCCGGAAGCGATGGCAGCCGACATGGGACATTCGGATACGGTGTGGGGCGTCCCATGCAGGACCTGGCAGATATTCATGCCGGTCAGGTCCCGGACCGGGGCCTTGAACATCTGGGCGCCCCGCCGGTTGCTACGGATAATGGTGCCATCCAGGTGCACGAGGCTGACCCAGTCCACCATGGCGCCGAAGGTGATTTCCCATTCCCGTTTTACCTGCTGGATTTCATGCTGAGCTTTTTTGCGGCCCTTTACTTCGGCTTTCAGTTTCACGTTCGCGGCCTCTAGTTCGCGCGAACGCTCCTGAACACTCTTTTCAAGGCCGCGCAGGTAATCCTTGAAATCCTGCTCCAGTTCCCGGATTTTGCGGCCCAGTTTCGAGTACAATTGCTCATTGTGCATGGCAGCCTCCTTTGAGAACAGAAAACCCGTACAGAAACTCAGTACGGGGTGCAATGGCGAGGCCGGGGGGCCTCTTCAGATTGTCGGGAGATCCTGCCATGCAGCCCCGCTGCCGTGTCCCGGTTTAAGGATTTAGGCCGGAAGCTTTGCGCCGCTTCCTTTCGGAAGTTTTGCCCTGCGGCTAGCTGTCCTGTTCTTACTATCGGCTTGGGGGAGGAAATCTTTAATTTTTTCTGAAGAAATCTTACAGGGGCATGTTTGACGACCGAAGGTCGATATCAAGAGATGATATATCGGCTATATTGACAGGGTGTTAGACAGTGTCCATTCACAAACGGGAGGTTTTGGTTCAGAGCAAGGCTTGAGCGCTTTTGAAACCACAAGCATAGTACGCTATTTTGAGGATAGCGCTAAAGCTTCACTGCGTGCTCAAAAAAGTGAAAACGCCGCTATGGGCCAAAAGATGCCGTTTGTGGATGGACACTAATTAGCCGATTTTTTTCAGAGTAGCGACCAGATTGTCCATCGGAACGTAGCCGTTGATGCGTTCTTGCAAGTTTCCCTGCCGGTCGAAAAACAAGAGCGCCGGTATGCCGCCGACCCGGTATTTGCGGGCCAGGTCTCTCTCGCGGTCGAGGTTGATCTTGATGGCCACGAACCGGTCGTTCAATAAGGAGTGGACCTGTTCTTGGACAAGGACCTTGTCCATTTTCAGACAGTACGGTCACCAGTCCGCCCGAAAATAGAGAAACACCTTTTTGCCATGGGTACTGGCGGACTGCAGGCCCTCCGCGTAGGGGAGCCAATTGATAACGGTAGCGGATTCGTCCTGGCGGGAAGAGCATGCCGGGAGCAGCAGGATCGCGATCAGGAGTACCGTGAAGAGCCGCTTTATGGTAAGCAAGTACATCATAGAACCTCGCGATTTGATTCCAATTCAAGGTGTTTAGCATACCGCGCTGAAGGCTACTGACTAATATGAGGGCGAGCCGAGTGGTTGTCAACTATTGACGGTGTACAGGCCGCATTTGTCTGCACCGGATACACCCCAGGCGATCAAGCATGCCCGCAGCGGATCCCCTGCAAACCGCGCACTGGTTTACAACCCGGCTGGACAATGGCCAAAGTCTCATAATCTTAAAAGGTTAGCGTCCATAGCGATCTTGACAATCCCCATCGTATTCATTAGTTTTGAAAGTCTACAATAGTAATCTAAGACTCATTAAGTCAGGTAGGCGATTCTCGGGGAAGTTACCTGACCAAAACTTGTTTGCTTGAGTGAGATGGTCTGTATACCTAAAGCTTATAAAACCAGGTTCAGGCCGGCAAAATGCGGACCCCGGGAAAAAGGAGAACGGATATGGCGGAAACATTAAAGTTTACCATCACCCTGCCGGTACCCAAGACCAAGGATTTAATACCACCGGAGTTGAAAGCCGACTGCGAAATCACCATGGATGCCGATCAGGACCACGAGCGGATCAAGTGGATGTATTACAAAAAAAATTACCAGAAGCTTTTTACCAAGAAACTTGAGGCCCAGATCAAGCACATGAAAGTTCCCCTGGACTCCATGCAAAAGGACATCGATGCGCTGCGCGCCAATTATGAAAAGGCCACGTCTTCAACAGATATGCGGGAGCTCCTGGGTGAAATCAAGAAGGCCAAACCCCTGCAGGAAAAACTTCAGAAGGGGATGCAGGAATACAAATCCTACCTGGATGGCATGGTCAACAATATCGCTAAACAGCAAAGTCTTGTATGGCACACGACGTTTGAAATGGAAGCCCAGGCGGCAGCGGCCAAGAAGATAAAAAGCGACATATTCTGGAAAAAAGTGCGGCATGTGACTGGCTGCGTCATCCTCGGGACCCTGGCTTTGGCCGCCGGGGCCGCGGCTGTGGCGGCTTCGGTGGCAACGCTGGGGGCGGCACCGGCCGTACTCGGCGCCATTGGCCTGGCGGTCGCCGGTATCGGGGCCCTGTCAAGCGTCTACGATGTGGGCAAAAAGATCCGGGACACCGTCAAAATGCAGGAGGCCTCCATCGAAAAACTCTCCAAGGATTTGGCCGAAATCGCCACCCACCTGGGGAAAAGCGGCGACAAGACCAAAGGATTGTCCAAGCACCTGGACGACGCCTCGCGCTTTCACACCCAGAGACGGACCTTCATAGCGGAGGCTGACAAAAATGTGAAGGAGCTGGATCAGCAGATTAGTACTTACCAGGCCAATCTGGCGAAGCTTAAATTGAAAGATGAACCCAAGGCCATCAAGAAAAATGAGAAGGCACTCAAAGAACTCATCAAGACCAAGAATGAGACCGTCAAGGAGATCCGAAACTGTATGAAACTGGATGAGCAGATGAACAAGGTTTTCCAGGAAGCGCGTAAACTGGTCGGTGACCTGCAGAAGATCGATCCCCTGGGGCCGCGTTCCATGGCTGATTCACTCAAGCGCTTCACGAACACTGCCCAGATCAAAAACCTGGCGGGCCAATTGGGTACCATAAGCCGGGGGGCCAAGGCCATCGGAGTTTAGATTTGGTTTCAAAATAGAGAAGGAGCAAACACGTGCCCAAAGCTTGCAACCTGCAAAAAGGAAATGTCGTCCATATCCATGACCAGCCGTATCAGGTTAAAACCATTGAAGTCCATTCCCCGTCCGCACGGGGTGCCAATACGCTTTATAAAGTGCGTTTCAACAACGTCGCCACGGGGCAGAAACTCGACGAAACCTTCAAGGGGAATGACTTTCTGGAGGAGGTGGATCTCGAGCGACGGCCCTCCAGCTTCCTCTATCAGGACCAGTCCTTGTATACGTTCATGGACTCGGAAAACTACGAACAGTATACCCTTTCAAAAGATTTTCTTGAGGAACAGGTCCAGTGGCTGCAAGATGGGTTGGAAGGCATTGCCGTGCTGCTGCTTAACGGCAATCCGCTGTGCATCGAATTGCCGGCGGCCATGGATCTGGAAATCACGGAGACTGCTCCGGCCTTGAAGGGCGCCTCGGCGACCAATCGGACCAAACCGGCTACCCTTTCCATTGGCGTTGTGGTTCAGGTACCCGAATATTTATCCGTTGGCGAAATTATCCGGGTGAATACCGAAACCGGCAAATTCATGTCACGGGCCAAATAAACTAAAGCACGGGCTGGTATCGTCAGCGTGCCGAACGTTGTTTAGAAAAAAGGCTACGCTGCGGTAAAAAGCCCTTATTTCAATCCCGCCGCCAGGTTTACGGTCTGGGAAAGTAAGTTCGCCGTATTTTCAGTGCCGCCGCCCAGGTTCCCACGCAGCTTGTCCCAGGTGGTTGGCAGGCCTTTTATGGTCTCGGTACCGAGTTTATCATAATCACCCAAGACGTCCTGGCTGTCTTTGATAAGTTTCTGGGCGGCTTTATCCTCGGTGTCCAGTCTCTGCTTTGCGGCCTTGAGCTGCTTGATGGCACTTTTAAACTCATTCAGGGTCTTCATCCTATCATTGGCGCCTTTCAGGTTGTTTTTAACCGCGTCGTTGAACTTCTTCTGCAGATCCACCGTCGCCTTCTCCATATCCGTAATTTGTGCATCCATATCTCGGATGGCTTTCGCACGGTCCGCCCTATAGGTGGCCAATTCCAGCAAGTGTTTTTTAAGCTGCGGCGTGCGCTTGGTTTTGATTTCATCCGTCACTTTACCCAGAGCGGCCAAATCTGCGCCGATCTTTTTCATAACTTTGGATTCGCTCATCCAGTTCTTTTTGATGAGCTTGCCAACCGATATTAATGCACTGGAACCCGAAACCACAGCGCCAATAATGACGGCTGCCAGGGCCAGCGGCCCGGGATTCAGAGTGACCACGCTGGCCGCAATGCCCACGGCCGCAGTGGTCAGGATGACCGCCCCAACCAGGAATACTTTTAATCCCAGCTTTACTTTCTTCCAGGTTGCCTTGCTCTTGAGTTTCTTGACGGCAATGTCGTGCCCTTTGGTATCAACGGCTTCCAGCCATCGATCCGCCTCGAAGCTCTGGATGCTCCGGACAGCCTGGTCAATGGAGCTTTTTGCGACCTTTAAAAACTCTTCAAGATGCTTCTTTTCGTTTACCAGTTGCTTATGCAGCTCCGGCAGCTTGGCCCATTTGGTCACATTGCCCATCTGCATCTTTTCCAGGTTTTGAATAATGTTGCGCAGGTTGTCGACTTTCTGCTGGGCATCTTTAATCGGGTCAATAAATTGTTTCCCGCGCGCCTGGAGTTCCTTGTCGAGCACTTTCTGGGCATTCTGCTTGTAGTAAGCATGTTTCGCCTGCTCGACCGGGTTGTTGTCGTCAAACGTTGCCACCACCTCTACTTTGATGGTTGGGCATTTGATATCCTTGGTGTCCGGGATTTTGTATTCTCCCTTACAAGTTACTGTTAGTGCCATAGCGTGCCTCCTGAAAATTATGTTCTGTGGCCTCAGGCAGTGGTTGCGGGCAAACCAAGCTGGTTGCCTGTGCCAAATCGATCATTGCATCCCCTGGGGCAGGGTGGGAAATAAGGCCTTTGTGGGAAAAGTGTGTAATTTCTATAAGTTCTAATAGACAGGTCCTGCGTTTGTCAACCAGAATTCAATCGCTGTCGACTGGTGTTACCCGCCAGTATGTCATGCTGCTCAAAAGGCTGATCGCAGGACCATGAGCTCGCCGATGGCAAAGATAGGGTGGCGGGCAGGGTCCAGGTTTCGAGATCGCTGTAACCGCAAGAGATCCAGGGCCGGTTTCCCGGACGGGTTGTCCCCCAGGTGAAAGGCGCCCCACTGGGTAGGGATGAAAACGCGGGCCCCGAGATCGGCAAAGGCCTGCAAAGCTTCCGGAGCGTTCATGTGGTTATAGTGCATGAACCAGCGCGGATCGTAGGCAGTGACCGGCATCAGGGCGTAGTCGATGCCCGGAAAGCGCCGTCCGAATTCACGGTAGCCGACAAAGTAGCCGCTGTCACCACCGAAGTAAATCTGAACATCCGGAGAGGCCAGGAGGTAGCTGGCCCAAAGGGTCGAATCGGTTGGTTGACGGAACCGCCGGGACCAGTGCTGGGCCGGCAGGCTCACCAGTTTGAAACCACCGGTGAATTCGACGTTTTCCCACCAGTCGATTTCCCGAACCTCCCCAGAGAAAAAGGTTTTGATATAGGCTTTCAACCCCGGTGGTACGTATATGCGGGTTCTATGCGGCAGGGCTTTTATACTATCCACATCGAGGTGGTCGTAGTGACTATGGGAGATGAGAACGCTGATTGGCCCATTCAGGGCCTTGAGATCCTCAACCGGCATGGCCGGTGGGCTGATCCGTTTCGGCAACAGGGCTCTGTCGGAGAACATGGGATCGGTCAACCAGTACTGACCCCGCAGGCGGATCAGGAAGGTGGCGTGGCCAATCCAGGTGATGAAATCCTTGTCTCTATGAAGGCCCAGGATACGCTCTTTCAACCCGGGAATAACCGCGGCTTTATATTTCTTCTCCTCGTCGGTATAGGGGGCGGATTTTGAAAAGCGCCATTTTAGAAAACGCCCGAATGTTTTATCTGGCATGGGCATCCAGGGATTGAAATATTTGCCGTCTTGGTAGTGAGGCGCATAGAGCTTTTCGATGGACTGGTTCGCAACCGCCCGTCGCCAGGCATCCTCGTCGAATGCTTCCGCCAGGATCGGTGCCGGGCAGGCCAGCATCAGGAGTATATAGAGTGTGACAATGTGTAGTACTTTCAAGGGCGTTCCGTCCGAGTCAACCCAGCGTTTCTCTGGGCCAAGTCAAGCTGTAGACATGTTCTGCGGGTTACCAATCGCGCGCCCCGTCCAGGGCGTAAGAAGCAGGTTTTAGTTATTTAACGTTTTCTTTCAGCAGCACCAAGCCCTCCTCCCGGGCCTGCAGAATACGCTTCATTGCGAGGCCGGCATATTCATCCATGGTCAGGATGCGTCCCTTCAGGGCCTTGCGGTAAAGCAAGTATTCATCCTTGGACGGGATATTGGGGATAACCTCCTGGGTGAAAAGAAATTCGTCGATGGCACGGTTCTTTCCGTTGTTATTCCCCTCGGTCAGGTCGACCCGGTAACGATCGTAGACCAGAAAACAGTGCAGCATCGGGACGTTGGGCATTTGGTACTTGTCCAGGATTACATTCGTCCCGGTCACAAGCGCTTCGGTCATCCGGTAGATCCCCACATTTTTGGCCACCGGCAGACCGAGCTCTGCGGCCAGGGTGCCGATGACTGCGTGCTTGGTGGTGCAGGTACCCATATTTTCTTTGAACAGAATCATTAGATCATTCTTATCCGAATTGTAGCCGTAAGGGAGTTCGTGTACATACCGGCAGGCGTCTTGGAAATCGGTGATGCCGAGGTTTTGGAATTTTTGCGAAATAATTCCGGACGAGGAAATAGGATGATCGGGGAGTACGGTCAGTTGGTCCATCGAGTTTCCTTTGCAGATTGGGTGTCTGCCGTCAGTATACGGGCCCATTATTTGATATCAGTCAGGCCCCAATATGAGCTAATGATAACAATCGCGCGGCCCGATGCAAGGGCACTGCAATCACACCTTCTTATTTTCGCCGTACGGATTTGAAAAAACCGGTGATCAGGGCGGATGGCTGGGGATGTTTTCCCGGAGTGGCCACCAGCATCATAAGCTTGGAATGCCGGCCCAGGATATAGCGGCCGTTCACGGTGACGGGCTTTTTGGCGAAATCACGGGTGTAACCCTGCCACTCCCCCAGTACCATCTGGCGCCGGGGGTCCTGCTTCACCGCGGTCTGCGGCTTGGCAATCTGAAGCCGCCGGGCCTCCTTTTCCATGTTGCGATAGAACATGAGGAGTTCGAATTCACGTCCCCGCGGATCGATCGGCCGGCAAATGGCGGATATTTCATAATGCTTGGCTAAAAATTCAATATCGCGTATGTGAAGCCAGGGTTGATGCGAATTTGCGGAGCCCCTGTTTGCCTTGGTCGAGATTTTTCCGGGAAAGGTGACGGTAAACTCACAATCCGGGGTGAATTTGACGGATTCTGGTTCAGCCCCAACGGAAGGGGCGATCAGCAGGATTATAATCAGAACGGCAGCCAGTTTCTGCATGCGCATCTCCTCGTGTGTCGGGTGAGATTCGATTAGATGCGGATAGATAGCATGATTTGCGCTTGAAAAGCAAAAACTGCGAGGCTGGCCGGTTGGTGGCGGTCTTTCCCGTCGATTTGTTCGTCGCCACCTCAGGCAGCGTTGGCCATTAACAGGCCGATCCATCCCAGGACGCCCAGGCCGCTCGGCTTAAAGTATAACTGGAAAACCAGATCCTTTACGTTAATGGTTGCTTCCTTGCCAGAGGAGGCTGTCTTACGCCTGTTTGCAAAGGTAAAGACAGAAATAACCCAAAGTTGCATGATAAAGATAACTGCAAAAATTTTCATCCACGCCAAACCGTCGATTCGGGGCTTCCGATTTAACCTTGCCTGCAAAGGATCGTCCCGATTGCCTGATGAGCATGGTTTTAAAGGGAGGCCGTATTGATAATTGCAGATAGAATAGATCAGGAATGTTAGAAGACGATGAGCAGAAGGTTGGTTCTGCTAGGGGAACTTTCGGGGGACGATGATGCACCGGGTCAGCTTTAACCGGGTATTCCTGGGGCTCTCTATCACCGCCCGACAGATAATGAATCAAACCAGGTAGCGATTACCTCAAATTACATAATTCAGGCTGCCGTAAGGCAGCTGTCATCTTCACATTTCAGCTTTTCGTTGCAATGGGGGCAGAAGAATGTGGCGATATTCTTTTCATCCATAATAGATTCAGTCGAGACCATCAATTCATAAGGATGGTCCGATCCAAAGCGGCAGGATTTATTATCACATACATATTTTACTTGCATATTTCCTTCCTGTTAGCAGTATTTTTTTCAGTCCATAAAAATTCATTTCACTAAAAAAATGTTCATGCTTGGACCTTTGTCAAGGCAAGGATGCCGGGAAGGTGTTTAATTTGTGTTTTGAATGGGTTAGAAATTCCGGCGGGTAAATTAAAGTCAGGTCTGTTTTTACCGATACAAACGACTGGGGGTATGGGGTTTGGAACCGCATATTCGTAAGGGTTGCATTTTTAGGCAATTTCCGACTATAGGTGCAATGAATTTAGATAGTTGAACTAAGGGGGCTATTTGAAGCTGACGATATCCATGTACATCGTTCCCCCGCTGCTGTCCCTGTTTGCGAGTCTGTGGCTGGCCGTGGCATCAGCGCTGCGTCGGGGATGGCCCGGTCACCAGAATCTCCAACTGGCCGTTCTTTTTCTATTTCTGGCCCTTTTGCCGACGGCCTTTATCTGCCACCATCTGATTCCCGACGAAACGGCCCTGCTGACCATTGAGCGTGGCATTCATTTTTTCTATGTTTTCACACCATTAGTCTATCTGGTAGCCTTTCATAGTTTGCTGGGTGTCCGACGGCCCTGATTGATTCGGGCGACCTTTTTGATCTGCGCCTTGCTGGCCCTGACCACCCCGACCGACTACTATTTCAGCGGTCTGCGTCGCTTTGACTGGGGGTACATTGCCCGCGGGGAGATCGCCTTTCACCTGTTCGGCGCCTTCGGTTTTGTGGTTCTGGGATATGCAATCTGGATTTTCTGGAAGAGTCTGGCCTGGGAAACCAATCCACTGGTAAGGCGACGCAATAAATATTTTTTAACGGCTCTGATCATATCCGCCTGCCTGACCCTGATGAATATTCCGGCCATCAGCGGATACGATTTTTACCCCATGGGCAACTTTGCCTTCATTCCCCTGGTGATCCTCGGATATGCCGCTTTAAAATTTCGATTGCTGGGTTTCCGGGATATGCTGCACAAGACCGTTCACGGTCTGGCGGCGGCCTCATTGTTCATTTTACCCAATGCCATTTTGTTTTTAGCCTTACGACCGGTTTTGCATAGGATGGCGGATGCCCCGCTGCTACTGGTGCTGCTCATCTGGTTCGGCCTCAACCTGATCGGCCTGAAAAAGATTCAGCCGGTGCTCGATCGCACTTTCGAAAAGTCGCGGATCAGTCTGGAACAGGCCGAGATTGCTTTTTTCGAAAGCATTTTCTCCCTGCGGAACCTGGCCCAATTCGAGCGGGCCTTTGCCCGCTTCTTTCACAAACACCTGGCCATGCCGGGGTTCAATTTCTATGTGGTGGCGCCCGAGTCGGTGACTTTTCAAAATGCCCAGGGGCTGCGGCTGAACCTGGATTCGGAGCTGGGCTCCTGGCTGACAGACCGTGGGCGCATGGTGGACCGCAACTTGATCGCCTCGCAACCCCAGACCGCCGAAGTACGGCAGAAATTGATCGAATTCATGGATACCATGGAGGCGGCGTATCTGATCCCGGTGGTGCACGATGAGCGCCTGATGGGCCTGGTTTTTTTACCCGAAAAAACCAACCGCAAACCCCTTTCACACGATGAGGTGCGGCTCATTGACAATATTACCCGGGCCGCGGCGGTGTCCCTGGCCAACGCCGCCATGTACCAGCGCATATCCGATCTCAGGGATGACCTGGTCCAGCGGACGGCCGAGCTGTCTGAAGAGATTGCCCAGCGGGAGCATACCGAGGAAAAATATCGCATTCTGCTCGAAAGCATCAATGAAGGGTTCTACGAAGTAGACCTCGAGGGGACGGTCTTGTCATACAATGACGTGTTCGCCGATATCCTGGGGGCCGGCGACGAAGACCTGACCGGTATCAATTTTCGGGAATTCCTGGAGCCGGAGCAGGCCGATGAAGTCAATGCGTATTTTAGGCGTATTTTCAACACCGGCGCCCTGAGGCTGCCCATGTCACGTGAATTGATCAGGCGTGACGGCCTGCGCCTGTTTGCCGAGACCCGGGCTTCAGTGATGTATGACAAAAACAACCACAAGGTGGGTTTTCGAGGGATCATCCGGGATGTCACCGAGGTCAAAATGGCCGAATTGGAGCAGGCCCGGCTTCAGCAGCAGTTGATGAACGCCAAAAAGATGGAGGCCTTGGGCACCCTGGCCGGCGGCGTGGCCCACGACCTCAATAATATTTTGTCCGGGATCGCCAGCTACCCTGATTTGCTGCTCGAGGACATGACCGAGGATGAACCGCTCTACCAGGCCCTTTCGGATATCAAACGCTCCGGTGAAAAGGCCGCTGCCGTCGTCAATGATTTGCTGACGCTGGCGCGCCGCGGCGTACCGGTTAACGATACGCTGGGAATGAACCAGATCGTGCAGGAGTATCTGGAAAGCCCGGAACACCACCGTTTGCAGAAAGGCTATCCCGCGGTGGTATTGGAAACCCAACTGGAAGCAGTTCTGCCGGGGATAAGCGGATCGTCGGTCCATCTTTCCAAGGCCCTGATGAACTTGGTGACCAATGCGTATGAATCGATCGAGGGGCGCGGGCGGGTAACCATCGCCACCGCGTTTGAGACCGTTGTCGCCCAGGCGGCGATTGTTCATGACGTTGCTCCCGGGCGCTACCTGACCCTGACGGTGGCTGATGATGGGGTCGGTATCCCAGCGGAAGATCTGACCCGAATTTATGAACCGTTCTTCACCAGTAAAAAAATGGGCCGCAGTGGATCCGGGCTGGGGATGACCGTCGTGTGGGGGACCGTGGAGGATCACAAGGGCACCATCCTGGTAGACAGCCAGGTAGACGGCGGGTCCCGCTTCAAGCTGTATTTCCCGGTACCGGAAGAGTGCGCCGACCCTGTCGAAGAGAGTCAGCCGGCACGAGACTATATGGGCTTCGGTGAGAGTGTCCTGGTGGTCGATGACGTCGGCACCCAGCGAATCATTGCGGCCCACATGCTGAAAAAAATGGGGTATCGACCGGTGGCGGTGCCCGGCGGTGAAGAGGCCATCGAATATCTGCGCAACACCCGGGTGGACATTCTCGTGTTGGACATGATCATGGACCCTGGGATCGATGGTCTGGAGACTTACCGTCGCATCAAGGAAATCCACCCGTACCAGAAGGCGATCATTGCCAGTGGCTACTCAGAAACCGAACGGGTCCGCGAGGTCCTGCGGATCGGGGCCGGTGGTTATCTCAAGAAGCCTTACCGCAAGGAAGATCTTGGCCGGGCGATCCAAAAAGAGCTGCAGCGACCCCACAGCCAAGCCTGACACCGACCGGTCTGCCTGAAATGAGAGCCTGGTTTCAATAAAAAAATGGCAGCTGCCATTTTTTTTAGAACACTTTCACAACCCGCCCGCCGCCGACCGCCTGCCGAAAGGCGGCTTTCGGCAGGCGCTACCCTGGCTACATCTGATCCGGGCATTTTGCCCGCTAAAATGGGAACAGGGTCACAAAGTTAGACCGGCATTGACGTGCGCGGCCGATTTTTATAGGCTAGATAAAGATACCATCCCAAAACATACAAAGAAAACCACTATGTTTGAACTAATTACCGTTTACCTTTCATTTACGGCCGTCCTGGTAGTCTACGGCGCCCAGGTCTGACCATTTCTAGACGGCCTCGGGTATGCAAAGGCCGCCCTGATTTCCTACGGTCCCGTCCTGGCAGTGCTGCCCTGGCGCCTGTGGCTGTTCCAGCGCAAGACAACGGCCCTGGCCGGGGGCGATCTGCCCGTGCAACAGATCTTTCGCCTGCCCCGACAAGCGTTTGCCGCCGACTTGATTGCCTGGTGTGTGGCCGGCCTGGCAATGGTCATTATCTACTACGGGTTTTTCATCCCGTACATGTCCACAAGTGTGAAAGTTCTGGTTGGTTGTGGGGCTTTTGGCCTGTTTAGCGGCATGCTCAGTTACTTGTCATCTGAACGCAGGATTGTTCGCCACCTCAAGGGGCGTCGCAGTTTTACCATGCCGGTGGGGCGGCACCTCACCGTGAGCAAAAAAATCTTAATTCTGATTTTTTCGGTGGTCGGCATGATTGCGTTGGCGATTTTGCTGATGGTCCTGCTGGATGTTTACTACTTGATTGGCCAAGACTTTTCCCGGCCGGAGATCTACTGGGGCATCTTCAAGGAAATCGCGTTCGCCCTGTGTGTCATGCTGGGCATTGCCCTGGTCGTGGTGCGCCGCTATGCGGCCAACCTTAAAGAAATCATAGACACCCAACTTACCGCCATGGACGAGATCAGCCGGGGCAATCTAGAAACGCAGGTGCCGATTGTGTCGGGGGATGAGTTTGCCCGGGTGGCCGAGAAAACCAACCAGATGATGGAAGGGTTGAAAGAACGCGATTTTTGTCGGGCCAGCTTCGACCAGTATGTCTCCCCGGAAGTCAGCCGCAAAATCCTGGACGATTCCATCGCACCGACCGGGGACTTGATTGATGTCACCGTTCTTTTTTGTGATCTGCGCGACTACACCGGATTTGCGGAAAAGCACAGCCCCCGGGAGGTCGTGGAGATGCTGAACCAGTATTTTACGGCCATGGAGCGGGTTGTCCGCCAGAACGGCGGGGTAGTTTTGCAATTCGTCGGCGACGAAATTGAGGCTGTTTTTGGCGCCCCCGAGCCCGACCCGGATCATGCCGATCATGCTTTGGCCGCAGCGCTGGCCATGCGGGCGGCCTTGGCGCAGTTCAACGACAAGCGCCGCAAACAGGGCGAGAACGATATTCGGCACGGTATCGGCATTCACAGCGGCAATGTATTGGCGGGCAACGTGGGCAGCGAGCAGCGCAAGACCTACAGCATGCTGGGCGATACCGTGAATCTGGCCTCCCGGCTCCAGACCCTCAACAAACAGTTGGCGACCAACATACTGATCAGCGGTGAGACCCGTCAACGCATTCTGCAAAGCGATGTGTCTTTACGGTCTATGGGTAACCATGCAATCAGGGGGAAGCGTGAATCCGTGGATGTCTACTCAGTAGAATAGAAGCCTTGGTCAGACGTTGACCTTCCCCAGATACCGGCCTACACCTTTCTGCAGTTCTTCATTTCGGGATATTGATGAATGATCAATCATTTGCTTCCGGGTCATCGGGGGGCAGCGTCAACGCGATGAGTTTGAGAACCAGCAGGATCCAGGGGCTTCCGTGGAGGAGCAGATCGAACCAGTCGATCGGCTTTACCAGAGTGGCGCCGGCCAGCATGGATAACTTCTCTATTATATGCGGCGGGGAAAACGGAGCCAGCCCTAAAGTAGCGCAAAGGATAACGACAATAACCAGCGGGATTTTATCGACGACAGAGAGAACTTTTTTCATTTCGCGTTTTTTCTAACTGACAGGTAACGGTTCGGTTTTAGCTGGAAAGTTGCCTTTGCGCATACGCTTGCATAGGTCCGCCGACAGATCTGACTTAGCGGTTACCGGTATGTATAGATGTTGCCTGGACAGCATATACGTTTGACATCTTTCAAACGGTTTACTAAGCTCAAGATTATAGCTCGGATCGTGACGCATTTCCCACAAAAAATTTATTTCCATAGAAAATTTGTAACATGAAAGGAGGATTAATCTTGAAAAAATTCATCCCGTTTCTATGTGTACTATTTTTAATGGCTTCGGTTTTTCCGGCCCACGCAGGTCCAGCTGAAAAAGTAATCACTAGCTGGGTCAAATTGTCTAAAAAGGATCTTGGTGATGCTGAACCAAAAAACTTGGTTGAAGAAGCCACCGAAGCAACCAAGAAATGGTACGATTCTTTGATCTTATTTAAAAAATATAGCCGGCTACGGGAGACCAAATTAGAGAAAATTAGCGCCGAGTGGGGGAAACTTAACAGGGGCCTAAAAGAATTGGAAGCCGATATGAAGGCGGACAATAAAAAGAAGACCAAGAAATATCGGAAAGCGGTGAAGGCCTTTAGAACAGACGTGTTCAGCGAGGCAGGGGAAAACCAATTAAGTGAGGTTGATCCTACCCAAAATATCGCTTTTGCCCCACGGACATTTGTAATTGACAAACGATATAATGATGAGGTCCTGAAGGTGATGCGCGGAGCCAAGAGAGTATTTCGCAACCAGGCCGCGGAACTAAGAAAGCACTGCAAGGAACTGGACAAGCTTTATAATGAAAAAGAAAAATGGCAAGGGTCGCTTATGGGCGCCAATAGCCGTATGCAAAGGGCCCGTCTTACTGTCGAAAGACATCTTAAGAATATTTCTCGCCGGGAAGCCAGTATCGGTAATATTCCCAATCCCAAGCACGCCAGAAAACTATTAAAGCAAATCGAACTAACTGAAGATATGGTTGCTTATCGGGGCAGCTTTTCCAATCTCTGGGAGCCCTGATCGGCAGTAGCGTCCGTCGCGAACCCGGCATATAGCCAGTATATTGAAAGCGGTCCAGGAAATCCTGGGCCGCTTTTTACTTTTCCATACGCCGTTTCATCAATCTATTTGATTGTTTTGCGGATTATCCCGATTAGAAATGAATATGCCGGAGATGATCAGCCCCAGGCAAACCATATGTAGACTGCGAATCTCTTCTCCTAAAAAAAGGTAGGCCAGAAATCCACTGAACAACGGCAGGGAATAATAGATCATGGCGGCCTTCGCCGGACCGACTACTGCGATGGCCTTGTTCCATAATACGAAGGCTGCGAGCGAAGCAAACACCCCTACATAAAAAATCGAGCCTACAATTTTAGTATCATAGACCACCGGTGCCGAAACCATCCATTCCCAGATAAAAAAGGGAAACAGGAAAGCAAGTCCCAGGATAAACGTGCTCAATTGCAAGGCCCCTATGCTGAGCCGTGCAGGTTTGCTTTTCAGCAAAATGCTGTACACCGCAAAGACAATGGCCGCGCATAGCATCCAGATATCTCCGATTGCAAATGATATATTCAGCAGCTTACTCATATCACCGTCGGTGACGAGGAAGATGACACCGGTCACCACCAGGGAGATGCCGATGAGCTTATTCAGGGTGAGCAGTTCGCGAAATAGAAATCGCGCCAGGAGAACGATGAAGATGGGGAAGGTTATTGCAATCAGCGACAGGTTGATCACCGTCGTGGTCTGCCCGGCGAAGTAGATCAAGGTGTTGAAGAAGGTGATGCCCAAAAGGGCGGTAACCGCCAGGTAGGGCAGGTGCATTTTCAGAATTGCCCGATCGGCCATAAGCGGCTTCCACGCAAATGGCAAAAACACGATGACGGCGACAACCCACCTCCAGAAGGCCAGGCTGATGGGTGGGATGCTGTCATTCAGCCCCCGGGCTATTAGGAAGTTACCGGACCAGAGCGCGGTCGCGCCGATCGCGAAGAGATATCCGGTTAAAGTGTTTTGGGGTCTATCTGCCAATAGCGCAACTTTCTGAATTTGAGAAGCTAAGGGCAACACTGGGTGTAGTCCTGGCGGGGGATTTTAGCACACAAAACCAAAGCCGGAAAGGGCGGATGTTGCCTGCCTGCGCAGATCAGCCCAGTATCTCGGCCAATTTTTCGGAAAGCTGTTTGGTGTTGAACGGTTTTTGGATGAATCCGGCGCATCCACGCGAGATGATCTCGGTAGCCTGCCCGTCGATGCTGTAGCCGCTGGACAGCAGGACCCGCACCTCAGGGTCGATGGCTTTCATCTGATCGAACACCTCTCCGCCGCCGGTGTCCGGCATGATCATGTCCAGGACGACCAGATCGATAACGTCCCTTTTTCCACGGAAGATCTGGATCGCTTCCTCTCCGGAGGAGGCAATCAGTGCGCTGTATCCCAGTGAGGCAAGCATGGGGGCACACACATCCAGAATCATCTTTTCATCATCCACCATCAAAACGGTGCCTTTGCCCGTAATGGCCGGACTGGTATCCTGCTGCTCAGCTGCAATCTGTTTGTCCGATGCCGGGAAATAAATATTGAAAGTGGACCCCCGGCCGACCTCGCTCTCGACGTCGATAAAGCCGTTGTGGTTTTTGATAATCCCGTAGCAGGACGCCAGCCCCAGTCCGGTGCCGCGTTCTCGTTCCCTGGTGGAAAAAAACGGTTCAAAGATTCTCAGGCGGGTTTCGTCATCCATCCCGCAGCCGGTGTCCGTAATTGCGGCCCGCACGTAACGGCCCGGGGTGAACTTGAACGGCAAGTTGGTATCCGTGCCGATTTCAAGATTTGCGGTCTCCAGGGTAAGGGTGCCGCCGGAAGGCATGGCCTGCCAGGCGTTCACGAACAGGTTCAGCAGGATCTGCTCCACCTGTTTACGATCGACTTCCACGGCCCACAAGTCGTCGGTTAGGTGTTTCTCAATCCGGATTTCCTTGCGCGTCCGGCCGAACATGGTGGCGGTTTCGTCGACAATAATATTCAGGTCCGTGGGCAAGACTTCATATTTGCCGCCCCGGGCAAAGCCCAGGAGCTGCTTGGTCAGATCGGCGGCGCTTTGTACGTATTGTTCTATGCCGGCCAGATGGTCGTATTGCGGGTGGCTTGCATCGATACCGGACATCAGCAGAGATGCCCGGCCCTGGATGCCCATCAACAAGTTGTTGAAATCGTGGGCGATACCCCCGGCCAGGGTGCCGATAGCTTCCATTTTCTGGGCCTGTTGGAACTGGCTTTCGAAGCGTTCTTTTTCCGTGACATCCCGGATAAGCCCCTGCAGCGCCGGGCCGTCCCCGTGGGAAACCACCGAGGTGGAGATCTCGATTCTAAATTGGCTGCCGTCGGCCCTGACTGCCGTGTAGGTTTCCAGTTTAGGGTAAAAGGATGTGCCGTCCAGCCTGGCCTGGATGCAGGTCTTGATGCGCGGATGCTCCTCGGGCGCGATGACATCCCAGAGGGTCAGTTCCAGGGCCTCGGTCAAGGGACGCTCCAGAAAGCTGCACGCCCGCTGATTCAAAAAGAGCAGGCGGCCGGAGGGTATGGCACAGATAAAATACCCGTCCATGGTGTTTTCCACCAGGGACCGATACCGTTCCTCGCTTTCCCGGAGGGCTGCCGCCGCCTGCTTGCGCTCGGTGATATTGCGCGATACACCGTGAACCCCGGTCAATTGGCCGGAATCATCGCGGATCCCGGTCACGATATTTTCGAACCAGAGAGCGCTGCCGTTCTTGTGGACGAATTCCGTTTCCACGCGCAGACGCCGATTGGGGTTGACGCCGGGCCCGTTGTCCCGCTCCATTTCTCCGGATAAAAGGCTGACAATGTAGCCATAGGATTCGGGCGTAAGCTGATGTTCTAGTGTTTGGGACACGCGTTCGGCGGGGGTGAAACCCAGGTTCTTTTCGATGGACTGGCTGACATAGGTGGTGCGCAATTCCAGATCTGCGGTCCAGATGATGTCATCCAGTTTTTCCACCAGGTGTCGATATTTGGTTTCACTCTCGCGCAACGCCTCTATGTTGCTTCGGCTGCTGGTCAGTTCCTCCCGCAGCTCGCTGTAAAGACGGGCGTTCTCGATGGCAACCGCGGCCTGGTAGCCGAACATGCTCAAGAGCAATTCATCTTCCTTGGTGAAATTGTCGCCGTTTTGCTTGTTAATTGCTTCCAGAACTCCGATCAGTTTGGTTTTGGCTTTCAGGGGGACACAGAGAATGGACCGGGTTTCGAAATCTACCTTTTCATCGATTCCAGCGTAGAAACGGGTATCTGCACCTACATCAGCCACGAGCACCGGTTGTTCGTTTTCCGCAACCCAGCCGGCGATGCCTTCACCCCTGGGGATCCGGATGTCGACCAGTTTATCCTCCCTGGGTCCGGTCGGCACACTGAAGACCAAGTCACCGGTTTCGTCGTCCAGCAGCATCAACGTGCTGGCTGCCGAGTTGGTCACCCGATTGGCGTGGATCATGATCAGGTAGAGAACTTCCGCCAGGTTGAGCGTCGAATTGACAATGGAACCAATTTCAATGGTAACGCCCAGTTTACGGTTTTCCATTGAAAAGTAGGTCTCTATGGATTTTTCCTGTTCCTGCAGACCGCGTTCGAGTTGTTCTGCGCTCACAAGGCCCATGTCGAGCAGGATCTGGCCCAGTAAAGGGGCCATTTCCTGGTCCTTCATATGACGAGCGGCCGTGACCAGCTTCACCCTCTGCAGCCGTTCCCGCATGATCTTTTCATCCATGATCTCTTTTTGTTTCTGGAGGGCCTCTTCGAGTTGGGGACGAGTGATGAATCCGATGTCTTGCATGATCTGCCCCAGGTACTTTTTCATCAACATGGATGCGCTCCTTCGGACAGGCGGTGTGGATGTCATCTAAGGCACGGGCACAGGTGCACCGATGAGCAGGTCGAAATCAGTACGTTGTGGAAAGAATTAGATTTTGCGCGGAATATGGCGCCCGATAACCAAAGCCATGCGGGCATTATATACGATTTACAGGAAAACACCAAATTTTTGATAGTACATTATTCAATTTGCAAATATAAATTTCAATGATACAATGTGGTTAGGGTTTGGCAAGGTGGTGTGTGGTGTTTTGGCTGGCACGCAAGTGAATTGCTTAAAAAATGTAGTTTGGTGTCTAATCCAACAAGAGTTCTTTCTGTTTGATGTCGGCCAACGACTCTCTTTTTAATAGTTTGGCGGGCCAGAGAATACCGATGTTCTCTTTTCTTTCATGGATGACGTTGCCGCTGTAGAGAGATACTGCATCGGCATGGTATTTTTCGGAGGCATCAACAAAAGAGTATTCGCTGGAAGTCCAGTAAGCGAAATGATAGAACTGGCCGTGAATAATAGGCGCGCCGGTGACCTTTACAAATTTGCCGGGGCAGTCACTGCTGACCTTATGAATCCCGTATAACACTTCCACCGGCGGGAGCTTCCAGCCGCGAATGCCGTTTAAATTGTATGTCTTTACCCTTTCTCTGGCATCGTGCCAGTTCATCCCCTGGTTGAATTCATTGGAATTCACCGGCAACAGCCAGGCCTGCAACTCTTTCTCCGTTTCGATGACAAACGTGAAGGTACCATCTTCGTTGTTAATCATTTCCCGTTTACACGGTTCGACTAAATGCGGCGGCGGTGCGGCGATTTTTTCAGGGTAGCGTCCGATAATGGCCCTGATATTCTGGATGGCCCGGCGCTGTTCCGGCCTCAGATTACCGGGCTCATTTTCCAGGACTTCAAGCTGCTTGAGGACCCGGTCCATGCGGGAAAGATTTTCTGTGTCCGCAGACACAACTATGCCTGAAGCCAGCAGCAGGACAAGTCCCATGTGAATGATACGTACTGATTTTTTTAACGCCGTCATCATAACAAAAGCGATTTGAGTTATATGTGATTGGAATTGATGGATAGTTGATGTTCTGTCCAGCAAAGCGGTCGCATGTGTGAAATTGATGACCCGAACCCGTGCATCCCATACTACAACAGGTGGCAGCGAATGCAACCACCTGTTTTGTATCTAATTGGTTAGCGCGATGAAAGTGAAATCCAACCTCGAATCAGGGGCCGAGGATGGCCGGCCGAATTCCCCCGGCCCCGCGAGCGATTCGAAACCCTCTCTCAATTATTTCGACTTCCGGGCAGCTTTCTTTTCTTTGTCAGGCTTCTTTTTGACCGGTGGTGCCAGCCCGATACAGCCGCAACCGCAGCCTTTCTTCTTGTCCGCCATGGGATCACCTCCTTTCCGGTTAAGTGTTTAAGCAATAACTTAAATATATTGACAAAAAAATTTGCCGCTACTTTGACGGTTCCAACTCTTCCAATCTTTGCTGGACAGTTTTGAGCTCATTTTCCAGTTCTGCGGCGTACTTCTGCAAGGCCTCCCGGTCCGATCTTGTCGGCTCACAATTTGAGAAATTCCCGCTGCCCTGGCACCCGCATGTGCAAACTTCGGTCAGAAGCTGCCGGCAATTTTCCATTGCTTTTTCGTCGATTGAATAGGGAATCCAGTAGCCTTTGCGTTCGCTGCGGACCAAGCCGGCCTGTTTCAATATCTTGAGATGTTGCGATACCGCCGCAGTGGTAATGCCGATCGTCGCGGCAATATCCTTGGCGCCCAGCGGGCCCCGTCCTTTCAACAGCTCAATAATTCTCACGCGCGTTTCCACGCTCAATACTTTAAATATCTCGGCTGGCTCCGTCTGCATGTCATCCGCTTATAATTTAGTATTTAAGCAATAACTTAAATATATGGCCAGAATCAATTTCTGTCAAGCATTTTCATGCAACCCCAGGACGGGATGTCCTGGCACTGCTGGCTACTGTCACTCGTTTGAAAGTATGGATCGGGGCGTATGGAAAGGGGATAACGGGTCCCTGATACTGGCAGCTGCAACCGGCCGTCATATGTGGAAGGTGTATTTCTTTGTCAGGTCTTCTTTGTGTTTCATCCAGTCTTTTCCAAAGGCCGCCTCGCTGAAACGCGACAGCCGGCTGTACCAGGCACGCCAGGTGCTCCGACACTTTTGCTTGGCGTCCAGCACATCGTTGAGGAATACCTCGATATCGGCCATTTCTTCTTTGGAGATGCAGAAGGCAGCGCCCTTGTCGAACGATTTGCGTACGTCGGTCGGTGTGACGGCTTAAGCCGTCAGCATGACCGCAAGGATTTTTTTACGAACGCAGATTCTCGAGCAGCTCATAACCGGAGACCCCCATGATATCCAGAATGGCCAGATCGAAACGGCGCGAAGCCAGCAATTCCATGGCGGTATAGTAATCACCGGCCCGAACGGTTTCGCACATGGGCAAAAGGTCCTCAAGGGTATCCAAAATATCGTCCTCGTCATCCACGTTAAGGACGATTTTTCCATCCAGTAGATTGTTAGTAGTCATGGTAGTACCGCGGTGGTTCAAATCCTAATTTAGACTTAGGATTACCTGGGCTTTGGCTTTAAAGACACCCCGGTCAAAGATCCCATGCAAATAGAATAAGATCGAAATCTGATTTTTCGAAAATTTTTTTCCAAAAGCAAGAAAGGCTTGGAAAGCCCCAAGCCCTTCTGTTTTGCTTAAATTGTAAAAGTCAAAGACCTCCCGGACAGTCAGCCCTCTCGGGTCAGTGATTATTAGGCGGCCTCCTTTGACAATTCTTCTCGACGTTTTTTAC
>CAJINA010000178.1 GCA_905176665.1 Olavius algarvensis Delta 4 endosymbiont | reverse complement strand
TGGTAAAAAACGTCGAGAAGAATTGTCAAAGGAGGCCGCCTAATAATCACTGACCCGAGAGGGCTGACTGTCCGGGAGGTCTTTGACTTTTACAATTAATAAGAAGGTTTTAATTGTTATTTGCATTTGTCTTAACATAGCGTAGGAAAACACCTGTGCAATGATTTGTTATGCTTAATCTTCGCGTTTTAAATTTTACATGGTTATTGCTTTTCTCTTTTTAATATATATTCAATGATACATCTACTTTTATAAGATTGTGAGTTTTGTGCACCCTCTACAATAGTTGTTGACACTAACTCCCAGCCCTTTTCACCTAACTCATTTAGAGAGTCTTCAACTGGATCGTTTATATCCAAATTTTTGATATTTCCATCTCGATTGTATCTTTTTCTTTCAGTTCGGCGATTATTGTCATCTATTGCGATATCACCAGGAAATAGTATTCGTTTATATTCCCATTTCATAATCTATATTCCTCCTATCAATTATTAGCGCATAACGTTTGAATTAAGGGTTGGATGCGTTTTTGCCCAATTTCTCTGGAATGAATTGCTAGGGTAAATCAGGTAAAATGGTATTTATGTAACTCTCAGTTGCCAATGTAAGTGACGCTGGTGCACTAATGCAGTTTTGAATTTTTCTCACACCTGCTTTTTCACGTATAGCGAGTTCATGGCAATAAATGTGGCATAGCCTATAAACATCTATTGGGCGAGTTTGCCCTTCCTTTTGTGCAACATGAATCTTTACATAATTCCATTTCAAATCTGCAAATAGAGATTCTATAGGTATTGGATTCCCTTTCAAATTCGATCTCCTACCCTATTTAATCTCAATGGTATTCGGGTTACGGCTGGTTAGGACTATGAGCAACACCTAATAAAGGAAATGAAATTTTGTCAACATATTAATTATACAGCGGAATATTAATGTCCGTCGTCCGAATTAATGTAGGAATTAGACCTGAATGGTTTTAAAGGTCTAGCGTTAGCGAAAGGAGCGGAATATGGAAAAGCCCCGGGGCGGGCCATGCCAAGCATATGAAATCCTATTAAATATAAGATGTATCTGAAGCCAAAACGGCCTAAATTGTTCTATTTATAACGAAAAATATTCGATTATCCAACTACAGAAACGGTTGAGGGTCTGTATCAGTTTCCAACCCGGATCGATTTGCATAATCCATAACAGATTAAATAGGATTATGATAAGGAACTTTCAGTTCAGGTGAAACAAACGGAGAATTGGGCGTGCATCTAAAACGAACTTTCATGAAACCGGCAATCTTGTTCATTGTACTTGGTTTATTGTTTGGTTGTGCCACGAAACCAGCGGACCCCTGGGTTGAATTCATGCAGACGGTGGTCATTTCTGCAAGGGAGAAGAATTATGACAAGCTGACCCGGGAATTATCCTTGCACCGCTGGGAGGAAATAGAGGCGTTTTTTGAAAAGGCGTCGATCATAACACCAGTATCTCCTGAAAACGTACCCGACGACGATGAGCTGTACCGTAACATGCGTGAAGATGTGGAGGTGTTTGTTCGTTCCTATGAAGACTTGTTTGAAGGGAAACCGGTCGTTTACAGCACCAAGCGCCTTGACATGGACGGGGTCGATTTGTTTTCCGTGATCCTGTGGGTCAAAAAGGGCAAGGCCTACTCAGGCATTCTCATCCACGCGGTCTGGCAGAGGCCCGACGGCTTCAAGGTAGTGGAATGGGTGTACACAAAACCCTCAGCCGCTCCCGGATTGTTCAGGAAGAGAGCCAAACTGGAGGCCCACAACTTGGAGGGGTGTGTGTTTCCGGAGGTAGTCGAATTTGAAGAAAAATAAGAACCCATCTCAAAAAGATCTTTTGGCCCAAACTCGGCGTTGGACGCAAATCTCAAATCCTCGAAATACTATCAGTATTCCTCCGGTTTAATATTCACGTCCGCCTTGCACCACGTTAGGCATTAGCTTCGCGTCATTTTGAACCAAAATCTGCTTCTTGAGATAGGTTCTTTGGATTAAAATCAGTGGATTGTTTTTTTGGCACGCCATGCCCTCATGATCCAAGAAAAATTGGGCGCGCGCAGGCACAAAGCACCGATTTTTCTGGGAAAGATTAGTGCCGCCTTCAGTGTAGTGCCTTGACTGTCAGGCCTGAGTGTTGCCGTGTCGCTTCTGTGGTGATGGTCTGCATGTTGCTATCAGGTAACCACGTCTTCCAATGTTTTATTAGCGACCCATCCGACAACATGGCCCGGTAGGCGCGGGTAAAAGCAGCCACCATTGGCTTCGGGGTCCTTTTGGAAAATGCAAGATAAAGGTAACCGCTCTTGATCGGGTAGACGACCTTCAACTTTTCAGGGGCAATGCCTTCGGCACGGGCAATGACCAGGCCTTCCAGTTCACCTTTAATCCAGAGGTCAATTCGTCCAGCTATAAGCTTACGAGGATTTAGATTTGCCGCCGGCGCGATATCGAGATTCGTGAATCCCTGCTCCTGCAGAAAGGTGGTCTTACCGCTGTCAACGTAGGCCCCGATTCGCCTCACTTTTTTAGCGTCTTCAAGACTCTCTAAATGTAACAAACTGTCTGCCCGGGCAAAGAATACCCAGCGCTTGATCGCTATCGGTCCTACCCAGTAAAATAAGGATTCGCGGCTTGCTGTACGTGTCGTGGAAAACAAAGCGATGCTGGGCTCTATGAGAGCTCTCCGGTAAGCGCGAGCCCATGGTAGGAACTGCATTCTTGCCTGCATACCGGTGCGGAGGATCAATTCCTGGACTATGGCTACAGAAAGACCTGTAGGTTTACCGTCTTCTATGTAATTTAAGGGCGGACTGTCCTCGGTTAAGAATTCCAGCGCAGATGCGCCCCCAACTGTGGATAGGGATAAGGTGGGAAACAGCAGTAAGACGATCATCAGCCTTGCAAGCGGCATGGCAGTTCCTTCGGAGTGGATGGAAGCCCCGCAGAGCCCCATAGCTTTGTGTAGCCGCGTTTAGTGGATCGTCTTTTTAGCGCTCTCGGTAAACACCATGATATAATAGACGTACTTGTAGACCGCCAGCAATGCCGGCATTCCGCCCAT
This sequence comes from Olavius algarvensis Delta 4 endosymbiont, assembly GCA_905176665.1. Lineage (GTDB taxonomy): Bacteria > Desulfobacterota > Desulfobacteria > Desulfobacterales > CAJINA01 > CAJINA01. The sequence continues at coordinate 605 of CAJINA010000178.1, read as the reverse complement.
GATCCAGGCTAAATTGAGCGCACCCATCTTATCTTGTTTTTTGGCCCGTCTACCGTAAAGGGTCCACCCGCCGCACCAGATCCCCAGACCAATGGTTAGCACTGTCCAATTGACGATTAGCGTTGTTAGGGGTGACATGTAAGAATAATCCTCTGTTTTGTTGGTTAGTGATATTTTTCTAAAATATCGGTATTTGAAAGTCAACCAGCCTGAATCTTCAGGCTGAGCTGTTAGCGGTTGTGGCGAATCATTGGCTCAAGGGGTCGGGCCACGCCAAGTGTTGGAGATTATACCTAATACATGGTGAGATTGCCGCACAAACTGCCTTAACCGTCACATCTCGATACAAAAAATGTACGATTAGGGCCATTAAATAATTGCGTTAATTGTATTTTTTTCCATAATATCGGGTTTTGGGCCCGACTCATCCATGGCACTATTTGCCTGGTTCGCCCCGGATATCACTCAATCAAAGTTTTCTCATTATTTTGAGATAAAAAATGAGTCAAACTGAAAAAGTTAAGATCTTCCCAAACAGTTTGAGATAGACGATAAGCGCCATCCCTGGCCCCAAAAGAAGACCAGGGTATGGCGCGCGGTCGTCC
>CAJINA010000176.1 GCA_905176665.1 Olavius algarvensis Delta 4 endosymbiont | reverse complement strand
TCAAAGTCGTCTTACCGTGATCGATATGCCCAATCGTTCCCACGTTCACGTGGGGCTTGGTCCTCTCAAATTTTTCCTTGGCCATCTTCCCGTCCTCCCATAGAGTATTTGGCGTTATCTATCCGCACGGCTCACAATGTCACATAAATGCAATAGAGCACTTCATGTTATCCGGCCTGGCGCGTTAAACCTGTAATAGTCGTAAAATGCAATTTCTCTTTCAGGCCCCGGAATCATAAGCTGGAGCCCACGATCGGAATCGAACCGATGAACCTCATCCTTACCAAGGATGCGCTCTACCGACTGAGCTACGTGGGCTTTTCGCTGCCTAGTTCTCCAGATTGTAACACCATCGGAACCCCATTTTAAATATGGAGCGGGAGACGAGGTTCGAACTCGCGACCTCCAGCTTGGAAGGCTGGAGCTCTTCCAACTGAGCTACTCCCGCTCAATGCTGGGTAAACCGATGGCCCGGGTAACCGGGTAAGACCCAAAAGATCCTCAAGAAGCGCAGACTTACAGAGGAAGCCACGTAGTTAATCAGCGGCCCCGTAACGAGCCCTCTGTAAAATCCCCCCTTTTGCCTGATTACCGTCAAGGCTGCACTACGTGCCCGCGTTGGACTAAGGCAAAATTGGGCATTTTTCAAAGGCCTCCTGGAACCTCCTACATACGACTCTCATTGAGGCTGGTGGTGGGGGGAGGATTTGAACCTCCGAAGGCGTCGCCGACAGATTTACAGTCTGTTCCCTTTGACCACTCGGGAACCCCACCATATTTATATACATGGAGCCAGAGACAGGAGTCGAACCCGCGACCCGCTGATTACAAATCAGCTGCTCTACCAACTGAGCTACTCTGGCCCAAGGCAACCGCTTTCAGCACAGAAAGCACGGCTGCAAAGAACACCGGGGGCACTGCGCCCTAAAAAGCGTATATATGTCAAAACCCGCCTTGACTGTCAAGATGTTTTTTTGCATATTTTTCAGCTTTTCCTGACAGGTGCAACGGGTGCCCTTATATAATAAGGTAACCCGTGGCTGTCCGGCTTGACCGGCGAAAATTAAGCCGGGAGCGTTGCGTTAGCCGCCCGGCCGACCATCCCCCGCCGCTTATCGTATCCAATGAGCATCTTTAAATAAGCATCCTTAAAGGTTATGGCAAGATCGCCGATAGGAATTTATATATCTCTTGACAATCGCAAGCGGGGTTGTGTAATTCGGAGAACAAATTCAATGTCCACGCTGCAGCCCTGATAAAAACTTGTTGGCATAAGGAACCCTACGTGGCAAACCTGTTCAGATTGATCCTGCTCCTGATTGTACTCCCATTGTTTTACGGTTGTAATCAGACAGTTATAAAAAGCAACCTCCCCAATAACACCCAGCCCCCGATCCAGGCCGAGGAACCGGAGGCGCCAGGATCTCCGGTTGAGACCGTTCAAAAGGATGAATCGGCCCCGGCTGCAACCGAACCTGACCAGCCGGCGGAATTACCCGAAGCAATCGACACCGAGGCCACCCTGACGGAAAACGGTACTCCGGCCAACGGCAAAGTGGCTGATGACGGTAAAAAAATTGAAATCGCCCTGGATGAAGCCCTGGATTTTATCCGGGCTTCCCATGAATTCTGGCAGGCGGGAGAGCTCGACAACGCCCTGGAAGCATTGGATAAAGCGTACTCTCTGGTCCTGGATGTGGATACGGCCGGAAACCCCAAGCTGATCCAGCAGAAGGAAGACCTGCGGTTTCTCATCTCCAAACGAATCCTGGAAATATATGCCTCGCGGCACATCGTGGTCAATGGCAATCACAAAGCCATTCCCATGGATATGAATCGCCATATCCAAGCCGAAATCAAACGCTTTACCAACGGTGAAAGAAAGTTCTTCATAGAGTCCTACCGCCGCTCCGGAATGTATCGACCAGCCATTGTGGCGGCCCTGCAGGAAGCCGGGCTGCCTACCGAGCTTTCCTGGCTGCCCCTGATCGAGAGCGGCTTCAAGTCGCACGCCCTGTCCAAGGCCCGGGCCTTGGGACTCTGGCAGTTCATTCCGTCGACCGGTTACAAGTTCGGGCTCAAACGCACCACCTATCTGGATGAACGCCTCGACCCGGCAAAATCCACCCGGGCGGCCGTGGCTTACCTGAAGGAACTGCATCAGATCTTCGGTGACTGGACCACGGTCCTGGCCGCCTACAACTGCGGCGAGGGGCGCGTTCTGCGGGTGATTCGGACCCAGAACGTCAATTACCTGGATAATTTCTGGGACCTCTACATCCGCCTGCCCCTGGAAACCGCCCGCTATGTACCGCGGTTTCTGGCAACCTTGCACATCCTGCAGGATCCGGAAAAATATGGGATGACCGGACTGGTGGCTGATCCGCCCTTGGAATATGATACGGTCCAGTTCACGCGACGCGTGCACCTGAAAGATGTGGCCAGTGCGATTGGAAGCAATTACAAGCAGTTGAAAGTCCTGAACCCGGAGCTTCGCTACAAGATAACCCCGGACGAGTCCTATACGCTCCGGGTTCCGACCGGCAAGGGGAATCTTCTGCTCACCAAAATCAACACGCTGCCGATCACTTCCCGTCCGCAACCCGCGTATGTCTATCACCGGGTCAGACCGGGTGAAAGCCTCTCCGTGATTGCGCGTCGTTACCGTACCAGCGTCAGCAAAATCATGCGGGCCAACAATATTCGCCGGAGCCATTTCATCCGGGCCGGGAAAAAGCTTAAGATTCCGACCAGAGGTGTCGTCGTAACCCGCACGCCGGCAAAATCACCCGCAAAGGTAAGCGGCCCCGTGCCGTCCCGGCATGTGGTCAAAAGTGGAGATTCGCTCTGGATAATCGCCAAGCGGTACGGCACCACCACACGTGAAATACAGCAACTCAACGGCCTGCAGGGCCCTTACCTTTCCATCGGGCAGGTTCTGAAAATCCCCGGTAAATCACCCCAGCCGGCTTCCAAGGCGGGTCTAAAGGCGTACAAAGTCAAATACGGGGACAGCCCCTTTAAGATCGCCCAACTGCACAACATGGATCTGAAACATTTTCTAAAGATCAACCAGTTGACGCCCCGTACCATGATATTCCCGGGGCAGACACTTTACGTCGACTGAAGCATCCACCTCACCGACCACAGCGTCCGCCTGCAAGCTGTCTATCGAAACACAGTAATGCTGGTTAAAAATTGGGGATATAGGGGCCGGAACCAGCTAGCTTCATTTAAAGTTCAGGGGATGCTGAGCGCTCCATATCGATGATATCGATATCCATGCATTTCTTGGTTTCATAGCGGGCAATCTGCATGAGGCGCCGGGTGAATTCGTCCAGGCGCTCCTCCTCCTGGGCGATCTTTTCCAGCTTGTCATCGGCGGGATCTTCAGGGTTCATTCCCAGCTTGCAAAGGTCGACAAACCCGGCGATGGCCATCAGGGGCTGATTCATTTCATGACAGACCGCACCAGACAGCCCGCCGCAGACCAAGCCCGCAGTGTCCATCAATTCTTGAAAATAGTACGCAGGGGAGGCCGTCCAGACTGCATCAACAGGGGCTGTGGCGTTGCTTGAAATGGCTTGTCAACAAATGGGAATTGGTGTAAGGCTGGTGCACCTTATCAACCGGATATCCGGTCGCATAACCGCAATGCCCCCGTAGCTCAGGGGATAGAGCATCGGATTCCTAATCCGTGTGCCGCAGGTTCGAATCCTGCCGGGGGCACCACCGCAAATTTTCTCCATCAACAACTCAGAACTGGTCTTCCTCCGTGGAACCATCCAGGGCGCCCACCGAACTCTGCCCGCTGGTCATGGCATCCATCAGGCGGTCAAAGTAACCGGCCCCCACGAATTTCTGGTGGGTGGTGGCCATGTAACCGTCCTCTTTGCCGAACCGGAACTCCTCTTCCTGGAAGCGCGAATAGGCCAGCATGCCTTCATCCCGGTAGCTGGCGGCCAATTCGAACATGCCCAGGTTCAGGGCGTGGAAGCCGGCCAGGGTCACGAACTGGAACTTGTAACCCATGGCTCCCAGCTCACGCTGGAATTTGGCGATGGTGGCATCATCGAGATTGCCCTTCCAATTGAAAGAAGGCGAACAGTTGTAGGCCAACATTTTGCCCGGGTACCTGGCATGAATGCCTTCAGCAAAGACCTTGGCCTGCTCCAGGTCGGGCTTGGAGGTCTCACACCAGACCATGTCGGCATACGGCGCATAAGCCAGCCCACGAGCAATGGCGGATTCAACCCCGCTTTGGATATAGAAAAAGCCTTCACTGGAACGCTCGGTATCCAGAACGAACGGCTTGTCACGCTCGTCAAAATCACTGGTCAACAGTTTGGCCGAATCGGCATCGGTACGGGCGATGAGGATAGTGGGCACCCCGCAGACATCTGCAGCCAGACGGGCAGCGACGAGCTTGGTCACAGCCTCGAAAGTGGGTACCAGGACCTTACCGCCCATATGACCGCATTTTTTGGCGGAGGATAACTGGTCTTCGAAATGCACCCCGGCGGCGCCGGCCTCGATCATCATCTTCATCAGTTCAAAGGCGTTGAGCGGACCGCCGAAACCGGCTTCCGCGTCGGCCACGATGGGCGCGAACCAGTAAGGACCGCTCTTGCGCCCGTCCAGGACCTGGATCTGGTCCGCACGCCGCAGGGCTCGGTTGATGCGGCTGGCAACCGCCGGCACACTGTTGGCAGGATACAGGCTCTGGTCGGGATACATCTCACCGGCCAGGTTGGCATCGGCCGCCACCTGCCAGCCGCTGAGGTAGATGGCCTTCAGACCGGCTTCCACCTGCTGCACCGCCTGATTGCCGGTCAACGCGCCCAGGGCGGCCACATAGTCTTCATTTTTTATCAGGTGCCAAAGCCGCTTGGCACCCACCTTGGCAAGGGTATACTCAATGGCCAGATTCCCGCGCAATTTAAGCACCTCTTCGGCACTGTAGGGCCGTACAATGCCGTCCCAGCGCGGATCCTTGGCCCAACTTTCCTCGAGTTCATTCTGCTCGCCAATGACAACTTCATGGCAGGACAGCCGGGCGCATATCTCCTCGGCTTTTTCTTCGATTGTCTTCATAGAGCCTCCCTCTCAATACTGCCTTTCGCGTTTCAAACAGGTTTAGTTGCGATATCTTGTCGGGAAACAGCATGGCGGGTTCCCGATATTCAATTCGAACACATTGCGCAAGCTACAGTTCGGCATAGGCGGCCAGGGTTAGAAACTCGGATAGGTCGTCGCTCGTGATAATGTCGTCGAACATCTTTGCCGCCTGTGCATAGTGTCCCGTTGCAAACGCGTCGGCGCCCACGGCTTCTTCAATTTTGGCAACCTCTTCCGCCTGGAAGGCTTGGTACAGATCCAGGTCGATGGCACGTCCATCGGTAAGGCGGCTGTCCGGGTAGTGCACCCATTGCCACAATTGGGCCCGGGATATTTCAGCGGTGGCTGCGTCTTCCATGAGGCTGTTGAGCGGCACACAACCCGACCCGGAAAGCCAGTTGGCCATGTAGCTGATCCCGACACTAATATTGGTACGCAGCCCCTCTTCGGTGATCGTGCCGGCCGGCAAGCGCAGCAGGTCCTGGGCTGTCACCTGGACGTCACCCCGCAACCGGTCGATCTGGTTCGCGCCGGGCATCTGCTTGTCGAATTCATCGCGGGCAAGGGCCACCAGACCCGGGTGGGCCACCCAGGTGCCGTCATGGCCATCGGTTACCTCCCGGGTTTTGTCCTCCCGCACTTTCTCCAGAGCGGCCGCATTGCGCTCCGGATCATCCTTGATGGGGATCTGGGCCGCCATGCCGCCGATGGCGTGTGCGCCCCGGCGGTGGCAGGTCTTGATGGCCAGCAGGGAATAGGAATGCATGCAATGACGCGTCATGGTGATCTGGGCGCGGTCGGGAAAAAGGTAACCGGGCACATTCTTGAAGCGCTTGATGAAGCTGAATATGTAATCCCAGCGGCCGCAGTTCAGCCCGGCCATGTGTTCCCTGAGTTCATGGAGGATCTCGTCCATCTCAAAAGCAGCCAATATCGTTTCGATCAATACCGTTGCTTTAATGGTGCCAACTGGTATCCCCAGGGCCAGTTGGGCAGCGACGAACACCTCGTTCCAAAGGGCAGCTTCCAGGTGGCTTTCCATTTTCGGCAGGTAGAAATAGGGGCCGCTGCCCCGGTCGATCAGATTCTGGGCATTGTGAAAGAAGAAGAGGCCGAAGTCGAACAGGCTACCTGAAATCGGGCGCTCGTCCAGCAGGACATGTTTTTCATCCAGATGCCAACCCCGCGGCCGTACGATCAAGGTCGCGGTCTGATCGTTAAGACGGTAAGTTTTTCCCGCCGGGCTCTTAAAGTCAATGGTACGGTTGACCGCATCCCGCAGGTTGATCTGCCCCTGGAGGGTGTTTTCCCAGGTGGGGGCATGACTGTCCTCAAAATCGGCCATATAGGTGGATGCACCGGAATTCAAGGCATTGATAACCATTTTGCGATCCACCGGCCCGGTAATTTCCACCCGGCGGTCCTGCAGGTCCGCCGGCACCGGGGCGATACGCCAGTCTCCGTCCCGGATGTGTTTCGTCTCCGGCAGAAAATCGGGCAGCTTGCCCTGATCGATATCGGCCTGCACCGACTGACGGCGCGCAAGTAGTTCCTGCCGCCGGCCATCAAACCGGGCACATAGGTCGGCAATAAAGTCAAGGGCTGCCGGGGTCAAAATGGTCTCGAAGTCTCCCGAAACCGGGGCCGTGATGCTGAGATTGCGGCTGGTGGCACTGGACATGTGAACCTCCTTTCGTTCACTGTAGCTGCCTGTCTGGTATCTACAGAAATACAAGTAAAACGGATCGCCGAATGGGGCTACCGGCTTTCCGCCGGGCACGCGCGGTGCCTTCGCGGAGTGGTTGTCCGCGGATCGATTTAAGGCTGGATACCTGCTAACATAATGATTTTGGCGGCATTGTAAAGCGACACACCCCCGGCAGGTTTTTATCTAAGCCGGAGTAACGCGGTAATCCGGGGTATAAGGCAGAATGTGCTTGATATTGCCGGCCTGAATATCGGCCAGCACCTTTTGCCAGAATTCCGGGTCAAAAAGATCCTGGTGGTGTTTCAAGAAGAGCCCCTTCAACTCGGTCGACAGGCCTAGAAAGCGGACGTGCTCTTCGGGAAAGACGTCATTCTCGGCCACATAATACCATGGTTCCGCAGCCATCTCCTGCAAATGGTTACGGGGAGGCGGCACCTTTCTGAATCTGCAGTCGGTCAACGGCACGATCTCGTCATAATCGTAAAACACCACCCGCCCGTGACGCGTGACACCGAAATTCTTGAGAAGCAGATCTCCGGGAAACACATTGCTGTAGGCCAGGTCCTTGATGGCGTGCCCGAAATCGACCACCACCCGGGCAGCCATGTCCGGGGCAGCCTGTGCCAGAAACAGATCCAACGGCGTAACCCGGCGTTCCACATAGGCATGCTGGATGATTACGCGGTCTTTCTCGATCCGGACGGTTCGGGAGGCCTCCCGGGTCAGTTCATCCAGGAGCGCATCGGTGAACCAGCAAATATCGAACGACAGGTGTTCGAAGGGCTGGGCTTCGATAAGTCGACCGACCCGGTAATGTTTGAAAACGAAATCGTACTGATCCATCACCTTGCGCCGGGTTGTGTTTTTAGGCTTTTGGGACTGATCGCGGATCAGCTTCAACACCATGTCGTCGTTGGCCATATCGAACACAATCATGACCATGCCACGCTGACCTGCTGAAATTTCAAACTGGTCGGCGGTGCACTCCCGGGTATGCTGCCGCAGGTCCCGATACAACAGGGTTTTCCCGTGTTTGTAGTGGCCGATGGCGGAGTAAATTTCGGCTTGCGGCTTGGACGCCAGGATCGAGTCCAGGAAACGGACCGTGGCGCCCGGCCGGGGGGCCAGAACGTGGAAAGCGCTGCGCGTAAATGAAAACAGAATGCGCACGGGCGTCACCCCGATCAAAACCGCATCCTCTTTGATGCCCCGGGCAGAGTGCAACAGCGCAATGACGACACCCGTGGCACGTGTGCTGTCTGCCAGCCGTCCGATAAGGTAGGCCCCCTGGCCGCGGTAAAAAATCTCGCGGTGCATTTCGAGGCGCAGAATTGAATCTTTTTCGCGCAACGCCTCAAGAGCCCGTTCAATGGGAGCGGCAATTTTTTTCCGGGCATCCCCGGTTCCCAGGATTTTCGCATTGAAGCCGTAGTCGGCCAAAATTTTCGGCAGAACGGCCTCAATACCTGTCAACGGTGAGTAGGTCCTGAAAACAGAGGCATCAACCGGCAAATCAAGCGCGTAGAAATCATCGGATGGAAATTCGATCCGGGCATCCACACCGACCGTGGTAAAAATTCGCCGGGTGACCGAATTAAAAAAAGTCCGCGCCAGTTCGGGAGCATCCGATTCGTCAAGCAGTCACGCATAGATGGTTTTAATCTCACCCCAGAGTTGCTTATCTTCCCGATGATCGCCCAGCAGCACTTCAAGCGCGCGGGCTACTGTATCCAGACAGTTCGGATAGAGGTCCAAACGTTCAAGGGCATCGGATTGCATTTGGGACCACTGGCGATGGCCAAAGCGGCCGGACGCCCGCCTGGTAACCTGTTGGAAACGGGCCTGGTACTCTGTGAACGAGGCGTGTATCTTTAGCGCACAGGAAGTGGCGGTTTTAGCAGCGATTGTCATTTTATTTACATTCTGTAGTTGGCCATGACAGATTCGAATCGAGGTACGTTTAACGCGCTTATGGAATCCCGACAGATTATCTCCAGCGCCAAAGATATATTTATCTATCTTAAAACATTAAAGTTTTTAAACAAAATGCCGAGTGCGATTCTTTACTTATGGTAAAATAGGTGCTATTCTCTTGATATGCAAGCATATAGCGGCGGCCTGAAATCGGGCCGGTGAACGCAGCATACCATAAGCCCGCTAAACGTGGTGGCAAAATCACATATTACCTGATTGAAATTTAGGAATCCCTGCTAAACTTTTGCAAGGGGCAGACGATGGGTAGCGAGCAAAATAGTTTCGGTGATCCGCAGGAATTATTTTCAGCCTGGGTGAAAACAGTCGGCGATTTCTGGCAGGGCGCTTTCAAGGCGTGGAGCCCGGAGGCCGCAACACAATCACCTGGCGAAAATAAAAACAAATTCAAATCAGCCAACTTCCAGGGCAACCTGAGTGCAGCCTTGAACGCCTTTCAGGCTGCGGCGGCCGGCCTGAACGACCCGGCCGCAATGCAATCCCTTTTCAAGGGGGCCGGCGCCATGCCTGAACTCCTGGCCCGTCTCGCCCAAAACAGCCTGGGCAGTTTTGCACAAATGCAGCAGAAATTATTCGAGAGTGCCGGCCGCATCGGCAAATCGGCCGAGGCCTACAAGTTCGAAGATCTCGATCAGAACATCTTTCGATCCTGGGGTGAGATCTACGAGAAGGAGTTCAAACAGTTTCTGAAAGTGCCCCAGCTGGGTTTGACCCGCCTGTACCAGGAAAAAGGCAACCTGGCTCTGGACAAATTCATGGTCTTTCAGACCGCCCTGGCTGAATTCTCCCGCCTGTTAGCCCTCCCGGTAACGCGGTCATTCAACGTCCTGCAAGCAGAGCTGGGGGAATTGGCTGATAAGGGAGAACTTCCCGAAGACAGCAAGGTGTATTACAATATGTGGGTAAAAATACTGGAAGGGCATTACATGACCCTGTTCCAGTCACCGGAATACATCAGTTCGCTGGGACAGACCCTCTCGGCCATGGCCGAATTTGCCCAGGCCCGGGACGACCTGGTCGCGGACTTTTTGGCAGTCTTGCCGATCCCCAGGCAAAAAGAAGTAGATGAACTCTACGAAGAAATATACAGGCTGAAAAAGCGTATCAAGACCCTTGAGAAGAAAAGTTAAATTGAAATAGCTGGTATAGATTTGCTGGAGGACTTTAAACTGCGGGCTTGCAGCGGGAGACGATGTTATGAGCCGATCTAAAATCCCGGTTGACCTGATCCTGTCCAAACTGGCTGAAGAGGCGGACAAGGCTCAGGAGAGGGCCCAGAAGGCGTCCGATGTGCTGCTCGACGATCTGGACACCGATCTGGCAACGACCCCTTACGAAGTGGTCTACCAGGAGGACCGCGTCAAGCTGAAACACTACCTGCCCATTACAGAAACCCGGTACAAAACCCCTCTACTGGTGGTTTATGCCCTGATCAACCGTGAAACCATGCTGGACCTGCAGCCCAGCCGCAGTGTGGTCGAAACCCTTTTACAGCAGGGCATCGACCTGTACATGATCGACTGGGGATATCCCACCCGCAAGGACCAATTTTTAACGATCGATGACCATGTCAACGGGTATATAGGTACCATGGTCGATCACATTCGCCAGCAGCAAGGTGTGGATAAAATCAACCTCATGGGCATCTGCATGGGCGGCACCTTCTGCGTGATCTACTCGGCCCTGCATCCGGACAAGGTGAAAAACCTGGTGACCACTGTTACGCCGACCAATTTCGACACAGACAAGGGCCTTCTGCACATCTGGATGAAAGGTGTCGACGCGGACCGCCTGGTCGATGCCTATGCCAATATTTCCGGCGACGTGATGAATTTTGGTTTTCTGTTGCTGAACCCTGCCCGGCTGATGTTGGATAAGTACGTGGGATTTTTCGAGCATATGGACAACAAGAAGTTCGTTGAAAACTTTGTGCGCATGGAAAAGTGGATCTTCGACAGCCCTGATCTGCCGGGTGAGACATTCCGTCAGTTTATCAAGGATTTTTACCAGAAAAACCTCTTGATCCAGAATAAGCTCGAGGTGGGCGGAAACCGGGTAGATCTCAAAAACGTCACGATGCCACTGATAAACTTTTATGGTAAGTTTGACCACCTGGTGCCGCCGGAGGCCTGCGAACTCTTAACCGGACGCGTGGGCAGCCGGGACACTACCGACGTCTGCCTGGACACCGGCCACATCGGCATTTATGTCAGTTCCAAATGCCAGCGGGAGTTTGCCCCGCGCATCGCCAAATGGCTCTTAGAAAGGGATGCGCCGTCTGTCCGGAAGGCGCCAAAAAAGACCGCGGCTCGGAAAAAAACCGGTGCCCGCAAAAAAACCGGCGCCCGGAAAAAAGCGCCTAAAAAGAAACCCAAAAAAACCCAGAGCAAATCCTAACACAGGAGTTCATCCATGGCTAAAACCAAAGATTTCTTCAAAGCAATCTGTCAGGTCAGTAAGGCGTTCGGGACGACCCTGTCCCGGGAAAAGTTGCTGGATCTGATCGTGGCCAGCGCCGTTGACAGCATGGACGCCAAGGCCGCGTGCCTGTTTATGGAAGACCGTCAAAACGACATTTTTATCCCTGTCGCCCAAAAGGGGCTGTCCAAGAAATACCTGCACGCCAAACCGATCAGTGCCAAAACAATCGTGGCGGCGGTATTGAAAGGCGGCCATCTCTATATCAAAGATTGTACCACCGATTCCCGCGTGGAAAATCATGCCGAGAAGAAGGCCGAGGGCCTATCCTCCATTCTGGATGTACCGGTCACGGTCAAGGACCGGGTCATCGGTATTCTCGCACTGTATACCAACGAAATCCGCAAGTTCACCAAAAAAGAAATCGAATTCCTATCCGCCCTGGCCGACCAGGGCGGTATGGCCATCGAGCATGCCCGTCTGGTGGACCGGCTGCAGAAAAACGCCCTGCTCTTTCTCGATCTGGCATCGGACATCAATTCCAGCCTGGACATCAAGAAGATCCTGGGCAACCTCACCGACGATATCTCTAAAGCCCTGGGGTTGAAAGGGGCCGCGATTCGTCTACTGGACAGGGAGAGCGGCGAATTGAAACTGGCCGCCAGCTGCGGGCTGAGCGAAGAGTTCCTTAACAAGGGGCCGATCGCCCCAACCAAGAGCGCCGTGCAGGCCCTCAAGGGCGAAATGGTGGTGATTCCCGACGTCACCACCGACAAGCGGGTACAATACAAGGATGCCATGAAAAAGGAGGGTATCGTCTCCATGATCGTCTCCCCCATCAAATCCAGGGATCAGATCATCGGCACCCTGCGGCTCTACAGCGCCGTACCCCGTGAATTTCCCGAGGACGTCCAGATCATGGTACAAGCCCTGGCCCACCAGGGTGCCCTGGCAATTGAAAATGCCTCCATGTACCTGCGGCTGCAGGCCGATAAAGAGAGCCTGGAACAGGATATCTGGAGTCATCGTTCCTGGTTCTAAAAGCGGTATTAAGTTTGCGTCTAAGGCACACTCTCGGCGTTGGGCCGTTGGATTGAATCCTCGCAATATTCCCTATGTTCCTCAGGTTAATTCGACAGCCGCCTTGATCCTGAATCTAACCCATAATTTTGAAACAGCTTTTAAATACCTGATAGAAGAGAACCCGGCCGACCGGCAAGAATCAAATGTACCGTGGCAGAAAGGAGAGTTGTTATGATACATGGCAAGACAATCGACCAAATCAAGGTAGGCGACCAGGCAGCGGTCAGCAAAACGATATCCGAATCCGACGTCTACCTTTACGCCGGTATCACCGGAGACCTGAATCCGGCCCATGTCAACGAAGCCTATGCCGAGCAGACCTTTTTTAAAACCCGCATTGCCCACGGCATGTTGTCTGCCGGCTTTGTTTCCGCCATTCTGGGGATGCACCTGCCCGGCCCCGGGACCATTTACCTGCACCAAACGCTATCGTTCAAAGCACCGGTGAAGATCGGTGACACCCTGACGGCCAGCGTGAAAGTCCTTGAAGTGATTGCGGAAAAAAACCGACTGCGCTTACAGACGGTTTGTGAAAACCAGGAGGGCACTGTGGTCATGGACGGCGAAGCCCTGGTCAGCCCGCCTAAAAAACCTAAAACCTAAAGGTCGCTCGATAGCCGTCTTCCAAAACGATGGCATAAGCGGTCTCAACACCTTCAGTCGGGCGCAGAATCAAGGCGGATGATCGGTTTTAACCGGGGGGTGCCAGCGAAGCCAAATACTTCGGTATTTCAAGGATAGCGCTCACGGTTGCGCCTGACGGCTTGAAAACCGGCACTCCGTGCCGAAGCCGATCATTCAACGCAGAGATTGCGCTCGAGGGAAGGTTTTGAAAACGCTTCTATTCTTTGGATTTAAAGGCCTCAGTTAAATTCTGCATAAGATCCTGAAACTCATCCGCCTGTTTTTCCATCAGCCGCGTGAAGGCATCCACGGCCGCAACCGGTGCGTCGGTGTCCGGTGGTCCGGACTGCCGCAGGCGGCGGATGGTGTTCTCCTGGTCAGCCAGCTTCTCTTCGAGGGCCTTTACCTTTTCCTCCAGGGCCTGATATTCCGACCGGGGAACCACCGCCATCAATTCCAACCACGTTGCCAGCGAGGCCTGGAAACTTTCAAAGGCCTTTTGCCAGGCTGCTGTCTGGTCCGCATTCTCCGCCGGCAGTGGACCAAGGCCGTAAAACTTGCGAAACAAATCGCTCAATTCCTTGTTCCCAGGCGGTGAAATCCCCATCCAGGTCTGCATCTGCGTCAACATTTGCTGACTACGGGCGGCGCTGAGAAAAAAGTGGCCGAGAAATTCCAGGAAACGACTATCCATTTTTCTGCTTGATTGTTTTCTTCTTTGCCGCACTTTTACGGCGCGGCTTGGATTTACGCGGTTTAGCTTCGGCTTTTTCCAAGTCAAGCTGGAACCGAACAGGCCCCCGGTAGTTACCCTCGCCGAAACGGGTGTGCAGGGCGCAGGCGGATTCAGGGTCGGACCACGAGGTGGCCATGGCCACGTGTCCTTTGGGAAACGGTGTCACCTCAGCTTCTATATGGTCAAGCGGCGCCAGGGCGGTATTTTTTTCCACCAAATCATCATGTTCACCGTAGCATATCAGCCAGGGTATGCCCATCGCCTGAAGCCGTTTGAGATTAAGCTTTTTTCCGAACAGCTTGACCGGCAGGGTCCCGTCGGCGGTAATCGGGACATTGTAGGAAGCAAAGCTCATCTGGGTAATTTCCAGGGGCAGATCGTTGCGTTCGTTGTTCAACCAGTAGTTCAAGGCAGCGGCGGTTTTGCTTATCTGGATGGCTTTTCTGTCTTGTCCGGCAAACATCACCAGATCGCGGTAGAAAGATGCGATGGGCGATTCCTGCTCGATGCTTTTAAGCTTGTAGACCCATCCCATAAGTTTGCCATCGGCCACTTGGTTCCCATTGGGCAGAGTCTTGGTGCCATAGATCAGGTCGTTGAACCGTACTGGCAGGTTTTCCAGAAATTGCTTAAGCCCCTTGCTGCGGGTACCATCCATGGGGGCCACACAGGTGATGAAGGCGTCTACCAGCCCATCCAACTCGCCGGAAAGAAGGTTACAAAGGGCTGAGAAGCCTCCCTGACAGTAGCCGTTGAGGGTAACCGGCCGGCCGTGGCGTTTTTTAATGGTCTCACAGAACAGGCGCGTGTCGCGGGCATCATCCTCACCAGTCATGACCTGGAGGGCTTCGGTGCTTTCGATGTCCTTTAGAATACGGATATAAGTCGGGATACCACGATTGGCATAACAGTGGGCGTAACTGCGGCCCTCCTGCGGCAAAAACCCGAGAATATTGGCACCTAGAACATAAGGCGGCAATATAAGTATGGGTTTGCCGTTCTTACGAATGCGGGTCTTTTTTGCAACCGGTGAAATTTGGTAGAGATAAAATCTATCCGTTTCCGCGATCAGTTCGTGATCACCGCGCTCAAAATGGAAACCGTATTCCGGTTCGATTGCCTGAATAGCCTGTGGATAGGTATTGGCCAGTACATCCATCAAGCGGGCCTGGCGGGCGGCATACGCGGAAAGCGCTTCGCCATCCATCTGCGACACAGTGCTGTAAAGGGCTGTGAAGAAATCGTTCAAGGCGGTTTTGCTAAAACCATTGATAGATTGCATAGCTCCGAAGACGCCGCGGCTCATAATGTCCATATTGAAATTCAGCAGCTTTAGATAGGAAAAAAAGCTGTCCATGGGGGATGATTCGGCCAGTCGTACTTTTTCAATGTTCTGAAAATAGCCCATTGATATCAAGTAGGGCACCATGAAATCGGCGGCATAGCGGGAAAGTCCGGCCAGGTAATTTTGAGAGGCGCTCACCAACTGATTGAAAGCCGGGAGATCCTGTCCAGTCTGCGCTTCGGTCGCAGCGGCATGATCGGGGGAGTGGCTGTTCTTAGGCATCTTTTGCGTTGTCTCCCAACGTGGTGGGCCGGATTGAACCAGCCTGATACGGCCCGGGCCGGCCTGCCCGGGCCGCCAGGTAGTCATTTCAAATGAATCTCTGCTCTATAGATGCGGGTATTGAACGCTATAGCACCAGCTGTTAGTCGGACCCGGTGAAGAACTCATCGACTTTCTGATAGTTGTCGTCGACCATCTTTTTGAAATCGGCACAGCCTTTTCTGTAGGCATCGACCCAATCGGTAATTGCCTTTTTGCCTTCGGCCGGCAGCCAGGTGGCCTGGTCCAGGAACGCACCAATCATTTTCTCGTTTTGCTCGTATACCATGGACATGGCATTGAAGCTGTTGTCAAAGGCCGTTTTGTTGAACTGAATCATTTGCAGGGCGATTGTTTTCTGGTCCATCTCTCTTCCTCCATTTAAACAGTTTGTTTTTACCCGCTGGGGGTGGTTCACAACCGGGGGGTGGTCGGCAGATGGCGTCTTGTTTTGCCGGTGTTGAACTTGCCTCGGTTGCAGTTTGATATGGACCGATTATAGTACCGATTTGTGGCTTGTCAAGAAATATATGTTGCATTGCACAATTTTTTTTATTGGACCCTTTCAGCATATTCTCCTTAAGTAAGTATTTATCATCTTGTTATTGTTTGCTAAATTATTTATTGACTAATTCCAGAATATCTCTATTATACAATGATAGCAACCAAATATCGCAGTACAACATTACCGGCCACTACCAAGGGAGCCCCACCATGGAGGACAAAATCCTCTTAAAAAAATATGCCAACCGCCGCCTGTACGATACCGGGCAGAGCAAATATGTCACCCTGAACGAGGTAGCCGCGCAAATTCGCAACGGCCGTCAGGTGGAAGTTCGGGATGCGAAAACCAAGGAAAATGTTACGGCGTTCATCCTGACCCAGATCGTGCTGGAAGAAGCCAAACGGAAGAATGTACTCCTGCCGGCGCCTCTGCTGCATACGATTATCCAGTATGGTGATAACGCGCTTGTAGAGTTCTTCGACAAACACCTGCAACAAACCATCAATGCGTACCTGGCTTATAAGAGTTCGGTGGATGAGCAGTTCAAGCAATGGCTGGGGATGGGCATGGATATTTCGCGGATGACGCCGGACGGTGTAGCGCAGATGAATCCGCTGCAGTCCTTATTTAAGCGTTTTGCAGGTGGCCCCGAACCCGACCAGGACAAATCTTCTAAATAAATAGCGGTGCCCGGATTACAGGCGGCATTCAGCGGTTTGGCTGTCTAATATTTTCCGGATCTTCTGGTAAACAGCCGCTTCCGCCTGGTTGGGGAAGTTATCCGCCTCCGCCAGTATCTGCTCTGCAATGAGCAGCACTTCCCGGCGTCGGGCCCTGGTCTGGAGCAGGTGGGGCAGGGTCTCCAGCGCCAGGGCTTCATCCGCCTGGACGATCATGGCCTGCTGTTTGGCGATCCGCTTTAAATCAAAAGGGGCGATTTTGCGGAGCACCTTGTTATCCAGAACCACCTGCCTGGCGGCTTGGTACTCGTTGCGTTCAAACACCCGGTCAGCGCTCAGGATGGCAATGATTACCCGGATCGCGGCCTCCTCGAAGCCGCCGCTGGCCGCTTCTTTGACCAGCATTTCCCGGTCGGCCTCCTGGCCTGATGATTTTTTTGTCGCAGCAGCCGCATCTTCCGGGTCAGAGAACAGCCATTTCATCCAGGCATTGCCATAAAACGACTTAAACACAAATTCCTGAGTGGCGTCGCGGATGTCACGAAACAGGTTCAAAGCGTCCACGATGCTATCTGCACAGTCCTTCTCAAATGCGAGAAAGGGGTTGTCCGGCCGGGCCGGCTGACGCTTGTTTTTCACCGTTTCGGCCAGGGCCTTGACCGGCAGCATAAAAGGGTTCATGTCCGACACCAGGTACTTGGACATCCGCAGAGGATGCATCTGTCGGATCCACTGGGCCATGGGTTCAGACATCGACATTTTAATCCAGGGTCTCATCAGGGTCCGGTACATCTGGTCATTCATCTGCGAGAAGAAGGCCGCCGGTTTGAAATCCTCCTCGTCTTCGAAGCCGTCATCCAGCCCCATGATGTGCTCCATATCCCGTTCTTCAAAGCGGACCGTACAAGCCCCATCACCCCTGGCCACGGGGGTTTCATTGATCACCATCTCGTACAACCCCGGAGCCAGGTAGTCCAGCATGTCGAAACTGCCGATAATCTGTTTATGCTCTCTTTTAGCCACCTTGGCGGAGACAAATATCCCCAAATGGCCGATGTTCTCGTGCACTATGTAGACGATGACCTGACCGTTGCGCTTGATTTCATCCACAGTGTGGTAGACCTTGACGATCCAGTTCAAAGCCTGCTGGGGCGGGGTGATGTTGTCACCCCGGGAGGCGAAAACCACAATGGGGTCTCGAAAATTCTTCAAGTCAACGGTCGTACCGTCTTCCAGTTCCAATTCGCCGGTTTCCAGCTTGTTGCCGATAAAGAGGCTGTCCACGATAAAATGGATCTCCTCGGCATTCATCAGGTAGAAGCCATTCCACCATCTCTCAAAATTCAAATAGCGTTTTTCTTCGGTATCGCAGCGGGTGTAGGTGTTATACTGCTTGGTCCAGTATGTGTTCGCCGGATTCAGGTCTTCGAACCCGGCCACCAGGTGGGCGCCGTCAAAGCGGCCATTGCCCAGGTCATTGGCCAGAGAGGTCATCCAGGCGCCCCCGAACAAACCGCCCCGGTAGCGCATGGGATTGGCGCCCTCCACACCACCCCAGTACGAAAGCGGGGACCCGTTGAATACCATGGGTCCGACCACGTCCGGCCGCGACCCGCCGATGAGAGCGGCTGCCCAGCCACCCTGGCAATTACCGATGACCACCGGTTTTTCAGCTTTGGGATGCCGCCGGGCCACCGTTTCCAGGAACAGGACTTCGGCATTGCGTACATCTGCCAGCGTCTGCCCCGGTTCAGGAGTAGGATAGAAGATGATAAAATAGACAGGATGCCCCGCGTCCAGGGCGATGCCGATCTCGGAATCGCGCTTGGAACCGCCAATACCGGGACCGTGGCCGGCGCGCGGATCGATAATGACAATGGGTCTTTTGACAGGTCCCGAGCGCCCCCCCCCTTTTTTGCGCCGCTCCGGCCGGCTTTTAAGCCGGCGGGGTTTCTTGGTCCGTCGGTCGATGATAGCGACCAGGGCATAATTTACCGGGCGTTCCAGGTCGCGGCCTTCAACGATCGTCTCGTAGTCGAAAACCGGCACCGGCGGCATGCCCTGTTTGGCATGCTCAATATAAATATTGCCCCGTTTGCGCAGGATGTCGGCGTATATTAGGGATTTCTGGCAGGTGTCCAACCAGTATTCGGCCGCGCTTGCAAACCAGTTGGTGGCATGCATCACCCTGGTCCAACGGCGGGTCATTTTGGTAACATCCATGGGTACCATGTCTATGCGGTCCTTTCATATCTATAAGAATCAACCATAGGCGCAAGATAGGCTCTCAGAGCTTGAGGTCAAGTTTATACAGTCTGCGGCTTAGAAGCAAGACATCTAATTGGAGGCCGTCCCTGGTATCCGTGGAAGCCATCACCGCATTGGGACTATTTTGCCTGGTCCATGTTAAAAGGACTCCACAAACGTCGTGCCAAGCCGCCAAACATCCGAGACCTATCCCAAGGCGCAGATCCGCTCATAATGCGCTATCTACCCTCATACCAGCCTAGGATCTTTCTTCTCTTCGTTTCCCACAAAACACTCATTTTCAACAAACGATAGCATACACGCGCCCGCCCGGTAACATAACCCTTTACTCGGCCCCAAAGGATTTTCTGCAGGGGACTGCGGTTGACTTCGTTTGGTATCTTGGTGTAAATCACCACCATGCAGTTTACTCACCCGTGTAGGACAAACCCGATCTTGCGCCTGATCATGATCACCACTGTGGTCTGTTTCAGCGGCAGCGGCCTTTCTGCCGGCGAAATCTCCGTCTATCAGGATGATGACGGCGTGATCAACCTGACCGACCGCCCGGTACCTTCCGGTACCCGTGTGCAGCACGTCATCCGCTATAATGAAAAAAGCGCGGCTGAATTGGAACGGCAAAAGGTTAGCGATGATCAAAAACAGCGGGACGCTGAACTCGAAAGAGACGTGCAAAACGCTCAGGCCCTGCACGAAGCTGCCGCCCAAGCCCGCGAAGAGGCGGATAAAGAGAACGCCCTGGCCCGCGAAAAAACCGAAGCCGCCAATAAATACCTGGAAAGATACCGGCAGAAAAAAAGAAGCCTGCGCCGGCGGCATCGCCATGAAGCCAAGCGGATCGCCCGTGACGCCGAAGAGGCCCAAGCCCGGGCCAATGCCGCCATTGAACGGGCCAATCAAGCCGAAGAAGCGGCCCGGAAGGGGATGACAGTACAATCCGGCAAGTAACAATGATGCGCCGGCAAAACCCATTTATTTCTCAAGTTTCTCAAATCCAGGCCGATCGTATAACCAGTAGCGGGTTCCGCGAAAGCCTGCTATTGTAGTTCCTTTCTTTGCGGGGGAGCCTAGCGTGTGGGCTCCTCCGTGTCTTTTTGGGGGCCGGGGCAATCTAGACCGAACCCCGGCAATCATTGACACCCCCTCTTAACAAACCGAGTACATTCGATTTTTGAATTCAATATTTCTGTTGCTATATTTAGAAGAATAGTATAGTTCTTGAATAGTACTGTTCGTCTATTCGAGAAAGGAAGAAGTTTATGCGTCGAATCGCGGTATCCATGGCCAAAGGGGGTGTGGGCAAAACCACGACCGCCGTCAACCTCGCCCATGGCCTGGCCCTGAAGGGGCACAAAGTGCTGCTGGTCGATTGCGACACGCAGAACCAGGCCGCCCTGTTTCTGGGGGTTAAACCCGTCCACGGTCTGTACGAATTCATTACCGGCACCGATGATAAGGGGCGCCCGGTATCCAAAAAAGAAAGCATCACCCCGGCCCGTCCGAATCTGTGGCTTTTGTCCGGCGGCCTGAAACTGGTGGAACTCAAGCACTGGCTCGGGGAGCAGCCGCGGGCACAGCGCCAGACTTTGCTGGGCAGCCGCTTTGCACCCCGCAACGGTGCGTTGGATTACCTGATTTTCGACTGCGCGCCGGGCTGGGACATCCTTAGTGTAAACATCCTCATGGCGGCCTCGGAGATTATCTGCCCGGTGGCCTTGCAGAGCCCTTCCATCGAGGGGCTGAAAACGTTTTTCGGATACCTGCTGTCGGCCCAGAAGTTGAACGACGACCTGCAGCTCAAGCATGTTCTACCCACCATGTTTGACCAGCGCGCCCGCCACAGCCGGGTGATCCTGAAACAATTGCTGAAGCTGTTTCGCAAACAGGTTTGCGATCCAATCCCTTACAATGTCAGGCTATCGGAAGCACCGGCCGCGGGAAAGACCATCTTCGAGTTTGATCCACGCGCCACCGGCGCCAGAGGCTATAAAAAATTGATCAGGAGGGTAACGGATGATGAAACCAGATAACCCCGGCCCGGCCGATTTTTTTGAAGATACCCGGCTAGATCCGGTTCAGACGGCCACTGGCGGCAAGGCCGCTGCGGTGGCCAAAAAGAAAGCCGGTTTTTATCTCTCCCTTGATTTGCTGGAGCGCTTTAACAGAAAATTTTTTGAACTCAAACTGGCCGGAAGTCCCATCGAAAATAAATCCGCCCTGGTAGAAGCGGCCCTGCAGTACGCTCTTAATGACCTGGATCAGGGCGAAAACAGCCGCCTATTGCGCGGATTGAATTCGTAAATACGGCGCCGCCGTAAACTGGACCCTGGCAACGCTTCTTCGGAGAAAGCTGAGACGGCCGGCCATACAGCAAGAGGTCCGGCCGGCCAGGAACGCGGACAAACAAAAAGGCCTTTTGTTCCCCCACATTGTCTGTTAATGAGTTGATCCAAAGAGACTTGCCCGGGACGGCCACCAACCCGGGCCCGTGAGACGCACACCTGGAGAATAAATATGAAAGGCATTATACTCGCCGGAGGATCCGGAACCCGCTTGTACCCGATCAGCAGGGTCATCAGCAAACAGCTTTTACCGGTGTACGATAAACCCATGATCTACCATCCCCTGGCCGTCCTGATGTTGGCCGGGATAAGGGACATCCTGATCATCTCCACCCCGCACGATCTGCCGCTTTTTAAAACCCTGCTGCATGACGGGTCCCAATGGGGGGTCCGGTTTTCCTATGCCGAGCAGCCCCGCCCCGAGGGGTTGGCCCAGGCATTTATCATCGGACGGGAATTTATCGGCGACGGCCCCGTCTGCCTGGTGCTGGGCGACAATATCTTTTATGGCGAGGGTTTGACGGAAAACCTGGCCCAGGCAGCTGCCCGCAAGGAAGGCGCCACGGTTTTCGGATATTGGGTCAAGGACCCCCAGCGTTACGGTGTCGTGTCTTTTGATATGCAAGGCAGGGCGATTGCCATCGATGAGAAGCCGGAGGATCCGCAGTCGAATTACGCGGTCACCGGACTCTATTTCTATGACAACCAGGTGCTCGACATTGCGGCCGGTCTCAAGCCGTCCGCCCGCGGCGAACTGGAGATCACCGATGTTAACGCCACCTACCTGGAAGCCGGCAACCTGCATGTGGAAAAACTAGGCCGGGGCATTGCCTGGCTGGATACCGGCACGCACGAGAGTCTGATGCAGGCATCCAGTTTCATTGAAACTATCCAGGAACGACAGGGCATGAAAATCGCTTGTATCGAAGAGATTGCCTATCAAAAGGGGTATATCAACGCAGAGCAAGTGAAAAAACTCGCCGAGTCCATGCTGCAGAGCGAATATGGCCACTACCTGATGAACATGCTGAAGTACGAGAGGTACCAACTTTGAAGACGGTCGCCACCGACATCGAGGGATTGCTGGTCATCGAACCGGATGTTTACCCGGACGAGCGGGGGTTTTTCACCGAAACGTATCAGGCGCGACGCTATGCCGAGGCAGGTATTCACTGTGAATTTGTTCAGGACAATCTCTCCTTCTCAACCCGGGGCACCTTGCGAGGACTGCACTTCCAGATAAACCGGGCTCAGGCCAAGCTGGTGTATGTCATTACCGGTGAAATTTTCGACGTTGCCGTGGACCTGCGTCCCGGTTCACCCACATACGGTAAATGGGCCGGCATCACCCTGACTCAAGAGAATCGCCGGCAGCTTTTTATACCGGAAGGTTTTGCCCATGGTTTCTGTGTGGAAAGTGAAACCGCCTATTTCGCCTACAAATGCAGCGATTTTTATACTCCCGAAGATGAAGGCGGTGTACTTTGGTCGGATCCCGAGATCGACATCCCCTGGCCCGCGGACGACCCCATTATCTCTCCCCAGGATCTTGGCTTGCCGACTTTGGCCGCCCTGACCCCGGACAAATTGCCTTCAAGGTAGAAAAGCACAGCAAGGCAGGACAGCAATGACGATGCGAATTCTGGTAACCGGTGCAAAGGGCCAATTGGGTTGGGAGCTTTTAAGACAGGCCCCGGACAAAGCATGTGACTGCGTCGGCATCGATATTGAAGAGGCCGATCTCACCGATCCTGTCCAGGTCAACCGAATGGTGGCCGACATCCGACCGCAGCTGCTGATCAATGCCGCCGCTTACACACTGGTCGATAGGGCCCAAACCGACCCTGATAGCGCCTTCGCGGTTAACCGGGAGGCGGTTGCTCACCTGGCCGTGGCCTGCGCTGCCGCGAGCATCCCCATGGTGCACATCTCAACGGATTTTGTCTTCGACGGAACGCAAACAGACCCGTATACCGAAAATGATCCGGTTGCCCCGCTCAGTGTTTACGGCCAAAGCAAGGCCGCCGGTGAAACAGCAGTGCGCGACAGCCTGGATCGGCACCTTATCATCCGGACCGCCTGGCTTTACGGAAACCACGGCAACAATTTCGTCAAAACCATGCTGCGCCTCGGTCAAACGAAACGGGAAATACAGGTTGTTTCTGACCAGGTCGGATGCCCGACCTACGCCGCCGATCTGGCTGCCGCCCTGCTCACCCTCGCCGAGCGTTTGTCACGTCCGGCGGACATCCTCTGGGGTACCTATCATCTTTGCGGTGCCGGTGAAGTGTCCTGGTACGTTTTTGCGCAGCACATCCTGCAGGCAGGTCACCGGCTCGGCCTGGTTCCCGCTGTGGCAGTGACCCCGATATCCACCCCGGAATACCCGACGCCCGCCCCCCGCCCCGCATATTCGGCTTTGGCGTGCCGCAAAATCGACACAAATTTCGGGATTGCCTGTCCTCCCTGGGAGATCAGCCTGGAAAAGATGCTGCAGCGGCTCGCGCAGCACCCGCACGAGGCACACTGATGAGCGGCCATCCAGCGCGCAAAGTCGAACTGTTGGCTCCGGCCGGTAATTTCGAAAAACTCGAAATTGCCGTACATTATGGTGCCGACGCAGTCTACCTGGCCGGCAAGGAGTTCAGCCTGCGAAATTTTTCAGGGAACTTCAACCTGGATGAGATGCAGCAGGCAATCGCTTTCGGGCATGACCGCGGGATAAAGCTCTATGTGGCCTGCAATATCTATCCGCGCGATGAAGAATTACCGGCCGTACGCGACCACCTGGCAGCCATCGGTGCCCTGGAGCCGGATGGGGTGATCGTGGCGGATCCCGGCATATTCAATCTGGCCCGGGAGACCATCCCTTCAATACCGTTGCACGTGAGCACCCAGGCCAACACGACCAATTCCGCTGCCGCGCGGTTCTGGAAAGAGATGGGGGCCGTGCGGGTAAACGTTGCCCGCGAGTTGAACCTGTCTGAAATCGCCCATATCGCCACATCCACCGATATTGAAGTAGAAGCCTTCGTACATGGCGCCATGTGCATCTCCTACTCCGGTCGCTGCCTGTTAAGCAGCTTCATGGCGCAGCGCGACGCTAACCGTGGGAGATGCGCCCACCCCTGCCGCTGGCAATATTCGGTTGTGGAGGACCAGCGCCCGGGGAAATATATGCCGATCGCCGAAGACGAACGGGGGACTTATATCTTCAACTCCTATGATCTTTGTATGGTTGCCCACATACCGGAAATGATCCGGACCGGCCTGGCAGCTGTCAAAATTGAAGGTCGCATGAAGGGTATTCATTACCTGGCGACAACCGTGAAAGTATACCGGGAGGCAATCGATGCCTGGTACGCCAATCCGGACAACTACCAAACCGATCCGGACTGGATGGCGGAATTGAACCGGATTAACAATCGCGGCTACGGCACGGGATTCTTTCTCGATGCCCCGGATCAGGTGGCCCCCAACCTTAGCAACCTCAAACCAGATCCCGGAGCCCGTTTCGTGGGGAAGGTGCTGCGGGCGGACGTCCCCGGGGCACCCCTGGTCGAAGTGCGTAATAAGATCCAGACCGGGGATCAGGTGGAAATCTTGCCGGCCAAGGGTAAAATTGAAAGCAGTGCCATCGAGGGGATTACGGATGAATCAGGACAGCTCACCAGCGTGGCCCAGCCGGGACAGATAGTGACCCTGGCAATGGCCGCATCCTGTTCTAAAATGGACCTTATCAGGCGCATTAATTAAACATATATATAATTTAATTATATTTAATTTATTTAAAATTTTATATATATATACCTATGTATATAATACATTCTAACTATTAAATATAATTAAATTTATATATTATGAGTTATCTATATATAAATTTATCTATACAAACTTTCTATTTCGTATTCAGGCTTTAACGGCCGGCTCGCACCCGGTAGGTGCAGACCACTTCGGCGTTCTTGGGAACCGGAACTTGAAATTGGATGGTAAAAGCGTCGGTTTGTTCATAAGGGTGGCTGTTTTCAAGGATTCGCCAATTGGCCGGCAGCGACTCTACGACGGCGACCGTCACCGCTTCTTTTTTACGATTCTTGAGGGTAATCTTCCAGGCCGACTCATGCTGACGGTCGCTTATTTTGCGATAGTCCGTCTGTATTCTGTGCGCGACCACGTCAAAGGCCTCCCCCACGCGCAGCTTGACCGTCTCTTCTTTCGGGGTGTGGCCGATGCGGTCTTCCCCGATATACTGATAGCTGCCGTCGGCATCGGCTTTGTACAGCCGCACAATACCGGCCGGTAGCGGCCGGCCGAGCTTGTTGGGCTTGGTGTTGTCGAACTGTATGAATACCGCCACGGGAACCTTCTGGTCCTGGTTGCCCCGGGTACGCCGGAAGGGGCGCCCGGAACTGCGTACCTGAAGGGATTTGACAACCTTCACCGGAGCGGCTTCCAGCAGTTTGATCTGCTTGGTCTGGTTGTTTTTCAGGTCGGTTTTTCCCTGCAGATCGTAGACATGGTATTCAAATAATTCGCTTTCGCTGAAAGCCGGTGGGCCGGCGTCCGCCATGCGGGCTTCCGCTGCGTAAACGCCCCGGTCCGGACGGGGTTGGACTTTGTGTGGGCTTCCGGCCACGAGTTTCAGCCCCGCGTTGCGGTAAACGGCGCCGCTCTTGTTGTCGATGGTCACCCAGCCGGACAGATCGGCCCGGCTGTCGGTTTTGTTCAGGGCCAGCACGTAATCCGCCTTCCAATTCATTTGGCCGGTAAGGTAGGTCACCTCGAGCTGCTGGGCTTTGCGCAGGTTATTGCGATATTTCCAGGTGAGGGTTGGTGTGGCAATCAGGGCCGCGGGTAATTTAGGCAGCACCCGAATGCCCGGATACCCCAGATAAATCCGGCCGTCAATTTGAAAGACCTGGCCCTGATTGTTGCTTAACAGCAGCGCCGCCACTTCGCGGCACGGTTTGGACTGGCTGCCGCATGCCGGATCCAGTATGGCAATCGTACGCCCGACATACTTATCCAGCAGTTTATCGGCGTTCATCAGATCATATTCATAATTTTGCTCAATGACCCTGAATCCGTCCTGGTGACTAATGGAACGGGCCCGCACCGTAACAGGATCGACATGGGCAGCTACGTCCTTAAAACGCAGTTCCCCGGTACCCACCGGCAGCTTCAGGGTCCGCACATCACGAACCAGGCCCTGGTTGTTATTATAGACCGTCACAGCGACATGCTCGCGCTGCAGGGCGTCGCTTTCAGCCACTCCCACGGCCCGGACAGGCCCACTTGAAATCAGAACAAGGACGGCAATCAGCAGCATGGCATTTCTTATCTTATTCATGGTCCCCCCCGAGTGTGCGCGTCCTGTTGGGTATTCTTGCGGCCGGCTGTGGTAAAGGGGCATGCGCCGAGCCCCGGATCAAGCCGTGTACCTGTAAATGCGCCTATTTTTTAAGGGTTGCCAGAATCTGTTCGAATTTACCCGTAAGGCCCGCGGTCAATTCCGCCACTTCCGATAACCGGTCGCCGGCTTCCGGCAATCCATGTGACTGCGCCTTTTGGGCCCAGTCCCGGTAGGAAGCCACATGGTCCTCGTTGTGCTTGATCCAGTGTTCCAGGAGTTTGATCATTTTATCTTCAAATGATAGGGTACCGTCCGAATGCTGCGCTTGATCGTGGTGATGGTCATGGTCGTGGCCATGTGAATGATCGTGGTCATGGTGCTGGCTCATGCTGATTCTCCTGTTTCCAGTTGTTGGTTGCCCCTGTGGCAAAGGGCTTTCTGCAAATTGAGCCCTTTAAAAAATGTCCAGTAGAAAGTCCCAAATTCATTATACAGAATGATTGATAATGCAACTGAAATCCTTCCTTGATCGCAAAATGGCTGCCCTGGCGGCGGTTTTATTGGGCGGCATGCTGTTCGGTTCCCTGGCCGGTGCCTTTTTCGCGTTTACCCGCGACCTGCCGCAAATTCGCGCCCTCGAAGAGTATACCCCCTCCGCGGTAACCCGTATCTATTCCGCCGACAATCAGCTATTGGCGGAACTCTACGCTGAACGGCGGGACCCGGTCCGCCTTGCAGACATGCCGGATCATCTCAAACAAGCCCTGATCACCACCGAAGACAGAAAATTCTACTCTCACGGGGGGGTGGACCTAAAAGGAATCGCCCGGGCCATCGTACGTGATATCCAGGCCGGCGAATTCGTGGAAGGCGCCAGCACGATTACCCAACAACTGACCAAGACTCTTTTTCTGACAAATAAAAAGACCATCACCCGCAAGATCAAAGAAGCCATTTTGGCATTTCAGCTTGAAAGGCGCTACACGAAAGATGAGATCCTGGCGCTTTACCTCAACCAGGTGTACTTTGGCAGTGGGGCCTACGGCGTGGAGTCCGCCGCCCGACTCTTCTTCGGGAAGAGGGTCGGGGAACTGGACCTGCCCGAATGCGCCCTTATCGCCGGCATGCCCAAAGCGCCCTCGCGTTATTCCCCGCTGGTAAACCTGGACCTGGCCATTCGGCGCAGAAATATCGTTTTAAAGCAGATGCTGGTTACCGGTCTGCTCACCCAGCAACAGTATCAGGCGGCGGCGAACAGTCCGGTCCGCCTTGCAAACAGGGTGCCGGCGAATCAGGCCGCGCCCTATTTCGTGGCGTATATCAAGCCACAGCTGGAAGAAGCTGTCGGTGAGTTCCAGCTATACAAAGGTGGCCTAACTGTTTTTACTACCCTGAATTCCAGGCTGCAGCAGGCTGCCCATGAGGCGGGTAGTAAAGGCCTCGACCGTCTTAGACAAAGAATGCACCGAAACCGGGTAGCAAACCTGAATCCGGAATACGCGCTGGTTGCGCTGGACGGGGCCTCCGGTGGAATCCTGGCCATGGTTGGGGGACGTGATTACGCCCAGAGCCCTTTTAACAGGGCCACCGATGCCTATCGCCAGCCGGGATCGGCCTTCAAGCCACTGGTATATGCCAAGGCGATTGAAAAAGGCTATTCCCAGGACCGGTTGATACTGGACGCACCGGTAGTCTACCAGCAGGGCGCCGCCAATAAGCCCTGGCAGCCGCAGAACTATTCCAAAGACTTCAAGGGCGAGATTACCCTGCGCCGGGCTCTATCCCTTTCTAAAAACATTCCCGCCGTGCGGTTGATAGAGGCCCTGGGGCCGCCGGCAGTCATAGATTTCGCCCGCCGGGCAGGAATCCAGGCCCCCCTGCAATCCAACCTCTCCCTGGCTTTGGGGACCTCGGAAACAACCCTACTGGAGTTGACCGCCGCCTATGCGGTCTTTCCCAACGGCGGGCACCACATCAAACCATTCGGGGTCACGGCCATAGCGGACGCTTCCGGGCAAATTCTCTGGAAGAACACCCGGCAAAAGAAAGTGGCCATGCGACGAGGCGCCGCCGCGATCATGACTGACATGCTCGTAAGTGTTGTCCGCGAAGGCACCGGTCGCCAGGCCAGAACGCTCGGTCGGAATGTGGCCGGTAAAACCGGAACGACCAATGCCTACCGCGATGCCCTGTTTGTCGGCTTTTCACCGACTCTCACCGCTGGCGTCTGGGTCGGCAGGGATGATGGCGGGCCCCTTGGCCGGGGAGAAACCGGCGCCAGGGCAGCCCTGCCCATCTGGATTGATTTCTTCCGGGCCGTTTTTCAAGACGACACGGTGGCCTATTTTGACCGCCCGGACAATATCCGGCGCCGCTACCTGCACCCTAAGACGGGCAAAACCGCCGATACCCCCTTTCCTGGTGCCGTGCCGGCCCTGTTTAGGGCCACCCATCCGTGAGGCTCGAAAGCGCACGCTGTAAAATATCCACCTCCGGATTTTACCTTTGCCGATGTTCTTTGTAGACCGTCTTCTGTAAGGCCCGCAATTGGTCCGGCCGGAGAATAATGAATGTCCCCATACAGACCGCTCTTGCCGACCTTCGTATGTTGACTTATTCTATAGCATGCAATATAAAAGTATAACACCTTCGGGTGGTTAACAGTTCTATCCGCATTTTTCGGGTGTCTTCTTCAATCTGAAACCGATCTTTCGGCACTGGCGAGACTCTTGGGAAATGCCCGGTTTTGTTTCCGTTCACCAGGCGCTGAATCACTTTTGTTACAATCCGTTGATGAGCTTTCGGATGCGCAGGAAACTCGGTGACCGAACGGACGCAAACGGGTATTCTGCAAGGGTCTCCAGGCGTTCAAGCTGCATGGTGCCTTTATGAAAAAACTGTTCAAGTTATCGCCCTTCAAGTTATCTGTCCTGATCACCGTGGCCGGCATAGTCGCTTATATGGCCGGGATTCCCTTCCTGGATCTCATGGAGTTGAAAACCCTCGACCTCCGGTTCAGGTCCCGGGACAAAGCCCCTGCTTCCCAGCAGGTTGTGCTGGCCGTCATTGATGAAAAAAGCATCAACACCGAGGGCAAGTGGGTCTGGCCACGATCAAAAATGGCCAAGCTGATCAACAAGCTTTCTGGGGCCGGCGCGCGGGTGACGGCTTTTGATATCGGTTTCCTGGAACCGGATGACCAGCGGGTTGTGAACGCCATCAGCACTATCCAGACTGATATCGGGCAATTCAAGCTTAATGACAACCGCCTGCAGGCTTATCTGGAAGAGTTGAAGCTCAGGTCGGACGAAGACCGTCTGCTGGCCGGAGCAATCGAAAGCTCGCAATCAAAAGTCGTCCTGGGTTATTTCTTTCACATGGGCCAGTCCGACCTCTCCCATGTGGATGAAAAGACAATCGAAATTCACCAGGAAAACATCGCCCCCGGCGGCTACAAGTTCGTACGCTATGCCAACCCGGAAGCTCAGCAACTCCCCATGATAAAAGCCGCCCTGCCGCAATCAAATATTACCCGGATCGCCACCGCCACACCCTATGCCGGCTATTTCAATATGTTTCCGGACCCCGATGGGGTTGTGCGCTGGATCCCGGCCGTCATCAAGTTCCGCGATCAGCTTTTTGCCCCGCTTTCCATGATGGCGGCAAGCGCTTACCTGGATGAACCCCTATCCGTCCGGGTTGCCGAATTCGGCGTGGAATCCGTCGACATCGGAACGCAGTCTGTTCCCACCGATGAGGCCGGCCGGGTATTGATTAACTACCATGGACCGGAAAAAACCTTTCCGCACATTTCCATAACCGACATCCTGAATGACAACGTCCCCCCCCCAGATGCTGGCGGATAAGATTGTCATGATCGGTGCTACTGCCGTGGGTATTTACGACCTGCGGGTCACCCCCTTCGGCAGTGTTTTTCCCGGGCTTGAAATTCACGCCAATGTCGTCAGCAGCGTACTGCAAAACCGTTACATCATCCACCCTGGCTGGGGTGCCCTCTTTGACCTGATCGCCATTATTATCGCCGGTTTTCTCCTGGGATTCATCCTGGCCCGTACCGGCGTTATCGCCGGAGGCATCACGGCCTTTTCCCTGGGCACTGTGTTTATCTTTTTCTGCCAATATATGTTCTCCTCGCAAGGACTTGTGTTAAACTTGGTTTATCCCGTGACGGTGCTCATTGTGACCTATACGGCCATTACCGGCTACAAGTATCTATCCGAGAGTCACCAGAAAAAATTCATCAAGGATGCCTTTTCATCCTATCTGGCGCCCACGGTTGTCAAACAGCTGATCGATTCACCGGAAACCTTGAGCCTGGGCGGGGAAGAGCGCACCATTACGGCATTCTTTTCCGATGTGCAGGGGTTTACCAGCATTTCTGAAAAGCTGACCCCGGGGGAACTGGTCGAACTGCTCAATGAATTTTTAACGGAGATGACGGACGTCGTCCTGGAGCACGAAGGTACCGTCGATAAATTTGAAGGCGATGCCATCATCGCCTTTTTCGGAGCTCCCAATTATCTGGAAAACCAGGCCGAAGTCGCTTGCATGGCCTGCATTGACATGCAGGCGCGGCTCGAAAAGATGCGCGCCCGCTGGCGCGAAGAGGGGCAACCGGAACTGCATATGCGCATCGGTCTGTGCACCGGCCCGGCGGTTGTCGGCAACATGGGCTCCAAAAGCCGAATGGACTACACCATGATGGGCGACACGGTCAACCCCGCCGCCCGCCTGGAGGGCGTCAATAAGATCTATGGCATCTATACCCTGGTCAGCGACTCTACCCGGCATGCGGCCGGCGACAGCATCGTCACCCGCGAGATCGATGCCATCAATGTGATCGGCAAGGCGGTTCCGATCACGGTCTATGAAATTCTCGGGTACCAGGGCAGTACCGATCAAAACTTGCTGGCGGTGGCCGACGCCTACAACAAGGGGCTGTATGCCTACCGTAACCAGGAATGGAACCGGGCGATTATCCATTTCAATGCGGCCCTGGATATTGATCCTCAAGGCGGCCCCAGCAAAACGATGCTGGCCAGGTGCAATGACTACAAGAAGTCACCTCCGCCCAAAGACTGGAATGGTGCCTACACGATGACCTCAAAATAGAAGGAAGTTAAAATGGGGATTTTTAAAAAACATCCGACCCTGGTTCTCGGAATTTCCATTACCATTCTCTTTCTGGCAATGGCGGTCATGCGGGCCGGATTTCTGGATACTCTGGATCTGAAATTATACGACGTGGGCATGAGCCTGCGCAGCGATCCGGAAAGCGCGAGCAATATCGTGATGGTCGATATTGACGATGACACCATTGAAAAGCTGGGCCGGTGGCCCTGGCCCCGTGCCCTGGTGGCCGCGGGTTTGGATAAAATTGACGCCGGCAGCCCCCGGGTCATAGGATTGAACTTCATCCTCAGCGAACCCGAAAACAATCCCGGCATTGCCGCGCTCAGGCAGCTCGAAGAAATGTTTGCACAGGAACTGCTCGCGGCCACAGGTGAAAAAGGCCAGATTTTCGTGGAAGCCATGGTCGAAATGCAAAATGTGCTGGACAATGATGCTGCCCTGGCCGACGCCATTGCGTTTTCGGAAAAAGTCATCCTGCCGGTATTTTTCAAGCCCCCGGTTCCGGGTGTAGCGCCGGACCAGGGACTTTCGGAAATACTGGCCGGCAGCAGCATACCGAATGTCAGTAATCCGGAAGGTTTTTCTGCTCCGCTGGCCGGCGATATTATCCTGCCGGTCGAGGCATTCTTCGACCCTGCCAAAGGTATCGGCCACATCAACCTGGCCTACGACATGGACGGTACCGCCCGGCGAGAACGCCTATTGTATGATTACAACGGTAAATACATCCCGGCCTATACCCTCCGGTTGGCAGCCGCCTATTTGAATATACCGCTGAACAGAATGCGCGCCGAACTGGGCAATGCGGTGCAACTGGGTGGTACGCGAATTCCGATGACGCCGTTTTCCGAACTCCTGGTCAGTTTCAAGGGGCCCACCGGTTCCTTCAACCGTTACTCTTACTTTGACGTGCTGAACGATAAAATTCCCCTGCAAGTTTTCAAGAACAAACTCGTCATCGTCAGTGCCTCGGCCTCCGGCATCATGAATCCTTTGAGTACACCGGTGGATGCCAGTATGCCCTTGGGAGAGTTCACCGCCAATACCATCTGGTCCATGCTCAACGGCCAGTTCGTCGCCAAGCCGGTCTGGGCCGCCCTGGCCGGACTGGTCATGATCTTGGTCGTGGGCCTGATCATCACGTTTTTACTGCCCCGGCTCAAGGCCATGGTGGCCGGCCTGTTGTTCTGGGTGCTGGGCTTCGTGCTGGTGGGCGGTTCAACCTATCTTTTCGTATTCGAAGGCCTGTGGATCGGCATCATCTATCCGGTCCTGCAGCTCATCCTGGGATATATCAGCGTTGTCAGCATTAAATACTTCGTTACGGAAACCGGCAAAGAAAAGGTCGAAGGAGAATCGGCGGAAACCAACCGGATGTTGGGGCTGAGCTTTCAAAACCAGGGCATGCTGGACATGGCCTTTGACAAGCTGCGTCGCGTCCCCGTTGACGACGAAGTCAAGGACATCCTCTACAACCTTGCCCTTGATTTTGAAAGAAAACGGCAACTTAATAAGGCTGCTGCCGTTTTTGAGTATATAGAGGAACATGATGCCAAGTTTAAAGATGTTAAAGAACGTAAAGCGAAACTCATGCAGGCCAGTGAAACCATGGTGTTCGGTGAAGGGCTCGGTGGATCAGCCGGTGACGGCCTCCTGGCCACCGGGACCGGCACGAAACCTACCCTGGGACGGTACGAAATTCTCAAACAACTCGGCAAGGGCGCCATGGGTATTGTCTACCTGGGCCAGGATCCACGCATCAACCGCACAACCGCCATCAAGACCTTCCGCTTCGGAGACGACCTGGAGGCGGAAGAGGCCGAGAAACTTAAGGAAAAATTCTTCCGCGAAGCGGAAAGCGCCGGGACCCTTTCCCATCCGAATATCGTGACCATTTACGATGCCGGCGACGAGCAGGATTTGGCGTACATTGCCATGGAATTTTTAGAGGGCAGCGACCTTGAGCCCTACACCAAAAAAGACAACCTGCTGCCCATGCGCCAGGTGATGGACTATTGCGCTGATGTGGCCGACGCGCTTGACTACGCCCATGAAAAAGGCATCGTCCACCGCGATATCAAGCCGGCCAACATCATGCTTATAAAGGGCAATCTAATTAAAATCACAGACTTCGGCATCGCCCGCATTACCGCGACATCGCAGACGCAGACCGGGGTGGTAAAAGGAACCCCGTTTTACATGTCCCCGGAGCAGTTTTCCGGGGAAAAGGTCGACGGCCGCTCTGATATTTTCTCGCTCGGCACCATGCTCTACCAGATGCTCACCGGGGCTCTCCCCTTCCAGGGTGACAGCCCTCCGGCACTCATGCACCAAATCATGAACGTGAAACACAAGAGCCCCAGAACGATCAACTCCAAGATATTCAAACCCTTGGTTACGATTATTGACAAGGCCCTGGAAAAAGACCGCGACCAGCGCTACCAGCGTGCCATGCAAATGGCCAATCACCTCCGGACCCTGGGCAAGAAGGTGGATGCGGCCATCGCCCATCGCAAAACCATGGATTCCGGTTAGAGACATTTCAGATTTTCTCATCCTGCTGTTGGAAGACCCACCTTAGGCGTTGCCGTATCCTCCGGCACCGCATTCGGACCTTGTTGAAAAGCTTGACCTTTTCACGCCAATTATATATAAAGAACAGGTTGCAAAGGGTTGCGATGCAGACGACTTTATACTGGATTGGCCATCAGAGTCGGGCTTTCTCTATTCGCGTGGGATGAGAGTATTTTCAATGGAGTCCAGGGTAAATG
This sequence comes from Olavius algarvensis Delta 4 endosymbiont, assembly GCA_905176665.1. Lineage (GTDB taxonomy): Bacteria > Desulfobacterota > Desulfobacteria > Desulfobacterales > CAJINA01 > CAJINA01. The sequence continues at coordinate 87,178 of CAJINA010000176.1, read as the reverse complement.
GTTTTAATAGAATCTGCAGGCATAACCGATGTTGGCAGAAAAAGACCCCACAACGAGGATTCCCTCTTTATTGACGAAGAACAGAATCTATACGTGGTCGCCGATGGGATGGGCGGACACGCAGCCGGAGAGGTAGCCAGCAAACTGGTAGTCGAGACCCTGCGCGACTATATGCAACGTTTTGAGGAGGATGAAGACGCTGAGGAGCTTGAAGATGCCGATGAAAGCCTTTCCAAAGAGGCCAACCGGCTTCTTTCCGGCATTCTACTGGCCAATCGGGGCGTATTTCATGTCGCCTCCAGCAAAGAAAAATTCAAAGGCATGGGTTCCACCGTTTCGGCGGCCTATTTCACCGATGATGCCCTGATTCTGGCCAACGTAGGTGACAGCCCGATTTACGTGATCCATAATGGTTCGATTGAGCAGCTATCGGTGACCCACAACGTCATCTCCGAGCAGGTGGCCATCGATCCTGAAGCTGCCCATCAAATCGGGGCCCAATACCGCAATATGCTGACCCGGGCCATGGGCATCGAAGAAACAGTCCTGCCGGACATAACGGAAATCCCCTATTACCAGGGGGATATGGTAGTGATCAGTTCGGACGGTCTGACGGACCTGGTTGAGCCCGAAGAGATTCTGGATATCATTGAGAACGAGAAGCCTGAAAAAGCCTGTAAAATCCTGGTGGATATGGCCAATGAATGTGGCGGGCACGACAACATTACGGTCATTACCTTGAAAGTCAACGCCATCAAACATCAAAGCGGTGGAATCATGGGTATGGTTTCATGGCTGATGTCCCCCTTAAAAAAGTTACTTAATTAAAAAGAGGATCTAAGATGCCGACGCTGACGTTAAAATTTAAAGACAACAAACTCGGTGAATACCCCATTGAGCCCGGTAAGTCCCTGACCATCGGCCGCAAGGAGAGTAATGATGTCTCCATTGAGAACCTGGCGGTATCCGGTCACCACGCGAAGGTAGATGCCGTGGGAGAAGAGTATCTGCTCACCGACTTGAAGAGTAAAAACGGCAGCTTCGTGAATAAGGAACTGGTAACTACGCACTGGCTCAAGCACGGCGATAAGATCATCATCGGCAAACATTGTCTGGTTTTTGAATATAATGAAGGCGAAAAGCGCCCACCGGCCGCCGCCGCGGCCGGCAACATGGACCAGACCATGGTCATGGACACGGATAAGTACAAGGACATGCTTTCGAAGGCCGCACCGGCCGCCAAGAAAGCCGCCGTGGCCACCGGTGTGCTGTCCTACCTGGCCGGCGGTGAAGGTGAAATCGAGCTGACCAAGAAGCTCACCAAAATCGGCAAGGCATCCGCCTGCGACATTGTTATCGGCGGCCTGATGATGGGCAAAACCGCCGCCACCATCAGCAAACGCCCCAACGGCTATTCGCTGGCCTTCGTGGAAGGCATGACCAAACCCAAGGTGAACGGCGAAACAGTTAAAGATTCGGTTATGCTCAAAGAGTTCGACAACATCGAGTTCGGGGCGGTCAAGATGCAGTTCTTTATCAAGAGCTAACCGCGCTCCTGATACGCAACGGAATTTAAAGGCCTGTCTTGCAGGCCTTTTTTTATGGGCCCAAAGAGGACAGCGTGGAAAAGCCGACTGTCTCCATCATCATCCCCACCTACAGGCGCCCTGCTCTATTAAAAAAATGCCTGGCCAGCATTGCCGCGGCGAGGCTGCCCCGCGCGCGGTCGGAGGTTATCGTCATAGATGATGGCGAATCTGTTTCTATTGACGGGCTCTTAAAAAAATTCGACCCGTTGTTCAGACTCACCATCTTGCGCCAGAGGCAAGCCGGTCCTTCCATGGCCCGCAATCGCGGGGCTGTTGCGGCCAAGGGGGAATACCTTGTTTTTTTAGACGACGACTGCCAGGTGCCGCCGAATTGGTGGTTGCAAATTAAGTCTGCCATTCGCCAGCACCCGCAGGCTATCATCGGCGGGCGGATCGTGAATGGTTTGCGTGCCAATCCGTATGCGGCGACCAGCCAGGCGCTCATCGACTTCATCTGTTCCGGCCGCGCACATTCCGAGCGCCCGCCCACATTCTTTACCTCCAACAACCTGATTATTCCAGCGACCGGGTTTCACAACATCGGCGGCTTCAACCCCCGCTACCCCTTTGCCGGCGATGACCGCGAGGTCTGCTACCGCTGGCGCCGCTCAGGCGGCAAACTCGCCTATGTGCCAGATTTGATGGTGTTGCATTTCCACCACATGAACTTGGCAGCTTTCTGGCGGCAGCATTATCGGTATGGCCGCGGGACGCTGCGGTACCATTTGAATCGCGCCCGCTATGAGTCACAGCGGTATATCGAGCTGGAGTCCATGACCTTCTATCTAAATCTTCTGATCTACAATTGCCGCCGCCCGAGCCCCATAGCACGACGCATACGCCTGGCATTGGCCCTGATTTCTCAGTTCGCCACGGCCATGGGGTTTGTTACCCTCTATCTCCAGCGTCTGTTTATGCAGCGGCGGAATAACAGTCAGGGGGATCCTATTTGCGGCAGCAAACCGCAATGAAGTACCCGGATATAAAACGGGTGGGCAAGCGGCCCAACTTTTCGAAGCGATTGAGGACGGAGAGAAAGCGTTCCTTGCCGTTATCCGGGGCCCGGTTATCAATGATCCGGGAAGCCAGAATGGCCAGGATACGGGGGCAATGCAAAATCGCTTCCATATGACGAACCGTAAAACCAGCCGCAACCAGGAGCTGTCTCAAACGACCTGGCGCCAGGGTTTTGCCATAATAGAAGGTCGTGATGCCCAGCTTGACCAACAACCAATAGGGCAGCATCTGCCGCAAGGCTATGACCGGATTGAAGGGGTTGTCGAGGGTGAGGATGAAGTGGCCGCCCGGTTTTAAAATACGATAGCACTCGTCTATGCTGCGGACTATCTGGGCAACCGATCCGAAGTGATCCAGGGTTGAATTCGAGAAAATGGCCTCGAAGGAATTCTCGGCAAAGGCCAGATGGCGGATATCGGTTGCCGCCAGACAGTGCCGGCCGGATACGCGCCGCGCTGCAAAGAGCATGTCCGCGGCAATGTCCATGCCGACGGTCTTCCAGGCGGATGCCCGTGCCGGCAGGGTGATTCCGGCCCCCAGGGACTCATCGTACATGTCCGTCTTTAAAAGCAGGCCGGCTGTTTCTCTGGGCAGCCAGCGGTCTAGCAACAGGGAGTCCAGGGCATCACTATGCCGGCGCCACAATCGATCCGGCGGTTTTTGCTGCAGCACCTGGGCCGCATGTTCCCAATATGTTTGCCCGGTTTTCATCTTGCGTCTATTTGCCAGGTAGTCTTCCGGTATATCTTTTATCGGAAATCATGGTTGTGAGCCTGGTCTCCACTGGTGTAAGATGAGCACGAAGTGGCCGTTACGGGATATACCATATCCGCCGGTCTATTGCTACGCAGGTCACCGCGCACCTGCCAAACCGCCAGAAGCGATCGGACCATGTTGACCCGTTTAAAAAATTACCTCACTTACGTAGATGCAAAACTGAAACACGATGCACCGCTGCAGATCCTCTACCACAGCCTGAATGTACTCAGCATACGCGTCCAGCCTTTTTATATTATGCAGGAAGGCTTGTTTACGGATACCAATCCTTTCGAATTGCCCCATTTGCAGACCTATACAGTCGACTGGTTCGAACACGCGGATATGCACCGGATTGCTGACCTCCCGGATAGAAACACCCCGGTGAAAGAGATGCTCGCCCGGCTCGACCAGGGGGATCTGTGCCTCGCTGTCGAGGATGGAAACCAGATTGTGGCGTTTACCTGGTGCAATCTCACCTGGTGTGATTTTTCCGGCTACCGCTTCCGCCTGGCAGACGACGAAGCCTATCTGTACGACGCCCATACCGCCGCAGCCTATCGGGGCATGGGGGTAGCCCCTTTCATTCGGTACCGGTTGTACGAAGAACTGGCCCGGGTCGGCAGGCTCCGGCTTTACAGCTTTACGGAGCGGTTCAACCGGGCAGCCATCCGTTTCAAGCAAAAGCTGAATAGCCGCATAGTAGACAGTGGCCTCTATATACAGCTGTTCGGACGCTGGTCCGTGTCCCGCAACAGCCGTCACTTCAAACACACTATCCGTCAATAATATGAAACTTTCGGCCGACATCGAACTCTGCACCTACCGTAAAATTGATCGGATCGACCATACCCAATGGGATCAGATGACCGGCGACAACCCCATGGCCGGTACCGGCTGGTTGCGTGCGGTTGAACTCACCTTCAATGGCCGCCTCCGCCCCCTGTATGTCACGGCCGAATCCAGTAGCGGCCACCTGCTAGGCGCTGCAGTTTGCTACATAGCGGACAAGGGCCCCGTCATCGGTGATTTTGACCATATGGTGTTGGGCCGTTTGAAAAAGCCGGCGCACAGACTTGGGCTGTCTTTCATGCCGCTGCTGGTCTGTTGCCCGTTATATGCGTATGGTCGGCATATCCTGCTATCAGGTGCTGTTGAAGGCGAACGCAAGCAGATTCTTGTCGCCGCCGTTCTGGATCATATTGAAAAAGAGGCCCGATCCCGCAGCCTTGCGTTGGCTTTTACCAATATCACATCAAATGAGAGGCTTTTGATTCAGGAACTGGAGGCCCGGCATTATTTGCATGCCCATGACTTACCGCAGTCCTGCCTGGACATTCCGTGGGAAACCTTTGACGACTACCTGCTGGATCTCAAACGGCACGGAAAACACATGCGTGATAATGTTAAAAAGGAGATGAACCGGCTAAAACGAAAAGGCGTTGACATTCGCCCTATCACGGATCCGTCTGCAGTGGGGCCCCGCCTGCTGGCGCTGCTCGACCTCAACAGCAGGCGTCACAATGGCGTCCCGTTCATGTTTAACCGGGACTTCTTTGCTACTTTGCAAGATTGCATGGGAACGATGGTAGAGATTTATGGTGCCTTTCGCGGCGATGATCTACATGGCGTCAGCATTCAACTGAGCAGCCGCACGGAAGGACATGTCGCCTTTGTAGGCGTCGATCATGCCGCGGCCGGAAACGACCACTCCTATTTCAATCTCTTTTTTTATGAACCGATCGGCCGAGCCATCGCGAAGGGGCAAAAGCACTTGTATTTCGATCGTCTGATGTATCCGGCCAAACGCAGGCGCGGATGCCGGTTTATCGACACCTGGTTCTTCTATAAACCGCATAGAAAGAACCGGGAACTATTGACGACAATATGGTTCGGGATATTGACACGCTGGAACCGGCGCATTGGGCCGGTCGCCGAACAATGACTGCCTGCAGAGGGAATTTCAGGCCGCGAGCCCCTATCATAATCTGTTACCAGGTGTTGCCGGCTACTGCCGTTGCCTTAAACCGACGACCTTGTTGTAAATCCAACCGATGCACCCGCCGCTAAACACACCGACGATAAAGCCGTAGACAAAGCCAATCAGGCTGCCGGCAAAGGTCACCGTATAGCCCCAGAAGAATTGCCCCAGCAGGCTTAAATGGGGCCCAACCGGATCACCGCCCTTGATGACCAGCCAATTCGTAGCGATAAAGATAATTCCGCCGCAAACGAGCCCCAGTGACAGCGCGATGATCCGGGTATTCAACCACATGGTCCGGGCCATGAGCATCTTCGATTGATCTTCCTGGTTTGTCTTGGTTTCTTCCATGATTACCTCGGCAAATCATTAAATACGGTCCAGCAGATCTTTAAGCGATTTGTATTCAGCCGTTTTGCGAATTTTGAACAGGTAGAATGCCAGCAAGAAATTTCGCAAGCCCGCAAACACCCAGCCGCCGCAAAAACCGATCATCAATCCATAAAAAAAACCCACGGCCGCCCCAGTAAATGTAACGGTGTATCCCCAGAAATATTGGGACAAGAGTGCCATCTTAGGGCCCACCACTATCCCCCCCTTGATAACCAGCCACAAGGTGGCCAGGCTGATAATCAGACCGGTGGTCACCCCTGCGGCCGCCCCAAAGGCACTTTTATCCATGCGGGTAAACACCTGGGTTACAAGATCATCGGGTGCCAGTCCGCCTAAAACCCGGTCGTCCAGCTCTTCGTTATATGCGGGTTCCTCGTTTACTTGCCACAGGTCGTACTGCTTACCATGTATATTTCGGGCAGCCAGTATGCCGCTCTGCATCGAATGGTCCATGTTGTTGTAGCGGTGGGTCCCATTGCGGCCAATGGTCTGCAGGTTTTCGAATCCGTCAAGATAACGGCGAATGATTTCAAGGTGACGCCGGTACCCCTGATCGTAGACCGGATAGGCTTTGGCCTGCCGGACGACAAACCCATCCACAACCTCATGACGACCGGCAAGCCCCAGTTTTTCGAGCTCATGGGCGGCCGTGTCTATGATCGCTTCGTCTGGTCGGTTCCAGAATGCGTCCCCTGCATCGCAGAAGTATTCCATCCCGATATTGGTCTGGCGACCATCGGCAACCATCTCCGGGCTCCAATTCTTGAAATTCTGGATGCGCCCCACGATCACATCAGAATCGTGGATATAAATCCATTGTTCCGGAAAAAGATTTTCCCGGTTCAGGATCAAGCCAACCATCACAAGGGCCCGATAAGACAGGTTTTCAGCGGCTGTCAGTACTTCAACAGGGGGTACCGGTTCCAGGGCGCTAAGCAGATCGGTAATCGGTATACTTGATATGACCTGATCCACAGGCACATCCTTGCTATCTCGGTCATCCCCTACCCGTAAAGACGTGATAGCGCCGTTGTGATGCCTCAAACCGGTGACTACACATTCTGCTTGCAGCCGGCCGCCGGCCCGGATAATAGCCTCCCGAAAGCGGTCCCACATCATACCCGGCCCGGCTTTCGGGTAGTGAAAACTGTCGATCAACGTCTTGGCTGATCCGGCCCCGAAAAAAGCCTTGGCGACGATCGACAGCATGGTCAGGCCCTTGATGCGCTGTGCGGCCCAATCTGCCTGGATAACGCCGCAAGGCCGCCCCCAGACCTTTTCGGTATATGTCTTGAAAAACATCAGGAATAGACGGCGCCCAAACCGATTGGTCATCCACTTTTCAAACGTGTCATCAACCAGGTTGGGAAATAACTGGGCCTTAAGGTAACTCACAACCACCCGGGAACTTTCAATAATTCCCAGGTTTTTAAATGCATTGGCTGCCCGGAGGGGGTACGTGTAGAAGCGGCCGTTGTAAAGGGTGCTGGATTTTCGCTGGACCGCAAGAAAGTCATCCGCAAGCATGTCCTGCCAGAGCGCGTGGATAGAATTTATCTTGGTAAAAAACCGGTGGCCGCCAATATCGAACCGATGCCCCTTGTAAGTGACGGTTCGGGCAATTCCGCCCACTTCGGCCCCTGATTCGAGTACCAGGGGGTGCATACCCAGCGCGACCAATTCGTTTGCTGCGGCCAGTCCGGCCGGCCCGGCGCCTATGACGATGACAGGCGCTTCAGCCATGGTCCCCTGCCGTGTCAGCAGCAGACTTGGTTGATGGAGTATACTTCATAAAAGTAACCATTTGGGTTGACTATTCGAGTATTATCATTCTTTTACCTTGACTGACCTCACCTGGAAGGACCCGGTCACGCAAGTTGATAGGGACAGCCGGCGGTGAAAGACCAACGGATAATATATTGACTATTCAAGGTCAATAATTTAGCTTTCTATAAGTGCAGTTTGCCATTTGGCCAATGGTACCAACCGCAGCGACCAGGCTGCCTTCACCCGACACGCCTTGCAGCAACCATTATAGGAGGCTTTCACCCTGACACGCACCGTTCAGATCAGTTTCGCATTGATGTTTCTGATTGTGTTCCTGGCCGGCAGTACGATGGTCCAGGCGGATGAGGCCGCCAATCCTCCCGGGTACAAAGTCAAAAACCAGGCGGCGGTCAAGAAACTGCGCCAGATGAGCAAACAGGACATCGAAAACCTGGATGCCCTGATCAGCCAGGCATTGGAACTGTACTACGATCGCAAATACACGGCAGCCCTGCCGATTTTCCGCGATATCGCTGAAAAAGTCGAAACCATGGACATCATGTTCTGGATCGGCACCGCTGCCGCCAAGAGCGGCAAGCTCGAACTGGCCAAGCAGCAGTACGAACGCATGCTGCAGATCGACCCGTCATTAGACCGGGTGCGGCTGGAGTTATCCACCGTCTATTTTGCCATGGGGAAGAACGAGGCAGCCAAGAAACAGCTGGATATCGTCAAGGCTGGCGATCCACCGGACCAGGTCCTGGCCAGTATCGCCAAGCTGGAAACGGCCATCGATGAACGGTCGCGCAAATATGACTACAATATCCGGGCTACCGCTGGCTGGATCTGGGACGACAACATCACTTCCGGGCCAGAACCCGGCGTTTACACATTGCCCGGCGGCGGTTCCCTGACCCCGGACCCTGGATCAACCAAAATTCGGGATGACGGTTTTCTGGCCACTTTAACCGGCAATTTCCTTTACGACATGGGGGACCGCAAGCACTTCGTGTGGAATACCGGTGCCAACATCTACAGCAAGACTTATCGCAATTTCGGAGAGTACGATTACTTGGCGCTCAACTTGCACACCGGTCCCTGGTGGGCGGGACGGAAAGACATTGTCAAGGTACCGTTCAACTTCACCAATACTTATTACGGCAGCGACCGGCTCTCCTATATTATGAGTGTGGACCCCAGTTACGAACATTTCTTCTCGCCCATGTTCAGTCTGCGGGGTGCCTATACCTACAAGGATGAACGCTATTACCAGGAGAGCCGGGCCGCCGACCTGGACAACATCTCGAACATTATAGAGCTGGCCCCGACGCTGTATTTCCAAAACCGGCGCCACATCCTGACCGGCCGGCTGGGCTATGATCACCACATAGCCAAAAGCCACCAGTTTTCCTATTATGCGCCCTATGCCATGCTGAGTTACTTCACCCGCTTTCCAATTCAAACCGAACTTTATCTGGCCTACCAGTGGACCCAGCGGGACTACGCCGAGGAACAGCCGTTTCCGTACCCTAACCAGATGCGCCACGACACGCGCAACTACTACACGGCGTCCGTCAGCCAGCCCTTTGCAAAATATTTCTATGCGGCCTATATCTTTGCCTATACCGACAACCAGTCAAGCCTGGACATATATACCTGGGATAAAACGACCCATACCATCACCCTGGGGTGCAGGTTCTGATGGTACGTGGAGGTGTCTTATGAGAACAACTTATAACATATCAATTATTCTAAGCTGTGCGGCCCTGGCAATTGTCCTTCTGGCCAGCACGCCTGCCTTAGCCGCCCGGGGCCAGGGGGTAACCACCGACCAACTGCCGGAAGAATTGCGAGGGTTGACTATCGAAAATAAGTTCATCCGTGGACAGGGTGTCCCGATCGGCAGGGTGCGCACCCTGCGCGGCCATCTGCTCGTGCGCCACGGCAACTCTCCCCAGGTCTATTTTGCCGCCCGGGGCGACAACCTCTATGCCCACGATGAACTTTTCACGCTGAAAAAAAGTCGCGTCCGGATTCGTTTTACCACCGCCGACATTGTCAACATGGGCGCCGACACCAACATCCGGGTGGATGAACTGGTGGATGACCGCAAAAAACGGGTAAAAAGAACCAAAATGAACATGCTGCGCGGCAAGGCCATGTTCTATGTCATGCGGCTTATGAAATACAACAAGGTGGATACTCAGATTACGACCCCCACCGCGGTATGCGGGGTCCGAGGCACCAAATTCGGTCTCATCGTACAAAAGAAAACCGATAACCTATGGTCTATGGGTCAGCCGCTGTATCTGGCCGATGCTTCCGGGATGCCGCTGAGCAACCTGCTGGCGGCTAACGGCAGCGCAGATTCCTTAACCGTCATGCTCATGGAAGCAGGCATCGGATTTATTAAATCCGGCGGCGTTACTACGACTTTGAACACCGGCCAGACCGGCACTTCAGGCCCCGCCGGTCCGCCTGCTGTTACACCCACCGACCCGAACGTGAGCCGATCCCTGAACAACGAAACCGGCTCTGGGCCGACTCCCATCGATGATGATGACAATGGTGACCAAGGAGGTGGCGAACCACCCATATATGATCCAAGACCCCCTATAGACGAAGTAACCCAGCAAGGTGGGCAACGCCCCTTCGAGCACTACGGCTATTTCTCAGCCCTGCTTTCACGCGTGTCACCCTCCCCCTGGCCGGAAGAGGTGTATCATGCTCAAAAACGCCACAATCACGACAACGACGGCGAACCTGAACCTGTGCCACCCGGCATCGTCGGTACGGCTGTCACGGGCGGCGGGGATGTGGTCGCATTTCACCCCCCCACCCCAGCCCGGTCTGGAACCGGTTCTCGATAAAGTGGATACCCCCTTTGAAGGCGCGGCAACCAACCTGAACCTTCCGGTCACAGCCTTTGAAATCGGATTCAATGCTTTTCAGGAATGGGGTTTCTGGGAGGTTCCCATGACCTTCATGTCCGATTCGGGATCCTATACCTACATGCTCCAGGGGGTCTATGTTCATGGCAATCGACCAACGCCAGAAGCGCTAGGAAACCTCGCAGGCATATCAGGGCACTATACCGGCAACGCCTGGGGCCTCCTGCAGATGGGTGGCACCAAATCCATCCTGACGGGCACCATGGAAGCCGACCTGGTTCTGGGATCCCCCACGGCACAAAATTTCAAGGTGCTAACCCAGGATTCCTCCGGCAACAGGGTGGATATTTTCCAAACTGGAGCCATCACTTTCGACGCCAATGGTGAGGCCGACCTTTTCCACACGTCCAACGTGGATATGCAGATCGGCGGCATGAGCGCTAATACCGGCAGGGGCACCCTGGGTGTTTTCGATAACGGAGCTGCCGTTGGTGGCACAGCCGGCATGGAATACAGCGGCGATGCCGCCGTGGTAGGGTTCCAAGGTACCAAGTAACGCTTTTAAAAACCTTCGCAGTATATTAAACCATAAAGCGTGCCGGTTGTCGCCGGCACGCTTTTATCATCTTGGCCGCAGATTTTTGGATAATGTAACCAGATCCGGACACTGCACTGGAGAACAGCCGATACCTTGTCCCCCCTTGCCCAGACTGGAAAACCCTTAAGGCTTTGGTTAGCTGTACTGCTGATTATCGCCAGCGGCATCCTGGTCTACGCCCAGGTGTACCGTTTCGAGTTCGTCTATTTCGATGACAATGAGTATATTACCCAGAACACTCAGGTGCAATCCGGTCTAACCTTCGAAAGTTTTAAGTGGGCTTTCACGGCCCTGGTGTCCAAACACTGGCACCCCGTCACCTGGCTCTCCCACATGCTGGATGTCGAACTGTTCGGTATGCATCCCGCTGGGCACCATCTGGTCAACCTCGGTTTGCACCTGATGACCGCGCTCCTGCTGTTTGGCTTCCTGGTAAAGACGACCGGCCAGCAGATTCCGTCCCTTCTGGTGGCCCTGCTGTTAACGGTACACCCCCTGCATGTCGAGAATGTGTCTTGGGTAGCCGACCGCAAAGACCTGTTGTGCGCGTTTTTCTGGATGGTCACCCTGCATGCCTATGCCATTTACACGCAACGTCCGGGATTCTGGCGCTACACCGCCGTTTTGACGGCCTTTGTCATGGCTGTCCTGTCTAAATCAATGGCTGTTACCCTGCCGGTGGTGCTCCTGCTGCTCGACTTCTGGCCGCTGGGTCGCTTTAAGCATGCTAATTCAGATCAGAATGCAGTGAAAGAACCTATTGGTCGCAGTATCTTATTTAGACTGTTTTTTGAAAAGGTTCCCCTACTGTTGATCTCAACGGTGGTCGGCCTGGCTTCTTTTTACGCGATTGTCGCCACCCGGATCTTTACCCCCCTGCTGCTCAACACGGAGGCCCATGCTCACCAGGGTGCGAGTGCCTATCTGGTCTATTTATCCAAAATGCTCTATCCGGTCGATCTGGCGACGCCTTATCCGGCAACTGCCCGGGTTACCTATTGGCTTTCGATTATTTCCACTGTCAGTATCCTTCTTATAAGTTACCTTGTGATCCGCTGGTATCGACGGCACCCCTACCTGCTGGTCGGCTGGTTCTGGTATCTGATAGTCCTTTTCCCCGTGGCCGGCTTTATTGGACCCTTGCGCATAGCCGACCGCTACGGGTATCTTTCCCTCATCGGTATCTATATCTTTCTTTCCTGGGGACCAGCCGCCCTCTACGCCCGTTGGCCGCGGTTGAAGAAGCCGTACCACCTTGCTATTGCCATCTGGATCGTCGTCCTGGCAGTGCTTGCCCTTCAACAGGCTGGTCACTGGCAAAACACCCTGACTCTTTTCCGGAACACCCTGGCGGTCAATCCTTCCAGTTCCATCGCCCGCAGCAATCTAGGCATCTATTGGCAGGATCAGGGCAATCTGGAAAAGGCTATCCGCTACCAGCAGGAGGCTGTAAAGCTGGCCCCGCACAAACCGGAATACCACTACAATCTCGGCGTAGCGTTCATCCACAAGGAGCGCTACAAAGATGCCCTTTCCCATTTTACCCGGGCCAATGGACTGCGACCGGGCTACGTGGCCGCCTTGAGCAACAGCGGATTGTGTCTCCTGCACCTGGGCCGGCTCGATGAAGCCCGCCGGGAGTTCGAACGGGTTTTGGCCATAGAACCGGATCACTACCATACCAACAATCACCTGGGGCGCTACTATCTGATGACCGGTAATTATGCAAACGCCGAAACACAGTTCCGGCGGGTTGTCAGTGCCCACCCCGGACGCAGCAATGGCCTGGCCAACCTGGCCAAAGCACTGGCTGCGCAGGGTAAGTTCAACGAAGCCGAATCATTTTATCGCAAGGCCCTTCGCCAGGCACCGGACAAAGCCGGATACTACTTTGGCCTGGCCGGCGTGTTCACCCGCACAAAACAATATGAAAAAGCGGCTGACCTGCGCCTGAAAGGATTGGCCCAAAATCCGCACAACGCCGCCCAGCATTACTTTCTTTCCGTGGACTATTATTTTTCCGGAAATTTCACTGCTGCCCGCACGTTCCTTGAAAAGGCCAAGCAGATGGCCTACCCCGGCGTGGAGCTGTTATATGAACAGAGACTGATGCGGGCGCTTTCGCAAACGCCGCAGCCATCGTCAGGTGGGAACTGATGGGTGCAACCGACGCTGGAAGCCTTTCTCCCGCAGCCCCCATATCCGTCATCATCCCGGTTTGCAATGGCGGCACGGCCTTTGTCCATTGCCTGCGCGCCTTGCTGAATGGCGACAATCAGCCGGAAGAAATCATTGTGGTGGCCAATGGCTGTCGCGACCGCAGCGCGGAAGCAGCCCGACTGGCCGGGGCGACAGTTATCGAGCTCCCGCAACCCGTTGGCCCGGCGGCAGCCCGCAATGCTGCCGCCCGCCGGGCGCGGGGCGATATTCTTTTTTTTGTGGATGCCGATGTTGCCGTGCACCCGGATGCACTCGGCCGGATCCGGGCCCGCTTTAGCAATCATCTCGAAATGGTCGCCTGTTTCGGTTCCTACGATGACGCCCCCCCGGAAAAAAATTTTTTCTCGCAATACAAAAACCTGTTCCACCATTTCATGCATCAACAGGCCCGACCGCGGGCCACCACATTCTGGGCCGGGTGTGGAGCAATCCGCAGACCTGTCTTTGAGGAAATGGCGGGGTTCAACGAGATCTATCGGCAACCTGCCGTTGAGGATATTGAATTGGGCTACCGCCTGATTGCCGGCGGGCATCAGGCTTACCTTGACAAAGGCCTTCTGGCAACCCACTTGAAACACTGGTCTCTGGTCAGTCTGCTCCAGTCAGATATTTTCAACCGGGCCCTGCCCTGGTCGCGATTGATCTTGCAAACACGCGTATCCGTCAACGATCTGAACCTGCGCCCGCGCTACCGCTTAAGCGTTCTACTTGCCGGCCTGCTATGCCTGTTGGGATTGCCGACAGCGGCAGTCGGCCTTTCCCTGTGGCCCAGCCTGGCGGCCGTCGGGTTGCTGCTGCTCCTGAATATGGACTGGTATCTGTTTTTGCTGCGCCGCAAGGGGCCGGCCTGGATACTGCCGTCAGTGGCATGGCACTGGTTTTATTATTTATATAGCGGATGCGCATATGCCTGGGCGGCCATAGAACGTTTTTTTAAAAAACGTCAGAGTCTGGTTGAATCTACTCAGTTTGATTTTGATCCCGCCGTAGCGCTACCAACAACGGTGGGAGACAAGCCCTCTGACAGGGTGACCAGAGCTGAACGCAACTGCATTGAAACGCAGTTGCCGCTGCGCATCCTGCGCATCCGGGTAATTGACTGGGCCCTGGCATCCAATTTCGCCAGTGCCCTGGAGGTCGACCGGGCCTCTGCCAAACACGTGGAACACATAGACCACATCGTGTATTCGCCGGCCGGCCGGAACCTGGGTTCCCGGCACGTGCGCCCTTATTTCACCATCCATCCGACGCGTTCGCGGACCAAGCTTCATTTTTTCAAAGACGCCCTTAGAATGGCAAACCAGCTGCACCAACGGCAGCGGTACAATCTGATCCATGCGGATGATCCCATGTGGGGCGGCCTGGTAGGGTACCTGCTCAAACGTCGCTACCACCTGCCGCTGCTCATCAAATGCCATTCAGACTACTACAGCAGCCATGCCTGGCGCCGAGAATCCTGGCGTTATTATCTCGATTACCTTTTCTCGCTGTGGATGATTCGCCGGGCCGATTGGATCAAGGCGGTAAGCCGGCAGTTAGCTGAGGATCTTGTGGGCCTGGGTGCCGATCCGAGGTGCATGTCGATTCTGCCGACACCCATACGAACCGGCCTCTTTTGGCCGGACCGCAATTCTGCCGCAGGTGATGCGCCCGGCGATATCCTGTTTGTCGGTCGGCTGGTAAAACAAAAAGGACTACCCGCTTTACTGTGTGCCCTGGCACAACTGCATCAGGAAGGTCTGCGGGCAAACCTGACCGTGGCCGGTGAGGGCCCTCGGAGAGTGGAAATTGAAACGTCGATCCAGAGTCTGGGGTTGACCAAGGCAGTGCGTCTGATCGGGCACCGCACCCACCAACAACTATTGCAGGCTTATCACCAACACCGCTTTCTGGTCGTCCCTTCCCTACATGAGGGATTCTGCAAAGTGATCGTGGAGGCGGGTTTATGCAACCGTCCTACCATCGGCACGCGCGTGGGCGGCATCCCAGAGCTGATTGTTTCCGGAAAAACCGGCCTGCTGGTGCCACCTGGAAATGTCCCTGCCCTTGCCAAGGCCATGACTACGCTGCTGCAAAACCCTACGCTTACCCGCACGATGGGCCGGCGGGCCGCTGAAAGCTATCGCTACCGATTTGCCTTCCCGGCTATTCTGGAAAAACAGCTGGAAACATTTGCCAACGCCGCTGGATATGCAGTTTCAAACCAGACTGACAAACAGCCGGTTTAGAGCTTGCATACAGCGCGACGGTACAGTATGAAAGGCACCATGATACGCAAAGCCGCCGTCAAAGACATCCGGCCCATTCACGCCCTGCTCCAGATTTACGGAGAAAGGGGTGAATTGCTGGCCCGGCCGTTGAGCGAGCTGTATGATCACGTGCGGGATTTCTACGTCTATGTGACGCCTGAAGACGGTGTCGTGGGCTGTTGCGCGCTGCAGTTTTGCTGGGAGGATTTGGCTGAAATCCGCAGCCTGGCCGTTCACCCGGATCATCTCGGAAGCAAGATCGGCACCCGCCTGGCCGAAACCGCCATTGCGGAAGCCATGGATTTCAGGATCGAAAAACTCTTCGCCCTCACCTACCGACCGGATTTCTTCACCCGTTTTGAGTTCGAACAGGTTGACCGTTCCCTGCTACCCCTCAAAATCTGGAGCGACTGCATGATCTGCGTAAAATTCCCCGACTGCGATGAAATCGCCATGATGCGGGAGCTTTAGCAAGCAGGCCACGTTAGAATGTTGATCTAGTGGAATTAGGGGTGGGGCGAAAACTTCGAATTGCCGCTACCTGCTACCCCCAGGCTTCTACCTTATACCTTATACCTAAATTGCTTCCCTATGAATAAATCACATTGAGCGGCAGGGGGGGATATTTCCAGACCCCGGGCTTGGGTATGAGGTGCTGGCCGCCCACGGACAGCCAGTTCAGATCCGGTTTCAGGTCGCGCAGTTTGAAGTCATCCGGCGGACGGGAGTGATCGGTGTAGGCGTAGGTAGCCTGGAAGATGCACAAATCTTTATTTTTGCTCTTGATGGCCACATAATTCTTCCTAAAAGTTCGCGGCCGGATGTTGTGTTCCAGGGCAATCTGGTCGACCTCATCGCGGGAAAACTCCATGAGAACCATTTTGGACACGCCGCGCTCCGAGATGCGTATCAACGCCCGGGACTCACTGGAACCAACGTACACCGTGGAGATACAGGGGATGCTCTTGAGGTACTGGGCGGCCACAATGGCCGCGGTGCGCCGGCCGCCGACCATCACCGGAACCCCGTAATACTCGAAAAACTTCTTTTGAATGTCTTCGGCGCATTTGTCCCCCCGCTCGTAAAGGTCTTTAGATATGTAGCGCAGGCTGGTGGCCAGGCTTTCCGCAGCATCGGCAATGGGCCAATCCACCCGGACATGAAAATGGCTTAACTGGTAATTGTCCCGGGCGCGGCTGGCCGGGTTGCGCTGGACCAGCAGGGCGTAATCGATGGGCAGCAGTTTTTCGATGAACCTGTTGAAATGAACCGATTCGAGGTTTTTCTGGTTCCGGTCGAATTTTTCATTCAGGGGCAAGGCCCCGGTATGCAACAGGTTGTCTTTGGTGGTTTTATTGACGTCGAAAAAGCGAATGTACTTTTTGTGCGCGGCCGGGATGCTGTCTTCCACGAACAGCACCAGAAAAGTGTTCTGGGCGTCATACTCTTTGCCGGGAATCCGGGCGCGGGGTTTAAGCTCGCGTTTTTCAACGAAGGGGTATGTTGTCTTGCGGCGGATAAACTTGTAGTAGGAATCAATCAAGGCGTACTGGGTTATGAACTGGTCCAGCTCATCCCTGAGAAGTTCATAATAGGATCGCCTTAACCGGTTTGCCTGACTGAGTTCTTCCCGAACGCTCCAGAAGGCCACGTCTTTTCTCCCGTAGTAGTTTCCCTTGAGGTAGACCCGAATATCCTGTTTTTTCAAAAAGATAACACTATTGTGCTTAAGCGTCAACCACAAGACGAGGTCTGCTTGTCATTTTTCATGGGAGAGGTGCCGGGCGAGGAGAATTCTGTCCCCTGGCCACCGGAGGATTTCTATTTCGCAGCGGTATGATAGTGGATTGGATACCCCCCCTGCGAGCGATCATTCAGTCCGGCGCTGTGCTTCTTCCAGGGCCGCCACAGCCGGCAGAGGCTTGCCTTCCATCAACCTTAGAAATGCCCCCCCGCCGGTGGAGATATAGGTGATACGGTCGGACTCGCCGGATTTGTGAATGGCAACATCTGTGTCGCCGCCACCGACGATCGTCATGGCATAGGAATTGGCCACACTGTGAACCATGGACATGGTACCCCGGCTGAATGCATCCATTTCGAAGACACCCATGGGACCGTTCCACACCACGGTCTTGGCGTCATACAGCACCTCGCTGTAGAGCAGTGAGGTGGCCGGTCCGATGTCCAAGGCCATCCAGCCTTCCGGGATTTCAGCGGCCGGTACGATTTTCGTTTCCGCCCGCTCATCGAGTTTACTGGCAACCACAAAATCAACGGGCAGGTAAAAGTGAATGCCCCTATCAGCCGCAGCCTGCATAATATCGGCCGCATTGCCCATCAATTCGTTTTCTACCCGCGAGGCACCCATGGCAAGACCCCGGCTTTTCAGAAAGGTATTGGCCATGGCGCCGCCCACGATGATTTTGTCTACGTTCTTCAGCATGTTCTCGAGAGCCCCCAACTTGCTGGAAACCTTCGCTCCGCCTACAATTGCCACCAGCGGGCGTTGTGGATCGGCCATGGCTTTGCGAAAATAATCGAGTTCCGTCTGCAACAGGAACCCGGCTCCACAAACCGGCGCAAAACGGGTAACGGCGTGCACGGAGGCGTTTGCCCGATGGGAGACCGCAAAGGCGTCGTTGATATAAACGTCGCAAAGCTCAGCCAGGTTTTGGGCGAAACCGTCATCGTTGGCCTGTTCTTCGGAATGAAACCGGAGGTTTTCAAGCAGCAGCACATCCCCTTCGCCCAGGCTGTCAGCCAGGGCGCGCACATCCGGACCGATGGAATCCGGCGCCATGCTGATATCTTTTTCGATCAGGCGTCCCAGCCTTTTGGCCACCGGTGCCAGACTCATCTCCGGCACCACCTGACCTTTGGGTCGACCGAGGTGTGAAGCAATGATGACTTTCGCACGGTGATCAAGGGCGTATTGAATCGTCGGTAAGACCGACCGTATCCGGGTATCATCGGTAATATTCTGGTGGTCATCAAGAGGGACATTGAAATCCACCCGGATGAAAACCCGCTGGCCGGCCAGGTTGATATCCTTTATCGTTTTCATAGCGCCTCCCGCCGAGATTGAGCCACAAGACTTTTATTGAGATGGCTTCTATTCTTTTTTCTTTTTTTGCTTGTGCAGTGTTTTTTTCCGCGACCAGCGGCCTAAAAACCCGATCATGCCGGCTTCATAGGCCCGTTCCAGCTTCTCTTCGCGGACAGACAGGCCATCGGCACCTTCCATGGCGCTGCGCAGGCACCGGGTTTTATAAAGACAGACCATGCAGGGTTCGGGGGTGTGCCTGAGCCCGTCTTCTCCCGGGGGAAAGACTTCGTCCAATTTACCGAAGCAATAAGGCAGTTTTTCTTCTGTATCGATCATGTTCATTCAGTTTGGTTTTGGGCATCGAATTCCCGGTTCAGGCGCGCCATATGCCCCTCATCGGCAAAACTATAATAACGATTGGCCCCGATAATGATGTGCTCATGAACGGTTATGCCCATCACCCGGCATGCAAATATCAGTTGGCGGGTAATCTCCACATCATCGGATGAGGGCTCCGGTTCACCCGAAGGATGGTTATGGGCAAATATCAAGGCCGCGGCACTTTTTTCCAGAGCCGCCTTGACCACCTCCCGCGGGTAGACTGCACTGGCCGTCAGGGTCCCGGTAAACAGGGTCTGGAGGTCAAGGATTTTGTTCTTGGCATCCAGAAACACCACCTTGAAACACTCCCGGGTTTTGTCCCGCAGGCTATGATACAGAAAGTCGAAAAGTTCGCGTGAGTTGTTCACCGCGGTCCGACCGACAACCTTCTTTTTCAGGTACCTTTCCGCAACCGCTTTTACCAGACGAATTCCCAGCATGTTCCGGCGCCCTATCCCGGGCACCTTTACCAGGGTCTCGGCCGAGGCTTCCATCACCGCCTCCAGGGAGCCAAACTGTTCCAGCGCCGCCTTGGCGCTTGCCT
The DNA here is from genome assembly GCA_905176665.1 of Olavius algarvensis Delta 4 endosymbiont. Taxonomy (GTDB): domain Bacteria; phylum Desulfobacterota; class Desulfobacteria; order Desulfobacterales; family CAJINA01; genus CAJINA01. The sequence continues at coordinate 67,743 of CAJINA010000176.1, read as the reverse complement.
TGCAATCCTTGCGCGGGGTTGCCAGGCTCAACAGCAGCTCGATCACTTCATAGTCATGAAAGCCTTGCAAGCCTCCGGCCAGAAATCGTTCCCGCAGCCGGCCGCGATGCCCGGTGCCCCTGTGTGGTGTTTTATCAGTCATAATCTAAGTTCAAGAATCCCAAGATTCAAGGGGTCGCGGATTACGGAGGCCGGGTACCGGCAGTTTGGAAACGGGAACCACCAGCATCTGCAACAGGAGGTTATTGGTTCACGTCCAACTCGTGCTTCAGGTCCCTCGTCATCAGTTGGCCCAGCACCTCCATGGGGTTGAGGTCATTGTAAAGGATACTGTAGATGCCGTGGGAAATGGGCATGTCCACGCCAAGCTTCCGGGATAAATTATAGACGGACTTGGCGGTTTTGACACCCTCGGCCACCATGTGCATCTCATCCAGGATCTGTTTGAGGGTTGCGCCCTCTCCGATTTTTTTGCCCACCGTATGGTTGCGGCTCAAGTCGCCGGTACAGGTCAGGATCAGGTCGCCCACGCCGGAAGGCCCGGCAAAGGTCCCGAATTTAGCCCCCAGCTCCAGTCCCAGGCGCCGTATCTCCGCCAACCCGCGGGTAATCAGGGCCGCGCGTGTGTTCAGCCCGAGGCCGAGACCATCAATGATCCCCGCGGCAATCGCGATGACATTCTTGACCGCCCCGCCCAACTCCGCCCCAATCACATCCGTGCTGGTATACACCCGAAAATAAGGGGATGAAAATACAGCTTGGACAACCTCAGCCACATCCAGATCGGTGGCCGCCGCGGTCACGACCGTCGGCACTTTCTGGGCGACCTCCTTGGCAAAACTGGGCCCGGTCAACACCGCCAGGTTGCGGGCGGGAATGTTGGGCAGGGTCTGCGCCAAGATCCCGGTCATGGTCAGGTGAGTGACGTTCTCAATCCCCTTTGAAGCGGTAACCACAATTGTATCGGCCGGCAGATAGTCCGCCATCTTTTCGGTGGTTATCCGCATGACATGGGAGGGAACCACAATCAGAACCAGGTTCTTGTCGCTGACCACCGTTTCAATATCGTTGCTCGGCACCAGATTCTCGTTCAAGGTGAATCCGGGCAGGAACATACGATTTTCATGGGCCGTAACCATCTGCTGCTTGACTTCGGGCTCAAAGACCCAATGGTCTATCCGATAGCCTTTCAGAGCCAGGTGATTGGCCAAAGCGGTTCCCCAACTTCCGGCGCCCACCACCCCAATTTTCAATTTATCCACCTCCATAGCGTTATTCATCTTCCGGCAGATCCTGTTCTTCCTTTTCAGCCAGTCGGGCAGCGCCGGCAACGTGCTCACCGGCAGCCATCCCAATTAGTTTAACCCCCTGGGTGTTTCGACTGATGACGGAGATGCCCTGGATAGGCATCCTGATCAACATCCCGGAATCGGTCATCAGCATCAAATCATCGTCTTCCTCAACCAGCAATATGGCGACAACCTGGCCATTGCGCTCATTGGTCTTTATGGTAATGACGCCTTTGCCGCCCCGTTTTTGAACAGGATATTCGTCAATCAAGGTCCGCTTACCAAAACCGTTTTCAGTGACTGCAAAAAGGGTCTGCCCATGGCTCAACACCTCCATCCCCACAATCCGGTCATCAGAATTGAGCCGAATACCGCGAACCCCGCGGGATACGCGTCCGGAGGCCCGGATTTCCGATTCGTGAAACCGGATAGATTTACCCCCGGCCGAACCTATGAAAACATTAAAGGTCCCATCGGTGATCCGGGCGGCGATCAGTTCATCCCCGGGCACCAGAGCCAGGGCAATAATACCGCCCATCCGCGGTCGACTGTAGGCCATGACATCCGTTTTTTTCACTAACCCGTTCCGGGTCGCCATCAGTATAAAAGAGCCGGGCACAAATTCAGCCACGGCCAGGACCGTGGTCAGCTCTTCCTCCGGATCGAGGTCAAGCAGGTTTACGACCGCCTTGCCCTTGCTCATCCGTCCAGCCTTGGGCAATTCGTAGACCTTACGCCAGTAAACCTTGCCCAGGTTGGTAAAAAAGAGGAAGGTGTGGTGCGTGGAGGCCACAAAGAGGTGTTTGACAAAATCTTCCTCCTTGGTCCCCATGGCGGTCTTGCCGCGCCCGCCGCGATGCTGGCTCTGGTACAGGGTGATGGGATTACGCTTGATGTATCCGCCGCTGGATATGGTGACCACCATATCTTCCTCGACAATCATGTCCTCGAGGGTAATTTCCCGGGTGGATTCCACAATCTCCGACCGGCGGACATCCCCGAAATCTGCCTGCAGTTCGCTCAACTCATCCTTGATGATATTCAGAACCAACTGTTCACTGGCCAGAATCTCCTTGAACCGGGCAATCGCCTTCAGAGTGTCATGGTATTCGGCAATGATTTTATCGCGTTCCAGGCCGGTCAGACGCTGCAGCCGCATGTCCAGGATCGCCTGGGCCTGCATATCGGTCAATTCAAAACGCTGGATCAAACGGGATTTGGCCTCACCGGGCGACGTCGATTTACGGATCAGGGCCACCACATCATCCAGGTTATCCAGGGCAATCTTGAGCCCTTCGAGGATGTGGGCCCTGGCTTCGGCCTTGTTGAGATCAAAGCGGGTGCGCCGCAACACGATCTCTTTACGGTGGCCGATAAAATGCTCCAGTATCTGTTTCAAAGAGAGCAGTTCCGGGCGGTTATCGACAACCGCCAGGAAAATGATACCGAAACTGTTCTCCATCTGGGTGTGTTTGTAGAGCTGATTGATGACAACTTCGGCCATGTGGTCCCGTTTGATGCCGATGGCTATCCGCATACCGTCACGATCCGACTCATCCCGGATAAAACTGACCCCGTCGATCTGTTTGTGGCGGATCATACCGGCGATCTTCTCTATCAGGCGGGCCTTGTTGACCTGGTAGGGTAGCTCGGTGACCACCACGGTTTCACGCTGGGTTCGTTTGTCGACTTCTACATTTACCCGCGCCCGGACCCGAATAATGCCGCGACCGATTTTGTAAGCCTCGAGAATTCCATTTTTCCCATAGATGATACCGGCCGTGGGGAAATCCGGACCGGGAATGTGTTCCAGTAACTCCTGCCAGGTGATATCGGGATCGTCGATGACCGCCTTGATGGCGCTGATGGTTTCGGAAAGGTTGTGCGGGGGTATGTTCGTTGCCATCCCGACCGCGATACCGGAGGAACCGTTGACCAGCAGGGATGGTATCTTGGCCGGCAGGACTGAAGGTTCGAGCAGGGATTCATCGTAGTTGGGCGTAAAATCGACAGTCTCCTTGTCCAGATCGGCCATCATCTCGTGGGCCAGTTTGTGCATGCGGATCTCGGTGTAACGCATGGCCGCCGGGGGATCTCCGTCCACACTGCCGAAGTTGCCCTGCCCGTTCACCATCGGGTAGCGCAAGGAGAAATCCTGCGCCATTCTGACAATGGTGTCGTAGACCGCGCTGTCACCATGGGGGTGATATTTACCGATGACGTCACCCACAATGCGGGCCGACTTTTTATAGGGCTTGTTCCAGTCGTTTTTCAGTTCGCGCATGGCATATAACACCCGCCGGTGCACCGGTTTCAGCCCGTCTCGCACATCCGGCAGGGCCCGTCCGATGATGACACTCATGGCGTAATCGAGATAGGATTTCTTCATTTCCTTCTCAATGCTGATACCCGGGGTTTCAACAGCTTCGATCATCTTTTACACCTTATAATCCAAAGTTCACAGTAAACTGCCCGGCCGGGACTGCTACTCCGGTGCCGGTATACGCTCCACGTTCCCGGAGTCACCTTCTTCAGGTCGGCCTTCACCGGGTGCGAATAATTTCTGGTAGTTGGCGTGATAGATATCCGTCAGGGTCAGAAAGGCCGTGATAATCAGGGGGCCGTATATGATGCCGAGTATGCCGAAGAGTTTCAACCCGCCCATGATGGAGAGAAAGACCAGCAAGGTATGCATCTTGACCCTGTGGCCGACTATTTTGGGTTTGAAAAGATATTCAATCCCGCCGGATAGAATTACATAGAAAATAATGAAAAATACGCCGCCCCCGACATTCCCCTTCAGAAATAGATAAATCGCTGTGGGGATGAACACCAGACCAATCCCCAGTATGGGTAAGAACGCCAATAGCCCCATGATGACACCCCATAAGAAGGGTGAGTTCAGATCGAAAAGATAGAATACCCCCCCCCCGATCACCCCCTGGATGAGGCCGCAAAGGCCATTGCCGATGAGCACCGCGCCCGCCATATCCTTGAATTTCAAAATCAATTTTTCATCCTGATCATCGGGCAGAGGCGAAAGATCCACGATAAAAGCGATGAGTCGATCCCCGTCGATCAGCAGATAAAAAATAATGAGCAGCATGAAAAAGAAATAGACCAGGAAATTGAGAATATTGGAGGCGATCGCTTGGGCCTGCTGGTAAAGGAACAGGCCCACGACTTTTCCCGTTTCCGACAAGGCCCGGTTCAATTCATCGCCGGTAATCTGGTAATCAAATCCGGAAAGGAGTTGATTGACTTTATCCAGCGCCTGGCTGCCGGCCAGCAGAGATTTCACCTGCTCGCTGATCACGGCATTGCGGCCCATCTGGTAAAGTCCGTAGGCTTCGCTGGCCAGTGTGGTCACAAAGAATACAATGGGAATGAACAGGACGATAAAAATCAGACAGCAGGTTGCAAAAGAAGCCAATCCCGGACGGGCGTTGCGGTGCAAGCGTAAATAAACCGGTTTGAACATCCCGGTTACGACCGCGGCCAGGATCAGGACGGAAACGAAAGGCATCAACAGGCGGCCCAGCAGGTAAATCGAGACCAGAAACAGGGCCAGGAAAAACCAGATGATCGCATTTCTGGAAGTTCCGCTTAGCATGTTACCTCCAAATAGCGCGGTGGCGGGCAATGAGTTATTTTAATGATCGCCGTCCTGAAAAAACAGTGGCACCGGTTTCCATGCCGCGGGAACCGATGCCACGGGTGTTCATGTGAAAGGATGCGTGCAAGCTGCGGGGCAGGTGGATTACTTGCTGACAAGCGAGCCGGCAAAGATGTACAGGATCACCTCATAAATAGCAACGGAGGTATAATCTCCATGGGTCAGAGCATAGATAATACCGCCACCGACGATGGCCGGTACCAAAAAGAAAACCAGGGTTCCCAATCTCCTGCTAACTGTCATCGTTCACCTCATCAGGGTAAGTTGCACTTCGGCTGGCTGCCGCATTTTCACCTGCTGCCGTAGCCCGAAGCCGGGCTTTTGGGCTCGCTATAAAAACTGGCGAATATTATCAGTAACCGCTCAGGATGTAAAGAAAAAACCGGTCTTTTCCAGGCTACCGTTCAATGATCATGGCCATCCCCATCCCGCCGCCGATACACATGGTTATGAGACCGGAATTATAGCCTTTTCTCTCCATCTGATACATGCCGGAAACCATCTGGCGCGCACCGGTCGCCCCAATGGGATGACCCAGTGAAATTCCGCTGCCCAATTCGTTCGGTTTGTCGGTGGCGATATCCAGTTCCCGCATGCAGCCGATGGCCTGGGCGGCAAAGGCTTCATTGAGTTCGATCAGGTTCAGATCTGCCACGGTCATGGCAGCGCGCTGCAGAGCCTTGCGAACCGCCGGTACCGGCCCGAGGCCCATGTAGGCCGGATCGAGACCGCCGGAAGCGAACGCGCGAATTTTGACGATCGGTTCCAGCCCCAATTCGGCGGCTTTGTCAGCGCTCATCACCAGCACCGCAGCGGCACCGTCATTGATTCCAGAGGCATTTCCAGCGGTTACGCTGCCGTCTTTCTTGAAGGCCGGACGCAGTTTACCCATTTTTTCCAGGGTGGTATCCATGGGCCTTTCATCGGTATCAAACAAGATATCGCCCTTACGGGACTTGATGGTGACCGGAACGATCTCCTTGGCGAACGTACCGTCCTGGATTGCCGCCATGGCCCGGTTGTGGCTGAGCACCCCCAGTTCATCCTGTTCCTGGCGACTGATGTCGTAAAGAGCCGCGATATTTTCCGCCGTCACACCCATGTGATAGCCGTAAAAAATTTCATAAAGGCCGTCAAATACCATCAGGTCATAGATATCGCCCACCCCGGTCAGTTCCATGCGGTGTCCCCAGCGGGCCTTGGGCAAGGCCAGCGGCACCATGCTCATATTTTCCTGACCGCCGGCCATGATCGCATCGGCCTGACCACTCATGATGGATGCCGCGGCCAGCGCAATGGCTTTGAGCCCGGAACCGCAAACCTTGTTAATGGTGAACGCCGGCGTTTCCTTGGATATGCCGGCCCGGATCATCGCCTGGCGGGCGGGGTTCTGCCCCTGGTTGGCCTGCAGCACGTTACCCATGATCACCTCATCGAGCGCTACCGGAGTAGCCGCTTCATCATAATCATAGGCATCCTGCTCCAGTTCGATAAGTCCCTGGTCTTTCAACTTGGCGGGGGCCAGATCGCCGTTATCGGCAGGCGGCACCGGCCGCAGGTTGAGTTTTTTCAGGAGATTTTTCATGACAATGGCACCGAGATCCACTACCGGCACCGTTTTAAGCGAACCACCGAAATTACCAACCGCGGTTCGGCATCCGCCAACAATTACAACTTCTTTCATTATACTTCCTCCTTATTGAAAAACCTGGAAAAATGTCTTACTCTCATCTCGGGAAGCCAGCTCAAAAATGAATTTTGGTTCAAGGTCAAGGCGGCCGTAAGGTTCAGACCGGAGGAATACAATGGGTATTTCGAGGATCTGAACCGAGCGGCCAACGCCGAGATTGGGCCAAAAGGCTTTTTTGCGTTGGCTTCCAAACAGGTGCTTGGAGCCTTAGCACTTAAACAGCAGCAGGTCAATGGTGGGCAAACATGTGTCTGATCCTTCTGGCGTATAACAGCCACCCGGATTACAAGCTGCTGCTGGCGGCCAACCGGGACGAATTTTATGAACGGCCGACAGCACCGCTGGAAGTCTGGACGGACAATCCGCGAATCGCTGCCGGGCGTGATCTACAAGGCGGCGGCACCTGGATGGGGGTAAGCCCCGACGGATGCCTGGCAGCCCTGACAAATTACCGGGATCCGAAGGATATAAAAGCGAATGCTCCAACCCGGGGCACCCTCGTGACCGACTTTCTGTCCGGCGGCACACCGGCTTATGAATACCTGGAAAAACTGAGCCGATCAGCCGACGAATACAACGGCTTTAACCTGGTTGTATATGATGGAGAAGAGCTGTGCTTTTTTTCCAATCGCGAGGGCGAGGTCAAATCGATACCGGCCGGGTGGCACGGGTTGAGCAACCACTTGCTGGATACACCCTGGCCCAAAGTCGACCGGGGGGTGGCATTGTTCAAAAACGCTGTGTCAGGCAGCGGCCTGTCCCCGAAAACGGTCTTCGAAGTGTTGGGCGACCGCACCCAGCCACCGGACGATAAGTTGCCGGAAACCGGCGTGGGCCTTGCGTGGGAGCGTATCCTGGCGCCCCTTTTCATCAAGAGCCCGGTCTACGGAACCCGCTGCTCCTCCCTGGTGACCATCGACCGCAGCGGGCACCTGGATTTTTTTGAACGCACACATGACGACCGAACCGATCCTGCCGGTTCGCCCCCGGTTCGCCGCATCACCTTTCAGACGAACCCGGTCAACGATTGACCGGACGCAGTCACGCCGCTTGCAGGGCTTCCATAATTTCTTCTAATATTTCATCGACACTATCATATGGCACCTGGCAGGTGCCCACTTTCTTATGTCCACCGCCACCGTAACTGAGCATCAGGGCGCCCACATCCACCGTGGAGGTGCGGCTTATGGTGCTGTGCCCGATGGAAACCATGGCAAACGCTTTGTTTTTACCGTCCACCACCCGTACGGAAATGTTCTGCTGAGGAAAGAGGACATACTCCATGAATCGATTCCCTGTGGGTATCGGATCCACGCCCCGTAGATCGAGTAGAATAACATCCCCGTCCACCTGGACGTTTTCTTCCAGGAATTTCTTATAGACTTCGGTTTGGTTCTGGTAATACTCGACCCGTTCCACGACATCGGGAAGCTGCATGATCTCCTCGATGTCCTTGGCGCGTATCAATTCGGGCAGCGCATGCATCAGCTCGAAGTTGGATATCCGGAAACCCTGGTGGTAACCAAGGCCCGTGCGGGGGTCGGCTATAAACGCCAGCATCATCCAACCGCGTGGATCCAATATGTCGGCTTCGGTAAACTGTGCCGCATCCGCAATATCTACAATCATCAACAGCTCGTCAAATCGTTCCAGTTTGGCCGCATGGGCCTCATCCCGGCTATAATAGTTGGCAATCACCCGGGCGGCACTGGGCTCCGGTTGACTGGCACCGTTAAAACTGCCCCCCAGCCGCATGCGCTCTTCTTCGCTGGAATGATGATCGAACCACAGGCCGCAGCCCTCGGCGAAAGGGACGTTGGCCAGGACATCATTTTCATTCACCGGCACTTTCTCATCCTGAACATCCTTGGGATGTACGTAGAGGATTTCGTCAATGATACCGAGTTCCTCAAGCAGTACCGCGCAAACCAGGCCGTCAAAATCGGAACGTGTGATTAAGCGCATGTCGTCCTCCCTAACGTAGAAATGGTAAATTAGATTATACGGAGCGTTCTTATTCGGGCACTTCCTTTTTCAGGCGTTGCCATTTTTCAAGGCGTTGTTTTACGGTCTTTTCAAAGCCCCGATCGGTCGGCTCGTAAAAACGCGTACCCTGGAGCTGGTCAGGCAGATAGGTCTGCTCAACCACTGCTTCCCGATAATCGTGGGCGTACTTGTAACCCCGACCGTAGCCCAATTCTTTCATCAACCCGGTTGGCGCATTACGGATGTGCAGGGGCACCGGCAGCGCCCCGGTATCGGCAACCGTTTTCTGGACTATTTTATGGGCCCGATAGAGACTGTTGCTCTTGGGAGCCGTCGCCAGATAGACCGCCGCCTGAATGAGGGCCAGATCCCCTTCCGGATGCCCCAGAAAGCGAAAAGCCTCCATGGCATTCATGGTGATCGTCAGCGCAAACGGATCGGCATTGCCCACATCCTCGGAGGCAAACCGCACCATGCGCCGGGCTACATAGAAAGGATCCTCGCCGGCTTCGAGCATGCGTGTCAGCCAATAGATGGCCGCATCAGGGTCGCTGCCCCGCAGGCTCTTATGCAGGGCTGAAATGAGGTTGTAGTGCTGCTCCCCGGATTTATCGTAAAGCAGGGCCTTTTTTTGCAGCGCTTTTTCCACCATATCCAGCGTAACCGCGCGATTGTCCGGGTCCTGGTCGGCAGCACGTTTCGCGAGTACCGTACCAACGATCTCGAGCGCGTTCAATGCGGCCCGAACATCTCCATCCGCGCTGGCCACCAGATGATCCCGGGCTTCGGGTGCAAGCCTCACATCCAGGGCGCCGAATCCGTTTTCCGCGTCGACCAGTGCGCGCTCGATCACCATCTGCATATCGTCCGCGGCCAGGGCAACCAGGGTCACAACCCGGCAGCGCGATAGCAGGGCCGGTATGACCTCAAACGAAGGGTTCTCAGTGGTCGCCCCAATCAGGGTAATGAGGCCGTTTTCGACATGCTGCAGAAAAGCATCCTGCTGGGCTTTATTGAAGCGGTGGATTTCATCCACGAATAAAATGGTCCGCCGGCGGTGCAGGTTCAACTGGGTCTGGGCGGCACTGATCACGGCCCGGATATCCTTGACACCGGAAAGAACCGCCGAAAACTCGACAAAATAGGAATCGGTTTCCTTAGCCACGATGCGGGCCAGGGTGGTCTTGCCGCATCCAGGCGGCCCCCAGAGAATCATGGAGAAGATGCGATCATCTTCGATGGCACATCGAATCAGGGTCCCCGGTCCGGTAATCCGCTCCTGGCCCACCACCTCGTCAAGGGTTTGCGGTCGCATCCTTTCCGCCAGGGGTCTGGTGGGGGCGGTGGCTTTTTGCGAGCTGTATTCGAAAAGGTCCATTATCTTTTTTTACGCCCCTTTTTCGAACGCCGGGTATCCTTCTTTTTGCGGCTCCCGAAATCAATCGCTCCCGTGCGCTGGCGGAACATTAACCTGATCGGGGTGCTATCAAGCCCGGCGCCGGCCCTGATTTTATTTGTCAGGTACCGTCGGTACGAAAAATGAACCGCTTCGGGATAGTTTACAAACAGCACGAATGTGGGCGGTTTGGCGGTCACCTGGGTCGCGAAATAGAACTTGAGCCGCTTGCCTTTGTGCAGCGGAGGTTCATTGCGTTCGACCGCCCGCTCGAGGAGTTTGTTTAAGGGCCCCGTGCTGATGCGGGTGGCGAATTGGGCATAGACCTCATCCACCAGCTTGAAGATGCGACTGATACGCTGACCGGTGAGGGCCGAAATAGTGACGGCCGGGGCAAACTGGAGGAACTTGGCTTCCATGCGCAGGCGCTCGTAGTAACGTTTGACCGTGGTGTGGTCCTTCTCGATCAGGTCCCACTTGTTCAGGAGGAAAACACAGCCGCAGCCCCGGTCATGGGCGTAGCCCGCCACGCTGATGTCCTGGTCGGTAATGCCTTCGTCGGCATCGATGACAATCAGGGCCACGTCACAGCGGTCCAAACTCCTGAGTGCCTTGATAATTGAAAATTTTTCTATTTTCTTGGACACCTTGCCTTTACGGCGGATACCGGCGGTGTCGATGAGCAAGTATGGTTTGCCGTCAAACCGGCACACACTGTCAATGGCGTCACGGGTGGTGCCGGGCACATCACTGACGACGAGTCGATCTTCGCCCAGAAGCCGGTTGATCAGCGACGACTTACCGGCGTTGGGTCTCCCGGCCACGGCCACCTTGATCATATCGGCTGCTTCCGGTGACGCCTGGGCCGGGAAGGTTGCCACCAGGGCATCCAGAAAATCAGGCACCCCGTATTTATGCTCAGCGGAAATCGGATACAATTTTTCTACTCCCAGGGAGTAAAATTCAAAAAGGTTTTCTTCCTGCTCGACGCTGTCTATTTTATTGACGGTATAAAAAACAGGCTTTTCAACGGTCCTGAGAATATGGGCCATTTCACGATCGTAAGGTGAGATCCCGCCTTTGCCGTCCAGAACGAAAATGACTGCATCCGCGTCTTCGATCGCCTGGTGGACCTGCTCCCTTATTTTGAGAGCAAATGCGTCTTCATCCGTTTCCACAAACCCGCCGGTATCGACAATTGTGAATTCTACCTCGTCCCAACTGGTATCCCTGTAATGCCGGTCCCTTGTGACTCCCGGTGCATCGTCGACCAGGGCTTCCCTGGTTCGGGTAATGCGATTAAAGAGCGTGGATTTGCCGACATTGGGCCTGCCGACGATGGCTACTATCGGTTTCATATATATTTATCCGATACTGATGATGCATTCGACTTTTTACGAATTCATCAATGATCTTCACAGTTAAATCATCTGTCCGGTTAGCTTAATCCCGTTTCCAATCAACCCAATTGTGTCAATTCTGGTATATTTCCCGTGGGGTGGCAGGGGCACAGTCCGCCCTTCAATAAATGCGTCAGTATCCTGATAGGCAGATGGCTTCTATTAATCGAGAATCTGGCTGAGAAAAAGTTTCGTTCGATCGTGTTGCGGGTTCTCGAAAAATTCAACGGGCGTGTTGCTCTCGACAATTTTCCCATAATCCATGAACATAACCCGGTGTGCAACGCTTTTTGCGAATCCCATCTCATGGGAAACAACCAGCATGGTCATTCCTTCCTGAGCAAGACTGATCACAACATCCAGGACCTCTTTGACCATCTCCGGATCAAGTGCGGATGTAGGCTCGTCAAAGAGCATGACATTCGGTTTCATGCAAAGGCTTCTTGCAATGGCAACCCGTTGCTGCTGGCCGCCGGATAGTTGCCCGGGGTACTTTTGGGCCTGCTCGGCAATATGCACTTTCTCAAGGTAGTACATGGCTGTCTCTTCGGCTTCCTTTTTGGGCGTTTTCCGAACCCAGATCGGCCCCAGGGTCAGATTCTCAACGATGGTTAGATGCGGAAACAGGTTGAAATGCTGGAACACCATACCCACTTCCGCCCGTATTTTTTCAATATTTTTCAGATCGTTGGTCAGTTCGGTGCCATCGACAATGATCTTGCCGCGCTGGTGCTCTTCAAGCCGGTTGATACACCTGATCAGGGTGGATTTACCGGACCCGGAGGGTCCACAAATAACAATCCGCTCGCCCCGCGCGACCTGGAGGTTGATCTCCTGCAATACGTGAAAGTCACCAAACCATTTATGCATATCGATGATTTCAATGATCGGCGCCTCGCCGGCTTTGGCCTGGGTGTTTTCCGAGTTTTCCTGATTCATGACCTGCTCTCTGTATTCTACATGTTACGTGTTAAAAATCGAAATCGCTATCGAAATCGGGATCGAAATCGAAAGCAGAATCCGCCGTCTTCTCCTAAAAAGCCAAACCCGATTTCGATTTCGATACCGATTTCGATTTAGCCTGAAATCCGAAAGTGTAGCTACAGGCTTCTGTCCAGTTCCCGCTCCAAACGCCGACTGTAATTGGACATGAAAAAACAGCAGACGAAATACACAATCGCCAGGAAGATATATGATTCAGCCGAGTATCCCATCCATTTTGGATCGGACAGCACCGACTGGGTTGTCTTCAGAATATCGTACAAGGCGATAATGACCACCAGAGACGTATCCTTGAAAGCTGAAATAAGCACGCTGACCGTGGGCGGAATGACGATCTTCAATGCCTGCGGCAGGATCACCAGCCGCATGGTCTGGTAATAATTCAGCCCCAGGGATTCGGCCGCCTCATACTGCCCTTTGTTCATGCCCTGCAGTCCGCCGCGCACAACCTCGGCTACATAAGCAGCGGTGAACAGAATAATGGCCACCTGGGCCCTGAGGATCTTATCCACCGTCATCCCTTCCGGCAGAAAAAGCGGAAAAACGACCGACGACATAAACAAGAGGCTGATCAGCGGCACCCCCCGGATCATTTCAATGTAAATGACGCAGAGCGTTTTGACCACGGGCATCTTGGATTGGCGTCCCAAGGCCAGCACCACCCCCAACGGGTAAGCGGCCGTCAGTCCAAATACCGAAAGCAGGAGCGTCAGCGGGAGGCCGCCCCATTGCGAACTCTCGACGGACTCGATTCCGAACAGGCCGCCCTTCATCAGCAACCCCATGATAAACAGGCCGATAAGCCAGGCCCAGGCCAGGTAGCGGTTCCAGCGGGTACGGTCCTGGCTGTAGAAAAGCAGGCATACGAGCAGGATCATGGCCGCCAGCGGCCGCCACTGCTGTTCATGGGGGAAAAAGCCAAACGTGATGAAACGGATATTGCTGGTCACCACTGACCAACAGGCGCCCGAGGATTCCCGGCACGCTTCGCTGCCGGCAAACCAGGAACTTTCCAGAAAGGCCCACTGGATAAACGGCGGAACGCTTTTCCAGAGCAGGAGCAGCGTCAACAGGGTCAACACGGAGTTGAACCAACCGTTGAATAGATTTTTCCGCATCCAGCCAATCACCCCGACTTCTATAACCGGGGGTTTGATATCTTTCTCCGGAGTGGGTTCCGATATGTTAGTCGGTGCTTTCATAGTGTGCGTTGGATCGCCGCAGCGATGTTAGCGTTCAACCAGTTTCATTTTTTTGTTATACCAGTTCATAAACGCGGATGTCGCCAGACTGAAGCAAAGATACACGGCCATGATCAGGGCGACGCCTTCCATGGCCTGTCCGGTCTGGTTAATCGTCGTCCCGGCCACGGAGACGAAATCCGGGTATCCGATGGCCACTGCCAGACTGCTGTTCTTGGTCAGGTTGAGCATCTGGCTGGTCAGCGGCGGGATAATTACCCGCAGGGCCTGGGGCAGGATGACCAAATTCAATACCTGGCCCGGTTTCAGTCCGATGGCCATCGCCGCTTCGGACTGACCGTGGCTTACGGATTGAATGCCGGCCCGGACAACTTCAGCCACAAAAGCCGCCGTGTACAGCACCAGCCCCAGCAACAGCGCGCTGAACTCGGGGCTGACGCTGAGCCCCCCCTTGAAATTGAAACCTTTCAGCTCCGGTATGCTCATCGCAGTCGGCATGCCGCCCAGCAGCCAAGCCACCAGCGGCAGACCGACCAAAAGGGCCAGGCCGGTGCTGAATACCGGGAAAGACTGACCAGTCAGGGCCTGCCTTTTACGGGCCCAGCGACGCATGAAGAAGACCAGAACACATCCGGCCAAGAAAGCAAAACCCATATATTTGAATGCCGGGTGGGATTCAGGTATCGCGAAAATCATACCCCGGTTACACACGAACAGGCCTGTAAACGGATTCAGGGCCTGGCGGGGGGACGGCAGCATTTCATAGAAAAACGCGTACCAGAAAAACAGCTGCAGCAGGACCGGTATGTCCTGGAAAACTTCGATATATGCCGAGGCCAGCTTGGAAACCAGCCAGTTGGTGGACAGGCGGGCGATACCGATAAAAGTCCCCAGGATCACCGTCAAAGTGATGCCGATAAACGAAACCAGCAGCGTATTGAGGGCGCCGACCACCAGCGCTTTGCCATAGGTGTCGGCCGCGGAATAGGAAATAAGGGTCTCGCCGATCTCAAAGGCGGATTCCTTTTCAACAAAACCGAAGCCGGTAGCGATGGCCTGCCGCTCGAGGTTCGCCAGCGCATTGGAAATGAGATAGTACCCCAGCAGGGCGACCATGGCGGCCACGCCGATCTGGTATAGTATGGCCCGCTTGTCGGGGTCCCTCAGAAAGGGCACTTTTTCCGGTGCGGTAGCGCTCATCTAATTACTTAACTTCCTGGCCGGTGGAAAAAACGGGCGCGCGCCGATAGGATCTACCGGCGCGCGCAACATGCGTCTATTGTTACCTGATCTTATTTAAACGGCGGCGAGTACAGCAGACCGCCATTGGTCCACAGGGCATTCAAACCGCGCTCGATGCCCAGAGAGGTATTCACGCCAACGTTGCGTTCAAAAATCTCGCCATAGTTACCCACCTGCTTGACGATGTTGTAGGCGAATTTTTCGTCGATCCCCAGTGCTTTCCCGTTGCCGGGGGTAACACCCAAAAAGCGTTTGACCTTCGGGTCTTTGCTCATGAGCATCTTATCGACGTTTTTGGAAGTGATCCCCATTTCCTCGGCGTTGATCAGGGCCAGGACGGCGTAGTTCACAATATCTTTCCACTTGTTGTCACCATGGCGAACGGCCGGGGCCAGGGGTTCCTTGGAAATGATTTCGGGCAGAATGATATAGTCTTTCGGGTTGGGGGCTACCGCGCGGGTACCCGCCAACTGGGAAGCATCGGAGGTCAGAACGTCGCACCGGCCGGCAAAGAAGGCTTTGGCCAGTTCAGCGGTATTTTCGATGACTACCGGATTCATTTTCATGCCGTTGGCACGGAAGTAGTCGGCCACGTTGAGTTCGGTTGTGGTTCCGGGCAGTACGCATACGGCGGCGCCATCCAGCTCCTTGGCACTCTTGACGCCCAGTTTCTTCGGAATCAGGAAGCCCTGACCATCATAATAATTGACCTGGACGAAATCCAGCCCCAGGGCGGTATCGCGGCTCAGGGTCTGAGTGCAGTTCCGGGTCAGCACATCAATCTCACCGGACTGGAGAGCCGTGAAACGAGTTTTGGCTGTCAGGGGAGTGTACTTTATTTTGCCCTTATACGTACCGAACACTGCTATAGCGATAGCCCGAGCAGTATCCACATCCAGGCCTTTCCAAACACCCTTCTCATCCGGCTTACCGAAACCGTAAAGGTCGCCGTTCACGCCGGCCTGAATAAAACCTTTGGCTCTCACATCTTCAAGCGTGTCGGCCGTCGCGATGCCGGATACGACAAAAACAGCTACAATGACTGCAACCATCCCAAGTTTAAAAAGCTTCATCTGTGAACCCTCCTTTAAAGATTGGCAGATAATGGCATGGACTGCACTGCGGCAACCCATCTTCTGGTGTGTCCGGTAATGGCCAACCTGGCAACAGGTTGCGCGGGCGACCGGTAACCGGTTCGGCCCGGGGTAGAGAAATCCCCAGGCGCCAAATGGAACAATACAGGAACAATTACCCTACGCCCCTGTTTTTTGCAAGGGCAAATCACGGCTGCCCCTTGACTTGCCGCTGTTGAAAACGATAGTGTGCGAGGGTAGTTGCCGCTCCCGATCAACATATAACACCGCCCATATTAGAGGCCATCTCAATAATTGGATTTTGGTACGAGGTGCGGCGGCCGTGACCTTCCCCCGCGTTGCGGGACTTCCCGTTTGATCTATTTTTCAAATGTGGGTCGCAACCGGAGGTGCCAGCGAAGCCAATGCCTTGCGTGGTGAATACTCAAAGTATTTCGAGGAGAGCACTAACGGCTGCGCCTGACGCAGAGATTGGGTCAAAAGACATTTTTGAGATAGCCTATAGAAGCCCGGAGGAACCCGCAATGACACTGAATAAAGTTTTAAAACGGGTGGTTGCCCTGCCCCTTGTCACCTGGCTGCTGATGGCCGGGTGCGCCTCCACCTCCTACATTGAAGTTACTTATCAGCTGCCCCAACCGGAGCAACCTGTCGGGCCCAAAACCGTATTCCTCCAGGTGGTGGATCAACGTACCACGGCTACGATTGCCGGCCCGAATGCCCAAAAAGAGCTGGAAGATTTCACGGGCCTGTTTTCGCTGTATGTCGCCACCAAAGGGCAAAAACCGGACCTGATCGGCGCCTTTGACCTGGCGGCTCTTTTTAAGGAAGCTTTGCAGCGGCGCCTGGAGTCGGAAGGGGTAACTGTCCTGGCCCCGCAAGCCGCAGACCAGCCGCTTCTGGAAATCCAGCTGCAAGAGTTTGTTCTGGATCGCGAAGGTAAAAGCTGGAAAGCCAACCTGGCCTACAAAGCGGTCACCAGCAAAGGCGGCCGGATTTTGACCAACCAGAACGTATCCGGCAGCGCCGAGCGTCTCAAAATCGTGGGTACCCGCGATGCTGAAAAACTCCTGGGAGAGATTTTTTCAGACATGGTCAATAAGCTGGATCCTGAAAAACTTTTCAATCACCCGGACCTTTAGATGACCACGGTCCACCGTATACAGTTTGAAGATTCACGCCATCTTGCCGGAGTCGATACGGAAAGTGTCGATCAGGTGGTGACCTCCCCGCCCTACCCCATGATCGACATGTGGGACGAGATGTTCGGCGGGCTGAATCCCCGCATTACCGAGGCCCTGGTCGATTTGGATGCGGACCGCGCCTTCGAATTGATGCACCGGGAACTGGATCAAATCTGGCACCAGATCTTCCGGGTTTTAAAACCAGGGGGCATGGCGTGCATCAACATTGGTGATGCGGTACGAACCATCAGCGAGCGATTCGCCCTTTACCCCAACCATGCCCGCATTCTCAACGCCCTTACCCAAACAGGCCTTACCGCCTTGCCGGGCATCCTGTGGCGCAAGCAGACCAATGCCCCCAACAAGTTCATGGGTTCGGGCATGCTCCCGCCCGGAGCTTACGCCACCCTTGAACACGAGTACATCCTGGTGTTCAGAAAAGAACCCCGGAGAAATTTTTCAACTGAAGCCCTAAAAGGAAATCGGGGCGCAAGCGCATTCTTCTGGGAGGAACGCAATCTCTGGTTTTCAGATCTATGGACGGACTTGAAGGGAACCTCCCAGGAGTTTGATGAGAAAAACGCCCGTAGCCGAAGCGCCGCCTTTCCGTTTGAACTGCCCTACCGATTGATCAACATGTTCTCCGTGAAAGGCGACACGGTCCTTGACCCGTTTGCCGGTACGGGCACCACCCTGTGTGCGGCCATGGCGGCTGGCCGCAGTTCCATCATGATCGAAAAAGATGCCTCCTTGGGAGCTGCGATCCTGTCCAGAACCAGTAAGATCGTCCCGGAAGCCAACACTCGTGTAAAAACCCGACTTGAAAACCATCTCCGTTTTGTTAATGAAAGAGAAAGGGGCCGGTTGCCTATAAAATATACTAACAGTTTTTACGGTTTCCCGGTCGTTACCCGGCAGGAGATCGGGTTGGTCCTTGACCGGCTCGAAACGTTGGAGCAAAAGGCCGATGGCAGTTTAGCGGTCCACTATGCTGCGATGGACCTTTAGTCCGTTCCCCACAGTTTGCTGCCGGCCATGGAAATAAACAAAACTACACGACATCCAATGCCAAAATCGACTACCCACACCCTGGCCATTATTTCGGGCAACACCCGTTTGACTGCCTCACTGGGAGAGATGGTGCCGAATTTGGGCTGGAGCCTCCTGCCGGTTGACCCGCAAACTGATCTGAGTAACCTTTTCAAAGATCATCGCCCGACAGCCGTGGCATTGGATACAGAGGGCCATGATGGTGTCCGTATCCTCGAATATCTCGGCGCGACCCATGCGCCCCTGGGACTCATAGCGGTTTGTTCGGCAGCGAATAGGTCTGCGATAAGAGCGCGGTTTAAAGGTCAGGTGTACGAATTTATCACCAGCCCCTTCGATTCGGAAGAACTCGAAACCACCCTGGACCGCATCGTCTATGCGTCCTCATTGGCAGGGGATACGGCGGATGAACTGCGGGTGGGAACGGAGCGGTTTTTAGGCATCCGGCAGGTCATCGACAAACTCTCCTCCTTCATATCCATGGTTGCCACGGATGTACAGGGCGGTATCAAGTATTTCAATGAATTGCCCTATTTTGTCTCAATACACAGCAATGCCTGCCAGGTCCTGTCTGCCAACAACACGTATACGAAATATCTCGGCAATCGCATCTATAAAAGTAGTTGGGGAATATACTGCGGAAAGCGGGCAACGCGCAGCGGATGCCCGGTCGGGCGCGCCTTGAAGGCGATCGAGGTTCGTTCCACGCGGGCATTGGTACGTTATAAAAGCGGGGCTCGGGTTACAGTAACTGTTCATACAGCTCCCATTTATGATGACAGTGGGCATGTCAGCCTGGTTTTGGAGGTATTTGCCGGTACCAAGGAAATCGAAAAACTGGCAGCCGAGATTAAAACCACCCAACAGCGCTATGAGCAGTTGTTCGATGCGGTGCCTAGCCAACTGGTCGTCATCGACCGGCGTTTCAGGATCACGGCGGCCAACCGAAAATTCATGCGAAATTTCGGCGATCAGGTCGGCCGCAATTTTTTCAATGTGCTGCGGCCGGCTAATTTTCCAGCCTATCGGGACCCGGTAACCCGTACCGTACGAACCGGACAACCCCAGCAGGGTGAGATGGTCATGACGGATGCCAGTGGTACCAAGCAGAATATGATGGCCTGGACCACGCCCATCATGACGGCGGCCGGGAAACTCATCCAGGTTCTGGTAATTTTCGCCGACATTACCGAACTGCGCCGCCTGCAGCATAATCTGGCATCGCTCGGGCTCATGCTCGGCACGGTCTCACACGACCTGAAAGGCAGTCTCACCGGCCTCGATGCCGGCCTTTACCTCATGGAAACCGGTTTTTATCGTAACAAGCCGGGTCGTATCGAGGAAGGTCTCGACCTGACCAAGCTGATGGCCGAACGCATCCGTAAATTGATTTACGACATCCTGTACCATGCCAAGGACCGGGAACTGGAACGGGAAAGAATTGATGTCGCCGCGTTCATGGCTGATCTGGCAGCCAATATCGAGCACAAGGTCAGGGGGGCCAGCATTGACCTGATATGCGATATGGAGCCAAACCTGGGCTCCTTTGAAGTCGATCCGAGCCTGCTTAGGGCGGCCCTGATGAATATTCTGGATAATGCCATCGAGGCGTGTATTGAAAATACTGACATCTCCATTCCCGAAATCCAGTTAAAGACTCGACGCAGGGGCAATGAAATCCACTTTAGCATCAGCGACAACGGCAGCGGAATGAATGAAGAGGCCGTTACCCATCTGTTTGACCTGTTCTACTCATCCAAGGGCAGCAAGGGTACCGGCATCGGTCTCTTCATGACTAAAAAAGCTATCCAGAAACACGGGGGTACGATAAATGTAACCTCCGTTCCCGGCCAGGGTTCATGCTTTCGGATCACGGTTCCACAACTACCTGATAATTTTTAAATTAGTTAATACCTTTCCTAAAATGGCCTTTCCAGCGACCTCTGTTTGACAAAAATCCCATTTTTCACTACATTCCGGCCAGCGATTCGGGCGAGTGCGCTAACAAGCTGTACAGCAGGCTTTATTACAGGAAAGAAATACTCGCCATGAGACGACTCGCTGCTGCAATTATCGTCTGCACCTGGTTAGGTGTTGCCCTGGCAGGCTGCGGATGGATGGGGCGGACAGCCGCCAAGACCGAGAAAGTGATCCACACCGGTACCAAAAAAGTCACGTCCGGGATCGAGAAAATGGATCAGGATTTCAAAGAGGCTTACCGGGAAGAAAAGGCGCGGCAATAGGCGCCGGAAGTTATGAGGTTCTTCTATACGGCGGATAGCGGCATACGCGGCTAATCCGCCGTTTTGCTTTCAATCGTCACTGCCATTCTGGCCCGAGCGCTTTTTCCGTTTTGGCGAATAACCAGCGAAATCCCGTTTTCACCTTCCGGGATCAGTCCGGCGACTATATTGTTGCGCTCGGTGTCGATGTTCTGATCCCGCAGGGGGGTAAAGGCGATAAGTTTAAATGGAACGATGTCCCGGGTGAAGGTCTCGCCGGCCGATATGAGCGCGCCCGGGATGGTGGCCGTCTTCACCGCAGCAGGAACGACGCCTTCAAAGACAAAAAGCCCCGCATCCTTCCCGTTGTGTATATAGCGGGTCTGGTTCCAGTCAATTTCCATGTCCCGGCCGGTTTTGTTTCTCACCGTCAACCGGAACCAGTTGAAATAAACCGTATCCTTTTTCAAGGGCTCAAAATCAACATCATAGGACCGACTGCTGATGGTTTGCTGGGCCGGTACACTTTGCCAGATTTTATTTTTTATGCACGCCGGCATGTACAGAATCGCAAACAGGAGGGCGGCTATCAGAATCCGGCGGGTCATTTTTTTTGCCATCCTTTTTTTTCCATGCAGCTGCGGATAAGTTTCACCTCGTCCACGGCATTATAGGTCACTGGATTCTCGCGAATCCCCGCACGGATGATCTCTTCGCAATCAGCATGGTCCTGGGCCCATTCCGATTGATCCTTGTTTGGATTCCAGGTGCCGGTGGCGCAACCGGCTATGAAAATAAAAACGCTTAACAATAATGCCGGGAGAAAGATCTTCTGCATACAATACTCCTTGGATAACAAGCCAGTCTCTGCCTTTTTGCCTCAATGCCCATTGGTTGTTTACTTCAGCATATATTCCCTTTATTATCAACGATAAATCTTGAACTCTCGGCAGCCGGGCGGCCCGCGGCAAACCCAAGGGCCGGCACCTTGCATCGGCCGCCAACTTAACATTGGGAGACAGGAACCAAGCGATGAAGATACTGTTTGCGGCGCCCGAAAACGCCTGGGGTGGATTTTTAGGCCTGTTGCGATCCGAACTTCCCGGCCATCAGTTTGAGGCCACCGGGGGTTTTCAAGTCGCGAGCCTGGCCGACACCGATGTGCTGATTCCTACCATGTGCCCGGTCACGGCGGACATGCTGGCCGACAGCGGCCCCCTGCGTCTGATCCAGCAATGCGGAGCCGGCCTCGAGGGCGTGGATATAAAGGCGGCGACCCAAAAACAAATTTGGGTTGCCAGTGTCCCCACGGATATTTCCGGAAACGCTGATTCGGTTGCCGAAATCGGGATTTATCTCATGATCGGCCTGGCCAGGCGGCAGCGGCAGATGGTTCCGAACCTGGCTGCCGGAAAGATGGGTGAGCCGCAGGGTATGTCCCTGAAGGGGCGCACAGTGGGCATCGTCGGCCTGGGCGGTATCGGACGTGCCCTGGCATCCCACCTGGCACCTTTTGGTGTCCGCCTGGTCGGCATCAAACGCAGCGGCCTGCGCCAGGCGAAACAGGAACTCGGCCTGCGGTGGGTCGGCCGCCCGGCTGATCTGCCCGATCTATTGGCCCAGTCAGATTTTGTCGTCCTGACTCTGCCGCTTAGCGCTGACAGCCGCAACCTTATCGAGGAGACCGCTTTGGCAACCATTAAGCCGGGTGCGTTTTTAATCAACCTCTCCCGGGGAGGCATCGTTAACCGCCAGGCCCTCGAGGTTGCCTTGGGCGAAGGTCGCATCGCCGGCGCGGGCCTGGATGTGTTCTGGGAGGAGCCCCCGGATCCGGCCGACCCCATTTTCGGACACAATGTCATGGCCACCCCGCATATCGGCGGCGTGACGGACCTGTCCATGCAGGGCATCGTGCGCGTGGTTGCCGAAAACATCCGACGCGTGGCTCGCAATGAAGAGCCGCTTTATACCAGGGATTCGTGAATAGAAGCTGTCGCAAAAAAGTCTTTTAACCCAATCTTCAGCCTGCGCTGAAGCTATGGCTGATAGACTCTGCTGGGAGCCTTGCCTGTCCAGCGTCTTGTCCGGCGTAGCTTGATAAGCGAAGACGGATGCCTGGAAGGCGTAGACGGGACCTTGAACCAAAACCCATCTTTGAGATAGCTTCTAACAGGTGCGTGAATAAAGGGGACGGAGGCTATTCGGGCAAGATTTATTCGCCCTGGCTTTTTTGGACGATCCCACCCCGCCGAAGATTGTCAAGATAGCAATCCAGCGAATTACCGCATTTTTCGGTTAGAGCTTCGAGGTAGGTAATGTGGTTGTTGATGGACTCGGAATACAAATCCGCATCGATGGACAGCCACTGTTGGAAATGCGCCCGCATGTGTTGACAAATCCCACCGAGATCATCATTCAACCTTTTTTGGGCCACGATTTCAAAAAAGGCCTTGGTCTTCTGGAGCAATTCCAGTTCGGAATCAAACCCGGGCAGGCGGGCTTCTTCGAATTCCTTATAGAGCAGTAACAGTTTCTCAAGGTAAAAGCGGTCCGCCATCTGGGCCAACAGATCGGCTGTGCCGACGATATACCCGAGGTTGCGATGTTCCGGCGATGGAAACGGGACTTCGGCCGGCGGCAGGCTCAATATCGTACAGCGGATAAAATTTGCGCAGGTTTCGATCTCCTCCTCCGGGAATCCCTTGCCCGGGAGGTATTCTCTTAAAAAAGCAATGCTCCTTTCTTCGTGGCCGACCGTGTATTTGGCACCCGAGCCCTCCTGGTCGTCTTTTTCCTGAATAAGCCCCACGTCATGCAATAAGGATGCAATGAGGGTCAAGAGAATGTCTCGCGGTTGAAACCCAAGACCGTCCACATCACACCCATGAATCAAACGGGCTGTGGCCAGAACCACGGATATGGTGTGCTCAAAATCGTGGTACTTGGTGTTGGAAGAACGGTAACCGGGATACTGGCCCCTGAATAGCAAATCGATATCCTTGAAAATTCCCTCGAACAGATCAAGATCGGAAGTGGCCAGGAAACGTGCTGCAATTTTCAGGGTTTCTTCAATAGTCGCGTCTACGTCACTGACCAGTATCAGCGCATTGGTTCGGTCTGAATTCGATGGCGTCATTAGCTCCGCAATTCCTTATCTTGTTTTTAAAAAGGGGGCGCCCGTTTTCTTGGGCCGGTTGGCCTCGCATCCCTGCGGCCGGGGAGACCGCCGTTAACCGCGCCCAAAATTTCTATTGCAGCTGTCAGTGCTAGACTGGCAGGAGTATGAAACGGTTCTATCAGAATGGAAAAATTATTTCAAATTTTAGCCAAAAAAATTTGAGGGGTGTAATCCGGTGCGCCAGGCCCGGGGCAGATCGGGCAACGCGGCCCAGTCCAATATATTCAGCATTTTATCATGATTTCGGGTTGATAAGAGTTTAATACTCGGACCAGTATTTTGGTGCTCATGGCAGAAGATCGGTGTTTTGCCGGGGGACGGATGCTGGACCGGCAGGTCTAAGGTACTTTCAACGATTTGGCGAAGTCTTCAAATGCCGCGTGGGACGTATATTGAAATTCAAACCCGGTTTTCTCGATCAAACGCTCCGAGGAGGCCAGCCAGGGGTGGATGATCAGGTTGAAACCGGAACTGGGAAATTCGGTTAGAAATCCAAGCCTTAAAAACCAGAACAGGCTGTTGCAGGCGATCATCAGCCGGAGGGGAAGGCAGAGGACCCGGTTCCCGAGCAGCGTCACCATCTCCGGGAAACCGATCGTGCCCTCCGGGGCAACGTTATAACGGCCGGTTACCCGCTTTTCCAAGCACATGACCATGACCCGCACCAGGTCATCCTCATGGACAAACTGAAAAGGTGCAGTTTCAGGCGGCAGGGGTACAATGGGCTTTTCCAAGTACCGTGACAGGGGATTGTCAAAACCGGGGCCGACCACGAAACAAGGGCGCAAAATGGTGAGGGCCATGTCGGGATGCGCTATCTCGAAAGCTTCCAGCAGATGTTCTATCTCTTTTTTATTTTTGGCATAGGTAAAATCAGCATTGCCGCGCAGCGGGCTGTCCTCGTGCAGGGGAACCGGGTTGTCCCGATAAAACCCGTAAGCGGTAGTGGAGCTGGTATACAATAGCTGAGCCACATTGGCTGCTGCGGTCGCATTTAATACGTTACGGGTGCCGGCCACATTGATGTCTTCCATGAGGGCTGTATTGTGCAGCGGCGGCAGGACATAAGCGGCGTGAATCACTGTATCGATGGCATGTTCGGTCAACAAATCCAGCAGGGGCGCTCGCACGTCCTGTTCCACAAACAAAAACTTGTCAAGAGGATCCGCAGGCGGCCTGATATCGATGCCGACTATTTGCTCAACCCGACCATGCTCCGCCAGGGCCCTTGCGATTTTCATTCCGATGTAGCCGGAGACACCGGTTATAAAGATCCGTTTCATTTAGCTGCTATCTCCTGTTGAGTTGGTTTTCACCGGACAGGTGTGATTCCGGTGAAAAGGTCAGAAACTTAACCAGCTGACGCCGGGCAAAAGGGAAGGCCCAACTTAAAAAAACCAGGATTTTAAGTAAAAGGCTTACATGCCAATGCACCCGGCGACCATGCGCCGCCTGCCAGACAACCCGGGCGACATCTTCCGGCATGAGCCGAATCCCCAATTTTTCGATACTGCTGGCTTTTACCTCGGAATCGGTAATCAGAGGCGTCTGGACGTATGGGGCCAACACATCGCATACCTGGATGCCATGCAGCTCAAATTCAATATTCAGGGCTTCGGTCAGTCCGCAGACCGCACTTTTTGTCGCTGAATAGACGGCCAGCTCGGGGGTCCCATAGACAGCTGATGCCGAGGCCATATTGATGATATGTGCGCCGGGCGTCTGCTTTAAAAGATCGAAAGCGGCGTTAATACAGTTTAAAATACCAACGAAATTGACCTCCACGATCTTCTGCTGGTTCTCAATGGCAATCTTGAAGTGCGGCCCCATGAACAGGATGCCGGCGCAGTTGAACAGAGCGTCCATGCGACCGCCGGTCCGGCCGCCGAAGGTCGCTACCGCTGCGGCCAGATCTTCCGGCCGGGTCACGTCCACTCGCTGATAGCAGCAATTGGCCGCACCAATCTCGTTCGCCAGCGACGACAGCGTCTTTGCATTCAAATCGAATAAACCAACGAACCAACCCCGGGCGGCAAAATAGAGCGCCGTCGCGCGACCAATGCCGGACCCGGCACCGGTTATGAAAATGCTTTTTTGCGCATGCATGTATGCTCCTTTTCCGATAAGAACCGGAAGCGAAATTCGGTTAGAAATGGTTTTAGAGTCTTTAAGCGGCCTCAACGCAAAGATTGAACCTGAGGGGCGGTTCTTAAACCAGTTCTAAACTTTCTCAAGGATATGCAAACACATGGCCGCTTCTTCGACCCCGATGTTCCCGCCACCGTTTTCGGCCAGCCCCAGTCGGGCCCCTTCCACCTGGCGTCCGGTCGCCGCACCTCTAAGTTGAACGCCCAGCTCATAGATCTGCGCCAGGCCGCTGGCGCCGATAGGATGGCCGCGGCACTCGAGCCCGCCGCTGGTGTTCACCGGCTGCTTGCCGCCCAGTTTGGTGGCCCCGGATTCAGCATGGGGCCCGCCGGCGCCCATGGGGCAAAAACCCATGGCTTCCGTCTGGTGCAGCTCGCCGTATGCCGTGGCATCGTGCAGTTCCGCCAGGCTGATATCCTGTGGCCCCACACCGGCCATGTCGTAGGCCTGCTTCACCAAACGCTCCCCGATATCCTCGCCGTCCAGGTCACGATCGGTCCCGGTCCCCAGGACGGACGCTCGAATTCTTATCGGCCGGGCGCCGCTCAATTTCTTCAAATATCTTTCCGAACAGACAATTGCGGCCGCCGCACCGTCCCCCACGGGGGCACACATGGAGCGCGTCAGGGGGTATGCAATAGGCTTGTCCGCCAGCACTTGCGCCACTGTCATGTCCTCCTGGTATTGGGCCATGGGGTTCAGGGAGCCGTGCCAGTGATTTTTGGCACAGATCAGGGCCAGTTGCTCCTGGGTGCTGCCGAACGTTTTCATGTGCCAGCGGGCACCCATGGCGTAGGCATCCATGAAGATGCTGCGCCCTTCTCCCGGCGGGGTCTGATCTCCCGGTATCTTGAAATCCAACTGCTGGTTGATGGTTTCCATCAACTTCAACTGGTTTTCAAAATTGCCCACATCCATGGCGGTGGCATACGCAGACAGGGAAAGCGCCTTATTGGGATTGGTGATCTTTTCAGATCCCAGGGCCAGGGCCACATCGTACATCCCGGCCCGGATACCGGTGTAGGCCATATGCAGGGCCGTGGCAGCACCGGCGCAGGCATTTTCGACATTCGTGACCGGAATGGCTTCGATCCCCATGGATCGCAGCACCACCTGGCCCCGAATTGAATGCTGGTTGTCGAACATGCCCCAGAAGGTATTAGAAAAGAACGCGGCCTCCAGCGCCTCTTTTTCCAGGCCCGCATCAGACAATACCAGGCGGGTGGCCTCGTGGGCCATCTCCCGTACGTCCCGGTCCGGATACTTGTTGAATCGGATCATGCCGAGCCCAATGATATAGACATTTGACATAGATTTGTTCTCCTTGTTTGTGGCTTCGCCAATCCACTTTTACTGATTGCACATCAAAACAATTTTCCCTACAACCGCCGACATGTTGAGCAATTCATGGGCTCGGGCAGCCTCCGCCAGCGGTATTCGCTCGGCAACGATCGGTTTAATCTTCTTTTGCGCCAAAAGGTCGATAAGGGTGGCCAGGTCTTCGCGATACCAATCCCGTCTTTTTTCAGCGAGTGTCTGGATCATATAACCCGCCACACTTTTGTTCCCATTCATCAAATGCAGTGCGGAAAAACGCGGCATGCGCAAAAAGGCCGCCATAAATTTGGCTATCTTCGGACGGCCTTGGGACATGACGGATGAAAAACCGTAGGACAACAGTCGTCCGCCGCCCCTCAGGGAACGATAGGAGCGTCCCAGGTGCGATCCGCCAATTGGATCAAACACGACATCTACGCCATCTTGGGTATGTGCCTTGACTTCCTGCACAAAATCGGCAGATCGATAATCAATGGGTGTGGCGCCCAGATCCAACACCCGGTCATGCTTTGCTTTGGAAGCGGTACCGTACATTTCCAGCCCGGCCAACTGCCCCAACTGCAGCAAAGCGGTGCCGACTCCGCCGGCGGCACCATACACCAGGATACGCTCGCCTGGGGCCGCATGGGCAAAACGATGCATCATTTGCCAGGCGGTAAGGTAATTTAGGACGATGCTCACCGCTTCGGCCGGATCCAACTCATGTTGGAAAGGAACCAGGCTGACCGCGGGTACGCAAAGATATTCGGCATACCCACCGGTCACCGTCAAAGCCAGGGCGATTTGTTCCGGCTGCAGGGAGGTGACGCCGTCACCCAGTTTATCAACTTCACCGACAATATCATAGCCAGGGGTAACGGGATGCGAGACCCCGGGATAATACCCTTCGCGCATGAAAATATCGGCAAAGGCCACGCCGGTTGCGAAAACCTTCATCCGAACTTCTCCGGGGCGCGGTTCCGGCATTGGTTCTTCCGCCAGCTTCAGAACTTCCGGTCCACCTTTCTTTGAAGCGATAATGCGTTTGTTTGGCATGTCCATTCCTCTGAGCAGCTTTACATAGCCGCACACGTTCGAGTTTACCTATA
Organism: Olavius algarvensis Delta 4 endosymbiont; assembly: GCA_905176665.1. Lineage (GTDB taxonomy): Bacteria > Desulfobacterota > Desulfobacteria > Desulfobacterales > CAJINA01 > CAJINA01. Next base: position 39,558 of record CAJINA010000176.1, on the reverse strand, counting down.
GAAAACGGGCCGTGTCCTTCTTCAAGCGCTGCTATGTTCTCAACAGGGCAGCGTTGACGCTTTAACCGCGGTATCAAAGGTGGTGCGCGCCGGTAAGCATCAGGGTGTCATTGGCGCCGTCTTCGATCATCCCGGCCCGGGCATCCCGGAAGAACTTTTCAACCGGGTATTCCCTGGTAAGTCCATTACCCCCGAAGATCTGGATAGCATCACTGGTCACTTCCAGGGCCATGTTCGTACAGAACACTTTCGAGGCAATGGAATATTCGATACTGGGCGGCGTATTGTTGTAGTTGAAGATCATGGCCGCCCGCGACAGAGCCCGGCCGGCTTCGATTTTGGTAAACATATTGAACAGCTTATGCTTGATCAACTGGTGTTCGAACAAAACTTTGCCCCCCTGGAATCTTTGTTTGGCATAGGCCAGGGCCTCTTCATGGGCCGCCCGGGCCACCCCCACGAACATGGCCCCCATGCCGGCGTTGGCTGTGGAGAGTGTAATGTCGAGCATGGCGTCATAACTCTCCTCATCCACGAGCATGTATTCCTTGGGGACCCGCACCCCATCGAAGTAAATCTCACCCTGGTTCAGAGCCCGCTGGCCCATCTTGTCCAGCGGCTTTCCCTTGCGGATACCGGGCAAGTCCAACGGTACAATGCAAATCCCGCCGCCGGACATCCCTTTGGTCGGGTCGATGGTCAGATACACCAGTGCCTGGGTGGCAATGGTGCCGTTGGATACCCAGGCCGATTTTTGGCCTTCGATGATATATTCATCGCCGTCCAAACGGGCGGTGACCTGTCCGGATATCTCCGGGTCGCTGAATTGGGGCGTAAACGGGCAGAGGGTGTCACTCCCGTGTTCCGGCTCGGTAATACCCCAGCAGCCGATAATCGACGTATCCGTGCAGGCGCAATAGGGTTCGATGATCTCGTCTATCAGGCGGTCGGTGGGTACCATGGAAGCAAAAAAGGCCGGAAAGCAGGCCACGCCCAACCCAATGGCAAAATCAACGCTGCCCCAGGCCAGTTCTTCCAGGACAATGTGGCTCTCCAGCGGGTCAGTGGCAAGTCCCCCGTAAGTATCAGGAATAAAGATGGTGTGAAACCCGAGTTCGTAGCCCTTTTTCATGGCGTTCCAGAAAAGATCGCTCTTGATCACGTCTTCCGGGGCCATTTTATCAAGTTCGATACTGGCCGGCCGCAGCACTTCCTTGGCAAACTTGTGGGTTTCTTCCTTTATGGCGATCTGCTCTGCTGTCAAATCAATGTTCAAGTCTTGGTATAATGCCATTTAGTACCTCTCTTCACTTGTAATCTTCAAATGCGAAGACGTTGTCGTTGCCCCGGGAGAATGCGTCCTTTAGGACCCTGCTCATGAACTTTTCCGAGATGGTCTTGGGTACCTCGGCAACAATCTGCAGGTAGGAAGGGATGAAGTTGGGTTCCAGGTCCGTTTTACACTTGTCATAGATGATGCCCGGATCCAGTTCGGCACCCTCGAATGCGGCAACCGCGGCGACCAGGTCACTTTCACCGGGCGCCCCCGATTCAGACGGAATGCCGTATACGCAGACTTCACTGACGGTCTCCATCTCGCCGATGATTTTTTCCACGTGATCGGGCTGGATAAAGTCACCGGCCCGGCGCAATTCGCTGCCCTTGCGATGGTTGAAGAAATAGTAGCCTTTTTCGTCCTTATGGACGATGTCCCCTGTCCTGAGCCAACCGCCCCGGGTTTTTTCTTCGGATGCCTGGGGCTTGCCCAGGTAGTCCACCTTGGTTTCTCCCCTGATCATCCGACTGATGAGCTCACCACTCTCACCCACGGGCACTTCCTGATCATTTTCGTCCACAATTTTAAACTGCATCACCCCCGGCAGAGGCTTGCCAAAGGAGCCGACAGGTCCTTTGCCCGGCGGTTTGTAGGCAAACCCGCCTTCCACGGCCGCGTACCACTCGAGAATCTTCACATCAAAGCGATTTTCAAGGTCCTCCCAGATCGCGGCAGGTGTCCCGGCACTGATAATGGTTTTGACGGGATTGTCGCTGTCATCCGGCTTGACCGGCATGTTGTAGATACCGGCCGCCATACCGCCCAAAAGCGAAAAAGAGGTCACGCCATACTTCCGGGCAATATCCCAAATGCGGCTGCGAGTGAAGCGGGCACTGAATACCGCTTTCGTTTCCGTGGAAAGACAGGGAACCAGGGTCACCGCATGGGCATTGCCATGCGTCAGGGACAAACCGGTATAGAGGATATCGTTCGGCTTGTACTTCCAGACCAGGCGGGTCACGAGGTTGTAAAGACCGAACCGGTTGTTGCGCAGCATGACGCCCTTGGGATCCCCGGTCGTCCCGGAGGTGTAGATTATCTGGAACGGATGACGCACATCCATAATCTGCTGGGGCACGGTTTCCCAGGCTGTCAGTTCCAAGGTCTCGTTAAGGGACGGAAAACGCGATGAGACCGCCTTGCCATGTTCCGGGCGATAGACGACCCACACTTTGTTTATCCCCGGCAAATCCGCAATCACTTCCTCGAGCTGTTCCAGGCATTCCGCGGATACCACGACAGCTTTGGCCTTGGAATCCGTCAGCATGTATTTCAAACGGTCGCCGCGGGTCCGGGGATCCACCAGGGTAGCGATTGCACCAATGGTGGGACCGGCAAACAGGGCGGCCACGAACTCGGGGTGATTCCGCATGAAAATGGCATACGTGTCGCCTTTCTCCAGCCCGCTGTCGAGAAACAGCCGGGCAATTTTGTTACTGGACGCATAGATGTCCTGGTAGGTCAGGATATCCTCGCCATGTTCCCCATTTTCAAATATCAATATCTTTTTATCAGGCTTTTCATGCGCCTTTATCTCAATGAGGTGCGAGCCGATCGCTTGGTTGAGATGTGTTTTTGAGTCCATAAGTCACCTTTCCTTTGCCAGAAATATGCCCTTAGCCATTGGCTATTAGCTGTTGGCCGGACCATCTTCAGAATCCTAACGTTCAATACAGGTTATCTAAACCGGTGAACGGGAACCCAAGTGATACCCCGTTCTTAAAGCGCTAACGGCTAAATGCTAAAAGCTAATCGCTCAACTTGGGTTTTACTCTTCAATGGCGCCAATAAAACCCCGATTAAATGTGGGGAATTCCGTATCGAAGGTTTCGTCCCAATGGTCCTGGGTCCAGTATTCATGGCGGTCGAAAAAGGGATTTTTGTTCCCCGCATTCACACAGATACTGACGCTGACATCGACATCTTCAATTAACTCCAAGGCCCGCGCAGCAAATCCCAGCGTTGAAAAGACCCGGCAGTGGAGGCCTAGCTTGTAAGCCATGGCCGCGGCAGCATTGGCCGCGATACTTACATTGAGATTTTTAAACATGCACGAGGGACCATCGGCGGTCAAAGACTCCATTTTCTCGGATTTGTTCAGTTCGGCACAGGTCTTATATCCGCAAGCACCGCAATTGTAGTTGAAATCCGATTTGCGTTTGTCCCCGATGATAAGCATGGAGGTGGGCTCCTTGATAAGCTGGGCCAGGTGCCGCCCATCTCTGGCAGCCAGAGGCGCCATGTCTCCCAGGGAATAGCAGTATTCGGAAACCGGTGTCAGGTCCTCGCCGGTCACCGTAACCATTTTGATGGTATTGCGATCCTTGAACCGAAAACTGGTCCAGGCCGCCAGGGCCATCATTTCAGCAGCCCGGTCCAGCCCGGCCTGAATCATGTCTTCCATATTTTGTACTGGCATAGCGTGCCTCCTTCCCGGTTTAACTGTATATGGACCTGAATTGCGGCCATAAGCGGTTAATCATCCTGTCATTCATGGTTCGGGGATTGATATCGGCATACCGTTTGGGAATATCCCTGAACGGACTTTTTTCAGTGATCGATATCCCCATGGCCAGAGCGAACCCGGTATCCCGGGGTAAAATCTTCATACGCATGGCTGCCGCTCCCGCTGACCAATAAACACCGTAATCGACCAGGAGTGTTTTCGCCCCCTGGATCATACCGTCAATGGCATAGGCAATATTGTTGGCCCTGAAAATACAAAGACAGCCGGTAAAAGCCACATCGGGATCAGCCGGGAGTTTTTCTTCTTCGCGCAGGTATTCACACACCAGGCGGCCGCACATGTTGCAATTGATATCTGAAGGATCCGTGAGGCTGCGCAGAGACGTTGTCAGCAAGACCGCATCCGCATCCCTGAGCATGGCGGCATCCCGTTTAAAAAATTTCCAGCTCTTTTTAATGGCTGCCATCTCTTCCATCTGCTGGCACAAATCTTCAATATCACAAGGGTCGTCCAGAATGTGGATGGAGCACTCGCCCACACCGCCCACGCGCGGAGCGGTAGTGCCCGAGGCCAGGATCAACCGGGCTGCGATCCGGGCAGCCTCTCTGCGATCGTCTTCAAACTGTTTCATACTGCGTTCCATAATTGCCCCCTATTCTTTTTCAATGGAAAGGCCGTGTGATTTCGCATGCTCCGGGTACATTTCGTAGGCCGGCTTAAGCAGCGGCAACAATTTTAATACCTGGGGCATGGGGCCCTTGGCTTTAATCAGCCCCTTGGCCAGCGCCACCGGCATGGAGATATGTTTGAGCCAGAACTTGTGGCAGGTATCCCCGCTGAGGGTCATCTGAACGGTGGCTTTTTCATCAATATCTCCCCAGATCACTTGACCGGCGGTACCGTCGCCCGGTGTCAACCACAGGGCGGCATTGGGGTCGGTGATGGTAAACTTGATAATGATACCCATCTTGAGAAATTTCGGACCCATGACCGGACCGGCCAGCAGGGTCTCAAACAACGTTCCCAGAACCGTCTGCATTTTTTCTTTACTTTCAAAAACACTCATTTGTTTCCCCCTATTTAATTAGGTTTCTTGTTGGTAAGAGTCGAGCAGCCCGATTATGGCACGCCGCATGGTGTCGACCGCCCAGCGGGTCGAATGCAGTTCGGGCGCCAGGAACCAACGTGTGGCGATGCCCTGGTAAATGGCCGAGATGCCTTTGGCGGCCGGTTCTGGATCGATACCTTTAAAGCGGCCGCTCGCATTTCCTTCTTCAATGGCCTCCTTAAGCAGGGTGAGCCAGTTTTTGACCCATTCATGAAACAGTTGTTGATAGGCTTCGTCGTGGACGACAATGGACATGAAATCAAATAGGACCGGATATCCCAGTACGGCATCCGGGTCGTCGGCAGTGTATAGCCATTCAAACGAGAGGATCTTGTCGAGCGGGTCGGCATGTTCAGCCATGGTCTCCCCTGACCGCTGGAATATCTGCTGGAAAAACGCCCCGAACGCCGCCAGGAAGAGGTCACGCTTAGACTTGTAATAGTGGTTCAGGCCGCCTTTGGATAGGCCGGCCGCCTTGCAGATATCCGCCATGGTCACATTGGCGCATCCGTTGGCTGCGATCGTTCGCAGGGCCGCCTGTAAAATCTGTGACTTTCGAATGGCTTCTAATTCTGGAATCGGGGGCATTGTGTTTTCCTTTGGTACCTTCTCGATGGAAGGTGGAAAATGTATTGCACAGGTCGCCGGGGCTGGGTGGAGCGCTGCTGTAAAAATATCTACCGGACAACCGGTCTATTTACCGACCAACTATACTTTATACCGACCAGTTGGTCGGTATAAATGTAGAAAGAGACGCACGAAATGTCAAGCGTTTTTTAATCTATGTGTTAAGTCACTGTTTACATGAATAATAATTTGGCGCTAAAGGCGTTGGCGACGTTTTTCGAATAGCGATTACAACCTCCGGATCAAACGTATTGCAGATTTCGTTGTTTCATTATAAAGATAGGGCCGTTCTAATTGACTTCGGCGCCCGTGGCTTGGCGGCAATCCTATGAATTACGCATCGATCATATACGTCCTGGGAACCCTCCTGATGGTGACGGGCTGCTCCATGGCCCTCCCCCTGGTTTTCTCCCTCTATTACAATGAAGGCGATTTTGCGGCCCTGGCTATCTCCGCTTTGGTTACCCTGGCTGTCGGCCTGCCGCTTTGGCGGGGATTTCGTAAACACCATGATCTTAATTTAAAAGATGGCTTCTTCATCGCGGTATTCGGCTGGATCATGATCTCGGCCGTTTCCGCCCTACCGTTTATGATCCACGGCTCCATCCCGTCGTTTACGGACGCCTTTTTTGAAATGATGTCCGGGTATACGACCAGCGGCGCCACCATCCTCACGGACATCGAGGTTGTGCCCAAGGGCCTGCTATTCTGGCGCAGTGAAACCCACTTGCTCGGCGGTATGGGCTTTTTGACCCTGACTATCATCTTCCTGCCCCACGGCATGGGCGGCCTGCGTCTTTTCCGGGCGGAATCGAGTCCCGGGCAGGTCATTACCAAAGAAAAATTTCTGGCCCGCAATCGGGACACCATGATCTGGCTCTGGGGCATTTACCTGGCCCTGAACCTGGCTCAGACCCTTTTGTTGTGTGCCGGCGGCATGTCCCTGTTCGAGAGTTTGTGCCACGCCTTCGGCACGGTTTCGACCTCAGGCTATTCACCCAAAAACCTGAGCATCGGCCATTACAACAGTGCCTATTTCGACTGGGTCATCATTGTGTTCATGTTCCTCGGCGGCATGACCTTTATGCTGTTTTTCCATATGCTGCGAGGCAATTGGGAGGCCATCCGGATCAACACAGAATTTCGTTGGTATGTGGGGTTTCTGCTCTTTTTTTGCGGATTTACAACCTGGATCCTGTTGCAGAATAATACGTATGACAATTTTGCGGATGCCCTGCGCTACGGCACCTTCCAAATCATGGCCATCCTGACCACCACCGGCTTCACCACGGCTGATTATGAACTGTGGCCCCAGGCCGCGCAGATGTTTATCTTTGCGGCCTGCTTTATCGGAGCCTGCGCCGGATCGACCACCAGCGGGATCAAGGTGGTCCATTACGTGCTCATCTGGAAATACATGGTGGCCTCTATCAAAAAGATTTTCTTTCAACCCATGTCGGTCATCTCGATCAGGCTCAACGGCCGGCCGGTCGAACGCATCATCGTCGATCTCGCCATCTGTTATTTTATCGTGAATATGTTCCTGATCCTGGCGGGCGGCTGTTTTATGGTGCTGGTGGATGAAATGGATTATGTGAGTGGCCTGAGTAGCGTCATCGCCTCCCTCATGAATATCGGTCCGGGCTTCGGTACGGTGGGTCCGGCCAAGAATTACGCCCACATTTCCGATATGGGCAAATGGTTTTTAGCCTACATGATGCTGGTCGGCCGGCTGGAAATATTTTCCGCGCTGGTTATATTCTACCCTTCCTTTTGGAAACGCTAGAAGCCATTTAAAAATGGCCTTTTGGCCCAATCTCGGCGTTGAGCACGACATTCAAATCCTCGAAATATTATCAATATTACTCCGGTTTGAATGTCGTGCTCGCCTTGATCTTGAACCAATATTCAATTTTTAAATGGCTTCTAAGTATTGTCAGATAAATAGGTTCGGTCCAACGCCGAGATTGAGTGCGAGGAGAGCTTTGAAACCACTTCTCAATGTCCGTTTACAAACGGTAGATTTTGGTTCAAAACAAGGCTTGAGCACTTTTGAGACCGCAGGCATAGCAGATGCTATGTTGAGGATCTCACAAGAGTGAAAACGCCGCTATGGGCCAAAAGATGCCGCTTGTAAGCGGACATTAGGCGAGGAAGAGTCGCTGGACATCTTTTAGATGCATCGACGTACAGACCACAATAACCCGTTCGTTGTCCAGGATATGGGTGTCGCCTACGGCGATCTGCCAGCGGTCATCGCGGTAAATCCCACCAATAATGATTTTGCCGTAATAGATGGGGTCAAGCTTGGATAGGGGTTTGCGGGTAATTGGGGAGCCGGGCGCGGCCACCAGTTCGACCACCTCGGCATCGAAGCCGTGCAGGTGGGCCACTGAGAGCAATTCGCCGCGGCGGATAAACTTGAGGATTTCATTACCGGCCAGGATTTTCTTGTTCAGGGCGAGATCGGCGCCCATGGTCGCCGCCAGCACCAGGTAATCCTCTTTGTTGACCAGGGCAATGGACTTGCCCAACTGGTGGGCGCCCTCCCCCCGGTTGCCGTTCATCAGATGCTTGGCCAGCAGGCTGCTCATGATGTTGGTTTCATTGTCCCCGGTAGCCGTTACCAAGGTATCCATGTCCAACAGGCCGGCGGCGGTCAGCACGTTGGCATCCGAGCCGTCCCCGTGCAGCACCTCTGTCTTTTTAAGCCGATGGGACAGTTCCTGGGCCCAGGTTTCATCCTGTTCTATTAAGCGCACCGACACACCGTCTTCCAACAGCTCGGCCACCCGGCTGCCAACCAGGCCACCGCCGAGAATCATGACCCGGTGACGCCGCTGCTGTTTGACACCGGCCAGATCCATCAGGCGTGACAGGTCTTCACTGCCGGCCATAATATAGACTTGGTCCTGGGGCAGGATCTGGTGGTTGCCGCCCGGGATGATGGTGGTGATGCCCCGGGCAATGGCCACTACCCGGAATGGAAAATCCTGGTGTTTGCGTGAAATCTCCTTGAGCATGCTGAACGCCAACGGCGATGTCTTGTGAATACGGGTGGCCAGTAGCTGGATCTGCCCCTGGGCGATATCCAGGATGTCGTTACCGGCCCGTAGTTTAATCAGCCGCTCGATCTCGCGCGCGGTCAGTTCCTCGGGATGGATCACCAGGTCGATCTTCAAGTCCTCGGCACTGAGGATTGAGTTGGCGCTGTCGAATTCCCGGGAGCGGACCCGGGCGATTTTACGCTGGATCCCAAAGCGGTCCGCGATCATGGCCGCCATCATGTTCACCGCATCATTGTCCGTGACGGCGATCAGGCAGTCCATCTGGCCGCCGTCGGCCTCTTTCCACGCGGCAATGCTCATGGCGTTGCCCTGGATCAAACGGGCATCGATTTCTCCATCGGCCTGCCGAATCAGCTGGTTGTTGGCCTCGATGACCGTCACGAGGTAGCCCTCGTGAACCAGACGTTTGGCCAGGTAGTAACCGACACCGCCGAGCCCCAGGATCAGAATTTTTTCCGCCAGCTTTGCTTTCTTACCAAACATGAGTTCCGCTACGATCTCCCTTAGTACATTCAGCCGGAATACAGATCACGGCCCCGGGCCGGACTGTTTTCCGGTTGCCACGCATCAAATACTAAGTGCACCGGATATTGTCAACTCACGAGGGTTTTTCCTGCTATTTCGAATATTTCATGAAAATTTTTCTATGCTTGTACAAATACGCCCAGATTACAAAGTGTCGCCCAATATTCATACTGCGATTGGACTTTAAGTGTCTGATTATTTTTAATAAAATTAAATAATTGGGATAATTTCATGAAACAGGCGGACTATTCGGCATCGTCCCAGCGGGTCAATAGACCGTCGGGCGCATCGGGCCGCCAGCCGGCCGTGTTGAAGTGGTCGGAAACAAAGGTGCCCGGCGGCACCAGGGTGTCGAACCAGGCCAGATCATCCGGCGACAGCCGGATATCGTCGGCTCTGAGCAGATCTTCCAGGTGGGCCGGCGTACGCGGGCCAATAATAACTGAGCTAATGGCGGGCTGGTGGAGAATCCAGGCTACGGCCAGCGCAGTAGCTGTTTGCCCGCCGGCCAGGGCTCGTTCGCTCACCAGTTGGGAGATGTGGATGCCCCGGTCCGTCACCCGCTCGGCATAGATGCTTTTTTGGGAGGCCCGGCTGCCGTCGGGAAAGGCGTCTTGCGCCTGGTATCGGCCGGCCAGAACACCTTGCGCCAGGGGCGACCAGGTCATAAGGCCCAGATCATAGGCCTGGCACATGGGCACAATGTCATTTTCAATGCGTCGGTCCAGCAGGCTGTAGGGCGGCTGCTCGCAAATAAATTTCGGGTAATTTTTCCGGTCGGCGATGTGCAGGGCCTCGACGGTGCGCCAGGCCGGGTGGGTGGAACAGGCCACATGGCGGATATACCCCCGATTTAAAAGGTAATCCAGTGCTGACAGGGTCTCTTCCTGGGGCACGTCCCAGTCGGTCCGATGCAGAAAAAAGATATCGAGTTAGTCGCACTGCAGGCGCTTGAGGCTGGCCAGGCAGCTGTTGATTAAATTGTGGCGATTGTTGCCGCTGGTATTGGGGGCGGTGCCGGTTGGTAAAAAGGCTTTGGAGGTCAACAGCACCTTTTCCCGCTTGCCGTCACGCGCCAGGGCCTTGCCCAGGACTTTCTCGCTGGCCCCGTCGCGGTAAACATTGGCGCAATCCAGAATATTGATGCCCTGATCAAGGGCCATGTCGATCATTTTAAATGCAGTGGCATCGTCGGTGGGACCACCAAAATTCATGGTGCCCAGCGTTAAGCCGGAGACCATCAAACCGGAACGGCCTAAGCGTCTATACTGCATGCGTGGGGTCCTCCTGTTCTGACCGGTGTGGTAACCGTTCAGGATGCCGATCTGTGATAGGTGAGAATTCGACCGGCACCCTTAAGGTGGAAATATTTTTGAGTTATTCACTCTATACCATTTCTTGTGTCCAACCACCGGTTTTTTTCAGAATTTAAACACGGTCCTCGGTTACCGGTTTCAGCAGGCATCCAAAAAACCAATTAATTTTATATAATTACAGAAGGTTATGCCATGGTTCCATCGATCATGAAATGATCTGGCCAGTTCTTGGTGGGCTTTGATAGAAGCTATCTCAAAAATCGAATTTTGGTTCAAAATCAAGGCGACCGCGAGATTTATCCCGGAGGTGCCAGCGCAGCCAATGCCTTGCGTGGTAAATACTGTAGTGTTTCGATGATTTGAAGCGAGCGACCAACGCCGAGTTTGGGCTAAAAGACTTTTTTGAGATGGCTTCTAATCAATTACCGCGGCGAGCAAGCGTCAGGCCGACACCGGCCATGATCATCAATCCTCCGGCTGTCCGCGAGACTGCTTTAACAGCTCGCCGGCTTCTAAAAACCCCCCTTGCGTTTCCGGCGACCAAGGCCCAAACCGCTGTTACGGCAAAGGTGATCACTAAAAATGTCGGAACAATAATGGCAAATTGCAGCCCAAGCGGACGCGTTGCATCGATAAATTGCGGTAGAAATGCTGCAATAAAGATCAAACTCTTTGGATTCGGGATCGTGATCACCAACCCTTGAACGAATAGATTCGTTTTGGAAACCGAGGCAGTGTCAGGCGCCAGGTGATCGTTGCCGCTAAGCCACTGCTTGATCCCGAGATAGATAAGATATGCTGCTCCGGCCCAGCGGAGCCACTCAAATGCTTCGGCCACGACAGTTAACAATGAGGTCAGACTGATGGCGGCAACTATAAGTTGAACGGCAATGCCCGCTGTCTCTCCACTGACCGTGGATAAAGCCGGTCGCCAGCCGAATGAAATACTATGGGCAACGGTCAGGAGCACGCTGGGTCCGGGCAGTGCAATCATGATGGCCGTGGCGATAACGAATGCAAGATATACGTGTAATTCCATATGGAATGCCTCCGGTTATTAAAAGGGTCATTTGGATCGATTCGGGGAAATTTGGATTCAGTAGACCTGTTTGTTGAAAGACACACAAAAGATGCAACCTGACATGCGGCCCAGGATCGCCGCTGCAGAGAACCGGACAAAACGCTGAGCGGCGTCCTTGAACATCCGGCTGGATTGGACCGCAACGATCTGCTTATTTTCTTTTGAGTGCTTTGCCTGCACTCCAACAGTTGCCAATCGATGGCCCCAGGCGCCAATATTTCACGCTGGCCATGTCGAACAGCAAGGGCCGCAGTCTGGAGACATCCACCTTGCCGTCGGTGAGCACATTTTCATCGGCATAGGTTTCCACCAGTTCGCCGATAAAGATGTCGTGGGTCTTGAAGTCCAAAACGTCGTGCAATTTCATTTCCATGTTGACCGGGCATTGGCGAATCATGGGCGCGGTTCCCAACTCACCATAGAAGACATCGAACAGGGCGGCCTTGTCCGTCTTTTTACCGGTCATGATCCCGCAATAGTCTGTTTCCACCATGAGGTCTTCAGACGGCAGACAGATGCTGAACGTCCGGTTGTCCAGGAGGCCGGCATTGGAATAGTGCACCTTGCCCAGACCGATAGACAGATACTGGGGAGTGCCGTGGTTAAGGATGCCCACATGGGCCACTGCCAGAAAGTTCGGCTTGTCGTTCACAGTGACGCCTACCAGCGTCGTAGGCATGGGGTAAAGGGCATTCACAGGTCCGATCGGTTTCATCTGTTTTCTCCTTATGTTTAAATAAGAAAGACGTTGCTTTACTGCTAGGGGCTATCTCAAATATAGGATTTTAGCTCAAGCCAACAAAGGGGCCCCTTCAGCCAGGCCAGGTGCGGCCAGTTCGGCTATTTTGGCAACGGTAGCCGGGTCGAGGGGCACGTCAGCCGCTTGTAGGTTCTCGGTCACGCGTTCTTTTTTGCGGGTTCCCGGGATAGGGATGATATCGTCACCTTGATGCAGCAGCCACGCCAGGGAAAGTTGGGCCGGTGTAATACCGCAATCTTTTGCGATGGACAGCAGCGGGGCAAACCGTTCCTGGTTGGTTGCGAAATTCTGGCCCTGATAGCGCGGATTGTTTTTGCGGAAATCTTCGGCAGCCAGGGTATCTACGGTTCCGGTCAAAAACCCGCTGCCCAGCGGTGACCAGGGTACCAGGGCAATGCCCAGTTCACGCAAGGTCGGCAGCAGTTCGGTCTCGGCCTCACGGCGCCAGAGGGAATACTCGAACTGAACGGCGGCGATAGGATGGACACCGTGCGCCCTGCGCACCTGCTCGGCGGTGACGTTGCTCAGCCCCAGGTAGCGGGCCTTGCCTTCCTCGACAGCGGCCGCCATGGCGCCGACAGTCTCTTCAATGGGGGTGGCCGGATCAGGAAAATGCAGATACCACAAATCCAGACAATCGGTCCCCAACCGGCGCAGACTGCCCTCCAGGCTGTGCCGTACATACGTTGCCATGCCGTTTACAGGCAGGGAAAAGCCCCAACCGGTCGGCACGTCGGTCCCTGTCTGGCCTTCGTCAAACACAATGCCGAATTTGGTAGCGACAAAGACTTCCTTCTGGCGATCTCCCAAGGCACGCCCGATAAGCGCTTCATTGTGTCCATTCCCATAGGCATCGGCAGTATCAATGAATGTACAGCCGGCATCAAGGACATGCTGTAGGACCGCAACGGCAACATCTTCGTCGGCAGCACCGTAGTATCCCTCCAACCCCATAGCCCCGTAACCGATTGCGCTAACGGCCGGGCCGTCTTTGCCCAGAATTCTTTGCGGAAACATGTTAGGCTCCTTTCGTCATGGTTATTCAGAATATTATTGTTTGTACACACAACATTTACATGAAAAAAATTACCCGGTGCTACCCAGCTTTGCAGCGGCCCGGTCGATCGCAGCGGTCAATTCATCCCCCGCCTCCAGACCCAGAACAGCAGCGTAGCGCATGTGCAGGCTTGTCCAGGCCGCATCGATAGACTCGCGCAATGCGATGCCTTGCGCAGTAGGATAGATATTGGCTGTTTTGCCTATGCTCTGTCTGGTGAGGTATCCTTTTTGCACCAAAGCATCCACAAAACGGGTAACCGTCGAAGGCGCCAGGTTGAGCTGTTCACAGAGGGCCTTCTGGCCAATACCGGGATCATCCATCACCAGCATCACCAGAAAAGCATAGGAAGGGGACAGTCCGGTTTTACGAAACTCCTCTTCAGCCATCCGGGTAATAATCCGGGAGAGTGAATTGGCCGTAAAATACAGGCAGTCGTGTAATATTGATTTTTTCGTTCCCATGGTCGCCCCGTTTAATGTTTGTACATACAAATATTTTACCTTGGCATGTCCTGTCAACCAATTTTTAGAAATGTTTTTGCGTTAGAGATCGTTCTGTTCGTTGTACAATATAATAACATATTAATATTATAGAAATATTTGGTTGTTTGGGTTACCAGCACAATTGCCGGCGGTGGCTTGCTTTTCCCTTGACAGAATTGGCAATCGTTTGATATGTAGAACGAACGTTTTCTATAAGAAACAATTTCGGATCTCCTTATGCCCCCAGCGTTTAAAAGAGTACCAGCCATCGATAAGTGCTTCGCTATTCTGGATCTGCTTGCCAGAACCCGTGAACCGATGGGCATCAGTGACATTTCCGGGGAGCTCGATCTGAACAAAAGCACGGTATTCAACATCGTCCACACCCTGCAGGACCTCAACGTGCTCGAGCACAACCCCGGCGGAAAGTTTGTCTTCGGCACACGCCTCTATATCCTGGGCAACATTGCCGGTAACCGCTCGGAACTGATCCAGGCTGCCCACCCCTACCTGGAAATGATCAATGCGAAAACAAAACTCTCCGCGTTTTTAGGTATTCGGGCGGATAGACGCTCCATCCTGATCGACAAAGTTGATTCGGCTTACGGCATCAAGGTGTCTTCGGAGATCGGTCTGCGCATGCCGGTTTTGGCGGGCCCCGGCATCAAGGCCATGCTCACCCAGCTGCCCGATGAAGAGATTGATGACATCCTGGCGCGCACCGAATTGAAACCCTATACACCCCATACCACGACCGATATAGCAACATACCGGCGCGAAGTTCTGGAAGCCCGCCAACAGGGTATTGTCATCGACCGGCAAGAGTACATAGAAGGCATGGTTTCATTTGCCATCCCGGTAAAAGTGAAAGGCGGCGGGCTGCAGGCCGCTATTTGGGCGGTTGGTTTGACGCATCAGGTACCGGAATCTTCTTTTCCGGAAATAAGTTCACTGTTGAAAGGGATCGCATCCGAGCTCAATTCAGGGGCCGGGGGTGTTTAGCCCCGGCTGCTGTATATTTAGTAAACAAGTGCAAACGAACACTAATTAATACCGAGGAGGACATTGTGAAGATTCTCACAACCGTAAAAAAGGTAGTTGATGTAGAATTGAACATCAACGTGGAAAACGGAGCCATCGTCGAGGACGGGCTGCAGTATGTCATGAACGCCTGGGACGAAAATGCGGTAGAAGCCTCCGTTCAACTAAAGGAAAACAACGGTGCGGAAACGACCCTGGTCAGCATCGGCGGCGGGGAAGACAATACCAAGATGATCCGCAAGGCCTATGCCATGGGGATTGAAGACGGCATCGAAATCGATGACCCGGCCCTGGCCAACGCAGACGCGTTTGTTTTCGCCAAAGTGCTGCAGAAGGTTTACGAAAACGGTGACTACGATCTCATCATCTCCGGCAAACAGGCCCAGGACACGGACAGCGGCCAGACCGGTATCATCCTGGCTGAAAACCTGGGCATCCCCTGCGTGAGCAATGTTATCGCCATCGACTTTGTGGACGACCAGCACGTCAAGGTATCCCGTCTGGGCGATGCCGGCACCGAAATTGTCGAAATTGAGCTTCCGGCCGTGGTCACGGTGAGCGACAGTATCAATGAACCGCGCCTGCCCGCCATGCGCGGCATCATGCTGGCCAAGAAAAAGAAGATCCAGAGCATGGACCTGGCTTCGCTGGGCACTTCGGCAGATGAGGTCGGCTGCGGATCCCTAAAATCGGAGATCGTTGAATTCATGAAATCCGAAACACGACAAGCCGGCCAGAAATTCGAAGGCGACCCGGCCGAAATTACAGCCCAGGTGGTCGGGCTGTTGGCCAGTGAAGCCAAAGTTTTTTAGGACATGCAACCGATCCCGCCGGATCTTTTTTAGACCTTAACCTTATATACAAGGAAAACATATCATGGCTAAAGTACTTGTAGTAGCAGACACCAAAGAGGGTGTCCTGAAAAACAGCACCGCCGAGTTGTTATCCAAGGCCAAGGCCATCGGCGCCGAAACCGCCGTGGTGGCCATCGGCAGCAATATCGAAGCGCTCGCATCCGAACTGGCCAACGCCGGATCAGACACACAATACATCGCCGATGATCCGGGACTGGAACTATTTTCAGCCGGCCCGTACGCGACCTGTGTGGCGGATGCCGCCCAGCAGTCCGGCGCCAACCTTATCTGGTTTGGTTTTTCCGAAAGCGGTAAGACCGCCGCCCCCCGGGTTGCGGCAAAGCTGGAAGTCGCCTGCGCCACCGAAATTACCGATGTGTCGCTGGACGGTGATCAGATTGAAATCGTGCGCCCTGCCATTGCCAACAAAGTGATGCAGCGAATCAAGGTCAATACGCCCCAGCTGGTGGCCGTTGTCCGGGCCGGTGCCTTCGAGGCGGATCCCGGCATCAGCGGGACCGAAAATGTCGTCAAATTGACCACACCGGACGCAGATTTGAAGGCTGTTATCAAAGAGCTCGTATCGGATGCCAGCGGCGAGATCGATCTGGCTGATGCGGACATCGTTATTTCAGTGGGACGCGGTGCCAAGGACCAGGCCGGAATCGACATGGTCAAGGAACTGGCCAACGATCTCAACGCCGGTTTTGGCTCTTCCCGCGCCATGGTGGATGCCGGTTTATTGCCCCACAACAAGCAAGTCGGCCAGACCGGCAAGATCGTGGCCCCGACCCTCTATATGGCCATTGGCATTTCCGGCGCCATCCAGCACCTGGCGGGCATGAACGGCTCCAAGGTGATTCTGGCGGTCAACAAGGACCCCGAAGCGCCCATCTTCAACGTGGCCGATTATGGTATCGTCGGCGACCTGTTCGAAGTAGTGCCGGTTCTCAAGGAAGAAATCGCCAAAGTAAGAAGCTAACTCGGCTGTCCGTATCGTCATGCCGGACTTGATCCGGCATCCAGCTGTCCCTCTCGAAATCCCTGGATGCCGGCCTTCGCCGGCATGACGGCTAAAACCTACCAGCCCGGTTCATGAATAGTTAAAATTGATTGATGAGGTAGCCATGAATCCCCTGTTGATGTCCATCCTGCTGATCGTAGCCCTGGCCGTATTCGGCCGTACGATGTGGGGTAAAATCCAATTGCTGCGCGCCCTGGAGCCGGCCGATAGAGCCAATCACATTAAAGAGCGCGTGGTGGCCGTGCTGGTTCTGGCCGTGGGCCAGAAACGGCTGGTCGGGCGGGCCAGGGAACGCGGCTCCGGTATCATGCACGCTTTCATCTTCTGGGGATTTTGTGTGCTGTTGATCCGCAGTATCACCTTGTATGGTGAAGGGTACCAGGTGGGGTTTCATCTGCCCTTTTTCGGGGATGAGTACCTGCTGGGTTACCTGTATATCTTCGTGAAGGATATCATGGAAGGCATCGTCTTGCTGATGGTGCTGTACGCATTCTTCCGCCGGGCGGTGCTGAAGCCGGAGCGGATGCATAACACCTTCGAGGCCTACCTGGTCCTGGTAATGATCGGCATCCTCATGGTCTCCGACCTGCTCTACGACGGCACGCGCTACAACCTGATCCAACTCTACGGCAACCCGGACAGCCTGCATTTTTTCAACAATGTAAAATATGGTAGCGAGTTTGCCTGGACACCGGTGTCAGTGGGCGCGGCCGGCCTGGTTTCCGGCCTGGGCGTCGATGCCGCCACAACCCTCATGACGTTGATGTTCTGGACGCATATCATCACCCAGTTGGTGTTCCTGAACGTACTGCCCACGGGTAAACACTTTCACGTAATCACGGCCCTGCCAAACGTATTTTTCAAAAGCCTGGACTACCCCCACGAGAAAGCCAAATGGCTGGACCTCGAAGACGAGGCCGCCTGGGAAGACGAATCCCTGGGTATCAACCATATACACCAGCTCGACTGGAAACAGGGCCTGGACCTGTACACCTGTACCGAGTGCGGCCGCTGCAAGGAGGTCTGCCCGGCGTACACTACGGATAAACCGTTGAGTCTGCATGAATTCAACGACAGCCTGAAGCTCGAACTGCTCGACAATTCCGCCAACATCATCAAGCGGGCCGGCTTGAAAGCCACTTTGGCCGGCCTCGAAGACGAAGAACAGGCGGAAAAGGTAAAGGAAGAGATGATGGCCCTCAACAGCGAGAAAGCGCTGGTGGGTGATGTCATCGCCGAAGACACCCTCTGGGCCTGCACCACCTGCCGGGCCTGCGAGGCGGTCTGCCCGGTGACCATCGAGCAGGTGCCGCGCGTCACCGCCCTGCGCCAGGGCCAGTTTTTAATGGCTGAAGCCTATCCCAAGGAGCTGAACACGGCCCTGAAAGGGTTGGAACGTAATGGAAACCCCTGGGGCATTGGCTATGACAAGCGGGCAGACTGGGCTGAGGGCCTGGATGTCAAGACCATGGCCGAGGACTCGGATGTGGACTACCTGCTCTGGGTGGGATGTGTCGGCAGTTTCGATGACCGCACCAAGAAGGTCTCTACCGCCCTGGTCAAGATCCTGCAAAAGGCCGGCGTAAACTTCGCTATTTTAGGTACGGAAGAAAAGTGCACCGGCGACTTTGCCCGGCGGGTGGGCAACGAAATGCTCTACCAGATGATGGCCGAGGAGAACATCGAAACCCTCAACGGCTACAACGTCAAAAAGATCATCGCCGCCTGCCCCCACTGTCTGAACACCCTGAAACACGAGTACCCCCAGAAGGGTGGCAATTACGAGGTCATCCATCACTCCGCGTTCATCGCGCAGCTGGTCAAGGAAGGCAAGATCAAGCTGAACAGATCACTGGAAGGTGCCCTCACCTACCACGACCCCTGCTACCTGGGCCGCTACAACGATGTGTTCGATCAGCCGCGTTCTTTGCTGCAATCGGTGGCTAAAGACGGCTTCAAGGAACTCGAACGCTGCGGCCAGGAGAGTTTTTGCTGCGGCGCCGGCGGAGGCCGGATGTGGATGGAGGAGACCATCGGCAAGCGCATCTACCTGGAACGCAGTGAGGAGATTGACCACCAGAACGTAGCCAACGTGGCCGTGGGCTGCCCGTTTTGTCTGACCATGGTCGAGGACGGTATGAAAGAGATGGGCAAGGAAGAGGAGATCAAAACGCTTGATATTGCGGAGATCGTGGCCGCCAACATGGCTTAAACGTAATTAAAAACCTGCTGCGCTAATTAAAAATCCCCCACATGACATCAATGCATGCCCTGTGGGGGATTCTGCGTTTATAGCCTGATTACGTGTACGGAAACTTGGATCCCGGCTTTCGCCGGGGTGACGCCATTTATCTAACCGGTACACCTACAACCACAGTGTGACAATTATGGTTCTTGGGGGAACGCAAGTGATTCAGTTAGCACAAACACCGCTTGCAGGTAAGATGTGGGACAGAGCGGAAAGCACTCCTTGCAGTCGTTGCACTCTTTGGCGGCAATATCCGGTACGAAACTGATCTCTTTACGGATACCGCGGTCGACAAAGCCTACCGCGTTGGCTTTTTTTACTTCCGCACAATACCGGACACACAGGCCGCAATGGATGCAGAAGGAAGCGTCCTTTTCATACCGGTCTCTTTCGGCTCCGTACTCTTCAGCAAGGGCCTGCAGCGGTGGTGAATCCGGAGCGTGGGCCAACAGCAGTTCCAGGATGGTTTTGCGCAGGCGATCGACCTTCTCGGAGCGGGTGCGCACAATGATGCCCTCTTCGGCCTGATACACGCAGGAAACAACGAGCTTGGTCCAGCCATTCGCTTCAACTTCCACGATGCAAATCCGGCAGCCGCCAAAGGGTTCCAGTTTCTCATGGTGACACAACGTGGGAATGGATATGCCCGCACTCTGGGCAGCCTCCAGCACCGTCATCCCTTCAGTGGCCGTTACAGCCTGTCCATCGATTTCTAATTGGAATTCGCTCATTGTTATTTGCTCTTTTTGGTTATGATTCTGTCTTTTTCATCGACTGCCGGGGGCACCGGTTCACCAGACAGTTTGACCACCGCCGCAAAACGCGAAGGACACACTTCCAGGCAGGTCCCGCAACTGGTGCATGTTTCCTGATTGATGACATGGATCATTTTCTTACCGCCCTCGATGGCGTCCACCGGGCACTTGCGGGCACAGATCATACAGGCCTGGCACTTTTCAGGGTCGATATAGTAGGCGGTCAACTCCTTGCAGTACAGGGACGGGCATTTCTTATCCTTGATGTGTGCCTCGTACTCGTGCCGGAAATAGCGCAGGGTGCTTAAAAACGGATTGGGAGCACTCTTGCCGAGGGCGCACAGGGATGCATCCACGGCGCATTCGGACAACTCTTCCAGCAGCTCGATGTCCCCGTCCTGGCCCTTGCCGGTGGTGATGTTGGTCAGGATGCGGTCCATCTGGCGCAGGCCTTCCCGACAGGGAACGCATTTGCCGCAGGATTCATCGGTGAGAAATTTGATAAAGTAGCGGGCCACATCCACCATGCAGGTGTCTTCGTCCATGACGATCATACCACCCGATCCCATCATGGAGCCGGCCTTGGTGAGCTCATCGAAGCCCACCTCCAGGTTCAGCTGTTCTTCCGGGATGCAGCCGCCGGAAGGCCCACCGGTCTGTACGGCCTTAAACTTTTTGCCTTCTGGAATACCACCCCCGATTTCATAGATGATATCGTGCAGGGTCATCCCCATGGGGACTTCCACCAGGCCGGTGTTGGTAATCTTGCCAACCAGCGAGAAAATCTTGGTGCCTTTACTGGATTCAGTCCCGACAGAAGTAAACCAGTCCGCGCCGTTGTTGACGATCAGGGGTACGTTGGCCCAGGTCTCGACATTGTTCAGCACACTGGGCCGGTTCCAGAGTCCCTTTACATTGGACCGCACGTATTTCGGCCTTGGCTCACCGGCCTTGCCTTCCAGCGACGTCATCAGGGCCGTCGATTCGCCGCACACAAAGGCGCCGGCGCCCTGGTGGACAATGACCTTGAAGTCGAATCCCGAACCGAGGATATTTTCCCCGAGCAGACCGTATTCTTCAGCCTGCCTGATGGCCAGGTTGATATTCTCTACGGCCAGCGGGTACTCCTGTCGAACGTAGAAATAGCCCTCATGTGCACCAATGGCGTAACCACCGATAATCAGTCCTTCCAAAATGGAGTGGGGGTTGCCTTCCAGAAGGGCTCTGTCCATAAAGGCGCCGGGGTCCCCTTCGTCGGCGTTTACGATGACATACTTGATTGGATCGGCAGCATTCCGGGAACCTTCCCATTTGACACCGGCGGGAAAACCGGCACCACCCCGGCCCCGGATGTTGGATTTTTTCACTTCCTCAAGCACATCCACATCACTCATCTGGTTCAATGCTTTGGACAGCGCGGAATACCCGCCAATGGCCAGGTAGTCGTCAATCGATTTAGAATCGATCTTGATGTTGTTGCACAGCACCGTGCGCTGTTGGCTGGCGTAAAAGGAGATATCGGACTCCTTGACGGCTTTCTCCCCGGTAACCGGGTCTTCGAACAGGAGCCGCTCCACCACCTTGTTTTCCTTCAGGGTCTGCGCCACAATCTCGGGAACATCGTCCTTCGTTACCTGCAGGTAACAGATCTCCTCGGGATAGATGACGACCACCGGTCCGCGTTCGCAAAAACCGGGGCAGCCGGTACCCTTGGTATCCACGGTTGCGGCCAGGCCTTCTTTTTCGATTTCCGCTTGAAAGGCCGTGATGACTTCATCGGCGCCCGAGGCCACGCAACCGGCCCCGGCGCAGATGGAAACGCAGGGATTGTTGGGATCTTTTTTGGATAGGATTTCCTGTCTGAAGCTCTGAAGTTCTTCAGGCGTATTTAACCGCGCCATAGTTCTCCCCTACTCGTATGTATTTATCGCTTCACTGGTCTTGACCGGTGACATTTTCCCGTGGACCTTGCCATCGACTTCCATGACCGGCCCAAGGGCACAGCACCCCAGGCAGTTGACCGTTTCCAGGCTGAATTTCAACTCCAGGTCGGTCTCTCCGGGTTTGATCCCGGTGGCATCTTCCACCGTATCCAGGATACGCGAAGCGCCCCGTACGTGGCAGGCGGTGCCCATGCAGATGTGAACCTTGTGGCGCCCCTTGGGCACCAGACTGAAAGCCTTATAAAAGGTCGCAATATGCTGTATGCGGGTCATGGGCACATCCAGTCTCTCGCTGACTCTTCCCAAAGCCTCCTTGGGAAGCCAGTTATTCTCACTCTGGATATCCAGCATGATCTGCAGCAAGGAACTTTCTTCCCCATTATGTCGGTCGATGATCTGGTCTACATTCTCAATTTCCATGTTCACTTCCCTGAAATATGCTTGCGCTGATTCAATGACGGTCTAAGCTAACGCGTAACACTGGCTGCGCGTGTCATACCGCACCATCCCATGCCGGGAGGATGTAATCATGTACCGGGATACATCCGACGGGTTCAAGCCCAATCGTTCGGAAATATCGCTGGTCGACAAGGGTTTCTCTCCCAAGAGCAGCAAGATTTGGCTGACGGCCAGTTTCTCCGACAGGATACCGTCAAAGAGAGCCCTGACCTCGTCACTCTCGTAATACGCTTTATAGGCCTGCTTTGTTTTTTCAGGCGCCCGCAACCGTTGCCTTTCCACTAAACGCAGGTAGGGCACCAGTTTTTTAGCCGCGGTCAATTTAAACCGGACTTCATTAGGCGCCAGGCCCTCACTTGACCCCAGGGGTCCCATTTCCTGCAGTTGACTGCTGAATTCATCCGTGTATTCCGCCAGCAGATTACCATCGGCACCGGACATGAAGTCCGTCCGCATTCGATCCGGGTTCAGGCCGATGTGGGCCAGTATCCGCTTGCAAAGGTAGGTGTTGGCCAGGGCGTCGTAATTACCGTGGGTAACGTAGTTGCATTCATCCAGTTTGCACCCCCCGATGTAAACACCGTCCTGCCCTTTTAGAAAGGCCCTGAGCAGGAACTCCAAATCGACTCTACCGGAACACATGACCCGAATAAGCCGCATATCGTTCGAATATTGTAGTCTGGAAACTCCAGCCAGGTCAGCCGCCCCGTAAGCTCACCAGTGGCAGACAAAGCCCAATATTCTCGGTTTGAATTCGTGACTCATCTACTAGGACCTCCTGATAAAAACTTTAAAAGCTTATAGGTTTATAGGCCGAAGACTGAAGGCTGAAGTAAAACCCCTTTTACCTTCTACCCACTACCTTACACCTTCAACCCTATACCTTATACCTTCCACCTAATACCTTCTACCTTCCACCTTCTGTTATCGCATCCATCTGCTGCAGGACTTCTTCGTCCGTAACTGCCGTATCAATCTGGCTGCAGATCTCCTCATCGGTAAAATGCTTCAACACAATGGCACTGGTGGGACACTTGGCATTGCAAACGCCATCGCCCTTGCAGAGAATGGGATTCACCCAGGCTTTACTCCCCTTGGGGGTGTCAATGAACTCTATGGCGTCGTACGTGCACGCCGTGATGCAGGCGCCGCAAGCGACACAATCATACTCAATGACTTCTGCTACAGACCCGGAAGCCACCACCGTGTCATTGGAAAGCAGCGTCAGTACCCGGCCGGCTGCACCGTAGGCTTGGTTGATCGTCTCCGGAATATGCTTGGGATAATGGGCGGTACCGCAAAGGAACACGCCGTCTGCGGCAAACTCGACCGGTTTGAGTTTCACATGCGCTTCTTTGAAAAACTCATCCGGACTCAGGGTAACCTTGAAAAGGGAGGCAATCTTCTGGATCGAAGCGGACGGGATAACCGCTGCTGCAAGAGAGAGCACATCGGCGTCCAGTTCCAACCGCTGCCCGAGGATCTGGTCCGTTACCGTAATCCTGATAACGTCCTTGCCCCCTTCTTTGGCGGTTTCGACTTCAGGGGGATCTTCAGGCGTATACCGGATGAACCGCACTTCCTTTTCGCTGGCTTCGCGGTAGGCATCCTCGCGGAACCCGTAAGTGCGCATATCTCGAAAGAGGATATAGATGCGCATGTCCGGATTTTTCTCCTTGAGCTTGAGGGCGTTTTTAACAGCATGGCCGCAGCAGACCCGCGAGCAGTAATTGCGATCTTCATTGCGGCAGCCCACACACTGGATCATGACCAGGCTTTCGGCGTTTATGACCGCTTCATTCCCCTTGGCGATTTCCCCCCCCAGATCGATGTGCGTGTACACATTTTCATTTTCTCCATAGAGGTATTCCGCCGGGGTGTAAACATCCGCACCGATGGCGAGAACCGAGGCACCATGCTTGATGGTCTTGATCCGGCCTTCGGTTTCCACGGTAGTGGTAAAATTCCCCAGGTACCCGTCCACCGCCTTAATGGTGGCCTCGTGGGATACATGGATATGGGGATTCTGGTAGACGGCCCGGATTAGATCATCCAGGTAAGTCTGGACATCCAGACCTTCGAGAGTGGAGTGGATTCTCCGGGCCATACCGCCGAGCTCTTTGGCCTTTTCCAGCAGGTGCACCTCATGCCCCTGCCGGGCAATGGAAAGTGCACAGGTCATGCCGCCGATACCGCCGCCCACCACCAGGGCCGCCTTGTTGACCGGCAGGTCGTACTCCTGCAGCGGCTCGAGCTTGGCGGCCCGGGCCACGGACATACGCACGATATCCTGGGCCTTCTGGGTAGCCTGGTCTTTTTGCTTGGCATGTACCCAGGAGCAGTGTTCGCGGATATTGGCCATGTCCATATAGTATTGATTCAGGCCTGCTTCCCGTAGTGTATCCCGAAACAACGGCTCCAGGGTCCGGGGCGAACAGGCGGCAATCACAACCCGGTTGAGTCCCTTTTCTACGGCCAAATCCGTGATCTCCCTGGCGGAGTTCGTAGCACAGGAAAAAATCTGCTCAGTGGCATACACCACATTGGGCAGGGTCCGAACATACTCGACTGTGGATGGTACATCGACCACACTGCCAATGTTGGCGCCGCAGTGGCACACGAATACGCCGATGCGCGGTTCGTCGGCGGAGACATCCTTCTCTTCCGGGTAGACCCGTTCTCTGGCCAGTTTCCCACGCCGGTAATCCAGCTGCTCCCCGATTTGCGATCCGGCACCGCTGGCAGAAAAAACGGATTCGGGAATATCGGTCGGTCCCTGGAAAGCGCCGCTGATGTAAACACCGGGGCGGTTGGTTTTGATCTGGTTGGAAGATTCCGTGGCGCAGAAACCGTGATCGTTGAGATCGATGCCGAACTGTTCGGATAGCTGCCTGTTCGTTTCCGGGGGGTTCAACCCGACAGACAGCACCACCATGTCGAACTCGGCTTCCTTGACACCATCGGCCGGGGTGGCATAGCGGACCGTCACACTTCCGGTCTCGGGATCCTCCTTGGCAATGGAGGCGTAGCTGCGGATGAACTCAACCCCATCCAGCTGCTCGGCCCGTTGGAAATATCTTTCGAAATCTTTTCCGAACGCGCGGATGTCGTTATGAAACACGGTGCATTCCGAGTCCGGCTCGTGCTCTTTGGTCAGGATCACCTGTTTCTGGGTATAGGTGCAGCAGACCCCCGAGCAATAACTGTTATCGCCCTCGGTCACGCGCCGGGACCCGATGCACTGGATCCAGGCGACTTTCTTGGGGTGGGTTTTATCTGACGCGCGCAATACCTCACCGGCGTAGGGGCCGGTCGAAGAGAGCAGGCGCTCGTAGTCCATGCTGGCGACCACATTCTGCATGCGGCCGTAGCCATACTCGTCCCGGATGCCGGGATCGAACGGCTTCATGCCGGAAGACAGGACCACCGCCCCGACATTGACCTGGTAGGTTTCCGTGGTCTGCCTGAAATCGATTGCGCCGGTCTTGCACACCCCCCGGCAGATATCGCACTTGTCCTCTTTGAGGCGCAGGCAACTATCGTCAATATAAGCTACCAGGGGGATCGCCTGGGAAAAATAGACATGCACGGCCTTGTTCTGGGAGATTCCCTGGTTGAATGCATCCGGATATTCCACCGGACAGTATTCAACACAGGTTGTGCAACCCGTGCATTTATCCTCAATGATGTAGCGGGGCCTCTTTTTCAAGGTCACGTTGAAATCGCCCTGTTCACCTTCGATCCCGGCGACTTCGGTAAATGTCAGAACCTCTATGTTTGGATGCCGGCCGACCTCGACCAGTTTCGGTGAGAGAATTCACATAGAGCAGTCATTGGTTGGAAAGGTCTTGTCGAGTTGGGCCATGTGACCGCCGATACTCGCGTCTTTCTCAACCAGGTAGACCTTGAATCCGGCGGCCGCCAGGTCCAGGGATGCCTGGATACCGCTCACTCCGCCCCCGACAACCAGGACATCTCCGAAATTACGGCTGCCGAGATTTTCTGAAAATGGCTGCAGTTTCTCAGCTGGCAATACGTCGTTTCCCAATGTCTCTATCTCCTCGTATTTGTTCGAGACCGCTACTACCCGGCACTCTTAGATCACGATACGTTAGTCTTCCGCCTGGATTACGTCATTGACGATTTCAACGATGTCTTTTACTTCCAGGGCGTCTTCAAGCTCCAGGTTGAGGCGACTCTCTTCAAAGTTGGTGATGCAATACGGACAGGCTGTTGCCAGTACCTGGGCGCCTGCCTTCTGGGCCTGTTTCAGCCGGATATCTGAGAATCGTTCTTCCTGGGGCGTATCCATCCAGATCCGGCCGCCACCGCCGCCGCAGCAAAGACTACCTTTGCCAAAGTCCTCCATCTCGACCAGTTCCAACCCTGCCACCTTGGCCAGTAAATCCCTTGGTTCGTCATAGACATCGTTGTGGCATCCCA
Source organism: Olavius algarvensis Delta 4 endosymbiont (assembly GCA_905176665.1). Lineage (GTDB taxonomy): Bacteria > Desulfobacterota > Desulfobacteria > Desulfobacterales > CAJINA01 > CAJINA01. The sequence continues at coordinate 12,961 of CAJINA010000176.1, read as the reverse complement.
GGTAGCAGGGGTCGTGATAGGTGACTTTGCAGGGGTACTCCCCTTTGAATTCCAACCGGCCGGCCTCGATCAACTCCAAGATATACTGGCTCATGTGCACGACTTCGAAACTTACCATGAACTCGGGGTACTCATTCTTGAAGGTGTGATAGCAATGCGGCGATGAAACAACAATTCGGCGTACGCCGTTATCGATGAAGGCCTTGATATTCTCCCGGGCCAGATTTTTAAATACTGCCTCGCTGCCGGTTTTGCGAATGCTTTCGCCACAGCAGCTCTCTTTGTCTCCCAGAATACCGAACTCAACCCCGGCCGCATTCAGGATGTTGGCCGTGGCCGCCGCCACCTTTTTCATGCGGGGGTCGTAACTCAGGTAGCAGCCGACGAAGTACAGGACTTCCATGCCTTCTTCGTAGGGTTTTACCGGGAGTCCCTGGGCCCAATCGGCACGCTTGGCGCGCTCGCCCTGGAGGGGGTTGCCTTCGGAAATGATGCTGGCCCGGGCCGTGCGGGCACTGCGCACGGACGTAGGAAAAAGCTCATACTCCGCGGCCACGCGCCGCAGGGAGACGCTGACGTCAATCTGCTTAACCCCCCGGGGGCACTGGGCCGGGCAGGTCCCGCAAGTGGTGCAGCGCCAGATATCCTCGCCTTCGACCTCACTTAAACCAAAGGCCGCCTCGCGGATGAGCCGGCGCATGCTGAAATCACGAACCCGGTTCCAGGGGCAGACCGCATCGCACAGTCCGCACTGGAAACACATCTTGACGATCTCACCACCGGCATCTTTTATCTCATCAATGACTTCTATGAAGGGAGCGACTGTTTCCACTGTCTTTATTTGTCCTTTTCATTCGACTGGTCTGATTAATCGTTTTCCTGCATACGGGTCAGGGCATCCTTGAGCTTATCTATGCCGTACTTGTCAGCCAGCGATTCCAGGCCGACTTCCAGTTCTTCCGGGGCCTCTTCCTCATCTTCCTCGATTTCGACCTCGCGCTCTTCGAGGATCAGGGCATCCGCACCGCACCATTTCACGCACAAGGGTTCTTCCTCGCCTTCACACATGTCGCATTTCAGCGGCAGGCCGGAATCGGGTTCCTTGAACTCTTCCCGTGAAGGGCAGGAGGCCCGGCAAAAAGCGCACTCGTCGTACTCTTTACCGTCAATGGTGTATTTGTCCCGCCCGGCACACTCGGCCACAGCGTAGTCACCGGCGTAAACCGGTACGTAAATATCAGCCAGCGGATCGCGGATGACCCGGATACGAGAGCGGGCCGGATTGTTGCTGCTGTATTTCGGCGCAGCATGAAAGGCGGAGCAGATAACCTCGCAGGCCTTGCAGCCGTCGCATTTGTCCACGTCGATTCTGATTGTCTTGATTGTTTTGGTTTTCTTTTTACCGGTCAAAGTTCGGGCCCTCCACTCGCTGTCAATTCTCAAATTGGGGCTATTAATTTTTAGCATTTAGCCGTTAGCCCTTTATCTAACAGCAAACAGCCAATAGCTAATTGCATATTTACGGCTATTCCAATTTTACGCCGCAGTCTCGGAAGAAGTCTCTGCTGTCAAAATGCCTCTGGCAATAAACTCGGCGCTCACGTAATCCAGGTCAAGCTCGTTCAACGTTTCCAGAGTCGGAATGCCGTCATCGTTCCAGCCTTTCATGGCGTAGTAGGAATCCAGCAGTTCCTTTTCGAGTTCCGGAAAGCGTTTTTTCCAGTGATTCTCGGGCGGCTTCTCATCCTTGCGCCGCATGCCGCACCTGATGTTGATGGCCCGGACCAGGGTCCGGTAGCGCTTGGCCGCCAGCGTCAGTTTCTCTTGATCCATTTCAATCCCGGCCCCGGCTGAAATGAACTTGGGATAGTTGTGGATATGGTAAGGAGGTTTGAGCGGGAACGACGACAAACCGGCACACATGCCCAGAGCGTCATCGATGTAGTGCATCATCTCCATCCAGTCCACGATATCGCAGGTCATCTCCACAGTTGGGTAATAGGGGATCGAATTCTCCCCGCGCAGCTCCCAGTCAATGAAGTACTGTTTGAACTTTTCGTGGGGAACCTGGATCCAATCCTCCGTGAACTTGACACGATGTTCGCGTTTGGGAAACGGTGCCTGGGGGAACTGGCCCTCGATCTGGGTGATATTGATCTTCTCCCCGGTCGAGTACATGAGAAAATAGATCGGGTTCAGCATGGACAGCTTGAGGGGCAGCTGTTCATGCTTCTTGATATTGTTGTGGGCGTAATCCTCGGCACCGTTGCCGATTTTCTTGGCGGCCCAGTAGGTGCCTTCGGCCAGCACATCGCCGATGCCCTCCCGTTTGACGATCATATCCAGCAGGTAGAAGAACTGTTCTTCGTTGTCTTCCGGCAGCCCCGGGAAGTCGCTTTTGGAGAGTATCCCGTTTTCCAAAAGTTCGAGGGCAAAAGCCATCACCTGGGGGGCGGAAAACCCGTCCAGGCCGTACTCGGTGGCCTTCTGGGCGATCTTCAGACCGAAGTCCAGATCGGAATAAGCCGCCATGGTGTAGGTCAGTTTGGTGAAGCATTTCATCATATAGGTGGGATACCCGGGTACCGAAATGGTGGCCCCGCACTTCATGGGGCAGTTGAAACAGCTGATCAGCCGGGTTCGCGCCGTCTCCATGGTGTCGGTCCATTCACGGGCAATCTCATCGGTCCAGAAGCCCTTGCGCCGGGTGCGCGAATTGCCCCACATGAAGTTTTCCGTATGCCACTTTTCATCATGGACCTTCATTTCCTGGGGCGACCCCAGGCCGGCCAGGATGGGCATGACCCCCTGAATCGGGTTGTCATTGCGAAATTGGATATACTCATGCACTTCATTGCACAAGCCGATGAATGCTTCCGGGTCGGCCATATTGATGTCCTGGGTACCGCGTACAACGATCGCTTTGACACCCTTATCACCCATGACGGCCCCCAGCCCACCGCGGCTGGCACTGGACCGGCCCTGCTCGATGGAGGCGAAATTGATCCGGTTTTCGCCAGCCAACCCAATGGCGGCCACCTGGGCTTTGGGCTCATCCAATTCTTCACGAATCAGCCCCGCCACCTCAATGGAACCTTTGCCCGCCAGGTGGGTGGCGTCCCGGATTTCCACTTTGTCATTGTGGATCCAGATGTACACCAGGTTGGGGGACTTGCCCCGCAGAACCACCTTGTCATAACCGGCATATTTCAATTCAGGGGCCCAGAAACCGCCCATCATGGAAAAGGCCATCAAGCGGGTTTGCGGTGAGATGGTCGACACGATGGTCCGGTTGCAGCCGGTAGCGGGAGTCCCGCACAGCAGGCCGGCACCGAAAATCAGCAGATTGTCTTCCGAGAAAGGCTCAACTTCGGGCGGCACCCGATCCCAGAGGAGTTTGGCGTTGGTACCCAAACCACCCAGATAGAGCTCTGTATCTTTTGGATCGGTGGCAACCTTTTCAATGTTCCCACGGGTTAAATCAATTTCCAAATTAAACCCTGTCTCTGCGTACCTCATTTTTTTCCCCTTGTTCGCTGAATCCGTGACGCGCAGTTTGGTTCATTTGGGCCAACCATTTCCTAAGGCCCTGATATTGATTAAAAATTCTATATTAGCCGTCTTTGAGGCAAGTTTCCGCGCTTTATGGTACAATGTGATCATTATTTAGCTACATCGTAACTACAAGTCAAGGAAAAAGTAGGGTGGAATTTAATGGTTTTTTTGTAGACCAGAATCAGGCAAACAACATCAATCTACTAATATGTTTATCTTTATCGGCCGGTACGAGTGTCAGGGGGGCACGATAAGGTCGGGCGACCAGACCATGTATGGCAGCGCAACGCCCTCTTGGTCCGAATCTTGGGGTTCAGAGGCGTGCATTTCCGGATAATATGCCTGCCTGCAGGTGGGACAGACACTATGGTTGAACCGGGTTCTCCATGTGGATATATGTAGGAGCCTAATTGTTCCCAACATATTATTTAAAGCAAAGCCTTCAGGTTATTCCACAGGCCCCCTAACCGGCCAGACATGGCCGGCACGACTATCTATTTGATCGTAACAGGTGGTGCCGGATTCGAAGTACACAATCCAAACTACTTCGGAATGAGAATCCAGCGTGGTCGCCGACCAATGGAAGCCGGGTGGCAGCTCCCCGAACAGATGGCCTTCAGGTAAGGCCGGGCTTCTCCGGCTGAAATCAATCAGTGTACAGAGTTCTCGCATGGTCGGCAAACGCCAGTCGCCGGCAGATGAATCGTCCGATAAGACGAAGGCCGGATCAGAGCTGCAGTCTCCAGCTTTAAGCTTTTTTACAGCCTGCACAGCCCCTTTCCAATCCGTCATTCCAAAGCAATTGGTATGCTTAAGCCAGATAAGCCCGGTCAGCCTGTCGGTAACCGTACCATTGCGGTTATCGGTAAAACGAGTTGCCGGACTGGATGCATCAAGCAGGAGATCGGCGTACGGCCGCTTAAAATCACACGGAACCATCGTTCCTCGCCAATCATAGCAAGTTGAATCATGTGGGTTTACGATTCCGTTGATTTGCCCGTTCGCTGATGATTCCAGTACCTGCCCGTTTTCGCCCGCCTGCAGGCCGAAGCAGGACACGAACAACAAAATAGTCGTGAAACTAGTCCTGCGGATCAATTTGGTAAAACAAGTTGCCATCAATCAGCTTTGTGGCCTAATGATAGGTTGTTGCCAACACATGATCGTCCTATCGAACATAGGGAAACCAATCCGAGCTTTTAAACCATTTGTTATAAATTTCATCAAAGCTGCCGTCGGACTTAATTTTTGACAGAAAATCGTTTAAGAATTTCAAAAAGTCCGGATCATTCCTGCGTATCGCCCAGGCAATCGGCTCTTTGGTAAAGGGCTTGTCCAAAAAGACCAGCTGTTCCGATTGGTGCATAGCGGTAAACACGGCATTGAACGGCAAATCGTAGACAAAGGCGTCCGCCGTTCCTTCGAGCACGCGCATAGCCCCAGCGATTTCCGTGTCAACGGTCTTATAGGTAGCCCTGGGTATCATTTTCTTCACGGCCTCCTCGCCGGTCGTTCCGGGCTTGGAAACCACGATATATTTAGGATCATTGAGATCCCGGTAGGATTTAACCGCGGCTTTATGCTTGGCATTGAGCAGGACTGTCTGCCCCACCGTCATGAAAGGCTCGGCAAAATCCACTTTCTGCTTGCGGGACTCGGTAACGGACATCCCACCGAAAATGATGTCGAAGCGGCCTAAATTCAAAGCGGGAATGATGCTGGGCCACAAGGTGTCTACAAACACCGGTTTGACGCCCAGGGCCTTGGCCATTTCAATACCGATATCAATGTCAAAGCCTATCAGGCTAAGTTTACGTCCTTTACGGCGAACGCCGCCATGTCGGATCTCCTTCTGGCGTAGTCCGCTGCGTTTGTCGATCATCTCGAAGGGCATATACCCTGCTTCTACTCCGATGCGTAATTCTCCCCGTTGCATAATGCCCTCCAGGGTCGAGTCTTTGGCTAATTCGACATCGGCAGCCAAGGCGGAAGTATTCCCGGGGCCCAACCACAGTCCGGACAATAAAACGGCACATATGATTTTGAAACAGATAGTTTTGAACATATCCGTATCTCCCTTTCATTTTATTCTGACACCGTTCATCAAAAGATCGTCATGATTTTAAGCAGAACCTTGTTCGGGCTCCGCATCTGGAGTTTCAACCTCCTCATCCAGGGGATCAATGGTAATGTTGAACCAGCCGTAGAGCATGGAAACAATTGGCGAGATCCAGCAGAAGAAATTAAACGGCAGATAGGCGATGGTAGGCACACCCAGGGTGGCTGTCATGTAAGCACCGCCCGAGTTCCAGGGGACCAGATTGGCGGTAACCGTAGCACTGTCCTCAACGGCCCGGGACAGGTTTTTGGGATGCAGGCCCTTGTCTTTGTATGACTGGGCGTACATCTTGCTGGTCATCACGATGGACATGTACTGATCGCACAAGATCAGATTTGATCCGATGGCGGTCAGGATGGTGGCCGTAATCAGCGAACCGGTGGATTGGGCCTTTTTTAGAATAACGGCGACCACAACGCGCAGCTGGTTGGTCTTTTCCATGATCCCGCCGAACATCATAGCGCAGATAACCAGTGAAACCGTGTACATCATGGAGGACAAACCGCCCTTGGTCAACAGGTTATCTACGGCTTCCACCCCGGTATTACTGGTGTAACCGCCATAGGCCGCTGAGAGGAGACCGCCAAAATCATTACCCTGGAAAATGGCACCCAGAATACCGGCCGTCAGGATGCCGATCACAATGCCGGGAACCGCCGGGATTCTTTTAAACGCCAGGACCATGACAATCGCAGGAGGTATCAGCAGCATTGGATTGACACTGAACTGGGCGTCGATACCGGTGAGGATCTGATTGACGCTCTCCAGGTTGGCCTGCCCGCCGCCGTAAAAAAAGCTAAGCACAATCTCGATTACCAGGGTAATGGCATAGCTGAGCCCGGTGGTGTAGGACATGTGCTTTATATGGGTATAAAGATCGGTGCCCACCATGCCCGGCGCCATATTGGTGGTATCAGATAGGGGTGACATTTTGTCACCGAAATAGGCACCCGAAAGCACCGCGCCGGCAACGAGGGGTAGCGGGAATCCCAGCCCTTCACCAACACCGATCAGAGCGATGCCAATGGTTCCCGCGGTTCCCCAGGAGGAGCCGGTGGCCAGGGAGGTGATCGAACAAATGATCAATGTGGCCGGCAGAAATATGGACGGGTGCAGTATTTTCAGGCCGTAGTAAAGCAGGGTGGGTACCACGCCGCTTAAGATCCACACCCCGATAAGAATGCCGATAATTAGTAAAATCACAATAGCCTGGAGGGAATTGGTGATACCGTTGAGCATGCCGGTTTCAATGTCTTTCCAGCTGAAACCGGCCCGCAAACCGATGATCGCCGCCACGAACACGCCGAGCAGAATGGGAACATGGGCGTCTGTTTCATAGCGCAAAATTGCGAGGCTGATAAAAATTATCAAACCCAGTATCGAAATTAGGGCTTCCCAGACATACGGATCACGTTTTTCACGTTTTGTTGCCATCTTTGCTCTCCTTTATTGCTTGGGGCACATTATCATTTCTTTGAACCACTCTTAATTAACATAACCGGCACGGTGGCCAGCCGGGACACTTTTTCCGCAACCGAGCCAAACATTACTTTCTGCAGGGTGGTCCCGGTGCCCATGATAATGAGATCAATGCTTTCAGATTCCACGTATTGCATGATTTGTTTATAATTGGTCCCTGAAACGACATCGGCCTTTCCGATCCGGACATCCTTGAAATGGCGCTTGATAAACGTATCGAGCTTTTGTTTGGCCTGCACCATCACCTGACTTTCAAAGTCGCTGGCAATGCGTTTGAAATCAGGTTCCGGTAGATCGGAAACATAGGTGTCCACAAACCAGTCAAAGCGTCGCAGGACATGCAGCAGGTGCACCTCGGCATCAAACTGTTTTGCCATAGTGACCACATACCGTGCCACGACCGGGGACACGCTCGTCAGTGCTATCGGGTATAGAATTTTTTTAAAACCTTCCATGGGCACTCCTTTTGCTGTGGGTTGCTGAGCTATGCAATTCAGCCGCGCGTATGCTTGGCAATGGGACGGAATACTATTTTGAAGAATCAATCCTCTCCTGCACGACAATACCTTTGGTGTTCAAACGGTCGAGAAAACCCTTACAGGGTATATCGACCGCCGGTGAAAGAACGCCCTTTGGGGTGATTTCCCCATTGACAATCATTTCGGCAACGATACAGGCTGGGTAGGCCACTCCCATATTCATGGCCAATAAGCCGGTTGACAGATCTCGTTCAATCAAAAGGGAACACGTCATGATTTGCCGTTCGTCGTCCTTCAGGCCCTCGATCGTGTTCACCATGACGGCCAGATCTTTTTCATCGTCTTTATATTGCAGCTGGGGTGCCAGGATGGTGGTCACGATTTCAAAAGGGGACACTTCGTGCGGGATGTCCTTGAGCGGCACATGGCTTAGGAACCCCAGCTGCTTCATCGGGCGCCAGAAGGCGCACCAGCCGGGCCACCGCAGGGTATACCGCCCGGTTTCAGTGAGCGCGCCGGCAATGTTCAGTAATTCGGCGTAATGGACTGCATTGCCATTGGGAATGGCCTCCAAGGAGCCCAATCCCGGGAAGTCAATCTCGTGAATAAAGACATTATCGTGTTGCGCCTCCGCCGGGATATATATTTCCTCTGAAGCTGCAATAAGCGTTGCATCTCTCTTCTGACTGTTCAGGACCGCCTCAATATTCCAGCTAATTTTATAATTTAAAGGATTGTCACAGGCTGCTTTTTCGGGAATTCCACCGCAATAAGAATTGAGTTTAAACACTTCATCAAAATATTCGAGACTATACTTGTAAAGGACAAGGTCAATCCCCGGATCGAGGCCGCACTCCGGCATAATGGCAACGCCTCTTTCCTTGGCGGCCTCATCGAGGTCCAGAATGTCATATGGATAGTTGGTATTGATGAGTGGAACACCCCTGTGTATCGCGGCTTCGGCAACAGGCCGGACACATTGGGGTGGCAAAAAATCAAGCACGACATCAAACTCGTCATCCATGATAGACGCCAGCGCATTTAAATCAGCTACATCCAGTCTGACGGCTTGAATGTTATCCTTAGTAAGGAAGTCAAATGAATTCAGGAGTTCGGGTTGAATATCCGCACACGTGACGCGATCTACCTTTTGATTTCTGGAAAGATCATACAAGGCTGCTCTTCCCTGACCGCCGCAACCACCTAACACCAACGCGTGCATAATTTTCGGACTCCGATAGGTTTGCCCATTCGAATGACACGAATTAAATAATTCAAGTACACTTTTTATGCCAGCAGGGCTTCCAACTCTTCAGCCGTGTGATTTGCAAGCCCTAATGTTTCCGGCGTACGTCGGGATTCCCCCACATAATCGCGGTCCATCAGCAGTGATACCAGTTCGATGATCGCCGACATGATTGGCGTAGCTACCCCGATCTGGTCACCAAGTCTTTCAAGAAACACCAAGCCGTATCCCACATCTTCATTGAAATAGCGGTAGTCCAGTTTACTCTGGGCTTTGACCCCGGCGAATCCAGGTGCCGTATTAAATCCTTTGTCGTACGTTGCTTCAGTCATGTATCCTTGGATAACGCCCAATTCCGGATCGGGAAGGACCTCAATACCCAATTTTTCACCGATCGCAATTCGTTCTCGATCAACCGCTTCAACTAGGCGGCCGACCGCCGGGGTGACACCCTGGTGATAAAAGTCGAAATCACCCTGGGTGCGTTCAATGAGAGCCACATTCATGAGCGTAATCGCGGGATGGATGACTGGGTTTCCATTTTGCAAACTGGTTTGGAGGATATTCTTGGCTGCACTCATCGCTGGATAGACATCTCGCACCTGTGCGATCACAGATTCGGTTTTTTCAGCAGGGACCGCAGCAAGAAACAACCCGCCTTTGAGCTTGTTGAAGATCCTTATTTTACCGGGTTCCAGCAGCCGTACGGCATACGGCAGCGTCGATGTTTCGGCAACGACAATATTCCTGTCACGAAGATCCAACCCGGCGCCGTTTTTAAATTCAATACTGCCGCCGCAAGAACTTGGGTTTACAATGACGACCTGCCCTGCTTTAAGGTATGGCTTGCAGGCTTCGGCAAATGGTTTCGTGCTGTATGCCGGACCAACAGCATAGATGATGTCGGCCCCGTCCAGCGTCTTATCGATATCGTGTCCGGCATAAACCACCGGTTGAAAACCCGCGAGCACCCCTTCGCAGTGAATACCGCCGTTCTCCTTAACAGCCTGGATACTCGCCGGGAAATTTTCAAAATCAAACAACCTGACCTGATGGCCATGGGCGGCACAATCGAAGGCAACGGCGCAGCCTCCGTTCCCAGAACCCAATACAGCAATGTCCATATGGCTATACTCCTGATTCCTCAGACCAAGCGATGTAATAAAAACCTGATCAATGTGTTAAAATTGAGCTTAAAAAGTATTTACCTCTGTCGGTTTGCGGGTTGGTGAAAAAATCGTTCGGCGGTGCGACTTCTACAATCTTGCCTTCATCCATGAATACGACCCGGTTGGCCACCTCGCGGGCAAATCCCATCTCGTGGGTTACCACCATCATCGTCATACCCTCAGTTGCAAGGCTCTTCATGACATCCAGTACTTCGCCTATCATTTCAGGGTCTAGGGCGGATGTCGGTTCGTCAAAGAGCATGATTTTGGGTTGCATACACAACCCCCTGGCGATGGCCACCCGCTGCTGTTGCCCTCCTGAGAGTTGGGCCGGGTAGTGGTCAATCCGGTCTTCCAAACCCACCCGGGTAAGCATCTTGCGGCCGAGCTTGTCGGCCTCTTCCTTCTTCATTTTCCTGACCTTGATGGGTGCGATTGTTGTGTTTTGCAGCGCTGTCATGTGCGGATAGAGGTTGAAGGATTGAAAAACAAATCCGATTTCCGCCCGAATCTTAGTCATGTTGATTTTTTTGTCGTGCACCGCCATCTCATCAACGACGAGTTCGCCTTCCTGTATCGGCTCCAGGCGGTTAATGCAGCGAATAAGGGTGCTTTTTCCAGAGCCGCTGGGGCCGCAGACCACAACCACTTCCCCCGAAGCAACCTCTATATTTATGTCTTTCAGGACATGCAGATCACCAAACCATTTATTTACGCTTTTAAAAGAGATCATAGACTCATTCCCCTATTAATTTGCCTGTCCAAATACAACCGTCTTCGAGGCTAGATTTTAAAGCCTTGTACTTACGACCGTCATTCGCTTTTCCAAGAAACTCGACAGATTGATGAGTGGATAGCAAATGGCAAAATACAAAAGCCCAACCAGGCCGAACACCATCAGGCCCTCCGGAACACGCTGGACCGCTAGCCAACCAACCCGGGTTATATCGACCACGCCGATTGCTGAGACTACGGACGAATCCTTCACCAGAAGCACATACTGGCCGACCAATGGGGGTAAAATGGTCCGCATCGCCTGGGGTAAAATGATGTGACGAAGTTGTTGATAACCAGACAGGCCGGAGGCGGTAGCCGCTTCTCTTTGCCCGGTTGGAACTGCCAGAATACCGCCGGCCACGATTTCACAGATAAAGCTGGCGGCCAGATTGCTAAGGGCAATGACGGCTGCCGGAAAAGCTTCCAGTTCAATTCCGAAACTCGGCAGGATGAAAAATATGATAAACACCTGAACCAGAAATGGTGTACCGCGAATGAGATCCACCCAGATGCCAATAATCAGTTTCACGAACGTGTTCCCGCTGGTTCGCAGGATGCCGCAAATAAAGCCGATAATAGTCCCAAAAATCAAACTCAGTCCGGAAACCGCCACGGTCATCCAGACCCCCTTAAGGAAAAAGGGCAGACTGTGCACCAGTTCGTTAAAGTAGAAACCCCACATAATTTACCCCTCGTGTCTCAATGCGTTTCCTGAAAGACCAGACGTTTTTCAGACCAACTGGAGAAGACTTTGAGCATATAATAAATGACCAGGTAAAACGCCGCGGTGGTCAAAAATCCCTCGGTTGGCATGAAACGGTCAGAGGTCAACATCTGGCCGGCCCGGGTCAGCTCCATGATTGAAATCAATGAAAGCAACGAGGAATCCTTGACGAGAACGATGGCCTGCCCCAGCATGGGGCGAATTGTCATGCCGAGCGGCTGCGGCAAAATGATATTGCGCATGCGCTGAAAATAACTCAATCCGGAAGAAATGCCAGCTTCGATCTGACCGTATGAAATGGCCTGAATGCCTGCTCTGATAATCTCGGCATAATAAGCGCCGCTGTTTAAGGTGAGCGCGATCACGCCGGTAACCCATTCCGGCATCATGATACCCAGCGAGGGCAGACCGAAATAGAAAAAGTAGAGTTGTGCCAGCAGCGGTGTCGAACGGATACTCTCAATGTAGATACCGGCCATACGCTTGAGAAACCAGGATTGGCTGAGTCGCATGGCGCAGGCGATGATGCCTACCAGGATCGCTCCCAGCAATGATAGGGCGGACAGCCATAGGGTTGCCGCAAAGCATTGCAGGTAGAGCGGCATGTATTCCAGGATGACTCTAAAATTCAAGGCTTCTAGCATGTTTGTAACCCGTAATTTATGGTAAGGGTTCGATACCAATGGTGGTGAGCCGTTTGTCCGGCTCACCCCATATATAAATCACATTCTCGCTAGGCCCTGTGTGGATTAATGCTTTTCCTTCCACTTCAGGGAATTGACCCAGTAGTCCAGATTCGCATCGAGGCGTCCATCCAACTTGGTGTGCAGGAAAAACAGGTTGAGCCAAGCGCGCAGATCCGGCGAATCATAGCGAACAGCAAATGACAACGGAGAATTTGACAGCTGACCTTCCAGGATACGAACGCTGTTAGGCGGGAAGGATGCTGCCTGACCCCTGACAGCGGAACCGTCGTTCACCCCTGCATCCGTGTGGCCTGCGAGCACCGCATTGATCAGGAGCGGTCCGCCGCCTTTGTAAGTCTTCAATTTGGCACCTGGAAATGCCTTTTTAGCATCGTTTTCACCGGTTGAGCCCAAGAGCACGGCCAATTTTGTCCCGGCCTTAACGTCTTCCAATGTCTTGATCGGGCTGCCCTGCTTCACAAATACCACACTGCCGGTATACATGTATGGATCGACAAATGAGATTTTCATCGCCCTTTTCAAGGTCGGGGTCATGTCGGCTGCCAGCATGTCGGCTTTTTTGGAAAGCAGCGCGGGAATAAGGCCGTCCCAGTCGTAATTTAGAAATTTAACTGAAAAAGTTAAGATCTTCCCAAACAGTTTGAGATAGACGATAAGCGCCATCCCTGGCCCCAAAAGAAGACCAGGGTATGGCGCGCGGTCGTCC
>CAJINA010000175.1 GCA_905176665.1 Olavius algarvensis Delta 4 endosymbiont | reverse complement strand
CCCAAAAGCGGGATGTTCAAGCGAAAGCTCGATAATCCGGCCCCTGATCTTTTTAGGCAGTTGGTTCGGATGAGAAGCCGGAATCGGCGGTTTGTCCACTAGGCCTTCGAGACCATGCTCCTGAAAGGATCGTTTATATTCGTAAAACTGGCTGCGAGAGACTTTGTGCATCCGGCAAGCCTTGGATACGTTGCCCAGT
>CAJINA010000174.1 GCA_905176665.1 Olavius algarvensis Delta 4 endosymbiont | reverse complement strand
GGACGACCGCGCGCCATACCCTGGTCTTCTTTTGGGGCCAGGGATGGCGCTTATCGTCTATCTCAAACTGTTTGGGAAGATCTTAACTTTTTCAGTTTGGGTTTTGGTTGTTCTCAGGTTGCAAAACGAAACCAGCATCTTCGGCCTTGCTAAGTAGTTCCATCATTTCTTCTTTGGTGACAAGACGTGCTCCACCAGTGTCTATCGCAAAATTGGCAACATCCTCGAATAATAGGCATGTTTCTCGAATGTCTGAATGCTTGCACGGTTGTTCATGAAGATCTTTTCCAGACCTACATACGCATTCAATAACTGCCATAGGCCTATCTGTTTTATTGGCTATACTTCTCGCGTTATCATATGAATCAACGTATCTTTCTATGTTTACACCCTTATTAATCGGAATAGTCCTCATCTGCGATGTTTTTTTGCTATGAAAGGCGCTATGGAACTTCTCGTCAAAATACTCTTGAAAGTCTTCCTCAAATTCTTTTGTAAGCCTCCCTGCTTGGAGTTCATACATCCCAATTGCAAGCTGTGCTTTACTATAGTATTTCTTCGGTCCTTTTCTCTCAAAAAATTTGCCTCCAAGAATCGAACCTTTTTCTGTTAGATTGTCGAGAATTTCTTCTAATTCACCAATTGAAATACCTGTTTTTGCTAACCTCTTGTGAATACGTTTTAGCGGCTCAGGTAGGGCGCTGAGTTCTAATGCTATTTCCGCCTCTTCAGGGTTAAACAAATGTTTCAGCAGCTTAATGTCCAAACCGAGAACAGATTCAGGAAATGCCACCGGCATATTGTTAATGTGTTTTTGTAATTTTCGATAAACATTCAGATCTGATCCCATAAGCCCCCCTTTTATCCGTTTTACCGACGACCTATCCTGAAATATTGATACGGCGTTACAAGACAAGTTTAGCGGAATATGACTCTGCCCGGTTCACGTATAGGAAGAAGCGCCGATAGCTTTTACGATAAGTAAATATAAAGCACCGCGGACTCCTTATGCGGAGCTGTGGAACTTGAATAGTTGAATTGGAAATTTGAATGGTTGCTAAAATCTTCCATAGCAACAGGGGATTGTCAAGCCCCTTTTTGCATTATCACTTTAAATATCAAAGTGTTAAAATGCCACATAGTGGTATTTTGGGATGAGGCCTCGATAAAGGAGATTGGGGGGCCATTGGATTGCAGTTTACTTGCCAAACACCAAATATATCAGATAATATAATATCTTGGTGATATAAAATTGTTATCGTCAATTGGAGCGAGGTTCGGTTTGGCGTATGTCACAAATTCTTTTATTATTTCTTGATCATAGCGGTATTTGCCGTCCTCGTCCCAAATGAATCTGAAGGGTTCGTGTGTCCCCCAACACTGATCGAGCGGGTTGGAGAGCTGACAAGAAAGCTCATTTAGGACACACATTACATCACACCTGAAACCGGGGAATCCCAGTCTAAAAGTTGGTCTTTGAGCAAACGGGAACGAAATCCGGCGGCAATTTCAGAAGGTAAGGAGACGGCTTTGCGCACCTTCAAGTTGGCGTGGGTAATTAAAGATTCAATGATAGCTGCCAATCCCTCGGTGTCTTGATTGGCCATGAAATGCATGAAATGGATTCGTTTCTCCGCAAGGCCGAGAATACGGGTATACACAGCAACTTTCTCCCCAGGCCGAACCTCAGCAAGATACTGAATGAACTGTTTGAGCGCGAAAACCCCGTTTTCTGTCGTGCTGAAATATGCTTCGTCCAATCCATACTCCTCCAACATACGCCACGTTGCCGTGTCAAATACAGCCATGTAATAGCGAACATTCATGTGGCCCATTCTGCCCGCGTAATCTGTGGGAATCGTTTGCCGATGATAACTGGGAAGTCCAGTCAAATCTGACATGGC
This sequence comes from Olavius algarvensis Delta 4 endosymbiont, assembly GCA_905176665.1. GTDB lineage: Bacteria > Desulfobacterota > Desulfobacteria > Desulfobacterales > CAJINA01 > CAJINA01. The sequence continues at coordinate 5,120 of CAJINA010000174.1, read as the reverse complement.
CACTTGGCAGATTTTCAATTTATCCCAGTAGCCGCACTCAGTGGTGTGCGTCATGTTTTTTCTCCTATTATGGCCATATCACTGAATCTAAACCGCGCCTATCTTTGTGTTAGGTTGCCAGTTCAGCAATATATCAGATAACACAATTTATATGTGATATTATATGGTTATGTCAAGTTTTGGCCGGATCTGGGATTGAGTATATCACAAATTGGGCGGTTCGGCTGTATATAGCAGTAGTCGCCTGTTTCGATGACCAGGAAATTTTGGGTTATACAAATCTTATCTTCAATAAAAATGCCGCATTTGAAAATCTCACAACCCCAATATGCAGTGGCTGGCTAATAAGAGCCAGGCTTTATAATATTAACGATATTCCTGCCCTTTAGTACCCACCTATCAGTAGCGTAATGATGGTCGAAGTGTTCACAATGGGATACCAATAATCATCAGTTTGAGTACTGTTGACACAATGCGCGTTGTCAGCCATACTTAATTTAGACTGAGGAGGATCGGATTTGGGCGATGTTCGGTTTACGGACCCGCTACATCTTGAGATACATATTGCGGCGGCACACAATTCGGAAATTGCCTTCTTGCGACCCTGAAAAGGGAATGCTTATCATCTCATCTCATCATCCTGATGTCCTCTTCCGCCCGAAAAGTTGCATTTCGATCAGTTTTTCGCTACTGGTTAACCTCATCCACCTCCTCAATCTGAATCCGTCTGAATTCGTCAATCCCTCTGCTCTTTTCGACGCTCAATTGTTAGCGCGCCGGAAAACGATGGATAACCCCACGCATCTCTTTTAAATCGATGTCATAAAAGACATACCAATCCAGGGTAAGACTGTAATGGTGGAGATAATGCGATCAAAAGAGAAAGCGATATTGCCAGGAGTCTTTATAGGTATATTTCTTTGTATTGCATCGGTTAACGCTGAGGAAATGGATTCATGTGCCTCAGTGGATGCGTGCATTCAAAGAATCCACGAAATCGCTGAAACATTGCCGCCGAAGCGCACAGATGTATCTCAAGACGGATGGGCAGTCGCGAGGCGAATCAGCCTCTTTGGTGACGAAGCAGTAAGTCGGCTGGTTCCACTATTGAAGGATCCAAATGACAGTGTGGCTCAAATTGCATCGGTGGCACTTCGCCAAACCAGCGTCATCGACAAGAAGTATCTGCCGCAAATCATTGAAGCGCTGGATGGCGATAGGGATTTAGGTTGGTTGCCGCCGGCGTTAGGCCGTATTGACAGCCCGCAGGCCGCTGAGGAAGCGGTGAAGCGGTTACTGGTGTCGGTGAGTGCCCCGCATAACCAGGAGGCATATGCGGTTATCCTATCCGGTCGAAGAGCCATCCACTTCATTATAAATGAAGCAAAATGCAGAACCGGCTGCGGCAGAGATGATGTTCAGAATTTGGGCTACGTGTTGGGTGAAATGGATGTCGAGCCAAGGGAGGAAGCTGCAAAACTGTTAGGGGCTGCGATAACTTCCAGCGCAACACCCAATGAAGCGAAAGCCGGCATGATCTATATGATCAGTTCTTTGAGAGAATCGGCGTTGATCGTCGAACCCGATCTTATTGCCCTCCGAGAAAAACAGCCGGATCTGCAGCCTGCCATTGATCGCGCGCTGGTTCGCATGAATTCAAAGCAAGCCGGCACCATACTCGCAAATCAACTTCGCATTAAACCAGATTTCTATGTATTGATCGATCTGGCAAATTCAGGGCCAGCAGGTATGGATGCAGGACCAGTAGTAACCGACCTGTTGAATCATTCGAATTTGGAAATCCGCCTGGCAGCGGCAAGAGCACTTGGCTATATCAAATACCAAGAATCCGTTCCGAACCTGATTGCATTGCTGGATGAGCCCTTGGATGTCCGGCTGAATTGGGTGGCGGCAGAGTCCATCGGTCGCATTGCAGATGCTTCTGGTTTCACCGCATTAACAGAAACATCACGTTCGCATTGGCATCCTGCGGTACGTAAATCCGCATCAAAGGCAATAGCGAATATCCATTCAAATGCCGAGTGTCAGCCTCGATACCAGAAAACGAGAATTGCTTCTGATTTCTTTAAATATGCGCATTTCAAAACAAGAGCCTGCAAACGAATCACACTCAAGAAGGTCAATGAACCCGCAAAAACTAAGCTGTACAAGCCTCAAGACGAAGCAAAACTAAAGGCCCTGACATACCCAACGGAAGTAATCGGCTATGGCGCATCCGATGAAGCCGAGCAATTGGCTGCAGACCCGGATGCGATAATAATCGTTCGATCATACAACATTGAAGAAAAACGGCATCCGATAGACCAGGTGCCGGATGTGGCGTTAAGAACCATGCATGGTTGATTGGCGGGCAGTGGGCGAGGGGAGTGGGGAGGCGAGGTGGTGTATATAGAGGACGGTGAAGAACCGGTCAAAATTTTGACGGATAATATAGAAGATATATACAAGCTGGGTAATCGGTATATTGTCGTTGCCGGGTTGGCGCACCTGACTATGAATTCAGGAGTGATCTATGAAGTAATACCGACATCGAACGGCAGCTGGGATAGTCAACTCTGGCGCACATTGCCCGGGGCACCCCGATCAACCTGGCTGGTAGAAACAGGAGAGTTGTTGGTGAATACCATCGGGGGGGGGAAGTATCCTGATCTCCCGGGACGGTTCGATGCGAATGGCAAAATGCCTGAATAATTGATGTTCGTGATGTTCGGGGTCGGGCCACGCTAACTACACGATATTAATAAGATATATCCTAAAACCCCCCTCTAAAATTGTCTTAATCGCCCAGTTTTAGCCCAAAACTGCCCGATTAAGATATCGTTCTCTAAGTCGGGCCCTATGCCTCCTGTCTGGTCTCAATGATCTGAGAATGTTCGATAAGCTTGGATTGGTGACCGTTGTTGTAGTTGGCAGGGACGCACTTAGAGCATTAAAAAAGAAGCTACATAAGGGAGAATTAAAAGCTATCGGGGACTGATACCTGGCACGGCCATCCTCATGGGGGGAGTGCCTCACAGACAGATAACAGCACTTTTCATAAATTATTATTTGCTATAAACTATGAACCTAAAATTTGTCTAATTCTGACAAAAGACCAGATTATAGTAGTGTAGGGAGCGAATTTTTTATTAAACAAGGCCGGGTTACCAAATACGAAAGCGAAATCAATCTAACATATTGATTTCGCCCATTAATTGTGGTGGAGGCGGCGGGAGTCGAACCCGAGGCCTATCCAACTTTTATTAACAATTACAATAGGTTCACATTTAAGGTGGGATACATCCGGGATACATTAGCAAAATTCAAAAATGACCAGGGTCAATATAAGTTGCTAAAACGGCTATCACGGCCACCGCCCGAAAGGGCTTGTATATTTATTGCCATTCGCGTCAACAAACACTGCTCTGCCGATACCATCAAAAGGTATCACTAAGAGACTAAAATCCGTTTGGTTGTCTCCTTCAATAATTACTGCGCAGGTTTCAACCATCGGACCAAGCCTCCAACTAAAATTATCAAATTCCAAAGGTGTGTCTGGATGTTCGGCAAAATACCGTGAGGCTTCACGAAATGTGTTTCCAGCGCAAAAATCTCCCGATCGCGGCATCGAGTGTTTTGCTACTACTTCTGTTTTTTCAGGTAAACTGAGGAACGTCACGCTAAATACTGATATCGGAACTAGAACGATCAATAGAAAGATAACTACTGCAACAGCCTTTCGTTTGAAACAAATCTGAATAAAAATTAGCAAGCTGAAAAAGGTGACGATGAAGCTGGCCGTTCCTGCAACGAGGTTCGCCATCTGGAAACTCCAAACCCTTTTTCTATAAGGATCAATCACGGAGACAGTATCGTCTAGCCCGAACACAATATCAGACGCCATTTCATTACGACCCATAGTTCCCGTGAACTTCGTTAAAACGCAGCCATTCCACATCAACTTGCGCGCATCGGGGCCGGCAAGTATCATTCTTCTTTCATGAGACCATACCTTGTCTACATATGAAGTTTGCTTTTCAGCAAAATCTATTATGCTTAGCTCCTTTAGAACTTCACCCGCCAAATTGTTTCGAATATTTCTTTCGAATTCATATTGCGTATTTCTATGGACATATTGGTTTGCATATACACGCTCCAAACCTCTATTATCGGTCGTTGCTTCATAGGCGGCAATTACGAATAGTTCTAATTGAGTTTCAGATTTAGCGATTGAGGTTAACCGCATCGGATAAATTAACTCTTTAGACCTGAACTCCATCAAAATCGGATGGGTGTTTAAGATCCCCTCTGTAGAGCGAATCAATTTTGCAGCTACAAAACACCAATTTTTATCTATATAATCATCGATGATAACGAGAGCTTCAGAGGTAAATGAGGAATAGCCGTTTTTAGCCAACCATGCATTGAGGTCATCACTCTTCGAGGCTTCAATTACAGTAATGTTGAAATTGCCTACTACCTGATGCTTGACTATCTTAACCCCATGCGTACTATGCCCACCGCCTCTATAAATTTGGAAATGGGGAATAGATAAGAATATTGCTATGGAGGCACCCACTAATGCGAGGTACTTTGGACCAGGAGACCATTTGCAATACAGTACGTAAACAATGACGGCTGAAAGAAATATTACTGTGAATATGGTTATGCGTATCGAAGATGGATCGTGATAGACGTCCAATTGGGTGAGACGGGATAAAACAGTTAAAAAGCCGGGATTGAGTTCTTCAAAGTGAAAGGGTACCGCAGGAAGCGGTATGATCCACCCAAAATGTGTACCTTCGCCTTTAAACGCAGATTCAACTACCAGGGTTTCCACTCCGTCGCTATATTTGACGATCGCACGTTGAATTGGAATTTCAGGGTAATTTCCTTCATAGGTAGAAATAAAGGCCCCGTCGCTGAAAACTGAGTCCGGGGTAAGGAGGATCGCAATTATCATCAGTGCGCACAAGATAAGACTGTATGTAAATAGCGGTCTTGCCTTCTTCGCAGTTCTAAGGTGTAAAAGTCAAAGACCTCCCGGACAGTCAGCCCTCTCGGGTCAGTGATTATTAGGCGGCCTCCTTTGACAATTCTTCTCGACGTTTTTTACCAAG
>CAJINA010000173.1 GCA_905176665.1 Olavius algarvensis Delta 4 endosymbiont | reverse complement strand
GAGGACGACCGCGCGCCATACCCTGGTCTTCTTTTGGGGCCAGGGATGGCGCTTATCGTCTATCTCAAACTGTTTGGGAAGATCTTAACTTTTTCACCTCAATTCTTATAATCCCCATAGTTGTAACTATATGTTTTATTACTGATTTTATTTACTTGTTGTATTTCATTCCGTTATTGGCTGTATTGCTCATTTTGATAACCAAATTTCAGACTAAAGACCTCAGTATCACGCAGAACAAGATGAAATGGAATGAAAGCCTGAAAAGCTCAGCTGATTCTTACAGTATAGGCACCCTTTGGCTTCTTTTATTAGGTTCAATCATATTCGTATTATTCGGAATATTTCTTTTGATTAGCGGCAAAGGATCAATGCTATTTAAATTTATCGATATCATCTTTTTTGGGGCCTGCACGATAATCTTTCTTAAAATGATAAAACTAAAGCACAGCTAACAGCTAACAAATCACTGGTGCAGACGCGAAAAAAACCAGCGCTGCACAGCTCGACCGTTAGATGCCAAAATAGATAATATGAAAACCAATATTAACTTAGTGCTTTCGGTTTTGCTTTGCTTTTTCGTAACAGGATGTTTCCCGAAACCATACAATACTATATTACCACAAATCGAATCTCAAGATGTATGGTCAATAAAGGAAACTTGTGTAGACAGGCATTGCCACTTTAAGAAAGACAGATTGGAAAATGAAGAATTTGAGATCGATATTCATGCGGATCACCATATAGTTTTTCAGGACGATATTTTCCTTATAAAAATTTGGATATGGACAAAAAGCATATACCAAATCACTTTTAATCCTTCAGAGGTTTTCGTCAAATTGAAAAGTGGTCAAGTCCACTATGCACGGGGATTTACTTGCTCGTATACTATTCATTCTCATACAACTTACTTATCAGACGACAATCTTTTGGATACACCTCAGGAAATTACGTGGAGGCCTAAAATTGGGAATTATTTAGACGAATATAAATATAGTTGTTTCAATCTGTATTTTGACTCTCAGCCTCCTCCGAGTGATGATAGTTTCGAATTAATAATCAATGGATTAATCCAAAACGGTAATCGAGTACCTATGCCAAATATAATGTATCCAGCCGGGAAAAGAATGCCGTAGCATCTAACATGCCACTGGTGGGGACGCCAGAATTATGCGCCCCACAGTTCAACCGTTAGGGGGCACAAAGGCCGCATTTATTGAATTATGAAAATAGTAATACTCATCTACCCTGGGCTGACAGTATTGGATGCAATAGGCCCATACGAGGTGTTCAATTCACTTCGAAAATTCGATATTCATTTTGCTTGGAAAGAAGTTGGACCGGTAGTTTCTGACAGCGGGGTCTTAATGCTTGGAGCCACCCACTCGTTGGGTGAAATATCGGAGTGTGACGTCCTGCTGGTTCCCGGTTCTGCTGCCGATACCTTGACACTAACGGCTGACCATGAAGTTCTGAGGTGGATTCGGAAAATTCATGCTTCCACCAAGTATACAACCTCCGTGTGCTCTGGCGCTTTAATTCTTGGTGCAGCAGGCCTCCTTAAAGGCTTACCTGCCACAACTCATTGGGCTGGTATGCAAGCTCTTAAACAGGTTGGGGCTGTTCCTAAGCCAGAAGATCGTATTGTAAGAAAAGATAAAATCATCACAGCGGCTGGGGTTTCAGCGGGCATTGATCTTGCGCTGTTCTTAGTTTCTGAAATCCTGGGAACTGAGCAGGCAAAAATAGCTCAGCTTTTGATTGAATATGATCCGCAGCCGCCGTTCGACTCGGGGCATATGAGCAAGGCCGAAGAGTCTGTTGCTAAGAAGGCCAGATCGAAAATGTCCAGAATCGCGGTGATGAATCCCCGCAATATTATCACGATACCGAAATTAGTTTTGAACAAATGGCTCAAATCGCTAAAAAAAGTACGCAAATGACCCCTAACAACCGCTTGCAGGCGGACGCGCAAAAATCCGCGCGCCGCTGAAGCGCGGCGTTAGGGGCAACACCACACAGGAAACAATATGGCATGCACAGATATCATATTCCGACCAATTGGAACAATACACTCCGCGCATAAGGAACTCGACAAAATCCTAATTCAGCCTGTGTTTGCCAACGGTATTAAAGGCAAAGTCGTTCTAAAGCCCGAGTTCATTGATGGAATTTTAAACCTTCAAGCCTTTTCGCACATTTACCTCTTCTATTATTTTCACATGTCACAAAAGACCCGCCTCCATGTAAAGCCTTACCTGTCTGATGAAGAGCAGGGCATATTTGCAACCCGCGCACCACACCGGCCCAACAAACTGGGAATGAGTTTGGTGCGTTTAGCCTCTATTGAAGGCGACACTCTTTACATAGAAGATATGGATATCGTAGATGGAGCACCACTTATTGATATCAAGCCATACATAAAGCGATTCGACCTAAGGAGGTCCGTTCGTTCTGGATGGCACGATGAAATTAGCGAAGACACGGTTTCCGCCAGAGGTAGGCGAAACTATGATCGAGGCCCCTAACAAATCATCTAAGAGGGATTGGGCATAGAACGCGCCCAACCCCTTAACTCAAGCGTTGGGAAGCTCAGATGATTATCGCTGTAAGATGAATTTGTTGAGGAAAAACATCATGAACTTAAAAGTCAAAATTCCATTTTTAATTTTAATACTGATGCCCCTGTATGTACTCTTCGCAGCAGACCATTCACACAAATCTAAATATGTCGGCCAAGAAAAAAGAGAAATCAAAAGCTTATCCGAATCCGATATAGAAGAATTGAAAAATGGGAGAGGGTGGGGATTAGCCAAGGCTGCGGAGCTAAATGGTGTACCTGGACCGGCACACTTGTTAGAAATGAAAGGTGAAATAGACCTCAGCACCGAACAAATTCGGGCAATTGAGAATCTTTTTAAAAAGATGGAGCAAGAGGCTATCCCTTTAGGCCATGAACTCATTGAGCTTGAAAGGAAATTGAATAATCATTTTGCCAATAGAACGATAACAGTTGAATTATTATCAGTATTGCTTGAGAGAGTCGCTCAAGTCCATAAAAAGCTGCGGTATGTTCATCTTTCAACACATTTAAAAACCCCGAATATCCTAACACCTGAGCAGATTTCCCTATATAACAAGTTACGAGGGTATTCATCAGATGATCCCTGTGAAAATATCCCTAAAGGGCATGATCCTGAAATGTGGAAAAAGCATCACAATTGTCCATAGTTGAGGGGATTTGAGTTATTTAGACACCACACGGGTATGCGGCTCCCCAACAATGCGCTGCACCTAACCGCTATTCCGCTGGCGCTGCATAGCGGCAGGTGAGCTTGGCCGTTCTACTCAACAAATTAAATATTAGCATATTAAAGAAGGAGGTACTAGCTTACCCAATTCTCAATTTTTAAATTTGGCACACGATTAAATTCCTTCTCGTTATTTGTGATCAGAGTGCTGGAAAGTGAAAGTGCGTGCGCCGCGATCAGCATATCGAGTGACCCGATTGGTGTGCCCCGCTTTTCCAGGTGAGCCCTTAGATCACCATAATATTGGGCGGCTTCACCACCAAACGGCAAGATTTCCAATGGTGCTGCAAATTGAGTCAACGCCACAAAATTCTGCTCTGGTTTTGAGCTTTTTGAGACACCATAAAAAAGCTCACTCAGGGTAATTGATGAAATGGAGATTTCTGAAAGATCAGTTTGTCTGAAACGCTCTAATACAGCGGCTGGTTTCTGTTTAATGACATAGATGCAGATATTTGTATCGAGCATATATTTCATCAGAAATTATTCCGGGGATTTTGGTCAGGCTGCTCTCTGTTTTCCATAAAGTCATCGGTAAATTGGTCAAGGCTGTTCACCAGTGAGGACCACGGATCGTCTTTTGGCAACAGGACTACCATCCTGCCGATTTTTTTGATAAAAACATCATTTTCAGCGAATCTGAAATCTTTTGGTAGCCTTACAGCTTGGCTACGTCCATTAACAAATATTTTAGCAGTTTGCATGTTGCACCTCCAATATGATAGATACCATAGTATATACCGTGGTTAGTGGGGTGTCAAGCGCTTGAGATTACGAAAACCGAGTAGAACAACTCAGTGAACCAGACGCCAAAAAACGGCGCTGGTTACCTCAACCGTTATATTTTAGAAATACGCCTTGCATTAGCGCTTCCAGTGAATTACATTGTAATACAATTTATTACATTGGAGGTGTTGTATGAGTACCGCAATATCTGTACGCATCCGAGATGACCTTGCGTCAAAACTATCCGAAATATCAAAAGAAACTGAAAGACCTAAATCCTTTCACGTTCAGAAGGCGATTGAGGCATACCTTTCAGAGATAGCCGACCTGCAAATAGCCCTTGATCGGTTACACGACCCATCTGACCCGGTAGTTAGTCTTGAAAATATGAGGAAAAACATTGACTTATAAGATTTATTTCAAAAAGTCTGTTGGGCGTGATCTGAAAAAAATCAGTAAGGAACAAGTAGAGAGGATTCTTCTTAAAATTGAAGAAACTCTGTTGAAGAACCCAGAAAGGTACCCTTCATTATCTGGAAAATTTGCCGGGCTCAGAAAGTTTCGAGTTGGCGATTATCGGATAATATTCACAATCCTCGATGACACAGTTCTAATACTTAGGGTAAGTCACCGCAAAGAATCATATAGATAAATATAACAAGGCGCTTGAGAACGACGCGAACCACGCGCGTCTCAGCTCAACCGTTAGCCTGTGATCATTATAATGAATTCATCTTCAGAAAATATTGAGACTAAAAATAGAAGGATACCTTTATCGCTTGGTATAATAACGAGCATTGTTTTAGCAGTCTT
>CAJINA010000172.1 GCA_905176665.1 Olavius algarvensis Delta 4 endosymbiont | reverse complement strand
GGGTATGGCGCGCGGTCGTCCTCTCGGGTATAAATGTTTTGCCGAACAATAATACCCAAAGGAGGACACAATGACCGCAACTAAGAAGTTAGCACACAAGCGCCTG
>CAJINA010000171.1 GCA_905176665.1 Olavius algarvensis Delta 4 endosymbiont | reverse complement strand
GGACGACCGCGCGCCATACCCTGGTCTTCTTTTGGGGCCAGGGATGGCGCTTATCGTCTATCTCAAACTGTTTGGGAAGATCTTAACTTTTTCATATTATTGCTTTGTATTTGCTTGGGAAAAGGGTCGGTCTCATACTTTCATTGGCAGTATTATTGGGGGCCTGTATTCTTTTTTATTTGGGGGGGCAAGTTGCATTTTTACAAGCTTACGGCATAACTTTATCTATCCGGGTTGTTGCTGTTTATTTGACAATTGTGCTGATGGCCTTTTTATCGGAAGTCGTGCGTGAAAAGGTACAAAAACAATTGGTTTCGGAGATTGACGATAAGAAAAAAATAGAAAACGTATTGAGAAATAATGAAAGTTTTCTGGATGATATAATTGAAAGTGTTCAAGACGGTATAAGTGTACTGAACACTGATCTCACCATTCGTCATACCAATAGTGTGATGCAACGTTGGTATGAGCAGAATTTACCACTAATTGGGAAAAAATGTCACGAGTGCTATCACAATCAAATGATTCCATGCGATCCATGCCCGACGCTCAGGTGCTTACAATCGGGCAAAACTGAGCGGCAAACTTTGCGGGGGTTTCCTGGATCGCAAGTTGAATGGCTCGAAGTATTTAGCTTTCCGATAAAAGAGAAAGAAACCGGCAAAATAACAGGAGCCGTAGAATTTGTCCGTGACATCACCAATTCAAAGCAATTGGAACAAGAGCTTGCGCACGCCAATAAGATGGAAGCGGTCGGCACGCTGGCAGGAGGTGTTGCCCATGATTTAAACAACATATTGTCAGGAATCGTTAGTTATCCCGATTTATTGTTGGTTGATCTGCCGGATGATAGCCCCTTTCGGGGTCCGATAGAGACGATGCAGGCGTCCGGGAAAAAGGCCGCCGCCATTGTACAAGACCTGCTTACACTTGCAAGAAGGGGGGTCTCCTCAAAGGAGGTAATCAATTTAAATGAGATAATTTTAAGCTTTTACAATTCTCCCGAATTCAGCACGATGAAAAATTACCACCAACGTGTCAGGTTTGATCTAGATCTCCAACCAGATCTGTTGAATATGGTCGGTTCTCAAGTCCATCTTTCGAAGACCATAATGAATCTCGTATCGAATGCGGCTGAAGCCATCGAGAATTCCGGTATCGTCCAAGTAATAACTCAAAATATTTACATCGATGGAGCAATTAATGGCTATGAAAAGATACCAGATGGAGAGTATGTTTTATTGACTGTGACTGATTCCGGCTCAGGAATCTCCCCTGAAGATATGGAGAAACTGTTCGAACCCTTTTTTACCAAAAAGAAAATGGGACGGAGTGGCACCGGCTTAGGCATGGCCGTGGTGTGGGGCACTGTAAAAGATCTCAATGGATTCGTCGACATTAAAAGTACATCTAGTATGGGGACAAGTTTTTATATTTATTTTCCTATTACTCGTGAAATTCTTCCACAGAAGAAGGAAGAAACACCTCTCGATAAATATATGGGGACTGAACGGCTTCTAATTGTGGATGATATTGAAGAGCAGCGTACAATTGCATCAGCCATGCTTGGAAAATTAGGCTATACCGTTGATGCCGTGTCAAGCGGAGAAAGGGCGATTGAGTTTTTAAAAAACAACACAGTCGATTTAGTTATTCTCGATATGATCATGAATTCAGGCATTGATGGTTTGGAAACCTATAAAAGAATCATTAAAGACCGGCCAGGACAAAAAGCGATAATTGCAAGCGGTTTCTCCGAAACAAGCCGCGTTAAAAAAGCCCAGGAGATAGGTGCCGGCGAATATGTTAGAAAACCATATACTTTGGAAAAATTGGGTCTCACTGTTAGGTCAGAATTGAAGAAATGACGATTGGATTGGGTCATAGGCGCTTTTGATGCGCGAGATCCTTAAATGCTATAAATTTAGATATATCATTAAATTGAAATCAACTGGCAATGTTAGAGTTTAGGATAACTGCCATGTTCCAACACATATCGGATTGCACGCCTTTTTTCCATCCTGACGCCACGGACTACGATCATATTTCGATGGTATTCCCGATTTTCTGATCACCAGGGAATACCAGAATTATTCCTCAAACCGGGATGACTATTTTGGTATCCCGGTTTTCCATTTTCAGGCATAACCACTGATTTGAATTATCTGGCAGGTATGGTTCCGAACAATACCATCAGAAGTTTTCAATAATTCGGATTTATAGGAATATTGCATGTTCTTGGCAATAGCTCTCGCTTCTGATATCAAAGAATAACATACAGTCTGGATGATTATAAGATATCCGGCATGTTATTCCAATCTCCACCATGCGTTCTTATATGCCAAGAAATAGGAGCATGCTCATGCCACAAAAAGAAAACCGATCCCTTTGGATTACCGGTTTAGTGGAACATTTCTTAACCCATTCCCCCCTTAACAATCTGCGAAACAAAGAAGGTGCCCCGGCCTGGGATGAGGCCCTGGTGGGGTTTGCTTCAGGGGCTGATCCCCTTTTCCAGGAATACAAGGAGTATGTTGGTCCATTCCACTGGACACCCTTGGAGATCTATAATCAATATCATCCCGAAAGCAAGGCTACCCCAGAAGACCTCACGGTCATCTCCTGGGTTTTACCACAGCGTAAAGCCGTGCGGGCGATGAACCGCAAAGCCAGAAAATTTCCCGCCGAGGACTGGGCCAGGGTGCGCATTGAAGGTGAGAAATGCAATGCCGGCCTCAGGGCGCATATTGCTCAGACGTTGACCGACGAAGGCTATCCGGCAGTGGCGCCCATGCTGGTGCCCAATTGGGCCTGGGTGAAATCCAAGAATTACGGATATGCTTCATCCTGGTCAGAACGCCACGCTGCCCATGCTGCGGGCCTGGGTACGTTTGGGCTTTGCGATGGACTGATCACCCCCAAAGGCAAGGCCATGCGAGCCGGTTCTGTCGTGGCAAAAATACAGGTAGCGCCTTCTGTCAGGTACTATAACAACCATCAAGCCTGGTGTTCTTTCTATGTGGATGGCTCCTGCGGTAAATGTATCGATCGCTGCCCGGTCCGGGCGCTTACGACTGTCGGTCACGACAAGGAAACCTGCCGTCAACACCTGATAGCTTCCAGTAAATACGTCAAGAAAACGTATCACTATGAAGGATACGGCTGCGGCCTCTGCCAGGTTGGCGTGCCTTGTGAAACCCGCATACCGGTAAAAAAAGCTCGGGAGGCCTACGAGCAGGGAGAACTTCCGCCGCCACCGCCTCCGCTTGCTTGAGTGCAGCAAAGTCAAATTATGAGTGCAAAATGAATATATTGATAACCGGCGGTAATCGAGGGTTAGGATTTGAGTTGGTCAAAATTTTCTTGTCCAATGGAATCGACGTTTTATCAATCGTTAGAAGTGAGCAGGCCAGATCCACCATTGAAAGGAACTTTCCAGAATGTTCAGTAGTTGTCGCTGACATTACAGACTATTTAAAACTTAAAAAAATCGATTGTCTTAAGAATAAGAAGATAGATGTTTTGATCAACAATGCGGGTGCCGGCGGGCGCGGTACGTCAGTTACCGATACGGATCCTGATGAAGTCGAAAAACAATTTAGAGTACATTGCTTAGGAGCATTCAATGTTACCAAAGCCTTTTATCCAGCGCTCCTCAAATCAGACAACCCTGTAATCATCAATATCTCATCTCGTGTCGGTTCAATATCAAAAAATGCATCAGGAGAATTCACAAACCGGGGTTTTTCCTACAGTTATCGTATAGGAAAAGGTGCCCAAAATATGCTGACGCAATGTTTAGCACAAGAACTTGGGCCCCAAGGATTTAAAGTCTGCGCCCTGCATCCCGGCAGGCTTCTCACTCCGAGCGGCGCCTCTGACGCACATATGGAGCCGAACGAATCAGCAATCGTCATTTACAATCTGTTAGTCAAAAATAAACTGGAGAATGGCGGTTACTACTGTGTTGAAACTGGCACAATACCCTGGTGAACTTACTATCATGGCCTATAAATGAGTGAAAAACCCGCAAATCGAATAGTAGCGGAAACCAAGTATCAGGTTGCTGGATGGATACTATTCATCATTTGTGCAATTTTCTTCATTGTAGCAAGCATAATGAATCATGATATTTTAACTTTCATGGGCAGCGTCATTTTCCTTATTGCCTGCATCGTATTTCTTTTACCTATCGTTAAAGCAAGTAAAGTAACTGGGGATGACCAAGACTGAGGACTATGGCCAAGTCCCTTGGTCATTCTTAATTTCTGATTACCAGGGAATACCGGAATTACTGTGCAGACCGGGGTGGCCATTCTGGCATCCCGGTTTTTCAATTTATCAGGTTTCGCAATTGACCGGGATATACAGGCCGGAACAGAGTCGCGCAAGGCCAATAAATTGAAAATATCGCCTGGTTTTGCTAAGAATTATATATTGGTTAGATGGTAAGCGGTCGCTCATGCAAAAAGCGTCTCATCAAGGGGTTGCTGTGGGGTTAGAAAGCCATAGAGAAATTCAGGAATTACTTGTAAAAGTCAAAGACCTCCCGGACAGTCAGCCCTCTCGGGTCAGTGATTATTAGGCGGCCTCCTTTGACAATTCTTCTCGACGTTTTTTACCAAG
>CAJINA010000170.1 GCA_905176665.1 Olavius algarvensis Delta 4 endosymbiont | reverse complement strand
CCGAAGGGGAAACCTCGGCTTAAAGAATAACAAGTGCTGAAACTAACAAGTCGCTGGAGAACGACGCGGAAAAACCTCGCGTCTCAGCTCAAACGTTAGCCTGCGATCATTATAATGAATTCATCTTCAGAAAATATTGAGACTAAAAATAGAAGGATACCTTTATCGCTTGGTATAATAACGAGCATTGTTTTAGCAGTCTT
>CAJINA010000169.1 GCA_905176665.1 Olavius algarvensis Delta 4 endosymbiont | reverse complement strand
TAAGTTGTAAAAGTCAAAGACCTCCCGGACAGTCAGCCCTCTCGGGTCAGTGATTATTAGGCGGCCTCCTTTGACAATTCTTCTCGACGTTTTTTACCAAG
>CAJINA010000168.1 GCA_905176665.1 Olavius algarvensis Delta 4 endosymbiont | reverse complement strand
GAGGACGACCGCGCGCCATACCCTGGTCTTCTTTTGGGGCCAGGGATGGCGCTTATCGTCTATCTCAAACTGTTTGGGAAGATCTTAACTTTTTCAAGTTGATATATTGTTGCTCGGGCAAGTTGCCCCAAAATACCAACATCACTCCACGGTTTAAATAAATCATTTCCAACTGCGGACTATTGGCAACTAGACGTAATAAGGTCTGATTTTTCTATTGATTAAGGTGGGTTATCTACCACTTTCCTGTTTCATTTTTCCCCTCTTGTCAAGTT
>CAJINA010000167.1 GCA_905176665.1 Olavius algarvensis Delta 4 endosymbiont | reverse complement strand
GTCTCGAAAACGTTCAAGCCTTGCTCTGAACCAAAATCTACCACTTCTGAGCAGTCATCGGAGGCGGACGCGGCATCTTTTGGCCCTGGGCGGCTTTCTTCAGACTGCGTCCGAGGTTCAGGAAATTGTTGGATCTATTGAACTAAAACAGAACAGGGGTATACATGAAAGTCACATTGATGATGGCTATGACCGTGGACGGGAAAATTGCCCGCAACGACCGCCACTTTCCGGACTGGACCGGCAGTGAAGATAAGAAACTGTTCGTGCAGATCACCAAAAGCGCTGGGGCGATCATCATGGGGTCGAAAACCTATGACACTATCGGCAACCCTCTGCCGGACCGCAAGAATATCGTCCTGACCCGCAATCTTTCTCGCCGGTCCGACCACCCCGATCTCGTATATACCAACGACCCTCCCGAGACGGTTTTGAAGGTCCTCGCTGCTGACGGTTACCACGAGGTGGTGTTGGTCGGCGGTTCAATTGTGAACTCTCTGTTTGCCCGGAAGAACCTGATCGATGAGTTCATCATTACAATCGCGCCACGGATATTCGGAACAGGCGTCCCGCTTTTCAATGATGAAATGGATATGCAGCTTAAACTGCTATCCGTTGAAACCCTTGGTAGCAACTACGTGGTCCTGCGTTACCGTGCCCGGCCGTAGGGGCCCGCAAACGGCCCTTGTTTCGGACTTGCATAATATTTTAAACCTGTTAAGTTACATAAATGTGCCTTGAAATCCCCTCTGAATCGCGATTGGCGTGGGGAAATAACGGGCATTATGCATATAGGTGCACACGTCAGGATGGGGTGGGGCACGTCAGCTGGTTGCCCGCACTGAATAAGTCTTGCGAAAGTGTTTGGTATTTTCATTTTTGCTTTGAATCTGCCCGGACAATTGACCGCTCGAGCCGTTTGGCTCGGGTGTTGCCGGTCTGCTGCGATATAAAAACAGTTTGATTCATGTCAAGAGGGGGAACATGGAGGCTGCCTACATAAAACCGTTTGTCAATGCTGTTGAAAACCTGTTCAAAACAATGCTCAACCTGCCTTTATCCCTGGAGAAACCCTATATTAAAAAGGAACCTGTCCCGGAATATGAGATTGCCGGAATTATCGGGATGTCAGGTGGGGTTACCGGGTGTGTGGTCATTAATATGCGTGAATCTCTGGCAATGCAACTGGCTTCGGAATTGCTTGACGAAGAGATGACCGAACTGGATGAAGACTGCATTGATGCCATTGGTGAAATTGCCAATATGATTGCCGGGAATGCCAAGACCGATTTCCCCGATGAAAATTGCTCCATATCGGTTCCCAGCGTTGTCATCGGCAAACACAAAACCTCTTACCCTCATGATATTGAGGTGATTTCAATACCCTGTAAAGCAGGTGACGGAAAACTTGTCATCGATGTAGCCATCAAGAAAACTACGTAGCAAGGTATTTCATGACGCATAACCTGATCTCGGCAATAGATATGGCCGTCGAACTTGTCAGGAACCATCCTGAGCCGGGCAGTCGACCTCTGTTTAATCAGGTTGAACCGCTGTTTTTCGAGCTTACCAAAACGCACAGTGCTTATATTCATACGTTTGATGACGTAATTGTCCTTATGCAGATGCCGGAAGAATCGATCGAGAACACCTATGATGAAATCCAAGCCATAAAAACATCTCTGGAGCCGGTCCGCATAAAGGTGAATGTTCTCACCGAAGCCCTGAAGCAGGCCTTCACGCCGGGCAAAGCCAATACCAAAGATCCGTTGGCCGATTTTCTCAGGAAGGTAAACTGGTATTTCCATATCGGTGCCGGGGGGATCTCCAAATTTCGGCTGAAAGTAAGCTCGTATACCTGCCTTTATGATATACTATCTGACTGGAAGGCCGGTTTTACTGATTACGCCCTTTTGTCCGAAACGACCAACTTGCGAGGGAATCTGATACGCCACTGGTCAACACTCTGCACCTCCTACACCAATGTGAAATTGTCTTATCTCAATCAGGGGTAGCCCGGCCGGCAGCCAGCCGGCGGCCCGATGCCCGCAGTCCGGAACCCTGCGAATAGAGCCCGATGATGTTGCTTGCTCCAATGAGGTTGGTATGAAAAATCACTCCATATTGCTGGTAGACGACGACCCCGCCATCCGTGAGGGCACCGGCCAGTATCTTGAAGAAATAGGGTATGTAATCAAACTGGCCGAATCCGGTGAAAAGGCGATTGAGATGCTGAAAGCCGAGCCGTGGGATTTAGTCATTACCGATCTGGTGATGGAAAAGATTGATGGTATTCAAGTTCTGAAGACCGCGAAAAGACTGCACCCTGAAACCATGGGAATCGTGCTGACCGGGTTTGGTGATATGACGACTGCGATCGAAGCCTTGCGTCTGGGGATTGATGACTACCTGCTGAAGCCCTGCAGCCCCGAGGAACTTGAATTGCGTGTGTCCCGCTGCTTTGAAAGACTGGAACTCAATCGCAAAATTAAATCCTATGAAAAAATTCTGCCCCTGTGCTGCGTTTGTAAAAGTATTCGGGATGACACGGGACGCGAACCGGGTACCGGAACGTGGATGGAACTGGAGGAATATGTCTGGCGCCGAGCCGGACTGGCACCTTCCTCAACGTATTGTCCAGCGTGTGCCCAGAAAATTGATTCTGAAGTTTGAAAATGATAATAGCTGCCCTAACTGAAGGGTAGATTCTGATGCCCGAACGATATACAGGCCGTGTCGTTCGGGTATCGTATTACGTATCATGAAAATTCTGACCATAGCCGATATCGTGGTACCCGTCCTGTACAAGGATTTTGATGCCGGACGTTTTGCCGATATTGATCTGGTTCTGGGTTGCGGAGATCTTCCACCGGAGTATCTTGCTTTTATAGCCAATGCCCTGGAGGTCCCCCTGTATTACGTGCGCGGAAATCACGACCTGCGCTTTGAAACCAGTCCGCCGGAAGGCTGCCAGGATCTGCACGGCCGGTTGGCTCGGTTCAACGATTTGAAGATCCTGGGGCTTGAGGGGTCTCGCTGGTATAACGGCGGGCCGCAGCAGTACCACGAAAACCAGATGACGGCTATGATTCGCCGGCTGAGATTTACCCTCTGGCGGGCCGGCGGGCCGGATATCGTCATCACCCATGCCCCCCCGCGGCATATACACGATGAAGAAGACCTGTGCCACCGGGGGTTCAAGTCCTACGTTGGGTTGATAAAAAAATACCGACCACGCTACTTTATCCACGGGCACATTCACCGGGAATTTGCGAATAGTGACGCCCGCATGACAACCCTCAACGAGACCCGGATAATTAACGCCTACGGTTACCATGTCCTTGAAATCTAAAATACTGCGCCTGCTTGGGGCACGGACGCCGGCCGGAGAACAAACTACTGCCGGGCGGGATGCGCGTAGTTTCAGTGCCGACCAAGAGCGGGAGGCCGCCTTTGATACGATACAACGGGGGGTGAAAACCGTCCCGCTTGACCGGATCGTCGGCAGTGTTGGCCGCTATCAGGATTTTGACAGCCGGTTTCGGTTGAAAGGCTATCTGCCGCCCGAAAAATTGGAGCGCATAAAACGGGCCATGCGGGAAGGAACCCCCCTGCCGCCGATGAAGCTCTACCAGATAAAAGAAGAGTACTACGCGATGGATGGCAATCATCGGATTGCGGCGGCCAAAGAGCTGGGGCATGACGAGATACGCGCCCGGATTGTAGAGTTCATACCCTCTAAAAATACACTTGAGAATGTGCTCTATCGCGAGCAATCGGCATTCCGGGAGATGTTTGGTCTACCGGATGAGATTAAATTGACGGAAATAGGGCAGTATGCCCAGCTTGAAAAGCAGATCCAGGCGCATCGTGATTATCTTGAATCTTCCGGTCTGCCGGGGACGCTTCAGGCCGCGGCCAAAGACTGGTATGAAACCATTTACATGCCCCTGGGGGCAATTGTTCGGCGAGGGCGCCTGCTGGAAGTCTTTCCCGATCGAACCATGGCGGATCTCTATGTCTATATTTCTGTTCACCAGTGGGAAGATCGGCGTCGGCGCCGTTACGGTATCGGCATTGATAAATTGATTCCCGGCAATATGGAGGCCTTTAGGGAAAAGATGGCAAAATTCAAAGAAGCGGATTATCCTGAGATGAAACGCGGCATAACGGCTTTCATCCAGCTGCTGGTTCAAGCGCGCAAAGAGGACCGTATTCTGGAAAGATTATTTGAACTGGATGAAGTGCGCGAGGTTCACTCCGTACACGGTGATATCGACATCCTGGTAAAAATCGTCTTGACCCGGGACCTGTTGATATCCGATGCCGAAACCATCGGGCAGTTTGTGCACGAGAAAATACGGCAAATATCCGGCGTGAACAGCACCAAGACGCTAATACCGGGATTTTCGAAAGTAAAAGATTAGAAGCCAACTCAAGAAAGTCTTCCTGTCGGGAGTAGCTTGGAGAGCGAAGCCTTAACCGCAGCCAAAGTCCATCCCTGAGTTGGCTTCTAACGGCTATCTGGATTTGCCTGAACAAGAAATCATCTATTCTGTTTGATACTCGGTATCCATCCACAGATGGTAGATTTTGGTTCAGAGCAAGGCTTGAGCGTTTTCATGACCGCAGGCATAGCAGGCGCTATGTTGAGGATCATGCAAAAGCGAAAACGCCGCGCTGGGCCGAAAGATGCCGTCTGTGGGTGGATACTATCTGGATTTGCGCAACTTCCCCTTCTTCATCGCATCTTCATAGCGAACTTGCAGGTAGCGGGCGGAGTGTTTGGCGTTGTCGAGAAAAACCCTTACGGCTTCCGGGGCCGTTCCCGAAGTGGTTCGCATGAGGCGTTTCTGCTTTTCGATCAGCTTGGCCAACCGGGTGACCTGCTGGTGACTGGAGAGCGGCAGCCTTTCCAGGATTCGGTCTATCTCTACGTTGGTCTGGCGTAGTTCACGAATGAGCTTTTCAAGGCGTTTGTGCCCGTTTGATTTTTCAGGTTGATGCACCATCGCACGTATCCTCCCATCATGGCGAAGTTCCCGACTCGTCAGTCTTGTTTAAAAATTAACATTTGTCAAGAGACACCGGCATCTAACTATAAGCTATCTCAAAAAACGGATTTTGGTTCAAGGTGCGGCGGGCGCTATTTTTGAGCCGAATAAATACTCAATTATTTCGATGGTTTGGCACCCACTACAATGGCAGTATTCCTTGCGGGGGCGATTTACAGGCCAGTTCAGTGTCCAACGTCGAGATTTATCCGCCGCGGGCTGATTGGGCCAATCAGTCTTCGTTCTGCGCGCTACGCCCGACAGGAAGACTTTTTGAGATAGCGTCTATTACCGCCAGTCTATAATCGGAGCATGGCGCGGCGGCATGCGTTGATACTTGAATTTGGGGTACCCAATCATCATGGCGCCAAAATTCGTGTGCCCCTCCGGCAGATTCAGGGCACTTTGCAAGGGCGGCCAGAAAGTTGCGGCGGCATTGAAATAACCGGCCCAGCAGGCGCCCAGGCCGTGGGGGCCGGCTGCCAGTTCGAGATAGCTCAGGGCTAGCGTGCAGGCGGCCGGGGCAGTGGGGTTGTCTTTTTCTGCATGGGCGACGATGACGTGCGGTGCGCTGCGGCAGATGCGATCCCAGTCATCTTCCCAGGCGGCGACGACCCGGTCCATGTGCATCATGGTCGCCATGGGTGCCTTTTCTGCGATGAGGTGTCGCATCCAATCGATAACCATAGCGGCCAGGCGCTGTACGTGGGCACTGTCGTGGATGACCAGCCAGCGAACCGGCTGCAGGTTGTGTCCGGAGGGCGCGTGGCTGGCCAACCGCAGAACTGCGGACAAGATGTCCCGGTCGACCGGTTCCTGTTTGTAAGCCCGGATCGAACGCCGGCTGCGGAGAAACTGTTCCACCCCCGCAGGATCCGACAGTAATTCCTTCTGCAATGGCAGGCACTCTTCCGGTTTCAAGACCGCATGCGCCAGGGCACCGTGGGGGCAGACACTTACACAGTGGCCGCATTGAATGCAAAACGCCTCATCCTCAGCGGCAACTGTGGGGACCGACTCAGGGCTTTCAAGTCGGACAATCCCCGTGGGGCAAACTGCCGTACAGATTCCATCGCGTTTACATGTATCACTGTTTATCACTAGCAGGGCCATACAACCTCCTTGTCAAAAGGCAATCCGGGCAGTGGACCGGAACGTGGCGGTCCAGCCCGGATTCATGTCGATGGCCGGAGTATATCAAAAGTTGACCGGATGTCCAGTGGTTGCATTTCGATGTCCGTTGCTTTATTTTTTCAGGTAACGACAAAACAGCGGTCTGATATGAGCGGTTGCAGACAACAGCGGCTGCCCCGCGCAAAGGATGGTGAAGATGGCAGATCAATTTGACGTGGTAATCCTGGGAACCGGCCCGGCCGGCCTGCAGGCGGCAATTCATGCTGCCCGGACGAAAGTGCGCGTACTGGTCATGGGCAGGGAACAAAAGTCAAGCCTGTACCGGGCCCATATAGAGAATTATTGCTGCATCGAACGGGTGACCGGTGAGGAGATGTTGCGTCAGGGAATTGACCAGGCGATTGGTTCCGGGGCCGAATTTCTGCATGAAGATGTCATCAAGACGGACCAGGCCGCCAGCGGCTTCATTATCGCAACGGAAAGCGGCCGGGAGATTCATACGCACACACTCATCCTGGCCATGGGTGTCTCCCGCAACCGTCTCGGCGTTCCCGGTGAAAAAGCCCTGATAGGAAAAGGGGTCAGCTATTGTGTCGACTGCGATGCCAATTTCTATAAAGGGGCGCGGGTTGTGGTCACCGGCAATGAATCGGCCGCCGTTTCCGGCGCCCTGACGCTGCTTTTCTACGCCGCCGAAGTCCATCTGGTAGCCGACCGGCTGCAGGTGGCCGAGGTGCTCGAAGCACAGATCCGGCAATCGAATGTACACTTGCACGATAGCCGTCAAATCAAAGAGATCGTCGGTAAGGATGCAGTCCAGGCGGTTGTGCTAGACGACGGAGACCGCCTCGACGTGGACGGGGTGTTCATTGAAACCGGGGCCAAAGGGGCCGTAGAGCTGGCCGCTACCCTGGGGGTGGCCCTGGATGCCGAGAAGTACGAGTTCATTGTGGCCGATAAGCAGCAGCAGACCAACATTCCCGGGATATACGCGGCCGGCGATATATGCGGTCCCCCCTGGCAGATGGCCAAGGCGGTCGGCGAAGGCTGCGTGGCCGGGTTGGCGGCGGCCAAATATGCAAAAAAAGCCGCCAAGGAGAAGGGGTAGCTTCGGGAACCGGTGACCTGGCCGTTATAACCAAAGCACCCCGCAGCCCCGGGTTCGATGCCGGCATCGTTGGTTCCATTGCGCGGGCCGGCCTGCGGCAGCGCGAAATCCCGGGATCCTTTTGCAAGCGGGTGCCTAACCATTTAATATTATGTGTATATTTTCAGGATTTCGCCCATAGAACCCCGGCGGCATCCCCCACAGGGGACAGCTTGAAAAAATATTAAAGTTTGCCGCAACATTGCCGATATAGGTTTTAGATGAAAATTAGCTGAATTTACTGAAGGGCAAACCTTCCGAAAGGAGGGGGCGCAAAGCTTCCGGTCTAAGTTCGTATCAGACGAATAAGATAGCGGGGTTGCTAGGATTTTGAACCCGCTTCTGTACGGAAGCGGGTTTTTTTGTTACACCATATGAGCCGGGCAAAGGCAGGCGGCATGAAAAAAGTATTGATAGTTGATAATGATAGAATTTTCCTCAAACGGATAAAAAGGCTGCTTGAGCAGAATGGGCATCAGGTAGATACGGCCGAGGACGGTCTGCAGGCGGTCGATTTTCTGAGCAGTCACCTGCCGGATGTCATCTTTACCTATCTGGTGATGCCCAATATCGATGGCCGCAGCCTCTGCCGGATTATTCGCAGTGTCGAGAGATTAAAAACGATCCCCATTATTGTCCTTTCCGCCACCTCCGTTGAAGACTTGGAAGACTTGGCCGCCCTGGATGTCAATGCATGCGTTGCCAAAGGGGCGTTTGAGGAAACAGCGCAACATGTGCTGGACCTCATCAATCAGCCTGAACTCGCCCAAAAGCGTTACCGTCCCAGAGAAGTGATCGGCGTCGAAAAGGTCTATCCGCGCGGGATTACCCGGGAGCTGTTGTCGGTAAAAAAACACTTCGAAACCATCATCAATCGCATGTCGGAAAGTGTGGTTGAAATCAATGCCGAGGGGCGCATCGTTTTTGCCAGCGCCGCTTTTCTGGCCCTCGTCAATCTTCCCGAGAAGGAAATATTGGGCGCTGCATTTTGTGATTTGTTCCCCGAACAGGAGTGTGCCCGGATAATGGATATCATTGGCGGGACTGGTGAAGAGGTCCGCCCGGCCAAAGAGCATGTCATCCGTTTAGATGCGCGGTATTTAACGCTGGATGTTTTATCCCTGGGTACGCCCGAAACGAATGCAATCATTATCATACGGGATATCACCGACATTAAGCGAACCGAGAATGCGCTGAAGCAATTCAATACCGAACTCGAAAGCCGGGTTCGTGAACGAACCCGGGAACTGGAAGCTGCGAATCGGTTCAAAAGTGAATTCGTGGCGCGCATGAGCCATGAAATTCGCACGCCCATGAATGGTGTTATCGGCGCCTGTGAACTTGCCATGCGGGAAGCGTCCCCGCACAAGGTTCGTGAATATCTCGATATGATCCATAGCTCGGCCATCAACTTGATGGACCTGGTCAATGACATCCTGGATCTTTCCTCAATCGAGTCGGGCCGTATTAAGTTCGAAGCCAATCGGTTTTCTCTGCGTGATACGGTGGAGCGGATCTATGACGTCTTCCATGAGATGATCCAGGAAAAAGACCTTGAATTTGCCGTAGACATTTCTCCGGATATCCCGGATGCCCTTGTCGGGGATGCCCTCCGGTTGCGGCAGGTGATGATCAACCTGCTGGGCAATGCCTTCAAATTTACTGAAAAAGGTGAAATTGTCCTGCACATTGAACTGCAGAACCGGCATGCATCCGAACTTGAGTTGCTGTTTGCGGTAACGGACACCGGCATCGGCATTGCCGAGGATCAGATGCCCTATCTGTTCGACGCTTTTGTCCAGGCGGACAATCGCCCCGCGCAGACCTATCAGGGCACCGGATTGGGATTGGCCATATCCAAAAAACTGGCCGAGTTGATGGGCGGCGGTCTCGCAGCCACCTCAACCCTTGGGGAAGGCAGCACCTTCTCCTTCAACGGCCGATTCGGCCTGGGTGACGAATCGAACGGGCAAGCGGAACCCGGCCAGGCCAGCAAAGGGCTGGTGGGGCGACGGGTTCTGGTGGTAGATGACCATGCCGTCGCCCGGGAATCTTTGGGCATGCTGGTGGTCTCATTCGGCTGCCAGGTCAAGATGGCGGCTTCTCCAATTGAGGCCCTGGAGGTCTGCCGCCGGGCCGTAAAAACAGACAACCAGTTTGACCTGATTCTACTGGATCACAACATGGACCCTATGAACGGCGTCGAGTTGGCGGCCGGGATCAGAGACCTCCATGGCTCGGGAAAAGTCCCTGAAATGGTAATGATTTCAGGCTATACAACCTCTATCGACAAACCTGAGGCTTACAAGGCCGGGATCGGCAAGATACTGGACAAACCCATCAAACGTTCACAGCTGCTGATGGAAATAGTAGCCCTGTTTGCTGAAAACGGAAACCAGCGGACCCGGCAGAAAGAACATGCTGATGGAACCGAGCCGGTTTTCGCCGGGAGACGGGTGCTCCTGGTAGAAGACAATCCGATCAACCAGCGGGTGGCGACGGCTCTTCTCCAGTCCGTCCAGTTTGAAGTGTCCATTGCCGCAGACGGCGAAGAAGCCCTGGCCGTGCTGGAGAAAGAATCCTTCGACGTGATTCTGATGGACGTTTTAATGCCCCGGCTGGACGGGTATGCCGCCACCCGCCGTATCCGCAGGCATGCGGATTTGCAGTCATTGCCGGTTATCGCCATGACTGCCGAGGTTACCGAGGGGGCCATGGAAAAATGCCTGGCCGCCGGCATGGACGACTACGTAGCCAAGCCCATCGACCGGGCGCTATTGCTGGCCCTCCTGGACCGATATCTGAACCGCTAGGCGAGCGCATTCCCTGCAACTTGCGGCCGGGAATGCGCGCGCATCTAAAATGGAAAAATTCCATACGGGGGACGATGCCCCGCAGCTTGCTGAGGGGCGCGCTCAATCCTGCTTGGGGTGGGCCGGCCTGCGACCCACAACGGAGGATAGAATAGCGGGAAGTCCCGCACTGCGGGCAATTTCGCGGCCGCCGCACCTTGAACCAACATTCGTTTTTTTGAAATGGTTTCTAATCTTATGAGATAGCCGTGCATTGATATTGTTCATAGGCAAACCCGCTGCTTTCAAGATACGAGGGGGCCGGCCATGCAAGTGTTTTTTCATCCTGATTTTTATCAAGTTTATACCAGCGATCCAGCGGCGGAAGCCGGGCGTATGGAAGCCGTGGTTGCCGTCATAGAATCCGCCGTCACCTTTCAAGAGCCCCGGCCGGCTACAATGGAGGAGATTGCGGCTGCCCACAGCCCGGGCCATATTGAATGGGTACGCAGCCAGGGACTGTTCGACATTGCCGCCCTGGCCGCCGGCGGCGCCGTGGGGGCCGCCGAAGCTGGTATGCAGGCGCCGGCCTTTGCACTTGTCCGCCCGCCCGGGCATCATGCCTCCGCCGACAGTGCCTGGGGGTTTTGCTATTTCAATCACATGGCTATCGCGCTGCACGCGCTTAAACATCGGGACCTTATTCACAGCGCCTTTGTGCTCGATTTCGACCTGCACTACGGTGACGGCAACGTGAACATCCTGGGCAGCCGGCCCTGGGCTGCCATTTTAAATCCGGATGACCACGATCGGCGGCTTTACCTCGAAGCAGTTGCCCGGGCCCTGGCCGCGACGGATGCCGATGTCATCGCTGTGTCCGCGGGTTTCGACAACCACCTTCAGGACTGGGGCGGGTTGCTGACCACAGATGACTACCGGCGGATGGGCGCCTGGGTGAGGAAAGCGGCCCGGCGCAACAAGGGCGGTTGTTTCGGTATCCTGGAGGGGGGTTACAACCACGTGGTTCTCGGGCAGAACGTGGTGGCCTTTATAGACGGGCTCCGGGACAGGCGCTGACCAGGAAGTTTCCGCTTCAGGGCTATCGCTGGCCGTTAACCGCGGGTCAACAGTGCCTTTGTTTCGCGGGCGATCTGAAGTTCTTCGTTGGTGGGTACCACGCGTATTTGAACCCGGCTGGTTTTACGGTGCACCGGGCCGTGGCGGTTTTGGAGTTTGCGGTTCAGTTCCGGGTCAATTTCAATCCCCAGGCCTTCCAGCCCCATGCAGATATCTTCTCTGGCCTGGCAGTCGTTTTCACCAATGCCGGCTGTGAAAACCAGGGTGTCAACCCTTCCCAAGACTGCACAATAGGCCCCGATATATTTCTTGATCCGGTACGCAAACATCTCCAGGGCCAGGGTGGCTCTTGCCTGGCCGGCGGCAGCCTGCCGGCGAATATCACGCATGTCGTTGCTACCGCAAATTCCTTTCAGGCCGCTCTCTTTGTTCAGCAGGTCTGAGATGTGGTCAACGCCCAAGCCCTTTTCGGCGGCCAGGTGAAAAATGATGGCCGGATCGATGTCCCCTGAGCGGGTGCCCATCATCAGGCCGGCCAGCGGCGTCATCCCCATGGATGTATCGATGCACTTGCCGTTTTTTACGGCCGCCATGGAGCAGCCGTTGCCCAGGTGCAGGGTGATGGCATTGGTCTGCGCCGGGAGGCGGTCCATTTCCGCAGCCGCCTGGCCAAACACATACTTGTGGGAAGTGCCGTGAAACCCATAGCGGCGCACAGCCAGGTCTTTGTAATAACTGTAGGGCAGGGGATAGAGAAACGCCGCGGGCGGCATGCTCTGGTGAAACTCAGTGTCAAAGACAGCTGCCTGCGGGACATCGGGCAGCAGGTGGGCAGCCACCTCGATGCCGACCAGGTTGGCCGGATTGTGCAGGGGCGCCAGCGGATTGCAATCCCGGATGGCAGCCATGACCTGGTTGTTTATGAGCCTTGTCTGTTGAAACGATTCGCCGCCCTGGACCACCCGGTGGCCCACGGCGTCAATCTCCCCCGTGCTGGTCAGAACACCCCGTTCGGCATCCACGATCAGATCGAGGACCAGGTGCAGGCCCGCCCGGTGGTCCATTACGGCCTGTTCCTGCTCAAAGGTTTTTTCCTGATCCAGACCGGGGTGCCCCTTGTGAGTGACCAGGGCCTTGCGTTCGCCGATGCGTTCCACCACGCCGACGGCCAGAACCGTTTCGTGTTCCATCTCCAGCAATTGATATTTAAGTGAAGAACTGCCGGTATTGATGACGAGAATGATCATGGAAACCTCAGGTTCGGGGTTCTGGGTTCAGGGGTTCAAAGGTTTTTGGTTTCAACCCTGAACGCTGAACCTTGAACCCGGAACCATTTTTATTAGATAAATGGGCCGGATGCAACAAAGGTTTAAAATCAGATCAAAATGCCCTATAACGAAAGGCATGCATTCCGTTGAATTGAAATACGGCAAGGCGACGATTCCACTGGACCTGTCGGACGAAACCCGGGTCCTGACAATCAAGGAGCCGGCCGGTGCAAGCGATCCGGAAACTTTTGGTGTGGATTTAACCTTTCAACTCGGCCGTCTGAAACCCGAACTCAAGGATGTCGCCGTGGTGATTGCGGACAAGACCCGGCTGTGTGCCTACCGTGACTATTTACCGGTCCTGGTCCAGGTCCTGCAGGCGGCCGGCGTGGCCCAGGATCAAATCACTTTTTATATTGCCTATGGCACCCATCCGCGCCAGAGCGATGCGGAGAGCCGGGCTGCCTACGGCAGTATCTATGACGACTGCAAGTTCATCCATCATGACTGCCACGCTGAGGCCCTTTTCGAGCACCTGGGTGAAACCACCCGGGGAACCCCGGTTCGGGTGCGTCGGGATATTCTCGCAGCCGGCTTTGTCATGACCTTCGGCGCCGTTACCCACCACTATTTTGCCGGTTACGGCGGCGGCCGCAAACTCTTGTTTCCCGGGCTCGGCGCCCGTGAGGCCGTCTATGTCAATCACGGGCTGTTTCTGGACCGGAATACCGGCCGACTGGCCGCCGGCTGTGAACCCGGGCGGCTGAAGGGGAACCCTCTGGCTGAAGACATCGATGAGATCGTGGCCCGCAAGCCGGCGGACCTGGCCATCCACGGCATCCTTGACAGCCACGGGCGCGTTTGCCGGCTTATTACCGGGACCGGCCGGGAAAGTTTTGAGCAGGCCTGTCGGGAACAGGGCCGCAACTGCGAAATCAAGCACGACCGCCAGTACGACCTGGTCGTGGCCTCCTGCGGCGGTTATCCCAAGGACATCAACTTTATTCAAAGTCACAAAGCGGTTCATAATGCCGCTAAATTCGTCAAGGATGGCGGCCGCCTGATCGTACTGGCCCGGTGCCCGGATGGCATCGGCTCGCAGACCTTCCTGCCCTGGTTTGAACTGGGCGGCTATGCCCAGGCCTTTAAACGGCTTGCGGCAGATTATGCCGGCAACGGCGGGACTGCGTTGTCCCTGATGGAGAAAACCCAGCGGATTGAAATCAGCCTGGTGACGGAGTTACCGGATGACACCGTGCGTTTGATGGGGGCGGCCAAGTTGAGCGGTGCAGATTTCGGGAAAGCCCTGCAGGGCTTTTACGGGCAGGCAGCGATGATACCCAATGCGAGTATGCTCGTGAAGATGTAGAAGCGATCTAAAAAAGTCTTCCTGTCAGGCGTAGCTCGGAGAATGAAGACTGATTGGTTTTATCGAAATCGAAATCGGCTGTTGTAGTTGTTACATAAATGGCAATTGACAGTCTGGAAAAGAAAGACACGAACCTCGAAAATCCGATCCCGATCCCGATTTCGATTTCGAATTGCGGCACTTTTTATATCAAAATGCCTTAACTGAAACTTCGTAGAGAACCGAATCACAACATACGTATGGGTAACGATCAATTCAAAAAGCTGCAGAAAGCAATGGACGGGGATGTGGTCACCGGCGCTTTGGCCCGCTACATGCTGGCCACCGACGGCAGTATTTTTCTGCGGCCCCCCCGGGCGGTTGTCTATCCGGCCAACACCCGGGATGTCGTCCTGGCGGTCAAATTTGCCCGGGAAAATTCCATGGCGGTTCATCCTCGCGGGGCCGGCAGCGGTCTTTGCGGATCGTCGCTGGGCCCTGGTGTGGTCATCGATTTTACCCGCTACATGCACCGCCTGGTCAAGCTGGACGTTGCCAACAAAACCTTTGAGTGTCAACCCGGGTACCGCCTGGGTGAATTGAACGTGGCCCTGGCAGGCAAGGGGCTCTTCTTTCCACCGGATCCCTCCAGTGGGGAGTACGCCAGCTTCGGGGGCATGTTCGGCACCAACGCCAGCGGCGCACACTCGGTTAAATATGGCAACGTGTCCGATTATATCGAAGACGCCCGCATCGTGACGGCGGCCGGGGATGTGCTGCAGTTTAGCGACATTGCCGCTCTTTCTCCGGACCAACTGCCCGACGCCCTTGGTCAACTGCACCGCCTCTATACTGAGCATGCCGGGCGTATTGAAAATGCCTACCCGGCGGTTAGGTACAACGTGGCCGGCTATAACCTGCGAGGCCTGGTCAAAGATGGCCGGCTGCGGCTTGCAAAGCTATTCGCCGGTGCCGAGGGGACCCTGGGCGTGGCCACCCGTTTGAAATTCAGGCTGCTCAACAAGCCGCCGCACGACAGCCTGGTGGTCTGTTTCTCCGATCGCATCGCGGATTCCGCGCGGGCGGTGCAAAATCTGCTGCCCAGGGGTCCGGCGGGCATCGAAATCATGGACAGCTCCTTGCTGCAGTTGGCGCGGGAGACCGACCGGCAGTTGCGCGAGAAGATTCCGGCGGATGTCGACAACGTCCTGCTGATCGAATTTGACGCGGCCGATCCGGCGGTTTGTCTCCAGCAAGCTGAAAAAGCCAGGCAGCTTTTGGCTGAAAATCCGCATACCGCCCGGGCCTATACCGCTGTTTCACCGGATGAGAAGCAGCGGTTCTGGGCGGTGCGCACGGCCGCCGTGCCCATCCTGTACCGGCTGAAGGGCGCCCGCAAGATCTTGGCCCTCACCGAGGATGCGGTCGTACCCATCAAGCACCTGGTGGACTATTTCGAGGGCATCCAGGCCCTGTTTCAAAGGCACGCGGTACGCTACGTAACCTATGGGCACATCGCCAAGGGACTCATGCACACCCGGCCCCTGCTGGACTTGAAGAACATCCGGGATGTCGGGCTGCTGAAAACGCTGGCGGATGAAATGTTTGACCTGGTTCACGGACTGGGCGGGGTCGTATCCGGGGAACACGGCGACGGCCGGTTGCGCAGCGCCTATATTCGCAGGCAGTATCCGGATATTTATGAACTGTTCACCCGGGTCAAAGACCTTTTCGATCCGCAGGGCATTTTCAACCCGGAAATAAAAACCAGCCATGACCCCGATCTCGTAACGCGTCATCTGAGATTCGGTGGCGAGTATACCCGCAAAGGCCGTTTCCGCCACCAATTGCTCTGGACCGATGGGTTTGCCGACGAAATCGAAAAATGCCACGGATGCTCAAAATGCACCACGGTGACGACCGACACACGCATGTGCCCGGTCTATAAATTCAACCGCAACGAGGCGGCGGCCCCGAAAGCCAAGGCCAATGTCCTGCGGGCGCTGATAAGCGGCGCGGTGGAAGAAGCCGCTCTGTTCGACCAGACCTTCCAGTCCGTGATCAAGCTTTGCGCGAACTGCGGCAGTTGCCAGCGCGAGTGCCCCTCCGGCGTCAATATTCCCAAAATGGCCATCGAGGCGCGGGCCGCCTATGTGCGCAGGTTCGGTCCCCGGCCGGCTGACCGCTTGCTGACCGGTGTTGAAACAGCAGCCCGGCTGTTTGGCAGCCTCTCGCAACCTTTTAAACCGGTAGGTGACCTCAAAATTCTGCGTCGGGGCATTGAGAAGCTGACCGGGATTGCGGCCGACATGGACTATATTCCGCTTGCGGCCCGGCCTTTGTCCCGCGGCACAAGGCCCCGTGCCGGTTCGCAGGGGCCGACGGTGCTTTACTTTGCCGGGTGCTATGCTTCCTATGTCCGGCCGGAGATAGGACGGGCAGCCCTGCGGGTAATGCGCGCCCTGGATCTGTCCGTGCACCTGCCGGAACAGCACTGCTGCGGTTTACCCATGCTTTCCAAGGGCATGGTCCCGGCAGCCCGGCAGAAGATAAAACGGAATCTGAACAAGTGGGGGGACCTGATCCATCAGGTGGACCATATCGTGGTAACCTGTTCTTCCTGTGCCCTGGCTTTGACCCGCGAGTGGCGCGATGTGGACAACGGTCCGCAGATCGCCGCAGTTGCGGACAGGACCATCTTGTTGAGCAGCCTGGTGAATCGCCATGCCGATCGGCTGGATTTAGCCGCGGTGAAGGAAACCGTGGCCTATCACAGCCCCTGCCACCTGAGGGTGCAGGCCGATCCGGCCAGTTCTCTTAAGATGCTGGGGCACGTTCCCGGTCTGCGGACCATTCCCCTCGAAAGCCACTGCTGCGGCATCGCCGGCACCTGGGGGATGGCCGCCGAAAATTATCCGACCAGTGAAACCCTCGGACGCCATCTGATGCAGCTGCCGGAATGGTCGCAGGCTGCCGCCGGGGTCACCGATTGTCCGACCTGCAGAATACAGATGGAGCAGTTCGGCAGCCAGCCCATTTTCCACCCAATTGAAATCGTAGCCAAATATCTTGAATAGGGACCAAGCGGCCTGTTCTGAAGGCTCTATTCGGACCGGTCCGGCCGGTGGGGCGTCTTTTTAGAGTTGACAGCGACCAGTGATATGAACTATCAAATTCGCTCGAGCCCGTCTGGTCCTGGGCTCACCGTCAGCAGGTGCGTCACCAGGTGACGATAATAGGAAAGATGGTGCAATTCCATCGCAAGCCAGCCATTGCTGTAAGCGGGGACGAACGCCGCGCAATCCCACTGGGCCTGAAAGCCCGGGAAGGGGCGGCAAGTAGCATGATCCGCAAGCCAGAAAGCCTGCCTGCTGCGTGTAAGAAATCGAGTTCATCCCGTTATGACGAGCGGGAACCCTCCGGACGTCCTGCTGGATTTCGTCCGTGTCTTTGAACGGCAGCTAATACTGCCCCAAAAGGATGCGTACCGAATTTGGCAGGCTATCAACCCCCATTTTCAATTCTGCATCCATTTCCATTAACGTTGCTGGTGTTTGCCGATAAGTGGTTTTCTGGTTTTGACACTTCAAACCAATGAATTCGGTGCGAAATTGTTGACCGATCAAAGCAGGCTTCCGATATGGACGCCGGACGGCCCGCGTCGGTCTCGCATATGACTGAAACCACTAAAAACATAGTGAAAGGAGATACAGGTATGCAGATGTTACCCGATGCTTTGCGTGACATGGTTACGGGAATTGCCCCACCGGCGGAGGACCTCCGTCCCCAGGCCCAGACCAAGATCGACAACAAGACCAAACCGCTGGGCGCCCTGGGCAAGCTCGAAGACCTCGCGGTGCAGATGAGTGTCATTCAAAACGATTTGAACCCGGAACTTAAACGCAAAGCCCTGTTTGTTTTTGCCGGTGACCATGGCATTGCCGAAGAAGGCGTGTCCGCGTTTCCGGCCGAGGTTACCGGTCAGATGGTCTCCAATTTTCTGGCGGGCGGCGCGGCCATCAACGTCATCTGCCGTCACCAGGGGATTGATATCAGGGTGGTGGACATGGGCGTCAATGCCGATTTTGACGACCATCCCGTCCTCCTGCAGAAAAAGGTGCGCAAAGGTACCCGCAATTTTGCTGTCCAGAATGCCATGACCGTGGCTGAAGCCGCCCGGGCCCTGGAAAACGGCGTGGCCGTATTTCAGGAAGCGAACCGGAGCCGGGTTATCGATATCGTCGGACTGGGGGAGATGGGCATTGCCAACACCACCTCTGCAACGGCCATTATCTGTGCGGTGACCGGGGTTTCACCATTTAAGGCCACCGGCCGCGGAACCGGCGTGGATGACAAGGGGCTCGAGCACAAGGCCAAGGTCATTCAAAAAGCGTTGGATTTCCACAACCCGGACCCGGCCGATGGATTTGATATCCTGCAACGCCTGGGCGGGTATGAAATCGGCGGTATTGCCGGCGCTGTTTTGGCGGCCGCCAACCAGGGCACGGGCGTTGTTCTGGACGGTGTGATTTCAACAGCGGCCGGGCTCATTGCCTATCTTATCAATCCGGACATTCGGGGATATCTGATTGCCGGACATAGATCCGTGGAGATTTCCCAAACCGCAGCCCTGGAACACATGCAGCTTGAACCGGTTATTGATTTCGGTATGCGCCTGGGGGAGGGCACCGGGGCAGCCATGACCATCGACGTGGTGGATGCGTCCTGCCGGATCATGCGGGAAATGGCTTCCTTTGACGAGGCCGAGGTGTCCCAACAAAACTGATCCATGATGTAACCTTTTGGCTTCCTCTTCCGTCTTACAGCAAACTTTCAATTTTTTAGGAGGAGGAAGCCACATGAACACCACCACTGCCACAGACGTTTTCAACGATGAAAAGGTCGTAACCCTTATCTGCCCGGGGGCGGCCACCGCCGCCAACTGCATTCCCTGCTTTGAACACCTTTACGAAAAAGCCCTCCAGGCCGGTTTGTCTCAAAAGGAGATCCGTGGAGCTGCCGAACTGGCCTCTGTTGTAAAAAAAGGGGCGCATTTGGCATTGAAATCGACTATAGATGAACTGTTGGGCACGGATTTCGAAGCGCGCAGAGAGATGCCGCCACAACCCTGCGGCTGCAACCCGGCAGACACTACCCAGAGCTGCGCCAGCTAGCGCAGGACCGCAACTTCTTGGGGATAAACAGCATGCGTTTTTGGGATATTTATTACGAGTACCACTCAAAGGTTCGTAAATTCTCGATATCATTTGTAAAAGACGAATGGATCGCAGATGATATCACCCAGGATACCTTCGAGAAGGTCCAGGCGCGCCTGGACCAGTTGAAAGATCCTGCCAAACTCTCCGCCTGGATTTTTCGCATTGCCTACAACCTGTGCCAGGATCATTTCCGCCACACCCAAAAAGAGATAAAAAACGGGCGGATACTGGCCGGTCAGGTTCAGATCCAGGATGTCTTGCCGCCCGATAAAAAGTTCGAAGTGCACCAGATGAGTCAATGTGTGCAGGACAAGGCCAGGCTTCTGCCGGAATCTTTACGCAGCGTGCTCACCATGTATGAAGTCATGGGATTGCGGCAAAAGGAAATCGCCGAGATTCTCGAGATCAGCCCGGGCAACGTGAAGACCCGGCTCCACCGGGCCCGCAGAAAATTAAAGGACATTCTTGAAAAAGAGTGCCGCTTCGAGAAAGATGAACGCAATGTCCTGGTCTGCGAGCCTGCAAGCCGGAGGACAAGCCCCCTGGAATGACGACGCCCTCCCGGTAGCTCTACACACACCCTTTGCTAAGGCCGTGGTCGGACCCGATCGGCCGGCAGTTATCCAAATTATGACAAGATGCCCCTGAAGTGCCGCACGATCTCCTAAAAAATTTGAATAAAATTCATTTTTTTATTAGCATTAACTATTTCCAGGTTACTATTGAATGTAAATTTAGCCCAAAATCTGTCTTTCCATCATTTATTAACCGTGTGCGGAGGTGCGCTATGCGTCGTTTCAAAACCAGTCGGTATCTGCCCATTTTAGTCCTGATTTTCTGCGGGTTCGTGGTCGCTGCCTGCGGCAGTTCTTCGGGGAAGCTCGAAATGACCAGTTTTCTGGAGAAGTATGAAACTTTGATCAATGACTTCAAGGCTGCTTATGATGCGTCCGACCAGCAGAAGAAGTCGCAGTTGGCCGGCGAGATCAGCGCCATGATGTCTCAATGGGTTGATAAACGAAACGAGATGAATGACCAGGTTACCCCGCAGGCCATGGACGAACTGGTGAAAGAGTACAACCGTATCACCTCTAAGTTCAACGACCTCAATAAGACCGGGTAATTGTCCGCCACCGGACCAGGTTAGAACCTATCTCAAAAAGCGGATTGTGGTTCAAGGTCAAGGCGGCCGCGAATATCAGGGCGGAGTAATACGAGCGTATTTCGAGGACTTGATATAAGCGCAAGCACCGAGTTTGGGCGAAAAGACTTTTTTGAGATAAGTTCTAGCTGCAGCGCCGGTTGAAATGACCGCACCTGAATTCCCAAGAACGCCTCACCGTCGCGACGCCGTCGGGGTGCGTATTCACTGCCTGTTGCAACCTAATCGCTTCGTGGCTTGACCGCAGGCGTGTATTCATACACCGACCTCCCCTTTGATCTTCGCCTAATGCTCCCCATGGTGTAACCTTTTGGCTTCCACTTTCGTCTTACAGCAAAATTTCCAATTTTTTATAAAAGGAAGCCGCATACCTACGATCACTGCGTCGCCCTGGGCCTGACATCCGCATATCCCTTGCAGGCCTGCGGCTGTCTGCGGCATTTGCAGGCGGCCAGGGGAAGGGAGCTCGAAATGGAGGAGGACAATGCTGCTGAAAAACTATCACAAAGAGGTGTTCCGAGCCAAATGCAATACCAGCTTTCAATCGGTCCACTGTATTGCCAAACTGGACCAGGACATCTCCGCCGTCCTGCCGTATCTCAATGCCGAACTCGGCGGATACGCGTATCTCCGGGACCCGCCGGCGGTAACCTTTAAAAGTGCCGGGAAACTGATCACCGTGCAGGGCCGGGAGATTGCCGTCAACGCCCTCCAGGACGCACAGGAAGCCGAGAAAATACTGCAGTGGTTGAAAATTGAAATCAATACCGTTTGGGAAAGACGCTCGGAGATAGAACCAAGTTTTGAAAGCGCAGCTAAACCCCAGGTGATAGAAATACTTAGATGTTTGCCACGCACCAATTGTCGTGAATGCGGTTCACCTACCTGTCTGGTTTTTGCGACCCTGGTTGCGCAGGGTATCAAGACGGCCCAGGCCTGCCCGCCCATCTCGGCGGACCAACAGCAACACCTGGATGGCTATATGCGTGGATTTCGACTGATGGAATAAGTAGGTAGGCCACATCACCGCGGCAAGGCCGCCAACACCAACGCCCTTGATACAGAATTCAAGATATCAGTCCGGGTCGCATGATCTCCTCAAGTTTATGTCGCTGAGTTTCGAATTCGGCTTTATCGTCGGTTGGGCTGAATGTAAGCATATCCCCGAATCGAAGGTGAACCTTTGAAAACGGTCTGGGCAGCACAAACTTGTCCCAACTGTTAAAGTACCAACCATTTTCCGCAGCGGTGTAAAAAGGCACAATCACGCTATTGGTCTGGTGTGCTAAGCGGATGACCCCGGCCTTGACCTTACCTGCAGGCCCGCGCGGGCCATCGACAATGTGAGCCGCCAGTTTTGATTTTCTAAGGCGGGTTGTGACATCCCGCAGAGCTGTTATGCCACCCTTTGAAGAGGAGCCGCGAACCGTATGCCAGCCGGATCTTTCGGCCACACCGGCGATGATGGCGCCGTCATTGCTCCTGCTGATCATGATACTTGGGTTAAAACCGGCATAGTTTTGAAAATGGCGGATGGCGGAAAAGAACTGCTGGTGCCAAGTACAGAGCAGGACAGAACCGCCCTTGCGTAGGTGGCTCAGCCAGTCACTTTCATTTTCGATGTGCAGCCGCAACGTCCACGAGTAGGCGCGGATAAACCGGTACAGAATAGATACGCACAACTCAGATGTAAGCAGATGTTTTGGTTTGAGATTCAAGGGACCTCATTGTATTTTGTAAACATTTGATATTATGTGTATATTTTGTTAAGTCGGAAATCGCGATGAAATCGACCTGATGGCTTATATAGCAATATGCGCCTTGATACAAGCTGGTTCAAGAAAAGAATGTTTGCTAATTTGCTTCGCGTATAAAAAATGATAGTATGAATTAGATGCAGCATGGGCATATATAAGCACCGGTAGGATCGTCAAAGGAGGCCCGTATGAAAAAATTGTCCCGTAGATCATTTCTTAAAAAGACCGCCGCGGCCGGTGCCGTCACCCTGGCAGGCGAAAAAGCCATACGCAGTTTATGGGGGCGGCCGGCCCTGCTGCAGGCGGCCGGCCTGTCAGACATCGCCGCGGTAAAGGGTAGAGACTATTCCGCCGGCACTCGATTGGCCGTTGAAAAAGTAGGCGGCATCCAGGCTTTTGTCCGCGCAGGCGACCGGGTTGGGTTGCTGGTCAATTCACCCTTTAAAAACTTCGGGGCCTCCGTCAACCCCGATATCACCGTCGCGGTCATTAAACTATGCGCCGAGGCCGGTGCCCGGGAGATCCGTTATTTAAAAGATCCCCACAAGGGTTACTGGGGGAGAAGTGATGCCGCGGCGAAACATTCCGAAGAGCTGAAACTGGTTAAATATGAAAGCGGGAACCGGCGGGAAATCGAAATCGCGGGCGCCGTCAAGCTCAAGGACGCCAAGGTTACGGAAGATCTCTTCGATTGCGATACCTTCATCAATGTCTCCATTGCCAAGCACCACAAGGGCGTCCATTTTTCCGGGTCCCTGAAGAATATGATGGGCCTGTGTCCGTTTTCCACCAACAGCTATTTCCACTTCGGCGGTGAATTGGAGTTCGGTTTCTACGGTGACGTGGATCACCTCAGCCAGTGCATCGCCGACCTGAACCTGGTCAGAAAACCTGATCTGTGTATCGCGGATGCCACTGTTGTTATTACGGAAAATGGTCCCTATGGTCCTGGCAGTCTATTCAAGCCGCAACGGGTCGTGGCCGCAACCAATGCCGTGAGTATGGATGCTTACTGCTGTCGGCTGCTGGGCCACCAGCCGGTCGATATCCTCGCTATCCCCAAGGCAGCCAAACATAACCTGGGGAGTATGGATCTCGACCAGTTGCGTATCAGTGAAGTAGAACTTTGAAATAGGATAGTCTTATGCCCAAATTTGACGTAACACGGCCCAGGCAGACAATTACCGCCGGCCTCATTCTGGTGATGGTTATTTCCCAGGGCGTGTTTATCCCGGCCTGGGCGGGTGAAGATCTCTTGTCCCTGGCTGACCCGCCCGCAGGATGGACCGTTGCGGAACCGCCCCGCGGGGCACAGGGGCATGAGCTGTTTACCGTAATCAATGGCGGGGCCGAACTTTACGTGCGGCTGGGGTTTGCCCGGGCCGTGTTCGCTTCCTACCAGAACCCGGCCGGCAAGTCTATCAATCTGGAAATCTACCAGATGAACTCGCCCAAGCTCGCCCAGGAAGTGTACACCCGCAAGGTGGGTGATAAAGGCCAACCGGCCGATTTTGGGGCCGCCGCCCTCTTTGAAGACTACTACTTGAATTTCTATAAAGGGCCTTATCAGGTCACGATCTCAGGATACGACACGGACAAACAGACCGTAGAGGGAATTTTTACGTTGGCCGGCCTTGTGGACCGGCGCCTGCCGAACCCCTAACTTTAAATGTTGTTTCAAAGGTGGATTCTGGTTCAAGATCCAGCCTGCGCTCTGCGAGCTTCCGTCTGCACCTGGCTAGCTAAGCCGGACAAGACGCCCGGCATGAAGACGGTTTTGAGAGCGCGTCTATCGGGGATCGATCGACGCCAGCGCATAATGCAACGAATCGATTGGAACGGGTTTGGGTATGAAGTGGTCAATGTCGTTTTCCTGCAACACGGCATCGATATCTTGCGGGTCATACGAAGTGATCAGAATGGTCTTCAGTTTGGGTTGCATTTCTTTGGCCTTTTTGAGGAGCGTGCCGCCGTCCATTTCGGGCAGGACGTAGTCCGAGATGACCACATCCCAGGATGGGTTGTCCTCCATGATCTCGACGGCCCTTTCCGCATTACCGACGGATTGAAAGTGGGCCACATTCTCGTTGAAATAGTGCTGCAAGGTAAGGCCGGTAACCCGGTCGTCGTCTACCAGTAGAACGCGTAGATTTTTCATATTCAATCCTCAGGGCCCGATCACGCCGTCTTAGCCATTAGCGGCCTGAGAGGGGACCAGGCGGTGCTGCTGGTCGATCTGTTGCCCTTTAGATAGCAGTTGGCGGCGAAAAATGCAAATCTTATCAGGTCTCTGGGTTCCCGTTTGGGAATGCCCCCAGACCAGCGAGGGGTGATAACCTGGTCATGAACCCAATATCCGCAGACGGTGACCGCGGCAACGCAGCGAACCTGCGTCAGGCGCTGGCGCTAGACCGGGGCGGGGTTGTCTGTCTGGTCGGGGCCGGCGGTAAAACTAGTTTGATGTTTCGCCTGGCCAGTGAACTGGCCGCAAACGGGCAGCGAATCCTGACTACCACGACGACGAAGATCAGCGAACAGGAAGCCGCTGCAAACAGCCCTATGGTTATCACCGGGCCAGTAGCCGCTTTGTTGCCGCAAGTTGATGCCCCCGGTCTACCAGGCTTTATCACCGCCGCGCGATCCGGTAGTGCAAAAAAACTGCTCGGCTTCAAAGCCAAGGATATTGAGCGTATATGGCAGGCCGGGGTTTTTAATTGGATCCTTATCGAGGCCGATGGTGCGGCCCGACTTCCTTTGAAAGTGCCGGACGCTCACGAA
Source organism: Olavius algarvensis Delta 4 endosymbiont (assembly GCA_905176665.1). Lineage (GTDB taxonomy): Bacteria > Desulfobacterota > Desulfobacteria > Desulfobacterales > CAJINA01 > CAJINA01. The sequence goes on along the minus strand of CAJINA010000167.1, from coordinate 71,741 downwards.
CCGGTCATACCCGCCTGCTGTCGTTATGTGGTTGGGGTCGCCGGATTGACTGCCCTGAACAAACCGCTGACCGATCAATGGGTGTTCCGGCTGCCCCTCTTTGCCCGCCTCACCGGTCTTGCCCCCGGCGACCGTATTACCTCCGGATCGGTGGCCGCCAGTCTAAGCCACCCGCGTGGTATTTTTAAGGGCTGCCCCGCCCAGGCCAGGCAGACCGTATTCTTGAATCAGGCGGAGACATCCGCCAGTCTTGCGGCAGGCCGCCGGGTTGTAAAAGAACTGGCTGCTCGAGAACGGCCGGCCGCGCTGGAGAGGGCTGTCCTGGGCCAGCTTAAGTTTGACCCGCCCGTTATTGAAATATTTGACTTTTAACCTGGATCAACTCTGCGGTTATACTCACGGCAATCTGCTCCGGCGTTTGGGCGCCGATGGGTAGACCGATGGGCGCGTGCACCTTCTCCAGACGTTCACGGGTAACGCCTTCTTGGCGCAGGGTGTCATAGATGAGATCTCTTTTCTTGCGGCTGCCGATCATGCCGATGTAGCATGCCGGAGAGCGCAGGGCCGCACGCAGGATTTGCAGGTCGAAGGCATGGCCGCGGGTGACGATGACGATATAGGTCGTCGGGGTTATCCTGATCCGGTCAAATGCTTCCTCAAAGGGGATCACCAGAACCTCCGCGATGTCGGGAAAGCGCTGCCGGTTGGCAAATTCGGCCCGGTCGTCGACCACCCCAACCGTGAAGTCGGCGGCTTGGGCCAGAGGCGCCAAACAGGTGGAGATATGGCCGGCCCCGAATATGTAGAGGTGATCGTCCGGCTGGATCGGTTCCGCGTATACAACCGGCTGGGTGAAATCGGCATCGAACAGTTGTGGGCTTTTCAATTCGAGAAAACGTTGGGGCAGTCCGGGCAGCGCCGCCCAAGCATACGCATCACCGCAATAGGTGTCGTCTGCCTTAATAAACAGTTGCCCGGACGGGTCTGCGGCCGGCATGCCGTCGCTCACGCGGGTCAACAAGACCCCGGTTTGCTGGCCGCGCAGGGAGTGCACAATTTCCTCATACAAGCGGGTTGCCGGTGTTTGACCGGGGACCACCGGTTCGAGGTAGACGTCAACGCTGCCGCCGCAGATCATTTCCGTTTGGGCCACATCCTCACCGGCGAGCCTCAATTGCAGGAGGGCATTTTTCCCGGAACGCATAACCTTCCCGGCTTTGGTAATGACGTCAAATTCCAGTCTTCCGCCGCCGATTGTTCCGCGGATGCCCCCGTTTTCCAAGATCAGGCAGCGGGTACCCGTCTGCCGCGGGGTAGAGCCGCTTTGCCGTATGATCGTTGCCACGACGAAGCGTTGCCCCGCTTCTATAAGCCGCACGATTTCAAAGAAGATGTTTTGCATATCTACCTAAATTTCCTATCGGGTGTATAGTTTTTTAAAAATTCCCGGTGCGCGTTGATGTTATTGTAAATGTCTTCCAGTCCGGTGCCGGTGAGTGAATCGGCCAACCACACCTTTCGCTCCCAGGCATCCTGCGCCGGGCGCATACTCAGGACCGATTCCAGGTCGGCTTGCATTTGGGCGGCCCCCGGCAGGTCCGCCTTGTGGATGATGAAGATGTCACCGATTTCCATCAAACCGGATTTCATGCTCTGGATCGCGTCGCCGGATCCGGGCATGCTCAAGTTGATCACAGTGTCGGCCACGGTGGCAATGTCGAATTCGGTTTGCCCCACACCCACCGTTTCAAACAGGATAACCGCTTTACCGGCGGCATCCAGTACATCGGCCACCCCCGTCGCCTGACGGGCCAAGCCGCCGGTCGTTCCCCGGGTGGCCATACTGCGGATGAAAACGCCGGAATCCCGGGCAGCCGTGTCCATTCGCAAACGATCTCCCAGTAAGGCCCCGCCGCTGGCGGGGCTGCTGGGATCGACCGCAATGACACCCACGGATAAACCTGACGTGCGAAACAGCCCTATCAAACGGCTGATAAACGTGCTTTTGCCGACCCCGGGCGGGCCGGTGATGCCGATACGGTGAGCGCGGCCGACATAAGGGCGCAACGCGGTCAAGAGGGGCGCCGCCAGAGCCGTCTGGTCCTCAACCTCCCGCATGGCAACGGCCATATCCCCTATGCGCCCGGCCACAATACCGGCCACGCGGTCGGTTAACACGCCTGGTGTCACCCGGTCGCCTGTTGCGGTCGCAAGCGTTCCCGTGTCCGGTAACGGATCAGCCGGTGACAGAAACCGGCGCAGGACAACCTCCAGGACCGATCCGGAGATTGCCCGGGCTTTATCGGAGATGGTATCGCAGTACGCTGGATTGCCGCGCGGATCGATGTCTCCCAGCTTCAAATGGGCAGTTACCCGGGGTCCCGAGCGCAGCAGACCGCGCAGGATGCCGTCGATTTGCGCACAGACTTTCCTATCAGCCACCCGTCCTACGACGTCACCAGCTTTGATGGGTTGCCCGATTTTGCAGGCGGCTTGAAACCGCCCGGGACCGGGTGCCCGTAAAACACGCCGGGCGGCAAAGCCGGCAATCCGGCCGGGAATACCGGTGTTGGGCTGGGCCCGGCCGCGGGTGATGATGCGGCCCAGGTTGTGCCCCCGGTTGGTTTCTATGACGGCATGTACATCCCGGCCGGCCTCAAAACCGGGTCCCAGGCCGATCACCAGCGTAGCCTGGGTCTTGCAGGTGCGCAGGTTGCGTTTGGCTAAGATGGCATCTATGACCACATCGGGCGCCAGGTCAGGGATGGTTTTGCCCTCCGGGTCGACCAGCACCGCAATGTGACCGCTTTTCCAGGCGGCGGGCACACCGTGTTGATCAATGGTTTTTACGGCGGTGATGCCTTCTATCGTCTGGCGCCCATCGTAAATCGCTTCGCAGAACGAAACCCGACGACGGACCGCCAGCGGCTGCGGCACTTCCAGCATACAGATCCGCTGGAAATTGGCCTGGTGCAGCCGCCAGGCCACTGCACTGGCCATTTCGCCGGCCCCTTTGATGCAAATGGTTATATTGGATACCTGGTCAGACATGGTAGTTACTTTCCGAAAGGGCATACCGGATATCGACATTTTGCGCAGTCGAGGCAGAGACCCCCGTGCCCCATGGCCACAATGTCGGCGCTGGATAGCGCCTCCCCGGCCAGGATGCGTGGCAGCAGCAGGTTGAAAATCGTCACCTGGTGGTAGTACACGCAGGCCGGCAAGCCGAGAATGGGAATACCGTCGTAGAGAGCATACAGGAACATGGCACCCGGCAGCACCGGTGCGCCGTAGGCTACCAGCTGCGCCCCCGTTGCCATGATGCCCGTTTTGGTGACATCATCCGGGTCGACGGAGAGTCCGCCCGTGGTAACGATCAGGTCGCAGCCACGTTTCGCCAGGTATCCAATGGCCTCGGCAACTGCCTGCGCATCGTCAGGCACGATCTTTTTGTCAACGACCGCACTCCCGTAACGGGTAATGGTCGGTTTGACGAATTCGTCAAACCCATCGTGAATCACGCCCTGGTAAACCTCGGTGCCGGTTACCACGGCGCCTATCTTGAAGGGCTGAAAGGGCAGCACTTTCAGTACCGGTCGGGCCGCACCTGCGACGGCTTCCAGGCGTTCGATTCTGGTGAGAAGGGTAGTCAGCGGAATAATGCGGGTAGCCGCCACGATCTGGTCTTTGACACACGGTGTATTGTTTTTCAACGTGGACACAATGATATCGTCCAGGCTGTTGATTCGCATCAGGGTATCGGAATCGACTTTCAGCAGTCCGTTCGTCATTGAACGCATGCTGGATTTGCCCTCCACCGGCTGGGAACAGGTGATCTGTTCGCCGCAGAGGGCCGCGCAGATCCGGACCGCGGCATCATCCTCATGCAGGGTGTCCGCCGCCAATTCGAGAACATAGAGGTGGTTTTTACCGATCTTCTTGAGCTCGGCGATATCCTGGGCCCGCACGATATGGCCTTTCTTGAATGCCACCCCCTTGAACTCGCCGGGAATAATGCGGGTCACATCGTGGGCCAGTACCGACCCGACCGCTTTTTCGACCTTTATCTTTTTCATTATATTTGATTAAATAGTTTTAAGGAAATCGGTGCCGCCGGCACACCTAAAAACCAGCAGGGAGGCAGCCAGCCCATGCCCAACACAGGTCCCATCGCAGGCATTGTCCTGGCAGCCGGCATGTCGCGCAGACTCGGACGGCCCAAGCAGCTTTTGAAAATCGGCGATGCGTATATTCTAAACCGCGTGGTCGATGCCGCCCTGAAATCCGAGCTGGACAACGTCACCCTGGTTCTGGGGCATTGCCGGGATGAGATCCAGGCCATTTTGGGTGAGCGGCTGAATGCGCCCCGCTTAAAGCTCGTGCGCAATCCCGACTATCGCCGCGGGCAGAGCCGTTCTTTGCATCACGGCGTTCGGGCGGTGCGGTCAGGCTTTCCGGCCTGTATGTTTATCCTGGCCGATCAACCGCTCCTGGATACAGCCACCATAAACCTGCTGATCGAGCATTTCTATCGGTCCGACCGGGGTATCTGCGTGCCGCGCTGTCACGGGCAGCGGAAAAATCCTACCCTTTTCAACTCGACTTATTATAACCGCCTACTGAGCATTTCCGGGGACACCGGCGCCCGGGGTATCATTGCCTCCCAGCCGGAAGATGTCCTGTACATAGACGTCGAGCGTCCGGATGTTTTCCTGGATGTGGATACCCCGGAAGATCTTGTCCGGGTTGAAACCCTATTTCAAAAGTCCCGGCAAGTAGAGCACAAGGCCCGGGAAGATCATCAGAATGATCACACATAAGATATAGGCCGGCAGAAAATATGTCACCCCCTTGAACACATCTTCCAGGGGGACATCCTTGGCCATGCCGCCGACCACATAGGTTGTTGCGCCCACCGGCGGGGTCACGGCCCCGAGCGTGGTCACCACCGTAATGGTGACGCCGAACCAAACGGGGTCATACCCCAGCTGTCGGGCAACCGGAAAAAAGATCGGGATCGTGATCAGCAGGAGTGCCAGGGCATCCATGACAGCGCCGCCGATAATGTAGATGGTGAAAATGATGCCCATGATCACCGCTCCGCCCACGGGCAGGTCGACCACCCAGGCGGCGATGTCGAACGGGATCCGGGTCACCGCCAGGAACCGGCCGAAGATCATGGCCCCGGCCACGATCATGATAACCATGCAGGAGATCCGCAGGGTGTCGGTGATGGACAGCAGCAACCCTTTCCAGGTCAGGCGGCGCTGGAGGGCACTGATCAGCACTGCGAACAGCGAGCCCACCGCTCCGGCTTCGGTGGGCGTGAAATAACCGAAGTATAAGCCCAGCATGACGATGGAGAACAGGACCAGCATCTCGAAAGCGCCGGACAGCCCCTTTATCTTTTCCATGAAACCGGTTTTGGGCCCCACCGGCCCCCAATCCGGGTGCCGGCGACAGACGACATAGATGGTCGCCATCAGGAGCAGGGCCAGCAACACTCCGGCGCCGATGCCGCCGTAAAACAGCTTGGCGATGGATTGCTCGGTCGAAAGGCCGATGATAATCAATACCACGCTGGGGGGAATGACCACCCCCAGGGTGCTGCCGCAGGCAATGGCGCCGGTGCTCAACTTCGAATTGTAGCCGTACTTGTCCATCTGCGGCAGGGCTACGGTTGTCATGGTAGCCGCGGTCGCCGCATTGGATCCACAGATGGCGGCAAACGCCGAACAGGCCATTACCGTTGCCATGGCGATCCCGCCGCGTATCTGTCCCACCCATTTATAGGCGGCTTTGTAGAGTTTTTCATTGACGCCGGAATAAAAGGCCACCTGACCCATGAAGATAAACAGCGGGATGACGGTCAGACCGTATTTGGAGTACGTGTCCCACAGGACCGAACCCAACATATTCAATCCGGCCTTAAAGGAAATCACGTAGCAGAAACCGCAAAACCCCACCAGACCCATGGCAAACCCAACGGGCATACCCAGCAAAAAGAGAATGAGCAGCAGGATGATGATACCGGAAATTCCGATGGCGGCTAGGCTCAAGATTCACGCTCCTTTGGCGGGGTTAGATTTTTCAGAAGATCCGTCAGCATGACCAGGGCCAGCACCAGGCACCCGAAGGCCACGGCATAGGTAAAGGGGTAGTAAATTATTCTGAGGGTTTCGGTTACCTCGCCGGTTTTCATCAGGGTCGTGGCCTTCACGGCGATTTGCCAGGCGGCAATTCCAAAAAATACGGTGCAAATCCCGTTGTTGACCATTTGCAGCAGCCGGCGGGTTTTTGCTGAAAAAGTGTTGATCAATACATCCACGGCGATATGGCCTTTACCTGCCTGGGTATAGCCCAGGGCGAACGCGGTGACCACGGCGCCGAAAAAACCCATCAGTTCAAAGGTGCCTTTGATGGGTACCCAAACGTTCCGGGAGAAGATATTGGCGCAGATCAACAGCACCATAGCGACCAGAAAAAAGCCGCCGATGACAGTCAGCAGCCTGATGAGTACCTGATTGAGCCTGTCTAAATAGCGCATGACCAGCCTTTCGGCAGTTTTGGCGGCCTGTAAAAGCCCGAACGAGGGGCGCCTGGTGGCCGCACTCCGTTCGGGCCTTTGTCACCCGCGCAAGGTAAACGGTTCTACATGGAGTATTTATTGATCAGCATATCCATGTAATCCACGATGTTCTGGGCCGGCAGGCCTTTGGCCTGGGCGCCCTTGACCCATTTGTCCGTCAGAAATTCCAGCTTGGCATCCCACTGGGCCTTTTCCTTTTTGGATAGTTTGATGAACTCCACCCCTTGTTGGGACTTGGACCAGGCCACGGCTTTGTTCACGTGGTTGTCCATATAATTGCCGGTCCATTCGGATTGTTCCACCACGAGATCGTTCATCACTTTCTGGACATCGGCGGGCAGGGCATTCCAGGAGTCCATATTCATGACCACGGCAAAAGGATAGATCACGGTTTCAGTCATGGTCACGTATTTGCACATTTCCGCAAACTTGAAATCCTTCATGGATTCCAGCGAAGAGAACAGCCCCTTGACCGTACCTTTCTGGAGGGCCTCCACGGTCTGCGGCATGGGCATGCCCACCGGGTTGGCGCCCCAGGCGCCCAGAATCTGGGCCGCTCCACCGGATGCGCGCAGGTCCAGGCCCTTGATATCGTCCAGGCTGCGCACCGGGACCTTGGACATGATATTGGTGGGGGCCGTCGTGAACATGGCCAGTGCCTTGACCTTGGCAAACGGGGCCGGTTTATACTTCTTGTAGAGATTCAGCAAGGCCAGGCTGCCCACGCGCGAATTGGGGATGCCCAGAGGCAGGCTGGTGGCGTTGGTGACCACGAAACGCCCCGGCTGGTAGGCCATGCAGAGGTTGCCGATGTCGGCCTGGCCGGCAATGACGCCGTCCATCCTGTTCTTGGCGCCCAAAAGAGTGCTGCCGGGATAGGTGTTGACCTTGACTTTGCCGTTGGTGTGTTTTTCCACCTCTTTTTTCCATCTTTCCATCTGTACACACGGGAAAGTCGGTGCCGGCGGGAAGTTTGCGTAGCTCAGTTGAATGGGGCCGGCCAAGGCAGCCGGGACGGTGAAGGCGGTGATGCAGGCCGCCCCCATGAAGATCACAGCCAGCGAAAGAATCACTTTCTTGTTCATCGGGTACCTCCTTGTTAAAGTTATGTTGAACCCATCTAAAAAAAGTCTTTTGGTCCAAACTCAGCGTTGGGCGCTCGGTTCAAGTCCTCAAAATACGCCAGTATTCCTCCGGGTTGCGACCCACCATCGAGGAATATATCAAGCGGGAAGTCCCGCAACGCGGGGCACCTCGCATCCGCCTTGCACCACGTTAGGCATTAGCTTCGCGTCATTTTGAACCAAAATCCGTTTTTTTGAGACGGGTTCCATCCCTCTTTATGGGTAACAACGAGCCAGGTAAACACAGTGAAATCCTGGTTTCTCAGCAGATTTCCGCTTTTTCGGTCAGCGGGTCTATGCCGCAGGTAGTAATCCCCTTTTTCTTCTTGATGGCCGCCAGGACCTTTTCCGGCGTGATGGGCAGGTCTTTGATCCGTACGCCGATGGCATCATAGACGGCATTGGCGATGGCGGGGGCGGTGGGCACGCAGCCCGGCTCCCCGATCCCCTTGGCGCCGTAGGGACCGTCTTTATCGGCTGTTTCCAGGACCGGCGCTTCGATAGCGATCGCGTCCTTGGCGGTCAGGATTTTGTAATCCCGGAAGTTGGGGTTCATCATCTCGCCCTTTTCCAAAATTACCTGCTCGGTCAGCGCATAGCCGATTCCCATGAGAACGCCGCCGTACACCTGCCCTTCCAGCAATAACGGGTTGATCGCCTTGCCGACGTCATGGGCGGCGATATACTGTAGAATGTCGACTTTACCGGTTTCTTCATCGACCTTAACCCGCACGCCGTGGGTACCGAAGGTATACGTCATGGACAGGTTGCCCCGGAAATCCCGCCCCAGGTTTTCGTTTTCCGGATCGTAAAAACATTCGCCGGTAAGCATCTGGCCCCCATGGCTGAAATGGGCCTTACGCATCAGTTTGCCGATTTCCAGGCCCTTGTCCGGGTTGTCCTTGATGAAGATGTGGCGGTCACGGGCAGCCAGGGCCTGCACGGGCACCTCGAGCTGATCCGCCGCCATTTCGAACAACCGGGTTTTTATTTGGCGGGCGGCTCCCAGCGCCGAGTTGCCGGCCACAAATGTGGTGCGGCTGGCGTGGGCGCCCACATCCCAGGGGCAGACGTCCGTATCCGAGTGGATCACGTGGATGTCTTCTATCCGCAGACCCAGCTCTTCGGCCACAATCTGGGCAATGATGGTGTCGGCTCCTTGGCCCATGTCCGAGGCCCCCGTGAAGACATTGGCTTTGCCGTAGTCATCCATCTTGATGATGGTGCCGCAGCCGTCGGACTTGTAAACCCGGGCACCGCCGCCCACATGGATGAGGGAGGCGATCCCGATTCCTTCGCCGGGCATTTTTTCTGCACCGGTCGCCAGTTTTGCAGTGACCGTGTCCAGGCACTCTTTGAGGCCGCAGGTCGTAATGCGAAACCCCTGGGTGGATACATCTCCGGAATCATTGGCGTTGATCCGGCGCAGTTCTACCGGGTCTATCCCGGCTGCTTCGGCCAGCATGTCCATACTGCTTTCGATGGCGAAGGTCGCCTGGGGATTGCCGTAGCCGCGCATGGCCTGAGAATAGGTATTGTTGGTGTAAACGCATTTGGCTTCATAGCGTACATTGGGGACTTTGTACAGGGTGGTGATCGGCATCATCATCACCGAAGGCGTAGTAGCACCCCAGCTGGTATAGGCGCCGTTGTCCAGGACCATGGAGACATCTCTGAACAGTAGCCGGTGATCGCGGTCGCAGCCTTGGGCGATCTGGATAATGGCCGGCTGGCGGGTGGAAGTCGCGATAAATTCTTCCCGGCGATCAAACTGGATCTTCACGGGTTTGCGTGCGTAGTAGGCCAGCAGGATGGCGATGTGTTCGTAGGCGTAGGTATCCAGCTTACTGCCGAAACCGCCGCCGATGCAGGGTTTGACGACCCGCACCCTTTTTTCTTCCAGCCCGAGCGCTTTCAACACACCCAAGAAGTCCTTCTGGGCCAGGGACGGAATCTGGGTATTGGTGTGGATGGTCAGGTTATTGGCGTGGTCGAATTCGGCGATGGCGCCGCTGGTGCCCATACAGCAGTGGGTAACCCAGGTGGTGGTAAAACGATCTTCTACCACCCAGGCGGCCTCCCGGCGGGCGGCCGCCACGTCGCCGTAGTGCAATTTCCACGGCATTTTGAGGATATTGGTTTTGTGGTTTTCGTGCACCAGGGGCGCTTCCGGCTGCATGGCCGTTTCCGGATCGAAGACCCCCGGGAGCGCCTCGTAGGTTACCTGGATGAGCTCCAGGGCTTTGCGGGCCGTATCCGGGTCCGTGGCGGCCACCGCGGCGACTTCGTCGCGGTAGGAGCGGACCTTGCCGGCCTTCAGGGGCGGATTGTCTTTGTAAACCCCCATTCTGATGGCCGGGATATCGTCACCGGTCAGAACTACCCGTACCCCGGGCAGCTGTTTGGCCCGGGAGGCGTCGATGTGGGCGATCTTGGCATGGGGATAGCGGCTGTATAGAATTTTTCCATAGAGCATGCCCGGGCGTTTGAGGTCCTGGATATACTGTACCCTTCCGGTGGCTTTATCCACCGCATCCAGCTTGGGAATGCTCTTGCCAACATAATTCAGGTCACCCATCTGTAACTCCTTATTTGGTTTTCACACAGCCGCCGATCCTTGGCTCTGCGTACCCTGATCATTTATTTATCGCCTCTCGTCATTGTCCTTCCAGGCAACCACGCGAATGTCCTCGCGGCTTTCGCCGGTGGCGGCTTTGACCGAATCGAAGATTTGCACGTAACCCGTGCAGCGGCAGATATTGCCGGCCAACGCTTCCTTGATCTGGGTTTCATCGGGCGCCGGGGTATCGTCCAGAAGGGCCTTGGCCGACATGAGCATGCCGGGCGTGCAGAAACCGCACTGGATGCCGCCGTTGTCGACGAATGATTGCTGCAGCGGATGCAGGGTCCCGTCGGCGTCCGCCAACCCTTCGACAGTCGTGATGTCTTTCCCATCGGCTTCAACCGCCAGATAAATACAGGCATTGACCGCCAGCCCATCCACGATGACAGTACAGGCGCCGCATTCACCACTGCCGCAGCCTTCCTTGGTGCCCGTGAAGCCAAGTCCTTCACGCAATAAATGCAGCAGGGTCCAGTGCGGCTCTATTTTTACCCGCGTCAGATTGCCGTTGCAGGTGAATTCGATTTCGTTAAACATGCAATCCGCCTCCTATGCTTTCTCAGACGTTGTCTTGATCCGTTCGAGGCACTTTTGCCCCATGCGCCGTACTAAAACGGCAACCATCTCACGCCGGTACCACGCCACCCCGCGAATGCTGTCACGCACCTGTGACTCTTCGGCCGCGATTGTTCCGGCCTCCTGAAGGACGGCGTCATCGATCTTTTTACCAACTAAAAAACGTTCCGCCCCCAGGGCGCGAAACGGTGTGGGTGCGGCGACCCCCAGACAGACCCGCGCCCGGGCACAGCGCCGGGTACGTTCTTCCAGACTCAGCAAGACGCCCACACCCAGCATGGGCAGTTCCATGGCTTTGCGCCGCCCGAATTTATGATAGGCGCTGCCGGTGTGGGGCAGCTGCGGCGGGATCACGATGTCCACGAGAATCTCGCCCTTCTCCAGGACGTTCTGGCCCGGCCCGGTGAAGAAATGTACCAGGGCCAGGGATCTTTTGCCTTTGGCACCGTAGATATTGACCCCTGCATCCAGGGCGATCAGGGGGATGACCCCGTCGGCGGAGGGCACGGCGTTGACCAGGTTGCCGCCGATGGTCGCTACGTTGCGGATTTGCACGCTGCCGATATTGCCGATGGCATCGTGCAAAATGGGGTATTCGTTTTTTATCAGCGCGGAGTTCTCGATCATGCGGTGGGTGACCGACGCGGCCAGCGTCAATTCGCCTGTTTCGCGGTCGCGCTGGGGCTCGCTTCGAGGCAGGACATGTTTCAGCGAAATGATATATCCGGGCGAGATTTTGTACTCTTTCATCTTCACCACGATATCCGTGCCGCCGGCGATATAGGCCGCCTGATCGCCATGGGCATCGTACATGGAGACGGCTTCATCCAGTGTCTGGGGGACCAGGTATTCAAACTTGTTCATGAGAACCTCTTTAATGCATTATGGCATCATTGCTAAAAGTGTTTGTTGGCCATTTAGGCCCGGTTATCGAAAAACCGTTTCGATTTTCTTTCCGAACGGGGCAGGGCGCCGTACGCAACGACTTCCACCTCGCTGGAAACCATGATACTGCTTTTTATCTTGCTCGCCACCGTCGCGGCTATCTCCGTATAATTTCCCTGGTCGGCGGCCAAATCGCATTCCACTTTGAGGGTCATGTACTCCTTGCCGTCAGCGCGGCGGTCCAGGCGGACCTGGTACTCACAACTGATCTCCGGAATCGTCGACAGGACTTCATCGATTTGTCCCGGGTAGATATTGACTGCCCGGAAGATAAACATGTCGTCGGATCTTCCCAGGATGCGATCGTGCATGGGCAACACGCTACCGCAGGAGCAGGGCCTTGCGATGGCCCGGGTCAGGTCGCGGGTGCGATACCGGATCAGGGGGGCGGCTTCCTTGGCGATGGTCGTGACGACCATCTCGCCCGGTTCGCCGGGCTGCACCGGTTCCAGTGTTTCGGGGTTTAGAATTTCCAGGATGTAATAATCGGCCCAGTAATGGATGCCTTCATGGCGGGAGCAGTCCAGCCCTGTTCCGGGACCGTATAATTCCGTCATGCCGGTAATATCGAACATATCTTCCAGGCCCAGCAGGTCCTTTATCCGGGCTCGCATGGCATCTGAGCTGCGTTCCGACCCGAAGATCATCTTGCGCAGCGCGATGTTATCCTTCAGGCCCCGGCGGGCAATCTCTTCGGCTATCAACAACCCCATCGAAGCGGTGCAGCACATGACGGTGGACTGCAGATCGATGAGAAGCTGGCATTGCAGGTCGACGTTGCCCGGCCCGGCCGGAATGGCCAGGGCGCCGAACGCTTCGCATCCCAATTGAAAGCCGGCCCCGGCGGTCCAGACGCCATACCCCACGGCAATCTGAACCCGGTCCATGGGTGTCAGGTCAGCCATTTCGTAGCAGCGGGCGAAAAAGTGCACCCAGTCATCGAGGTCCTTGCGGGTGTAGGCCAGGACCTTCTTCTTGCCGGTCGTACCCGAGGAGGCATGAATGCGGAGAATCTCCGCCTCCGGTACCGACAGCAGCGGCAGGGGGTAGCCCCGGCGGAGGTCATCGGCGGTCGTAAACGGCAGCTTGCGCAGATCGTCCAATGACGTGATGTCGTCCGGCTGAATGCCGGCCGCGGTCAGCCTTTCACGGTAGAAGGGCGAACCGTGGTAAGCGTGTTGGATGGTCCACTGGAGACCCCGCAGCTGGTGGCTCAGTAATTCTTCCCGGTTACTGAACCCGGGCATAAACGTTTTCGGCATAATGTGTTCTCCCGCTTATATCTCAAAGCTGCGTGTGCTTATGAGTCGTTCTCGCTTTTTCGCTTGGCGCGTAATGTCTCCGTTGCGGCGATTTCGGCGCCGAGGGTGCTGGGCTCAATGACCACCCCATAGTCCCGGCGCGCCCGTTCCAGGCTAACATATCCCAGGCGCACGTCCTGTGCCACCGTTGCGGGGTCCCTTTCCAGTGGGTCCCCGTATCCGCCGCCGCCGGCGCTGTAAAAGGAGATGGTGTCGCCGTTGTCGCAGAAGGTCAACCCGCCGGGATCGGCATTGTCCGAGTTTCTTAAAAAGCGAGCTTTGGAACCCGGCTGCCCACCGAACAGCCCGTCCGGCGGATAGATATAACGGCCGGCCTGGACGGCGATGGTGGTGGGTGCCTGGGGCGCACCGGTGCCCTGCGGAACTTTCAGGACCATTTTACGGCCAATCCCGCCGCGCCGGCGGCCGGGGCCACCGGAGTCACAAACCAGTTCGCGCGATTTTACGATCAGGGGCGTGTCGCTTTCTAAAATTTCCACGGGTGTGTTGGCGCCGTTGGCCGGGAAGATCGCGCAGTGGTGCCCGTCCTTGCGGCTGCTGGCGCCGAGACCGCCGCCGCGGATGATCATGGTGTGCCACGGCCGGCCGTCCCCTCGTTTGCCGTACATGATATTGGTCTGGGCCGGTGTGCCGCCGCTGCCGGCAATGATATTGTCCGGGGTAGCGGCCGCCAGGGCCTTGAATACCATTTCCGTCATGAAATGGCCGACCTGCATGCGGGCCGCCACGGCCGCCGGGAAACGACAATTGACCACGCAGCCATCCGGGGCGGTCATGCTGATCGGGCGGATGGCGCCTTCGTTGATGGGGATGTCAGGATCGAAAGCACTTTTGATCGCCATGAAGACATAGGCGTAGGTAAAATTGTACACCACGTTTACGCCCCAGTCTACCTGGGGATCGGTACCGGAAAAATCGACGTTGAGATCGCTGCCCTTTACCACAACCGTCAGACTGATGTGGATATCATCCCGATTGCCGGTACCTTCGATGAGACCGCGATAGGGATACGTACCGTCCGGAATGTCGGCAATGGCTGCGCGCATGCTTTTTTCGGTGCGGCCGATGATTTCGTCGGCCAGGTCATCCAGAGTGTCGAGCTCCTCATCGGTCATCATTTCAATTATCTTCTGGGCGCACACGTGGTTGGCGGCCACCTGGCTGCGGATATCGCCGGTCACTTCTTCCGGGGTCCGCACGTTCCACCGGATCAGGTCCAGGACGGACTGATTCAACACGCCGGCATCGTAGAGTTTGAGCGGCGGAATGAAAATACCTTCTTCGTAGACCTCGCGGTTGTCGGAAGCCACCCGGCCGCCGATATCGGCATGGTGGAAGACGCAGGCGGTAAACGCCACCGGTTTATCTTTGAAGAAGATCGGGCTCAGCACGCAGACATCGTTGAGGTGGCCGGCCAAGAGCCAGGGGTCGTTTACGATAAAAACATCGCCCGGGCGGTAGTCCACAAGGGGTGTGCCCGTGATGATGTTCTTAACCCCCAGAGCCATGGCACCGGCCTGCCCGGGGGTGCAGAAGGTCCCCTGGACCAACTCCTGACCGCGGCTGTCGGTGAACATACAGGTGTAGTCGTGGGCATCGCGCAATAGACTGGAAAACGCGGTCCGGGCCACCGATGCATCCGCTTCATCCACAATGGAAACCAGGCGCCGCCAGAGGATCTCGAGTGTAATGGCATCGAACTTATTTGTCATTTAAGTTTCCCCTTTTTGGAAGCGTAGTTTCCCTTCAGCCGATTCACCTGCTTCCAGGTCAATCCACACAAACCCAAATTCATCCACCCGGGCCGCGGCCCCTTCGCCGACAACAATGGTGGACTCCCTTTCTTCAATAATGGCCGGGCCGGCAAACGCCGCCCCCGGGAAAAGACGGGACCGGTCGTAAACCGTGTGCTCGACGAAGTCTTTCCGGGCCAGGGAGTAGGCCGGCCGGGTAGACTTGACGCATGTTGCCAGGCTGGTCCCGCCGGTTTTCAGCGGCGGAATCCTAAAAGGTCTGGCCGGCAGGCTGGCCCGCACTTTGAAAGTGACGAACTCGACGGGATTATCGTCGTAGGTCCGTCCGTAAAGCCGCTTGTATTCAGAGTCGAACAGTTCCCGGATTTCTGCCTTCCGCCACTGGTCGAAAGGCCGGGAGGCGATGGCCAGGTCGGTTTCCGCCCCCTGTCCGACAAAGCGCATCATCAAGGTTCGTTCAACCAGGATCTCCTCGTTTTTGGCGGTCCCGCCTAAAATAGCGGCACTTTCGGTTTCCAGTTCGCGAAAGAGGTTTTCGATCTCAGCAAAATCAGCCCCATCAAGCACGGCCCGGTGGCTCCGGGACATGTCAAATGCCACCGGGGCGGTGAAAAAGCCCAGCGCCGATCCGACGCCCGCCAGGGGGGGCACCAGGATGCGCGGCGCTCCGATTTTGCGGGCCAGGCCGTAGGCGTGCACGGGGCCGGCCCCGCCGAATGCGGAGACGGTTACCTGACCGGGATTCCCGCCTTTCTCGGCGATATGGGTTTTGGCGGCGGCGGCCATGGTTTCGTTGATCAAGTCGTGAATGCCGAAGGCGGCCTCCACTGCACCGGTGCCCAGGGGGGCGGCTATTTTGGTGGCAATGGCTTCGTGGGCGGCAGCTTTGTCGAGCGGCATGCTGCCGCCCAGAAAATAGTCGGGATCCAGGTAGCCCAGGGCGAGATCGGCATCGGTGACCGTGGGATTTTCACCGCCCTGCCCATAGCATACCGGCCCCGGGTCGGCCCCGGCGCTTTCCGGGCCCACCTGGAGCAGGCCGAGGCGGTTGATTTCGGCGATGCTGCCGCCGCCCGCCCCGATCTCCATCAGGTCCACCACCGGGACCTGGATGGGCAGGCCGCTGCCTTTTTTAAAGCGCTGCACGCGGCCGACTTCAAACGTTGACACCAGGCCGGCCTGGCCTTTTTGAATCAGGCAGGACTTGGCTGTCGTGCCGCCCATGTCAAAACAGAACATATCTTTGATATCAAACAGTTTGCCATAGTGCTGAGAGGCGATGACCGCGGCGGTGGGGCCGGATTCGATGATCCGCACTGGAAATTCGCGGGCCGTCTCCAGGGATGTGATGCCGCCGGAAGAAAGCATGATAAAGAGCTGGCCGGCGAAACCCAGGGTTGCAAGCCGGTCGGACAGTTTTTGCAGGTAGCTGGCGGTGATGGGCTTGACATAGGCGTTGGTGGCCGTGGTGCAGGTACGCTCATATTCCCTTATCTGGGGCAGGACCTCGAAAGAGATGGAGAGCGAGAGGCCGGGTGCCGCGTCCCGGATTAATTGTTGAATGGCTTTTTCATGAACGGGGTTCTCGTAGGAATTGAGCAGGCAGACCGCCACCGACTCCACCCCGGCCGCCTGCAGCTGGGCCAGGCGCTTACGGACTTCCTGCAGGTCGAGATCCCGAATGATGCGGCCGTCGCTGGCAATGCGCTCGTCCACTTCCGTGCGCAGGTTACGGGGGATCAGCGGCTGCGGGTATTCAGCGAATATGTCATAGGCGTCGTAGCGAATTTCCCGGCCCAGTTCCAGGACATCGCGGAAGCCGCGGGTGGTAATCAGACCGGTGCAGGCCCCTTTGCGTTCGATGATGGCGTTGATCACCAGGGTCGTCCCATGAATGAATTCAGCGACCCGGCCGATAAAGTCAGGGGTCTGATCCAGCAGTTGCTGGATGCCCTGTTCAACTGCTTCAGAGGGATCGGCCGGCGAGGTCAGGCACTTGTTGGTTTGAAACTCGCCGGTCTCATCATCGACGAGGACAAAATCAGTAAACGTGCCGCCGATGTCGCACCCCAGTCGATAGGATTTGTCCAAACCGTCCTCCTGTTCAGGTTATAACTGCAGGCTTGATCTTTTACAGCCTGTTTAGCAACGTCTGGTTTTCCTTCAGCCTTCAACCTTCGGCCTATCCACCTAAAAAATCGCCGGCTCCTGCCATTCGCCGAAGACATCCCGGAAAATACCGGCCATTTCACCGACTGTGGCATAGACCCGGCAACAGTCGACCAGGTAGGGCATCACATTGTCACCGTCCCGGGCGGCCTTTTCCAGGGCTTGCAGGGAGCGGGTTACCGCTCGATTGTCACGGGTTCTTTTCAGTTCGCGCAGCCCGGCCTGCTGCTCTTCCACCCACTGTTCATTGTATTCATGCAGGTCCACGTCGCTGCCGCCCTGGTCGTTTCCGTCGGTGTACTTGTTGCTGCCGACCTTGATGTACTCACCGCTTTGCAGCCCCTTTTCGTATTCATAAGCCTGCTGGGCCACCTTGCGCTGGATGAACCCGGTTTCAACCGCTTTTACCATGCCGCCCAGGTTTGCAACTTGCTTCATCTCCTCCAGGATTTTGGCTTCCATTTCCAGGGTCAGGGTTTCGATGAAATACGATCCGGCCAGGGGGTCCACGGTATCGCGCAGCCCCACCTCTTCCATGAGAATTTCCAGGGTGCGCAGCGATAGCAGCGCCGCCCGGGGCGTGGGGATGGTATAGGCTTCGTCAAAGGAGCACAGGGCTGTGGTCTGGGCACCGGCCAGGGCGGCCCCCAGGGCATAGAAAGCCCCCCGCATGATGTTGTTTTCCGGTTGTTCTTTGGTCAGGCCGCTGCCGCCGCCGCCGAAAAGTCCGCGCAAAAACAGTTTTTTCTTTGCGGTGACGCCATATTCGTTCTTGAGCATTTTGGCCCACAGCTTGCGGGCCGCCCGGAACTTGGATACCTGTTCCCACAGGTTGCCGTAGACATTGAAGTTGAAGGAGAAGCAACCCACAAAGTCATCGGCGGCCAGGCCGCGGGCCATGACATTCTCCATGTAGGCCCGGGCGATTTCAAAGGCGCAGCCGATTTCCTGGGCCGGCGTGGCCCCCGACTCACGGATGTGGTAACCGCACAGGCTGACCGGGTTGCAGCGCGGCAGTTCTTTGACGGCGTATTCGATGGTGTCGCCCACCAGGCGGACCCCGTGTTCGACTGGAAAGATCCAGGCCCCCCGGCCGATCATCTCTTTGAGAATGTCGTTTTGCGGGGTGGCCGAAATCTTTTCCTTGGGGTAACCGAATTTTTCCGCTACCGCCTGGTACATGGCCAGCATGATGGTGGCCACGGCGTTGATGGTCAGCCCGCTGCCGATCCGATCCAGGGGGATATCTTTAAAGGCAATTTCAAAGTCCCGCAGTGAATCCACGGCCATGCCGACCCGACCGACTTCGCCGATAGATTTAGGGTGGTCGGAGTCATAACCCATCTGGGTCGGCAGATCGAAAGCGACGTTCAATCCGGTCTGTCCATGGCCGATCATCAGCTTGAATCGGCTGTTGGTTTCCGCGGGGGTCCCAAACCCGGTATATTGGCGGGTGGTCCACGCCCGGCTGCGGTACCCCTGCGGGTGCAGGCTGCGGGTGAAAGGAAATTCGCCCGGATCACCAAGATCCTGAGAATAGTCGAAACCGGCCTTTTCCAGGTCTTCGGGTCCGTAGACCGGCTTGACCGTGATGCCTGATTGGTAGCGGACCTCTTCAACCGCATCTTTTTCGTTTTTTTTGTATTTGGCTACGCCCATGTTTTGTTCCTGTCAAAAATGGTTAGTAATACCTTGCTTAACGCAACTTTCGGATTGTGTGATAGTCCTGGCCAATATCGGTATCGGGGTCGAAATCGCTATCGAAATCGAGGCCCACGTGACGTTTTCACAACCGCTATCGATCCCGATCCCGATAGCGATTTCGATTTAGGCTGAAACCTGATCCTCGCGCAGAGACGCAGAGGCGCCAAGAAAACCTTAACTCTATCCGGCTTCGCCGGTTGAATCAAAACCCGCTCAAACCAATTTGATTTATGTGGTTTCCCGCACGAAGTGCGGCCATACATTTGGTTTTGGGCTTCCCTGCGTCTCAGCGTCTCTGCGCGATGCATTGGTTTTATTCTCGATACCGCTTCATTATGTGTGTAAATATTTGTCGCTGTATTTAATATAAGGGACTGGATAATTTCAGTCTCTTTCCACTGTGGCCAGGTCTTATGCCCCGGTTGGTGCCGGCAGGCCGCAAAGATCGTAAATACCGCTGGTGATATCATCGAACGGGGTGCCGCCCGGATAGATACCCGCCACACCCAGGTCTTCCAGGACGGTGATGTCGCGCGTCGGAATGACGCCACCGACCACCAGCTTGACATCCTGCAGCCCCGCGTCCGGCATCATTTCCAGCAGGCGGGTGCAGATGGGGATGTGCGCGCCGGACATGATGCTCAGGCCGATGACATCCACCGTTTCCTGTGCGGCGGCCCCGATGATCTGCCCCAGGTCCTGATGCAGGCCGGTGTAAATGACTTCCATGCCGGCATCCCGCAGGGCCAGGGCCACGATTTTGGCCCCCCGGTCATGGCCGTCCAGACCGGGCTTGGCCAGGAGAATCCTGATTTTACGCTGGTTCATACCGCTGTCCTCCCCAAGGGTCAAAATTCCTTTTTACTCCCGGCAACACCGGCGGCCAACTGTTCCAGCACGGCGGCTTTACCCCGGAGAATGTGTTCCCGGACCAGCTTTTCCACGCCGTCGGCATCGTGATTGCGGATGGCGGCGACCATCTGCATATGGTCCCGGTTGCTGCGTTGGGCCATGGTTTCCTGGCTTAAGATGATGTGTCGAAAGCGTTGAATCTGGGCCTTCAAGTCAGCGATCATCTTGATCAGACGCGGACTCTTGCTCAGCGTGTAGAGCAGTTCGTGAAATTGGGTGTTGATCCGCTCCAGTTCTTCCACCCGGCCCAGCTCCAGGCAGTGCTGGTATTCCTGGATCTTCTTTTCCAGGCGCGCCAGGCCTGCCGGGGTGTGGTTTTCAGCCGCCAGCCGGGCGGCATAGGATTCAAGCACACTGCGAATCCCGAACGTCTCGTCGATATCCTCGCTGGTAAGCCCGAGGACCGTAAAGCCGCCGGCCGGCAGTTTTTTTAAAAACCCCTGGCTTTCCAGCTTGTGCAGGGCTTCACGGACCGGGGTGCGGCTGACGCCGGTGGAGTCGGCAATGCGGCTTTCCACCAGCCGACTGCCCGGGGTGATGTCACCCCGGGTAATGGCCAGCTTGAGATATTCGAAGACGTGCTGGCCGGCTGACTTGCGCGCCGGCAATGATTTAAGGCCCGGGAGCTCTGTTGTCGTGAGGTCCACCTCTCCCATAGTTATAACCCCTCCCAGCGGGCAATATTGGTCTGCAGGACTTCATGGGTACCCCCGCCACTGAGCAGGAAGCGCGTATCGCGAAAGTAGCGTTGGGCCGGGTATTCCATGGAATACCCATACCCGGCAAAGATCCGGGTGCATTCGTCGGCGGCGCTGCAGGCGGCCTCGCTGGCGAAATATTTCGCCATGGTGGCCTGTTTCATACACTCCTCGCCGCGGTCGATCATGGCCGCGGCGTTATAGACCATCAGACGGGATGCCTCCAGGTTGGTGGCCATCCGGGCGATTTTCGACTGAATCAGCTGATATTTGCTGATGGGTTTGCCGAAAGCCTGGCGTTCCTTGGTGTACTGCATGGAGGCGTCCATGGCCCCACGCTGCAGGCCGAGACCCAGGGCCGCCGTCATGGTGCGGATTTCGGCCAGAATAGCCAGGAAACAGGAGAGTCCCCGGCCCTCGGGCGTCACCCGGTATTCATTGGGGATCAACACGTCTTTGAAGGCTACCTCACAGATGGGCGTTGTCCGGGTCCCCAGACATTCGAAGCGCGGGCTGAGCGACACCCCCGGCAAATCGCGGGGTACAAAAAAATAACCGATGCCCCGCAGACGCTTGGCCGGGTCCGTCTGGCACAAGACGGTATAAAAGCTCGCTTCCGGTCCATCGGTGACCCAGGTTTTCATGCCGTTGATCAGGTAGCCGTCGTCTACCGCGGTCGCCCGGGTGGTGATGGCGCCCAGATCACTGCCTGCTTCCGGCTCGGTCATGCAGAAGCAACCGATCTTCTCCCCGCGCATGGCCGGCAGGAAATAGTCTGCCCGCATCTGGTCGCTGCCGTAGTGAAAGAGAAAATTGGTACCCATCAGGCACTGCATGGCCGTGATCGAGGCCAGGCTCATGAGACCGCGGGCCAGTTCTTCGCAGATGATGCAGTACAGGGTTGTATTACCGCCGGCGCCGCCCTGGCCGCGTGGATAGCGAATCCCGAACACGCCCATCTCGGCCAGTTGCTGGAACAGCGCTTGCGGGAATTCGCCTTTGCTGTCCAGCTCTTCGGCAATGGGGATCACTTCCTGGTCGACGAAACGGGCCATGGTCTCGCGGATCAGTCTTTCCGGATCGGATCTTAGCATATCTATTTCCTCACTCAAGTGAGCTAAGAATCAAAGTTCATTTCACTATGGGTCTCGTAACCGTTCAGATCGAAATCGCTATCGAACAGCAATACCGTGTTGAAACTCCAGCGTCGATTTCGATCCCAATCCCAATCCCGATAGCGATTTCGATTTTGAACGCGAAACGCGTTCACTGCGCACACATAATGTCACAAGCGGCCTCAATCTGCCGGGTCAATTCCGGCACCACGGTGAACAGGTCGCCGACGATGCCCCAGTCGGCCACTTTGAAAATAGGTGCCAGGGGGTCTTTGTTGATCGCCACGATGAATTTGGAATCCAGCATGCCGGCCCGGTGCTGGATAGCGCCGGACAGCCCGCAGGCAATGTACAGTTCCGGCCGCACGGTCAGGCCGGTCTGACCTACCTGCTGGGTGGCCGGGATCCAGCCTTCCTCGACCGCCACCCGCGTGCCGGCGACCTCCGCGCCCAGTACGGTAGCCAATTCGCGCAGGGTTTCGAAACCGGCCGCGTCATTGAGACCCCGGCCACCGGCTACGATAATCCGGGCCGCGGCCAAATCACCGCCGGTGCGGGCGACTTTAACGGTGTCCAGGATCCGGGTGCCGATATTGGCGGCGTCCAACGCCGGCTGGTGAACCATCACCGTGCCCTGGTGACCGGGTACGGGGACCGCTTCCATGACGCCCGGGCGTACCGTGGCCATTTGTGGCCGCGAATACCGGTTGGCAATGGTGGCCATGATGTTGCCTCCGAAGGCCGGGCGTGTCTGCCACAGGATGCCCTCATCGGGATCGATTTTCAGGTCGGTGCAGTCCGCCGTCAGGCCGCAGCCCACCCGACGGGAGACCCGTGGGGCCAAATCACGCCCGATGGGGGTCGCCCCCATGAGCAGGATTTCCGGTTTGTGCGTCTGAATGAGCTGGGCCAGGATACGGGCATAGGCCCGGGTGCGGTAGTCGGCCAGGAGCTGGTCTTCGGCCAGATAGACCTGGTCTGCGCCGAAGTCGATCAGGGTGTCGGCCAGCGGAGCGACCTGATTGCCGATCAGAACAGCGGTGACGGTCTGCCCCCGGTCCTGGGCCAGGCCCCGGGCTTTGCTGATCAGTTCCACGGAAACCCGGTTTAGAATCCCGGCGCGCTGCTCGGCAAAGACCCAGACGCCCTGGTGGTCACTGAAGTCGGGTATGGTGCGCGGCTTCACATCGGTGCAGATGGCCCCGGGCCGGCAGACGTCCAGGCAGGCCCCGCAAGCGGTACAACGCTCACCGATGGTGGCTTTACCGTCCACCAGGGACAGGGCCTCGTAGGGGCATTTGCGCAAGCACCGCTGGCACCCGTCACACAGATCGATTTCCACCCAGACCGGCATACTTTTCGTCCTTTCTTAATCTTACTCTTGCTCTTAATCTTAATCTGAAATTTACCCGGGCCCTTGATCCTCCCAACCCATTTTAGAGCTAAGACCAAGATTAAGGGTAAGCGCAAGAATACTCACACCCGATTGCGCCTAAAGTATCAGGGTGCGATCAGCCGATTCTCCTTCAACTGGTCCACCAGGGTCTGCACCACGTCGGCCGTCTCCCCGCTCAACATCTCTCCGCGGCGTTCGAACTTGGGTGCAAAGGTCTTGATGACGTGGGTGAGCGATCCTTCCAGGCCCACTTCGGCCGTGGTGACGCCGATGTCCGCCGCATTCCACACTTTGATGAGTGCTTTCGCGCGGCAGGCTTTGAGCAGGCCGCCCATGCGGGGATAGCGCGGCGTTTTCATCCGGCCGATGACGGTCAGCAGGGCTGGCAGTCGGCATTCCACCCGTTCATATCCGTCTTCCAAACGCCTTTTAACCACCAGCTGTTCGGCCGCAACAGACTCGATAGCATACACATAGCTCACCTGGGGCAGATCCAAATAGTCGGCTAGCTGGGGGCCGACCTGGGCGGTGTCGCCGTCGATGGCCTGGCGGCCACACAGGATCAGATCGAATTCACCCACCGTTTCCACGGCTTTCCCCAGGGTGTAGGAAGTCGCCCAGGTATCGGCACCGGAAAAGGCCGGGTCGGTCAGCAGGATGGCCCGGTCCGCGCCCATGCCCATGGCCTCGGAAAGGGCGTCGATGGCCTGGGGCGGGCCCATGGAGATGACCGTCACCCGGGCCGCATGCGCCGCTTGCAACTCCAGAGCGGCCTCCAGGGCATGTCGGTCATCGGGGTTGATGATACTGGCCAGGCCTTCCCGGATCAGGTTGCCGGTTTTGGGATCCAGCTTGACCTCGGTGGTGTCCGGTACCTGTTTGATAAAGACGATGATCTGCATGTTCCGGCTCCTGTTAGATAACCCCTTTTTCTTGCAACCCGGTTAACTGTTCGTCCGAAAAGCCGAGTTTATCGCCATAAATTGCCTGGTTCTGTTCTCCAAAGCGGGGTGGGAAGGAGAGGGCCCGGTCCTGCTTTTCCAGTAACGGCGTCATGTTGGGCGGCGGGGCCAGGGTGATCTGCTTGCCGGTGACCGGGTCGGTGGCCGTCAGCAGCCTTTTGCCGACCAGGGGATCGGCAATCACTTCCTCGATGGTTTTGATTTTGCTGACCGGAACCGTGATACTGTTAAAAAGCTCGATCAACGCTTCGGAGAAGTGGTTTTCCGTGATGGCGTTGATCTGCCGGTTGAGATTGACCACGTCCTTGATCCGGCCTTTGTTTTTCACGTAGTCCGGCTTGTCCAGGGAAGCAAAAATATCCAACCCGGTCATGGCCTGCCATTGGCGGTCGTTGCCCACCGCCAGGTAGATAAAACCGTTGGCGGTTTTGTAGACCGAGACCGGGCAGAAGAACTCATGGGTGTTGCCGCGGCGGCTGATGCGGGTGTCGAAACTGGCCGTCATGGTTATGGGCACTGTGAGCCAGGACACCGTGGATTCGAACATGGCCAAGTCAATGCGGGAGCCTTCCCCGGAAACCGCTCTTTTGAAGAGCGCTTTCATGAGCAGGCCGTAGGCATGTTCGCTGGTGCCCATGTCCGGCAGGGGGATACCCAGGACCTGGGGATCGCCGTCGGCTTCACCGGTCAATTCCATCAGACCGGAGCGGGCCTGGAGGATCGGGTCGTAGGCGCCTTCATTGCTGTCGGGCCCGAAACCGGTGACCCCCATCCAGATGATGTCCGGTTTGAGCGCTTTGAGAGCGTCGTAATCAATGCCCAGCTTGACATAGTTCTTCGGCAGCTGGTTGGTGGTGAAGATGTCAATGTCAAGGTCGCGGATCAGGCGTTGCAGCAGGTCACGGCCTTCCGGTTCGGCCAGGTTGAGCGTCAGCGCCTGCTTCCCGGCATTGATGCAGAGAAAGTAGGCGTTCATTTTCTCTTCCCCCAGGGCGTTGGCGCCGATCATGCGGTTGGGATCGCCATACACGGGGTGTTCCAGGCGAATGACCTCCATGCCGTCCTGGGCCAGACGATAGGTAAGGTAGGGCACCACGGTGGCCTGTTCGAGGGATAGTACCTTAACATCTTGAAAAAGTTCCATAATATTCTCCAATGGCCTGCAGGTTGTGACAGTGCGGGATGTTGCCAAAGCCGGCCGCCGGGTATGGCGGTAGCGACCGGATTTATGGGTTGCCTGGACGATTCGCAGATCGCCAGATAGATGCTTGACGGGCAGTGGTGTATACAGTATACAGTATACGACGTTTGATATTTATACGGATGCGAAACCATTGTCAAGAGGCACCAGCACAGGGTATACTTGCTCCAATCCCGTTTGATCCCGCACAGCTTTTCCCGGTGATGATTCTGGTGGCAACTTAATGCCGGCTTGAGGTGCCCATAATTTAAGTACTTAACTTACGGACTTCAGCCGGAATCGGTATCGGGATCGAAATCGATACCGGAAAAGCCATTCAGATTCCGATTTCGATACCGATATTGGGTCTAAACTTTTATGAAACTCGAAAATTGAGTTAAGTAGTTGTATTAAAATCCATTCATTCCAGCCTAACGCGGCCGCGGATCGTCCAGCCGGCAGCGCCCGGGAGGGTTGGCGTGCAGTTACCCGGATTCGAATATCTTGAACCCCGTAATTTAGATGAAGCTCTGGATATGCTGGGGGAACACGGCGCCGAGGGCGCGGTGCTCGCCGGAGGTACCGATCTGATCGTCAGGATGAAGCAGCGGCTCCAGACACCCCGCTTTCTGTTAAGCCTCAAGCATCTAAACGAACTGGATTACATTCGTGAGGACACCGGTTGCCTGCTCATCGGAGCGGCCACCCCTCTGGCCCGGATCATTGATGACGCGAACGTTCGTGCCCGGTTGCCGGCTTTCCATACGGCCGTTTCAGCGATCGGTGCCCGCTCTATCCAGCATGTCCGCGGGACCCTGGGCGGCAACCTGTGCCAGGACAATCGCTGCCGGTTCTATAACCAGTCGGCCTTTTTCCGGTCTACCCGGCAGGCCTGCCACAAGGCCGGCGGGACCATTTGCTATGCCCGGGAAGGGTCCGACCGGTGCCGCAGCACGTGTCAATCCGATGGGGCGCCCGCCCTGATGGCGTTGGGCGCAGCGGTTACCCTGCGGGGTGCCGGTTCCGAGCGCACCATCCCGGTCAAAGAACTGTACACGGCCGTCGGCGACGCGCCGCTTTCCCTGCACAGCAGCGAACTGCTCACTGAAATTTCCATACCCTTGCCGGGACCGGGCGTCGGGAGTGCTTACCGGCGCCTGACCTTTCGCGCGGCCATCGACTACCCCCTCGTGTCGGCAGCCGCTTACGTACGTCTCGGGGACGGTCACATCGACGAAGCCCGGATCGTGGTCGGGGCCATTGGCAGTGGCCCGCTATTTCTCGTGACGGCTTCCAACGGTCTGCAGGGGAAGCAGAGTACGGATGAAAAGGCTTTGTCTGCCGCTGCCGGCATGGCGGGCAGCAGTGCCGGGGCCTTTATCGTAGACAATCTCAACGCCGACATGGAATACCGGACCGCGATGATTCCGGTCCTCGTGTCCCGCGCCCTGCGCGGGGCGCTTGCCGCAGCCGGTGCCTGACGGGCAGCGGTGGAGGAGTTCACATGGAAAAGGTCAATCTGGAACTGAAGGTAAACGGTGAAACCCTGACGGTTGCCATTTTTCCAAACCGCACCCTGTTGGAAGTGTTGCGCGCGGAAGCCGGCCTCACCGGCGCCAAGGAAGGCTGTGGTGAAGGGGCCTGCGGGCATTGCACGGTGCTGCTGGACGACCAGCCGGTCCGCGCCTGTTTAACCCTGGCAGTCGAGGCGGACGGCCATGACATTACCACGGTGGAAGGGCTGGCCGCGGGTGAGACCCTGGATCCGCTGCAGGAGGCGTTTATCGAGCACGGCAGCGTGCAGTGCGGGTTTTGCACACCCGGCATGCTGATGTCGGCCAAAGGACTGCTCCTGGAAGATCCGCAGCCGGATGAGCAGAAAATCCGGCGCGCCCTGAGCGGGAACATCTGCCGTTGTACCGGGTATACCAAGATTGTCGAGGCCGTGGCGGACGCGGCTAAAAAGTAGATGACCCGATTTTTCGGGTTTAATGAGCGTTTGGGTCTATTATCGGTATCGGGATCGAAATCGCTATCGACATCGGAATCTGAGGAACGTCCGGAATCGATTTCGAACCCGATACCGATAGCGATTCCGATTCGGGCTGAAACCCGCAAGCAATAAGACAAGGTGAAACTGATGGCTGATTACGCCTATATCGGAAAAAAGATGCCCCGGGTGGATACCCGGGCCAAGGTCACCGGTCAGGCCCGGTTTACCGCGGACCTCGATCTGCCCCGCATGCTGGTGGGTAAAATACTGCGCAGTCCCCATCCCCATGCCCGGATTCTGAACATTGACGTTTCGGCTGCCGAGCGCCTGCCGGGCGTGAAGGCCGTAATCATCGGGGCGGAAACCCTGGGACGCAAATGGGGCGTCTTTCGGTATACCCTCGATCAGCAGATGCTGACCACGGACAAGGTCCGCTATATCGGCGAGGATGTGGCTGCCGTGGCCGCTGTGGACGCGGAGACCGCCCTGGCGGCTCTGGATTTGATCCAGGTGGACTACGAAGTGCTGGACCCGGTGTTCGACCCGATGGCGGCCATGGCCCCGGACGCCCCCCAGCTGCACGACGATTTTCCCAACAACATCAATATTCATGTGCCCATCGAGGTGGGCGATGTTGAGGCGGGTTTCAAAAAGTCCCACTATGTGAGGGAAGACACCTACGCGGCCCCCGAGGATTCCTATTTCCAGGCCGAGCCCTATGCGGTGGTTGCCCAGTGGGACCTGGACGGCAACCTGGAGATGTGGATGCCCAACGCGGGCCCGCACATGAAATCCAAACCCCTATCCAACCTGCTCGGCATACCGCTGAACAAGGTCCGGGTACGCAAAATCGCCATCGGGGGCGCTTTTGGGGGGCGCAGCGAGATCTCACCGGCCGACATGATCTGTGCGCTGCTGGCCAAAAAGGCCCGGCGGCCCGTCAAGATCGCCTTTACGCGGGAAGAGAACTCCATTGCCACCCGCCAGGGGCATGCGCTGACTACAACCATCAAAACCGGCGTTGATCAGGAAGGGCGGGTCCTGGCCCGGGACATTACCTGTTACATGGACGGAGGCGCCTACAGCAGCACCGGACCCATTGCCACCAGCGTGCCGTTTCTATGCATGGAGCAGGCCTACCGCATGGACCACGTGCGCTACAATGGCTATCGCATCTATACCAATAAGCCGATCAGGGGCATGATCCGCATGCACGGCCGGGGATTTGCCTGCGGGGTGGATACCCAGCTTGACCTGATCGCCGAACACCTGGGCCTTGACCCGGTGCAAATTCGCGTGGTGAACGCCCGGCAGCCCGGAGAATATACCAACACGGGCTCCCTGGTGGCCAGTTGCGCCATGCAGAAGACGATCGAGAAGGCGGCTGAAAAGGCCCGCTGGGCTGATAAATGGGGTAACCTACCGCCGTTTCACGGCATCGGTATCGGCACCAACTCAGTGCAGACCGGTTTTCCCATGGGCATCCGGGGCGGCAGCCAGGCCATCATCAAATTCAACGAAGACGGCGGCGCCACGGTCATCTCCGGCGTGGTGGACAACGGCCAGGGCAATGACAACATGTTGGTCCAGATTGCGGCGGAGGAGTTGGGCATCCGTCCGGAAGATATCCAGCTGGTGACGGCCGATACAGAGGTCACGCCCTCCGACCCGGGATCCTATTCCCAGGTGTCCACGTTTATCGGGGGGCACGCCGTCAAGCTGGCCGCCCGGGACGTAATGAAAAAGGTCCTGTTGACCGCCTCTGAACTGCTGAATGCCGATGTGGGCGACCTGGTTGCGCGGGACCGCATGATCAGCGTCAAAGGTGACCCGGAAAGGGCCATTCATATAAAAAAGGCCATCCGGATGGGGCTGGTAAAGGGCCGGGCGCCGAGCGGTGAAGGGGCCTACTGGCCCAAGGTGGACCACAAGCGCGAGTGGGTGCAAAATCCCCACGGCCAGATGTGCGGGGCTTTTTCTTTCGGCACGACGATCTGCGAGGTCGCGGTCGACCCCGAAACCGGGCAAGTGACTGTTCTGGAAGTGACGGCTGCCCAGGATGTGGGTTACGCCCTCAATCCCCTGGTTCTGGAGGGGCAGTTCGAGGGTTCGGTGGCCATGGGGGGGCAGGGCGGCATGCTGACCGAAGAGCATGTTTGGAAGGACGGTGCGGTCTTGAATCCCACCGCACTCGACTATCGGCTGCCGCTGGCCGCCGACATGCCCCCGATAAACGCCATCATTGTGGAATCCGTCGACCCGGATGGGCCCTACGGCGCCAAGGAAGCCGGCATGTCCATTGCCATGTCCGCCGCCCAGGCCTACTGCGCGGCCGTCAGCAATGCTGTAGGGGTATACTTTGAGGATTACCCGATCACGCCGGATAAAATTGTCCGGGCTATTCGAGAGAAGCAAGCCAAGGAGAACTGATGTGAAAGCCAAGGAGATCGACCATATCTGTATTGCTGTCAAGGACCTTGCCAGCGCCCGCAAAATCTACGAAGACACATTTGGATTGGAGCTTGCCCTCGAATACATCGCCGAGCAGGAAAAAATCAAGGTGGCCCGCTATTATCTGGGAACCGTGGCTCTTGAACTGATGGAATCCACAACGCCCGATGGAGATGTGGCCCGCTTCATTGAAAAAAAAGGCGAAGGCGTTTTTCTGATTTCATACCGCGTGGATGACGTTGCGGCCGGCTTGGACGAACTCAAGCAAAAAGGCGCCCGGCTGATCGACGAAAAACCGCGTCGGTTGATGGGTAACCGCTATGCTTTTATTATGCCGCCGGCGGATACCTGCGGTGTGCTCACTGAAATAATCGACGGGGAATTTGATCCGGACAAATAGAACCCATCTCAAAAAAGGCTTCCTGTCGGGCGTAGCCTTTGGCGAAGCCTGATTGGCCCAATCCCGGAATCAACCTCTCTAGCTGACTTCCATCCGCACTCCCCGCCAATTTTCTGTTTGCAGGTCCCCCCGGATTGGGGTATGGTGAGCCCTGTCCGCGCACGCGAAATAGCAGCTTTTGCGGCTGCTTCTATTCATAATCTGCAACTGTACGCTAAAAACCAAACTGCCCGACAAAACCGAAAAGGAGGCGCTATGGAGGTCAAGAAAATATTTTTGCCAGAATCGGAACTGCCCCGCAAATGGTACAATATTGCCGCCGACATGCCCACGCCCATGGAACCGCCGCTGCATCCCGGAACTGGACAACCCTGCGGTCCCGAGGATCTGGCCCCGATTTTTCCCATGCCCCTCATCGAACAGGAAGTCAGCCAGGAGCGCTGGATCGATATCCCCGATGAAGTTATGGCAAAATACCAGATCTGGCGACCATCGCCTCTTTACCGGGCCTATTCTCTGGAGAAATTCCTGGATACGCCCGCCAAGATCTATTTCAAAAATGAGGGTGTCAGCCCCGCGGGCAGTCACAAACCCAACACGGCCATTGCCCAGGCTTACTACAACAAGATCTCCGGAACCAAACGCATTACCACGGAAACCGGGGCCGGCCAGTGGGGCAGTGCGCTCTCTTTTTGCTGTGCGCTCTTCGGCCTGGAGTGTAAGGTCTACATGGTCAAGGTCAGCTATCAGCAGAAACCCTACCGCCGGATCATGATGGAAACCTGGTGCGGCTCCTGTGTGCCCAGCCCCAGTACGGAGACCAATGCCGGGCGCACCATCCTGGAGCAGAATCCAGATTCCCCCGGCAGCCTCGGCATTGCCATCAGCGAAGCGGTCGAGGCCGCAGTCGGTGATGAGGACACCAAATACTCCCTGGGCAGCGTGTTGAACCACGTCATGCTGCACCAGACTGTTATTGGCCTGGAAGCCCAGAAACAGATGGAAATAGCGGGGGACTACCCCGATGTCATCATTGGCTGTGCCGGTGGCGGCAGCAATTTTGCAGGCCTGGCGCTGCCATTCGTGCGGGACAAGATCAACGGGAAGGACATCGACATCATCGGCGTTGAGCCGACATCGTGCCCCACCATGACCAAGGGGTCATTTTCCTACGATTTCGGTGACACCGTCCAGATGACACCGCTGCTGCCCATGCACACCCTGGGGCACACTTTCGTGCCGGAAGGCATTCACGCCGGCGGCCTGCGTTATCACGGCATGGCCCCCGTTGTCAGTCAGCTGCTGTTGGACAACCTTTTTCGACCAGTCGCCATTCCCCAGCTGGAAACCTTCCAGGCCGGCATTACCTTTGCCAGGTCAGAGGGCTACATCAGTGCCCCGGAAACCGACCATGCTGTGGCGGCCACCATTCGCGAGGCCCTCAAGGCCAAGGAGGAAGGCAAGGAAAAGACAATCCTCTTTAACTGGAGTGGACACGGGTTGGTCGATATGGCCGCCTACGAGGCCTACCTCTCCGGCAAGCTGGCCGACCACGAACTGGCCGAGGATGAGATTGAGCGCGCCCTGGCCGACATTGCACCCCTGCCCAAGCCGCAGCAATATAAAGGCTAACGTGCGCGTTCTTTAATGGTTTCGAAATTCCCGGAGGCTTCGGCCTCCGGGATCATTTTTTACAATGTCACAAAAAAAGACCCCACCCGCAGACGACTATCAGATCCGCTGCCCCCGCCTGGGGCACCAGATCTACTTCTCCTATTGCCGCCAGGAAAACCAGGGGCAGCCCTGCTTTAAAACCCTGGATTGCTGGCACACCCACTTCGATGTCCAGGCTTATCTGCAGGGTGAGTTGACCACCGAAGCGTATGAACAGGCCTTCAGCGGCAAGGTCAAACCCAAGATGCTCTCTTTGCTGGAACTGATCGACCAGGCGAAAAAGCAAAAGGAATAGGGTCCCAGGGGCCATGTGAAATGCTGTTAAGCCCTAAATGGGTTTGAGCCCTCGCCCCCTTGAACCCTTTTCTCAAAAAGTACGTGGTCGTACCTAAACCAAGAACACTTTCACTAAAAGGGATGAAAAATGCCCGCTGAATTCTTACTCGGAAACGGCGCGATCGCCCTGGGACTGCTGGAAGCCGGCTGCCAGGTGGTTACCTCCTACCCGGGTACGCCCAGCTCGGAAATCCTGCCGGAGGTGGTTCGCTTGGTGAAGTCCTCCCGATTGAATACCTATGTCGAGTGGTCTACCAATGAAAAGGTAGCCCTGGACAATGCCTATGCCGCGGCGATCGCCGGCAAAAGAGCGGCCGTCTGTATGAAGCAGGTGGGCCTGAACGTGGCGGCCGATTCGCTGATGAGCGCCGCCTATCTCGGGACCACCGGGGGGTTGGTCATCATCTCCTGTGACGATCCCGGACCGCATTCATCGCAGACCGAACAAGACACGCGCCTCATGGCCCGACTGGCCAAGGTGCCGGTGTTCGATCCGGCGACGCCCCAGGAGGCCCGGGAGATGGCGGTCCAGGCCATGGAGCTGTCCGCAGAATTCGGTGTGCCGGTTATTCTGCGGCCGGCCATCCGGGTTTGCCACGGACGCCAGAACATCGTTCCCGGTGAACTCAACGTCAACCCGGACAAGGCGGTCTTTGAAAAGAATCCGGCCCGCTGGGCAGCCACGCCCCGCTTTAGATTCATGCTCCACGCCGAACTGAACCGCAAATTAAAAAAGATCGGCGAAACTTTCAACACCCTCACACCTTTTAACGCTCACGACCTGGCGCCGGGGCAGTCCTATCCATTGGGCGTTATTGCCGGCGGCGTGTCCTGGGCCGTGGTCAAGGATCTTTTAGCGGAAAGCGAGCGGCGGGACATACCGCTGCTCAAGTTGGGGGCTCCCTATCCATTCCCGGAACAACTGGCGGACGAGTTCATGGTTGCCTGCGAACGTGTGCTGGTGGTGGAAGAGACGGATACCGTCATCGAGTTGTTCCTGCGCGACAAGACCAAAGTCCTGGGACGGCTTTCAGGCCATATTCCCTCGGAAGGTGAGCTGGTGCCGCAGATTGTGGAAAAGGCCCTGAACGCGGTTCTCGCTGAAAACGGACTGGCGCTGTTGAAAAGCCATGGTGAACCGGCCGCAATGGAACTGGTGCAGTCGCTCGAACTGCCCATCCGCAAGCCCACACTCTGTGCCGGGTGTCCCCATCGGGCGTCATTCTTCGCGATTCGCAAGGCCCAGCCCAAAGCCATCTACACCTCCGATATCGGCTGCTACACGCTGGGAATGAATCTCGGCGGGGTGGATACCTGCCTGGATATGGGGGCCGGCATCACTTTAGGTTCCGGGTTTGTCCAGGCCTTCAAGCAGGATGACGTGGCCCAGCCTGTGGTGGCGACCATGGGGGATTCGACCTTCTTTCATTCTGGTACAGCCGGTCTGATCAACGCGGTATACAACGACGCCCGGTTCATCCTGGTACTCCTGGACAATGAGACCACGGCCATGACCGGAATGCAGCCCGCGATTTCCACGGGTATCAGGGCTGACGGGAGCATGGGCAAGTCCATCAGCCTCGAACGGGTCGTCACCGGCTGCGGCATTGATTTTGTTGAGGTGGTTGATCCTTATGACGTGAACAACATGCGTGCCCTGCTTAAGAAAGCCGCCGCATATGTAGGAGACCCTGACGGGGGCATCGCCGTGATAATCGCCCGGCACCCCTGCGTGATCAACGACCATCGGGGAGCCATACCGAACCGGAAACCGGTTACGATAAATGACAACTGCGACCTGTGCGGGTTCTGTCATGACCGGTTCGAATGTCCGGCCCTCTATAAAGATCAGGTGGAAGAGCAGCCCCGGGTAGATCCGATGCTCTGCGCCGAGTGCGGTGTCTGTCTGCTGGTGTGCCCCAAAGGCGCCATCGAGGAAGAATAGCGTTATAAGGAGTGGTCCGGTTGGCTCTTCAAGACCGTTTACGGATGCAAAGGAATATGACGACTGGAGAAATGAACGGATATATTGTGAAAGGGTGAGACATGGAAAGCATCAACATGGTACTTTGCGGCCTGGGAGGCCAGGGAATCTTATTCATGACCAAAGTGCTTGCCCGCACAGCCCTGACCAGAGGGCTGGATGTGCTGGGGGCCGAAACCCACGGGATGGCCCAGCGCGGCGGTTCGGTCATTTCGCACCTGCGGCTGGGCGATGTGAACAGCAGCCTGGTCAATGCCGGGGCCTGCCAGCACTTGCTGGCCCTGGAAAAACACGAAGCCTGCCGAAACCTGCCGTTTTTGGCCCCGCAAAGTCAGCTCTACGTCAACAGTGATGTAAATAGTTTTCCAGACGAGCGTGTCCGCTCCTATCTGGAAGAGAAGCAGATTCAATGCCGGTCTGTGGACGCCGGTAAGATCGCCCTGTCGCTGGAGGCCCCCATGGCCGTCAACCTGGCGCTGATCGGTTTCATGTCGGCCAGCCCGGCCAGCCCTTTTGCGACCGAAGAGATCCGGGCGACCATCGATGCGGTCAGCCCGGACCGCTTCAAACCCACCAATTTTAAAGTCTTCGATGCCGGCGCCGCCGCCGGCGGCTGACGTTCCGGTCAGGATCAAACACTATATAATCTCCAACTTTTGCCAACTGCCAAGAGGAAACCATGAGGATAAAAAAGATACTTCTCCTATTTTTGGTCCTAATTGTTTCGAGCGCCTGCCAGACAACTGGAAAGAGGAATGACAGCCAGATGAGCTTCGAGCAGGCCCGCGACGTGGTCCTCAGCATGCAGGGCATTCCCTTGTCGCCCCCGCCGCGCAAGTTGGATGACATCCTGGCTATTCTGGAACAGCCGGAGAATGAAAACGAGTACATGACGAAAATTTTCCGGATAGCGGACAGCAGCCCACCGACCGGGCGAGCCGCAGACATATTCCACTTTCATAAAAGCCGGGCCAATGCCCGCTACGAACTATACCGTTTCGAGGCTGCGGCCAGGGATATTCGATGGGCGATTGCCTATGGTGAGACGGCCCGTATCCGGGATTCATTTCTCTATCGCCGGCTGGCCAAGATCGAGATGCAGGCCGGACGCTATGAGGCAGCTTTCAACCTCAGCAAAGAATCACTTTTAAATCTTAAAGAAGGCCATTTCCGGTTTGGACCCTACCTGGGCTTTCAAGCCCGCATTTTGACCCGTATGGGAGAGTTTGATCGTGCGGAAGCTGCGATCGAGCAGGCTTACCTCGAATACCAGAAGGTTCCGGCCGCCGCACGGTATAGCTTGATAGTTGATAGTGGTGTCCATGATGTCGGCAATGAAAACGATATCCTGGCTGCTGAGGCGGAACTCCTCGAGGCCCAGGGGTTATACGACCAGGCTTACGAGAAACGCGTTCGCGTACTCAGTTACCAGAGCCAGATGCGTCGTCAGCGTCCGATCGAAGCTGTTTATGCCGAACTGGACCTGGCGGTCAACCTGCAGCGCCAGGGACGTCTGATGGAAGCCGAAAAAGAAGCCCGCTGGGGGGTTAAACACGCGGTCCAGATTTACGGCCGGCAAACGGGAATAACGGCGATTGCCCTGCAGACCCTGGGAGGGGTCCTGCTGGCCAAGGGGGACCTGGCCAACGCCAAGATTCTGGCCGCGGCCCAGAAAAAGATTCTGGAGGATCTGCGTTTGCCCAAAGAAGAAGATGTCATGATAAAGGCCGGCTTGTTCCAGGCGGCCGTCCTTTGTGCCGACTACGATTTTGCGGCTGCCATGGCGGCCTATGACCCCGCCCTGGATGGGATGCGGGACAATACTTACCTGTTCCGGCGCTATGCCCACCGCAATACCAGCTTGATCCTGACCTTGATCGAGAATCGGCGCATGCAAGCGGCGCGGGACCTGATTCGGGCGACCCGTGTCGAAAATGAAGTCCTCAAAATAGACAACACCTTAAATGAAGCCGAGCAAAAAGCCCTGGAAGCCCTCATGCTCTACCGGGAGCGGCAGACAGCGGCGGCCCGGTCAGCCTTTGCACAAGCTGTTCCCGGTTTGCTGGCGATTTTACAGGAACCCGGCACCGGCTTTGAGATGCAGCGGCGGGCGGACCTGTTGCTGAACCGCTATATCGATCTGCTGCTGGATATTTATCTGCAGAATACAGACCGGGCAGAACGCCGTCATCTTGTCACCGAGCTTTTTCAACTGGCCGATGCACGGCAAACCCGGGTTAACAGCGCCCTGGGAGAAAGCAGTGCCCGGGCGGCCTCCCTGTCTGATCCACAGCTGGCCGAGTTGGTCCGCCAGGAACAGGATGCCGCCAAAAAGATAAAAAGTCTCAAGGCCGCCTATTACAACCTGGCCGCGTCACAAGGGGGTGCCAACAGCACCGCTTTGGCCGCCCTTGAAAACAGCATCCACACCCTTTCCGCAGCACGAACGGCGATCCAGACGCGGATAACGGTCGAATTCCCGAAATATACCGACTACGTGACCCCGCAACCGCCGACGATGGCAACAATCCAGGCCCAGCTGGGGGCCAGTGAAGCCTTTATCAGCATCTGGACCCTGGCAGACAGGACTTGCGTATGGGCCATTCCAGCCCAGGGCGAACCGGTGTTTACCGTCATAGAGTTGGGGCGGGAAGCACTGGCCAAAAAGGTCATCGGGTTGCGCAGCGCCTTGAAACCCGACGCTCAGATGCTCAGCGACATTCCCGAATTCGATACGGAAACAGCCTACACGCTCTATGATCAGTTATTGGCCCCGGTGGCCGGGGCCTGGCAGCGTGCCACCGATCTGCTCGTGGTCGTTAAAGGACCGCTCGACCAGTTGCCGCTTGCGCTGCTACCGACGGCGCCGGGTAGTCCCGCCCGGGATGATGCTGTGCGCTTCGAGAGTTATCGCCATATACCCTGGCTGATCAAGCGGGTGTCCATTACCCGATTGCCTTCGGCTGCGTCTCTGCTCACGCTGCGGACCTTGCCGCCCGGGAATGAGGACCGGGAACCCTTCATTGGATTCGGAGATCCCATCTTCAACGCGGATCAACTGGAAGCGGCCACCAGCCCGGCAGCCAGGCTGGCACGTAGAGGCCAGGGGGGGCAGGCCATTCAAATTCGCGGTATCCGGGTCAGTGAAGAGGGTGTTCTGGACAATGCCGCCCTCACGTCGGTTGGCCTGGAGCAACTAAACCGTCTCCCGGACACGGCCGCCGAAATCAGGGAAATTGGCGCGGAGTTGGGTGCTGACCCTTCCCGGGATATCTACCTGGGCGCGGACGCCTCGGAAACCACGGTCAAGACCCAGGACTTGGCGGGCAAGAAAGTCGTGGCCTTTGCCACCCATGCCCTGCGGCCCGGTGACCTCGACGGGTTGTCCCAGCCGGCCCTGGCCCTCTCTTCCCCGGATGTCACCGGTAAGGAAGAAGACGGCCTGCTGACCATGGGCGAGGTCCTGTCCCTCAAACTCGATGCCGACCTGGTGGTGCTCAGCGCCTGCGATACCGGGGCGGCGGACCGGCAGGGGAGTGAAGCGGTCAGCGGTCTCGGTCGTGCCTTTTTCTACTCCGGGGCCCGCGCCCTGCTGGTCACCGTGTGGCCGGTGGAGACCAGTTCGGCTCATCAGTTGACCACCGGCCTGTTCAAATGGCGCACTATAGAGGGCAGCCTTTCCTGGGCCCGGGCCCTGTAGCGCTCGATGCTGGAATTGATGGACGCCCCGGGCCTGCGCCACCCGGATGGCTCACTCGTCGCCCGCTATGCGCATCCGCTTTTCTGGGGGTCGTTTGTGGTTGTGGGGGATAGCGGCAATAGGTAGTGATACGACTTTGGAAGTACTGGTGGTTGACAGTTTGGCACGCTGAGCGCAGCGAAGAGTCCTTCCCATTCAAAGGTGACTAGACATTGGAAGGGAGTCTTCGTCGTTTTACTCCTCAGAATGACAGAAACCAGGATGATGGATGATCCTATCTCATTTAGCAAATTTCCACTCTCACACCCAGGCATCAGATCAAGCTTCCTACACATACTTTTCGGGGTCTGCCATAAAATCCCGGTAAACCCGGTAATGCTCGGTGTCGCGGTAATCGATCTTCTGGATGGGAATGTTATCGAAGTTGTAAATCTTGGCACCCGGGCAGGCCATCAGGATCGGGGAGTGCGAGGCGATGATGAACTGGGCATGACCGGCAGCCCCCATTTCTTTCAGCACCCTTAACAATTCCAGTTGGCTGCCGGGCGACAGGGCGGTTTCGGGTTCGTCCAGGAGGTACAGCCCTTTAAAGCGGTAGCGGGCCTTGAAAAAGGACATGAGCGACTGACCGTGGGACTGCGACATCAGCGATTTTCCGCCGAAGTATTCCAGGATGCCGGGGTCGGAGGCGGCCCACTCATCCAGGTAGGCCGCGAAATTCCTTGAAATTTCGGAGTCGAAATACGATCCCGGCACCGACCCGTTGGTCCAGTTCACCGCAATGAACTTGTAAAACATGCCCTCATAGGGGTTGCGTTCATAGCGGGTTCTTTCCACCCCTTCCCAGACGTGGATCCGGCATTTTTCCGCCAGCGCAGACAACAGCGTGGATTTGCCGGCCCCGTTTTCGCCGGAGAAAAAGGTGACCGGTGATGAAAACTCAAGCATCCGGGTCTTTTGAAAGACCGGCAAATTAAACGGATAGACCGTTTTGGTCGGACTTTTTTTCAGATCAAACGTAACGTTTTTCAAATGTATCATAATTCTTTTCTGACGAATGGCCGGCACTGCTCGGTAAAGGCTACCAGGGCATCCAGCTTTGACTGGGCCTTTC
Source organism: Olavius algarvensis Delta 4 endosymbiont (assembly GCA_905176665.1). GTDB lineage: Bacteria > Desulfobacterota > Desulfobacteria > Desulfobacterales > CAJINA01 > CAJINA01. The sequence continues at coordinate 33,020 of CAJINA010000167.1, read as the reverse complement.
CTGAATCGATCGTCGCTACGGCCCGCTCGATCCCGGATTCGAAATCGTTGTCGCGGCCGGCGGTGATGAATGCGGCCGCGGCATTCAGTACGGCAATATCCCGTTTCGGGCCTGGTTCGCCGCCTAAGATATCCCGTACGATCTGTGCATTGGCCGCGGCGTCACCGCCCTTGATAGCCTCGAGGCCGACCCGTTTGAAACCATAATCTTCCGGTTCGATGACCTGCTTTTCCACCCGGCCGGCTGCGAGCCTGGCAACGGTCGTTGCGCCGCAGAGGCTGATTTCATCATTGGTCATTTCCCCATGTACCACAAAAGCACTGGTCGCACCAAGTTCGGACAGGACCAGCGCCATTTTCTCGGTCAAAGCGGGGTCGTATACGCCCAGGACATAGGCCTCGGCTCCGGCCGGGTTGATCAGCGGCGCGATGAGATTGAAAATGGTACGGATGCCCATCTCCTCTCGAAAGTTCCCGACATGTTGCATGGGGCCGCTCATCAGGGGTTTGAAAATAAACCCGATGCCCAGGTCCTGGATGCATTTTTCCATATCAGAGGTGGAAATTTCCAGGTTGACGCCCAGGCTTTCCAGGACATCACCGGCTCCGAAATAGCGCGATGCGGCCCGGTTCCCATGCCGGGCCATCTTGACGCCTCCGGCTGCGGCGATGAACATGGTGGCGGTGGAGATGTTGAAGGTACGGGTCCCGCTGGCCTCTGAACCGGTCGTGGCCAGCACGGTCTCGCGTTCGACATGGATATCGTCGCGCCCCAGGGAGAGCAGGCCGTTGTCCAGATCCAGCCGTGCGGCCCGCTTGCGCAGCGCCCGGGCCGCACCCGTGATTTCCGCCACCGTCTCCCCCTTCATACGCAACGCCGTAACCAGTGAACCGATCTGAGATGAGGCGACCCGGCCGTCCAGGATCAGATCCATTGTCTTTTCCATGTCGGCAGCACTCAAGTCTTTGCCGTTGATGGCTGAGATGATCGCTTCCTTAATCATTTTAACCTCCTTGAGAGTCTCTCATTCAGGTTTTCTAATTAATAAAGGCCGTGGGTCTGAAAGTTCCCACGGCCTCAAATAAAAAACCGTGGCGCCTTTGAAGTGGCCCACGGTTATGTTTTTTTAGTTAGGTCAGGTTACATCCAGCAGGCACACCCCTGGAGGAAGCTGCGCCAGTACCAGTAAATGCGAAACTTGGCTACCCTGTCCTGTCGTTTTGCATCCATGGCACTGAGATAGGGCGTTCAGCCTGAAATGTCAAGGGTTTATTGCGCACGAGGTGGCGATCGCCAGCGGCCTCCCGGTTTGGTGGTGGGGCGCAGACGGATGGTAAAACGCTTGGTGTCAATGCAAAAGGATGGATCCGATCGAATCGGATCCATCCTTGATGGGATGTGTCATTTGCGGTTGTCGATCAATCAAACATGGCCGCCTAGAAAGCCAGGTGCCTCGTTGCGGGATCTTGCGCTGTCAACGCTCCTGGTCGGCTCCGGATCCGGGACCTCGGAAGCATTGATTTCAGACTGACGGCGTTCGTCGGCTTCCCGGACGGTGTCGCGACACTCGCCGACACACTCACCGGTGATATCTCTACTGGGTATATTCGTCATGAGGTTTTGCCTCCTTGATTCGCTCAATTGGCAGAGACGTATATCTCTGCTTTTATTTAAAAAGGGTATGCATTGCCGTTTGGATGTCAAATCAGATCAGGCGAAATCGGGACCGCCGGCAATAGTTTTGATTGGTCGGCAGAATTACAGCGCTCCACCAGGTGCCGCAACTTGACACGTACAGGGTAACATTGTAGGTACCAGTGACTTGTATTTGGTTTGCAATGTTAGAAATTTTAGGGATTTATGTTATGCTGCTGCCGAGTTGGCCAACCGGGGTGGCGGGGCGTACATGGCATTCGATATGAGAAATCACTGGGGGCTGGGCTGTCTGTTACTCGGCTCCGCCGCGGCAATGATCTGGGCGACCGCAGTTGACTATTCCGCGACCAAATGGATTTGGCAGAACGGCTGGGCCGCGTTTGCCGAATTCATGGGGCAGTCCCTGTTCGAGGGCGAATATCCCGGGGGTGGTGACCTGGCGGTTATTTTTCTTGTTGCTGTTTTCGGAGGTTATGCCTTGAGCCTGCGGCCTCAGGCCGCTGCCGGACTTGCCGCCGGCGCCCGTGCCTGGGATTCATGGTGGCGGGCTCCCTGATCACCGCGTTTGCCTGGGTGCACACCTTCAAGTGGCTGGTGGCCAGGGCCCGCCCGAATTTGGTGTTTGGCGGAAGCCAACCCTTTACAGCCTGGTATGAAGTCGGCCCGCACTTCATAAACGAGGGGATTTATCACGGTAGTTTCACCAGCGGGCACACGGCCCAGGTGTTTGTCATGATGACCCTGGCCTATGCCCTGGCCGGCCGCGGTTTCAAGGTGGTCGGCTGGGTGATCGGGACCGGGGTACTGGCCTACACCCTGGCCATGGGGCTGGCCCGCTGCATGACCTTGTCCCATTGGGTGACGGACGTCATTGGGGCCGTGGTCATCTCCTGGGGGACCTTGCATGTGCTGTACTACCATATCCTGAAAGTCCCCCGACAGCAAAAAAACCGGGACACCCTGAAGGGGCTCGCAAACCTATCGGCCGGATGGGAATTGCTGCTGGAATTCAGCCTGGTTGCCGCTTGCCTGGGGTTTGTACTGGCCGGCCTCGGCCTGCGGGCAGTCTGGATTCCGGAAGCGCGCTGGCTGGCGCTCTTGCTGCTGCCTGGGATCCCCCTGGCCGGATGGGGTACCTATAAAAGCATACAATACTGTCGACGCCTGAACCAAGATCTGGCAGGGGCATCAACGGATCTATAAACGAATGATGGAACGTGCCGACCATATGCCATCCGAACCCCGGATGAAACTATCCGCCTGCCGCCGCCGCGGCTGGTTGGTACTGGCGGGGCTTACCCTGGTGCTGTTGGCGTTGACTGCTGTCCTGATCGCTACGAACGCCGATTTGAGGATAGCCGCCCGCTTTTATGATGGTGAGCGGGGCTGGTTTATGGGGAACGAACAGCCGTGGTTGTGGCTGTATCAATATGGCACCATCCCCGGCCTGGTGGTAACCCTGGCGGCCCTCGTCGGGTGGTTCGTGGGCAAATTGCGCCGGAGCCTGGCTGTCTGGCGGCCTTACTGTCTGCTGGTGGTGCTGACCACCGTGATCTGTTCCGGCATCCTGGTCAACGCCGTCCTGAAACAATACTGGGGCCGTCCCCGGCCGGATCAGGTGACAATTTTCGGCGGTCAGTGGACGTATCGGGATGTCCACGCGCCGGGTATCCCGGGGCAGGGCGGTTCGTTTCCCTGCGGCCACTGTGCCATGGGGTTCACCCTGGTATCTCTGTTCGGTTTCTACCGGCGTTCGCGACGGGTGGCCTATATCGGCGGCGGGACCGGTTTGGTACTGGGGAGCGCCCTGAGTGCGACCCGGATTATCCAGGGCGCGCACTTTCTTACCGACACACTCTGGTCGCTGGGTCTTAACCTGATGGTGACCGCGGCAGTCTACTACCTTGTTCTGGCCATTCCAGCCGGACAGGTGCGTGCGCAGGGCGTGAAAATGAAGCCGGGGCGCCGGATGGGGCTGATCGTCGCCCTGGCTGTCTGTCTGGCTCTGGCCGTGGGGGCCTTTGCCACAAGGCGGCCATTTTATGAAACGTATACTTACCCGGTCACGATTCCGGCAGATATTGACACCCTGATAGTGAGGATCAATGCCGATCCGGAGCGGCTCAATGTGAGCTATCACACGGGCGGCGCCTCCTGGGTACGACTGGATGCGCACGGGTTTGGCTGGATGTACTTCGACCACCGGGTTTCCTTTGAGACGGTCCCGGCCAACCGGACCATGATCCTGGACTACCAGGTGGAACTGGCCAGTTATTTTGCCGAGTTGTACCACGCCATCCACCTGCGAATTCCCCATCAATACCGTAACAAGCTGGACGTTCGCCTCGAAGCCCAATCACATTCTGATACGTTGGAGAAATCTGGTTCATGAAAAGACTCTTGCGGATCCTGGCGGTCGATTCCGTCACGGACCTGTTTCGTTATAAATCCTTCTTTTTCCTTATTTTTTTTCTGATTGCCGCCGATCGCGTCCTGCGCAAATGGCTGGGGGCGGAGAAAGGCAAACGCTCACTGGGGCTCGATCAGGAGTGGGGGCCGCAGCTGGCCGCTTATGTTTTCGAAACGCTGCCGGGCCTCCTTCTGGAGCTCTTGACCGATTACCGGACCTTGCTGGTAGCGTTGGCCCTGTTCTTCTTCAAGCAGCTTATTTCAATGTGGCCCAGTTCGGATATGCGGCGCATGCACCGCTTGGAGCGCAAAGGGTTTGGGCTGCTTGGATCGCTCCTGGCCCTGCAATGGCAGCAGGTGGTGTGGGATGCGATCGCCATTGGGACGGTTTGCGGCCTGGTGTCTGTCTGGAGCCTGCTGGGGTTTAGCCTGGCCCGACTCTGGTGGGCCGCGGCGCCTTCGGTTGGGGCTCTCCTACTGCTGGGCGGTTTGATAGGGGCGGCCAGGCCTCTGGGTATGGCCGGATTTTCTTTTTCTTCCAAGCTGGCCGTCATCTCGCAGGGCGGCTTCCGGGAAAAGCTGGGCCTGTTTTACCGCCTGTTCTTCAGCTGGCCGGTCCTGTGGCCATCCTATCTCTTTTTTGTCTTCCGGATCGTGGTGGAGGTGATCTTCGTGGCCCTGATCCCGGCCGGCGCCATTTTGCTGATCGACAATTTCTGGCTGCGTATCACCATAGCCAGCCTGTCGGCTACGCCGGTGTACTCCTTTCTGAAAATGGCCTCTTTTAAATTCTTCCTCGAAGTCTACAAACCGTTTAAGCTGGTACGGGATGAGTATCGCGCCTACTATCGGGCAGGCCCTGGTGGGGCTGGCGACTGGGCATCGAAAGGTTAAAAAGCAGCGGACATCAGCACGTTTAAACCCCTATTGGCAGGACCGTGCCGAACTGGACGTGTTCCCGGTAATTGTCCATGCCTTGACGGGTCTGGGCGGCTGGCTTATGTTTCCGGGATGTGTTTACCAACGGTGAGTTTAGACGTAGTCACTCAAGTGCCTCTTCATCTGAAAGCCAGAAGTGGCCATTTAAATTGTGCGCCCGGGTATCTTTACAACCGCAACAGGTAGATTTATCAATGAAAGAATATACAGTTCAGGAGCTTGAAAAACATAACGGCAAGGACGAAAACCCAGCCTACGTGGCCTACGACGGCAAGGTCTACGACGTGTCCGGCAGCAAATTCTGGAAAGGTGGGCTGCACATGCGCCGGCACAAGGCGGGGACGGATCTGACCACGGACATACAGGCCGCCCCCCATGACAGCAATCTTCTGGATCGCTATCCGCAGGTGGGCGTCCTGGTTGTGGAGGAAGTGGCGGAAGTAAAGCTGCCGGTGTTTGCGGCAATGCTGCTGGAAAAAAATCCGTTTTTCCGGAGACATCCCCATCCTATGACGGTGCATTTCCCGATCGTGTTCTTCATGGCCAATCCGTTTTTCAATTTTCTCTTTCTGTTAACGGGTGAGACGGCCTTCGAAACCACCGCTTTTCACTGCCTGGCCGGTGGGGTCTTGTTCAGCGTCGTGGCCATTGTGACCGGTGTGTTTACCTGGTGGTATAATTACATGGCGAAAATGTCCCGACCGATTACCGTCAAGCTGCCCCTGTCCGTCGTGCTGTTCATTCTGGCTGTCGTTCTCTTTGTCTGGCGGTTTATGGACCCCACGGTCCTGACGGCCCCGCACGGGGCGAATCTCTTATACCTGGTTCTCGATGCGGCTCTCATGCCCATCGTATCGATCATCGGGTGGTATGGGGCCACGATGACCTTTCCCTTGGAAAAAGATTGATCTAAGGTGCAGCTGTTTAAGAACAGGTTACTTACCATGGGATACATACTGCTGGAAGGCGGAGCAGAGTTCACAGGCCGGATGGACCTGGCCGATCGGCGGGCGCTGGAAGTCGTTGGTGGTGTCGGCGCTCGTATCAGTATCATCCCGACGGCTGCGGCGCCTGACCGTAATCATGAAAAGGCAGGTGAGAATGGTGTAAAGTGGTTTCGCCAGTTGGGGGCCGGCAACGTTCAATGGTTCCCTCTGGTTGATAAAGTCTCGGCCAATGCGCCTGCTATTGCGCGGGCGCTGCGCAGATCCGACTTCATCTTTCTTTTGGGTGGTTTTCCCCGCTACCTGGCCGATACCCTGCGCGACAGTCTTTGCTGGGAGGCCATGTTGACCGCCGAACAACGGGGCGCTTGTCTTGCCGGCAGCAGTGCCGGCGCCATGGTGCTTTGTGAACGCTACTACGATCCGTGGCACCAAGCGATGGCAGACGGCCTGGGTCTCTGCGCCGGGATCTGCGTCGTGCCGCATCATGACACCTATGGCGGCGATTGGATACCAACAGTTGCCAAGCTATTCCCGGAGGGCGTTATCATCGGCATAGACGAGCAGACCGGCATGCTCGGCGAAGGTGAGCCGGGACGCTGGCGGGTGTATGGCAAGGGGGCGGTAACGCTGTATCGAGGCAGTCGCAAAGAGCGCTTCACCATTGACCAGCCATTCGGATTAGCCTAAACTTTAGTTTCAGCCGGTTGCTAGCCACGGCCAATCGGGTGCCGGGCTGCCGCGATTCAGGGTACCGGCGAATCCAACCGTTCGAATGACAACGACCGTGGCCGAGACAGGCAACTTTCCCCCAAAACGTGCAGTGTATCGCACCTGTTTTGCGGGAGATTCGAAGCCACGCCAACCACTGTAGCCTAAATAGCACAAGAAGAGTTTCGGTATGCCCCAGAGAAACGGAAAAATCGTTCTAATGGGTTCCGGAGAACTCACCGCAACCATGGTGGAAGTGCACAAAGCCTTGTTGGCCGAGCTGCCGCCGCCGCAGCGGGCGGTTTTTCTGGACACCCCGGCTGGTTTTCAGTTGAATGTCGCCCAGATTGCCGCGACCGCGGTCCAGTATTTCAAAGATCGGGTGCGGCATCCCCTGACGGTGGCTTCCTTCAAGTCGGCCGCTGAGACATCGCCTTATGAAGCCGAAACCGCATTTCACACGCTGCGCCGGGCGGATTACGTCTTGATCGGACCGGGCAGTCCGACCTACGCGGTCCGCCAGATAGACAGCTCACCCATACCCGGTATTCTGCAGCAGCGGATAAAAGCGGGCGCGTGCCTGGTGGCGGCGAGTGCCGCGGCCCTGACCGTGGGGAGCCATACCCTGCCGGTCTATGAAATCTACAAGGTCGGCGCCGACCTGCACTGGGTAGACGGACTCAACCTGCTGGCCGGCTTCGGTTATGATCTGGTGGTCGTCCCCCACTGGAATAATGCCGAGGGCGGCACCCATGACACCCGGCGTTGCTTCATGGGTGAAGCCCGCTTTCAGAAACTATTGGCGCAGCTGCCTGAGCAAGCGATCGTGCTTGGGCTGGACGAGCACACGGCCTGCGAGATAGATCTGGATACCCGGCAGGTGACGGTAAAAGGCATCGGCCGCGTGATCGTCATGCAGGGTGAACGACAGCAGGTGTTTACCAAGGGCGATGTGTTCCCGACCCAAGTGCTGCGCGGCGAAACCCTTTCCGCCGTGCACGCCACAAGCCCGGACCGGTCCCGGGTGGACCAGACGCCGGATGATGCCAACCGGTCGACCTTCTGGCACACGATTCATGGAATTGAAAAGAGGTTCACACACGCCATCACCGGCAGAAATGCCGCCGAGGTCACCAATGCCCTTTTGGAATTGGACAGGGCGATCTGGCAGGGCAGTCAGGATCTTGAAAGCAGTGAAAGCATATCGGAAGCCAGAGAGATTCTGCGCGACTTGATCGTCGTCGCAGGCAGCGCTCTGGGGGAGGCAGCTCCTGACAAGCAAGCATTTCTGGCGCCTCTGGTGGACGATCTGTTGGATCTCAGAAAACAGTTTCGACAGCGAAAGCAATTTTCAGAAGCGGATGCTTTGCGGGATGCACTCGAACGGGCCAATATTCGGATTGAAGACACCCCTGACGGCGTCCAGTGGCGCTTGCAGGAGAACTGAAAAAGCCGGACATTTCATCTCAACGATAGGAGTAACAGACCGCCATGATAAAACGTAAGTCTCTTTCGATCCTTTATCTTGGATCTGCACCCGGCCTGCCGGTCACGCCTTTTCTGGATTACTTGCGGGACCTGTCGCATGTGCATATTTCCCAGGAAGAGCGATTTCTCGAACAGTATGCGAAAGCGGATGCGGTAATAACTGCCGGCCCGGACCTGGCCGCTGAAGCTGTTGAGGCATTGATTCGGTACGCGGAAAACGGTGGGGCCTGGTTGCATGCCGTGAACGGTGCGACGACTGCTTTGCCTGACGTTTTCGGTGCCCAGCCGGAGGCAGTGGGCCCGGCGGGCGAACTGCGGGTGCTCTTTACCGAACGGGACAATCCTGCGGCTGAGCGTCTGCGCGACGCGTTTTACGTTCCCGGCCCATTCCAGGCGCTGCGGGTGGCTGCCCCGGATGCCCGGACCGTTTTGTACACCGACTGGCACTACACCCACCAGGCCGTGGTGGTGCGCCGGCCGGCCGGTCGGGGGCAGGTTGCCTGTACCACGTTGCAGGCTTTTGATCATGCGGACATTCAACACCTCTGCTACCGTTTGCTGCTCCTGCTTACCGGGCAGGCCTTCGGTGGGCAGCTTGGTGTGGGGATTCTCGGGTATGCACCTTCCGTCGGGCGACTGCACGGTCTGGGGTGCCGGCACACGGCGGGTTTAAATTTGCAGGCGGCCTGCGATCTGAACCCGGAGCGCCTTTCCCAGGCCAGCGATGATTTTCCGGACATTGGGCTCTGTGCCACGGGCGCTGAATTGCTCGCCCGGCCGGACGTCGATTTGGTTATCGTGGCCACGCCGCCGAACACCCATGCTGAATTATGCCTGCAGGCCATGGCCGCCGGTAAACACGTGGTTTGTGAAAAACCGCTGGCGCTGGGGCAAAGCGAAACCAATGATCTGATAAAAGCGGCTGACCAGGCCGAGGTGCACTTAAGCTGCCACCAGAACCGGCGCTTTGACCCGGATTACCTGGCGATTGTAAACGCCGTAAAGGCCGGACGCATCGGTTACCCGTTTTATTTAGAGACGTTCGTGGGCGGTTTCTGGCACCCCTGCGGTTACTGGCATTCGCATGCCCCGGTTTCCGGTGGAACGGCCTACGACTGGGGGGCCCATTACCTGGACTGGATTGTCGCGCTTTTTGACGACCCCATTGAATCGGTGCGGGGCACGCGTCACAAAAGGGTCTGGCACGATGTCACCAATGCAGATCAGGAACGCATCCAAATCCGTTTCCACGGGGGACGGGAAGCGGAATTCATGCATTCGGACATTGCCGCCAGTCGCAAACCCAAGTGGTACCTGCTGGGTACCGAAGGCGCACTGGTCGCCCATTGGCAGGATGTAACCGCCTACGATCATGACCCCGATCTTTATTTTTTACAACGGGACATCCCGGCTACCGAAATGCCGCCGCAAATCATACTGCAGCGGAAAAACCGCTCCGGGGGGACCGAGGTCATCCGGCCGGAGATGCCGCCAAGGGAAGATTTTGCCTTTCACCGAAATCTGGCGGATCACTTGTTGACCGGCGAACCCCTGGCCGCCCCTTTGAGCGATTCCATAAAGGTGGTCGCCATTTTGGAGGCCGCGGCACGGTCGATGGCCAACGGCGGTCGCGCAGAGGTGCTGCATGTCTGAAACGGTCAACTGGGGTATTCTGGGCACGGCAACCATTGCCCGCAAATGTGTCATCCCCGCGATTCAGGCCGCGCCGGGCTGCCGGGTACCGGTGCTTGGTTCGCGCCGGCCCGAAGCGGCCCGCGATTTGGCTCGCAAACACCAGATAGACCGCATTGTGGCCGGATATGAGGCAGTGATCAGTGACCCGGAGGTGACCGCCGTTTATATCCCGTTACCCAACCACCTCCACCACGAATGGACCCTGAAAGCCCTGGCCGCCGGTAAACACGTCCTGTGTGAAAAACCGATCGCCTGCAATGCCCAGGAGGCCGACGAGATGGCTGCGGCCGCCGACAAGGCGGGCAAGCTTTTAATGGAAGGCTTCATGTACCGTTTTCATCCTCGTAGCCGGCTTCTGAAGCAAATGGTCGCCGAGGGGCGCTTGGGCACTTTAAAATTGATCCGGGCCGCATTTTGCTACCGCATGGAGCCACAGGTCCTGGCGGCGGCCACCAACTTCAGGCTGCGGCCGGAAAAGGGTGGCGGAGCCCTGATGGATGTCGGGTGCTACGGCGTGAGCACGGCGCGCTGGTTTTTCGGCCAGGAGCCCATTGCTGTGCAGGCCCTGGCAACCCACCATAGCAGCGGGGTTGACCTGCAGCTGGTCGCCACCCTGAAATTTGCCGGGGGACAGCTGGCTGTGGTGGAGGCCGGTTTCGTGTCTGCGTTGCAGCAGACCTACACCCTGGTTGGCGACCGCGCCGCCATTGAATTGCCCCATAACGCTTATATACCCTGGGAAAAAGAAGCCTTCTTCACCCTACGCGAGGTTGACCAGGAAAGCGGCCGGAACATGTCTACACCCGGGGCCGATGAATACCAGCATCTGGTTGTCCATTTTGCAGATGCCATCCGGGGCCGCACCCATCTCGACTTCGCCCCGGAGGAGAGTGTCCGTAACATGCGGGTGCTCGACGCTCTGGCTGAGGCGGTCCGCAGCGGAGAAACCGTGCGCCTGAATGGGCGGAGAACGCCGTGATACCTGACGAATACGATGAATAGAAGCGGGCCCCGACATACCGCGCTTACCGTGCGTCCGGTCACGTTGACGGAACTGCCCGAACTGTGGACCCGTTCGCGCAAAACTCTGGACTGGCACTGTCTTTTTACGCTGCCGCCCTGGCTGCAGACCTGGTGGTCTATCTTCAGAACCGACCAAGAGCCGCATATCGTCGCCGTGGAACGGGGCACTGAGATCATTGCCCTGGCGCCCTTTATGCGCCGCGATACAACCGCCGAGCTGATCGGCAGTCCCAATGTCTGCGATTATCTGGATGTGGTTCGTGGTCCCGGGACAGCCAACGGGTTCGCCGAGCCCCTATTGGCGCAATTGCGGCAAAGCGGAATTCACCGGGTGACCCTGCGGGGGGTGCGCCCAGACGCTCGGGTTTGGACGGACCTGCTGCCGGTTGCCCGGTCAAACGATTGGGCGGTGACCTGTGAAGAAGAGGGCCTGGCCTACCAGATCCAGCTGCCACAAACCTGGGACGCCTTTCTACAGCAGCTCAACGGCAAACAGCGCCACGAACTGCGGCGCAAACTGCGGCGCCTGCACGAGGCCGGGACCGTGCAGTACCGCCAGGTCGATATCGTTCCTGCCGGACCGCCGGTAGTCGATTTGTTCATAGAGCTGTTCAAAGCCAGCCGTTCGGACAAGGCGACCTTCATGACCACGCAAATGGCGACTTATTTTCACGCGCTGGCGAAGACCTTTTCCGATCTGAACATGCTGACGCTCGGGCTATTGGAGCTTGACGGCCGGGTGGTTTCAGCGGTGATGGGCTTTGACTACCGGGCAACCCGCTATCTTTACAACAGCGGGTATGATCCCAACTTCCGGTCGCTCAGCGTAGGATTGCTCTGTAAAGTGCTTAGCATCAAAGACGCCATCGCGAAGGGTTTTTCCAGTTACGATCTGCTCAAGGGGGCGGAAACCTACAAGCAGCGGCTTGGCGCCCGGGCCACCAAACTGTATCGCTGTACAATCGGGTTTCCTTAGTGCACCCCACCGGGGGCGCCGATTCATATTGAAAATGGACTCAGATAACCTTGCCATTGCCATGCTGTGTATCCATTCCAGCCCCATAGGGGCTTTGGGCTCGGTGAACACCGGCGGTATGAGCATCGTGGTCAGAGAGACCGCCCGGGAACTGGGCAGACAGGGGCACCGGGTGGATATTTTTACAGCGGCCGGCGGCGATCACCACCCAAAAATCGTTCCGCTCTACGACAATGTTCGGCTGGTCCAATTGGCCGGAAAACCAGCCGGCGATATTCCCAAGTCGGAACTGTACGATCATTTGCCCGGGTATTACCAGGCGCTGAAATCATTTGCCGCTGAAGACGGCCGCGCCTATGATCTGCTGCACAGTCATTACTGGCTGTCGGCCCGGCTGGGGTTGTGGGCCCAAAATGACTGGGACCTCCCGCACATGGTAACCTACCATACCCTGGGCCGTCTCAAACTCAAGGCGGGGCCCGCTGAAGACGAACCACGGCGGCGGATGCAGTGGGAACGTACCCTGGCCCAGGCCTGTCATCGTTTGCTGGTGGCCACCGAGCGGGAAAAAGAAACCCTGATGGCCCAGGCGCAGATTACGGCTTCAAAAGTAGGGGTGGTTCCATTCGGGGTCGACACCGCAACTTTCGATACACGCGGGAAGGACGCAGCCCGTATGCGCCTGGGACTGAAGGCGAACGTGGCGATCATGCTCTTCGTCGGCCGTTTTGTCCCGATCAAGGGACTAGAACGCCTCTTGACCGCGGTGGCGTTGGTTGCGAAACGTAAAAATATCCAACTCCTGCTGATCGGGGGCGACGGCGCCGAGGCTGACGCGACCATGCGGCTGCGGTCAATGGCCGACCGTCTGGGCATCGGCAAACGGGTCATCTTCGGCGGGCGGGTGGAGCATGCCGAGCTGGTCGATTACTATAACGCCGCTGATCTTTTGGTGCTGCCCTCCTATTACGAGAGCTTCGGTCTGGTGGTCCTGGAGGCCCTGGCCTGCGGGACGCCGGTGGTCGCCACACCGGTGGGTCTGGTCAATACAATTATTCGCAACGGCGATAACGGTGGTATCGTGGAGAGGCCCACAGCACAAGGGATTGCAACGACACTCGAGGAGGTGCTGCAACAGGGGCAGGCCGGACACATGTCACCGACCGACATCCGGGCGTTTGTCTTAAAGTTCGCCTGGCCGGCGGTCACCAGGCGGCTTTGCGAGCAGTACCGCCAAACGATCGATGCAAAACGAACCAAACTTCAAAAGGTAACCAATGAATCCTACCCAAGCTGATATCATGGTCATTTCCGCCCATCCGGATGATGCGGAGTTCGGCGCCGCCGGCACCGTGGCCCGGTGGACGGGCGCAGGTAAAACTGTGATCTACATTGTCTGTACCAGCGGCGATAAAGGCACCAGCGATCGCAGCCTCACGCCCGAGAAGCTTATCGCCATCAGGGAAGAAGAACAACGTCAGGCCGCCGAGCTTTTAGGTGTCAAAGAGGTTGTCTTCTTAAAGTATCGTGACCAGGAATTGGAAGATACGCCTGAATTTCGCAAATCGATCGTGCGACAGATCCGTACCTTTCGCCCCCGAACGGTGATCACCTCGGATCCCTACCGGCGCTACATCTGGCATCGCGATCATCGTATCGTCGGTCAGGTAACCCTCGATGCCATTTTCCCTTATGCCCGGGATTATTTGGCCTACCCGGACCTTATCGAGGAAGGCCTGGAACCCCATAACGTTGCGGAAATCTATTTCTACGCAGCCGAGGATATCAACTATCGGTCCGATATTACTCCAACCTTTGACCAAAAGATGGCTGCTTTACGCTGCCACGCCAGCCAGATGGCGGCTTTCGGTATTGAAAAGCTGGAGGCGCGACTGCGCAAAGAATGCCGTCAAATGGCCGACAGTGAGACGTTTGAGCTGGCCGAAGGGTTCCATCGGGTCAGTGCGCCGCCCTGATTGCGCGGGACCTCATACCGGACTTTGCTTATGGGTGGTGCCGGCCGGCTCCCAGTAGCGTACCGCCGGTAAATGCGCTTGAGAGTTGTTTTGGAAGGCAAAAGAGGTCACGGAACCGTGGGCCGGATAGCCACTTGGGATTCCCAGAGAATCGAGGCGGCCCTTGTAGTCGGGGTCCGGGACCCTGTCAAGGGCCCATAGATAAGCGAAGACGATGATGTCGCCATGCGTTACCGCCACGATATGCCGGCCACGGTAGCGGTTGACGCTGCGTTTGAAAAACCGCAAGGTCCGCGCGAGAACGTCTTGCGGATGTTCAAACTGCGCATCGGTGTGGGCGTACACATCCCCTTTGAGAGCATCGACCTTCGCAGTAGGGCGGCCTTCGAAAGGTGAATGCACCTCAGTGATTAGTTGTGAGATCCCGATTCGCTTCAATTGGATCAGGTTTAGTATTTCCCGGGCCGACTGGCGGGTGCGCAATAAGGGACTGCTGAAGGGCGCGTTTACCGGCCTGCTTTTCAGGTAAACGGCGCTTTGGCGTGCCTGGGCAATCCCCCGCCGTGCAAGCCTGAAACGGGGCAGGCGGCCGTAGACCACTTTTCGGGGGTTGTCGACCAGGCCGTGGCGGACAAGGTGGATATGGGTTGGTCTGGACATATCATCGGTGCCGGCCAGGCCGGATCAATTCTTGAGATCGCCCGCCAAGAAGCGTTCCAGCCGCGCGCGGGCCTCTTCATCCCCATACTGCTGCGGCGGGTGTTTGCAGAAAAGGGCCGAGGCGGCATCCAGGGCGCCGCCAATGTTGCGATCGAGGGCGGCCTTGCAGCTGCGGATGGCGTCAATCACCACGCCGGCCGAGTTGGGTGAATCCTCCACGCTCAAGCGCAGTTCTATTTCAACGGGGGCGCCCCCGAAGCCTTCTCCTTCCACCCGCATAAAGGCGACCTTGTTGTCATTCATCCAGGGCACATAATCACTGGGACCGACATGTAAGGCATTCTCCGGTAATCGTTTGGCAAAGCGGGCCTGGACCGCTTCCGATTTGGAGATCTTTTTGGAGACCAGGCGATTTTGATTCAACATGTTTAAAAAATCGGTATTGCCACCAACATTGATCTGATAGGTCCGGTGAATATTAACGCCCCGCAGGCTAAAGAGGTCCACCAGGGCACGATGCAGAATCGTCGCACCGACCTGGCTCTTGATGTCATCACCGATAATCGGCAGTCCGGCGTGTCGAAACTGCTGCTCCCACTCCGGCGAACTGGCGATAAAGACCGGTATGCAATTCACCATGCCGACGCCGGCGTGCAACGCGCATTGGGTATAAAAGCCGGTCCCCTCCTCAGATCCCACCGGGAGGTAATTGACCAGGATGTCCGCTCCGGATGCCTGCAACAGGTCCACGATGTCATTCTCCGCGGCCTCCTGCGCCTCGCTTACCACGATGCGCTCGTCTTCGGCGTAGTCCAGGGTATGGACTGAGATGCCATCGAGAACCTGTCCCATAACCACCGGAACTCCGGCAGGCGGTATATCCTTTTCGATCTTGTAGGCACAATTGGGCGGGCTGTATATGGCCGTTGACAGGTCCTGGCCGACTTTGCGGGCGTCAATGTCGATGGCAGCGACGACCTCGATATCGGCCGGGGTATAGCCGGCCAACTCCCAGTGCAGCAGACCCGGTACGACCTGTGCGTTTGCCTGGCTGTAATGATGGATGCCTTGTACAAGCGCGCTGGCACAGTTTCCAATCCCAATTAGGGCGACTTTAATTTTGTTCATAGCGGTTTTTTTTGGATTGAGAATCAAAAATCACATCGTATTGCGTTTGGCCAAGTTTGGCCGCGGCGCGGCGTTGCGGCCCGGTGCTTTCGAATAATATGTTTGCCCGGCCGACCCTTGTCAAGGGCCAACCGGAATGATTCGTCCCAACCGGAATGATTCGTCCCAACCGTCGGTCAACATGAACCGGCGGTTATACCGCCTTGAACGCAGTAGCCGGGAAGAAACAGTAGGGGCATTCATCCGGCGGTTCGTCCCCGCAGTGTACATAGCCGCAGACCCGGCAACGCCACCTGGGCCCCGTGGTTTTGGTGGCGGACGGATCTTCGCCATGGGCAACCTGTTCGATGGCCAGGTCTTCCAACGGTGGCATGGTCGCCTGGTAGGCGGCCAACACATGTCCGGCCAGGATGATCCGCTGTACCTCGCTGGTGCCTTCGTAGATTCGGTAGAGTCGAACGTCGCGCAGCAGTTTTTCGATGGGAAAAAAACGGGTGTAGCCGTATCCGGCCATGACCTGCAAGGCCTGGTCGACCACTTCAAAGGCGGCTTCGGTGGCATACATTTTGGAAATCGACGCGCTGATGTTCGGATCGACACCCTGGTCGCACTCCCAGGCGGCCTTCCAGACCAGCAGGCGGGCCGTTTCAACTTTCTGGTACATCTCCGCGAGTTTGAGCTGGATGGACTGAAAGTCGGCGATTTTGCTCCCGAACGCTTTCCGCTTTTTGGCGTAGTCGATGGCGAATTCCATGGCCGAGCGGGCGGTTCCAACGGCAAAGGCCCCGATGGACGGGCGGGTGCGGGCAAAGGTCTGCATGGCCAGAATAAAGCCCTCGCCCGGTGGGGCCAGCATATTTTCTTTGGGTACGCGGACATTCTTTAGATTGATGGCGGTGGTATTCGAGGTGCGCTGTCCCATTTTAGGGATGGGCCTGCCAGCGCTGACCCCCTCCCAGGCGGTTTCGACTATGAAGGCACAAATACCGGCATGGGCGCTTTTCGGATCGACCGTGGCAAACACGGAAACATAGTCTGCCAGCCCCCCGTTGGTGACCCAGTACTTGGTTCCGTTGAGAATGTAATCGTCTCCATCACGCTTGGCCCGGCAGCGCAGGCTCGCCACATCCGAGCCCATGGTCGGTTCAGAGGTCGCAAAGGCGATGTATTTTTTATCGTTGAGGATTTTGGGGAAATACTTGGCCTTCAGGGCTTCATTGTTGCAGAGGATAAGCGGTTCCATGCCCAATGAATTGTCAAAGATGCTGGTGGCCAGTCCAGCACAGGCGGCCGCCAGTTCTTCGGTCAGGATAACCGCTTCCAGGCATCCGAAACCCCTGCCCCCGTATTCCTCCGGAATATCCCCATTGATTAAACCGGCCGCTTCGGCTTTGCGAATAATCTCCTGTGACGTTTCGTCGCGTTGATCATACCGCCAGGCCAGCGGCAGGACTTCCTGCAGGGCAAATTCACGCGCTTTTTGTTGCAACACAATCAATTCCGGACTTAAATTGAAATTCAGCATACCAAAGCTCCTTTCAGCCTGTTGACAGGCAAGGATTTGCCAGAGGGAATCTTGCTCCGAAGGGGTGCCAGTTGATTTGGGACCCAAACAGCATAACATATTAGACAGGGTAGATAAAGTTGTCGGATCGCGAGCGGGAGGTTTGGCAGGGCCCTGTTTGGCTGGTGGAGACCCGGTCGGCTTGCCCCGGGGGCGAACGCGACTTATGGTCAAACAGAAACGAACGACAATGCATAATCAAGAGCGGACAATGACTCCGACTGACAAACCGGTCATTATCATCGGTGGGGGCATCAGCGGGCTGGCTTGTGCCCGGCACCTGCATACCCGGGGAATCCCCGTCCGGGTACTCGAGGCCGGCAGCCGGCTCGGTGGGCGCATTCGCACTGACCTTAAGGGCGGCTTCCGCCTGGATCGTGGATTCCAGGTTTTGCAGACCGCCGACCCTGAGGCCCGGCGGACACTGGACTACAGGCGACTTGAATTGCGAACCTTTGCGCCCGGCGCCATGATTCGCATCCGGGGGCGGTTGTATACCCTGGCCGATCCCTTGCGCCGACCCGGGGCCCTGCTGGACACCATCACCGCACCCATCGGCAGCCTGGCTGATCGCGTACGGTTGCTGGGACTGGCCTGGCGGGTTACCCGGGGGTCCCTGGAAACGCTTTTTCAACAGCCGGAAGCGACCGCCATGGAGTTTTTACAGGCGGCGGGTTTCTCTGAAGCCATGATCCAACGCTTCTTCGTGCCCTTTTTTGGAGGGGTCTGCCTCGATCCGCGGATCCGGGCCTCCAGCCGGGTGCTGCAATATGTTCTGCGCATGTTTGCTGCCGGTGAAGCCGCCCTCCCGGCCGCCGGGATGGAACAGATTCCGCGCCAGCTGATCGCCGGCCTGCCCGGCGACTGTTTTCAGACCGGTGTAAGCGCGCGCCGGATAATCAGGAACGGGGTTGCCCTGGATGATGGGACCCGCCTGCCGGCCCGGGCCCTTGTCGTGGCTACCCATGCCCCGGAAACGTCGCGATTGCTCGACCTGCCACCCGGCGGCGCGTCAGTTGCGGAAACCTGCCTGTATTTTGCCGCCGA
The DNA here is from genome assembly GCA_905176665.1 of Olavius algarvensis Delta 4 endosymbiont. Lineage (GTDB taxonomy): Bacteria > Desulfobacterota > Desulfobacteria > Desulfobacterales > CAJINA01 > CAJINA01. The sequence continues at coordinate 14,804 of CAJINA010000167.1, read as the reverse complement.
CCGGGCAAACTGGCATTCGGCGTATCTCATGTTGAACGGTGATGGGGACGGATTGATCAACAACATTGCAATTCCGAGCATGGTGTCGAGCCAATATGCGCCGGCGGGAAAATCATTGATTTCAGTCGTTCTTTTAGGAAATCCCGATCTGTCCGATGAGAGCTTGGTTCGCAGGGTCAGGGCCGAACTGGGTGACTGGTTCGGTCGTGAGGTTGATCGGTGGGCCCATCTCGAAACGTATCGCATTGCGCATGCGCTACCCGATCAGTCACCGCCCACACCCAACCCCTATCGCCTTGAAAGTCCCCGACTTCCGGGAACGTTTACCTGCGGCGAGTACGAAAACCTGCCGGGCATTCAGTGGGCTCTGCTTTCCGGACGTTACGCCGCCGAGGCAGTCAGGCAATATCTGGGCAAGGGCGGTTGACATAAATGGGGCCCCTGTCAGAAAGTGCTTGTCGGATGATTGGGAAACGGGTTATATGCTTTCAGGCAGGGCCGAAACCTGCCGCGCCTGCCCCGCCAGGCAGGCGGTTAGCCCATACGTTCATCCCTGCGTTTTTCATCTGCTTGCACCTCTCCCGGCACTCTCTTGAATCATGGGCTTTCGCGCAGGCATAACCGGTTGTCGCTGGTTGCCAAGATGCAAGGTATCGCACCCCCGGAACCGCGCTCCGACCGGCACCTTCAATAAACACCGCAGGCAATCCGGGTCCAATCCCGCTACCTGCCGCGGGCATTAAAATCGAACCTAACCATAGGAGGCACTCGTGATTCACCAATTCGAAACGGTGATCGTCGGTTCCGGCGGCGCCGGCCTGTATGCGGCCCTGGAAGCCAGCCAGAGATCCAAGACCGCGGTTCTCTCCAAACTCTACCCCATTCGCAGCCATACCGGTGCTGCACAGGGTGGGATCAGTGCGGCCCTGGGTAACGTCGAGGAGGACAAACCGGAATGGCATGCGTTCGACACGGTCAAAGGGGGCGACTATCTGGTCGACCAGCAGGCCGCTCATATCCTGGCTGAAGAGGCCATCCAGGCGGTTTACGACCTTGAAAATCGCGGACTGCCCTTCAGCCGCACGCCGGAAGGGCGCATCGATCAGCGCCGCTTCGGCGGGCACACCCGCAACTTCGGCGAAGGGCCCGTGCGCCGGGCCTGCTATGCCGCGGACCGGACCGGGCACATGATACTGCAGACCCTTTACCAGCAGTGCATCAAAAACGAAGTGTCCTTTTTCGACGAATTCCAGGTGGTGGATCTGATCCTGGAGGGCAACACCGCCCGGGGCGTCGTGGCCGTGGAACTGGCCACCGGTGAACTGCACATCCTGGCCGCCAAGGCGGTTCTGTTTGCTACCGGCGGATTCGGGCGCATGTTCAAGATTACTTCCAATGCCTTTGCCAATACCGGCGACGGGCCGGCGGTGTGTGCCCGGCGTGGCATTCCTTTAGAGGACATGGAGTTTTTCCAGTTCCATCCGACCGGGATCATGGGTCTGGGCATCCTGATATCCGAGGCTGTGCGCGGTGAAGGTGGCATATTGCAGAACCGTGACCGAGAGCGTTTCATGGAGCGCTATTCGCCCACCCTGCTGGACCTGGCGCCCCGCGATATCGTCGCCCGCTCCATCATGACCGAAGTGCGCGCCGGACAGGGGATCCGCGGTGATCGCCGGATAGACGATTACGTGCACCTGGATGCCACGCATCTGGGTGAAACCACCCTGGCCACCAAACTACCGGACATCACCAGCTTCTGCAAAACCTATCTGGGGATCGACCCCGCGGAGAAACCGATCCCGGTGCTACCCACGGCCCACTACGCCATGGGCGGCATCCCCACCGATGTACAGGGGCGGGTCATATTGGACGGTGCCGGTACCGTGGTAAACGGACTATACGCGGCCGGAGAATGTGCCTGCGTGTCGGTGCATGGCGCCAACCGCCTGGGCACCAATAGCTTGCTTGATCTCGTGGTCTTCGGCCGCCGGGCGGGCCAGCATATCGGCGACTATGTGAAGCAGGCCGACCAGCCCCAGTTGACCGCGGCCGTGGCGGACGAAGCGCGCGCCTGGATCGCGCAGCTTACCGATGGCAGCACCGGTCCTCACGGCGGACATATCATGGACGAAATGCAGGTCAGCATGATGGAGAAGGTGGGCATCTACCGCAATGCCGATGATATGAAGGCGGCTATGGATGACATTCAAGCCCTGCGGGAGCGTTATCGAGCCGTCCGTGTCCAAGATACCGGCCGCGCGTTCAATACGGATCTGCTGGAAATCATTGAATTGGGCAATCTTCTGGACCTGTCATTGCTGACCGCCGCCTCGGCCCTCAACCGTACGGAAAGCCGGGGCGCCCACAGTCGGGAGGACTTCGCGGAAAGAGACGACGACAACTGGCTCAAACACACCCTGGCCTACCTGGAGGACGACACGGTGCGCATTGACCACAAAGCGGTGGATATTTCTATCTGGGAGCCCAAACCGCGCACGTATTGATTACAAGGAGTAGACCATGAAAATCATCCTCAAAGTGCAACGCTACAACCCCGACACGGACGAGGCGCCCTATTTTCAGGAATACGAGGTGGAAACCGACCCGAACGAGCGGCTTCTGGATGCGCTCATGCAGGTCAAGCGTTTCCAGGATGGAAGTCTCGGGTTTCGGAAAAGCTGTGCTCACGGTGTCTGTGGTTCAGACGCCATGCGTATAAACGGTCAGGACGGACTGGCCTGTAAGACCCTCATTAAAGAGGTGGCCCCCAATGAAGGGGATACCGTTACGGTGGAACCACTCAAGCACCTGCCGGTGCAGCGGGATCTAATCGTGGACCAGGCGGCGTTTTTCGAAAAGTACCGTTCGATCAAGCCTTTTCTGATAAACGATGAGCCGGTAGCCGCCGGAGAACGCCGGCAGTCTCAGGATGAGAGAATGCAATACGATGATACTACCAACTGCATCCTATGCGCGTCCTGCTACTCAGCCTGTCCGGTCCTGGACGGCAATACGGCCTTCCTGGGCCCGGCTGCCATTGCTCAGGCTTACCGTTTCCTGGCGGATACCCGGGACCTAGGATTTGAGATCCGGTTTCCGGTATTAAATCATCCTGATGGCGTCTGGCCCTGTGAAAATCATTTTAAATGTACCCAGGCCTGCCCGCGTGCTATTTTGATCACCAAGCGTATCAATCAGACCAAACGCTTGCTGGAGAAGTACAAAACGAAAGATTCCGTTTCCTGATGCGGCCCCATCAATGCGGGGTTTCAAATGCGTCCAGCAGCCCTTCCGGTTGATCGCCTTCGCCTTGCGCTTCCGGGTGATTGTTAATGAACCGGGCGCAGGAGTTCCAGCGTAAGAGGGCATCCTGATTGTCCGGGTCACATCCCGCCAGGGCTTCCGCGTAAGCCTGCATGGCCTTGACGAACCAGTCGTACGCCACCGTGCCCGATCCTGGTCCACCCTGTTTAAAATGATATTTGGCCCGGCGTTCGTAAAGGATTCCGGTGTAATAGGATTTGCAATAACTTGTATCCAACCGGGCCACGATGTCACGTGCCTGATCGAATGTTGGATTGAGCCCGCTGTGGACAAATTTGTCCGTCAGGGCGAGCAGGCGCAGCATGAGGGCATCCTGGTGGTCCGGCTCAATCGCCAGGATATCGAGGCAGATGCTATCGGCCTCCTCAGGATCATTCAGCAACCGGTATTGCTCGGCTTTTTCCAACGCACTTGGAATAGCTTCGGATTTGAGGGTTCTTAATTCGATCATGGCAACCTCGCTTTCTGGTGAGAGAACAGGGATACTGTTTGATTGAACGAACGTTTAAACCGGTCGCCCGCTTTCATAACTGCACGGTGACTGGTATGGATATCTGGAAACGGTGTCGCCCACCTTTTCCACCGCTTGCGAACCGGGGGACCGCCGGGCCCGTGTCCAGCGCCAAGGTGCTTCTGTTCTGCTTTTCTTCTATTCTTCTGCCAACATTCCCCTCGTTACTGCGCTTTCATAGGGGATTTCTCCTTTCTGCATGCAAAGGCGTATCGATGAAGATCGGTCTTGAAAGCAGGCAGTTAGTGAGATCCTGGTAGAGATGGTGCCCCGACGGTCGAGACCTCGCGCAGCCTAGAAGCTGACTGAAATCCTCACACGATACCTAAAAATTAGGGCGGCGACCGGGGGTGTCAAGCCTTTATCCGATGCGTTTGTTCAATATTGACAACCTGGGAGCGACCGTGAGGTACACGGGTCGCTATGCATGGTAGAGGTGGTCCCGGGTGATCGGCAGTGCGTTGTTCAGACCATTGGAGAAGAGCACCTGGAAAAGTCGGGTCTCACCGTAGCGGAATCCCACCATGGCACTGTTGAGAAAAAGGCGCCAGCATCTGACCAGCCTCTGATCGCCTAAGTCCCTGATTTGGTCACGGTTGCGTTCGTAGTTTTCCGACCATTTTGACAGGGTTTGGGCGTAGTGCAGTCGCAGATTTTCCACGTCCAATACACAGCCGCCGATCTTGGAAAGTCCCCGGCAAATTTCGGCCAGGGTCGGCAGGTAAGATCCGGGGAAGATATACTTGAACGTCCACAGATCCCTGCTGGAAGGGGCATCCTTGCCGATGGTGTGCAGTAGGCCCAGCCCGCCGGGTTTCAGCAGTTGCGCCACGCTGCGAAAGAAGACCGGGAAGTATTTTTTTCCGACGTGCTCGAACATGCCGATGGAGACGACCTTGTCGAATACCCCGTGCAGTTGCCGGTAATCCTTATACAGGACCGTCACCCGGCCCTCAAGCCCCCTTTGCTTGACCATGCGATTGACGTAGCGGTACTGGTTTTTCGAAAGGGTATTGCCGGTGCACCGCACCCCGTATTGCTCGGCAGCATAGATGAGCATGCCGCCCCAGCCGCAGCCGATGTCCAGCAGTGTCTCGTCCGCCTGCAACATCAGCTTGCGGGCAATGTGTTCGTATTTGTTGCGTTGGGCCTGTTCCAAGGAATCATCCGGTGTCGTGAAATAGGCGCACGAGTAGGTCATGGTGCTATCCAGGTACTGGGCGTAAAAGTCATCCCCGAGATCGTAATGGAAGGCAATATTGGCCGGCGCGCATTGCCGGGAGCTTCGCTTGAGCAGCGCCTGGAGACAGCACCACAGCTTATGCCGGACAGAAAGGCGGTGTCGGTCGAAATCGATGGCCAATCCCAGACGGAGCAGTTCCCCCAGGTCGCCTTTCACCTCGAGGTTGCCGGTCATGTAGACCTCACCGAAACCTAAAAAACCTTTGGATATGATTTGGTCGCCACAGATTTTTGATTTCAGGCGCATGATGACCTGGGGTGTGCCGCCAAATCGAATGGTATCCCCATCCCAGAATTCAAAGGCAAAGCTGGCCGCCGGATCGGCCTGGTGCATCAGGCGGGCGATGTGTTTCAAGAGTTCTTTTTCCATGGCTGCTTTCCTTTCAACAGGTTGATTTTTTAACCCATTGTGCAGATCTCGGAAAACCGGGAAAGGTCTGGAATCCGTAGTGCTGAAAAAGCGGGCCGCATGACTGTGGGAAGTCGGCGTGTGGTGTTTCGGGGTGCATCCGTTTGAACCTGGGATCAAGTCCAATCGAGCATCAGGTTGCGGTAGGAGACAATGCCTTATTTTAACGCGAAGTTTTCTTATTATCAAGTTTTTACCGTTTTTTGAACACATTGCCAGGCAGCCCAACCGTGCGCACAACTGATGAATAACAATTGCTTCGCATAGCGGTAATTGCTATAGTCGTCTGCAAATTAAATCTTTACAGACAAGCGTCGATTACCATGACCCGTTTTGCCCTGGAGGACGCCATGCGAAATATCAGCCTTTTACTCGGTCTGAGCCTGTTGTTCCTGTTACCCGTAAGCCTGACCGCTACGGAGATACCGATCAGCGATGCGACGTCCGAATGTCTCGATTGCCACGCTAGCCTGCATCCCGGGATCGTTCAGGATTGGCAGAACAGCCGCCACGCCAAAACGACACCCCAGGCGGCCCTGGCAGTGGAAGGTCTGGGACGCAAGGTTTCCTCGCGGAAAATCCCCGCCGAACTGACCGGGACATCGGTCGGGTGTGCCGAGTGCCACACCCAGCGGCCCGCGGCCCACGCCGATACCTTTGAACACAACGGCTATGATATCCACGTCGTGGTCAGCCCCCAGGACTGTGCTGTCTGCCATGCCGAAGAAGCGGCCCAGTATGCCGACAACCTGATGGCCAACGCCTATGCGAACCTGGCCGAAAACCCTTTGTACCAGAAACTGCAGCGCAGCATTATCGGTACCAAGGAAAGAAAAGATGGCCGCATCACCTTCAAACCGGCCAACGACGATACCCGGGCAGAGACCTGCTACTACTGTCACGGCACCCAGCTGATGGTGGCCGGTAAGGAGATCCGCGATACCGAACTGGCCGGTGAATTGGAGTTTCCCGTCATCAAGGGCTGGCCCAATCAGGGTGTCGGCCGGGTCAACCTGGACGGGAGTCTGGGTTCCTGCTCGGCCTGCCATACCCGGCATGCGTTTTCCATCGAGATGGCCCGTAAACCCCACACCTGCAAGGAATGTCATGTGGGTCCGGATGTGCCCGCAGCCAAAGTCTACGAGGCCAGCAAGCACGGCAATATCTATTCCGCCATGCACAAAACCTGGGATTTCAATGCCGTGCCCTGGAAGATCGGGGAGGATTTCACTGCCCCGACCTGTGCCAGCTGCCACATCAGCCTGCTGGTCAATGCCGATGAGGAGGTGGTCGCCAAAAGAACCCACCAGATGAACAATCGCTTGCCCTGGCGCATTTTCGGGCTGGTCTATGCCCACCCCCATCCCCGGGAACCGGACACATCCGTAATCCGAAACCGCGAGGGGCTGGCCCTGCCGACCAGCCTGGACGGCACCCTGGCCAAGGAGTACCTGATCAGCCCTGAAGAGCAGACCACTCGCCGCAAGGCCATGCAGGCGGCCTGCCTGAACTGCCACGACACTTCCTGGGTCAACGGGCACTGGCGGCGTTTTGAAAACACCATCCAGAAGACGAATGCGGATGTCAAACTGGCCACCGAGATCATGGGCGATATCTGGAAGGGGAAATATGCCGACCAGGACGGCAATCCTTTTGATGAGGCCATTGAGAAACGTTGGATGGATATCTGGCAATTCTATGCCAATACGATTCGGTTCGCCTCATCCATGGGCGGGGGCGGTGACTACGCGGTGTATGCCGACGGCAACTACCATATTTCTCAGGCGCTCCTGGAAATGAACGCCTGGTTAGAACGGCATAAAAAGATCGACAAGACCGGAAAATGACAAAAGAGTGAAAGGACCGGTTAATGGGTATTTTACGCCTGGCGCTCGCGCTGATTGTACTGGAAATAGCCAGCCCAAAAGGCGCGGGCCCAGAAACTGACCAGTCCCCGGTAAGACTGGGCGATTGTCCCCATAAACCCAATTGCGTCTCCTCGGAAGCCGCGGACCCCGGGCACAACGTGGCGCCCTTGCAGATGCAAGGTGATCCGTCCGCAGCCTGGGAAGGTATCGCCGATATCGTCAGCCGGCTGCCACGCGCCACAATCGTTGCGTATACCGATCATTACCTGCACGCCGAGGTTAAAAGCCGGTTGTTCCGATTTGTTGATGATCTGGAGCTTCTTTGGGATCCGGCCACTGGCCGGGTTGCCATACGCTCGGCTTCGCGCTTGGGCTACTCGGACCTGGGCGTAAATCGCCGCCGCGTTGCGGATTTGCGTCGCGAATTCAAACAGGCCGATCTTATCGACTAAGGCCCATCTCAAGAATCGAATTCCGGTTCAAGGTCCCGTCTACACTTTTCGAGCTTCCGTCGTCGCCTGCCGGTTATGCCGCACAAGAAGACTTTTTTGAAATGGGTCCTAACCTTCCTTTACATTCATGCGGCGCGCCAGCCGTATGGCCATAAACGCCACGATCAGCACCCCGGCCACCAGGATGGACCAGAGCACGATGCGGCGCATTGGCAGCGGTTTCGGCAGCGGTGACAAGCGCTGCGGGCCGCCGAGGGTGATCTGGTCGCGCTGCGGTCGTACCCAGCGGGCGAGTTCATGCCCACGCTGCCGGTTGATGCCGTCGAACAGGGCGGACACGTTCACTTTCAATGGTTCCACCTGGGTGCTTCCGTAGGCCAGGGTGTAGGGGCCGCTGCCGCGGGCGATGAAGTACAGGTCGTGGGGGCGATAGTCGATTTCCAGGCGGGGCACGGCGCTGCCGATGGTGCTGCCGCTGGCATCCACGCGCAGCTGCCAGTTGCGATCCATGGAGATGGCCACGGATTGTGGGCTGCTGGTTAAAGACGTGTGGTCCACGTCGATACGGTAGAACAATCCTTTGAAACGGCGTTTCCAGTCTGCCTGGGAATCGTTCCGGGAAGATACCGTGGCCTGGGCCATGGAGTTGGCCTGGTCGAAGACGAGGTTGATCCGGTCAATGGGGAAGGCCCCGCTGGTCTGGTATTCAAAAACACCGGACTTGTCCGGCACCGCCCGCCCGGCCAACTGCATGAAGGCCCGAATGGGGGCCCGGCCTTCCGGCTGCACCTGCCCCTCGATCCGCAAAACCGGCACCGCCGGTCCGGAATCGGTCTGCTGCAGGCGCAGGTAGCGCCTGGTTTTCGCTCGCAAGGGTATCGTGTCACTGAGCAGGCGATGGCCGCCGTAGCGGACATCTGAAATTGCCGCTTGCCTACTGATGGTTTTCCAGTTCACCAGATCATCACTGGTGGCCACGCGGAACATGGCCATCAGGTTTTTTTCTCCCGGCGGCCACACCAACCGCAGCTGCACCAGGTCACGCCTGAAACGGCTGACATCGACGAGAAACGACCGGATAGACTCGACCGGAACGCTTTCAGGCGCGGGATCGACCCGTACCACCGCCCCATTCGGTCCCGTACGGACATAGACCCGGTATCCGTCGGCTTCCGATTTAATGTCTTCCGGCAGGGGAAAAAAGGCCAGGGGCTGCCACGCTGCCTCGGCGGCCTGGGTGCGGGCATAGCGCAGCATGTGCGGGACCGGTTCGCCGGCGGCATTGAATACGCGTACATCACCCAGGTCGGCCCGGTAGGTGTTCTTGTAGACCTGCGCCGGCAGGCTTAAGGCGGCAATCGGCGTTCCCTTGGGGACGTCGATCTTCACCCCATAGGCAAAATCGTGCAAAACCGGATCTGCCGCAAAGACCGGTGCGGCGGCCAGTAACAGCAAGTACAGCCAGGACCATCGCATTCTAGTCATTCTCCTTTCGACGCGACCGGGGGCAGGGGCGTGAAAAAGCCGATAATCAGCATCAGACCGCCCACCGCCAGGAATGAAACAATCCGAAAGACCGTGCCTGAACCCGACAGGTCCACCAGGAACAGTTTGATCACCACGATACCCAACAGGCCGGCCCCGGTAAACCATACCGGTCGCAGCTTCAGACGATTGGAAGCGATCATGCAGCCCAGGGCCAGCAACCCCCACAGGACCGCTACCGACGATTGGAACAGGTCTGATTGAAAAAGGGCTTCGGCCGTGTAGCGCACATCGGCAAAGTGGTGGACGGTGCGGGCGACCATGGCGGTCAGCCACCCGAAAACACCGGCGACCGGGCCCGTCCACAGGACAACCGGCGCAAGACCCGCGGCCGGGCCCATCGGCGCCTGCAAGGACCTCAGGACCCACCGGAACAAGACCAGGAAAACAAAAATCTGAACCAGGTCCAGGGGATTGAACAGGGGTAGATAAGGCAAGGGGCGGGGATCACCGTCAAGGGCGAGTCCCCCCAAGGTCCAGGCCAGCAGGCCCAGCGCCAGCAAGGCCGGCGTCCAGCCCTGGTAGGCGGCTTGCCAGGATTCGAAAGGCCAGCCCGGCTGATCTTTGAGCTTGCCCAGCAGGATCGCAACGGTTCCCGGCACAGCCCCCCAGGCGATAAAAGCCCAGACAGCAGCACCGCCGGCCAGCCTGTCGAGCAGCCAACCCGCTTCCCAACTGATCAGCGCTGTGGCCAGCAGGATCCCGGCCACGTGCCAGGCGGCGGCAATTCTCCTGGGCCAGGCAGAATCCATGCTGAGCAGGAGAAACAGGTGCACCCCGAAGGTAAGCGGCCAGACGGCCAGCCACCAATCCTCAAAAGGGTGCTTGAAGTAGCGGTAATCGCCAAGAACCAGGGCCGCCAAGCCCATGGCCGGCAGCAGGCCCAGGGCCGGCCAGCGCAGTTTTTGCCAATCAAGGCGCCGAAACAGCAGGCCCAAAACCAGGCCTGAAAAGCCGATAAAGGCCATGTTTGCCACCAGCTCGTGGCGGCGGGACAACCGGCGGTCAATTTCATCGAACCCGGTACCGAACCACCACAACAGTCCCCAGGCCAAACTGAGCGTGGCCAGGGGTTTTTCCATGCGATGCAGTTGATGCTGGTAGCGTTCCAGGAAAAATGCAGATACCAGACCGGCCAGTCCCACGAGCATGCCGCCCAGAAAGCGGTTGTTGAACACGGCCATGGTGTCACCGGTTCCATGGCTGCCAAACAGGAAAAAGGCCCCTGAGCCGAGTTGGAGCAGTAGGCCGAAATTGCGCGCTGTCCAGCGGTGTTGACGGCATCCCACCCAGACCAACCCGGCACCTTCGAGGCTCCAGGCCACAGTTGTCCAGCGGCCGGACAGCGCCAGGGGGATGGCCAGGCTGCCGAACACCACGCCCAGCGACAGGAAGGCTTCCACCAGTGCCGCCAGACCCCGTGACCGCCGCCGCCACAGGACCGTGGCCAGACCGGTATAGATCAGACCCATGACCAGGGAACTAAAGGCCAACCCGTATGCCATATCCTTTACGAGGCCGACCTGCAGGCCAAAGACCACCAGGGGCAGGCCGAACACCAGGGTACTGTCCACGTAGCCTTTCAGACGAGGCGGTTGCCGCAGGGCAAACAGTACTGAAATGGACAGGTAGAATACGAAGAAGAGTACCAGGAAGGGTTCCGTGGAGATAAAATAGTCCGGGCGATAGGACTGCATTCCCCAGGCGGAACCGATACCGAAAGTAAAGATAAAGCCCAGCAGGTTGAGCCAGCGCCAGGCTTTGAACCAGGCGATGCCGCATATCCCGGCGTTGAGCAGGGCATAGTAGCTGAACAGCGTTACGTGACTGCCGGTACCGGTCGACAACAGCACCGGTGCCATGAAGCCGCCGGCGGCGCCCAGGACCGCCATGGCGGCGGCATCCTGCAGGACTGCGAGGATACCGGAAAAGACCACCAGGCCCACCATGACCAGGAAAGTGAGCGGCAAGGGGACCAGGTCAAAAAGGCGGGCGGCCGCGAACAGGGTCAGGTACATCACCCCAATGCCGCCGCCTTGCAGGGTAACCGCATATCCGAACCGTTTGTGCCGCAAGCGCCAGCCGATCACCAGCAGCGCTATGCCGGCTGCAAAGGCGGCGGCCAGGCGGACCTCCAGGGGAACCAGATCCCGGGCCGCGGCATATTTCACCAGGAACGCAAACCCGAAGAGCAGGACCACCACACCCACACGGACGACCAGGTTGCCGCCTAGGATAAATGCCTTGACCCGGTCCATGGGGTCGCCGGCATCCGGCGCGGGCTGGTCTGTAATCGGTTGTTTTGGGGATGGTCGTGGCGATTCGATTTCATCGGGCAGCTGCAATTCCAGAGAGGGCGGATCGACGGTTCGCGGCGGGGCTGCGGCCGGGGCTTCGGTTGCTTCCTTCATCGCGGCAACGTCCGCTGGCGCCGCCTGCATCCCTTCAGCGGACGGCTCCGCGTCTACCTCGGGTTCGGGCGGCCTATCCGCTGTCTGTCCGGTTAGCAGATCTGAGATTTGTCCCTCCATCGCTTTCAGGCGTTTTTGGACAGCTGCCAGTGCATTGCGCTGGCTGATGACCGCTGCCACCACTAACCCCACGATGCCGCCAACCATAAGATCGCCCGGGCCGCGCAGGTAGATTTCTCCAGCGACAACCCCGATCAATCCGAAAATGATGTAGATTAAACTATTGCCCATAATGCGTGGCAACCTGCGAAAAAGTTGATTTCAAAATTGCCGGTTTGAAATGCCGTTGACAGGCAAAACAGCTGCTTGAGGCAGAGTGCATCATACGCAAAGTGTCTGATATGTCAACCTGAATGCCGTAGATGGGGACGCACGGCGAATGAACCCTGTCTGTGAAGTTCGCTGAGCAGGCAGGCGCTCAGGCCATGCTGCCGGGAGGTTGTCTGTCGGTTATATGTCCAAGTTCAGGGGCGATAGGTTATCCGGTATAACCGGTCAGCGTGGTCGTCGCTGATCAGCAGGGAGCCGTCCGGCAGCACTTCCAGATCCACAGGCCGCCCGGCCACGGTCTGGTCGGCCTGCAGCCATCCCTGGGCAAACACTTCGTAGCCGACGGCCCGGGATCCCTGCAGCGACACAACGGGAATGCGGTAGCCGATCGGGGTGCTGCGGTTCCAGGAGCCATGTTCCGCTATGAATATCTGGTTGTGGTATTTTTCGGGGAATTGACGCCCGGTGTAAAATCGCATACCCAGCGAGGCCACATGCGGCCCCAGTTCCTGGACAGGCGGTGAGTAGGCCTCCGTCGGTGCAATTTTGCCGAACTTTGGATCGGGTATCAAATTTCCGTGGTGGTAGGGGAAACCAAAATGCTGCCCGCTGCGCACCGCGTGGTTCAGTTCGTCCGGCGGCAGGTCATCCCCCAGGTAGTCCCGGCCGTTGTCCGTAAACCAGAGGTTGCCAGTGTGCGGATGCCAGTCGAAGCCCACACTGTTGCGGACGCCCTGGGCGTAAATTTCCAGGTTCCGGCCATCCGGGTCCATGCGCATGATCGTGGCAAAGCGGGGATCTTTCTGAACGCAGACATTGCAGGGCGCGCCGACCGGTACGTAGAGTTTCTCATCCGGTCCGAAACGGATGAATTTCCAGCCGTGCCAGCGCCGGCCGGGAAAGGTGTCGTTGACCACCACGGGCTTGCCGGGAGAGGCGAGGTTTTGCATGATATTCGGAAAGCGGACCACCCGGTTGATTTCCGCCACGTAAAGATCTCCGCGCCGGTAGGCCACCCCGTTGGGAGACCACAAGCCGCTGGCAATCACGGTGACCTTGTCGGCCTTGAAATCCGCGTTTTCGTCGATCACGGCGTAGACCTTGCCGGCGTTGCGCGAACCCACGAAAAAGACGCCCTCCGGCCCTGCGGTGATCGACCGGGCATTGGGGATGTTTTCCGCGAAGACCTCAATCTTAAAGTCTGGCGGCAGGGTGATCTGATCCAGGGAGAATTCCCGGGCGCCCATAGCGGCCGCATTGCCGGTGAGCAGGGCTGCTGTCAAAAGGAGGAGGGCAAGTTTCTGCATACATATCGCCTCAGCTACAGCAGGTAGGGTTGGTAGCTGGTCGTGGCCGGAGAGTGTAGCCGTAACTCATGACCCAACTATCTCATTTTTGTAAAAATTTTATGAGATATGCGGATTAAGCGCGCATCAGCTTGGAGATCCGCATGATCGCTTCGTTCATATTGTCCAGGCGCTTGATAAGCAGTGCTATCAGGTGGTCTTTGATTTTATTGCTCATTTCCGGTTTGATTTGCTCAAAAAAAGTCTGGTCCATTTCCACCACGGTAACGTCTTCATTGGCGACCACATTGCTCTGGCGCGGTTTGCCCGTTACCCACGACATTTCGCCGAATATCTCACCTGGTTTTAGGCGGGACAGCTGAATGGTGGCGCCGTCCTGCTGCTTGGTAATCCGGCAGACCCCCTTCACCAGCAGAAAGAGGGTGGTTGATGTCTCGCCTTCGGTTATCAGGTGGTCGTCCTTCACATAGGTTTTTATCGGCGGGTCCCTCTCGACCAGAATCTGCATCTCTTGTTCGGAAAAGTCATTAAACAACGGGACATCTTTGAGCAACTCATAGATAGACATTGTCCATTCCTTTCCTGTTTTTTGGGGGGGTGGATCGTAGGATGAAACTAGCCGTTACTATATACCAACACGGCGCAAAGCGCCACTTAATTTCCGGATGGGTTTTTGGCAAGCTGTAAATTGGTTTCAGGGATGCGCAGGCAAGGCGGCCTGGTTTGGAAAAAAACATAAAGTGGCTTTAAAGGTTTCTATCGGACACAAGGTTCAGGTTTCGCTCTGTGAACTGCGCCTGACAGACAAGGCGGCTGAGCGGTTTGAACCTGGGAAAACTATAGTACTTTGAGGGGTTTTAAGAGGTATAAGATACTTATAGAAGTGGTATTAAAGGTTTTCATGGGGTCTAAGATTTAAGGGGATATCTTAGAGGTGGTTTTAGGCGCTTCAGTCACGCTTAAGATCAAGGCTGCCGCGAGGCTCTAACCCGAGGTGCCAGCGCAGCCAATGCGGATTGGTTTTAGAAAAACGACATAAAGTGGCTTTAAAGGTTTCCATCGGACACAAGGTCAAGGCGGCCGAGCGGTTTAAACCGTAGAAAACTATAATACTTTGAGGGTTTTGAGAGGAATAAGATACTTATAGAAGTGGTATTAAAGGTTATCATGGGGTTCAAGATCAAGGCAGACATGAGGTTTAAACCGGAGGAATACTATAGAGTATTTCGAGGATTTGAACCTCATGTCTAACGCAGATATTGTGTCTCATGGGAGCCTTTAATGCCGCTTCTAATAGTCGTATATTGAAAAAGTTAAGATCTTCCCAAACAGTTTGAGATAGACGATAAGCGCCATCCCTGGCCCCAAAAGAAGACCAGGGTATGGCGCGCGGTCGTCCTCT
>CAJINA010000166.1 GCA_905176665.1 Olavius algarvensis Delta 4 endosymbiont | reverse complement strand
GGACGACCGCGCGCCATACCCTGGTCTTCTTTTGGGGCCAGGGATGGCGCTTATCGTCTATCTCAAACTGTTTGGGAAGATCTTAACTTTTTCATCTTACGGCTACTACAGCAGCCCCAATTTTACCGGAAAAAGCGTGATCGTTGGCATAAGCGACATATCCGGCCCTTTCAATAAATGCCTTCAAATCGGCGGACACGGCCGCAAAATAGGTTGGTGAGCCCAAAATCACTGCATCAGCCTTTAGCATTTTCGAAAAGATGTCGTTAAATTTATCCTTTTTAACTGAACATTCATTGTCTTTATTTTCAAAACATTTCTCACACGCAATACAACCGCGAATTGCTGTTCCACCAACCTTAACGAGTTCTGTTTCCCAGCCAGCGACATTCAATTCGGTGAGAACCTCTTTTAGTAGAAGTTCGGTATTCCCTCCCCTACGTGGACTTCCGCATATCGCTAATGCTTGCATAATAATCTCCTTATACTTAATTATGTCATCTACCAGATATCCGTGCTTTTTAGTTTAGAATTACTTTGAATTAACGATTGCCTGGCCACGTGAGGTAAAAGAAATGCCCTGGGTACCCCTTGAGCCAATCATGATTGATTCAACAATTGGTTGGTTCACAGGTTTATCGGATTTCCACTCAACGATAAAATTTGCCCCTGATCCACCACTTTTATCTTTCTCAGGAATAAAGAAGCGAATAGATTCCAGTGGCTTCATGGTGACTTGCTTGTCAATATGTTTCTTGAGCCGCTTTCCCTCTGTTTCATAATAATCTGCCAAAACGATTTTAATTGGATGATTGGGGTCTACGTTCCGAATGCTCAAAGTAACTGCTAATAGGAAAGGAACATCTCGATCTCCGATGTAGATATGCGAATACGCTGGAACATAAATAACCTGCCCAGTGGACAGCCCGTTATTATATCCAGCATTTGCAGGGAGAGGGGGAGCCAGAAACGTTAAAAAAAGGAGCGTTAAACAGATATACGGGAAGTATTTTTTCATCACATCCTCCTAGTTAAATATCCTGCAGACTGATTCTGTTAAGTTGCGGGTACCTGCCATTACCTGAAATCCAGGCCGGTTACATGCGTATCGCATATATCACAAGGTTTGTAGATTCGCTAACCTCCGACCGTTAGCACTCGAACACTCCTGGTTTCAATGCCCCAAATGAATTTTGACCTATGTTACTGAAAATACAATCATAACCACGGCAATTGATTTCTGGGCAATCGTCCATATTATAATTAACAGGTATTAACCATCATTTTGGAGGTAGACATGATTCGCCCACCTTATTATAGCAAACACCTTGGACTGCGCTTTGTTCTATTTGCCGGTGCAGCCATGCTGACTTTATTGATCGGTTGTACAACGGACTATGGCCGATTCAGCCGGGATGCTGATCTCAACCAGGCTTTTAAAAAGGGGGAGATTCTATCAGAATTGAACTATTACCAATCGGGAAGACATGCCGCTATTGGCGTGGGCCCCGCATATAAGGTTCCCTCCCGCATTTGGACCGCTTTCGAGCCACAAACGGACCGCCAGGATAAAATGAGAGGCAAGTTTGGCGGTAAACATGGGTACGCCGCCCCAGGAGCGTTTATGCTCGCTTCAGACGGGACGGTTGTCGGCATCTGGTTCTATGGTCCGCACACCCGCAGTTTCAAGGTTGATCAAGAAAAGCGCATCATTGAACCGATGTATGTACTCCCCAGTAGACCTTGATTGGTGTCCTGCGCCAGATTGTGCCTAAGTAACATGCACAATCTTGGTAATTTTGGATGCATCAGTTTGATCAGCTTCATTAAATTACTTGAAAAAGTTAAGATCTTCCCAAACAGTTTGAGATAGACGATAAGCGCCATCCCTGGCCCCAAAAGAAGACCAGGGTATGGCGCGCGGTCGTCCTC